>CAVQMT010000046.1:0-322345 GCA_963713655.1 uncultured Acidobacteriota bacterium
GTGTGATCGTTTCGACGCGCCCGGGGATGGTGACGCCGGTCAGGGTCTCATAGCGGAAGACGCGGCGCCCGACGAGCGCGATGGCGTCGACCGGGCCGACGACGCGCTGGTAGAGCGTCAGCTGGCCCCCAGAATCGAGGTAATAGGGCTGCAGCTCGTCGTAGGAATAGACCAGGTCGCGGTTGCCGCGCAGCTCGAAGCGGGTGACGCTGGCGACGCTGAACCGGACATCGCCGCCGGCGATGAGCCCACGGAACGGCGGCATGGCGTTGGTAAGCGGGCGAAAGTCGCGCATGCCGGCAAACGCCTGGCCGTTGAGGATGGCGCCCTCAGCGAAGCTGACCGTCGGCGCGAGCTTCCAGCTGTCCGCGTCCCGGATGCGGTTCACCGTGAAGCGCACCTGCTCGAGCGCGGCCGCCGCGACCACCGAGGTCAGCGGGGTCAGGTCGAACCGGGCGCCCGCCGCGAACGTCGTCGTCTCGCGATCCAGCTGATCCGAGAGGTCCCGGCCGAGGAACCGTTCGCCCGAGGCATAGTCGGTCTTCTCTCGCATCACCCAGGTCGTCAGTGACGTGATGCCGCTCACGCCCACGTCCACGCCCGCGCGGCCGTTGGTCGACACACTCAACGCCCGCACGTCCACGTCGCCGCGCCGCTCGCGGCTGCGCGAGAAGCCGCCCTGCAGCGAGGGTCGGATGCGCCCCTCGCGCACCTCGAACAAGCCGCTGGCGGCGCCGTTCAGCGATTGCTGATCCTTGGTCTTCTGGAAGAACACGAACCCCAGGCCACCGGTGCCGACCAGGCGCGCGTCGCCGAGCGGAAGTTCCGTGCGCACGCCCGGGGCCACCGTGTAGGTGAAGTCCTCGCGCTCGCCGGCGGGACGCGTTGTAGATGTTCGAGTCGAGGCCCACGTTCGCGCAGCGAGATCGAGGGATACACCTGGACGCTGCCAAGCGTGATCGGCCGGCCGGCGGGCTCCGGCGAAATCGGCCTCGGACTGAACGGTCTGCGCGCCGGCGGCGGTGGCAACGGCGAGCAGGACGGCCACCAGGCCGCATTTCAGGCGAGTCATCACCTGGACTTATCGACGTGTGGGAAGGCGGCCCTTAGCGCACCGGCGTGCAGTGGTGCGACTCGGTTGTCCCTTTTGTGGACGCGATTGTGGACAATGAAGGCATGGAGTCCGAATTCACCGTCACCTGCCCCTATTGCGGCGAGGCGGTGGAGATCTACGTGGAGCCGGACGTGCGCGGGACGCTGGTGCAGGACTGTGAAGTGTGCTGCAACCCGTGGCAGGTCCGTGTCTCCGGCCGGGGCGAGTACCGGACCGTCGAGGTGTCTCGTGGGGACGAGTAGGGCCGCGGCAATCGCGGCTGCCGTTCTGGCGCTGGCCGCGCCGGCCTCGACCCAGGATCGCCCGCTGCCCGCCCTCGAGCCCTTCCTCAAGCAGGTGCGGGCGCACCTCGAAACCGATGCCTCGAGACAGTTCGGCTACAGCTATCGTCGAGACCCGCCGCCGCACGTCGATCGACGGCAAGGGCCGGCGACGCGACGAATCGGTCACGGTGCTCGAAAGCTATCCCCGCCTGCCGGGCGAGGACGAACGCTGGGAGCGCGTGATGGAACGCGATGGCAAGCGGGTCCCCGACGCGGAATTGCGCAAGGCCGACGACGAGCGCCGGAAGAAAGCCGAACGCATCGCGCGCACCGTGTCCGCGCAGACCCCGGAGGACAGAGTCAGCGTCGAGCGCCAGCGGGCGGCCGACCGGCGCGAGCGCGCCGAGTTGGTCGACGACGTGTTCGTGGTCTACGACATCGCGATGCTGGGACGCGAGCAACTGGAGGGCCACGACACCATCGCGTTCTCGCTGCAGCCCCGCCGCGACGCGAAACCGCGCACGCGTGAAGGCCGGATGCTGAAGGCATTCCGCGGCCGCGCCTGGGTCAGCGAATCCGACTTCGAGCTGGCCCGGCTGGACGTGGAAGCCGTCGATACCGTCTCCATCGGCCTGGGGCTCCTGGCCCGCGTGCACAAAGGGACCACGGTGTCGTTCACCCGGCGCAAGGTCAACGGCGAGGCCTGGCTGCCCGCGCGGGCCGAATACGTGTTCAGCGCCCGGGTGCTGCTGCTCAAGCGGCTCCGGGAAGGCGGATCGTTCGAGTTCTCGAACTACCGGAAGTTCACCGTGAACACCTCGACGGCAATCGAATCACCCGCGAACTGAGCGGATCGCATCGCAAAGGAGGCTTCGTGGCCCATCCCCCCGCCCTGCCGTCGTCCGTGTGCCTGCTGCTCGCCGTCGCTGTCCCGGCGCTCGGGGCCGACCTCGAGCCCCGCACCGTCGCCGCATTCGATCGCTACATTCGGGTGACGGAGGCGCAGACCGAGGCCAGGCCCCAGTTCCTGGTGGTGGATGCCCTGCCCGAGCCGGAGCGACGTGCGGCGCTGGCGTCACTGCGCCGCGGCGAGCTGGTAATCGAGCGCGGCCAGACCAAGGACGCTGGCAAGACGCTGGAGGCGCCTGGCGGCCTCGTCCACCATTGGCGAGGCACCGCCTGGGTACCGAACGCCACCGTGGCTCAGGCCGTCGCCCTCCTTCAGGACTACGACAAGCACGCGATGATCTACAGCCCGAACGTGGCGCGCTCGCGCACTCTGTCGAGAGAAGGCGACGTCTTTCGCGTCTATCTCCGATTCGCCATGACGAAGGTCATCACCGTGGTGGTGAATTCCGAGCACGAAGCGCGGTTTTCGTCACCGGCGCCGGACCGGGCGGAGAGCCGCATCTACAGCACACGGATTGCCGAAGTGGACGATCCCGATACGCCGTCCGAGCGCGAACTGCCGGTCGGGCGCGACGGCGGGTATCTGTGGCGGCTTTACACCTACTGGCGCTTCCTGGAACGGGACGGCGGGACCTATATCCAGTGCGAGGCCGTGTCGCTGACGCGGGGGATCCCCTTCGGGCTAGGCTGGGTGGTGGGCCCGTTCGTGACCAGCATTCCCCGCGAGTCGCTGACCTTCACGTTGGAAACGACGCGCAAGGTGCTGGCCGGCCGGCCCGCCGGCACGAAGTAGCGAGCCGGCGGCGTCAGGCGCGGCGCGCTTCCGGCGCCGCCGCCGACGCGGCGCGGGCCAGGGCGTCGCGGAACACCTCGACCGACTGCGCGCCCGAGACGCCGAAGCGCGAGTCGATGACGAAGAACGGCACGCCGTTGGCACCGAGGTGCCGCGCCTGCTCGCCCTCGGCGGCGACGGCGGCGGTGTAGGTCCCCTCCTCGAGCGCCTGGCGGGATGCGCGCCGGGTCCAGGCCCGCCTCCGCGGCCAGCGTCACCAGCGACTCGGGATCGAACACCGACCGGCCTTCGGTGAAATACGCCCGGAAGAACCGCTCCATCACGGCGTCGCCGACGCCCTGGGCGCGACCCAGGTGCACCAGCTCGTGCGCCAGCCGCGTGTTGCCGGTGACGCCCTCGGGGCGCAGGTGGAACTCCAAGCCGTCGGCCCCCGCCCGCTGCTCCATCTGCGCGTCCATCGCCTCGACCTGCTGCGCTGACAAGCGGTACTTGGTCATCAGCATCTGGCGGCGGTTGTGGGTCTGGCCGAGTGGCCGGGAGGGATCGAGTTGAAACGACCGGTGCACGACGGTCGCGCCCCCGGGCGCGTCGAACGACTCGAGCGCCGTCTCGAAGCGGCGCTTGCCGATGTAGCACCAAGGGCAGACAACATCCGACCAGATGTCGATGTGCATTACAGACTCGTATTGGGGTCGGGCCTCAGATTCTGTACCCTCCCTCTCAAAGCAGCCGCTGCAGGAACACCAGGTCCAGACGCCGGCCGAACTTGAAGCCTACCTCGCGCAGGTGCCCGACGCGCTCGAAGCCCAGCCGCTCGTGGAAGCGGATGGAGCTGGCGTTGTCGGCATCCACACCGGCCATCATGACATGCTTGCCGAGCGCGCGGGCGCGCGCGATCAGCGGCTGCATCAGCGCCTGCCCCAGGCCGCTGCCGCGCCGGTCGGCCCGGACATGCACGGAATGCTCGACCGTATAGCGGTAGCCGGGCGAGGCGCGAAAATCACCGAAGCTCGCGAACCCGACTACCTCACCCTCCTCGACCGCGACCAGCACGGGATAGCCATGCGCGGCGCGAGCCTGCCACCACTCGCGGCGATCCTCGAGCGTGGCCGGATCGTCGCGATATACGGCCGTGGTAGTCGCGATGACGTCGTTGTAGATCGCCAGGACGCCAGCCAGGTCCTCCTCGCGTGCGTCCCGCACCTGCAGCACGAGCCCGCTCCTTCAGCGCTGGGTCAGACGATAGCCGCGCTGGCTCAGCAGATCGACCAGCCCGTCGGTGCCCACCAGGTGGCCGGCGCCGACGACCACCATGCACCGGCCGGCAGCCAGGCACTCCTCGATCTTCGGCACCCACCGCTTGTTCCGGTCGATGAAGAGGACCTGGTGAATCGCCGGCGAGTCCTTCGCGCTGTCCACCAGGAGGCGCTCGATCACCGCGGTGTCACCCGCCTGCCACGCCGTCATCAGCGTGCGCACCTGCGTGACCTCGGTGGACGCGCCCTGCAGCGCCTCGATGACCAGCGCATCCTGGAGCGCCGGACCCAACGCCTCCAGCATGGCCACCTGGTCGAGCGCCGCCTCCAGCGTGCGCACCGGCTTCTTCATGGCCACCGCGCGATCGCGAAAATGGCGGTCGATGCCGAGCGCGGGGTCGAAGCCGGCGGACTGCATCTCCAGCGCCGCCAGGGTGACGGCCACCATCCAGGGACGCATCCGCTGTACCGCCTCCAGGGGCAGGCCGGCCTGGGTTGCGCGCTCGACGATCACTTTGTACGTGGAAGGCCGCCACCGTTGCCTGCAGCGTCTGTCCGGGTGGAAAGAACGCGCGCTTCAGCAGTTCTGCGGCCGCCTCGGGCGTCCTCAGCTCGTCGGGGTCGGCTTCTTCGATCAACGTGTCCGCCGACTGGAACGCCGCCTCCACGGCCGCAGGCAGCGGGTAGGCCTCCGGCGGCAGCAGGTGGAGGGACCCGACCAGCCAGCTGGTCTTGCCGTCCCGTTCCACCGTCCAGATCAGCCCCTTGTTGACCGGACGTGGCGCAGCGGCCGGCCCACGCGCCTGCGCGAGCGCCAGCGTGGGCTCGAGCACCCACAGCAGCGCCAGCGCCAGGCCGGCGCGGCGAAGTCGGCGGCGCAGCGGGCATCAGCGGCCGAATCCGATCACCACCGACGACGCCACCTGACGCATGGTTCCTCGCTGGACTTCCTACGCCGCCGGCGACGACAAGCACCAGCGTCACGTTGGTGCCGCCGAACCCGAACGAATTCGAGAGCGCGTGACGGAGCGGACGCGCGGTGGGCTCGAGCACGGGCGGGTAGGCTTCCAGCTCCGGGTCGAGCGGCCTCGCGTTGATCGACGGCGCCAGCCAGCCGCCGCGCAGCATCGCCAGCGTGAAAATCGCTTCGATCGCCCCGGCCGCCGACACCGTGTGCCCGGTGTAGCCCTTGGTGGACGAGTAGGCGACGTGACGCCCCCCAGGACCGAGCGGATCGCGCGCACCTCGGACACGTCGCCCGCCGGCGTGGAGGTGCCGTGCGTGTTCACGTAGTCGATCGCGTCGGGCGGCAGCCCCGCGTGCGCCAGCGCGGCCTCGATCGAACGGCGCGCGCCATCCGACGAGGGCGCCACCATGTCGCCTTCCCCGTCGCTCGACATGCCCCACCCGCGCACGACGCCCAGAATCCCGGCGCCGCGCGCCTCGGCCGCCGCGCGCGACTCCAGCACCACCACGCCCGCGCCTTCGGCAAAGATGAACCCCTTGCGATCGGCCGCATAGGGACGCGACGCGCGCTCCGGGTGATCGTTGTCCTCGGAGTTGTAGGCGCGCATCGAGTCGAACCCGGAATGGAAGTGGGGATCGGTCTCCTCGCAGCCGCCCGCCACGGCCACGTCGCAGTGCCCGCTCTCGATCAGCATCGCCGCCAGCAGCAGGTTGTAGGCGCCGCCGGCGCACGCCGCGCTGGTCGTGAAGGACGGGCCGGTGGAGCCGAGCACGTTCACGAGGTTCGCCGACGCCGTGGACGCCATCAGGCGCGGCACCACGGTCGGCAGGATGCGCCGCATGTTCCTGGATTCGCTGAGCCTGTCCTGGATCTCGACGTGGGTCCGGACGTCGCCGGCACCCGATCCCACCACCACCGCGAAGTCGCGCCGCGTCAGGCCCGCCTGCGCCAGCGCCCGGCGCGCGGCAGCGAGCGCCAGCCGTGACTGCCGGCCCATGAATCGGCCCTGCGCCTTGCTGACGCCGATGTCCTCATCGGTGAGTTCGCCGGGATAGATGCCGGCGATCTGACAGCGGCCGTTCATGTCGACGGCCGGCGGGTACGGCTGGAACGGTGTGCCCCTGCCCTCGCGCAGCATGCCCTCGAGCGCGGGCAGGTCGTCGCCCATGTGGCACAACACGCCCGCCCCTGTCACCACAACTTCCCGTCCGCGCCGACGCCTGCCCGATCCGTCCATGTCGCCAGCCATGCCCGCTTTTGGGAGTATAACGGGCTCGTCGGTCTCCGGGCTCCGGGCCACGGTCTCTGGGCTCTACCAGGAACAAGTTGGCGCGAGATAGGTGAGCGACCTGCGAGGCGCAGTCAAGGTGTGCGCTGCAGGACTGTAGACCGTAGACCGTAGACCGAGCCTACTTGTGATCCAACGACTCCTGGTCCTTCAACAGCCACACGCAGATCAGGCTGACGAGCGCGGTCATGGACACGTAGGCAGCCACGGCCATCGAGGTCTGGAATGTCTGGTACAGATAGAGCGCGATGATGGGCGCCGGGCCGCCGGCGGTGAGCGAGGCCAGCTGGTAGCCCAGGCTGGCGCCGCTGTAGCGCAGCGTGCCCGGGAAGCGCTCGGCGATGAAGGCCGCCTGCGGCCCGTACTGCAGGTCCTGGCTCGGCAACCCGAGCGCGATGGCAATGAAGACCAGCCAGGTGTTCCGCGTGTCCAGCATGCCGAAGTAGATGAACGGAAACACCAGCATCAGGATGCAGCCGATGGCCGTGATGCGGCGCCGCCCGATGACGTCCGACAGGTGGCCGAAGTAGGGGATCGCGCAGGTCGAGATCACGGCCTGCACCATCACGAAGCCCAGCACCAGGCTCCGGCTCATGCCCAGCGTCTGCGTGGCATAGGTCAAGACATAGGTGGTGAAGATATAGAAGGGCGTCTGCTGGCCGCTGCGCAGGAGCGCGGTGAGAATCAGCTCGCGCCAGTGGGCCTTCACGACCTGCACCACCGGCGCCTTCTCGACCCGGCCCTGCTCCCGCAGCTTGGCGAACACCGGCGTCTCGAGCACGCCGGTGCGGATGTACAGGCCCACGAACACCAGCGCGGCGCTGAGCATGAACGGCACGCGCCAGCCCCAGCTCAGAAACGCCTCCTCGCTGGTCGCGAACGACATCACCGACAACGCGCCGTTGGCCAGCACCATGCCGGCCGGTGCACCGAGCTGGGCAAAGCTGGTGGTGAAGCCGCGCCGCTTCGGGTCGGTCCACTCCCCGGCCATCAGCACCGCACCGCCCCACTCGCCGCCGACGCCGATGCCCTGGATGATGCGGAAGAACGTCAGCAGCACCGCGCCCCAGATGCCGATGCTGTCGTAGTTGGGGACCAGCCCGATGCCCATCGTCGCACCGCCCATCAGGACCAGCGTGGCAATCAGCGCGGCCTTGCGGCCGATGCGGTCGCCGTAGTGGCCGAAGAGCGCCGCGCCGAACGGCCGTGCGACGAAGCCGACGAAGTAGGTGGAGAACGCCAGCAGCGTGCCGGTGTAGGGATCGTTGCCGGGGAAGAACTGGCGTGGGAACACCAGCGCGGCAGCGACGCCGTAGAGGAAGAAGTCGTACCACTCGATGGTGGTGCCGGCGGCGGACGCGATGATCGGCCCGGCGCATCATGCGCCGGTGCGCCGCGTCGTCCAGAGCGGCACCCGGGGTGGTCAGAGTCTCGGCTGTTGCCACGACGTCTCCTCGCCGCCCGCACCGCGGGCGAGCGCAGGCATTCTACAGTGCCGCGGCGGAGGTATAGTCGCAGGTCACAGCAGAGAATCGGGTAATCTCACCACCTTGATGATCCGAACCCTGTCGTGGCTCGCCGTTCTGGGCGCGTGCGTGGGTGCCGTCCGGCTCGACGCGCAGGCGCTCACCCAGGACCACACCTACACGCGCGCCGACGTGGAGGCGGGCCAGCGGCTCTACGGTCCGCAGTGCCAGGTCTGTCACGGCGCCACCGGCGACGGGGTGCCGGGCATCGATTTGCGACTTGGCCGCTTCCGGCGCTCGTCGTCCGACGACGACCTCGCCAGGATCATCACCTCGGGCATCGCGGGCGCCGGCATGCCGGGCTTCAAGCTGCAGCCGGCCGAGCTCACGGGCATCATCGCCTTCATCCGGGCGGGCTTCGACGCGGCGTCGGCGTCGGTGCGCCTCGGCAACGCCGAGCGGGGTAAAGCGCTGTTCGAGGGCAAGGCGGTCTGCGCGCAGTGCCACCGGGTGAAGGGTCAGGGTCCGCGCGTCGCGCCCGACCTGAGCGAGATCGGCGCGATTCGCACGCTGGCGTCGCTGCAGCGCACGCTGCTCAACCCGACCGAGTCCCTGCTGCCGATCAACCGGCCCGTCCGCATCGTGACCAAGGATGGCCGCACCATCCGCGGCCGGCGCCTGAACGAAGACACCTACACCGTGCAGCTGATCGACACCCAGGAGCGCCTGCACTCGCTGGTCAAGGCGGACCTGAAGGAGTTCGTGGTCGAAACCACGGCGACGATGCCGTCCTATCAAGGCCGGCTGACCGCGGACGAGCTGGCCGACGTGATCGCCTACCTGACCACGCTGAAGGGGTTGTGACCATGCCGCGTTCGACGCTCCGGTTCTCGCGCGTGCTGCAGCTCGTCGCCGCGCTGCTCCTCGGCGCGTCGATCGCGCCGCGGCTTGCCGCCCAGGTGACCCCCGATCGCCTGCTGCGCGCCGCGCAGGAACCCCAGAACTGGCTGACCTATTCGGGCGGCTACGCGAGCCAGCGCTACACGACGCTGCAGCAGGTCACGCCGCTCAACGTCCGCGACCTCGAGCAGAAGTGGGTGCTGCAGGGCCAGGTACTGGGCGCGTGGCAGTCGACGCCGCTGGTCGTGGACGGCATCATGTACGTCACCCAGCGGCCCAACGACGTGCTGGCGCTCGACGCGAAGACCGGCCGCGTCTTCTGGCAGTACCGCTACGCCAACTCACCGGATCAGCGCGTGTGCTGCGGCGCCAACAATCGCGGCGTCGCCATTCACGGCGAGACGCTGTTCATGGGCACGCTGGACGCCCACCTGGTCGCCATCGACGCCAAGAACGGCCAGCCAATCTGGAACATCGCGGTCGCGGACTCGAAGCTCGCCTACTCGGTGACGCTATCGCCGCTCGTGATCAAGGACAAGGTGGTCATTGGCGTCGGCGGCGCCGAGTACGGCATCCGCGGCTTCGTGGCGGCCTACGACGTCAAGACCGGCAAGGAAGCCTGGCGCTTCGAAACCATCCCGCGCCCGGGCCAGAAAGGCAGCGACACGTGGGCCGGCAACGCCTGGGAGCACGGCGGCGGCTCGATCTGGGTGACCGGCTCGTACGACCCTGACCTGAACCTGACCTACTGGGGCGTCGGCAACCCTGGGCCCGACTGGAACCCGGATCAACGTCCCGGCGACAACCTCTACACCGACTCGGTAGTGGCACTCGACGCCGACACCGGTGCCTTGAAGTGGCACTTCCAGTTCACGCCCAACGACGCCTACGACTACGACGCCGTGCAGGTGGCGGTGCTGGCGGATCTGGCCATCAACGGCGCGCCGGCGAAGGTCATGCTGTGGGCCAACCGCAACGGCTTCTTCTACGTGCTGGATCGGGCCACCGGCAAGTTCCTGCGCGGCAACCCGTTCGTGAAAGTGAACTGGGCCAGCGGCCTCGATCCGAACGGCCGCCCGATCCAGACGCCACAGCCGCCGGGCTCCGCCACCTGGCCGGGCAACCAGGGCGGCACCAACTGGTACTCGCCGTCGTTCAGCCCGCGCACTGGCCTCTTCTACGTGTCCGCCTGGGAGGGCTACGCGTCCTACTACCGGCGCGAGCACCAGGAGTTCGAGCTCGGCCGCAACTTCGCCGGCGGCGGCCATCGCGTGGTGACGCCGGTGCCCGATGCGCCGGCCGTGGGCATCGGCCGCCGCAGCCCGATCAACAACTGGACCGATGCCGTGGGCCATGGCGCGGTGATCGCGCTGGATCCGCGCACCGGTCAGCAGAAGTGGAAGTTCGATCAGTTCGACGTCACCGACAGCGGCATCCTGACCACGGCCACCGACCTGCTGTTCACCGGCGGCCGCGAGGGGCACTTCCATGCCCTCGACGCGCGTACCGGAGCGCTGCTGTGGAAGGCCAGTCTCGGCGGCCAGATCGTCAACGCGCCGATCAGCTATCAGGTGGACGGCCAGCAATACATCGCGACCATCGCCGGCAACTCGCTGGTGTCGTTCGCACTGCGCGCGCCTCGCTGAGCTGGCGACACTCGAGCTAGGAACGGCCCAACTAATACCAACCTCCACCGATAGTCGGCACCAACCTTCACCGATAGTCCCCCACCAACCTCCACCGACCGTCCGCACTCTGGCACGCTCCGTGCTCTTTCGAAGTCGAGACGCTTCGAACCCCGACGCGCGAGGAGGACTCATGCTGCACGATCGCCACGATCCATCGTACGGATTTACTTCAGGCATCTTGACCGGAGCCGTCATCGGCGGCGCACTGGCCTTGCTGTTTGCGCCCAAGACCGGCACGCAGCTCCGCGAGGAGCTTGGCGAATCGGTCGGCTCGCTGCGCGACGCGCTGGCCAGGCGGTACCGGGAGCTGGCGGATCGTGCGGGCGTCGAGGTCGAAAACCTGCAGGAGCAGGTCGAGCGCGCGGCGGAGGGCCTGGAGGCCAGCGCCCGCGAGTTCGTGGACACGGGCCGCGCAGCGTGCCCACCGCGCCGGCCCCGCGAGCTGATGTCGGATCGAATCGAAGCGTACGCCGAGGAGGATTAGTCCATGTTGAACACGATTCTGATTGTGCTGCTGCTCTTGTGGCTGCTGGGCATGGTGAGCTCGTATACGCTGGGCGGCTTCATCCACCTGCTGCTCGTGCTGGCCATCGCCGTCGTGCTGATCCGCATGATCCAGGGCCGCAGCCCGGTTGTGTGACGCCGTGACCGGCTGCCGGCGTATCGCCGGGGCCGGTCACGGCCGTGTCGGGGTCAATTGCCAGGTGCTGGTTCGCGGGCCGCGGCCGGAATCAGCGCCTGGACCGCCCAATTCGTCGCCGCGGCCGAGATGAACTGGTCGCGGCCCCCACGCACTCTTTCGCCCTCCTTCTTCTCCGCCGTCGTACAGAGAAAGTGACGCCGCCGTGGCGTGAGTGCCGCCGCGCATACCACACCTCCTCGCGCGAGCTGGCCGATATCGCGAAGAACAGGCCGAGCGCTCGTCTCTACCACCGCGCCAACCCGGGCTGCGATCAGGTGGCACCAACTGCGGCACCTCGGGCGACGAAGAGGTGGCGCTGGGCGAGATGCGGCAGTTCTAACCCCCGGCCGGTGGTCGAGGCGCACGACCTCGATGTCTTTTAGTACACTCGCGTCGCCCATCCAACTCGACGCGATTCGGGGGTGCCAGAGATGAGAACGCTTTTGAGTCTGCTGACCGTCCTGATCGTGGCCGCGCCGCTGCGGGCGCACCACTCGTTTGCCGCCACTTACGACGTGAACAAACCGGTGACCTTCACAGGGGCCGTGACGAAGGTCGAGTTCCGCAACCCGCACATTTGGGTATTCCTCGACGTCAAGGACGGCGACAAGGTCACCAACTGGGGGTGCGAGGGCGGCGCGCCCATCCAACTCTTCCGCCAAGGCTGGCGACCCGACACGTTGAAACAGGGCGACGAAATCTCGGTCGAGGGGTTCGCCGCCCGCGACGGAAAGCCGGTCTGCAACATGCGGGTGATAAAAACCGGCGAGGGCCGCCGCGTCTTTGCCGGCGCCAACGACGGCGGGCCCGGCGGGGCACCGGCCGGCACGGTTCGATAGGAGGCGACATGGACACGACTTGTCTCGCAAGGTGGTGTGCGGCGTCAGCCGGGGCCAGCGTCGTCGTCGCAAGCACGCTTCGGATGGACCGTGACGGCGCAGAGCAGTCGTGGCTCGCAAGCGGCACGCCCCTACGTTCAGGCCGGACCGGAGCCCAATGGCACGCCTGTACCGCGCACGGCATGGGGCAAGGCAGATCTCTCCGGCGTGTGGAACAAGCGCCCGCACGGTGGCACCAACATGGCGCTCGGCATCCAGCCGCTGCCGTTCACCCCGGCGGGGCTGAAGGTCTACAACGACGTATGGAACGAGATCGACCCAACCAGCCGCTGCGTATTCCCAGGCGTGCCGCGGGTGAACAATTCGCCCTACCCGGTGCAGATCATCCACCTGCCCGACAAGGTGATCTTCCATTACGAATACATGCACAACTTCAGGCTGATCCACACCGACGGCCGGCCCCACCCCAAGGAGATTCTGCCGTCGCTCATGGGCCACTCAGTCGGCCGGTGGGACGGCGACACACTGGTCATCGACACCATCGGGCTCACCGACCGCACCTGGCTCGACGACCACGGCAACCGACACAGCGACGCGCTGCACGTGATCGAACGGTTCCGCCGCGTCAGCGCCGATCAACTGCGCTACGACGCGACTATCGACGACCCCAAGTTCTATACGAAGCAATGGAGCAACGGCTGGATCATGCCGCTCTCGCCGGCGGACTGGGAAATCGGCGAGTACGCGTGTACCGACTTCAACCAGGCCAACGACGGCGGGCACCTCCAGCCCGGTCCGCTCGACGGCTCGCTGCGTAACGGCACGGCCATGCCACTGCCACCGCCTGCGCCTCGCGGGGGCGGGACCGGACCGGGCGGCGGCGCCAACCTGCCGCCAGGCCGCTGACAACCTCGCTACGCGCTGGGGTCAGCTGCTTGATGATCTGCGGCGGGCTCGGCGTTATCGGCAGGGTCCCCACACCACGGAACCGCCTGCGCCAGCCGCGGGGCATTCCGTGGCGGCCGACCCCATCGCCTTGATGAACGCGGCCATCGGCACAGGCTTGCCGTGCACCGGCGCGATCGTGGCCACGTCCAGATTCAGCGTCCGCATCGTGCGGTAGAGCGTCGTCATTGCCGGCGTGGGCGCGGCTGGCGCCGGTTCGTGCGTGTCGAACAGGTTGGCCTGCATGACGATCTTCTCGCCTGGCAGATAGGCCATCGCCATACCCTCGGCGTGCCGCAGCGGCTGCACGTAATAGACCTGCAGCAGGCGCGAGCCGTCGGTGATGACGTAGTTCTCGTTGAAGCTCTCGTAGTTGTAGCCCTCGGCCACCTCGGTCGGCGGCCACAGGCTGACCATGTCGGGCAGCACGGTGCGCGGGCGGTAATTCAAGACGTCGCGATTCAGGAAGGTGATGTTCTTCCGCTGCGTGACGATGGTGGCGCCGATGTGCAGATAGGTGCGGATGCCGCCGATGTGGTCGAAGTGCTGGTGCGAATTCACCAGGTAGCGGATCGGCTTGCCCGGCATCAGCTTGGCGATCTGCTCGATCACGGCCAGGCTCCGCGCTTCGCTGGTCGGCGCTTCGAACACGGCGACGAAGTTCCGGAACTCCATCGCGACGCTGTTCGCCGGGCCGCCGCCGAGCAGATACACACCCTCGGCCAGCTTCTCGACGGTCACCGCCGGCGGCCCGGGCTGCGCCGCGCGCACCGATTCCGGAACCGCCACCGCGCGCCGCAATTGTTGGGCTCGACCTTCGAGAAGTTTCCGCCGAACGCGTTGTGCCCGGCGGTCACGTTCTCGAAGCCGAAGTTGTCGTCCCAGCCCTGGTGCGAGTGCCAGGCGATCGGGAACTTCACGCTGCCGAACGTCTGCTGATCGGTGGACTCGTGCTCGTAGTTGAAGTCGCCGAGCGCCGGCTCGGCCACCATCGTGTGGATCCGCTGGATCTGGTTCTGCTTGTTCACGGTGGCGTCGATCCGGTACTTGCCGAACGTGATCGACACCACGTGGACTCTGTCGGGCACGGTGGTCGGACCGTCGCGCCCCATCTCGCCCAGTTCCCACCGCCACACGGCTCTCGGGTTCGCGCCGGGCAGCCGCGCGGCCTTGATGAAGCCGTGCGGGTTCATCCAGATCTCGAGTTGGCCGAGCGACACGTCCTCGGGCGACATCGCGACGGGCGCACCCCCGGTCCCGTCGATGTGCCAACCGTGATCGCCACTGACGATGAAGGTCTGGTGCAGGTTCTTCTGGATCGGCGTGCCGTCCTGCCAGCCGAGCCCGTATTTCCACGACGCCGGGTTCAACCCGGGCTTGCGATCGAACTCCTCCACGATCGTGCGCGTGGCGTAGTTGATCTGCGGCGGTAGTTGGCCAGCGAGTCGATACGCGGCCAGTCGATGTTGACGCCGGACTCGAAGGCCTGCCCCACGGCGCCGGCGTAGCCGGTGCCAGAAAAGGTGACGCACTGGAGGTTGGCCTCGCCAATCTCCTTGGCCGCGGCAGCCAGGACGGGCGCGGGATCCACAAAGCCGGGCGGAAACGCCGGCGGCGTATTTTGCTGCGCCGCCGCTGTGACGGCCAACAGGCCGGCGATGCCCACGCCTGACAGGACTCGCATCTCGCTCCGCCTCCGGGCGAGATGTTAACGCACACCCGACAGGCCGGGAGCAGGAGAAGAGCCGCTCGTGCTACGATGGTCCGTCGGATCTTCCCAGGCTCGCCGCCCTTCAAGCCAAGCACAGCCACCATACGAAATCCGCCCGGAGCACCTGGCTCCGCTCGCACGACGCGCGCCGTACCGGCCGCGAACCGTGTCCGTTTACGTGGTCTGCAGCGACGTTTGGGAAACGCTCCAGCCAATTCGGGAGTGTTTCCATGTCCTTTTCAGATCTCGGCCTCGCGCCATCCTTGTGTCACCCGCTCGCCCGCAAGGGCTATGACCTGCCCACGCCGGTCCAGACCCAATCCATCCCGCTGGTTCTCAGCGGCACCGATCTCCTGGCGCGGGCCCAGACCGGCACCGGCAAGACGGCCGCGTTCGGGCTGCCGATGATCGAGCGCCTGCTCCTGCGCAGCACTCGCCATGCCTCGACGCGTGCCCCGCGCGGGCTGGTGCTCGTCCCCACCCGCGAGCTGGCACTTCAAGTCGAGCGGGCGCTCGCGACCTACGGGTCACCGCTGCGGGTGCGCGTGACTGCCATCTATGGCGGCGTGCCCATGGGACCGCAAAAGAAGGCGCTGCAGCAAGGCACCGATATCGTGGTGGCCACGCCGGGCCGGCTGCTGGATCACATGAAGCAGCGCACGATCGACCTGTCGGCCATCGAGATCCTGACGCTGGACGAAGCCGATCGGATGCTGGACATGGGCTTCCTGCCGCCGCTCAGGAAGGTGATCCCCGCGCTGCCGCGCACGCGCCAGACGCTGATGTTCTCGGCCACCTTCTCCAAGGAGGTCATTACCTTGGCCGGCGAGTTCACGCGGGATGCGGCGCGTGTGGACGTATCGGACGGCCAGGTGGTCGCGCCCACGGTGACCCACCGCATGCATCCGGTGTCGCAGGAACGCAAGCGCGACCTGCTGGTTCACGTCCTGACCCAGGCCCCGGTCGGCCAGGCGCTCGTCTTCTGCAAGACCAAGCGCGGGTCGGATCGCGTCGGCGACGGCCTCGAGCAGGCCGGCATCAAGGTGGCCGTGATCCACGGGAACAAGAGTCAGGGCGCCCGCAAGCGCGCGCTGCTCGACTTCAAGACCGGCCGTGTCACGACGCTGGTGGCCACCGACATCGCGGCGCGCGGCCTCGACATCGTGCAGCTGCCGCTGGTCGTGAACTACGACCTGCCGCTCGTCGCCGACGATTACATCCACCGCGTCGGCCGCACCGGCCGAGCGGGACACGCGGGTCGAGCCGTCTCGCTGGTCACCGCCGCCGACCGTTCGCTGCTGGCCGACATCCAGCGCCGCCTGCCAGCGCCAATCGAACAGGTGGCCGTGGACGGCTTCGCGGCCGGAGCGGCGCTGGGCGCCGGGCCAGGCGCCGCACCCCGGCATCGGCAACAGCGGCAGGCACCGCGCCGGGGCACATTCCGGCCGTCGCGGCCGGCCGGCCGAAGGTTCTAGACTGACGAATCCGTAAGCGCCGTAGCGGATCCGTAACATCCTGCCAAGCATAGAGTCGTAAAAAGTCCCCGCGTCGCGCGGGGTTCACGGCTGGCTGGCGATTTGCGCGGGAATCCTCGAGCCCACGGCATGCGCACGCTGGTTCTTGTCGCCGCCCTCGTCGTTTGCGTCCCTGGCCTTTTGGCGGCCCAGTCGCCAGCGGTCTCGACCGAGGCCCGCAGCGGTGAACGGCCCGACGAGGCCCGGACTACCGCGGCGGCTATCGAAGCCGTCGTGCGCGCCGACTACACGAAGGCCGCCACGCTGCTCAAGCCGCTCGTGGACAACTGGAACGGGAGCGTCAGCGAGGCGGCGGCGTTCTTCCTGGCGACGCTGTACGAGAACGGCCTGGGCGTGCCGCAGGACCTGCCGCGCGCCTGCGCGCTCTACACGCGGCTTCATGGCGGGACACGGGCCGTTCGCCCGGCTGGCTGAACCGCTCGCCCGCGCGCAGATGACGGATCGGCTCAACCCCGAGCAGACCCGTCGAATGCGTGATGCTGGCCAACGTCGGCGTCAACCACGGGTTCGCGCCTGCGCGCTTCAGCCTCGACGCCGACCGCTCGGTGGCGATCGAACTGTCGAACAAGAAGCAGGAGGTCGTGGCGACTGTTTCGCAACAGGGCGAGGAGAAAACGTTTCCGCTCCAGGCGGCGCTCGGCTCCGGATCCGTCTTCCTGCCGATCGAACACACGGTGCTCGAATGGCCACGAGGCTCCGGCTCGCTGCGCCATTTCGTCGAAGTGGCCGCGTGGGTGCCGCTGCCGGACGCCCGCTGGCAGCTGGCGTGGACGCTGGCGGAGATCGCGGACAAGCAGGTCTTGACCGTCGCAGAGGGAGCGCTGACGACGATCGTCGGCGAGACGCGGCCCTCCGACGTGTCCGTCCGTCTCCGGGAGCTGGTGACGCTCGAAGTGAACGAGGCTGGATCGGTGGAGTTCGCCATCCTCAACGGCACCGACGCGACCCGTGAACGGGTGCCGGACGTGGTGGAGCGCCGTGAACGGGAAGACGAGCTGCAACGGCGGCGCGCCGCGGACCAGAAGGTCAATTGGAAACGGCGTCGGGACCCCGGCCGCGCGCCATCGTTCGCCTACACGGACTCCCAAGCGTGCGGAGGGATCCTGCTGTCAGGCTGGTCGGCCGAGCGCGCCGAGTCGATTGCCATCCGCGCCGACCGGTTCTTCCTGGAGCAGACCCCGTCGCCGCGAAGTTTCGACCTGGCCGCCTTGCCGCCGGAGATCGAGGTCGTGGTCAACGTGTTCGAACAGGGGCAGCGTGGCTGGAGCGCCTGCTCGGACGTCACGACGATCGGCCAGGACCAGCATCAGGAGACCTGGCGGGCGGTCAGCGGCACGATGCGCATCGACCTGTCACCGGCGGGCGCGCGCGACGGCGCCGCAAGTCCAGTGCGGGCTACGATCCAGATCGACGACGCCGAATTCAGAGGCCCGGCCGGCACCAGCCGCGCGGCGCAACCGATCAAGGTCTCAGCCGTGGCCGTCGCGGCCGGTGCCCTGAGATCACGCGCGGGGGATGTCGGTCCGCGCGAAATCGGCGCCGACAAACAGCAGGGAGTCGTGGGCCGCCGCGGCCGCCCCGTACGACAGGCAGTCGCCGAAGTTGAGGTTCGCCGGATGCCGGCCTCGGCCAAAGCGGAGGAAAGCATCGATCGCGGCCTCGTATTCGCGTTCGCCGAACGCGACGACCGTGACACCCAACTCCTTGACCAAAGCATCAACGGTTGGCGCCGCTGGCAGCCGCGGACGCCGTCCCGCCAGCACCAGCACGGTCTCGACCAGGGTCGGCGACCCCACGCGGACGTGGTCGGCTTCGAGAATGCGATCGATGAGCTCGAGGTGACCAGCTTCCGAGAACAGAATCGCCAGCAGCGCGGACGAGTCGAGCGTCATACGCCGCCTGGTCCGTAGCCGAGGATCGCGTCTTCTTCTTCGCGGGACAAGCGGCGGCCGCGCTCCTTTGGCGGCAAGCTCGCCCACACCTTGTCCTCGAGGAAACGCAGCACCCGGGCGCGGCGGGCGCGCGGCGAGGCGCTCTTCAGGCGCCGGCGGCGCTCGTCGAGCGCGCGGCGGATGGCCTCGGTCTTCGACTCGCCGGTTAGCCGCGCAACCTCGGCTGCCAGGCGCTCGACCTCGTCGTTCTTGATGTTCAACGGCATGGATACACCATGGTATACCGATGGTGGTGTAGAGGTGTAACGCGCCGATGGGCCCACAGTTCCGACAAATCTTCAGGGGGTTCGGGAGAGCCACGCTAGTATCAACTCGACGGCCATGTCCCTCGCGGTCCGACTGAGCTCTCGCGTGCAGGAATCCGATCGGCGCCAGCAACCGGTGCAAGGCAAGAAAGGCCACTCGAGCGGCGTCTACCTGTGGCCGCTCGCCGTTGCGCTCTTCGCCACCTCGGTTGCGTCGGCCTGCGGCCTTTCCTCGCCCGATCAGTCCAGCCCGGCGCCTCGTACCGGGCTGAACCATGGTCGCGGCGCGCCGCCGCTCGCCCACGTCACCCAGACTCCCGGCGCGGCGCTCGAACCGAGCCTCGCGACATTCCAGGACGGGTTCGTGGTGGCGTGGTACGACACACGTGACGGCCACAGCGAGATCTACGCCCGGGCGCTGTCGGCGGACGCAACCCCAGCCGGCCCCGAGTGGCGCCTGACCAGCACCGACCACGACGCCTTCGAGGCCGACGTGCACGCTCTCGGTGAGCGCGATTTCGTCATCGGCTGGTACGAGAAGACCTCTCAGGCCGTGCTAGTGCCACGCATGGGCCGGTGGTCCCGCGACGGCCAGCAAAGCTGGGTCGAAACGCTTGCCCCCAACGGCCGCAACCCCGTGGTTCGCGTGGACGGCGACCTCGTCTTCGTTGCGTGGGTGCAGGACGAAGAGAAGGCTCGCGCCGGCGTGTGGGCTGGCTGGTGGCGTGCTACCGGAGAGGTAGCCGTACCTGCCCGCCGGGTCGCTGACGCGAGCCGCACGACCTGGAATCTCAACGCTGCCGTGGCGCCCGGGTCCACGCCCGTCGCGCCGCGTGCGTGGGTCGTGTTCGACGCGAAGGTGGGCTCGCGGTCCGACGAGATCTTCCTCGTAGAGGTGGGGTCTGCCAGGCCTGTCACGCGGTTGACCCCCGACGACGGCGTCTCCTCCAAGTACCCGGACGCGAGCCCGGCGGGCGATCGGGTGGCGATCACCTGGTTCGACACGGTGGACACCAACGAGGATGTCTACCTGGCCGTGGGACTCGCCTCGCAGTTGCTGCGGCACGACGGGCTCAGCACCGCAAAAACCACGCGCGTCACCTCGACGCCGGGGCACTCGATCGGTGCCTACGTCACCTGGAACGGGCCACGGGTGGGCCTGGCGTGGTGCGACGACACCGTCGGTCAACACGAGGTCTACGTCCAGACATTCGATCCATCCGGTCGGCCGCAGGCGCGCCCGCAGCGCCTCACCGAGACGCAGGACGGGGCGCTGATTCCCGCGATCGAGCCGTGGCGTTCGGGCTTCGCGATGGCATGGACCGAGCGTGAAGCCGCGCAGACCGGCGCCCATGCGAACGGGCGGGCGCAGATCGCGGTGCGGGTGGTTCCCTAGGGGCTGCCAGTCTTCGGTCTTCGGTCTTCAGTCTTCAGTCGAGATGGTGTGTTACCCTCGTGGTCGCCTTGGGTGCCCACGAGGGCATAACGGGGAAGTCCGGTGCAAGTCCGGCGCGGTCCCGCCACTGTGAGTGAAGGAGCGCCGCTTCGAACAGCCACTCGGCCTGTCGGCCGGGGAAGGTGAAGCGGCCCGCGAGCGAAGTGCTCGCGGCCTTCCGAGCCAGGAGACCTACCCAGGGATTCCTGCGGTCGACTTTCTGCGACGACAGAAAGCATGCCTTGGAGACTGCGCTGCCAGCCGTCTCCCATCGCACCTCTCTTACGTCGCCGCCGTCGGTCTGCCGTGCGCTCGCGGAGGCAACGTCCATGATTCGATCGGTTCCAATTCGTGCAGCAGTCCCGTCGTTGTTCACCCACTGGCGCCGCGCCCTGAGCGTGGCCTGCCTGCTGGCCGTCACGGCTGTGGCCGCGGATGCGCAGGAGACGGCAACGATCACCGGCACGGCGCTGGACCAGCTCGGCGCCCGTTTGTCGGGGGCCACGGTCACCCTCTCGGGTGGCCCGACCTCACGTCAAACCACGACGGGCAGCGACGGCACCTATACATTCGCCAACGTGGCGGCGGGGCGGTATCAAGTGGTGGCCACCGCCACCGGCTTCGCGCCGGCGACATCCGCAGCGGTCTACGTCGGCGCCGGCGCCCGCGTGAACGTCGGCGTCACGCTGCAGGTGGGTCCGCTGCAGCAGGCCGTGGTGGTCACGGCAGCCGCGGGCGAGCTGCTGCAATCGCAGACCGGCGCGCCGGTGACGGTGATCGACTCGACCATCCTCGCGGCGCAGAACAAGCCCGAGCTCCAGGAGGCGCTGCGGCTGGTGCCCGGCGCGCAAGTTCAGCAGACCGGAGCGCGCGGCGGCCAGTCGTCGCTGTTCGTGCGCGGTGGAGCCGCCGACTTCACCAAGGTACTTGTGGACGGCGTTTCAGTGAACGACATCGGCGGCGGATTCGACTTCTCGCAGATCCAGACCACTGGCGTGGAGCGCATCGAGGTGATGCGCCAGGCCAATAGCGTCGTCTACGGCAGCGACGCGCTGACCGGCGTGGTCAACATCGAGACGCGCCGCGGCCGGACCCGCATCCCCGACGTCGGCCTACACGGTGGACGGCGGCAACCTGGGCACGTTCCGGACCAACGCGTCGATCGGCGGCGCGGTGAAGCGCGTGGACTACTTCTCCGAGTACTCCTACTTCACCACCGATAACGAGGTGCCGAACAACGGCTACCGCAACAACACCTACGCGGGCCGGCTCGGCGTCATGCTCGGTAACAACACCGACCTCAGCGCCACGCTCCGCGCCATCGACGGCAAGTTCGGCAACCCCAACGGCTTCGCGCTCTTCGGCATCGCCGACGACTCCACCTCCGACGCCGAGCTCCTCTACGGCGGCATCAGGGCCCAGTCGCAGTGGACCGATCGGCTGCAGACCACCATCCGCTACGGCTCGATGGGCCAGACCAGCTTCTTCAACAACCCGACACCGACCGGGCAGCCGTTCGACCCGTTCGGTTTCGGCGCCAACTACCTGGGACAGACGGTTACGCTGCGCGGCGCCAACGGCACCTCGGTGACCGGTCAGGGGATTCTGGACTACGGCGGCGTCTACCCGCAGCCGTTCGAGAGCCGCACCACCCGGCGGACGCTGTTCGGCCAGGCTACCTACCGCATCGCCGGCGACCTGCACCTCTCGGGCGGCGGCCGGTTCGAAAAGGAGGCCGGCTACAGCGACCCCGACGGCGACCCCGACCAGACGCGCAACAACGGCGGCGTGTTCGTCGAGGGCCGCGGCAGTATCGGCGGCCGCACGCACATCAGCGCCGGCATCGGCGTCGAGCACAACGCCGCGTTCGACACCGCCACCACGCCGCGGCTGTCAATCGCCTCCTATCTCCGGAACCCGGCGCGCGGGGCGGTCGGCGACACCAAGCTGGTGCTCAACTTCGGCAAGGGCATCAAGGCGATGAGCGTGTTCCAGCAGCAAAGCTCGCTCTTCGGGCTGCTCGAATCCGTGCCCGGTGCTCCGCCGGTGGATCCGCTGGGGCCGGAACGCAGCACCAGCTTCGACGTCGGCGTGGAACAGGGCTTCGCCGACGGCCGGGCGCGCGTGCGAGCGTCCTACTTCTGGAACTCGTTCGAGGATCTGATCGAGTACGTGAACAAGTCGGCGCTGCCGCTGGTCGGCGTCCCGCCCGCGGTCGCGCAGGCCACCGCCTTCGGCGCCTACGTGAACTCGTCGTCGTACGACAGCCAGGGCCTCGAAGACTTCGGCCGAGGCCGCCCTGGGCGCCGTGCGGCTGATGGCGTCTTATACCGTTCGTCGACGCCGAGGTCACCGAGTCCTTCAGCGGCGGCGTGCTGGCGCCGGCCTTCAACCCCGCCTTTCCCGGCGTGCCGATCGGACAGTTCTCGCCGCTGGTGGGCGAGCGCCCGTTCCGCCGGCCGACGCACTCCGGGTCGTTCATGGTCAGCTACCTGGCAGGACCGTTCGACGTGGCGTTGTCGGCGTACCTGTCGGGCCGGCGCGACGGCAGCACATTCCTGAGCGACGGCTTCTTCGGCTACTCGATGCTGCTGCCGAACCAGGATCTCGAGGCGGGGTACCAGAAGGTGGATCTCGCGGCGGGTTATCGCGTTCTCCGCAGTCTGAAAGTGTTCACCAGCATCGAGAACCTGTTCGACAAGGACTACCAGGCGTCCTACGGGTTCCCTGCCCTGCCGATCACCGCGCGCTTCGGAGTGACCGTGAACTTCGGCGGACGCTAGCGAGCTGCTCTCCGGAAGCCGCGAAGTCGGAAGCTCGGAAGTCGGGAACCGCAAGCCGCTACAACGGCCAATTGCGAGGCACCTTCACCACGAAGGTGCCCGCAATCTTGTCGTGCCAGGCCTGCTGTTCGGGGTCGCGGAGCACCCACAGGCAGCCAATGCCCAGCACGCCAATCGAGAAGATGCTGGCCAGGCTCCGGACCAGCGCCTCGGCCGGCCCGATGCGCGTGCCGTCGATCCGCGTGACGCGGAGCTGGCAGATGATGGCGCCGACCGTCGCCCCCTTCCAGGTCCAGAACCCGAACCGGTAGGCGAGAAACACCGGCACGAACGTATCGCTGTCGAGCGGATCCAGCAGCCCGATCGTGATGCCGACCAGAATCGCGTCGAGGACGAACGCCGCCAGCCGGTCGGTGAACGACGCCCGCGGGAAGAGCGTGGTTGCAGCGGCGGACGCCGGGGCCTCGGGCACGACATCGGGAGTGGGCGGAGGGATCACCGGCGGGGGCATCGGCGGCACCACCGGGGCGATCGGCGCCGGCGGCGGCGGATTCTCCTTGCGATAGGCGGACACGAACGCCAGCGTGGCGGCGCCCAGGCCGGTGGCGCCGGCAAGCGCCCACACGACGCCGCCAAGAATCGGCACCATGTAGGCGACGATCAGCAGCACCGATCCGATCGCGAACGAGCGCGCCAGCAGGAAACGGCTGTGCTCTTCGCCCTCGGACACCAGGCGGCTGCCCAACCACCGCGCGACGGCGATCTTGCCGACCAGCCCGGCCACGAACACCGCACACAGCGCCACCGGCACCACCAGCAGCCCGATCACGGACGCCGCGAGAAGCAGCACGATCGGACCGAGCAGCAGCAGGACTATGAGGCCGGTGACGAGCGCCTTGAGCGGTGTCAGCGTCAAGGTGTCGGCGGCCACACGCACCGGGTGGTCGAAGATCAGCAGCAGCACGAGGTAAATCAGAAACACCGCGAACACGACCGCCCACACCCACGGCAAATCGGGTACAACCGGCCGGCCCCAGAGCAACCCCCGCATCAGCCAGGGCAGCAGGCCGCGGACGCGGTCTCCGACCGCGCGGAAACCGATCACCACCTGCTCGCCGCCGGCCATGAAGTCGGCCGGCGCGTCCAGTCCGCCGCCGACCACCACCAGGTCGCGGCGCGCTGCGGCGCCCGACTCGACCGCCAGGCTGCCGCCGACCACCACGACGTCGCCCTCGACCACCGCCTTCGGACCGAGGCGCGCCTCGCCCAGAACCACCACGAGGTCGCCGTCGACACGGCCTTCGATGGTGGCGGCGCCCATGACGACAACAATCTCGTCCACCTCGTCGCCGGCGGCCAGGGTGTAGTTGCTGCCGACCCGCACCACCTCTTCGCCGTTTCGACCGAAGTCGTCGAGCGGCGGCAACGGCGCGTCCGGCGCTTGCGGCGCCGTCGGCTCCACGGGGGCCTGCGGAGCGGGCGGCGGCGGTCCCGGCTGTTGCGCGGCCAGTTCGACGGCCGGGAATCCCAACACGAGCGCGAGCACAATGGCTCTGAGCATGCAATCTCCCTTCAGAGAACCTGTCGATTACGCGGTGGCGCGGCCCAGCGTGACGCGGGTCAACACCGCCGCGCACAGCGCGAACACACCGCCCATCACCACGGCGAACGCCGACGCATAGAGGACCAACGGCCCCAGCAGGGTGCGCCAGACAGCCTGGACGGCGCCCGCCACTTCCAGCACGCGGCGCACGCTGTCGGGCGGCTGCCAGGTCAGGTGCTGCACCACTGAAGCGGCCAAAGAGGTCGCGGCCCTGGCGGTGACCTGAAGCGCCGAGGGCATCCACCAGATACCCGCGGCGATGAGCAGCAACGCCACCGCCGCCGCTGCCAGACGGCCGCCGGCCGGCCACGCGAACCACGAACGCCGGTACCAGGGCGCCTGGCCCCGCAGCCGCACCGCCGCCATCACGCGCGGCGTCAGCGTGCCCGGCGCCCGGGGTGCGGGCAGCCGCCGCAGCGCCGCGGCGATTTCACGCTCGAGCTCAGCAGGATCCATGAGCCGGTGTCAGCGCGCGCCTGAGCGCCAGGCGTCCGCGGTGCATGTCGGTCTTGAGCTTGCCCAGCGAGACGCGCAGCGTGGCGGCAATCTGCTCGTAGGTCAGGCCGTCGAAGTGGAAAAGCGCCAGCGGCACACGCTGGTGGTCGGGCAGCGCCGCCAGGGCCCGCTCGAGGCGCGTCGCCTCGTCGGCGCGCTGCAGGTCGTCCACCACCGACGACGCCAGCGACTCGATGGCGTCGGCCACCGGCGGGGCATCGTCCGAATCCAACTCGCTGAAGAAGCGCCACCGCCGGCGGTAACGCGACAGGTGGTTCAGGCACAGGTTGGTCGCCACCGTCTTCAGCCACCCGCCCGCGCTCGGGCTGATCCGCAGCCCGTCGAATCGCTCGAACGCCTTCAGGAACACTGTCTGCGCCACGTCTTCGGCCTCGGCATGGTTGCCCAGCAGGCGCACGGCGGTGGCAAACACCATGTCCTCGTACCGCCGCACGAACGCCTCGAACTCGTCCGCGCCGGTCATCGGAGCTGCCAGCTCAACCCGCCGCCACTACGACAAGAACCCGACACTTCAGCGAGAAGTTTCACCATCGGGATGTGGAGGGATACGGCGAGCTCGACCGCTGGGTTCTTGCGCTAGGAAAGGACGAAGAAGTCCGAGAGGTGCCACTTCTGCAGCCCAAAAGCCCGCCTGAGGTCGACCTTTACCGATGACGAATTCGTAATTGCCAGACGATGATGCATTCTTCGCGCTTTTGCGAGAGCATCTTGCACGGAAGAGGTCGGATTCGCCTCGTTGGTGCCATAATTGCAGGTCGGTCCTCCATGCCCTATGCCCATGAACTCAGAAATCAGCGACGTATAAAGCGTGCAGCGTTGGTCACCGCGGTCTTGGTGGGCCTCTTCGTGGCGCTCTTCATCGCGCCGACGCGAATGCAGGGATGGGCAGGTTTGGGATGGGGCAGCCTGTTCGGCCCCGAGGAGAAGTTGAATGTGGAAGCGCCGTCTGAACCTCCGGCGGTGGCTCGAGCAAAGGCGCACCCTGGCGGCCACCTGAGCTTGCCGACGGCGCTCGAATGGACTGACGATGTCGCCACTGGTTGCGCCGACTGTAACGGGTGGCAGTGGCCCTACGGCTTCGAGTTGACAGAACTAGACCATGCCGGGCTGGCAGAGCTTGAAGAGTCGGCCGGAGCTTCTCCCTCGACGCATTCGCTGATGGCGAATGCATCCAACGGTGGTGGCTCCAGACGCGGCTCAGGTTCCGCTGGACGGAGCGCCGGAGGATCAGGCGGTTCGGGCGGAGGTGGCGGTGGAGCCTCGAAGAAGCCGGGCGAGACAAGCAGCGACGAGGTCGGCAGCGATTCAGGGGATCCTTCGACCGTCGGCGCTGAGCTCCAGGCAGCGCCGGCCAGCGCCGCCCATGAGGCGTCGGCCGGCGGACGGAAACGGAGGCGGAAACGGACGGCGGAGCCCGTCGGCAGCGTCCAATGCCTCCCCGGTCTCGGCCCGGCCAATTGTGGATAGCGTCGTGGCCGCTGTTGGTCCAGTTGAGACTGACAACCTGTTGCTGTCGCCGATCAGGGACAGCCAAGACGTCTCAGTGGGCCCGCTCGCGTCCAACGATCCGTCTGCTCGACGCGACGACGTCCTCAAAGCCGTCGCCGATTCGCCCGTGGGTGCGGAGACGATTTACGGCGAAGGCGACGCCAAGAAGGTCGCGGACCTCGTCGGTCTCGGTCCTGCCTCTGCTGAATCGGAGAACGGAGGCGAGCAGCGCATCGACATCGTCCCAGAACCGGCCACTCTGACACTCGTCGCGATAACACTCGCAGGCACGTTGTATCGGCATCGGCGACGTCGAACCGCGTCCTGCTGCTAGGCGTGCGAGGCTCCGGAATCGCGGCGTCACCAGCGGACGCTATACTGATCCGGGGCCTGAGTGGCGGAACTGGCAGACGCAGGAGACTCAAAATCTCCCGCCGGTCACCCGGCGTGTGGGTTCGATTCCCTCCTCAGGCACCACGCTCTCCTGCGTCTGGCAGACGCAGGAGACTCCAGTATCTCTTTCGCCGGTCACCCGGCGTGTGGGTTTGAATCCCTGTCTCAGCCAGCCAGGGCCTCAGTCATGTCCCGACGCGCTTCGCGCATCGGGAACGAGAGCGATTCCCTCCTCAGGCACCATCAGCATTCCTTCGGTCTTTGGTCCCGCCAAGGACCACTGAAGACTCGCGACATTAGACTCACGACCAACGGGTAGGCGGTATACTGTTCTTTTTTCTGCCAGCCCTCCACATGACCCGCATCGGACCGTCATTCGTCATCTCGGGTGAACTCCTCAGCAGCGAGGACATCATCATCGAAGGTCGTGTGGACGGCCAGGTGCAGATCAAGGGCGCGCCCCTGATCATCGCATCGCGCGGCGCGGTGCGAGCCGACGTTCGCGCCGTGCGAGTGCTGGTCGAAGGCCAGCTCAAGGGCAGCATCTCGGCCACCGAGCGCATCGAGCTGACCGCGAGCGCCCGGGTCGAGGGAGCCCTCAGCGCCAACGAGATCATCATCACGGAAGGCGCGCGGTTCGATGGCGGCATCGACATGCAGCGACGGACCATCGAGTCGAAGGTGGCGCATTACCGGGCGCAGCAGGCCTCCGGCGCCAGCGGACCAGCGGCGGCGCCTGCCATCGCTCCATGAGCCGGCGCGGGGTCGTGGCCCCGACCATCCTCGTCGCCAGCCTCCTGGCAGCCGCCTGCAGCGGCAACTTGACGGTCAACACGATCCAGGTCGGCAAGTCGCTCAACTCCGACAACAGCGTGGCGGTGCTGGCGACGACGTTCAAGCGCAACGACACGATTTACGCGTCCGTGCTGACCGACGGCACTGGCCGCGGCACGCTGAGCGCCCGCTTCTCCTACGGCGGCCGCGTGATCAGCGAGCCGAAAAAACCCGTCTCCTACAAGGGCAGCGCCGCCACCGAGTTCCACATCGAGTATTCCGGCGGGTTTCCGCCCGGCGACTACGACATCGAGCTGTTCCTGAACGGGATGTCCGTCGGCATGCGACGCGTCCGCGTCGAGCCCTAGAAGCGCGTCACATTGCCCACCGCCGTTCAACGACTGACGACAATCGAGCAGGTGGACGCCCTCATGGGCGAGTCGTCCACGCATCCCGTACTGGTCTTCAAGCACAGCCTCACGTGTGGCACCAGCGCACAGGCGCTCGACGAGTTGGCGGACCATCTGGAGCATGCCGACGGCCCGCATGCGCACTATGCGCTCGTCACCGTGCAGACACACCGCGACGTCTCGACCGCCATCTCGACGCGCGTCGGCATCCGGCACGAGACCCCGCAGGCGCTGCTCATCATGGGCGGCCGCGTGGTCTGGAGCGCCTCGCACTTCCGCGTCACCGCCGAGGCGATCGCCAAGGCAATCCAGTCGCACCAAACGGCGGATCTGCAGCGGCCGTAGACCTCACACGTTCCGCGCGACGACGCTGGCGACGTCGCGGCCGTCGAACTCCCCTTCTCGCGACTCGAGCACCTCGAATAAGCCGACCAGTTCGCGAAGCTCGCCGGGCCGGAGCAGGAAGTCGGGGTTGGTGGGCTTGCCGCGCGCGGCTTGCGCGGTGGTGAAGGTTTCGTAGACCAGCACCCCGCCGGGGCGCAGCGCCGCACGTAGTTGCGGGAAAGAGCGGCCGGTGCAGGTAATGCACCACCACGATCACGTCAAAAGCCTGGGTCGGGAACGCGGCGCCTTCCGCTTCCAGATCGATCGACTCGACCTGGACCGACAGACCTCGCCGGCGCGCGTCAGCGTCGAGTTCGCGCAAGGCGTCCAGATCACGATCGATCGCCGTCACGCGCCATCCCAGGTCGGCCAGCCACAGCGCGTGGCGGCCGCGACCACAGGCCACGTCCAGCGCGGCGCCGGGCGGCAGCAGGTGCCGGTGCATGGTCAGCCAGGCGGCCGGCGTGGCAGCGCTCACGACGGCTCCCCCGCTGGCTTCAGGCGGCTCGCTATCGCATGCCCGGCCACCCAGCCCGACGACCACGCCCACTGGAAGTTGAACCCGCCCAGCCGGCCGTCCACATCCAGGATTTCTCCCACCAGGTACAGGCCATCACACGTGCGGGACGCCATCGTGCGGTGATCGATCTCCTCGAGCGGCACACCGCCCGCGGTCACCTCGGCGTGGCTGTAGCCGCGGCTGTCTCGCACCTGAAGTGGCGTGCTCAGCAGGCCATCAATCAGTGCGCGCCTCTCGACGCGCGTCAAATGCGCCAGTGTCGCGTCGGGCGCGATGCCAGCCGCAGCCGTCCACGCGTCGGCGACGGCTGCGGGGAGGCGGCTGGCAAGCCCGGTGGCCACCTGCGCGCGCGGACGGTCGCGGGCCAGCGACTGCAGCCACGCCTCGAGTGAGCGCTGCGTCTCGCCTGGACACACGCTAAGCGACACCGCCACCCCGGTTCCTGCCGCCGCGGTGGCGCGATGCCAATGCCGGGACAGGTCGAGCGCCACCGGCCCGCTGATGCCGAAATGCGTCCACAGCAGCGATCCCGTCAGCACGATCAGCGATCGGGTGCCCTCACGCAGCGTCAACGTCGCCGGGTGCGACCGGCCGGCCAGGCTCGCATGCCGGTCCCCGTCCAGGAGGAGCGGCGCCAGTGCCGGCGTGGTCGGCACGATCGTGTGACCAAGCGACTGCGCCAGGCCATAGCCCACGCCGTCGCTCCCGGTTTTGGGCAACGAACGCCCGCCGGTCGCCAGCACCACTGCGGCGGCACCGACGACGCGTCCATCGGCGAGTTCGGCCGCGAACGATTCCTGTCGTCTGAGCGATGCGACCCGGGCGCCCGGCTGCACGGCGATCCCCAGGCGCCGGGCCTCTCCCAGCAGCGCATCGAGTACCGTGCGAGCACGATTCGTATCGGGAAACAGCTTGCCGTCCTCTTCCTCGTGCAGCGCGACGCCCAGCTCCTCGAAGAACGCGGCGGCGCGGGACGCCGGGAACGCGCGCAGGACGTGGCGGACAATGCGCGGCGACCCACCCCAGAAATCGTGCTCCGAAACGGTGGCGTTGGTGACGTTGCAGCGGGAGCCGCCGCTGACCAGGATCTTTGCGCCGATGTGTGCTGGCACCGTCCAGGCACACGATGCGCAGCCGCGGCGCCGCACGAGCGGCGAAGATGGCGGTTGCCAAGCCGGCGGCCCCCGCGCCGACAATCGCCACGTCCCACGCCGCCGGCGGCGTCACTCGGGCCGCGCGTGCTCGCGGCCCGGCATCAAGACGACGTGGCCGGGCTGGTGGTCGTCGCGGGTACAGCCGGAGCCACGCTCTACCAGCGTGCCTATGGTGCGCCCGAGAAAGTCGCGGCTCGTCTTGACGCGGCAACCGCACGTCAGCGCAGCGGTATCTGGCTCGGCGGACGGCACGGTCTCATTGTACCGGCGGGCCCTGGCAGTACACTGGCAGTAGCCATGGAGCCAGACACGTCGGATCCGGCGGTCTTGTGGCGGATGACGCGCGGCCGCAACACGGCGCACGCCACCGTGTTCCCGGGTCCGGACCGGGCGACAGTGACCTGGTTCATCGACGGACAGATGGACCGCGCCGAGAACTACGACTCGATGGAGCTGGCATTGGCCCGTGCCGAACACATCCGCAGCATCCTGGTCGAGGACGGCTGGAAGGACGTTGCCTAGGGCTGAGGCCGTGGCAGAAAGTTCGCGGATGGCCACTCTGGAGCCTGGCACCCGGCTTGGTGTCTACGAAGTCATCGACGGCATCGGGTCCGGCGGCATGGGGACCGTGTATCGCGCGAGGGACACGCGTCTGCCGCGCGAGGCGGCCATCAAGGTCTCCAGCGAACGGTTCAGCGATCGGTTCGCTCGCGAGGCGCACGCCATAGCGTCGCTGAACGACCCGAACATCACGACGCTCTACGACGTCGGCCCCGACTATCTCGTGATGGAGCTGGTGGAGGGTCCGACCCTCGCGGAGCGGATTCGCAAGGACCGCTGACACTCGACGAGGCCGCCACCATCGGCCGGCAGATGCCGACGCGCTCGACTACGCGCACGAGCGCGGCATCGTGCACCGCGATCTCAAACCGGGCAACGTGAAGATCCGCCCCGACGGCGTCGTCAAGGTGCTGGACTTCGGCCTCGCCAAGGCGCGGCCGGCGGCTGGCTCGAACTCGGACGCCGCCCCGACGGTCATCGGCGCACGAAACCGCGGCCGGCGTCATCGTGGGCACGCTTCGCCTACATGGCACCGGAGCAGCTCAAGTGGCAAACCGGCGGACCGGCGCGCCGATGTCTGGGCGTTCGGCTGTGTCTTCTACGAGATGCTCACCGGCAGGATGCTGCATCGTGGCGACTCCTCGCAGGAGATCATGGCGAGCGTCCTGCGCGATGAGCCGGACCTGACAAAGGTCCCGACACAGGCGCGGCGCCTGCTGAAGCGCTGTCTCGAAAAGGATCCACAAAAGCGCCTGCGGCACATCGGCGACGTGATGGCACTGCTCGACGAGCCGCCGTCAGGAGAGTGGTCGGTGACCGCGGCGTCTGACGGCCGCCCCGGCCCCCCGGCGTGCGACCTGGCTCTGGCCGGCCGTGGCCACGCTCGTCGTCCTCGGAGCAGTCACGGCGATAGTCCGGTGGGCGCCGTGGCGCTCCCAAGGCAACACCGGACATGCCGTGCGGTTCGAGGTAACTGAAACCGACGAACTGAAGTTCTTCGACGGCGCCGCGATGACCGTCTCCCCCAATGGCCGCTGGATGGTGTTCCCCGCCAGAGGCGAGACCGGCCCCGCACGGTACTGGCTTCGTGCGCTCGACAGCGTCGAAGCCCGCGCGCTTCCGGGCACCGAAGGCGCCTACGTGCCCGCGGCGTGGACCGCGGACAGCCGCTACGTGCTCTTCACGGTCACCGGCAACCCGGCCCTGCAGCGAGCGTGGATATTCAGGGTGGGCCGCCGCAGACCATCTCGAGAGTTTCGCGGCGGAGGGCTGAACGGGGCCGCGGCCAGCGCAGGACGGGACCATCCTGTTTGCCTCGAGCTGACGCCGGTCCGATTTTTCGCGTGTCCGCCAGCGGCGACGCTCCGACCGCGGTGACGGCAGTGAGCACAGCCGGACATCGCGCACCGGTTTCCGCAGTTCCTTCCCGACGGACGGCGCTTTCTGTATTTCGTCCACACGAACGATCGAGGCGCGTAGTGGGGTCTACCTCGGCGCGCTCGACGTGGCGCCCGAGGCCCAGAGGCCGGCGCGCATCCTGGCGTAGGATCGCGAGGCCTACTACGTGTCGTCGTCGCGCGGGGGCCGGTCGCCTGGTGTTCATGCGGGGAACGACGCTCGCTGACCCAGCCGTTCGACGTGGACCAGCTGCAGTTGAGCGGAGAGGCCGATACCCGTCGCGGATCGGAGTCGATTCGTTTCAGCCGGTGTGGTGTACGGCATGTTCGCGTCTCGGACTCGGATGACGGTGCGCTCGCATTCAGAGGCGGGGCGGGCGCGAAGCTCCTGCCGACGCTCTTCGACGCCGAGCGGCCGCGTGCTGGAGTCGTTCGACCTTCGCAGACGCAGCGAGTCCGCAAGTATCGCCGGACGGGTCGCGCATAGCGGTTGCGGCCGGCCCGCCGGGTGCCCGGAACATCTGGACGATAGACCTCGCGCGGAAGACGAAAGACACAACTCACGTTCAGATTCGGAGAACGACGGACAACCCCGTGTGGTCACCGGACGGGAAATACATCGCGTTCGTGTCCGGACGTGAGAGCGATCGTCGAGGCCGTCCATCAAGCCGTCTGACGGTTCCGGGGATGAACGGCCGCTGACGGATCGAACCAGGTGTCTCCACGAGCTGGTCGCGCGACGGGCGCTTCCTCCTGTTCAACGAGCGAGTCGCCGAAGACGACGCGGGGACATCTGGGCGCTGCCGCACGGGCAACCGGCGTCAGAATCGAAACCGTTCCCCGATCCTCGCCTCGCCCGTCGAACGAAGGGGAGGCGCAGTTTTCGCTCGACGGCCGCTGGATTGCCTACGAGTCGAACGAATCGTCGCCGGCGGAGGTGTACGTAGACGTTCACAGCCACGGCAGGGGCAGGCGGCGGCGCGAAGTGGCTGGTCTCCGTGGGAGGCGGCCTCAACTTTCTTCCTCGCTGGAACAGCACGGGCACACAGCTGGTCTACGTCGGACCGACACCTTCGACATGCTGGCCGTCGATGTCGACACGAGCAGCGGATTCCGGGCCGGCACGCTCTCGACGGCTCTTTGCGGCCCTGCTGTCCATTGAACCCGAGATGGATGGGCGCCCGCACCCGACGGTAAGCGGTTCCTGTTCATCACGACCTCGGACGGCGGCCGCACGGCGCCGTTCACCGTCGTGCTGAACTGGGCCGTGGCGCTCGCCAAGTAAATCACTAACGGATTCGCTATCATTGAGGCGTGCCAGTAACCGCCCGCCTCCACCGCACCGTCGGCGTGCGCGTCGGCCACGTACAGGTGGGCGGCGGAGCGCCGGTCGTCGTCCAGTCGATGACCATGACCGACACCGCCGACGCGGCCTCGCACGGCGCGGCAGTGCATCGAGCTGGCGGAGGCGGGCTCGGAGATGGTGCGGGTCACCGTGAACCTGCCCGAGGCAGCCGCCGCCGTCCCCGAGATCAAGCAGCGCATGCTCGACGCAGGCTGCACGGCGCCCCTCATCGGCGACTTCCACTACAACGGGCACCTGCTGCTCACGCGCTTCCCGGACTGCGCGGCCGCGCTCGACAAATACCGTATCAACCCCGGCAACGTCGGCACCGGGAAGCGGCGAGACGAGCAGTTCTCCACCATCTGCAAGGTGGCCGTGGATCATGGCAAGCCGGTCCGCATCGGCGTCAACGGCGGCTCGCTGAACCAGGAACTGGTGCTGGCGAAGATGCAGGAGAACACCGACCGCAACCTGGGCCGGACCTCGGAGGAGATCCTGAACGAGTGCATGGTGATCTCGGCGCTCGAGTCCACGTCGCTGGCGATCGAGTCGGGACTGCGCAAGGACCAGATCATCATCTCGTGCAAAGTGTCGCGGCCGCGAGACCTGCTGGCCATCTATCGCGATCTGGCGCGCAAGACCGACCAGCCCTTGCACCTCGGCCTCACCGAAGCCGGCATGGGCCAGAAGGGCCTGGTCTGGTCGGCCTCGGCGATGGCGATCCTGCTCAACGAAGGCATCGGCGACACCATCCGTGTCTCGTTGACGCCGCGGCCTGGCGGCGACCGCCGCGAGGAGGTCTACGCGGCCTGGGAGATCCTGCAGTCGCTGGGGCTGCGCTCGTTCTCGCCGAGCGTGACTGCCTGCCCTGGCTGCGGCCGCACCACGAGCAGCACGTTTCAGGAGCTGGCCGAGCGGACGCAGGAATACATCCGCGAGCGCCTGCCGGAGTGGAAGACGCGGTACGAGGGCGTGGAGACGCTGACGCTGGCGGTGATGGGCTGCGTCGTAAACGGCCCCGGAGAATCGAAAGCGGCCAACATCGGCATCAGCCTGCCCGGTACCGGCGAGGCGCCCAACTGCCCGGTCTACATCGACGGCGAGCACGTCACCACGATGCGCGGCACCTATGAGGAACTGGCGCAGGGGTTCCGCGCCCTGATCGACACCTACGTCGCGACGAAGTATCCGCCGAAAGGTTCTGCCCATGGACCGGCGTCGCTTCCTGGCGCTCACTAGCGCCGCCGCCACCAGTGCGTTCGCCGGCCCGCTCGGCGCGCAGGCGCCGCCGGGCGACCTCACCGCCATGTCGATGGCGGAAGCGGCCGCTGCGATCCGGCGGCGTGCGGTGTCGCCGGTGGATCTGGTGCAGGCGTGCCTGCGCCGCATCGAGAAGCACAACCAGTCCCTGCACGCCTACATCACCGTGGTCGCCGACCAGGCGCTGGCCGAGGCGCGCACGATGGAGGCCGAGCAGCGCGCCGGCAAGTGGCGCGGGCCGCTCCACGGCGTGCCGATTGCGCTGAAGGACAACATCGACACGGCCGGCGTGCGCAGCACCGGCGCGAGCCAGCTCTTCGACCAGCGCGTGCCGGCCGAGGACGCTGAGGTCGCACGGCGCCTGAAGCGCGCCGGAACGATTCTGCTCGGCAAGCTGAACCTCCACGAATTCGCCTACGGCGGCTCGTCCACCGTCACCCACTACGGCACGATGCACAACCCGTGGGCGCTCGACCGCGTGACCGGCGGGTCGTCAGGCGGTCCGGCCGTCGCTGTCGCCGCGAGCCTGTGCTACGCCTCGCTCGGCACCGACACCGCCGGCTCGGTGCGGATGCCGGCCAGCAACTGCGGCATCGTCGGGCTGAAGCCGACCTACGGCCGCGTGAGCACGCGCGGCGTGATGACGCTGTCGTGGACGCTCGATCACGTCGGTCCGATGACCAGGACCGTCGAGGACACGGCGATCCTGATGAACGTGATTGCGGGCTACGACGTGCTGGATCCGACCACCGCCGACGTGCCCGTGCCCGATTATACCCGGGCGCTCCGGCTGCCAACCGCGAAGCTGCGGCTCGGCATCCCGCGCAAGCCGTTCTTCGACAACCTGGATCCCGACGTCGAAGCCGCCGTCACGGCTGCGCTGGCCGTGCTGCGGCCGATCACGGCGAGCATGGCGGATGTCGAGCTGCCGGCCCGAGGCCGACCCGCCGCCGTCTGGGGGCCCGAGGCCTACGTCTACCACGCCAAGTGGATCGAGGAGTCGCCCGAAAAGTACCAGCCCGGCACCCGGCGGTCGCTCGAGGCCGGCAAGACCGCGAACGCCGCCGACTACGTGCGCGCGGTTCGTGAAGTGGAAGACGCCCGGCGCGCCATCAAGACGCTGTTCGAGACCGTCGACGTGCTGGTGACGCCGACCATGAAGACGCCGGCGCCGCGGCTCGAGGGCGGACCGCCCGGAGGCGGCGGCAACAACAACGCGATCTTCGACGTCTACGGCCTGCCGACGATCTCGGTGCCGTGCGGCTTCTCGCGGGACGGGCTGCCCATCGGCCTGCAGCTGAGCGCCGCACACTGGGCGGAGCCGACCGTGCTGGCCCTGGCCCAGGCCTACGAGCGCGCCACCGACTGGCATCGCCGCCGTCCTCCGCTCTAGAGGGGATGGTCTGCGGTCTACGAACGAAGACCGGAGACTGTAGTCGTTGGGCACAGCGTTTTTCAGCACCCTGCCGAAGAACAGCTCAGCTCGCGCGACGGCCGCGACCTGTGGCAGTGTTCGCCTCGCACTCGGCGCACGTTGAAGCGAGTGGGAGATCACTAGATGGCAAAGGCAAAGAGACAGGCCGCCCGCACCGGGCTTCGTCGCAACTGCGGCGCCATGGCCGCGCACATGATGCTGCTCGAGAAGTACCCGGCCTTCCGATCGAACCAGTTGCGACTGGAAGGGGCCACCGCCCGCCGCCGCGAGATGAAGTACGAGCCCGCGAAGGCCAAGCTCATTACCATCAAGACCGTCGTCCACGTGGTCTACAAGACCGCCGATCAGAACATCTCGGACGCGCAGATCAAGAGCCAGATCACGGCACTCAACAAGGACTACCGCGCCAAGAACGCGGATCGCTCCAAGGTGCCGGTGCCGTGGAAGGGGCTGGTCACCGACGCGCGCATCCAGTTCAAGCTGGTCAAGGTCACCCGGACGAAGACGACCGTCGCGGGCTTCTCGCATGACGACGGGGTCAAGAAAGCCGCCGGCGGCGGCATCGCGCCGATCACGCCGAAGACGCACATGAACATGTGGGTGTGCGCGCTGGGCGGCGGGCTGCTGGGCTATGCGCAGTTTCCGGGCGGGCCGGCGGAAACCGACGGCGTGGTAATCAACGTCCAGGCGTTCGGCACCCAGGGCACGGCGCAGGCGCCGTTCAACAAGGGCCGCACGGCCACGCACGAGGTGGGACACTACCTGAACCTGCGCCATATCTGGGGCGACACGCCGGACTGCAGCGGCTCGGACATGGTGGCGGACACACCAAATTGCGCCGGCCCGAACTTCGGCGAGCCGACCTTCCCGGTGATTACCTGCGCCAACGGGCCCAATGGCGACATGTTCGTCAACTACATGGACTACACCGACGACGCGGCGATGTTCATGTTGACCACGCAGCAGGTCCTGCGCATGCGGGCGGCGCTCGACACCGAGCGCAAGGGCCTCGTCTAGCGAGCAGCCAGTGGACCCGTCGGCGATCTACGGCATCCGGTGGGTCCACGTCTTCGAGGAAGACACGGCCGAAGGACAGGTCTACAAGCCCGATTCGGGGCCGATTCCGCTGTCACGCCGGCCGCGCGAGGCCTTGACGCTGCGCGCCGACGGCTCGGCGACGGTCGAGGTGGGTGGGGCCGACGACCGTCCGGCCGCACGCAACGCCGCCTGGCGCTCCACCGCGAACGGGCTGGTCGTGGACGTGCCGGCGGGTGCCGGCAGGGGGTCTACAGAACTGCACGTCGTCCGGCATCGCCCGATAGGCTGGTGGTCGCGCCGTCGCGCGGCTGAGCCCCCACACGCCGATGGCCAAAACCCGCCGCCCCGCCGCTCGTCGCCCGCCGGCCCGCGCCCGTAAGACCACCCGCCGCGCCGCCACCCCGGTCGCGCCGGCCACCCCGCCGTTCGAGATCAGCACGCGCGTCGCGCGCCAGGCGTTGACCCGGCCGTTTCAGCGCCTGCCCGGGGCACCGTCGTCGCGGCCGCTGCGGATCTACACGCTGGACCCATCGGTCTCTCACCGCATCGGCGGCGTCGCCACCGTGAACGTGCCCTACGAGAAAGTGGAGAAGGGACCGCTCGGGGCGCTGTTCGAGATCGACACCACCGGCGCACCGGCGTCGTTGCGCGGTGAACCGCTGAACCTCGACGACCCCTACCTGCTGATGGCCGGCGGCCACGCGCCGTCACCCGGCAACGGCCAGTTCGCCGCGCAGATGACCTATGCGGTGTGCAGCCTGACCTACGCGGCGTTCCGCCGCGCGCTCGGCCGCGACATCTCCTGGGCCTGCGACGCGCCCGAAGGCGGCGGCCGCATGCGCCTCATCGTCCGGCCGTTCGGGATGCGGCAGCGCAACGCCGGCTACTCGCGCGAGGGCGGCGACCTGTGCTTCGGCTATTTCCGCGCGGGCAAGAAGCCGGCCGGTTTCACGGTGTCGAAGGGGCTGATCTTCACCGCGCTGTCGCACGACGTGATCGCGCACGAAACCACGCACGCGCTGCTGGACGGCCTGCGTTCGTCGTTCGCCGTGCCCACCAACCCCGACGTGCTGGCGTTCCACGAGGGCTTCGCCGACCTGGTGGCGCTGTTCCTCCACTTCAGCTACCCCGGCGTCGTCGAGCAGGCGATCCGCGAGTCGCGCGGCGCGATCGCGCGCGGGTCGCTGCTGAGCGACGTGGCCCGCGAGTTCGGCTACGCGCGGGCGCGCAACGGCGACGGAGCTGCCCTGCGCTCGGCAATCGACGTCGAGGGCGTGGCCGGCTACGACTCCGACGTACCGCCGGGCCAGGACGCGGGTCCGGTCAAGTACGATCCGACGCTCGAGCCGCACCAACTCGGGTCGGTGCTGGTGTCGGCCGTGTTCGAGGCGTTCGTCAGCGTGGTGCGACGCAAGGGTGACCGCCTGATTCGCATCGCCGGCCTGGACGCGCGCCAGGTTGGCCAGGCGCAGATGAGCGACGACCTGGTGCGTGCGCTGGCCCAGGAAGCGAGCGATGTCGCCGTGCGGTTCCTGGACATCTGCATCCGCGCCATCGACTACTGCCCGCCGGTCGACCTGGAGATGGGCGAGTACCTCCGGGCGCTGGTCACCGCCGACGCCGAGCTGGTGCACGACGACAAGTGGGGTTACCGCGAGGCGCTGATGCGGTCGTTCCGCCGGCGGCAGATCTTCCCCGACCACGTCGAGTTCATGACCGAGGACGCCGTGCGATGGCAGCATCCAGCGGCCGCGCTCCGGATCGCCGGCCTGGCCTTCGGCGACCTCCGCTTCTCGACCGACCCGGGCATCCCGCCGGCGTCGAGGAACTGGAGCGGCAGGCGACCGTGCTGGGCACGTTCGTCACGCTGCCGGAGAACCAGCACCACTTTCAGCTGCTGGTGCCGGGCCGGCCGCTGCCGAAGGGCGTGACCTATGCCTCGCCGCCGATGGTCGAGAGCGTGCGCTGCGCCAAGCGCGTCTCGCCGGACGGACACGTCGCGTTCGACCTGGTGGCCGAGGTCACCCAGTCGTGCACCGCGATGGTGGACGGCCAACTGGTCGAGTACCTGAGCGGCTGCACCGTGGTCATCGATCCGCACGGTGACGTGCGCTACGCGATCTACAAGCGGGCCGACAGCGCCAACCGCAAGGCGCGTCAGCTGGCGTCGATGAGCGGCGCGCTGAAGCGGTTCTGGGTCAAGCGCGGCAAGAAATTACGAGCTGCGCCGCGACGCGCTGCGCCTGCTACACGACGACTGATGTCCTGGAGCCCGGAGCCTGGAGCGGCGCTACGCCGACCCACGCCCGACGCCTACGGCTTGGCCGGAGGCGTGATCGTCGGGTACGTGATCCCGAGCTGCTCGAGATACGTCTTGTAGCGCGTCGGGTCGTAGTAGAACTTCCGCAGCTCGGGGCGGAACCGCTCCAGCGTCTCCTTGTTCATCCACGTCGGCGGCGGCGTCTTCGCGTCCAGGAACGGCGTGTACTTCACGTCCTTGGTCTGGACGTCGTTGAAGTAGGTCCACGCCTCCTTGACGAGCTCGGGGCGCGTCAGCAGATCCAGGATCGTCATCGCCTGGACCTTGGCGCCCGCCACCACGCCCTTGTGCGCGATCGGCGTGGCGCTGGCCACGGCGCTCGACCAGTTGTGGCCGGGCAGGCCGGGAATGTTCGCGGGATACCGCAGCGTCACCGTCGGCACGGTCCACGAGACGTCGCCGATGTCGTCGGAGCCGGCGCCGCGCTTGTCCTCGTCGCGCACCGGTCCCTGGAGCGGCCGCAGCATCGTGTCGAGGCCGTTCTGGTTGGTCGAGCCCGCCTCGCGCTGCACCGCCTTGGCCAGCCGCTGATCGTCGTCGCTCCACTGCGGCAGCCCGACCCGCTGCGCGTTGGCATACATCGCCTCGGCCACCGGCTTGTTGAAATGCTGGGGCCACGCGGTGCCCACCAGCTGCGACGTCCACGTGGTGCTGGTCATCAGGCTGGCGCCCTCGGCCATCTTGTTGCCGAAGTCCCACATCTCCTTGATGTGCGGGTAGTCGGTCTCGCGGAAGTAGTACCAGACGGTGGCACGCGCCGGCACTACATTTGGCTGATCGCCGCCGTCGGTGATCACGTAGTGCGAGCGCTGCTGGATGCGCAGGTGCTCGCGCTTGAAGTTCCAGGCCGCGTTCATCAGCTCCACGGCGTCCAGCGCGCTGCGGCCGCGATCGGGCGCGCCGGCGCTGTGCGCGGTCTCGCCGGTGAACGTGTACTGCACCGAGACCATGCCGGTCGCCCCGGTGCCGCCCCAGGAGACGTCCAGGTTCGCGCCGACGTGGGCGAACAGGCACACGTCCACGTCCTTGAACACGCCCTCGCGCACGAACCATGCCTTGGACGCGAGCAGCTCCTCGGCCACGCCGGGCCACAGCACCAGCGTCCCGGGCAGCTTGTCGCGCTCCATGATGCGCTTCACCGCCAGCGCCGCGATGATGTTGAGCGGCACGCCGGTGTTGTGGCCCTCGCCGTGTCCGGGCGCGCCTTCGATCAGCGGAGAGTGGCCCGACACGCCGGGCTTCTGCGACGCCTGCGGAATCCCGTCGATGTCCGAGCCCAGCGCGATCACCGGCTTGCCGCTGCCCCAGGTCGCCACCCAGGCCGTCGGCATCCCGGCGACGCCGCGGCGAATCGAGAAGCCGTTCTTCTCCAGCACGGCGGTCAGGTACCGCGACGTCTCGACCTCCTGGAAACCCAGCTCGGCGAAGCTGAACACCGAGTCCACCATCTCCTGGGCCAGCTTGGCCATCTCGTCCACGCGGCCGGCGGTCTCCTGCTTGTAGCCGTCGAGGCGCGCCGGCGATGCCGGTGGCGCCGTGTGCCGGCGGGGCCTGCGCCTGCACCAATGACGCGGCCAGCGTGACGCCGGCAAGGCACGCCCACGCGCGGCACGAGACCGTCCCATCCACTCGCGTCGTTCCCGGCGGGGCCGTGTCATGCCGCGTGCTCCTTCGGTTGGCGAGAGAGAAAGCTCATCATACGTCGTCTGTCCGCGACCTCATCAGACCGGACTCGCAGGAGGGCAGCTCGTTCGTAATGAGGCGCGCGCTTCGCTGATACGTCAGATACGCCGCTGCCCAGCCGATCAACACCACCACCCGGTTGCGGAAGCCAATCAGCTTCAGCAGGTGCAGGAACAGCCACGCCAGCCACCCGATCACGCCGGTCAGCTGCAACCAGCCCAAATCCGCGACGGCCGACCCGCGGCCGACAATCGCCATGTTGCCCAGGTCGCGGTAGACGAACGGCTGCGGCGGCAGGCCGGCGATGTGGCGGAGAATCGTCTTCGACGCGTGCACGGCGCCTTGCACCGCCGGCTGCACCACGCCCGGCAACAACGACCCGTCGGGCCGCTGCACGTGCGCGCCGTCGCCGACCACCCACACGTCCGGATGCCCCGGCACCGAGAGATCCGGCTTCACGACGACGCGGCCGGCCGCGTCGAGTGGCACGCCCAGGGTCTCCAGGAGCGGCGAGGCCCGCACGCCGGCGGCCCACACGACGGTGGCGGCGGTGATGCGCTCCACAGGAGCGTCCCCGGCCTGAACGTCCACGCCGTGCGCGTCGATGCCGACGACGCGCGTGCTCTCGCGCACCTCGATCCCGAGGCCCATGATCGATCGCCGCGCCGCGTCACGGAGCCCTGCCGGAAAGCTGGCCAGCATGGACGGGCCGGCTTCCACGATCACGATGCGCGCCTGCGAGGTGTCGATGGCGCGGAACTCGTGCCGCAGCGTGTGGCGGGCGATCTCGGCCAGCGTGCCGGCCAGCTCGACGCCGGTGGGCCCGCCGCCGACCATCACGAAGGTCAGCAGCTCGTCCCGCCGCGCCGGGTCGGGCTCGCGTTCTGCGCGCTCGAACGCCAGCAGGACGCGGCGGCGGATCGCGATGGCGTCTTCGAGCGTCTTCAGGCCAGGGGCGTGCCGTTCCCAGTCGGCGTGTCCGAAATAGGCGTGCCGGGCGCCGGGGGCCAGGATCAGGTAGTCGTAGCCGATCGGTGGACCATCCGCGACCATCACGCGGTGCGCCGCCAGGTCGATGGCCGTCACATCGCCCAGCAGGACGCGGACGTTGCGGGCACGCCGCAGGATCCAGCGAATCGGGGCGCCGATCTCCGCCGGCGACAGGCCGGCAGTCGCCACCTGGTACAGCAGCGGCTGGAAGACGTGATGGTTGCGGCGATCGACCAGCGTGACGCGCACCGGCTGGCCACGCAGGGTCTGGGCTGCCTTCAATCCCCCGAACCCGCCGCCAACGATCACTACGTGTGGCGTCGTCACACGCCGGCTCCAGGCTCCGGGCTCCAGGCTCCAAGCAAGAACATATCGTAATTTAAAGTGGAGGCAGCTGATGAAGCAGAGCCCTTTCGGATCCTCGTCTCACGTCGTCTCGACGGTGTGCCCGCTCGACTGCCCCGACTGCTGCAGCCTGGACGTCACCGTGCAGGACGGCAAGGTGACGGAGATCGACGGATCGCACGCGAACCCGGTGACGGGCGGCTATATCTGCGCCAAGGTCCGCCGCTACCCCGAGCGCGTCTACGGCGAGGATCGCCTGCTCTACCCGGCGGTGCGGAAAGGGCCGAAGGGGCATGCGCGGTTCGAGCGCGTGTCGTGGGACCATGCCCTCGACCTCATCGCCACCCGGATCCACGAAGCCAAGGGCCGGTGGGGCGGCGAAGCGATCCTCCCCTACTCCTACGGCGGCTCGAACGGCCTGCTGACGCAGGACACGAGCGACGCCACGCTGTTCCGCCGGCTCGGCACGTCGCGCCTGGCGCGCACCGTGTGCGCGGCGGCCACCGGCGCGGCCAACCAGGCGCTCTACGGCAAGATGCCGTCGATCACCTACCAGGACTTCCCCGAGGCGAAGTTCATCCTGCTCTGGGGCGTGAACCCATCGTCGTCCGGCATCCACATCATTCCCTACATCCGCGAGGCCCAGAAACGCGGCGCGGTGCTGGTGGTGGTCGATCCGGTGCTGACGCCGCTGGCCAAGCGGGCCGACGTCCACCTGGCGGTCAAGCCGGGCACCGACCTGCCCGTGGCGCTGGCGATCCACCGGTATCTCTTCGAGCACGGCTACGCGGACCAGGGGTTCCTGGACGCCCACACGCACGGCGCCGCGCGCCTGCGGGAGAAGGCGCAGGCGTGGACCTTCGACCGCGCCGCCGCGGAAGCCGGCATCGACGCCGGGGCGCTCGAGCGTGTGGCCGCAGCTCTACGCCACGACCTCACCCGCGCTCGTGAAGTGCGGCTGGGGCCAGGAGCGCAACCGCAACGGCGGCAGCTCGTCGATGGCCATCCTGGCGCTGCCGGCGGTGGCCGGCAAGTTCGGCGTCCGCGGCGGCGGCTTCGCCATGAGCAACACCAACGCGTGGCAGATCGAACGCACGTGGATCCGCGCCCAGGAGCCGGCGACGCGGCTGGTGAACATGAACCATCTGGGGCGCGCGCTCACCGAGTACCGTGACCCGCCGGTGCAGCTGCTGTTCGTCTACAACTCGAACGCCGCCGTCACGACGCCCAACCAGATGCAGGTGCTGAAGGGCCTGGAACGCGAAGATCTCTTCACGGTGGTGTTCGATCAGACGATGACCGACACCGCGCAGTACGCCGACGTGCTGCTGCCGGCGACGACGTTCCTCGAAAGCTACGATCTCCCGCGCGGCTACGGCTCGATCAGCTTGCGGCTCGGCCAGCCGGTGATCGAGCCGGTGGGCGAAGCCCGCAGCAACGCGGATGTGTTCGGCGAGCTGCTGCGGCGGCTGGATCTCAGTCAGGACGGCGACCCGCAGGGCGAGCTGGAAGAGGTGCTGGACGTCTTGTCGCAGGTGCCGGATCCGCGCGGGGGCCGAACTGCGCGAGCACGGCGTGGCCACCCCGCCGTACGGCGGGCGGCCGATCCAGTTCGTGGACGTGTTTCCGTGGACGGCAGACGGGAAGGTGCATCTCTTCCCGGCCCACCTCGACGCCGATGCGCCGGCAGGGTTGTACGGCTATCAGCCCGATCCCGCCACCGACGACTTCCCGCTGGCGCTCATCTCGCCGTCGAGCGATCGGACCATCACCTCCACCCTGTCCGAGCTGCCCCGGCCTGAGGTGCGGCTGCTGATCCATCCCGACGACGCCGGCCCGCGCAACATCGACGACGGCGACGACGTGCGCATCTTCAATCAGCTCGGTGAGGTCCGGTGCCGCGCGCAGGTCGGGACCTGGATCCGACCGGGCACGGTGCTGCTGCCCAAGGGCCTCTGGCGCAAGCACACCAGGAACGGCTACACGGCCACGGCGCTCGCGCCCGATACGCTGACCGACCTCGGCGGCAGCGCCTGCTTCAACGACGCGCGGGTGCAGGTCGAGATGGTGCGCACGCTACACTAGTCCCTGATGTCCGAGCACCGCAGGGTACGAAGGACGGCGGCGCACGCGCTGGTGGCGGCCGCCCTGCTGGCTTTTGCAACCGCGTCGTGCGCGCCCTCAGGCCCGCAGGACGCCAATCCCAACATCCCGCGCACCTCGAGCGGCCGCCCCAATCTGCAGGGGATCTGGCAGGTGCGCAACTCGGCGGCGGCGGATCTCCTGGATCACGCCGCGCGGCACGAGATGCGCGCCGGCCGCAGCGTCGTGGAGGGGAACGAGATTCCCTATCAGCCGTGGGCCGCGGCGAAGAAGATCGAGAACGCGGCCAACCGCGCCGCCGCCGATCCGCTGTCCAAGTGCTACATGCCGGGTGTGCCCCGGATCATGTACATGCCGCACCCGTTCCACGTCTTCCAGACCGACGACCACGTCGGCATCACCTTCGAGTGGTCCCAGGTGTTCCGGCTGATCTACACCAACGGCTCGAAGCCCCACGACGGCATCGAGTTCTGGATGGGCGACTCGCGCGGACGATGGGAAGGCGACACGCTGGTCGTCGACGTGACCAACCACAACGACAAGACCTGGTTCGACATGGCCGGCAATTTCCACAGCGAGGCGCTGCACCTGGTGGAGCGCTTCACGATGACCGGCCCGGACACCATCCAGTACGAGGTCACCGTCGAGGACCCGAAGGTCTTCACCCGCCCGTGGAAGATCTCGATGCCGCTCCACCGGCACGCGAACATGGACCGGGTGCTGGAGTATCACTGCAACGCGGAAGCCGAGGAGGCGCGGGGCGACTTCGAGCGCGACCCGCGAACCTGGTACCCGGGCCCGTCGGCGCAGACTCCGCCGGCAACCCCGTCGCCGGACGAAGGGGCACCGGCCGGTCAGGCGAACCGGTCAGGCGCCCGCCGTTCAAGGCCCCGCCAGCCAGGCGGCCAATGGGTCGATTCGGCGCCTGCCCGACGGTAAACCGGACCTCTCTGGGCACTATCTACCCGACGGGGGCGGCGCGAACTACGGGCTCGAAACCCATCCTCAGGACTTCCTGACGCCCGGCGGCCGCGGCGTGATCGTGGACCCACCCGATGGCCAGCTGCCGATGCTTCCCTGGGCCGAAGCGGAGCAGAAGAACCGCATGCTCCCCGAACGCGGCTACGACGACCCGACCGCGCACTGCTTCGTCGCCGGCGTGCCGCGGTCCATGTACACGCCGTCGCCGCTGCACATCCTCCAGCCTCCCGGCTACGTGGTGATCCTGTTGGAGCGCATGTCGTGGCGCGTCGTCCCGCTCGACGGGCGCCCGCACATCCCTGACAGCATCCGGCTGTGGCAGGGCGACTCGCTGGGGCGCTGGGAAGGCGACACCCTGGTCATCGAGACCAGGAACCTGAACGGCAAGACGTGGTTGAACGAGGTCGGCGAAATCGTGAGCCATGCGGAAACCGTCGTCGAACGGTTGACGCCGGTGGACGCCGACACGATCAACTACGAGGCGACCGTCACCGACCCCGTGGTCTACTCGCGGCCGTGGACGATCGCGCTGCCGATGAAGCGCCAGGCCGACGATCTGCTGGAAGTGGCGTGCCACGAGGACAACCAGGACCTGCAGCACTTGAAGGACGTGCGCGACGAAGCCCGCCGGAGGACGAGACGATGAAGAGGCAGATGAGGGTGGCCGCCGTTGCGGCCGTAGCGGTGCTGGCCGCGGGAACCGCGGCGGCGCATCACTCGTTCTCAGCCGAGTACGACGACAAGAAGCCGCTGAAAGTCACCGGAACGGTGACGACGATGAAGTGGTCCAACCCGCACGCGTGGATTTACGTGGACGTCAAGGACAAGAGCGGCAAGGTGGTGAACTGGGCCTTCGAGACCGGGGGCGCCAACGCGCTCTACCGGCGCGGCTGGCGGAAGCAGGACCTCGTGCCCGGGACGGTCGTCACGATCGACGCCTTTCAGGCGCGCAACGGGACGCCCACGGCCAACGCGCAGAGCATCCTCATGCCAGACGGCACGCGCCTATTCGCCGGCTCCTCTTCGCCTACCGGGGGTACCGGGGCGAAGTAGGAGCTGCGCCAGCGTCTCGACCGCCGCGCCGACGGCTGATGCGTGTCGGCACGGCGGCCAGCGCGCAATGCGCGCCAAAAGGCAACATGACGAGCCAGGGCAATGCCCGTGGCTAGTTCATCCCCGACTCAGCGCCAGCGCTCGGCTGGGGCGCCGCCGGGATGTGCACGAGACGGCCGCGGCCGCCGCGACTTACCTGCCCACCCTTGCGACCGGCGGCCCTGGCCTCTTCCGAGGTCCACTGGTGCGCGGTTCCTTTGAGGTGAGCGGCACGACCGCCCTTGCTGGCGATCTCGCGCTGCTTGTCCGACGTCATCGAGGCAAATCCTCGAGTGCTTTTGCGAAAATCGCTCACGGTATCTTCCTCCCTGTTTGCGCTCGGTATCCAATTACCGTCGCCATCCACTGACCAACCATGGGGGGTGCCCTCCAGTCTTCAAGCGGTGTGCCATAACGGATCAGTCAAGCTCAGCGCTCGAAAACCTAGCTGCTCGCGAACCGTCGATGCCTCAGCCAGTAGAAAGCACACGGCTGGCTGAAGTGGAACCGGACACAGTCACTCCAAGCTCATCCGTGTTGGCGGCCTAATGTTGGAGGTAACATGACCTTTATGAGCAATTGCGAGCCCTCTCCCGATCCGCCACTGAAGAATGCCAGCGGCCGCACGGTGAAGTGCGTCAAGTTCCAGAAAGATCTTCCGGGGCTCGATTCACAGCCCTGGCCTGGGCCCTTGGGCGAGCGTGTGTTCGAGAACGTCTCAGCGCAGGCCTGGAAACTCTGGGAGGAGCGTCAGAAGATGATCCTCAACGAGTACCGGCTGATGCCGTGGCAAAAGGAAGCCCAGGACCTCATCGCCACTCAGATGGAAGACTTCTTCTTCGGCGAGGGCGCTGCGCTGCCGCCAGGCTACGTCCCGCAGCAGGCGAAGTAGAGAAGGCTCCGGGCCGGGCTCCGGGCTCCAGGACGGCTAGACGACGCGGAACTTCCTTGTCGATGCGGAACTGCAGGCGCTCGTGGGCGGCGCGCAGCGCCGCGATGACCTCTGAGGGTTCGCCGGCACGGGCGAAGATGAAGCCAAGGTAGCTGCGGCCCTCGGGCAGCGGCACCAGGAGCGCATCGGTCTTCGCGGTAATGCGGACGTCGAGCACGCCCGGAACGGCCCGTGCATCTTCGACCCCTCCGACCTCGCGGAACACACCTCGCCGCGGGATGGGAATCATCATCACGCCCGCCGCGGGCGCTTCGCGCACGACACTGCCGACGTCTTGCCCCAGCGCATGCCGGAGCAGCACCTCCTCCAGCGAGGCTTCGGCCTCGGATGCCGTCGTGAACCGCAGAGCACGCGCACAGAGCCCGCCAATCGGCCGCGGCGCCACTTCCAGTACGTAGACCCCCTGTTCGTTGACCCGGCACTCGGCGTGGATGGGGCCGTGGTCAAGCCCCAGGCCCTGCGCGGCCGTGGCGATCGCCGCGGTGATGGCCGCCTGTACCTCCAGCGGCTCACTGGAGGGCGTGACGTAGATGGTTTCCTCGAAGAACGGGCCGTCCAGCGGATCCGGCTTGTCGAATATGGCGAACGTCTGCAGCCGGCCGTCCACCAGAACGCCCTCGACGGCTTTCTCGCGACCAGGGATGAACGACTCGATCAGGATGTAGCCGTGCGCCGGATCGCGCTCCTCGCCGACGTCCGGCGCGAGCAGCAGGCGGCGGACGCGCTCCACGGCCGCAGCGCAGCCGGCCGCATCGTCCACGCGGATCACGCCGCGGCTGCCCGAGAGCGCGAGCGGCTTCACCACCGCGGGATAGGCGACGTGTGCCGAGGCCGGGGCGGGGCTGGCATCCGGAAGCACCAGGCTGAAGCGCGGCACCGGGAGGCCCACCGCCTGCAGGGCGCGACGCGTCAGCAGCTTGTTGCGGCTGCGCTCCGCCGCCTCGGCGCTGTTGCCCGGCAGGCCCAACGCCGAGGCGACGGCGGCGGCGAAGACGGCCGGCCGGTCGCCGACGGCCACGACACCCTGGACGGGGCGATCCGCCAGCGCGGATTGCACCGCCCGCACCGACGCCTCTCGGTCGTGGAAGCGGACGGCGATCGCGCCGTCGCGCCACGGGTCATCGAGGTGATCGCAGCGATCGCTCGCCACCACGAGCTCGATGCCCAGCTTGACGGCGGCCTCGCCGAACGAGCGAATCTGGTATCCGGTGGTCGTCGCCACCAACAGGATGCGGGTCACGGCCACCTGCCGCCAGGGTCACAGAATGTCGAGCTGCTCGGGACCCGGTTCGGCGCAGCAGTACCACCCCTCTGTCAGATAGGGTGGCATCATCCGCGCCGCCGGACGTGACCGGGACAGCCGGGGCCCCGGCCAGCGCCGCGATGGCCTCGAACACCAATGCGCGCGGCTCCCCCGCTTTCGCGGAGACGAGCGCCATGACCTGACGCTGCAGTTCGTCCACTCGTACGTCGGCGTGTTGCCAGGGCCAGGTCAGTGAAGTCGGATCGAACGGCGCCAGCGACCGCGTGATCTCCGGCAGTTCCAGCAGCGCGGACTCGGCGGTCACCAGCAGCCGGATGCCGAGCTGGATCGGCGCCACCGCTTCCACCAGATCCAGGCGCCGGATCGTCGCCAGCAGGTCGGCGTAGCCGTCCAGCGTCGTCCACGGCGTGAAGGGCACGAAGGTGGGCGAGAGCGCCAGGCCCGCGGCCCGGCACAGATCGACGGCGCGCTCGAAGTCCGCCCGCGTGTGGCCCTTGCGCAGGCGTTCGAGCACGGCATCGTCCACCGATTCCACGGCGCTGGTGATGAACAGACACCCCGTGGCGGCGAGCACGGGCAACAGCTCCGCGTGCACCAGGATGTGCTCGATCTTGATCGTGGCGTCGTAGCTGACACCCGGGTGCGCCGCCGCCAGCCGCTCGACCAGGCGGCGCGCGTGCGTGGGTCCGTTGAAGAAGTCGGGATCGCCGAAGGTGATGTGCTGGGCCCCGGCCTCTACCTGCGCGCGCACGTCGTCGAGCACGACGTCGAGGGGAATGGCCTCGAAACGGCCGCGATACACCGGCACCACCGGGCAGTGCCGGCACAAGTGCTTGCAGCCGTGCGTGGCGTCGGTGTTGCCGACCACGCGCCGCGAGCCGTCGGGCATCTGCAGGCTGGCGTACCGCGCCAGCGGCAGCAGGCCCGATCGGTCGGGCGTCACTGCAGGGCGGCGGGCCACCACGCGAGCCGGGCGCGTAGTCGCCGACCACCTCACCCGCCGCCAGCGCGGCAAGATCCGCGCTCGCCTCGGGGCCGAGCACGTAATGGACGCCCTGCTGGTGCAGCCAGTCGCGGTTCAGCGGCGCGTAGAGTCCGTAGGCGGCCAGCATGGCCTGGGGACGCGCGCGCCGGACGCGTGCGATGAGCGGCGCAGCCAGCCGGGTCGCCGTGTGCATCGGCAGGTACAGGCCCACCAGGTCCACGTCGTCGAGCCACGCGTCGTCGAACGGCTCGCGCGAGGTGTCGGCGCAGCGGACCTCGACGCCGGCGCCCCGGAGCGCCGACGCCGGCGCAGCTAGCCCACGAGGTTGGCGGCCGAGATCGTAGGTGGAGACCAGAAGGGCACGCACGAACTCATTGTTCCACGATATCCTTCGAGCCAGCCTGCGCCGCTCCTGGGAGACGTCTGTGAACCCACCGCTCACCACCACCACTGCCGGCGTCGCGCCGTCCACCGCGCACGACCGGAGCTTCTTCGGCCACCCGCGGGGGCTGTCGACGCTGTTCTTCACCGAGATGTGGGAGCGGTTCAGCTACTACGGGATGCGGGCATTCCTCATCCTCTACATGACGGCGCCTGCCGCCGCCGGCGGCCTGGCCATGACGGATTCGGTGGCCACGTCGATCTACGGCACCTACACGGGATCGGCGTGGGGCGCGTCGATTGTCGGCGGGATCATCGGCGACCGGTGGCTCGGGCAGTACCGCAGCGTGCTCCTCGGCGGGGTGGTCATCATGCTGGGCCACTTCGTGCTGGCGTTCCCCCCGCTGCCGTTTTTCTATGCCGGCCTCGCCCTGATCGTCATCGGCACCGGGCTGCTCAAGCCGAGCGTCAGCACGCTCGTCGGCTCGCTCTATCCCCAGGGCGACCACCGGCGCGATGCTGGGTTCTCGCTTTTCTACATGGGCATCAACGTCGGGGCGCTGCTCGGCCCGCTGGTCGCTGGCTATCTGGCGCAGCGCGTGGACTGGCACATCGGGTTCGCGTCGGCCGGCGTCGGCATGCTGCTCGGCGTCACGCAGCTCGTGCTCGGACGGCGGTACCTGCGGGCGGGCGTGGAACGGCTGGCGGAGCGCACTGCACCGGCCAGCAACCCGGCCGGCGTTGAACGTCCGCCCGCGGCATCTGGCGGCACCCTCGGATTCGGCAAGGACGAGTGGAAGCGGATCGCCGCGATCGCCCTGTTCTTCCTGTTCGGCATCCTGTTCTTCGCCGGCTACGAGCAGGCGGGCTCGACTTTGAATCTCTTCGCCGAACGCTACACGCGGCTCGAGGTGTTCGGCTTCCCGTTCCCGTCGTCCTGGCTCCAGTCGGTCCAACCGATCTTCGTCATCCTGCTCGCGCCGATCTTCGCCTGGACCTGGACCAGGCTCGGAGCGAACGAGCCGTCGATCAGCGGGAAGTTCGCGCTCGGCTTGTTCTTCATGGGGTTGTCGATTCTCGTCATGGTGCCGGCCGCCGGGGCGGCGCAGGTTGCCGAGGGCGTGCGGGTGAGCCCCTGGTGGCTGGTCGTCTCCTACGCGATCTCGGAATTCGGCGAGATTTGCCTCTACCCCGTGGGCATGAGCGCGGTGACGAAGCTGGCGCCACCCCGCATCGTCGGGCTGATGATGGGCGTCTGGTTCCTGTCCATTTCGTTCGGCAACAAGCTCGCCGGCTGGACGGCAGGCTTCATCGAGTCGATGCCGCTCGCGACCTTGTTCGCGATCATGACCGGCGTGCTCGTCGGGGCGGCCGTCATCGTGGCCCTCCTAATCAAGCCGGTCTCGCGCCTGACCGGAGAGGCGCGATGAACCGTGGCGCTCGAGAGCTACCGTAAGAAGCGAGACTTCACCAAGTCGCCCGAGCCGGCCGGCGACAAGGCTGCGCAAATCACCGGCCGGCCGCAAGCCGCGCTTCTTCTGCGTCCAGAAGCACCTGGCCAGCCACCTGCACTACGACTTGCGGCTCGAGCACAACGGCGTGCTGCTGTCGTGGGCCGTGCCGAAGGGCCCGGCCATCGACCCCACCATCAAGCGCCTGGCGATGCACGTCGAGGATCATCCGGTGGAGTACGGCGAGTTCGAGGGCGTGATTCCGTCGGGCTACGGCGCCGGCATCGTCATGCTGTGGGACCGCGGCACGTGGACGCCGGAGGTGGACGACGTGGACGCGGCGCTGGCCAAGGGCGATCTGAAGATGACCCTCGACGGCTACAAGCTCAAAGGGTCCTGGGTCCTGGTGCGCACCAGGGGCTGGGGCAGCAAGGAGGGCAAGGCGGACGACGGCCGCTCATGGCTGCTGATCAAGCACAAGGACGAATGGGCGGGCCCGATCGACATCGCCGAGTTCGCGCCGTTGAGCGTCAAGAGCGGCGGCGACTTCGCCGAGATTCTGTCGGCCGACGACCCGGACATCTGGCGCTCCAACCGGCCCGCGGAGGGCGGCGAGACGGGGAAGATGTTCGATTCGATCATCAAGCGCGCGCTGGCGATGAAGGCCGGAAGCGCCGACGAAGGCCCGGGCCACGGGCTACGGGCCAAGGCCCGACCAAAGAGCAAAGGCCAAAGCCGAGAGCCGGAAGCCGGAAGCCGCGAGCCAGAAGCCGGGAGCCGGAAGCCGGAAGCCGAGAGCCTAGAGTCCAAGCGCCGGCTGCGCGATCTTTCTCGAGCAGCCGTTGCGCTCAACACCGACCAGACCGCGAACGACAGCCGGCGACGGTCGTGACGCGCGATGGCGGTGGTCCAGAAGGGGCCGGTGACCAGCTCGGTCTCGCCCTCCAGCGCGCCGACTTCGAGCGGCTCCTTCTGCTCGGCGGCGTAGCGCAGCAGGGTCTCGCGGGAGGGACGCCCGGTGTTGGCGATCACGACGTCGATCGGCCGCTCGATCGCGCGGCTGACCCAACGGGCGGCGTCGGCGGCGGTGAAGCCCGCCATGCCGCTGCCTTCGGTCAGCAGGTTGGCGATCAGAATCACGGGCCCGCGCACGTCCGCCAGCGCCTCCTTCACGCCGCGGACGAGCAGCGGCGGCATCAGGCTGGTGAAGAAGCTGCCCGGACCGATGATCACGGCGTCGAAGCCGCTGATGGCCCTGGCCACGTCCGGGTGAATCGCGGCCGCCGGCTCCAGCCACAGGCGGTGGATCTGCTGGCCGTTGGCCTGCCCCAGATCCACCTCGAACTCGCCGCGGGTGTGCGAGCCGTCGCCGTACTCCACGCACAACGACGCCGCCTCGACGCTGACGGGCCACACCCGTCCCTTGCAGCCGAGCAGCCCCCGCAGGCCGTCCACGGCGGACAGGAAGTTGCCGCTGTACTGCTCCATCATCGACAGCAGCAGGTTGCCGCCGGTATGCCCGGCCAGCTTCGCGTTGGTTTCGAGCGTCGGCAGCCGCGACAGCAGCACGCGCCGGGCCTCGCCTTCGTTGCGCGCCAGCGCCAGCGCGCACTTGAGCACGTCGCCGGGCGGCAGGACGCCCAGCTCGTCGCGCAGCTGGCCCGAGCTGCCGCCGCTGTCGAACATCGTCACCACGGCGTTGAGGTGCAGCCACGGATTGGACTTCAAGCCCGCCGAGCAGACTCGGCAGTCCAGTCCCTCCGCCGAAACACCCGACATTGAGCTCCCGCAACTGCATGCGTCGCTATTGTACGGTCTACGGTCTACGGTCTCCGGGTCTGCGGTCCCGCAGTGCCGACCTGTAGACCAGCCCAAGTCGGGATTGCAGTGCCGCATTGGCAGGACTCGTGGACCGGAGACCGAAGACCGAAGACCTACAATGCATCTATGTCGACTTCGTGGCGCGCCGCGGCGGCCGAGCTGGCCGACGACCTCAAACCGGTGTTCGGCTCGCGGTTGTCATCGATTGTCGTCTACGGCCCGCACGTCGACGGGCAGACCGACGGCCCGGTCACCGCGCTGGTGCTCGTCGCGTCGCTGACCATCGACGACCTGGATGCGTGCGCGGCGCTGGCCGGCCGCTGGGAGCGTCTCGGGCTCGCCACGCCGCTCATCCTGCCCGCCGCCGAATTCCACCGCTCGCTCGACGTGTTCCCGCTCGAATATGGCGAGATCGTCCGCGCGCACGCGCACGTCTACGGCCCCGATCCGTTCGACGGCGTGGTGATCCACGACGCCGACCTGCGGCGCGCGTGCGAGATGCAGATCAAGAGCCACCTGGTGCACCTGCGCGAGGGCTACGTCGAGGCGGGCGGGCGCATCCGGCAGGTGGCGGAGCTGGTGCGATCCGCGGCGCCGGCCTTCGCGGCGCTGCTACGGAACGTTGCCAAGCTGCACGGCGTCTCATCCACTGAGAGGATGGACCTGACCCGGCGCGGCGCCCAGGCCGCCGGCATTGCCGACACGGTGGTCGAAGCGGTTCTGGCGCTGGAGCACCGGCCCACGAGCGGAGCGGTGGACGCCGCGCGTCTCTTTCCCAGCTACCTCGCGGCGATCGAGCGACTGGCCGAGACCGTCGATCAATGGACCGCTTGAAGCACGCCCTGGCGAGCTTCCAGCACGCCCTGGCGGCCGTGCTGGCGGTCGTGGCCCTGGCGTTGCCGGCGCAGGCCCAGCCGCCGCCGCCCGCCCTGACCGGGCCGGTCAACGATTTCGCCAACGTGATCGACGGCGCCAGCAAGCGGACGCTCGAAGAGATGATCCTGAGCCTCGAGCGCGCCAGCGGCGACGCCATCGTGGTGGCGACGGTGGACACCTACAAGCCGGACTACGCCGACCTGAAGGAATACGCCGTCAAGATGTTCGAGAACCGGGGCCGCGGCATCGGCCAGAAGGGCAAGGACAACGGCGCTGCTGGTGGTCGTGGCCGTCCGCGACCGGGAAGTGCGGATCGAGGTGGGCTACGAGCTGGAGCAGTTCGTCACCGACGGCTTCGCCGGCCAGGTCAGCCGCCTCGACATGGTCCCCGCCTTCCGGCAGGGCCAGTACGGCGAGGGCCTCGTGGCGGGCGTGTCGCGACTCGTGGATCGGATCGCGGAAGGCCGCGGGGTCCAGCTCTCCGATCGGCCGGACGCCGCGAATCAACGTGCGCAATACCGGGGGCGGCGGCGGCCTGCTGTTGGCGCTGTTCGTGCTTTTCATCGTGCTGAACGCCCTGGGCCGGCGCGGCCGGCGTCGATCGCGCTACTGGGGCGGCGCGCCATGGAGCACCTGGCACAGCGGCGTGGGCCCGTTCGGCGGCCCACGCGGGGGCGGGTTCGGAGGGTTCGGCGGTGGCGGATTCGGCGGGGGTTTTGGCGGCTTCGGCGGCGGCCGCAGCGGCGGTGGCGGCGGCGGAGCCAGCTGGTAGGCCTGTGCTTTCGGCCCCGCTCCGCGGGGCGGTGATATGGTGAAAAGGGGGATGACGATGACTCGGATGCGTGCTGCCTTCATCACGATCGTGATGGTCGGTGCGGGCGTGGCGACCTCGGGGTGTTCGTACAACACCTTCGTCGGCCAGGAAGAGGCGATCAAGACCCAGTGGGCGCAGGTGGAGAACCAGCTCCAGCGGCGCAACGACCTCATCCCGAACCTGGTGGAGACCACCAAGGGCATTGCCCAGCAGGAGCAGGACGTGTTCGGCCGCATCGCGGAGTCGCGGGCGAAGATGGCCGGGGCCACCACGCCCGAGCAGCGCATCGCCGCCGCCAACGAGCAGTCCAGCGCCCTGGCGCGGCTGCTGGTGGTGGTCGAGAACTACCCGCAGCTGCGCTCCAGCGAGTCGTTCAACCGGCTGATGGACGAGCTGTCGGGCACCGAGAACCGCATCTCCGTGGAGCGCATGCGCTACAACGAGCGGGTGCAGGAGTACAACACGCTGCGGCGGCGCTTCCCGTCGAACGTCACCGCCAGCATCTTCGGCTTCAAGGAACATCCGCTGTTCGACGCGCCCACCGCCGCCGAGCAGGTGCCGAAGGTGAACTTCGGCAAGCCGCCAGCGTAGACGCCCTCACTGGAGCCCGGACGACCTGGAGCCTGGAGCCGATTCAGTGAGGTACGCATGGCACTCGTAGACATGCTCCTCCCCGAGTTCGATCACGAAATGGCCACCACGCGCAAGCTGCTCGAGCGCGTGCCGGACGACCGGCTGGCGTGGGCGCCGCACGCCAAGTCGTTCACGCTGGGGCAACTGGCGCAGCACGTCGCCACGATCCCGATGTGGGGCACGATGACGCTCACCTTGAACGAGCTCGACCTGGCGGGTGGCTTCGAGAATCCGCCAGCGGAGAGCCGCGCGGCGCTGGTCAAGCTGTTCGACGACAACGCGGCCAAAGCGCGGACGGAGCTGACGGGCAAGACCGACGCCGAGCTGATGGCGCCGTGGGCGCTCAAGCGCGGCGCCGACACCATCTTCTCGATGCCCAAGGCCAGCGTCTGGCGCAGCTTCGTCATGAACCACCTGGTGCATCACCGCGCGCAGCTGAGCGTCTACTTGCGCATGCAGGACGTGCCGCTGCCCGCCATGTACGGACCGAGCGCGGACGAGCAGGCGTTCTGACCCGAACGCTGCTGCAGCATGCCGGCGTCGCCGCCGCCTTCGTGGTGGTGGCGACGGCCAACGGCGCCGGCTACCGCTACGGCGTCTCCGATCAAGCCTTCTACATTCCCGTCGTCGTCCGCGCGCTCGACCCGAACGCGTTTCCTCGTGACGCCTCGCTGATCGACGCGCAGGGACAGCTGATGCTGTCGGACGAGGCGCTGGCCGGCGTGGTGCGGACCACGGGATGGAGCCTCGACTGGGTGTTCCTCGGCGCCTACGTGGTGTCGATGGTGCTGGTGTGGGGCGGCTTGTCGCTCATCGGCACGCGGGTCTATCGCCACGGCTGGACCACGGCGGCACTGGTGGCCGCCTTCACCCTCCGCCACCGCATCACGCGCACCAGCGCCAACTCCCTCGAGCCGTACTTCCACCCCCGCATGCTGGCGTTTGGCCTCGGACTGCTCGCCCTGGCCGCGATCCTCCGGCGTCGCACGCTGCTGGCGGTGGCGCTTCGTCGGCGGCGCGGCGGCGGTGCACGTGACCACCGGCCTCTGGTTCGCGCTGCTCGCAGGCGTGGCCATCGTCATCCTGGACCGCCGCTGGCGGACCGCGCTGCTGCCGCTCGCCGCGCTGGGCCTTGCCGTGGCCGTCTGGGTGCTGGCGACGGGCCTCCTGCGCGGGCGGCTCGAGACGATGGACGCCGTCTGGCTGCAGGCGGTGGCCAGCAAGGACTCGCTCTTCGCCTCGCAGTGGCCGGCCTGGAGCCTGGGCCGCGAATCTGGGCCTGGTGGCCGTGCTGTGGCTGGCGCACCTGCAGCGCCGGCGTCTGGGCCGCGCGACGCCCGAGGACGCGGCCCTCGTGTGGGGCACGACGGCACTGGCGGCGCTGTTCCTGGTCACGCTGCCGGCCGTCAGTGCCGGCGTGGCGCTGTTCGTGCAGCTGCAGATCCCGCGCGTCTTCTGGCTGGTGGACGTGGTGGCCACGATCTACGCCGTCGGCGCGGTGGCGGAAACGCTCCGCGTCCACGCGTCCGCCGTGCGGCCGTGCTGGCCAGCGGTCCTGGGCGCGGTGGCCATCGGCCGCGGCGTCTACATCATGCTGGTGGAGCGTCCCGACCGGGCGCTCTTCGCCGTGCACCTGCCGAATGACGCCTGGCAGGACGCCAACGCGTGGCTGGCGCGCCAGGGACGGACCACGCACGTGCTGGCCGACCCCGGCCACGGCTGGAAGTTCGGCACCAGCGTGCGCGTGGCCGGCGAGCTGGACGTGCTGATCGAAGAGGTGAAGGACTCGGCGGTGGCGATCTACTCGCGGGACGTGGCCACACGGGTGGTGGACCGGACGGCGGCGATCGGCGACTTCTCCGCGCTGACCGCCGAACGCGCGCGCGAGCTGGCGCTGCGCTACGATCTGGACTACCTGGTCACGGTGGCCGACATGCCGCTGCCGGAGGCCTACCGGAACGCACAGTTCCGCGTGTATTCGCTGTCAGGCGCGCCTTGAGCTACGTTCCGTCCTCGTACACACCCAAGTTCACCGGCGGGCACTGGCAGACGCTCTACGCGTGGGCGAAGCGGCGTGCGTTTCCGCGCCTGCCCGAGCCCGAGGAGCGGTTCTTCGACCCCGCGCCCGACGCGCGGGTGCTGGCCCACTGCCATTGGCACGACGATCGCCGCGCCCATCCGACCGTGATCCTGCTGCACGGCCTCGAAGGCTCCAGCACGGTGCACTACATGCGCGGCATGGCCGACAAGGCGTGGGCCGCCGGATGGAACGTCGTCCGCCTGAACCAGCGCAACTGCGGCGGCACCGAGCACTTGTCGAGAGGCCTCTACCACTCGGGGCTGACCCACGACCCGCTGTTCGTGCTGCGAGAGCTCCTGGAGCGCGACGCCTTGCCGTCGGTCGCCGTCGCGGGCTACTCGCTGGGCGGCAACCTGGCGCTGCGACTCGCCGGCGAGCTGGGCGACGCGGCGCCGCCGCAGCTGCGGGCGATCTGCGCGGTCTCTCCCACCATGGATCTGGCTGTGTGCGTGACGGCGCTCGAGCGCCGGTCGAACTACCCCTACCAGTGGAACTTCGTCCGCAATCTCAAGGCCAGGATGCGGCGGAAGGCCGCCGCCTTCCCCGCCGACTTCTCCGTGGAGCCGCTGGGCCGCATCTGGACCATCCGGCAGTTCGACGAAGCCTACACCGCCCCGCACCACGGCTTTCGCGACGCCACCGATTACTACCATCGCGCCAGCGCCATGCGCGTCCTCGACCGCATCGCCGTGCCGACGCTGATCCTCACCGCCTCGAACGACCCCTTCGTTCCGCCAGGCCCATTCACCGAGCGGATCGTCCGCGAGAACCCGCACATCACGGCGATCGTGACGCCGGAGGGCGGCCACTGCGCGTTCCTGGAACGAGCTGCCGAATCCGGCCCTGAGGAGTACGACGGCTACTGGGCGGAGCGCGAGGTGATCAGGTTTGTGGACACACCGCGGGCCGTCACCTTGATGGTTCATGCGCCGACCCGCGGGGCATATCTTGCCCCGCTTCGCGGGGAGGTGCGCCATGAGCGCCTGGGCGAACTCGGGGCCCTTCCCCGACTCTTCGTGCTTGAAGTAGACGAAGACGTCGTCCCGCCCCTCCGCGCACTCGGAGACGACACCGGCCCAACGCTCGATATCGGGCGCCGTGTAGCCTTCGTCGCGCAGCCTGAAGTAGGCATACGACGCCGTCATCTCAACCGGGGTCGACAGCTTCTCGCTGTCGGCGATGCAGAGCGCGAGATCGCGGCTACGGAGACGGTCGAACACCTCTGGGCTGAACCACGAGGCGTGCCGGAACTCGAAGGCGGCGCGCACGCGCGGCGGAAACGTGTCGAGAAAGGCGTCGAAGAGCGCGAGATCGGCCTTCAGGTTCGGCGGCAACTGGAACAGCAGGACGCCGAGCTTGGGTCCCAGCACCGCGGCGGTCTCCAGGAACTGGCGCACTTTGTCGCCGCAGTCGCGCAGCCGCGCGTCGTGCGTGATGCGCTTGGGCGCCTTCAGGGTCAGCTTGAACGGATCCGGCGTGGCGCGGCTCCAGCCCTCGAGGATCTTCTCCGTCGGCGCGCGGTAGAAGGTGTAGTTGATCTCGACGGTGGGAAAGCGCGCCGCGTAGTACGGCAGCATCTTCGCCGCCGCGAGATCGGCGGGATAGAAGGTGCCCTTCCATTCCGGGTAGTTGTAGCCGGACGTCCCCACCCAAATCATCTGCTAGAGTTAAACACATGAGGCGCGCAGGGGCGATCCTGCTCGTGCTGTGCGCGATCGCGAGTTGCCGGCAGGCGCCGCCCGTCCGCCAGTACACGCTCGTCGGCCAGGTGGTGGCCGTCACGCCCGAGCGCAACGAGATCACGATCAAGCACGAGGACATCAAGAACTTCATGCCGGGCATGACCATGCCCTTCAAGGTGCAGGACCCGGCGCTCATCCGCGATCGCGCGCCGGGCGATCTGGTCACCGCGACGCTGGTCGTCGGCGAGGTCGGGGCGCATCTGTCGGCCGCTCACCAAGACCGGCTTTGCGCCGGTCACCGAGGCGCCGCCGGCGCCGGTTGCCGAAGGCCTGAAGCCCGGGGACATGGTCGCCGACGCCGCCTTCCTGGATCAGGAGGGCGCGTCGCGCCGCCTGGCCGACTGGCGCGGGCACCGCGTCGCGCTGACGTTCATCTACACCCGCTGTCCGCTGCCCGAGTTCTGCCCGCTGATGGACCGGCATTTCGTCGCGGTCCAGCGCGCAATTGGCCAAGGCGGCCCCGTTCGCCGACGTCCGGCTGGTGACGATCACGATGGACCCCGCGTTCGATACGCCGGCGGTGCTGAAGAACCACGCCGCGGCCCTGAAGGCCGACCTGGGCACGTGGTCGTTCCTGTCGCCGCGCGCAGACGGCGCCGCCGCGTTCTTCGAGCAGTTCGGCCTGATCGTCGAACGCGAAGGGACTGGCGGCGCCGACATCACCCACAACCTCCGCACCGTGGTCCTCGATGCCGACGGCCGAGTTTCGGCCATCCGCACCGGCAACGACTGGACGCCCGCACAGCTGATTGCCGACATCAAGGCGACTCCCGCTCCCAAGGGCTGATCACGTCGAGCCGCCGGCGCTGGCGCTGACGCGCGCCGAGCGCGCGCATCGTGGACCGGCTGCGGACGCCCGCGGCCGTGCAGCACTGGCTCAACCACCTGCCCTACAACGCGGAAAAGGGCGGGGAGACGCTGCGCGGCTTTCGTGGCGTGGTGCGGACCGGGACCGCGCATTGCCTGGAGGCCGCGATCTCGGCCGCCGTGATCCTGGAGCAGCACGGCTACCCGCCGCTGGTCCTCAGCTTCGAATCGGCGGACCTGCTCGACCACGTGATCTTCGTCTACCGCACCGCGACCGGGTGGGGCTCGGTGGCGCGCTCGCGCGATCCCGGGCTGCACGGCCGCAAGCCGCTGTTCGCCACGCCGCGCGCGCTGGCGCTCAGCTACGCCGAGGGCTACGTGGACTACACCGGGCGGGTGAAGGCCTACGCGGTGGTGGACTTGCGGGTGCTGGGTGGCTACGACTGGCGGCTCGCCGCCGGCAACGTGTGGAAGGTGGAGCGCCTGCTGCTCGACTGGCCGCACCGGCGCATCCGGTCGTCGAACCAGCGGATCGCGGCGATGCGGCGGCGCTACGTCGCTTTCCGCGAGGCGCACGGCTACAAGCCGTGGCGCTACTACAAGGGCCGCGAGCGGTGGACGGCTCTGCCAGCCGAATTCCGGCGGAGAGGATAAGGCGCCCTGCCAGGGCGGATAGGCAGCGCTAGCGGAGTCGGAGGACTCCCTTCACGTTGTTGCGGGCAAGCCGTCCTGCGAGCGCTGGCACCGCGTCAACGCTACCTGGCCTATATCTCGGTGGGACGATCGTGTTCGCCGCGCTGAGCGCCGCCGGCAGAGTGGGAGACGACCATCCGGGCCAGTGGCTGCCGTTCTGGAGACGGGCGTGCGCGGACGGACGGCCGCACGCCTGCCAGTACGTGGCCGATGTGTAGGCGGCTTTCTGCGTCCAGGGATCGGCGTGGGCGTGCGACGTCGCGCGAGGCGATCCGCCCGACGGCGCGGCAAGTGCGCTGCCGACGCTCGCCGACTATCCGATCATCCTTCGCGGCAGCAAGGGTCCCGTCCGCGAGCGCACGCCGGGCAAACTCACGGCGCTCGCCTGCCGGCAAGGCTGGGCGCATGCGTGCGCGTCGCGTTGACGCGCCGTGGTGGACGATCCCCTGCTCGTGCGCCGCATCGAGCGTCCCGGCGATCTGCTTCGCGATCGGCAGCGCCTCGTCGGGCGGAAGCTCTGTGCCCTTGGCCCTCAGCTCTTCGATCTCTTGCGCCCAAATCGTCGCTCTCGACGAGTTCCATGACGAGCGCGGAGACCCCGCCGCACTGTTCGAGCCCGTAGATGGCCGCGATGTTGGGTGGCTGAGCGACGCGAGCGTCTTGGCGTCACGCTGGAAGCGCGCGAGCCGCTCGGCGTCGTGCGCGAACGGCCTCGGGCAGGATCTTCGAGCGCGACATCGCGATCGAGCTTGGTGTCGCGCCCAATAGACCTGCCCACGCCTTCGCCGATCTGCTCGGTGACTCCGTAAAGGGACCGAGGCGGGCGCCGTGCGCAAGCGTCATCGACTACCCGCCGTCACGATGTCGACCTTTCTGCCGCGGGCCCACCGGGTAGGTCGTGAAGAGGTCGAATGTCAGGATGCGCGGCTCGCGATGGATTTCAGCGCAATCACCTCGGCGGGGCAGTTCAGTTGAGGAAGGAGGGCGGCGCTCATCTGTTCCGGTTGCGGTTTGCGACCTTGAATCGCCGGAAGGGGCTTCAGCAGCTCATGTCGGGCACGGACTCCGGGTCATCGAGGAACCGGGACGCGATCCCGCTGGCGCAGGTTCCAGTAAGGACCACGTGGCCGGCGCCGGGCACTTGATGGAACACCGCGCGCTGCAGCGAAGCGGCGATGCGTTCGCCTTCGTCGGGCGAGACCACGCCGTCGTACTCTCCGCTCAGGATCAACGTCGGGATCCGGCTGCGGAGCGGATGGTGCTGAACCGCCGGGGCACGCGGCACGCCCCAGACCGTGCAGGCCTGCCGGTTGATCGGCGCCAGCGCGTCGGGGTCCAGAATCAGGGTGCTGAACTCTGGAATCGCGCGCGCGGCTTCGGTTCGATCGTCCTGTGTCTCGAACGGGATGATGTCGCTGCAGAGGGTCGAGAGGGTCTTGCCGAAGGCGAGCACGTCGCTCAACGGAGTCGGCGCCCCCACCGCCGCCCTGACCACCGGCGCGAGACCGCCGTGCGCGGCGAAGAAGATCGTCGCGGGAAGAGAAGGCAGCACGGCGGGATTCTGGATGAGCCGGGCGGTTCCGGCCAGGAACGCGTCACCGGTCACGTGCGCCGTGAGGGCGGGACCGCCGGCCGGGTTCGGTACGGACACATCGACCGGGTTCTGCCGCAACGCATCGAGCAGCCCGTAGAAGACAGAGCGAAGGCCGGGGAACTGTCCGTCACAGGCCGAATCGGCAGCACAGTCGGTGAAGACTTTCTCGAGCAGCCGATTCGCCGTCCGCCATCGATCCACGATCCACAGGTTGTCGTTGCTGCTCGGCGAGTCGAGCACGACGCTCCGGATTCCTTCCGGATGGAGGCGCATCAGGGTCAGCGTCGCGAGGCCGCCGTTGGAGAGCCCCAGAACGTTCCAGCGGTCGTACCCGAGTGCGACCCGAAGATCGTCGAGATCCTCGGCGTTCGCGGCGCTGTCGTAGGCATCGAGATCCACGCCGTCCGCACGCAGCCGGTCCCGGCACTGTCGCACGGAGGCAAGGTAGGCGGCGCGGGGCGGAGCGTTCGGGAACGCCGCGACCGCCAGGGCGTCGAACTCCGGACACGCGAGCCTTGGTTGCGACAACCCCGTCCCCCGAGCGTCGACGAAGATCATGTCGCGGTTGGCGCCGAACACGCTGGTGAGAAAGACAGATGGTGCCGGGGTCTATCGCGGCCGCGCTCGGCCCTCCCGGCACGAAGACGATCGGGTCCGGCAGTGCAACACCCGACGACACTCGCGCAATCGCCACGGCAAGGCGAATCTCCTTGTCGGAAGACAAGATTCCCGTTGTCCCGGCGGTTCTCCGGAACCACGAGGAAACCGCAGTCCACCTGGATGCCCGCGGGGAAGGCGACCGGGCACGGAGACGGCTCGAAGACCCGCGCGTGGCTGCCACCGTCCGCGTGCAGCGTCGGCGACAGGCCGGTTCCAAACCAGAGCAGGATCAGCAGGCTCGTCCGGTTCCGCATGTCAACCTCCCAGGGTTCAGTTGCGGGATGAAGGCGGCAGGGTCGATGGATCGGCCAGGGCTGCTCTCGCCTTCCGCAGGTGTTGAACGGCCACGCCAAGCAGGTTGTCGATCGCCTGCCGGTTCGGTAGACCCTGTGCCACGCCGAGGGCCCACCGGCGGCCCGCAATTCGATCCGGCCCGATCGAAGGCCGGCTCATCGTGATTGGCCAAGGCACCCGCGGACAGGACCTCCAAGGCATCGCTGCTTCCGCGAGCGCCAGTCGCGCCAGGTCGTTCATATCGACTGGCGCTGGCCATGGTCCGACCGCGCGCCGCGACCTCGATCGAGGATCGAATGTTCTCCAGCGCGTTCAGCACACGCAGGAACGCGGCAATCGCTTGGACCTCGGGAACGGCGGGATCGTCACTGATCGCGATCGGGATCGCGCCCGGCGTCAGGCCCGACTGGAATGCCAGGCTGCCATAGAAGGCCACGGATGACTCGAGATCCGATACGGTGTGATTGTGGAAGAAGGGGCCGGTGTCGGCCGACTCTACGACCGGCGGGCTGTTGAACTCCTCGAGCTCGAGATGCCCGAAGGGGGGTGGGAGGTCAGGCGGTGTTGCCGAATGAGCCGAACACCGTCGGGATCTGCCCGAACCCGCCATCGCGAGGCAGCCCCAGCGACAGCGCGAGTGGGATGTCGTTCGCATTCGTCCCGCACCGCCGATGTTGAACCCTCGCGGACTGCCGTCTATCCGCGGAAACCCCGGCGTCGCCGGGTTGAATGACATTCCCGCGGAGCCACCTCCATTGAAGTGGCAACCGTTGCAGTTCTTGTGGCCTGGCTCCAACAGATCCCCGCTGTCCAGGAAGAGCGTCTTGCCGTCGGCGACCGGCGTCAGCGACGCTTCCATCCCGGCACGAAACCCGGCCGGTACTGCCCTGGCAATCAGGTTCGAGACAGTGGCGCTCGCCGCGTCAATCGTGACGCCGGGTGCCAGCCGTCCGAGCACGAACAGCACGCCGAAGCCCGGGTCCTCGAGGACATCCACCTTCCACTGCTCGCTGGCGGCTTCGAGCTGCGGCACCAGCGCCACCCACAGCTCGGCGCCGCGCGGATAGTCGAAGCCGTCGGGCATCACGCCGACAACCGTGTAGACGCCGGCGCGAAAGCGCAGCGCCCGTCCGACGATCGCCGGATCGCCGCCGAACCGGCGTTGCCACGCGCCGTGGCTGAGGACGGCCACGCGTGCGCTGCCCTTGCGGTCGTCCGCCGGCTGCAGCGTGCGGCCGAGGGCCGCGTTCGCGCCCGCCAGGGCAAAAAACGACGCCGACACGGCGGCGGCCGGAATCGTCGCCGGCTGGCCTTCCTGCAGCACGAGGCCCCAGGTGGTGGAGCCCATCGCCGCCAGCTGCTCGAATCCGCGCGCGTCGCGCTGCCAGTCGCGAAACGTCGCATAGGACACCTCGCCGATCGTCGCCGGCGTGGCGCGCTCGCGCGGCCAGATCACCACCACGCGGTGTGCATCCCGAATCGGCAGCGGCCGAATCAGAACCTTGTCCACGACCGCGAACACCGCACGCTGGCACCGATGGCGACGGCCAGCGTGCACACGGCGGCCACCGCCAGCGTCGGCGAACGGCGCAGCCAGCGCAGGCTCAAGCGAAGATCGCTCAGCATCTGATGCTCTACGACCAGCGCCCAACGACTAACGACTACGACTAACGACTAGCTAGTCGAGATCGAAGTCGCGGGTTGGCTTGGTGATCGGTTCGCTGGCCGGCCTGCTTCAGCGCCTCCTCGAAGCGCTTGGACAGCGCGTCCCCCTTCGTGCGTTCGTTGTGGAACGACGCCTCGAACAGCGCCTCGCGCCGAGCCGCCTCGGCCGCGAGGATCCGCTGCGCGTCCGACAGCTCGGGCTTGTCGCCACGCTCGGGCTCCTTGTGGGCGACGATGCGGCGGAGGTTCAGGTCAACCACCATCGTCGCGCCGCAGCACGGGCACGTGAGGTCGAGCTCGCTCTCCAAGTTCGCCATGCACGCTATTCTATCTGTCTTGGCTGGCTCCTCCTCCCGGACGCTACGCGTCGCCACCTACAACATCCACCGGTGCCGCGGGCTCGACGGCCGCACCAACCCGGCGCGGATTGCCGAGGTGATCGCCTCGGTCGAGCCCGACATCGTCGCGCTGCAGGAGGTGATCGGCGCCGGGCCCACGTCCTCGGGGCACGCCGAGGAAATCGGCGCGCAGCTCGGCATGGGCTGGGTGATGGCGCCGACGCGGCACCTGCGCGGGCGGCTGTTCGGCAACGCCGTGCTGAGCCACCTGCCCATCCGGCAGCACGTGCAGTACGACCTGTCGTGGAAGACGTGCGAGCCGCGCTGCGTCCAGCGCGTGGACGTCGAGGTGGGCGACGAGACGCTGCACGTCTACAACGTGCACCTCGGGACGGCGTTCCTGGAGCGGCGGCACCAGGCCGAGCGGCTGGGCGCGATCGTGCACGACAAGCGCGTCGGCCGCCCAAAGATCGTCCTCGGCGACTTCAACGAGTGGACGCGCGGCCTGACCAGCCAGATCCTGAGCGAGAAGCTGCAGAGCGTGGACCTGCGCCAGCACCTGCGGCGAAGACGCACCTATCCGGGCGTCTTCCCGTTTCTGCACTTGGATCACATCTACTACGAGGGAACGGTCGAGGTGAGGAAGGTCGAGCTGCCGCGAACGCGGCGGTCGCTGATGGCGTCCGACCACCTGCCGCTCGTGGCCGAGCTGCAGGTGTCGTTTACAGATTAGCCTTCTTCTTCGAAGCCTTCTTCGCCGAACGGCAGGAACCGTGTGGGCGGGCGAAGCGCCTCGCGGTAGTCGTACAGCGGCAAACCGCTGACGTGAAGCGAAATCACGCAGCCGGGCGCCTTTGTGTCCAGCACGACCGTAACGGGGCTGCCTTCGACGCCTTCGCGAAACGCGATGCGGCATCCGCACGCCAGGCGCCCGTGCGTGAATCCCTTCATCATCTCCGGATCATACTACAGCGGCGAGCCGAGGAGCGTGCTCCTTGCCCGCGTCGGCTTCTTTGCTTCCGGCTTCCGGCCGGCCGGGAGCGGAGTCGGGAGCCTTACAACAGCGACTTGATTTCGCGCTCGAACTGGGACTTGCTGGCGATGCCGGAGTGTTTTTTCGCGATCCGGCCCTCGCGGTCGATGATGACCGACACCGGGATGCCGTACAAGCGGGCCGAAGGCCTCCTGCACGTCCTCGCGGCCGTTTCCGACGAGCAGCGGGTAGTTGATCTTGTACTCCTCGGCGTAGGGGCGCATCTTTTCCACCGGGTCGTCCACCGAGAAGCCCAGCACCACCAGGTCGTCGCCGTACTGCTCCTGGAGCTCGACGAGCGACGGGATCTCCGCCTTGCACGGCCCGCACCACGTGGCCCAGAAGTTCAGGAGGATCACCTTGCCCTTGAACGCGGCCAGCTTCACGTCCACGCCGTTCATGTCCTTCAGCGTGAAATGCAGCGGCGCGGCTTGCCGGCGGCGGTGGCGTCGTCGGGGTCGCCCGGATACTCGGTGGCGTCGCCGGCGGCCGTCTCGTCGACATGCGTGTCGCCCAGGCCGGGGGCCATCCAGATGAGACCCAAAGCCAGGGCTACGGCGCCCATCGCCAGCCAGGCCGCCCGGCGCGACAAGCGGGGCTCCGCGACCTCGCCCGGGAGGTCGCCCTGCCCGACTTCATTGGCCCGGTCCCGGTCTCGGGGTCGCGCTGCCGCTGGTCGTAGCCGGGGTCGTCCTGTTCCATGGCCCCAGTATACGGCGTGGGCATAGGCGAGAGAGGGCGTCGCGCGGAGAGGACAGCCGGCGCGTGCGGAGCGCGCAAATGTCTCGACAACCCCCACAGAATGCGTTGAACTTCGCGGTACGTCCTTTGCTCGGCACCTGCATGGTGCGCGCGTTGCGGGTGTCACGCGTCGGCAGTAAGATCGCGAGGCTGGGCGCCAGAACCATCTCGGCGCCGTATCGGCATCAGGCAGGGCAGCCCCTGCAAGGAGACGTCCCATGAGGAACCGCACCTGGTGCGGGGCCCTGCTCTCGGCCGCGGCCCTGGCGGCCGTTGTCGCGTCGGCAACCCCGGTCGCGGCGCAGACGCCTTACATCCCGTATTTCGGGAAGAACCAGGTCCGCTACGACAACTTCCAGTGGATGATGTACGAGACCGAGCACTTCGTCATCTACTTCTACCCCGAGATTCAGCCGCACCTCGAGCGCATGGCCGGCTACGCGGAGAGCGCCTACCAGGCGATCAGCTCCGACCTCAAGCACGACCTGGCCGAGAAGGTGCCGCTCATCCTGTTTCAGACCAGCAGCGAGTTCCAGCAGCAGAACGTGATCCCGGGCGCGGCCCAGGAAGGCGTCGGCGCCTTCGCCGAGCCGATCCGCAAGCGGATCGTGATGCCGATGGACGAGCCCCCGGACCTGCTCTACCGCCTGATGGTCCACGAGCTGACCCACCAGTTCGAGTTCGACATCATCCCCACCTCGCTGATGCGCCGCAACGTGCCGCTGTGGGTCAACGAAGGCCTGTCGGACTACATGACCGGCATCTGGCGCCCGACCGATCTGATGATGGTGCGCGATGCGGCCATCGCCGACAACGTGCCGAAGATGTCGGAGATGAACGACTACGGCAACTTCGGCAGCCCGCGCATGGTCTACAACCTGGGCCACGCCGTGTTCGAGTTCATCGAGTCGCGGTGGGGCAAGGAAGGCCTGCGCCAGTACCTGTTCGCGCTGCGCAAGTCGGTGATCGGCGGCGGCGAGAACGCCTATCAGGAGGCGTTCAAGATCGAGCCGGAGGACTTCGACCAGCAGTTCGACAAGTACCTGAAGGATCGCTTCAAGCCGTTCCGCGACAAGGAGCGCCCGGCCGACTACGGGCGCAACCTGGCGCCCAACCCGGAGAAGACCCCCTTCAGCAACGCGCTGACCGCGGAACCATCGCCCTCGGGCGACCTGATCGCCGTCGTCACCGGCAACCGCAACGACAGCGAGGCCGACATCGTGCTGGTCTCGGCCAAGGACGGCAGCGTCATCCGCAACCTGACCAAGGGCTTCGACCAGAAATACGGCTTCGAGTTCATCGTCACGCCGGGCGGCCGCTGGAACACCGTGCCGTGGCTGTCATGGGCGCAAGGCGACCAGCTGGCCTACTTCGTCCGCGCCGAGAAGTCGCGCACGCTGATCCTGCAGAACGTGCTGACGCGCGACATCGAAGCCCGCTACGACATGCGGACGCTGGACGAGCCGGAATCCCCCGACGTGTCGCCGGACGGCAAGAAGGTGGTCTTCGCGGCGCTGCAGGGCGGCACGAGCGACATCTTCGTGATCGACCTCGCCACGCGCGAGATCACCAACCTGACCACCGATGCGTTCGCCGATGCCGGCCCGACCTGGTCGCCGGACGGGCAATACATCGTCTACATGGCGCGGATCAGCGGCAACGAGAAGCTGTTCCGCCTCGACGTGGACTCGCGCAAGAAGACCCAGCTCACGTTCGGCACGCACGACGACGCGGCGGCGCAGTTCCTCGACGCCGACACCCTGGTCTTCCCGTCCACCGCCACCAATCCCACCGAGCCGATCGACCCCGACGTGGCGCGCAACGGCAACATCTACAACATCTGGACGCTGAGCCTGAAGACCGGCGAGCTGCGGCAATACACCGACACCATCGGCGGCAACACCTCCGCGGTGGTGATGCCGCGGGGGCCGCAGGGCCCGCAGATGGGGTTCATCGGCTACTACAAGGGCAACTACGAGCTGCACGCCCTGGAGCGGCGCGACCCGATCATCACCGCCGCGTCATCCGACTTCGGCTCGCCCGGCGGCATCATCGACTTCCAGGCGCCGCTGGCCCACACGCTGATGGCCGACAAGATCAAGCGCAAGGGCAAGTTCGAGAAGATGTTCGTGGACGGCCGGCCGCCGGTGAACGTCGGCGTGACCAGCGGCGGCGACCTGTTCGGCGGCACCGCGGTGACGTTCAGCGATGTCCTCGGCGACCAGCAGTTCAACATGTTTGCGGCCTCGGTGGCGCAGTACCGGACGTTCTCGCTCTCGTACCTGAACCTCGAGCGGCGCTTCAACTACGCGCTCCAGGGCTACTCGCAGACGCAGTTCTTCTACGGCCAGCTGGAAGGCGTGTTCTACGACCCGTCCTTCTCGGGCCTGATCGATCGCGATTACGCGATCGCGACGCGAACGATGCGCGGCGGGAACGCGTTCGGCATCTGGCCGCTCAACCGCTACCGCCGCCTGGAGGTGTTCGCCGGCGTTCATGCAATACAACGAGAACTTCAACGATCCCAGCCTCGACGCGGAATCCGACCGCTATCAGGAGGATCAGTTCGGCCAGGCGATTTTCCGCAACGGCACCTTCGTGCCGTTCGGCATCAATTTCGTCCAGGAGACGACGGTCTTCCGCGAGTTCGGGCCGCTGTCGGGAAACACCGTGCGCCTCGCCTACGAGGTGGCGCCGAAAATCGGCAACACCCTGTCGCGCCAGACCGTCGATCTGGACGGACGGTTCTACCAGCGCATCGGCGGATCGGGACTGCTGGCGCTGCGCGCCAAGGTCTTCAAGAGCTGGGGCGAAGCGCCCGACTTCATGTACTTCGGCGGCAACTCCGAAATGCGCGGCTACGACTACCTGTCGTTCCTCGGCAGCAGCTCGGCGTTCTTCAACGCCGAGCTGCGGTTCCCGCTGATCCACGCCATGCTGACGCCGCTGGGCGTCATGGGCGGCATCCGCGGCGTGCTCTTCGCCAACATGGGCGGCGGCCATTTCAAAGGGCAGCCTTTCACGTGGTGGACCAACAAGGACGAGATCTACACGCCGATCATCGGCTACCGGCAGACGTCGCTGATCACACAGGAGCCGATCTACGGCCCACCGACGAAGATCGAGCGGGTTGCGGCTGGTGGACGCGCGCGGGTCCTACGGCGTCGGCCTCGAAACCTTCGCCCTGGGCTTCCCGATCCACATCGACTGGTCGTGGAGGACGCTCTTCAACCGCGACTGGGAAGACGCGTTGTTCGCGGCCTTTGGCGGCAGCAACCAGTTCCGGGAGCCTCAGGTCACGTTCTGGATGGGCTACGATTTCTAAGGGGCTGCGGGCTCCGGGCTACGGGCTCCAGGCACGAACGGGCCGGATTCACATCCGGCCCGTTGTGTGTACGGCTGCCTTTTGTTCGAGAAAGAAAACGGGTCGGACGAGAGTCCGGCCCGTTCAGGCCTGGAGCCCGGAGCCCGTAGCCTGTAGCCTTCTACCTCACCGGAATCCCGCGGCCGGTGCCGCCGGCGAGCCACCAGAGACGGTGCCCGAGGCCGGTGAGCCTTCCGGTCCTCCGGCTCCAGTTCCTCGAACACCCACACCAGATCGCCGTGGGCGCGGGCGAGCGCGCACAGCAGATCGAGCGCCGTGCCAGGCGCCAGGTCCAGCCAAACCAGCCGGTTGTCCGGAAAATCCTGAGACGGACGTCCGAGCACCGAGGACACGCTCGACCGAGCCCGCCAGCTTGCCGATGGGCTCATCGAGCAGCCGGACGGCGTCGGCGCGGCGGCGAGCGGGTTCGCGGGATCGTCCCAGGCGGCGAGCGGCCGAAACACGACCACGCCGTCGAGGAGGCGCCACTCGTAGCGGGGATCGATCGTGACGAGCGCGTCCAGCACCAGCCGCAGCGGAGCGCCCGTTGCGACGAAACCCTCCGAGAAGATCAGCGGCCGGCCCTCGCACTTTCTCCACGCCCATGGGCACTCGGGCCGCCGTCGCCAGGTCCCGCAGGCCGGACTCGTGGATGCCGTGCAGGCGGAGTGGCCGGTCGTGGCACGCCGAGGCCCACGAGGCGATCGAGCACGTTCTCCGTCGGCTCCGCCGGGACCGGCCTTCCGGGCCAGAATCCTCTGGAGGTCCACCGGCGCCGCCGGCGTCAAGCCAGGAACGCCGCAGCCCACACCCGAAGTGCCGCTGGAGAGACTGAGCGTGAATGGAAAGCCCGGCCCGTTCTGCGGCGTACGCGCGAACGACCACGCCAGCGAGCCGTGCTCGCGCACCGCGGCGTTCAGGAAATCGATCAGGCGGCCGCCCGGAAACGTGAAGGAGAACCGGCGGCGCTCGGGCATCTGTGGGCTGTCGGACGCGCCCAGCACGGCGCAGGCCACGTGCCAGCGCCTGCTGCGCTATCGCCTCCTCCAGCCGCACGGGCTCTACTTCGATGTCGAGCGGGTGTGACAGCGCCACCCACGCCCGCCGCGGGCCGCAGCACGATCACGCCGTCCATCTCGCGCCACTCGTAGCCGGCCTCGCGCGCCAGCGTGTCGAGCGCGTCGCGCAGCGTCAGGCCCGGTGAGCCTCGTGCCGACCGGCGGCACCAGACTCGAGGTTCACAGACTCGACCCCCATCGGGACGCCGGTGGCGCGCGCCAGGCTGCCAACGAGCTGTGGCCACTGCCCTGCGACGGTGCAGCGGAAGCCCGCTGGGCGCGTTCCCCAGCACGCGGTCGAGTGCCGGCTGCGCCGCGGCGGGGACCGCCATGACCGCCGGCCAACACCACGCGTCGAAACGAGAGCCAGGTCCCACGCGCATCACCTCGCTGACGGCGTGCAAGGCGCACACCGGCCGACATGCGCGCGCACCAGCGCGACGGTCCGCGCAGATCGCCTCAGCTCATGAACGCCCTCCGAAGTGGACGTTGGGGTCGGGTTTGGAGATCGTACACTACCTGGGTCGGGCTCAGGGCCGCGGCGCCGCGCTGAGACGCAGCTCGCTGCGGGCCAGATCGAAGGACACCCGCCGATCGGCCAGGAACTTGTGCCCGAAGATGCCGCCGATCTGAAAGCCGAGCAGCACGCTGGGCGACCGCAGGTCCAGCACCGCCACGCCGATCTGCCGATAGGCAATCGACGCGACGTCGAGGTCCACGCCGGGCAACAGGAACGCCGAGGAATCCAGGCCTTCGAGGCCATAGACGCGCAGCGGGATCCGCCGCGCCGGCCGCAGGGCCAACGAATCGGCCACGTCGGCGTTGAGCGAGATCACTTCCCCGCCGGTATCGACGATGAATGCAGCCGGACGTCCGCCGTTCAGCGTGCCCCGCACCAGCGGCAGGCGGTGGACGCGCATCGGCAGCACCAGGTCGGCGCCGTCGGTGGGGATCACGGGCCCCAGCAGGACCCGGTGCTCGCGATAGTCCACGACGACCGACAGCCCGAGCGCCAGCGGCGAGAGGGTCTGGCTTTGCCACCGCGGCGCGCCGCCCGGCGCGGGCGCCCGCACCGACACCGGCACGTTGCGCACCCGGATGCCGCCGACATCCAGGGTGTCCACGCGCGCCAGCCCGATCCGGCGCCACGATGCGCTGCCGACGCCAGCCGACGAGGGTGCTCCCCAGCACCCGCACGCCGGCCTGGACCGCGAGCTCGGCGTGATCGCCGTGCGCTCCGCCCCGGTGTCGAGCACGAACTCCACCGGCATCCCGTTCACGCGCCCTTGGACGACCACTTTCTTGTTCACCAGCTTGAACGGCACCGTGCGCGGCTTGGCGCCGACGCCGCTCACGACCGATGGCGGTCGTCCGTCGAAAGCGCGCAGGAACTGGGCCCGTGCGCGCGCCGTGCCAATCGCCACGTTCTCGGCCGGTGCGAGCCGGCTGGCGTAGGCGTCGTACGCCTCGGCGGCCTCGGCGTAGCGTCCCAGCCGCTCGTAAATCGAACCGGCCACCGCGAGCAGCTCCGCATCGTCCGGGTGGGTGTCGAGGGCGAGCTGCACCTGACCCAGCGCGTCGTTCAGCTGCCCTCGCGACGCCAGCGCGCGCGCCAGACCGCGCCTGGCGTCGATCGACGGCGGGGCGCTGGCCTCGAATGCGGCGCGATACGACGATTCCGCTTCCTCGAAGAGGCCGCTCGCCCACTGCGCGTCACCGTGCAGGGCCAGCGCTTCGGCATCGCGCGGCGCTTCGCTCACCAGCCCCTCGGCATCGCGCCGCACGCTGGCGAACTCGGCGGTGCGCAGCGCCGTGCGAACCCGCCACCGCCTGGCAGCCGGCGCCACCTCGGCGTCGTCGCCCTGGGCGGCCTGATCGAACGCCGCCAGCGCCTCGACGTATCTGCCCTGGCTGAAGAGCGCGCGGCCCTGCGAGAGCACGGCCGCCGGCGAGGCGTCGGGGCCCTGGGCGGCGACCGACATCCCGCACACCACCGCCAGAGCGCCGAGGCGCCCGACCCATCCAGTGTTGACGGCGACGTTCGCTGGCATGAGTTGGCTAGAACACGTTCGCGTCGAGCGCAGCGAGACGCGGCGTGAACTCTAGACAGCCTGGACTAAAACTTCTCCAGGCGGAGCTCGCTGCGGTTCAGATCCATCGTCGCGCGGTAGTTCGACAGGAACTTGTGACCGACGATGCCGCCCACCTGGAATCCCAGCAGCACGCTCGGGGCCCGCAGGTTCAGCACGACCAGCGGGAAGTTGCGGTACTCGATGCGATCGAAGTCGAGGTCGTTGCCCGGCAGCAGGAACGCTTCCCGATCCCAGCCCGAGGTGCCCCAGACGCGAAGCGGGATCTTCCGGTAGGTCGACGCGGCGAGCGCGTTGGCGGTATCGGCGCTGATCGAGATCACCTCGCCGCCGGTGTCGACGACGAAGTAGGTGGGATAGTTGGAGTTGACGACGCCGCGAACCATCGCCAGGCGGTGCACGCGCATCGGCAGCGTGGTCGACGGTGCGGTCGTGGGCAGGTCGCGGCCGATGGTCAGCAGGCGCCGCTCGTAGTCGATCACCATCGACATCCCCAGCGACAACGGCGAGAAGCTTTCCCCCTCCCGCTTCGGGATGCCGCGCAGCGCCGGGTTCTTGATCAGGACCGGCAGGTTGCGCACCTGCAGCGTGCCGAAGTCGAGCGACTTGATCTGCGCCAGCTGCAGCCCGCGCAGGCCCACTTCACCCACGCCCGCGCTCAGGGTATAGGCCACCGCCCTGATGCGTTCGCGCTGCGCGGTCTCGCGGGAGATCACGGTTTCCTCGGAGCCCGTGTCCAGCGTGAAGTCCTGCGCCCGGCTGCCGTTCACCCGGGCCTGGACGATGATCTTGTCCTTCACCAGTCGAAACGGAATCGTGTGCAGCATGCGCAGGTCCTCTTCGTCCACGTCCAAGGGCTTCAGGCCCTCGAACGATTCCAGGAACTGCACCTGGGCGCGCGCCCACGCCGCCTTCTCGCTGCGGTCCTTGTTGGGCAGCAGGTTGATGTAGTTGGAGTAGGAGTTCGCGGCCTCGTCGAAGCGGTTCAGCCGCTCGTAGATGTCGCCGATGGCGGCGTGGATGTCGCCGTCCCGCGGCGACAAGGCGGAGGCGGCCAGCGCCTCGTCGAGCGCCGACGAGAGCTTGCTCTGCGTGGCGAGCGAGCGGGCCAGTCCCGAAGCGCGCGCGCGGATTGTCGGGCGCGATGCGCGAGCGCCGTCCGGTAGCGCGCGGTCGGCCTCGTCGAAAAGGCCCGCCGACCACAGCGTGTCGGCCAAGAGCGTCTGCGCCTCGGCGTCGGCCTGCGCCTGCCCGACCAGCTTCTGCGCTGCCTGGCGCGCGAGGCCGAATTCGGCCACCTTGAGCGCCGAGCGCACGCTGCCCTTCAGCGCCCGGATGCCCAGCGCCGAGTCGCTCGTCCGCGCCGCCTGCTCGTACGCCTGCAGCGCCTCGACGTATCGCGTTTCCTCGTAGAGGAGCGAGGCCAGCTGATACTGCAGTTCCGCATCGTCGCTCGGCGTCTGGCCCGTCGGCCCCGATGGCCAGCGAGCACAGCGACGACGGCGGCAACGACGACCCCGGATACCCGTGTGGACGTGGGCATCACCCGACCCCTTCACCCCGCGGTGAGCAAGACTGTATCAGCTACTTCTGGAAGTACTTCGCGTTGACTGGTATGAAGCTCTTCCACTTTTCCGGCGTCTCGTCGAGCGCAAAGATGGCTTCGACCGGACAGGCCGGAACGCACGCGCCGCAGTCGATGCATTCGTCCGGATGGATGTACAGCATTTCGGCTGCCTGGAACTCGGGTTCGTCCTTCCGCGGGTGGATGCAATCGACCGGGCAGACATCGACACACGCCGAATCTTTCGTGCCGATGCACGGTTCACAGATGATATACGCCACGCACTTCTCCTCGAGACCCTTGCTTGCAGCCCGGAAGTATACCCCGGCCGAGGGGTTTTGCCCGATTTTTGGGGATAATCTGAGCATCGTGGTCCGGCTCTTCGCATCGCTGACCAACCGCATCTTCCTGGCCGTCGACGCTGCTGGCGACGCTGTCGCTGGGATTTGCGTTCGCCTTCGTGAACGCGCGGGTGGCCGCCGAGGTCGAAGTGGAGCTGCGCCGCGACCTGGCCAAGGCCGGGACGCTGGTGGACCAGCGGCGAGCGGCCTTCTCGGACACGTTCACGACGATGGCTCGCCTCATCGCCGACCTCCCCAAGCTGAAAGCGGCGGTCGAGACCGGCGACCGGCCGACGGTGCAGCCGCTGGCCGACGAGTACCAGCAGGAGATCGACGCCGACGTGCTGGTGCTGACCTCCCCGACCGGCGACAATCCTGGCCTCGTCGGGCTACGACGCCACCAACCCGCCGGCAGTCCAGGCCGCCGATGCGTTCGCCGAGGTGGAGACGCTGCTGCCGCATCCCCGAGGCCTGCTCCAGGTGGTCAGCGTGCCGATCGTGCTCGGAGGCGAACCCGCGGGCCTGCTCGGCCGGCTGACCGTCGGGTTCTTCCTCGACGACCGCCGCGCGGCCCAGCTGAAGGCCGTGACCGGCAGCGAGATCGCGTTTGCGGCCAACGGCCGCGTGCTGTCGGCCTCGCTGCCGCCCGAAGCCCGGGCGCCGCTGGCGCAGCTCATCAACGCCAAGGACGTCACCGAGGTCGAGGTGGGAGGCGAGCGCTACATGATGGTGGCCCGGCCGCTGCAGGGCGGCGGCGAAGGCCCCGACGCGGGCGCCGGCGCGCCCAGCACGCTGATCCTGCACGCGCGGTCCGACCGGACGCGGTTCCTGGACACGGTGCGAACCGGCCTCGCCGGCGCGCTGGTCGCGGCGCTGCTGCTGGCGACGGTGCTCAGCTATCTCGTCGCCCGCACGGTCACCGGACCGCTGTCGGCGGTCACCTCCGCCATGCGCGAGGTGGCGGCGACCGGCGACCTGACGCATCGGGTCGCGGTGCCGGATCGCGTCTGGGCGGACGAGGACGCGCGGCTGCTGGGCGGCGCGTTCAACACGCTCACCGAATCGATCGGCTCGTTCCAGCGCCAGGAAGCGCAGCGCGAGCGGCTGTCGTCGCTCGGACGGCTGTCCACCGTGGTCGCGCACGAGATCCGCAACCCGCTGATGATCATCCGCGCCTCGCTGGGCGCGCTCCGCGCCGCGGCGGCGAGCGACGAAGTGCGCGAAGCGGTAGCCGACATCGACGAGGAGACACACCGCCTGAACCGCCTGGTCACCGAAGTGCTGGACTTCGCCAAGCCGGTGCGCTTCGACCTTGCCGAGGCCAACCTGAACGAGGTGTGCCACGATTCGGCGGCGGCGGCGTGGGCCGGAGAAGTGCCTCAGGGCCTGGCCCTGGATCTGGACCCGAGCCTGCCGCCGACCCTCACCGATGCCGAACGCCTGCGGACCGCGCTCATCAACATCCTCGGCAACGCCCGCCACGCGGTCGAAGCCTCGGCGCACGACGCCGCGACGCCGGCAGGCGCAGCGGTCCGCACGTCGTCGTCAAGACCGTCCACGACGGCGAGCGCGCCGTGATCACCATTTCGGACGACGGCGTGGGCATCGGCGACGACGATCTGGTCCACATCTTCGACCCCTACTTCACCACCCGGCGCGCCGGCACCGGCCTGGGCCTGCCGATCGCCAAGAACATCATCGAGGGCCTGGGCGGCAGCATCGTCGTGCGGAGCCAGCGTGACGTCGGCACCGACGTGCGCATCGACCTGCCCCTGCGGCCGGCGGGGCATGCGGCATGACGGTCGTCCGCGGGCTCGATCCTGCTGGTCGACGACGAAGAGAAGATCCTGAAGCGCCTCGGCCGCGCCCTCAAGGAGGACGGCCACGACGTGGCGCTGGCGTCGAACGCGCGCGACGCGATGCGCGCCATGGCCGAACGCCAGTTCGACCTGGTGGTGGTCGACAACCTGATGCCGGGCATGTCGGGCCTCGACATGGTGCGCGAGGTCATGGCGACGTCGCCCGAGGCCGAGCGGCCCCAGCTCGTGCTGATGACCGCGCACGGCTCGACGCAGCTGGTTCGCGACGCCTTCAAGCTCGGGCGTCGAGGACTTCCTCGAGAAGCCGTTCGAAGTCGACGAGCTGCTGGCGCTGGCGCGGCGCTCGGTGCGCAGCCACCGGCTGCGGACGGAAAAGCAGTACCTGATCAGCGAGCGCGACGCGGAGTTCAATCATTACGGCATCGTCGGCCGCAGCCGGGTGATGCAGGAAGTGCTGCAGCGCGTCGACCTGGTGGCGCAGACCAAGAGCACGGTCCTCATCACCGGCGAGACCGGCACCGGCAAGGAGATGGTGGCGCGGCTGATCCACCACCGGAGCCCGCAGCGCGAGATGCCGCTCATCAAGGTGAACTGCGCGGCGATTCCCGACACGCTGCTCGAATCGGAGCTCTTCGGCCACGTCCGCGGCGCGTTCACCGGCGCCACCGCCACCAAGCGCGGCAAGTTCGCGCTCGCCGACGGCGGCTCGATATTCCTCGACGAGATCGGCACCCTCAGCCCGGCGGTGCAGTCGAAGCTGCTGCGCGTGCTGCAGGAGCGCGAATTCGAGCCGCTGGGGGCCGAGCGGACGCAGACGGTGGACGTCCGCGTGATCGCCGCCACCAATCGCGACCTGAAGCAGCTGGTCAGCGAGGCAAAGTTCCAGGAGGATCTCTACTACCGGCTCAACGTGATTCCGATCGTGCTGCCGCCGCTGCGCGAGCGCCCCGACGACATCCGCGTCCTGATCGATCACTTCGTGGACAAGCACCAGCAGCGCACCGGCAAGCGCATCGAACGCGTGGACGACGAGGTGATCGAAGCGCTGCAGCGCTACGGCTGGCCGGGCAACGTGCGCGAGCTCGAGAACACGATCGAGCGCGCCGTCGTGCTCGCCACCGGGCCGTCGATCACCGCGGCGGCGGTGTCGCTCCTCGGCGCGACGTCGAGCCCGCACATGGGCCTCCCCTCGCCGCGCCTGCACCAGAACATCGAGTGGGTGGAGCGCGAGACGATCCGCCGTGCGCTCGAGCAGTCGGGCGGCGTCAAGAAGGACGCGGCTGAGGCGATGGGCATCAGCCAGCGCGCGCTCAGCTATTACCTGGCGAAATACCGCATCGAATAGCCGGGCAAACTTACCCGGTGCGTCAGCACGCTTACCGTGTGCGTAAGGCGCTGCGGATCGCAGCGTGCGCGCATCACGGCAGATGGCGTCGAGTTGCGACGCAAGTGCAGCGGGCACTGACTTTGCTGTGACGTGCGTATCGTGCCGGGAGAGCGTCCGAAAAAGGAGATTCGATGCGTGTACGACTCTTGGGTCTTGGTCTCGCCGCCGTGGTCTTCGCGGGAACGGCGGCCTGTGACGAGGACCTCTCGACGTTAGCGGGGCCGACCCCGAACCTGGAACCCACCTTCAGCAGCATCCAGACCGAGATTTTCAACACCACCGACTCGTCCGGACGCCTGGCGTGCATCAACTGTCACAACGCGGTCGGTGCGCCGTTCAACGGGCTGAACCTGACCTCGGCCGTATCCTACGGGAACCTCGTGGGGGTGGCGAGCCGAGGGCGTCCGACCGCTGCTGCGCGTCGCACCCGGAGAACCGGAGGCCAGCTACCTTATCCACAAGCTCGACGGCCGGCCCGGCATCGCTGGAGAGCGAATGCCGCGCGGCACGGGACCGTTTCTCACCGCCGGCCAGATCACCATCATCCGCCGCTGGATCGAGCTCGGCGCGCACAACGATTAGGGAGCTGACATGTTGCTGAGAGTGCTGTTGCTGCTAATCGTGTTCGCGGTCGCGCTGGCGCCGCGAGCTGCAGAGGCGCAAGAAACCGCGGCCGCCCCGGCGGTCACGGTGCAGGTCGAACGGGAAGACACCGACGCCGATCTCAACCTGTCGCAGCCCGATTTCATGGTGGTCACGCTGCCGACCACGCTGCGCCTGCCGCGTTTCAAGAGCGCGTTTCGCGTCACCCACCGCTTCACCCGGCCGCTCGGACAGGGCGACTTCGGCAACCTGGCCGAGGATTTCTTCGGCCTCGATACGGGAGCCGTGATCGGCCTCGAGTACCGCTTCGGTCTGGCGCGCGGGTGGCAAGCGGGTATCTACCGCACCAGCGACCGCACCATCGAGTTCTTCACGCAGTACAACGTCTGGAGCCAGGCCAACCAGGCTGATCGGGCTGAGCGTCATCGCCTCGATCGACGGGACCGACAACTTCACGGACAGCTACACGCCGACGCTGGGGGTCGTGATCTCGCGCGAGCTGGGCACCTGGGGCGCGCTCTACCTCGAGCCGATCTGGGCGAACAACACCAACCCGTTCCCCTCGGAAGTCGTCGACGACAACGATACGTTCATGGTCGGGATCGGCGCCCGGATCCGGATACGGCCGACGCTCTATCTGGTCGGCGAGGTGATTCCGGGCACCGGCTTCAGGCCGGGCGTGTCGCACGGCACGCTTCGGCTTCGAGAAGCGGCTTGGCGGGCACACCTTCCAGGCCAACTTTTCCAACGGCGTCGGCACGCACAATGGGTCAAATCGCCCGCGGGGGCATTGGAGACGACAATTGGTACCTAGGATTCAGCATCTCGCGAAAGTTCTTCTGATCACGCTGCTGGCCTCGGCCTGCGGCGCAGCGACGGCGGCTCCAGCACGCCGGCGCCGACGCCGACGCCGACGCCGCCGCCCGGAGGGTCCACGACGACGACCACGATCACCATCACGTCGGCGGGCGCGTCGCCCCGCGACATCACGGTGGCGGTGGGATCGCGGGTGACGTTCGTCAACAACGACTCGGTCCCGCACGACATGTCGTCGGACCCGCACCCGGAGCACACCGGCTGCCCGGACATCACCGTCGGCTTCATCGCCGCCGGCCAGATGCGGGCCACCAACAACCTGAACGCGGCCCGGACCTGCACCTATCACGACCACAATCAGCCGACGACCGCGAGCCTGCAGGGCGTGATCCGCATCCAGTAACCCGGAGCCGCCGCATCATTCGGCGGTCTCGCCGGGCGCCAGTGTCACCACCTGCACGCCGCTCGAGGCCAACGCCGCCTCGAGCGCGTCGCGGCGTGCCGGTCAGCACCGGGAACGTGCCCCAGTGCATCGGGATCACCTGCCGGACGCCCGAGCCATCGGCACGCGGTCGCCGCCGCCTCGGGCCCCATCGTGAAGCGATCGCCGATCGGCAGGAAGGCGATCGCCGGCCGGTGGGTCTCGCCGATCAGGCGCATGTCGCCGAAGAGCGCGGTGTCGCCGGCGTAGTACAGCGACACCCCGTCCTCGAGCCGCACCACGAAACCCGCCGGCTCGCCGAGGTAGAGCGTGCGGCCGTCTTCGACGATGCTGCTGCTGTGCCGCGCCTCGGTCATCGTGATCCGCAGGCCGCGCAGCTCGAGGCTGCCGCCGATGTTCATCGGCTCCAGCCGCTGCAGGCCCTTGCGCCCCAGCCACTCGCACAGCTCGAACCCCGCCACCACCGCGGCCCCCGAGTCGCGTGCCGCGGCGACGACGTCGCCGGTGTGATCGGCGTGGCCATGTGAGACCAGGATCAGGTCGGCATGAGGCGGCTTCCTCAGCGCCGGCGGACAGGCGGGGTTGCCGCCGAACCAGGGGTCGAACAGCACGCGCACGCCACCCGGCGTGCGGACGAGAAACGTGGAGTGGCCGTACCAGGTGATGGCGAGCGGCGACACTCGCGGGATTGTACCGGACTGCTCTTCCTGGAGCCTGGAGCCTGGAGCCTGGAGCCTGGAGCCTGTACACTAGAGACCGATGCCCGTCGAATCCCCCGTCCAGTTCCTGCGCCCGCGCGAGCCCAAGCCCGAATGGCTGAAGGTGCGCGCGCCCGGGCTCGGCCAATTTCGTCCGGCTCAAGGGCATCATGCAGGAGCTGAAGCTGAACACCGTGTGCGAGGACGCCCGCTGCCCCAACATCGGCGAGTGCTGGCACCACGGCACGGCGACGTTCATGATTCTCGGCGACGTCTGCACGCGCGCCTGCGCCTACTGCGCGGTGGCGCACGGGCGGCCCAACGAGCTCGACACCGCGGAACCGGCCCGCGTGGCCGAGGCCGTCGCGCGCATGGGATTGCAGTTCGCGGTCATCACGTCGGTGGATCGCGACGACCTGGCCGACGGCGGCGCGTGGATCTTCGCCGAGACGATCCGCCTGACGCGCGAGCGCGTGCCGGCGTGCCGCATCGAGGTCCTGATTCCGGACTTCCAGGGGATCGAGGCGTCGCTGCGCACGGTGCTCGACGCCGGGCCCGACGTGCTGAACCACAACGTCGAGACCGTGCCGCGCCTCTACCGGATGGCGCGGTCGGGCGGCCGCTACACGCGCACGCTCGAGCTGCTGGACCGGTCGCGCACCTACCGGCCCGACATCGCGACCAAGACCGGGCTGATGGTGGGCCTGGGCGAGGAGCGGGACGAGCTGCTGACCGTGTTCGACGATCTGCGCCGGGTGGGCGTCTCGATCCTGACCATCGGCCAGTACCTGCGGCCCTCGGCCAGCCACGCGCGAGATGGCGCGCTACTACCACCCCGACGAGTTCGCGGATCTGAAGCTGGAGGCGCTGGCCCGCGGCTTCGTGCACGTCGAGTCCGGACCGCTGGTGCGATCGTCCTACCACGCGCACGAACAGGCCGACGCGTTCGCCGCAGCGACGCGCGCCTGAATCAGTTCCCGTCGCGCTCGGCCGCTACGGCCTGGGCGATGGCGCGCGATCGAGATGCCCTCGTTGGCCTCGTAGGTGCCGGGCTCGCCATTCAGCTTCGGCAATGCCTCGCCGCCGGCGTGGTGCAGCCCCACCAGCTTCCAGTCGGCGTTGAACACCGGGCTGCCGGAGCTGCCGCCTTCCGTCGCGGCGCGGTAGTGCAGGCGCGGCGTCGCGTGGCCGAGGAACTCCCCCGACGAAAACGACAGCCCCCGGCCCGAGGGATGGCCGACGACGCGGACCTGCGTGCGGCGTGCCCGCCTCGGGCAGCACCTTCGCCACCGGAATCGCCTCCAAGGGCGCCACCGGCGCGGACAGCGTCGCGACGACAACGTCGAGTGCCTCGGGCGGTGATTCGAAGATCACGTCGGCGATGCCCAACTCCGTAGAAGGGTCAGCGGCCCGCAGCGCGGCAAACGTGATCACCGCCTCGTCCGGATGCACGGCACCCGCAGCGAGGTCCGCCGGGCGCCGGCTGATCACGTGCGCGTTGGTCACCAGCACGTAGCCCTCGCCCAGCCGGGGGTCGAGCGCGGCCGCCGGCAGCAGGAAGCCGGTGCCGACGCCGGTCTCCACGCTGCGCCCGATCCGGGCCACGCTGGCCGATCGCTCGAGACCGCGGCGGTAGTTCTCAATCGAATCGAACCGGTCGAGTGCCGAACACGGCTTCGTGACGTCCGCCCGACATCGCCTCGCGCGCGCGCCGGATGTCGCCGCCGGACATCTTGACCGCGCCCTCCAGGTGCTCCATGGCGGCGGCGCGCAGCACGTTGACGATCTGCGGGCCCGGCTCGGGCCCGCGGTCGAGCCGCCAGATCTCGGTGAACTGCCGCAGCGTGCCGCCGAGGGCGAAGCCGTTGACCTGCGGGTGCTGGACGTACTGGACCAGCGACTGCACGGCCGACCGCCGCGTCGCCCAGGGCCAGCTGCGCCTCGGCCACGGTCGCCGGGCTGTAGAACTGGTCGAACGCCGGATCGCGGCCGCTGGACGCCCGGCCTGGATCTCCGCCGCCAGCCGCCTGCGCCTCGTCGCCGGCATCGGGCCGCACGGCACGGGCCTCCTCGCGCGCCAGCAGGGCCACGGCGTTGATGCCGAGCCAGTCGCGAGCCGTGTTCTCGTCGTAGCCGGCGCGATAGGCTTCGATGGCGCGCGACAGGTGCTGCTCGGCGGCCGCGTCGCCGGCGCGGACGGCGGCGACGAACCGGTCCTTGTGGATCCGGCCCAGGTGCCCGAGCACCTGCCCGCGATCGTAGTCGCTCAGCGACGAATCGGCCCGCCGCAGGTCCTCCAGCCTGGCCAGCGCCTCGTCGTCGAACCCGCGCTCGAGCAGCATCTGGGCATGGAGCCGCTTGAGCGCCAGGCGGCGCCCCCAGCCGCGAGGCCATCGCGCACGCCAGCAGCTCGGCGATCTCGAACCAGCGGTGCTGGATCGCGGCCTGCCACAGCAGCCGGCCGGGCCTCGTCGGGGTCGACCGGGTGGCGGATGTCCGACAGCCACGGCAACAGATCGATCGCGGCCTGCCAGGCCGCGTGCTTGTCGCGGCTGGCGCCAGCCTCGCGCAGCGCGCGCCGTCGCCTCCGGCCATCCAGTCATGGCCAGTCCAGGTCCAGCATTCTCGACACGTGCCCGCGCAGCGACCGGCCCTGCAGGTACTTGCTGATGCTGTGCCGCCAGGTCCCCCAGTTGTCCTCCCGCACGTCGTCGACCACGGGATCGCCACGGCGGCGGAAGTCGGGCGCCAGCCGCGGCTGAAGACCAGCGACGACGTCCAGCGGGTCGTAGACGTTGACCCACGGTCCCTGCAGGCGCTCCGACGGGAAGCCGTCGTCCTTCGACCAGGACGGGTAGAAGTCCTGCACCTCGTCGAGCCCGAGCGGGCTGCCGACGGTGATCAGCCCGTCGAGCGGCGGGCAGTCGGCGACGTGCTTCAGGCAGTCGTAGGCGATCATCGTCCCCATGCTGTGGGTGACGGCGATGAGCGGCCGCCTGGCGTCGCCGGCGCGCAACGCTTCGACGAACCGGCGGCGAATCTCGTCGCGGGCGCGGTAGCGCGCGTCCGGCACGCGGCGCACTCTCGAGGTTGAAGAAGTAGTGGTGCGCGTCTCGCACCAGGCGCGCCATGACGCGATAGCGCAGCCACGACGGCACCGGGACCCGCTCCTGCTGGACGGCCGCGATTTCCTCGGCGGCCGGCTCGATTGCCCCGGGCGCCGACAGGTCCACCCCGCAGCGCTCGGCCAGCCGTCGCACGCGGGCCAGCTCCTCGGGCGATCCGCCATCCGCCGCCCAGGGGGCAGCGGCCCGCCGCACAGCTCGATGTCGCCGGCCGCGCGCTCGTAGGCCGCCAGGTTGGTGTCGGGCTCCGGGTAGAAGACGTCCGCCCAATACACCATCGACCCCGGAGACGCCGTTGGCGTCGAGGTCCGGGCCGTTGTCGTGCCCCAGCTTCCGCTTCCACAGCTGGTGCAGGTAGCCGGATTCGGGTTTGTTGTCGAGGCCGTGGACGAAGACGACGTGTGCCATGGCGTGCGAGGTGCTCCAGGCCCCAGGCTACAGGCCACGGGCCTCCAGCTTGCCGACAGCCCGAGCGTCGGCGGACGCTTATCCGCCGGTCACCATCCGCAGCAGCCGGCTCACCGGATCGTAGAACCGGTCCACCACGCGCTCCTTGAGCGGGATGATGGCGTTGTCGGTGATGTGGATGTGCTCGGGGCACACCTTGGTGCAGCACTTGGTGATGTTGCAGTAGCCGATGTTGTGCTGGTCCTTCAGCTCCGGGATCCGGTCCGCGGTGTCGAGCGGGTTCATTTCGAGGTTCGCCGCGTAGACGAAGAACCGCGGGCCGATGAACTCCTCGTGCTTGCCGTGATCGCGCAGCACGTGGCACACGTCCTGGCACAGGAAGCACTCGATGCACTTGCGGAACTCCTGCACCCGGTCCACGTCGCGCTGCGCCATCCGCCAGGTGCCGTCGGGGGCGTCGGCGGGGCGCGGCTTGAACTTCGTGATCGTCTTCTTGACCCGGAAGTTCCAGGACACGTCGGTGACCAGGTCCTTGATCGGCGGGAACGCCCGCATCGGCTCGACCGTCACCGGCTCGTGCAGGTTCACCTGGCTGAGCCGGGTCATGCACATCAGCCGGGGCTTGCCGTTGATCTCCGCCGAGCAGGAGCCGCACTTGCCGGCCTTGCAGTTCCACCGCACGGCCAGGTCGGGGGCCTGTTCGGCCTGGATCTTGTGGACCACGTCCAGCACCACCATGCCGTCGGTGACCTCGGTGTTGAAGGTCTGGAACGTGCCGTCGCCTTCCCGGTGGGTGCGCCAGATCTTGAACGTTGCGTGCGCCATTACGACTTCTGCTCCTCGATGACCTGCTTCAGGTGGTCCGGCATGGGTGGCAGCGGGATGCGCGACAGCTCCAGGGCCCCGCCGGCGCCCTGCTTCACCATCATGTTGACGGTGGAAAACTCGGCCGCCTTGTCCGGGTAGTCCTCGCGGAAGTGGCCGCCGCGGCTCTCCCTGCGCTCGATCGCCGAACGCGCGACGGCCTCGGACACCGTCAGCAGGTTCCGCAGGTCGAGCGCGGTGTGCCATCCGGCATGGTAGTCGCGCGAACCCGACACGCCGACGCGGGCGGCGCGGGCCTTGAAGCCTTCGATCCGCTTCAGCGCCTCCTGCATCTCGTGCTCCAGGCGCACGATGCCGACGAGCTCCTGCATCGTGTCCTGCAAGTCCGCCTGCACCTTGTAGGGGTTCTCGCCGCCGTCGCCCCGCGCGAACGGCTCGAGCGACACCTGCATCGCCCGCTCCACGGCGCCGTCGTCGATGCGCGTGGCGCTGTTCTGCCGCACGAACTCCGCCGCGTATTCACCGGCGCGCTTGCCGAACACGATCAGGTCCGACAGGGAGTTGCCGCCGAGGCGGTTGGCGCCGTTGATGCCCGACGCGCACTCCCCCGCCGCGAACAGCCCCGGGATGGTGGACATCTGCGAGTCGGCGTCCACGCGGATGCCGCCCATCACGTAGTGCGTGGTCGGCCCCACCTCCATCGCCTCGCTGGTGATGTCGAGGTCCGCCAGCTCCTTGAACTGGTGGTACATGCTCGGCAGCTTGCGCTTGATGTGGGCCTCGGAGTCCTTGATCTTCTCCTTGATCCAGGCGATGTCCAGGAACACGCCGCCGTGCGGGGAGCCGCGGCCCGCCTTCACCTCACGGTTGATGCAGCGCGCCACGTGGTCGCGGGTCAGCAGCTCGGGCGGACGGCGGGCGCTCTTGTCGCCCTGGGTGTAGCGCCAGCCCTCCTCGGGGTCCGAGGCCGTCTGCGGCTTGTAGTTGTCGGGGATGTCGTCGAACATGAACCGGCGGCCCTCGCTGTTCTTGAGGACTCCGCCTTCACCTCGCACGCCCTCGGTGACCAGGATGCCCTTCACGCTGGGCGGCCACACCATGCCGGTCGGGTGGAACTGGATGAACTCCATGTCGATCAGTTCCGCGCCCGCCCGGTAGGCCAGCGCGTGACCGTCGCCGGTGCCCTCCCAGCTGTTGCTGGTCACCTTGTAGGCGCGGCCGATGCCGCCGGTGGCGAGCACGATGGCCTTGGCGGCGAACACCTGGAAGCGGCCGCGCTCGCGGTCGTAGGCCAGCACGCCGGCGGCGCGCCCGCCGTCGAGCAGCAGCTCGATGACGGTGTGCTCCATGTGCACGGTCATCCCGGTCTGGACCGCGTGGTCCTGCAGGGTGCGAATCAGCTCGAGCCCGGTGCGGTCGCCGACGTGGGCCAGCCGCGGATAGCGGTGGCCGCCGAAGTTGCGCTGGTTGATGCGGCCGTCGGGCGTCCGGTCGAACACCGCCCCCCACCCTTCCAGCTCGCGGACGCGGTCCGGCGCTTCCTTGGCGTGGATCTCGGCCATGCGCCAGTTGTTCACGTACTGGCCGCCGCGCATGGTGTCGGCGAAGTGCACCTTCCAGCTGTCGCGGTCGTCGTTGTGGGCCATGGCCGCGGCCATGCCGCCTTCGGCCATGACCGTGTGGGCCTTGCCGAGCAGCGACTTGCAGATGAGGCCGACCGACACGCCGCTGTTGGCCGCCTCGATCGCCGCGCGCAGGCCGGCGCCGCCGGCGCCGACGATCAGCACGTCGTAGGTAAAGGTGGCGTCCACGGCCATTACAGGAACCTCACGTCCGACCAGATTCCCATCGAGCACAGCCGGACGAACACGTCGGCAGAACGCCACCGAGAACAGGCTCATGTAGGCAAAGAGCATGGTGCCGGTTGTTGAGCGCGCTCGAGCAGCCGTAGCAGGCGTCCTTGATCGGCGACTTGGACACCTCGTCCTTGTGGCCGCCGACGATGTGCCGGATCGAGTGGCAGCCCAGCGTGTAGCAGCGTCAGCAGCACGACGTTGACCGCCAGGATCACGGTGCCGAGGCCGATGCCGAACTCGCGCTGCCCGGTCGCCGCGTCGGTGAACCGCGTGGCCAGCACGACGTCGTACGACAGCATGAACAGGAACAGCACGGCCATGTAGGCGAAGTAGCGGTGCACGTTCTGCCACACCAGCGGGAACCAGCGCTCGCCGCGATACCGCGTGCCCGCGGGGCTCGCCGACCGAGCAGGAGATCGGGTCGGACCAGAACGCCTTGTAGTAGGCGCCGCGGTAGTAGTAGCAGGTGAAGCGGAACAGGCCCGGGAACGGCAGGATCAGCAGCGCCGGCGAAAACGGCGCCAGCGCCGGCCACCATGCCGGCTTGGGGCCGAACCAGGCGTGCGGCGAGTCGCCCCAGAGCTCAGGCGAATAGAACGGGGAGAGATACGGCCCGTAGGTGTAATGGGCGTTCTGGAACGCCGCCCAGGTGGCATAGACCACGAACCCGCCGAGCACCAGGAACACCACCAGCGGCTCGACCCACCATGCGTCGCGCCGATACGTCTCGCCGTATCCGCGCGGCACGAACTTGACCGGAACTGCCTCCATGCGACCCCTCGCCTCCACTCAGAACCTGCCGGACCACCGGCAAACCTAGCTACGTTACTGGCCGACCCGCGCCTATGGCAAGCCGGCGATCGCCGCTTGTGCGCACTCGCCGACGGTGGTCAGGTAGCGCGCCACCGAGTCGGGACCGCCAACATAGGGATGCCGCTCGCCCGGCTTGCGCGCCAGCACCGCCGGCAGCTTGGTCTTGCTGCCGTCGTAGACCGTGTGGTTCGACAGCATCACGTCGGCGCCGGCCTTGGCGGCGATGCCCTTGAAGCGCTCGGCCGAGGCGGCATAGGCCTGGAGCCGCGGCTTGATCGGGCCGAAGTTGAAGAGCGTGCCGCCCCAGGCCGCGGCCACGTGCGGGCGGCCGCCGTCTTTCAGCGGGATGATCGTGGAGATGGTGCCTTCGGTGTGGCCCGGGGTGACGTAGAGCGTCAGCGTGGTGTCGCCGAGCGTCAGCTTGTAGCCGTCGGTCGCGACCAGATCGCGCTTCGGCTTCCACGGCGGGTTCTGCTGGTCCAGCAGGTCGTAGTCGGCCGCGGTCATGATCAGCCGGCTGCCGAACCGCTCCTGGAGGAACTTGGCCCCGCCGGCATGATCCAGATGGCCGTGGCTGACGATCACGTATTTGATCTGCGCCGGATCCAGGCCCAGCTTCTTCAACCCGCCCACCACTTCGTCCTCGACCGAGTAGTCGAAGATCGCGTCCAGCAGGATGATGCCTTCGGAGGTCGTGATCGCCCAGGCCGAGAACTCGGTCTGGCCGACGAAGTACATGTTGTCGAACACCTTCACCGGCTCGGCATGCCATCTCTCGCGCGGTGGGGGCGCCGGGGGGCCGCCGGCCCTGGCGCCACCACCGGGCCCGCCCGCGCGGGGCGGGGCCGCCGCGGCGGCAATCACCGAGCGCGCGGTGCTGCAGACGGCGTCGAACACGCCGGCGTGCTCGATCCCGGCGGCCGCCTTGGCCGCCGCGATGTGTTTCTCCACCTCGGGCGACAGCGGCGCTGGGGAGGCGGCCGGTGCCGGCGCCTGGGCGCCAAGCGACGGTCAGCGGCGAGACAGGCGGCGCCCAGCCCGGAGACGAGTCGAGTCAGCATTTCTCCCTCACAACGCGAGAGCCGAACATGAAAAAGGCCGCCCCGCGGCGGCCCTGCCGTCCTCTACTTCTTCACCGGCCTGTACACGTGTGTCGCCTGGCCGAAGAACACCTCGGCGCTCTCCATCACCGTTTCCGACAGCGTCGGGTGCGGGTGGATCACCAGCTTCAGATCCTCGGCCGTCGCCCCCATCTCGATCGCCAGCGCCCCCTCGGAGATCAGCTCGCCGGCGCCGGAGCCCGACCAGGCCGACGCCGAGGATCCGCCCGGTCTTCTTCTCCACCACCAGCTTGGTCAGCCCATCCGGACGGTCGATGCTGATCGCCCGGCCGCTCGCCCCCCACGGGAACTTGGCGATGTCCACGTCCAGGCCCTTTTCCTTGGCCTGGGCCTCGGTGTAGCCGCACCAGGCGATCTCCGGATCGGTGAACACCACCGCCGGGATCGCCTGGGGCTCGAACACCGCCTTGTGCCCGGCGATCGCCTCCACCGCGACGCGCGCCTCGTGCGAGGCCTTGTGCGCCAGCATCGGCTCTCCGGCCACGTCGCCAATCACGAAGATCGACGGCTCGGCCGTGCGCCGCTGGGGGTCGGATTCGATGAATCCCTTCGCGTCCACCTTGACCTTCGTGGTCTCGAGCCCGGGAATCTTGGAGTTCGGCCGGCGGCCGATCGAGACCAGCACCCGATCGAAGACCTGCTCCTTCTCGGCGACGTCGCCCTCGAAGGTCACGCGGATGCCGTTCTTTTCTTCCGCGACCTTCACCACCTTGGTGTTGACCATGATGGCCGAGAACAGGCCCTTCAACTTCTTCTCGAGCACCGCCACCAGGTCCCGATCCGCCCCGGGGAGCAGGCCCCCCGTCATCTCGACCACCGACACCTTGCTGCCCAGCGTCGCGTAGACGCTGCCCAGCTCCAGGCCGATGTAGCCGCCGCCGACGACCAGCAGCGACTTCGGCACGTCGGGCAGGTCGAGGGCGCCGGTCGAGTCCATCATCCGCGGGCTGTCGAGCGACAGCGACGGCACCTTGGTCGGGTGCGAGCCGGTGGCGAGAATCAGGTAGTCGAACGCGACGTCGGTGTTGCCGGCCGGCGCCGGCCACCTTGAGCGACTTCGGCCCGGTCAGCGTCGCGCGGCCCTGCACGTAGGTGACCTTGCGCATCTTCGCGATCGTGCCGGTGCCGCCGGTCAGCTTCTCGACCACCGAGTCCTTGTAGGCCCGCAGCTTGGCCACGTCGATGGCCGGCTCGCCGAACGCCACGCCCCACTTGCTGGCGTGCCGGGCCTCGTCCACGACCTTGGCCACGTGCAGCAGCGCCTTCGACGGGATGCAGCCGCGGTAGAGACAGACGCCGCCGGGGTTCTTCTCCTCGTCGACGAGCGTGACCTGCATGCCCAGGTCGGCGGCGTAGAACGCGGCGGCGTAGCCGCCGGGACCCGCGCCGAGCACAGTCAATTTGATGGGTTGCGCCATTTATCCGATGAGTGACAGGAGGAAGGGCTGCTCGATCGCGTCCACGACCCAGCGCAGGAACCGCATGGCGTCCGCGCCGTCAATCACGCGATGGTCGTAGGACAGGGAAAGCGGGAGCAGCTGGCGCGGCACGAACTGATCCTTCTGCCACACCGGTTCGATTGCGCCGCGAGAGACGCCGAGGATCGCGACCTCGGGCCAGTTCACGATGGGGGTGAAAGCGGTACCGCCGATGCCGCCGAGGTTCGAGATGCTGATGCCGCCGCCGCTCATCTCTTCCACGGTCAGCTTGCGGTCGCGGGCCTTCTGGGCCAGCTCCTGCAGCGCGACGGCAATCTCGGTGATGTTCTTGCGGTTGGCGTCGCGGATCACGGGCACGAACAGGCCCCGGTCGGTGTCCACCGCCACGCCGATGTTGACGTACTTCTTGTAGACGATCTCGCCGCGCTCGGGGTCGAGCGAGGCGTTGAACTGCGGGAACTTCTGCACCGCGGTGGCGAGCACCCGGACCAGCATGGCCGTGACCGTGAGGTTGCCCCCGGCCTTGGCCACCTGGTCCTTGAACTTCTTGCGCAGCTCCTCGAGCGCGGTGACGTCCGCCTTGTCGAACTGGGTGACGTGCGGAATCGTGGTCCAGGCATAGCTGAGGTGCTCGGACGTCACGCGGCGGACGTTGGTCCACGGCTCGCGCGCGACCTCGCCCCCACTTGGCGAAGTCGGGCAGCGGCCGGGTGGCGCGGGCGGACGCCGCCGTCAGCGCCGCCGCTCCGGACGAGCCGACGCTGCTCAGGATGCGGCGCGCATGCTCCTTGACGTCCTCCTGCGAGATGCGGCCGCCGGGGCCCGTGCCCATCACGGTGTTGATGTCGACGCCGATTTCGCGCGCCAGTCGCCGCACCCCCGGCGAGGCGGGGGCCGGTGTGCCGCTCGGCGGCGTGCCCAGCGGATGCGCGGCGGGGGCGGTTCGGGCGCCGTGCGCTGCGGCATCGGCACGACCTTCTGATCCGCGCGCGGCTCGGGCCTGGCGGGCTCGGCCGAGCGCTGCCGGCTCGGCGGGCGCGGGCAGCCGGCTGGCGCTGCAGCGGCCGCGGTGCCGGGCCGGCTGCCTGCGCTGCGGCCGGCGCGGCAGCAGCGGCCCGCAGCGCCGTTGTCAGACACCGTGAAGATCACCTGCGCCGACCTTGACCTTGTCGCCCTTCTTGACCTTCACGTCGGTGATGACGCCCTCCACGGACGACGGCACCTCGACGGTGGCCTTGTCGGTCTCGAGCTCGATGACCGACTGCTCGCGGCGAACGGTGTCGCCAACCTTGACGAGCACCTTGGCCACGTCGCCGCCGGCGACGTTTTCTCCTAGTTCGGGAACCGTGAAGTCGCTCAACCGCGATCCTCGTGGATGGTCATCCGCGCTCGGAATTCCTCAGCTGATTGCCGGGTTCGGCTTCTCGGGGTTGATGCCCAGGTCGGCGATGGCCTTCTGCGCCACCGGCGCCTCCAGGCTGCCGTCGTGCACCAGCTCCACCAGCGTCGCCAGCACGATCGACTTGGCGTCGACTTCGAAGAAGTCGCGCAGGGCCGTCCGGCCTTCACTGCGGCCAAAGCCGTCGGTGCCGAGCGGCGTGATGCGGCGCGGCATCCACCGATCGATCGAGTCGGGCATCGCCTTGACGTAGTCGGAGGCCGCGACGATCACGCCCTCCGATGCGCCGAGGCACTGGGTCACGTAGGGCACCCTGGCCGGCTTGCCGGGGTGCAGGCGGTTCCACCGTTCGGCGGCGTGGCCGTCGCGGTACAGCTCCTGGTAGCTGGTGACGCTCCACACGTCGGCCGCCACGTCGTACTTCTGGTCCAGGATCTCCTGCGCCTTCAGCACCTCGTTCAGGATGGCGCCGCTGCCCAGCAGCTGCGCCCGGCCCTTCGCCTTCTTCTTCCGCGACGACGCCCGCAGCAGGTACATCCCCTTCAGGATGCCCTCACGCGCGCCCTCGGGCATGCCCAGCATCTGGTAGTGCTCGTTCATCACGGTGATGTAGTAGAAGATGCTCTCGCCGTCGCGGTACATCCGGCGGATGCCCTCCTCGATGATCACCGCGATCTCGAACGCAAAGGTCGGGTCGTAGGAGATCAGGTTCGGCACCGCCAGCGCCAGCAGGTGCGAGTGGCCGTCCTGGTGCTGCAGGCCTTCGCCGGCGAGCGTCGTGCGTCCGGCCGTACCGCCGAGCAGGAACCCGCGCGTCCTCGTGTCGGCCGCGGCCCACACCAGGTCGCCCACCCGCTGCATCCCGAACATCGAGTAGTAGATGAAGAACGGGATGGTGTTGATGCCGTGGGTGGCGTAGGCGCTGCCGGCGGCAATGAAGGAGGCCATCGAGCCCGCCTCGTTGATCCCTTCCTCGAGGATCTGCCCTTCCTTCGCTTCCTTGTAGTACAGCAGCACGTCGCGATCCACCGGCTCGTAGAGCTGGCCGACGCGCGAGTAGATCCCCACCTGACGGAACAGCGCCTCCATGCCGAAGGTGCGCGCCTCGTCCGGCACGATCGGCACCACCAGGTGGCCGATCTCCGGGTCCTTGAGCAGCTTGGCCAGCATGCGGACGAACGCCATCGTGGTCGAGGCGGTGCGGCCTTCGCTGCCGGCGTGGAATTCCTTGAACAGGTCGGGGAGGGAATCGGTCTTGAGGGGCTCGACTTGCACGGTGCGGGAGGGAACGAAGCCGCCGAGTTGCTTTCGCCGTTCGCTGAGGTAGCTGACCTCGGGGCTGGCGTCGGCTGGCCGGTAGAACGGGGCCTTCGAGACCTCGTCGTCGCCAATCGGGATGCCGAACCTGGTGCGGAACGCCTTCAGCTCGTCCTCGTTCATCTTCTTCTGCTGGTGGGTGATGTTCTTGCCTTCACCCGCCTCGCCGATGCCGTAGCCCTTGATGGTCCGGGCCAGGATCACGGTCGGCTGGCCCTTGTGCTCGACCGCCGCCTTGTAGGCCGTGAACACCTTGACCGGGTCGTGGCCGCCGAGCGTCAGCTTCTTGAGCTGCTCGTCCGACAGGTGGGCCACCATCTGCAGCAGCCGGGGGTCGGCGCCCCAGAAGTGGTTGCGGACGTAGGCGCCGGATTCGACGGCGTACTTCTGATACTCGCCGTCCACCACCTCGCCCATGCGCTTGACCAGCAGCCCGTCCACGTCCTTGTCGAGCAGCGCGTCCCACTCGCTGCCCCAGATCACCTTCAGCACGTTCCAGCCGGCGCCGCGGAAGATCGGCCTCGAGCTCCTGGATGATCTGGCCGTTGCCGCGCACCGGCCCGTCGAGCCGCTGCAGGTTGCAGTTGATGACGAAGATCAGGTTGTCGAGCTTTTCGCGCGACGCGAGCGTGATCGCGCCGAGCGATTCGGGCTCGTCGGTCTCGCCGTCGCCGATGAACGCCCAGACCTTCGAATTGGAGGCCTTCTTCAGCCCGCGGTCCTCCAGGTAGCGCATGAAGCGCGCCTGGTAGATGGCGCAGATCGGGCCGAGGCCCATCGACACCGTGGGGAATTCCCAGAAGTCGGGCATCAGCCACGGGTGCGGGTAGGACGACAGGCCGCCGCCCTCTTTCAGCTCGCGGCGGAAGTTCTCGAGCTGCTGCGGCGACAGGCGGCCTTCGAGAAACGCACGTGCATAGATGCCGGGGGCCGCGTGCCCCTGGAAGTAGATGATGTCGCCGTCGAGCGCGTCGCCCTTGCCCTTGAAGAAGTGGTTGAAGCCGACCTCGTAGAGCGTCGCCGCCGAGGCAAACGTGGAGATGTGGCCGCCGATGCCGTCTTCGGCCTTGTTGGCCTTGACCACCATCGCCAGCGCGTTCCATCGCACCAGGCTCTTGATCCGCCGCTCGATCTCGCGGCTCCCGGGAAACGGCGGCTGCTCGGCCGGCGGGATGGTGTTCACGTACGGCGTGTTCGCCGTGAACGGCAGCTTGACGCCGCGCTGCCGGGCGTGGTCGCCCAGCTGCCGCAACAGGCGGCTGACGCGGATCGGCCCACCCGACTGCAGGACATAGTCGAGCGACTCGAGCCATTCACGGGTTTCAAGCGCTTCAATCTCGGCGGCGTCGATCGGAGCTGTATTCCGCATGAGTCATCCTTATTCTATTATTCGGCTCCCCGGGATGGAACCTGTTTCACCTCAGCGTTTGAGGCTTTTGGCTGATGTTCACCATGCGATCACCTCATGCGAACGGTGCGATCGCCTGCGTGTGTATTGCGCCCGCGTGGCCCGCGAGAAGAAGCGCGCCTACCGCGATGAGACGTACTGGGGCCGGCCGGTGCCCGGCTTCGGCGACCCCGACGCGCGCGTCCTGATCCTGGGCCTCGCGCCGGCGGCGCATGGCGCCAATCGCACCGGCCGCGTCTTCACCGGCGATGGGGTTGGCGGCTCCGGTGACTTTCTGATGACGGCGCTCGCCGCCAACGGCTTCGCCAACATGGCGACATCACGCCACCGCGACGACGGCCTGACAGCTGCGCGACGCGTATATCGCGGCGGCGGTGCGGTGTGCGCCGCCGGACAACAAGCCGGCGCCCGAGGAGATTGCGCGCTGCCTCGATCACCTCGAGGCCGAGGTGGCGTGCCTGCCGCGCGTGCGGGTGGTGGTGGCGCTGGGCAGGATTGCGTTCGACGCCTGGCTGCAGCTGCTGAAACGGCGGGGCGTCGATCCCGCGGCCCCGGCCGCAGTTCGGGCACGGGGCCATCGTCAGGTTCGAGGCGGGCGTGCCGGCGCTGCGTCGGCTCGTTTCACCCCAGCCGGCAGAACACCAACACCGGACGGCTGACGTCGCCGATGCTGGCGGCGGTCTTCAGGACGGCTCGCCTATTTCTGCGCTCCGTCGATGTTGCCGGCTGACCCACCCAGGAACAGGCGCTTGCCGTCGGGCAGCACGAAGTCGCGGCCCACGGCCTTGTTGCTCCCGTCCTTGGCCAGATAGCCGTCCACGAGCAGCTCGGTCCCGATTTGCACGGTGTTCTTGGTTACGCCCATGCGTATCAGCTGATTCGGGCTCCCGCCTTCGATCAGCCAGGTGGTCACCTTTCCGTCCGGATCCTTGACGCCGATGTGGAACCACGAGTGGGGGTTGACCATGTCCCACTTGATCAGCGTCCCCTTCAGCTTGACCGGCTTCGCGGCATCGAACTCCGCGGCGAAGGCATGGTGCGAACGGGCGGGCACAGCGAAGGCCAGCAGCGCGACGGCGACAGGCGACGGTGAGCGCGAGTCCGGTGCGCATGTCAGTTCGACCCTTTCTTGGCCGCGGTTTCGGCGGCTCGCTTCTCGTCGGCGCGGGCGCCTGCCAGGATGTTCGCGATGCCGTAGTTCGACTCGTGGCAGGCGAACTCGAAGATGGGCCCGTCGGTTTTGGCCATCGGCATCTCGGCCGTCCAGGGCTTCGCCCACGTGGAGCTGTCCTCGACGGTGAACCGGTAGAGGATCCGGTCCGCCGCGACGCGCGTGAAGCGCTCGGTGACCTTCATCCCCTCGCTGGCGCCGCGGAACGGGATTCTTGCCGTTGAAGTTCGTGGTCTCGACGACCAGCGTCGTGCCTTCCCAGCGTCCGCGGGACACTCCCGTCCACTGGCGAACGCCCGGCGAGGGGGCGGCGCGGCCATCGAGCGGGATGATGCGGACGTCGTGGATCATCTCGGTGAGAATCATCACGACGCCGGGGGCTTGCACGATCTGGTAGTTGGCGTTGTAGCCGGCGTTCATCATCGGCGGCCCGGCGCCGGCCATGATGATGCACCGCGAGCCGATCGGCATGTTCTGAACCGCGTCGTACTGGCCGCCCATCGCCTTTCGCGCGGCCGCGCGCTCCGCGGCCCGCTTCTGCCCCTCGGCGGTGAGCGGCGGAATTCTGCCGTCGGGCGGATCGACGATGAGCGACGTGCGGAGACTGCGCGCGAAGGTCGACTGGCTGCGATCGAGGCCGAACTGGGTGAAGTCGTAGTGCACGTCGGCCACGGTGCCCGGCTCGGTCTGCTCGGATTCCCGGGCGGCGGCGCTCTTCTCGACGGCCAGCGCTTCCTCGGGCGTGTAGAACTCCTTGTTCACGTTGGCGGGGCGCTCGAGCGGGACGTAGGTGGAGTTGGTCCAGAACCCCTGAAGGTCCGGCTGGCCGTCGGCGGTCCGGGGCACCACGTACGGTTTGGACGCCGCACTGGTGGCGCCGGCAGCGGCGGACCGTGCGGGCGCTGCGCTCTGTCCCAGGACCACGGCAGGAACCGCCCAGACAAGCGCGGCCAGACCGGCGACGACGACTCGAAGGTGCTTCATGGCGTCTCCCATTGGCTTCCGGCTCCCGGCTCCAGGCTCCGGCTGAGCTCAGCTGAGAGCTTACGTCGGCTCTTTCCTCAAGTGCCCGTACATCAGGTCCTCGACGAACTCGACGCAACGAAATTCCAGAATCTGCGCGTTGGCTTCGACGCGCCGGTAGAGCGGCATGCTCATCTTCCACGGCCGCGTGAAGACCTTGGGGTCCTCGATCGTGGCCTCGTAGAGCAACGTATCGGCGCTGCGCGGCGTGAAGCGCTCCACCACGTGCAGCGCGTCGCTGTGGAAATTGCCCGCTCGATCGAACCAGCTGAGATCGTTGAACCCGCGCGTGTCGACGACGAGACTCTCGCCCTCCCAGCGCCCGTTCGACCAGCCCATCCAGCTGTCGGCCGGGGCCTCGGTCTGGTTCGTCATGTAGACCGTGCGCACCGCCCCGGCGAACTCGTGCACCAGCATCACGTGCTCGCTGCCCTGGATGATCTGAAACGGAAACGGCATGTAGGTCGCGCGCGGCACGCCCGGCAGGTAGCACTTGATCTCGGGGTCGAGCTTCAGCCGGTTCGGCAAGGTTTTCCTTCTTCTTCGCGAGCGCCTCGGGCCTATAGGGCAGCTCGCCGCCCTCGACCACGCCGAGGCCGGCCGGCACGGCGCCAGCCGCGCCCAGGTCGCGTACCGCGCTCGGCCCCGCCGAGTGCGCTTCGATGTCCCAGTGCGCGGTGTTCATCGCCTGCCAGATCCCGTTCAGGTTGGGATGGCCGTCCGGCGCCCGCGGCGCCCGATAGGCCGCGAGCGGCCGGCTGTTGGGTGGAGACCACAGACACCGACACGAGCACGACGCCGGCGGCGAGCGCCGCTACCCAGGTCCAGGTTCCAATCCGCAGCCGCATGGCGCTCCCCTACTTCTTCGGAGTGCGGGCCGCCTCGGCGGCGCGCTGCTCCTCGAGCCGTGCTCCGACCAAGCGTGTTGTACAGGCCGAAATTGCCCTCGTGGCACGCGTGCTCGAAGAGCGGCCCCGTGGTCTTCTGCATCGGCATCTCTCGCAGTCCACGGCCGCGTCCAGGTCGAGGGGTCGTCGATCGTGAACCCGTAAAGGATCACCTGATCGGAGACCCGCCTGAAACGCTCGGTCACTCGCATCCGCTCGCTCGAGTTCCTGAAGGGATTCTTGCCGTTGAAGTTGGTGGTTTCGACCACCAGCGTGTCGCCTTCCCACCGCCCGCGCGAGGTGCCCATCCACTGGCGGACCCGCTCCGACGGCGCCGCGCGGCCATCGAGGGGAATGACCCGCACGTCGTGGATCATCTCGGTGAGGATCATCACGTAACCCGGCGCCTGCACGATGTGGTAGTTGCTGTTGTAGGCAGCGTCCATCATCGGCGGCCCGGCGCCCGCCATGATCAGGCATCGGTCGTCGAGCTGGTTACTCTCGGCGGAGTCCCAGCGGCCAATGCCTTTGGTGGCGGCCTCGCGCTCCGCCACGCGCCGCCGGCCCTCTTCGGTCATCGGCGGGATCTTCCCATCCGGCGGATCGACGATGAGGGAGGTGCGCAGGTTCGGCGCCTGTGCGGCCTGGCTGCGATCGAGCCCGAACTGGCTGAAGTCGTAGTGGACGTCGTCCACGGTGCCCGGGGCGGTCTGCGCCTGTTCGCGGCTGGCAGCGGCCTTGCGGATTGCGGCCGCCTCTTCAGGCGTGTAAAACGCCTTGGTGACCGCGTTGGGGCGTTCCAGCGGCACGTAGGTGGAGTTGGACCAGAAGCCTTGGAGATCGGGCTGGCCGTCGGGTGTGCGCGGCTGTACCCACGCGCGCGCTGGCGTCGTGCCTGATGCGGCTCGGGGCGTGGCCGATTGCGCGGGCGGGGCCTGCCCCTGCAAGCGCCGCGATCCCCGACACCAACATGGCGGCGCTGACGATCCCGAGCCGACAACTCATGCGGCCTCCCCGGCGCGAATACCCCCGCAGCAGGGGCATTCTACGGCATTCCGAGGCGCGCGGGGCCCGACTATTGCGGATGACGCAAGAAAGGCAAAGGGCCGCAAACGCGGCCCTTTGTCTTGCCTTTGCCTTGTGCCTTGTGCCTTGATGGATCGGCTGCCGTATCGAGCAGCCGACTCGTCTAAATCGTCCCAGCCTTGAGCTGGTATTGCATGTTGGCGTCCTGCTCGCGGTAGGTCTTGTGGCAGGCGCCGCAGGCGCCGCCGGCCGTCTTCATGGCCGCCAGCGCCCCCTGCTGATCGGGCGCGGCCGCGGATACCGCCGCCTCGAGCGCGGTCACCTTGGCGATCGCGTCCTTGCTGAACGCAATGGCGTCGTCCTTCTTGTTCGCGACCCAGAAATTCTCAGCATCCATCAGGGCCGCCTTGACGATGGCGACCGAGGCCTTTGCTGCGGCGAAGTCACCGGCCTGAATGGCCTTGGCGGTCGCTCCCTGCGCCGGTCCAATCTTCTTCATCGTGGCGTCGAGTTCGGCTGGGGTGGTCACTTTCTGGGCCACGGCCACGGTGCCCGCAAGGGCGACGAAGATGGCGGTGACAGTGGTGAGCGTTCGGCGCATTCGGAGGTCCTCCTGAGGGATTTTGGGGTCGAGTCCAGAGGGCATCATCATGCAACAGAACAGCATTGGCCGGCAAAACAGCGGCGATTTCAAGAGCGGCCGCTGCGGTCGTGCAGGAAGCCGTCCCGAACGGCTACGGCCAGGTCGGGCCGGTTGCTGATCAAGCCGTCCACGCCCCACGCCAGCAGCCGCTCCATGTCGGGCCGCTCGTCCACGGTCCACACTTCCACCGCGAGGCCGGCCTTATGGGCCTGCCGAATGAAGCGCGGTGATACGACGCGCAGCCAGCCGGACCGTTCGGGCACCTGGTAGCCGTGATAGGGCATGCGACGGAGCGGCCAGCCGATCCAGGAACAGTGCAACGCCCGGCGGACCTCGGTCTGGCAAGCGCTGGCGCCCGCAGACGGCAGCGCCTGCCGGGCGCCGCGAGCGCTGCGAAGACCGAAGCCGCCCAGGCAGACGCGGCCGGCCGCATCCGCCGCGCAGACCGCCTGCGCCACGCGGACGCCGCAGTCCTCGGTATCGACCTTCAACTCGATGATCGTGGGCACGCCGGGATACCGGCGCAGCACATCGACGAGCGCCGGCACGCCGATACCGCGTCCGGCAAATGGCGTGCCGCCGGCGCGGTCCGTGAACCGGCAGCCAGCGTCTACACGAGCCAGCTCGTCCGCCGATTTCGCGCTCACGGGCCCGGTGGCGTCGGTGGTCCGGTCAAGCGTCGAGTCGTGCACGACGACGGGAATGCCGTCAGACGAGAGGCGCACGTCCAGTTCCAGGCCATCGGCGCCGGCGGCGAGTCCGATGTCGAAGGCGGCAATGGTGTTTTCCGGGCCCAGCGCGCTGCCGCCGCGATGCGCATACACGCGCGGCCGCCGCCGGTCGAAGAATGGCACGGCGGTCCATGCTATAGGATCCCGGTATGTCAGATACCTCGATTGCCACGCTGGGAGCCCTGCGAAAAGCCGTGGACGCTGGCCGCGTCCCGCATCGGAGCGTGCAGCAGGAGGTACGGGACAACCTGATCGCGCACCTGCGCGCCGGCACCGCCCTCTTCCCCGGCATTCACGGCTACGGCGAGACCGTGATCCCCCAGATCGTGAACGCGCTGCTGTCGCAGCACGACTTCATCCTGCTGGGCTTGCGCGGCCAGGCCAAGACCCGACTGTTGCGCGGCCTGGTGGACCTGCTGGATGCGTACATTCCGGTGATGCCCGGCTGCGAGATCAACGACGACCCGCTGGCGCCGCTGTGCGGATCGTGCAAGGCGCGGGTGGCGCAGGACGGCGACGACACGCCAGTGGCATGGCTGGGCCGCGAGGCCCGCTACGTCGAGAAACTGGCCACGCCGGACGTGACCATCGCGGACATGATCGGCGACATCGACCCGATCAAGGCGGCGCGCGCCGGCCTGCACCTGTCCAACGACCTGACCATGCACTTCGGGCTGCTGCCGCGGGCCAACCGCTGCATCTTCGCCATCAACGAGCTGCCGGACCTGGCCGGCAAGATCCAGGTCGGACTGTTCAACATCCTGCAGGAAGGCGACATCCAGATCAAAGGCTACCCAATCCGGCTGCCGCTCGATGTGCTGATGGCCTTCACCGCGAACCCCGAGGACTACACCGCGCGCGGAAAGATCATCACGCCGCTCAAAGACCGCATCGGCTCCGAGATTCGCACGCACTACCCGCTGTCGCGCCACGAGGCGCTGGCGATCACGGCCCAGGAGGCGTGGCTCGATCGCCAGCCGTCGCCGGACGGCGACGGCAACGGGGCTCCGCGCGCCGAGATTCCCGTCTACGTCTCGGAGATCGTCGAAGAGGTGGCGTTTCAGGCGCGCCAGGATCGGCGCGTGGACAAGCGCTCGGGCGTCAGCCAGCGCCTGCCGATCTCGGTGATGGAGAACGTGCTGTCGAACGCCGAGCGGCGTGCGGTGGTCGAGAACGAGCCGGTGGCGGTGCCGCGCGTGACCGATCTCTATGCCGCGTTGCCGTCGATGACGGGCAAGTTCGAGCTCGAGTACGAGGGCGAGCTGAAGGGTGCCGACCTGGTGGCGCGCGAACTGGTGCGCGGGGCGGTGGCGTCGGTGGCCGAGGGCTACCTGACGCATCTCGATCCGCGTCAAGTGATCGAGTGGTTCGATCTGGGCGGCAGCCTCCAGCTCGGCGACACCATCAGCGCCGCGGACCTGCTGGCGCGCGCCGGCGAGGTGCAGGGGCTGGTGGCGCTGGCGCACGAAGCCGGCGTGGCCAAGGACGCATCCGCGCCGGTGCTGGCGGCGGGCATCGACTTCGTGCTCGAAGGCCTGTACGCCACGCGCCGCATCAGCCGCAGCGAGGAACGCGGGTATCACGCCGCCGAGGCGCCGGTGCGCAGACCGACGCGCGAGGCGGTCCGGCGGGAAGAGGAGCCGGTGATGCCGCGCGACACCGGCGGCGGGAAGAAGAAGTACTGACAACTGATGGTTGATCGGTTCTGCGGTTCGTGCGGTCGTCGGCTGACGTAGCGGGCCTGGGGCCTGGAGCCCGGAGCCTGGAGCCCGATGAAATTCCGCTACACCAAATACACCGGCGACCTGCTCGACGAGATCGACCTCGAGGATCTCGGTGTCGAAGCTGTCGGACCTGCTGCTGTCGAGCGGGTTCAGCAGCCCGTGGGGCCACGGCTCGAGCGGTGACGAGGACCGGACGCTGGAGGCGCTGCACGACGCCATCCTCGAGGCGCTGTTCAGCGGCGGCGTGCTGTCCGAGGAGGCGCTGGATCGCCTGCTCGGCGAGCCGGCGGACGGCGACCAGGAAGGCGCGCGCCAGCAGCTCGAGGAGCTGATCGAGCAGATCATCCAGCGCATGATGGAGCGCGGCTTCATCACCGATGCGCCCGACCTGGAAAGCGAGCGCATGGAGCGGCGGGCCGGCGGCGGCAACGGCGAGGAAACCCGCGTCTCGTTCGAAGTCACCGACAAGGCGCTCGACTTTCTGGGCTACCGCGCGCTGCGCGACCTGCTGGGGTCGGTCGGCCGCAGCAGTTCGGGCATGCACGATACCCGGCATCTCAGCACCGGCGTCGAGGTGACCGCGGCGCCGAAGCAGTACGAGTTCGGCGACACCATCAACATCGATCCGAGCAGCACGATTCTCAACGCGGTGTCGCGGGCGCTCGGCGAGCGCGAGCTGACGGCCGCCGGCGCGGCGACACCCGACCCCAATGGCGGGGCGATTACGAAAATCGACATCGAGTACGGCGACCTGATGGTGGCGCAGAGCGACTACCAGAGCTCCTGCGCGACGGTGATCATGCTCGACTGCAGCCACAGCATGATCCTGTACGGCGAGGACCGCTTTACCCCGGCCAAGCGAGTCGCGATGGCGCTGTCGCACCTGATTCGCACGCAGTATCCCGGCGACTCGCTGCGCGCGGTGCTGTTCCACGACTCCGCCGAGGAAGTGCCGATCAAGCAGCTGGGCCGCGTCCGCGTCGGGCCCTACTACACCAACACGCGCGAAGGCCTGCGCCTGGCCCGCCGCATCCTGGAGCGCGAGCGCAAGGACATGCGGCAGATCGTGATGATCACCGACGGCAAGCCGTCGGCCCTCACCCGCCCCGATGGCCAGATCTACAAGAACGCCTTCGGCCTGGACCCGTTCATCGTCTCCGAGACGTTCGCCGAGGTGAACGCCTGCGCCAAGAGCGGCATCATGATCAACACGTTCATGCTGGCGCGCGACCCGGACCTGGTGGCGTTCGTCCGCCGCGTGGCGTCGGTGTGCCGCGGCAAGGCCTACTTCACCACGCCGGCGACGCTGGGCCAGTACGTCCTGCTGGACTACATGAACCGGAAGACCAAAACCATCCACTGAACCTGAGCCCCGACATCTTCTATGGCCTCGGCGCACCGGCTTCGGTCGTGTTTCATGACGGGGCTTCGCTAGATGCTCCCGCCGACGATCCCGCTCTTCCCGCTGCCCAACGTGGTGCTGTTTCCCAACGTGTTCCTGCCGCTCCACATCTTCGAGCCGCGCTACCGCGCGATGCTGGCCGACGCGCTGGCGGGCGATCGCATCATCGGCATGGCGCTGCTGCAGCCGGGCTTCGAGGCGGACTACCAGGGCGCGCCGCCGGTCTACCCGGTCGGCTGCGCCGGCGTGATCACCCACGCCGAGCGGCTGCCGGACGGGCGCTCCAACGTGGTGCTGCGCGGGTTGGAGAAGTTCCGGATCGTCAGCGAGGATCGGTCGCTGGCCTATCGTGTGGCCACCGTGGATGCGCTGCCGGAGACCACGACCGACGCCGACAAGAGCGTGCTGCGCCAGCAGCGCCAGCGGCTCGAAACGCTGCTCATCGCCGCCATCGAGCGCGGCGGCTCCGACCCCAAGTTTCCGCCGGCAATCGCCGACGACGACCTGGTGAACGCGCTGGCGCAATACCTGAGCCTGGACCCGGTCGAGCGCCAGGCGCTGCTCGAGCGCGACGGCATCGTGGCGCGCTGCCGGGGGCTGATCGAGCTGCTGGAGATGAAGACCTTCGCGCCGCCCGCCGGCCGGTGGGGTGGCAGCGGCGGCCGGGGAGTGCATTAGAGACGGGCCCCAGGCCCGGGCTCCGGGCTCCAGGCTCCAGGAAGTAGGGGCCTCGCTGCGTCTGCTACGATAAGAAGTTCCCCCGCTCGCCTTTCGCGCACCTGCAGGTATTCATTCGATGATTTCAGTCAGCGGCGTCTCGATGCGGTTCGGGTCGAAGGTGCTCTTCGACGACGTCTCCACCACCTTTTCCACCGGCCGGCGCTACGGCCTGACCGGGCCCAACGGCGCCGGCAAGTCCACCTTCATGAAGCTCCTGACCGGGGCGATGGACCCGCAAAAGGGCTCCGTCGTGCGCCCGCGCAAGCTGGGGGTGCTGCGGCAGGACCAGTACGCCTTCGACGCCTACCGGGTGCTGGATACCGTGATCATGGGCAACCATCGCCTCTGGGAGGCGCTGACCGAGCGCGACGCGCTCTACGCCAAGGCCGACATGACCGACGAAGACGGCATGCGGCTGGGTGAATTGGAAGGGATCGTCGGCGAAGAGGACGGCTACTCGGCCGAAAGCGACGCCGCGGTGCTGCTCCAGGGTCTGGACATTCCCGACGCGCTGCACGAGCGGACGATGGCGGAGCTGCAGGGCGGTCAGAAGGTGCGGGTCCTGCTGGCGCAGGCGCTGTTCGGCCAGCCGGCGGCGCTGCTGCTCGACGAGCCCACCAACCACCTGGACCTCGACTCGATCCACTGGCTGGAGCGGTTCCTGGAGCGCTACGAAGGCACGATGATCGTGATCTCGCACGATCGCCACTTCCTGAACGGCGTGTGCACGCACATCGCCGACATCGACTACGAGACGATCATCACCTACACCGGCGGCTACGACGACATGGTGATGGCCAAGACGCAGATCCGGTCGCGCATCGAGAGCGAGAACGCCCAGCGCGAGAAGAAGATCGCGCAACTGCAGGACTTCATCGCCCGGTTCGGCGCCGGCACCCGCGCGGCGCAGACGACATCGCGCCGCAAGGAGGTCGAGCGGCTGCAGACCACCGAGCTGGCGCGCTCGAACATCCAGCGCCCCTATATCCGGTTCCTGATGAACCGCCCGTCGGGACGGCTGGTCGCCGAGTTCGAGGGCCTGTCGAAAGCGTATGGCGACACGCGCGTCGTCGGCGACTTCACCGCCGTCATCAACCGCGGCGAGAAGATCGTGCTGGTCGGCCGCAACGGCGCCGGCAAGACCACGCTGCTGAAGGCCCTGCTGGCCGAGTCGCCGAACCTCGATCCGGCGCCGGGCGATCGTGACGCCGGCACGCTGCGCTGGGGGCACGAGGTCAGCATCGGCTATTTTCCGCAGGACCAGACCGGTCTCATCGAGCCAGGCATGACCGTGGTCGAGTGGCTGCACCGGTTCGACCCGGAGGCGTCGCGCCAGGACATCCACGGCCTCCTGGGTCAGATGCTCTTCAGCGGCGAAGAAGGGTTGAAGCCGACCGAGGCGCTCTCGGGCGGCGAAACCGCCCGGCTGTTGTTCTGCCGCATCATGCTCCAGAAGCCGAACGTCCTCGTGCTCGACGAGCCGACCAACCACCTCGACCTCGAGTCGATCAACGCGCTCAACATCGCGCTGCAGAAGTTCGAGGGCACGGTGCTGCTGGTCACCCACGACCAGGACCTGCTGGAGGAAGTTGGGACCCGGGTCTGGCACGTCGAGGGCGGCCGTGTGGCAGACTTCAAGGGCACCTACGAGGAGTTCGAAGGGTCGGTCGTGGAGAGATGACATGACGTCGCGAAGCGCGGCCATGCTGCGGACGTTGGCGGGGGCGCTGGCCTGCGCCGCCGCGCTCGTCCCGATCGCCGTCACCGGCCAGGCGCCGGCCGACAGCCACGCCGGCGGCTGGACCGCGCCGAAGACGCCATGGGGCGAGCCGGATCTCGAGGGCCGCTGGCCCGTGACTCATTTGATGGGCACGCCGCTCCAGCGTGACGAGGCCCTGGGTGCGAAGGCGTTCTGGACCGAGGAGGAGATGGCGGCGCGCCTGAAGCAGGCGGCCGGACGCGGCAACGCCTACCGCGATGCCATCTCCACCGGCAACTTCGGGGCAGCGTTGCGCACCGGCGTCACCGATCCCGGCACGCCCCAGCGGCAGACGTCCCTGATCGTGGACCCGCCGAACGGCCGGCTGCCCGAGCTGACCGCCGAGGGCAAACGGCTGAGCGCACGGATGAAGAGCACCTGGTCGCTGTCCCCGGACGAGGACCAGGCCTTTGACGCGCCGGAGGACTTCGACACCTGGGACCGCTGCATCACGCGCGGGATGCCGGCGTCGATGTTCCCGTTCCGCTACAACGGCGGCATGGACATCTACCAGTCGCCGGGCTACGTCGTCCTCAGCCTGGAGATGGTGCACGAGGACCGCATCATCCCGACCGACGGGCGCCGGGCGCTGCCGGCGGCGTTCACGAATTGGATGGGCGACTCACGCGGGCGGTGGGAGGGCAACACGCTCGTCATCGAGACCGGGAATTTCAACGGCCGCACCGCGTCGGTGAACTTCGGCATCCTGGGCGCGCCGGCCGGCAACCGGATTCCGACCAGTCCCAACATGCGGATCGTCGAGCGGCTCACCCGTGTCAGCCCCGACACGATTACCTACGAGATCACGACCACGGATCCGGTGGTCTACACGAGCCCGTGGACGGCGCGGTTCCCGCTGAAGCTCACCCCTGACTACGAGTGGTGGAGGTACGCCTGCCACGAGGGCAATCGCACCATCCGCGACTTCATCAACGTGTCGCGCGCCGAGCGCGCCTACCGGGCCGCCCATCCGAACGAGCCGCGCACGCCGCCGGCGCCGCGTTAGCCGTCTGAAGGCCCTGAACGCTGGCGAATGAGACGCTCCCCTTCAAGACGTCCAAGCCCCCGCGAAGCGGGGGCAAAAAGACAAATGTGCATCAGCGCATTGAAGCGGCGCTGATGCACGACGTCGTCATCATCGGTGCGGGCCCGGTGGGCCTGGCCTGCGCCATAGAGGCGCGCCGCGAGGGGCTGAGCGCGCTGGTCATCGACAAGGGCGCGCTGGTCAACTCGATCGTCGGCTATCCCGCGCGCATGGAGTTCTTCTCCACTCCCGACCTGATCGAGATCGGGGGACACCCCTTCGCGGTGCAAGGCTACAAGCCGACGCGCGAGGAGGGCCTCGAGTACTACCGCGGCGTTGCGGCGCGCGAGGAGATCGCGCTGTGCCTCTACGAGCGCGTGCTGACCGTCCGGGGCGAGAAGGGTCAGTTCGTGGTGGTGACCGACAAGGCCGAGCGTCCGGCCCGTCACGTCGTGGTGGCGACCGGCTTCTTCGACCTGCCCAACCGGCTGGACGTGCCCGGCGAGGACCTGGCGAAGGTGACCCACTACTACCGCGAGCCCTACGGCTTCGTGCAGCAGCAGGTGGCGATCATCGGCGCCAAGAACTCGGCCGCCAAGGCGGCGCTCGACTGCCATCGCCACGGCGCCGCGGTGACGCTGATCGTCCGCGGCCCCGAGATCCACGGCAACGTGAAGTACTGGATCAAGCCGGACCTGGAGAACCGCATCAAGGAAGGCAGCATCCGCGCCTTCTTCAACACGGTCGTCGAACGGATCACGGAGCGGAGCGTGGTCGTCAGGACGCCCGAAGGGACCCAGGAACTCGCCAACGACTGGGTGCTGGCGATGACCGGCTACCACCCCGACTACGTCTTTCTCGAAGGGCTCGGCATCCGCATCGGCGACGACGTCTACCGCACGCCGATCGTGGACGAGGCGTCGTTCGAGAGCAGCCGGCCCGGTCTCTATCTCGCCGGCACGGTGTGCGGCGGCTACCTGACCAACCGCTGGTTCATCGAGAACGGCCGGTTCCATGCCCGCCAGATCGCGAAGCACATCGCGCACAAGCCCACCGAGGCGGTGCGCTTCGACGAGGTCCACTGGAAAACGGCCGAGTGAGCACAACGCTCGGTGAAATAGGGACGAGCTGCAGCCGATCAGGTAGCGTGCGGGGCCGCATGAGCGCACAATGGTCCATGGGCGCCAGCCCCGGGATCATCGGGCGAGCGATGCTGGTGGCGGCGCTGTTCGCCGCCCCCGCGGCGCGCATGCACGCGGACTCGACGGTGACGCCGTTCGAAGCCGCGCAGCGGCTCTTCTACACCTCCAAGTTCGCTGCCGCCGCCGACCAGGCGCTGCAGCTCGTCACCCAGTCGCCGTCGGACCTTGCCGCGTTCGAGCTGCGAATCTCGGCGCTGCACTTCCAGATCCGCCGTGCCTCGGGCAGCGGCAAGAACCGGAAGGCGGCGATGGCCGCCTGCAAGACCTGCCCCGCTCTTCTGGAAGTGTTTTTCGCCGAGATCAAGCGGGGCCGCGCAGCCGCCCGGCAACGGCTGGCCGAGGCGCCGGACGACGAGCAGGCCATGTATTACCTGGCCAAGATGGATACCAGCTATCTCTTCCTGCAGTTGAGCACGGTTGGCAAGCGCACGGGGTGGGACGAGGTACTGGGAAGCCAAGCGGCTGCTCGAGGACGTGCTGGAGAAGAATCCAAATCACGTGCGGGCCCAGGTGGCTCAGGCGTGGATGGAATACGTCATCGGCAAGCACGTGCCCTGGGGCACGCGCTGGGTGATGGGCGGCGGCAGCAGCGATCGTGGCCTGCGCGCGATGCGCGAGGCCGCTGCCGCGCCGGGCGACTTCTACAGCGAAGTCGAGGCCGAGTTCGCCCTGTGGGAGATGCTGGTGCGCGACGGCAAGCGCGACGAGGCCGTTCCCGTGGCCCGCGAGCTGCTGGTTCGGTTCCCCGAGAACGAGGAACTGGCGAAGTTCATCGCCGATTCTTAGTCGGTCTGAAGCCTGGAGCCCGGAGCCCGGAGCCTGACGACGAAGGCGTCAGAGCTTCTGGTCGCCGCGGACCGCCAGATACACCGCGACCGTCGTCAGCGCGAGGCACACACCGAGGGCGCCGATTAGCGGCAAGCTGCTCTGAAGCGCGGCGTTCACCCAGCCGCTAACCGGATCGTCTGCGATCGGCCGCGCCGGCGCCGTCCAGGCCATCCGCCTCAATGCGCCGATCACCATCGGCCACCACGCAGTGACGAACGCCGCCGTCAGGCCGACCACCGCCGCTCCGGCGATCCCGTAGGCCCACACCAGCGACCGGGACGCGGACTGCAGGCCCTCCGCGCGCGCGCGCAACGTGGCGCGATGCCAGACCTGACCGGCTGAGGGCAGCGAGCGGTTACCGGAGCCGAGCGTACTTCGCAGCGCGTCGCGATCGTCCGCCAGCGCCTCGCACACCGCCACCACCTCGGCACATGCCTGGCATTGCTCGACGTGGCGCCGCACCTCGTGGTCGTCTGCGCGCCAGGCGCGCTGACGGACCGCCGCGGCCACTTCCAGCCTCGCGCGGGCACTCGTGCGCGGTCACGTACGGCCTCCCTGATCGAGCATGGCGGCAAAGCGGCGCCGGGCACGAAAGAGCAGCGATTTCAGGCTGGAAGGTCTGACACCGACCGTTTCCGCGATCTCGGCGTAGCTGCAGCCCTGCACATAGGCCAGCCACAGCAGGCTGCGCTCGCGGGGCTTCAGCTGGCGCATCGCGCGCGTGATATCCAGCCGCTGCGCGGCGCGCACTTCGGCTCCGCCGGCGCCATCGGCCGCCGGCGCCTGCTCCATCTCGGCGCCGCTGGCCGTGTCCGCCCGCGGCCGGCGCCGGTCGTCGCGCACCAGGTTGGTGGCGATGCGATACAAGTAGTTGCGCCGGTGATCGTCGTTCTCGAACGTCGCGTTCGAGCGCAGCAGCCGGTAGTACGCCTCCTGCAGCAGGTCGTCGGCCAGCCGGCTGTCGCCGGACGTTCGCGAGAGATAGGCCCAGAGACCCCGGGACGTCAGCTCGTAGAAGGTCCTGAACGCCTCCTCGCCCATCATCAGCGCGTGATCGGCGGTCGCGGCCGTCAGCGGCTCGGCATCAGCCATCGGCGGCATGCGGAGGACGGTCATGACTGTCGGGACGGTATCAGGCCGACGCGGGACGACACCATGTAGGCCACCGCCGCGGACGCCACGAAGCCGACGCCGAGGGACGCCGCCACCGTGGCAATCAGCTTGAACCCTTGACGCACTTCGTCGATCAGGCTCCACTGCGCGACCCAGAGCCCGATACCGAGGACGATCAGCACCACACCCGCCTGCACCGACCAGATGATACGTCCCAGCGGGGCGGCGGGCGCTTGCGCGCCCAGTTCGAGCGGCGCCGATTCGAGGAAGCGGCTGCCGGCCGGCGTCTGCGCGTAGGCCAGCAGGTCTTCGTTGCTGGTCAGGCGATCCAGCAGCTTGGTGTGCACTTCGACCTGCACGCGTGACTGCCGCAGCCAGCGGCGATGATCCACCACGGTGCGGACCACCCAGACCAGCAGACTCACGAAGATGCAAAACGCCGTCAGGGCGGCAGCGCCGGCCATCACTTCTTCAAAGAGATCCAGGGCCCGCTCCGCCGGCGTGACGGTGCGAAACGAGATGCTGCCAAAGTAGTAGGCTGGGCTGCGCCGTATCTCGGGATGCCGATCGAGGAACCCGGAGAGCAGCGGATAGGGCATCAGGTAGTCGGGGCGGTCGAGCAGCGACGCGTCGCGCTGAAGCACCTCGGCCAGGGACGGCGGATACTGCTGGAGAATCTCATAAAGGTCCTGGCGGACGCGGGATGCTCCGCCCTCCTCGAGCGCGGCCCGGTCGGCGTCGCTCAACGGCCGGAGCGGAGCCAAGGGCGCAGATGGCGCGACTGGAGCTGAAGGAGCAGCCGGGGCCTGCGCCCAGGTCACGGTGGGGGCGAGCAGCAGCCAGGCAACGATGGCGGCGGTGAGGGCGGGATGCTTCATACCCCCTAATACGCAGGGCGCGGCCGGCGGTTAGCAGGGGTGGTAATCTCCGTCCGTGCGCCTCACCCTCTGGCTGCTGGGCGCGATCGTCTGCGCTGCTACCGCCACGGCCCAGGTCAACCCGGTGCCGCGTCTGCCGGCCAGGCCCTATCCCGCGGCGCCGCGGCTGGCCGACGGCACGCCGAACCTCGGGCCGACAGAGCCGAACAAGGGCTACTGGCACCTGACCCAGTTCCAGGACTACAAGACGCTGCTCCTGTCGCACAAAGAGATCCCCTATCAGCCGTGGGCGCGGCAGATTGCGATGGAGCGCCGCGCGGCGCTGTCGAAGTACGACCCGCAGGGCTACTGCATGCCGCCGTCGGGACCGCGGCTGATGACGACGCCGTTCCCGATGGAGATCCTCCAGCTGCCGCAGCAGAAGCGGATCGTGATGATCTACGAAGGCGGCACCCACATCTGGCGGGTGATCCACATGGACGGCCGGCCGCATCCCGACGCCGAGCACCTGCAGCCAACGTGGCTGGGGCACTCGGTCGGGCGATGGGAAGCCGACACGCTGGTCGTGGACGTCGTCGGCTTCAACGAGGGCAGCTGGATCGACATGGTGGGCGATCCGCACACCGATCGCCTGCACCTGGTCGAGCGCTTCACGCGCAAGGATCTCTACACGCTTCGCTACGAGGCCACGATCGACGATCCGGGCGCCTACACCGAGCCCTGGACCATCGGCTTCGACATCGTCTGGGACGAGAAGGGCGAGATCCAGGAATACATCTGCCAGGAGAACAGCCCCTGGATGCGCAAGTTCTTTGCCGAGCAGGCCGGCCAACGCCCGGGCCGTTGATCGATGCGGTCCACACTCTCGCGTCGGTCCTTTCTCGCGACGACTGCCGGCGCCGGTCTAGCCGCGGCGACTGACTCGATTGCGGCTGGCGACGCAGTGGCTGCGCAGGTGCCCCAGGCCGCGCCTCCCGCGGGAGTGCCGGCGCCCGACATCATTCTCGTGAACGGGCGCATTCACACGATGGACGCGCGAAACACGATCGTCAGCACGGTCACCGTCCGCGACGGACGTTTCGCGGCCGTGGGGAACACGGCGCCGCGCAACCCACCTGCCGGCCTGCAACTCATCGACCTCCGCGGCAGGACGGTCGTGCCGGGACTCATCGACACCCACCTCCACGGCTTGGATACGGCAGATCGCGTCGGTTATCACGCGCTGGACGTGGAGAGCGCGGGCACGATTCGAGGGGTCCAGGAAGTGCTGGCCGGGCACAGGAAGACGGTCCCCGAGGGCCAGTGGATCACCGCGATTGGCGCCGCGAACACGAACCTATGGGCCGAGCACCGCATGCCGACGTTGAAAGAACTGGACGACGCCGTTCCCGACCGGCCCGTGCTCCTCTACCAGGGCTTCAACGGAGTTGGCGCGACGAACACGCTGGGCAAGCGGTTCTTCGACGCAGCCGACGCCGCGCCACCGCTCCACCCGGATTACATCAAGGTGAACGTCTCGGACACCGGAGCCATCGGTGCGTCCACCGCGAAGGGTGGTCCATCCACGAGCACGCTCTACCTGCTGCGGCGGCTGCAGACGTTCGAGGATAAGAAGCGGAACGCGCTCCGCACGATGGCGTACTCGACCAGTCTCGGCCTGACGGCCTGGCTCGACAAGTCGACCATCTACGCGCTCGGCCCGCTGCACCCGCGTCAGGGGTCAGCGGCCGTCGATCCCTACCGGTCCCGCGACGCCTGGAATGCGGTCCACAACGAAGGCCGGATGTCGATGCGGGTGCAGATGGACTTCACGGCTTTCGCGGAACTGGACGACAACGCGATGCTGAAGGAATACCTCAGGAACGCATTGCCCTACTTCGGCGACGACATGCTGCGCACTGGCGGCATCGGCGAGTGGCCCGCACCCGCGGCCGCCGTCGAGCAGACGCGTGCAGCGCAGCGGCTCGTGGCGCAGGCGGGCTGGCGTTGCGACAACGACGCGTCGAACCTGGCGGGCTTGACGCAACTGGTCGAGCAGCTTGAATCCGCCAACAAGGAATTCGACATCACCGGCCTGCGCTGGAACGTGAACATCCTGGGAAGCGGGGTCGGATGGGTGACGGCTGGCCTGCTGGACCGGCTGCACGGGCTCGGTTGCAGCATCCAGCTGTCATCGAACAACTGGGTCAATTCGAACAATCCGAACGTGGTCGCCGGCCATGCGTACCGGACCATCAATCAGCACCCGATTCGCAAGAGCCTGTTCAGCAACGCCACCCACATCTCGCCGTTGAACCCGTGGCTGCACCTCTACTACGTCGTCACCGGCGTGAACTCGTACGGGCAGCAGGTCAACCCCGGCGAACAGCTCACGCGCGAGCAGGCGCTTCGTCTCCGGACCCGCGAGAGCGCCTGGCACCTCCGGATGGAAGACAGGCTCGGCTCGATCGAGCCTGGCAGGCTCGCCGATCTCGCCGTGCTCGACCGCGACTACTTCTCGGTGCCTGACGAAGAGATCAAGCAAATCCGATCGGTGCTGACGATGGTGGACGGAAAAATCGTCCACCGGACCTGACCTCAGAACACCAGCGTCCACCCCGGCTGGCGAGCCTGCTCTTTGGTGTAGGCCACGCCGTGGACCTTGAGGCCCTTCTCGTCGACCACCGTGATCACGCCGCCCTTGTTCGAGAGCGCCAGCGGCGTCGACAGCGACACTGTCGTCGTCGCGCCGGCGCGGAGCGTGCCTTTCAACGGGAGTCGCGCCTTCTGCGTGTCGAGCAGCGCCCATCCCTCCAGCGACACATCGTGCGGAGCGGTGTTGATGAGCGTGACCATCTCTTGCTCGGGCGACTTGAGGGAGTTCACGAGCGCCGCCACGATGCGCACCAGCCCATCCGGCTCCTCGACCGTCGGCGGAACCGGCCCGGGTGGCTGCCCAGGCGTCGTCGGGACGGGCGTGGTCAGCGCGTGCCCCGTCTGGTCGTGGGTGTGCCACGACTGTGATTGGAACTTCAGGAAGACCGCGACCCACTCCTGCTGATCGGGAAAATGCAGCAGGACGCCCCCGTCCTGATACACGCCGTCATCGCCGACGAACTGGCCGGAATTCCCCTGGTTCATGTGGATGTCGTGGATCCCGTTCCCGGGGAGGAATCCGAAATACTTGTCCTTCTTGCCCGGCTCCGGCCCCCAGCGCTCGCCGAAGGCGTAGACCAGCGCCCGTTCGTCTCCTACCGCACGCTGCATCACCCGATCGAGCTTTTCGTTCAGGTCGTTGTCGAAGCCGGGCACGCTGAACGGCAGCGGCCGCATCTTCGCGCGGTCGAAGAGGTTGCCACGGATGAAGTCGAGCGCGCCCGAGCCCGGGCCGCTCTGGAGCGGCGTGAAGCCCAAGCCGAGCCCCTCCACGAGCCCGGTGATCGGATGCTGGAAGCGCTCCAGGACGATGAATTCCAGCTCCGACGGAGACATCTGCGACTTGACGTTGATGGCGATGCGGTAGTCGGTCGTGTCGTCGACCAGCCGCACCTGGTAGTGCGGCGACTGACCCGCGCCCAGCCGGACTTCGATCGCCTTTCCCTTGAGCACTCCGTACGAATGCAGCGCCATGCGTCCTCCACAGGGGAACCCGACCCCTGTAGAGAACAACGTCGCCGGCGCGGGCGCCGAACGCGTCTACGTAACCGCAGAGGTGGGCAGGGCGCGGACAACTGATCGAATGGAGGCGGGGCGGGCGCAACCAGCCGGCACCTCCCGGTTCCGCACACCGGAAATCTCTCGTCCTCCTGCCCTGTCGCTGCCACGCGCGACTAGGCCTTGGTTCCGCCGACAACCAGCGTGGCATGCACCGTCCGGGTAGTTAGAGGCCGATCGCTTCACGCGTCACGCGGAACGAAGTCGCGGAGGATTCGTCGGACGATGCGTGTTCGTGGCTCTGATGACGGTGTGCTCACAGGCGGCGCCATCGGTTGGCCGCCGCGCCCGGGCCGTTAGATGGCCGCGATGGCATGACCGTAGAATTGGATAGCAGCCCTCCCAGCCACGCCAGTGCGGCCCTCGGCGCAGACTCATTAAAGCTAGATGACAGAGGGGAGCACTCTGCTCTTCGACGCGAATCTCAGTCCTGCACTGGCGGCACGTCTTCGTGTGGAGTTCCGGGGAGCACGCATGTACGTGACGTTGGACTTCGCGCCGGCTCCGACGACGAGATCTGGACGTACGCAAGGTCAACGTCAACGCGGTTGTGTCCAAGGACACGGACTTTCGAGAACGAAGCTTTTTAGAGGACTCCCCACCAAAAGTCGTCTGGTTAGCTGCTGTGCGAGACCGCGCTAATCTGCGCCGTCGGAAGGGGAAGCGCCGGGGAGGTGCCCGACGCCACCTCGCATAACCGGCCTTCCGTCAACCTCCGGCCCCGCTAATGCGTCTATCCGCCCGCGGCCATCGCGGCGGGGGACAAGCCGCCCACGACGCTCGAAGGCGCCAGCCCGCGCTACGCACCGGCCTCCGCGGACACCATCGTCGACTGAACTGTCGCGCCGAGCGCCGCAGAGCGGAGTCTCCGTCGTCGCGCGGGCACTTCCCAAAGGTGTTGGTATTCCGTGTTCTGCAGAAAACCCTGGTTCTCGCATCGGCGTTGCTGGCGCTCTCCGGAACCGCTGTCCGCGCAAGATGGTTCCGCAGGTCTCGTAGGACTGTGGCGGGCGGAGTCCGGACCTGCGGGACGATCGTGGACGGCGGTGCTCCGAGTGGACGGTCCACGGCTGCTCGGCTTCGTCAGTTCCTGCACGTCGTATCCCGGCGATTTCGAGATTCTGGAAGGCCGCGTGGAGGGCAACACCCTCACCTTCAAGTGCAAGAGCCCGGATGGCGCCCGTGAACTGACCTTCACGGGTCAGCTCAACGGCAACACGATAGCTTTGAAGTGGTTCAAGACCGGATCCGGCAGCGCGCCTTACGACGAAGCTTTCTTTGGCGTCGGTGCGCCCCTGGAGTTCTCCGTCACGCGGACCGTGAATCGCGCGATTCCTGCCGGGGCGAATCGCATCAGAAAAGCTCCGGCGGTCACGTTCGCGCAGATCCTGCGGGCAAGCGACGCGCCGCAGAACTGGCTGACGTACTCCGGCAACTTGCTGGGTCATCGCTACAGCCCGCTCAAAGACATCAATCCAGGCAACGTCAAGGACCTGAAGCTGGCGTGGCTTTCTCAGACAACCACGACGAGCGGGCAACGGGCCACGCCGCTGGTTGTCGATGGAGTCATGTACACCACTCGAAACACCAACGATGTCGTGGCATTGGACGCTGAAACCGGGCGCGTTCTTTGGGTGTTTCCCTACACTCCAGCCGCCGGTGCGCGAGCAACCGGAGGCGGCGGACGTCCCAATCGCGGCCTGGCGATTTCAAGACGGAACGCTCTATCTCGGCACGCTCGACGCGCACCTGATCGCGATCGACGCGCTGACCGGGCAAGCCACGATGGAACTCGATCGTGGCCGACTTCAAAGATCCATCGTGTCGGACTCCGGGGCAGGAGCGAAGCTGCTACGTCATCACCCTTGCTCCACTCGTCGTCAAGGACAAGGTGCTCGTCGGTCTGGGCGGCGGCGACTCGGAGGCCGGCACGGGCATCCGCGGCGCGATCGTGGCGTTCGACGCAGCGACGGGCAAGGAGGTCTGGCGCTTTCACACGATCCCTGCGCCAGGCGAGCCTGGAAACGAGACCTGGTCCGGCGACTCCTGGCGCACCGGCGGGGCCGGCGTGTGGAATACGGGCTCTGACGATTCGGATCTGAACCTCACGTACTGGGGCACGGGGAATCCCGTCGCCGCCGGGGGCGTTCGGGCCGCCGATTAGGCTCGATCCGGCTCGGCGACAACCTCTACAGCGCGTCGGTGGTCGCGCTCGACGCCGATACCGGAGTTCTGAAGTGGCACTATCGGTTCACACCCCATGACGACCACGACTGGGATGCCGCGCAGGTGCCGGTGCTCGCAGATGTGCAGTGGAATGGGCGCCCGCGCAAGGTCGTGCTGTTCGCGAACAAGAATGGTCTGGTGTACGTGCTCGATCGCGCGACTGGCGAGTTCCTGTCGGGTCACCCCTTCGTCGACGTGAACTGGATGAGTGGGTTCGACGGCAAGGGTCGGCCGATTCGCGTCAACACCGAGAGTCTCCGCGTGTCACCTGCCTCGGCGACAAACTGGTTCCCGGCGTCTTACAGCCCGCGGACGAAGCTCCTCTACATCGCTGCATGGAACCGGTCGCGTGAGCGCGCAGGGCTTCATTGCTCGGGGGCCCTCCTATGGAGCGATCCACGCGTTCAATCCGGAAACGGGTCAAACAGCGTGGCAATTCAGACTCACTGACGCCATGTTCCCGAGCGGCGTGCTGACGACCGGTTCGGACCTCTTGTTCACGGGAACGTCAGCGGATTTCTTCTCAGACTCTGCCGAGGCTCGAGCTGCCGACGGGGGCTTCTATGCGCTCGATGCGCGGAGCGGCACGGTGCTGTGGAGGTTCGATCTGCCCGAGCCCAATCCAGAGTCCCGCGATTGCGTATGCGGCTGGCGGGAAGCAGTACATCGCTGTATCGACCAACGACACGCTGTTCGCCTTCGCCCTCAGACAATAGGCGTGGACGGGCCGTCTACCCTCGCGATCAACGGCCTGTGACACCGCGACGCTCGACGAAGTCCCTCGCGCACGCCCGCGCGTCCTCGCGTAAGACTGCATAGCCCGGGGCCGAGCGGAGATTCGCGAAGTACGGGTCGGACTCGATCGCCGGATAGCCGCAGTATCTCCCCCGGATAGCGGCGCGCAGCACGGGCAGGGCGCGGTCGGCTGATCGCAGTCGGCCAGGTGGACCGCCGCGAAGAAATTATCTCGGGATCGCCGATGCCCTCACCACGACGGCATGCTCGTGGCCTATCTGCCGAAGGAAAAGGTGCTCCTTAGCCGACGGCAACAGCAGGCCGTAGCTGCCACTGCGGCATGTTGGGCCCCCAAGCCGTCGAGCCCCTATACGCTCGGTCGTCGCCGACAACATGAATCGCAGCGGCTGCGAAGTCGGACCCGTGATCCAGACGGCATACCTCGTCGCCTGGTGCACTACCCGAGCAGGACAACACGGATGGTCACGATGCGGAGACGGGTTTGAACCGGTGGACTGGGCCGCGCAGGCAGAATTGGATCAGGACGACGACGTGTTGTATTCCCCCGCGTCCATGTTGTTGCGGAGCGCGTCGGCTGCAGCCCAAAGGCGAGCCTCTATGCCAAGCGGACCGTGCGCGGACTTGTCGGGAGATTGTCGTTTCGCCAATCGAGTCATAGCGTAGCCCAGACGCAGGCGAGGCGGGCCCATCGTCCGAGACCCCGGCCGCATCGGCCAGGCCGACTTCGACCCGAAGGAACGCGGGCGCAGCGATTTCTCCGCGCGTGTTCCGTCCCTGCGTTTGGGCCCGGCCGACGTCCCTTCGGGACGCGGCCGTCCAGAGTTCACTTGAGAGCCCCGAAGAACGGACTACACGCGCGGGCAGCGGAAGGGAAAGAGCGAGCCTGCGTTCCCGGCGCAGCCGCTGCGGCTGGGGGCTCGGACGGTGCGTCCGACTCGCCTTCAGACTACGCGAGCGGCGCGGGCAGTTTCGTCTCGCCCATCAGGAAGGCGTCGATCGCCGCGGCGGCGCTGCGGCCTTCGGCAATCGCCCAGACGATCAGCGACTGGCCGCGCTGCATGTCGCCGGCGGTGAAGACGCCTGGCACGTTGGTCATCCAGCGCGCGTCGCGCGCCACGTTGCCGCGGCCCGTCAGCGTCACACCCAGCTCGTCGAGCAGGCGGCCCTTCTCCGGCCCGGTGAAGCCCATCGCCAGGAGCACCAGGTCGGCGGGAATCTCGAACTCGCTGCCCGGCCACCGGCACGAACTCGGTGCGTCCGTCCTTCTGCTGCATCTCGACCGTGACCGCGTGCAGCGCTTTCACGCGCCCGTTGGCGTCGCCCGAAAACCGCTGCGTGGACACCTGATACAGCCGCTCGCCGCCTTCCTCGTGCGCCGACGACACGCGGAAAACGTTCGGCCACTCCGGCCACGGGTTGTTGGCTCCTCGCGTCTGCGGCGGCCGCGGCAGCAGCTCGAGCTGGTGCACCGACCTCGCCCTCTGGCGATGGGCGGTACCGAGGCAGTCGGCGCCGGTGTCGCCGCCGCCGATGATGATGACGTGCTTGCCCTGGGCTGACACGAAGTCGGCGTCGCTGATGGCGTCCCCTTCGTTGCGCCGGTTCTGCAGCGTCAGGTAGTCCATCGCGAAGTGGATGCCCTGGAGCTCACGGCCAGGCACCGGCAAGTCGCGCGGCTGGCCGGCGCCGCCCGCCAGCAGCACCGCGTCGAAGTCGCCGCGCAGCCGCTCGGCCGGCAGGTCCACGCCGACGTTGACGCCGGCCTGGAACACCACGCCTTCGGCCTCCAGGACCGCCAGGCGGCGGTCGAGGAAGCGCTTCTCCATCTTGAACTCGGGGATGCCGTAACGCAGCAACCCGCCGATCCGATCCGACTTCTCGTAGACAGTCACCTCGTGGCCGGCGCGGTTCAGCTGATCCGCCGCAGCCAGGCCCGCCGGGCCCGAGCCCACGATGGCGACCTTCTTCCAGGTGCGCGAAGTCGGAGGCCGCGGCGTCACCCAGCCCTCATCCCAGGCGCGATCGATGATGGTGGCTTCGATCGACTTGATGGTGACGGGGTCTTCGTTGATGCCGAGCACGCACGAGCCTTCGCACGGCGCCGGGCACAGCTTGCCGGTGAACTCCGGAAAGTTGTTGGTCGCGTGCAGGCGGTCGATCGCCGCATGCCACCGGTCCTTGTAGACCAGGTCGTTCCAGTCCGGGATCAGGTTGCCGAGCGGACATCCCTGGTGGCAGAACGGTATGCCGCAGTCCATGCAGCGCGCGCCCTGCCCTTCGAGATCGGATTTGGCGTAGGGCAGATACACCTCACGCCAATCCTTCAACCGCTCTTCGACCGGACGCGTGGGGTGCTTCTTGCGGTGGATTTCGATGAACCCGTTCGGTCTACCCATGTGCAGCCCTTGCTGCCTTGCCGGACGGAGCCACGGCCACCACCGCCGCCACTGCCACACCGACAGTGGCCACCTCGCGTACCTGCTGCTGCGCCAGCGCGCGCTTGTACTCGCGCGGCATCACCTTGACCAGCGCCTTCTGCAACGACGCCCAGTCGCTCAGCAGCCGCTGCACGTAGGTGCTGCCGGTCGCCGCCGCGTGCTTCATCACCAGGTTCTGCACCAGGTCGATCTCGTCCGGATCCTCGAGCGACTCGAGGTCCACCATGCCCATGTTGCAGCGGCGGGCGAACAGCCCGTCCACGTCCAGCACATAGGCCACGCCGCCGCTCATCCCGGCGCCGAAGTTGCGGCCGGTCTTGCCCAGCACCACCACGCGCCCGCCGGTCATGTACTCGCAGCCGTGATCGCCCACGCCTTCGACCACCACCTGGGCGCCACTGTTGCGGACGCAGAAGCGCTCGCCGGCCATGCCGCGGACGTAGCCCTCGCCGCTGGTCGCGCCGTAGAACGCCGACGTTGCCGATGATGATGTTCTCCTCCGCCTTGAACACCGACTCGGGCGGCGGGAACACGGTCAGCCGCCCGCCCGACAGCCCCTTGCCGAACCCGTCGTTGGCGTCGCCGACCAGCGTCAGCGACAGGCCGCGCGGCGCGAACGCGCCGAAGCTCTGCCCCGCCGAGCCGTTGAACGTGACCTCGATGGTGTCGTCGGGCAGACCCTGGCCGCCATACCGCTTGGTGACCTCGTAGCCCAGCATCGTGCCCACGGTACGATCGGCGTTGCGGATCGGCGTCGAGAACGAAACCGGCTTGCGCGAATCGAGCGCCGCCCGGCTGCGGGCGATCAGCTCGTTGTCGAGCGCGCCCTCGAGCCCGTGGTCCTGTTCGCGTACCTTGCGCCGCGCCACCGAGGCCGGCAGATCCGGCTGGTGCAGCACCGGCGTCAAGTCGAGTCCCTTGGCCTTCCAGTGGTCCACCGCCGGCTGCACATCCAGGCAGTCGGCGCGGCCGATCATGTCGTCGATCTTCCGGAAACCCAGCTGCGCCATCAGCTCGCGCACTTCCTCGGCGACGAACTGGAAGAAGTTCTGGACGAACTCCGGCGAGCCCGTGAACTTCTTGCGCAGCTCCGGATCCTGCGTCGCGATGCCCACCGGGCACGTGTTCAGGTGGCAGACACGCATCATGATGCAGCCCATCACCACCAGCGGCGCGGTGGCGAAGCCGTACTCCTCGGCGCCAAGCAGCGCGCCGATCACGACGTCGCGCCCGGTCTTCATCTGGCCGTCCACCTGGACGACGATCCGGTCGCGCAGCTTGTTGAGCACCAGCACCTGCTGCGTTTCCGCCAGGCCCAGCTCCCACGGCAGCCCCGCGTGCTTGAGGCTGGTCAGCGGCGAAGCCCCGGTGCCGCCGTCGTGGCCGGAAATCAGCACGACGTCGGAGTGCGCCTTCGCCACCCCCGCCGCCACCGTGCCGACGCCGCCCTCCGCGACGAGCTTCACCGAGATGCGCGCCTCGCGGTTCGAGTTCTTGAGGTCGAAGATCAGCTGCGCGAGGTCCTCGATCGAATAGATGTCGTGGTGCGGCGGCGGCGAAATCAGGCCGACACCGGGCGTCGAGTGCCGCGTCTTGGCGATCCACGGGTAGACCTTGTGGCCCGGGAGCTGCCCGCCCTCGCCCGGCTTGGCGCCCTGCGCCATCTTGATCTGCAGCTCGTCGGCGTTGACCAGGTACTCGCTGGTGACACCGAACCGGCCGGAGGCCACCTGCTTGATCGAACTGCGCCGGGAGTCGCCGTTGGCCATCGGCAGGAATCGCTCGGCGTCCTCGCCGCCCTCGCCGGTGTTGGAACGGCCGCCCAGGCGGTTCATGGCAATCGCCAGCGTCTCGTGCGCCTCCTGGCTGATCGAGCCGTAGGACATCGCGCCGGTGGCAAAGCGCTTGACGATCGCCTCAACCGGCTCCACTTCCTCGATCGGCACCGCCGGCCCGGCGGGCTTGAAGCGGAACATCCCTCGCAGCGTGGCGCGATGCTGGTTCTGGTCGTCCACGGCGCGGCTGTACTCCTTGAAGATCGAGTAGCGCCCGGTTCGCGTGGCGTGCTGGAGCTTGAACACCGTCTCGGGGTTGAACAGGTGGTACTCCCCGTCCCGGCGCCACTGGTACTCGCCGCCGGCGTCCAGCTCCTGCGGGCGCACCGGCTGGCGTCCGAATGCCCGCTCGTGCCGCAGCCGCACTTCTTCGGCCACCACGTCGATGCCGATGCCGCCCACCCGCGACATCGTATGGGTGAAGTAGCGATCGATGAACGACTGGCTGAGGCCGACAGCTTCGAAGATCTGCGCGCCGCAGTAGCTCTGCAGCGTCGAGATCCCCATCTTCGACATCACCTTCAGCACGCCCTTGTTGAGCGCCTTGATGTAGTGCTCGATCGCCTTGTCGCGCTCGACGCCGGTGATGTGACCCTGGCGGATCTGCTCGTCGATGGTCTCGAAGGCCACGTACGGGTTCACCACCCCGGCGCCGTAGCCCAGGAGCAGCGACACGTGGTGCACCTCGCGGGCGTCCCCGGACTCGACCACCAGCGCGCACCGGGTGCGCGTGCCCTCGCGCACCAGGTGATGGTGCACGCCGGCCGTGGCCAGCAGGCTTGGGATCGGCGCCAGCTCGCGCGTGACACCGCGATCCGACAGGATCAGGATGTCGAACCCGGCCTTCACCGCCTCGCTGGCCTTGCGGCACAACTCGTCCATCGCCTTCTCGAGCCCCGCCCCGCCCGAGTCCGGGTCGAACAGCATGGTCAGCGTGGTGGACCGGAACGGCAGCTTCGGCGACAGGTGGCGCAGCTTCGCCACGTGCTCGTTGTGGATGATCGGGTACTTGATGTGAATCTGCCGGCAGGCCTCCGGTTCAGGCTCCAGCAGGTTGCGTTCGGGCCCGATCGTCGAGCCCATCGACGTCACCAGTTCCTCGCGGATCGCGTCGAGCGGCGGGTTGGTGACCTGGGCGAAGAGCTGCTTGAAGTAGTCGTACAGCAGCCGCGGCCGATCCGACAGCACCGCCAGCGACGAGTCGGTGCCCATCGACCCCACGGGCTCTTCGCCCGTCTGGGCCATGGGGCCGATCAGGAACCGCAGGTCCTCCTGCGTATAGCCGAACGACTGCTGGCGGGCGAAGACCGTGGCCGGCTCGGGCTTTTCCGCCCGCGCCGCCCGCAGCGACTCGATGTCGACCAGGTGCTTGTCGATCCACTGCCGGTACGGCCGCTCGGCAGCCAGCTCGCGCTTGATCTCGTCGTCGCCGACAATCCGGCCCTTCGAGGTATCGATCAGGAAGATGCGCCCCGGGCTGAGCCGTCCCTTCTCGAGCACGTCCTCGGGCGGGAAGTCCAGCACCCCCACTTCCGAGGCCATCACCACCAGGTCGTCCCTGGTGACGTAGTAGCGCGACGGCCGCAGCCCGTTGCGGTCGAGCACCGCGCCAATCACTGTGCCGTCGGTGAACGCAATCGACGCCGGGCCGTCCCACGGCTCCATCAGCGACGAGTGGTACTCGTAGAACGCCTTCCGATCCGCGGCCATCAGGTCGTTGCCGCTCCACGGCTCGGGAATCATCATCAGCACGGCGTGCGGCAGCGACCGGCCCGCCATCACCAGCAGCTCGAGCACGTTGTCGAAGGTGGCGGTGTCGCTGCCCCCTTCCCTGATCACCGGCAGCACCTTCTTGAGGTCGTCGCCGAGCACCTGGCTCTTGAGCAGCCCCTCGCGCGCCCGCATCCAGTTGATGTTGCCGCGCAGCGTGTTGATCTCGCCGTTGTGCGCGATCAGCCGGTAGGGGTGCGCCAGCGGCCACGACGGGAACGTGTTGGTGCTGAACCGCTGGTGCACGAGCGCCAGCGCCGAGTCGAGCCGCTGGTCCGACAGATCGGGAAACATCGGCCGGAGCTGCTGGGCGGTGAGCATGCCCTTGTAAATCAGCGTCTTCGACGACAGGCTGACGATGTAGAACGTGCGCCGGGCCAGCGCGTTGATCTTCAGGGTCTCGACCGCCTTCTCGACCCGCTTCCGGATCACGTAGAGCTTGCGCTCGAAGCGCAGGCCGGCGTCGGCGCCGGCGATGCCGCCGCCGGCGCCGATGAACACCTGCTCGAAATAGGGCTCGGCCGCCCGCGCGCTCGGTCCGACCAGCGAATCGTCGGTCGGCACGTCGCGCCACCCGAGGAGACGCTGGCCTTCTTCCTCGGCGATGCGGCCGATGAGCGCCTTGACCGCCGCGCGGTCGTCGGTGTCGTGCGGCAGGAACACCAGGCCGGCGCCGTAGGCGCCGGCATCGGGCAGCGAGAACGGCACCACCGCGCGGAAGAACGCGTCGGGCATCTGCAGCAGGATGCCGGCGCCGTCGCCCGTGTTGGCTTCGCAGCCGCAGGCGCCGCGGTGCTCGAGGTTGATCAACACGCGCAGCGCCTTCTGCACGATGTCGTGCGAGCGCTTGCCCTTCATGTGCACGACGAAGCCAACGCCGCACGCATCGTGTTCCGCGCGCGGATCGAAGAGACCTTGCGATCCAGGCGGACAGCTCGCGCCTGAGGTGTCTATCGTGGACATGGTCGGATCATTCTCGTCAGGTGACCGACATAAGAGAAATACAATGATCTGGCGAAACCCATGCCTCGCGGAGATGGATGGAGCAAGAGGTTCCAGGCTCCGGGCTCCAGGCTCCAGGCCTCATCCAAGTCCGCTCCAAGGTAGCCGGCTCTTGACAGCGGTGCGAACGCCTGGCTGGGGCCCGGCGGCCTGGGCCTGGGCCTTTCACCTTGCCTCCTGCCCGTCCGGCCCCCGGATCGGCCCGCCCGCCGGAAATCAGGCCGAAATCATCGACTTTCCGGCTATCCTGTGCGCGCTTCGGCACGAATGCCGAACGCATGGACGCGCCGGCGGGGCCGAAGTCGCCCGGCGCAAGGAGTAGAACGGCATGCACGCGCCCATGAAGTACGTCGAGAAGGGCCTTTCCCTGGCGGCCAACGGTGCCTGGCAGGTGTTCTCGGTGGCCAACAGGATCAGCCAGAACCCTTCCTTCATCCCCAAGTGGTCGGACAAACCCCTCCTCAAGTCGTACGAGAAGACCAAGCCCCAGCTGGGCTGGCCGCGGCAGACCGATTCGCTGTGTCCCGACTGCACGCGCGAAGCGCGGCAGGCGATCCTCGACGGCAAGAAGGACGTCAGCGTCCTCCTCAACGAGAAGGTCGGCGAGATCAAGGCGACCATCCTCGAGAAGGACGGCCACATCGTCATGGTCAAGGACTGCCCCATCCATGGCCACTTCGAAGACACGATGGCCATCGACCCGGCCTTCTTCAGGCATCTCGAAGAGGTCTTTCCGGGCCGCGACATCCGCGCCCACAACGACGAGAAGCTCCACAACCACGGGTCCTCCACCGTGCTGCACGGCCGCGGCGCGGTGCTCACCGTGGACCTGACCAACCGCTGCAACATGATGTGCGATCCATGTTTCATGGACGCGAACCAGGTCGGCTTCGTCCACGAGCTGTCCTGGGAAGACATCAAGCAGGTGCTCGACAACGCCGTCAGCATCAAGCCGCGCCGTCAGATGTCGGTGCAGTTCTCGGGCGGCGAGCCGACGATGTCGCCGTACTTCCTGGACGCGATCCGCTACTCGCGCAAGGTCGGCTACAACAGCGTGCAGGCGGCCACCAACGGCATCGAGTTCGCGAAGAGCCCTGAATTCGCCAAGGCCGCCGCCGAGGCGGGCCTGCGCTACGCCTATCTGCAGTTCGACGGCATCGGCAACGCCGCCAACTCGCACCGCCGCGTCGGCAACCTGTTCGACGTCAAGCTGCGGGCGATCGAGAACCTGCACACGCGCCGGCGTGGACATCGTCCCGGTCATCACCATCGTCAACGGCGTGAACAACGAGCAGGTGGGCCGCGTCATCGAGTTCGCGATCGACAACCCCAAGCGCATCAACTTCCTGTCGTTCCAGCCGGTGTCCTTCACCGGCCGCGACGAAGAGATCACGCCGGAGCGCCGGGCCGCGCAGCGCTACACGCTGTCGCACCTCGCCCACGACGTGAAGAACCAGACCGGCATCGGCGAGCCGATCCGCGACTGGTTCCCGATCTCGTTCATGTCCACCTTCACCGACTGGGCGGACGTGGTGCACGGGCCCGACCGCGAGTGGGGGCAACTGACCTGCGGCTGCCACCCGAACTGCGGCATCGGCATGGCCATGATGATCGACAAGGAAACCAAGGAAGCCGTGCCGGTGACGGCGTTCCTCAAGGCCGAGCAGCTGGCCAAGGACGTCGCCCAGGTGAACGACGCCGCCCGCGGCAGGTTCCTGTCGGTGGTCGGCATGGGGCTGGCGCTGATGCGCAACTACGACCCGTTCAAGGCGCCCACCCACTTCCGCCTCGCCGACCTGATGAAGAAGTTCGACAAGACCTTCGGCGCCACCGGCAAGAACTACGGCAAGGTGACCGGCGACCGCACGCTGACCGACATCGAAAAGCGCCGCGCCGACCGCTGGAACTTCCTGTTCATCGCCGGGATGTGGTTCCAGGACCTCTTCAACTACGACTTCCGCCGCACGGAGATGTGCATCATCCCCTACGGCACGCAGCAGGGCGAGATCTCCTTCTGCGCCTACAACACCGGCATCGGCTGGCGGAACATCCTCGAGAAGATGCACATGACGGCCAACCTCACCAAGTGGTACGAGGACCACGGCCGCCACGAGATCTTCGCCGGCAACAAGCACGTGCCGCTGGACAGCAAGGACCACTCGATGGTGCTGAACGCCGAGGCCGTGGCCGCCGGCGCGCAGACCGACCTCGAGGAGCTGGGCGTCGCCAAGAACGCGCGCGAAGAGAAGCTGGCCGCGCGCAAGAAGTCGCAGATGACGCCCGAGGAAATCCGGCACCACATGGAGATGGAGCGGCTCTATCGCCAGCAGGTGCTCAAGGAGCAGCCGACGATCCAGATCCAGGGGCTCGGCGGGCCGCGCAAGAAGGAAGGCGTCCAGCCGGTGACGCATAAGGACGTGGTGTAGCAGGGCTACAGGCTACGGGCTACAGGCTACGGGAAGAACCGAAACTGAGGGCCGGCCGGTCGTGAGACCAGCCGGCCCTTCGCGCGTTCGGTGGCGTCTCGCCCTGGTGGTCGGAGTGCTGGCCGCCGGCTTTCGCTACCTGCTCCTGAACGTCGGCTTTCCGAACGACCACTTCGTCTACATCAGCGGCGGCTGGCAGATGCTGTCTGGCGACTGGCCCACGCGGGACTGGGTAGACCCGGGCTTGCCGCTGCAGTTCCTGGCGTCGGCCACCGCCCAGGCCCTGCTCGGCCCCACGCTCTTCGCCGAAGGCGTGCTCGTGTCGCTGGGGTTCGGCGTCGCGGCCGCGCTCACGACAGTTGTCGTGCGGCGACTGACCGGCTCGGTGGCGTTGGCCGTGGCCGCCGCGGCGCTGGAAGTGTTGATCCTGCCGCGGACCTACAGCTATCCCAAGATGCTGATCTATGCAGCGGCGTGTGCCGTCTTCGAGCGGCACGCGGCGCGCCCGACGATCCGCTCGATGTGGTGGCTGAGTGCGATGGTGGTGGTGGCGTTTCTCTTTCGCCACGACCACGGCGTGTTCGTCGGAGTGGGCGCCGCGCTGGCGGTTGTGCTGCCGCCACCAGCGCCACACCAGCCGGGCCGCCTGCGCCGGCTGGCGCACCTCGCGCTGGCGACACTGCTGCTCGCGGCGCCGTACCTCGCGTACGTGGCGCTGAACGGCGGCTGGTGGGCCTACTTGCACACGGGACTCGACTTCGCGGCGCAGGAAGCGGAGCGGCAACCGCATGTCTGGCCCGCGGTGTTCGGGGCGGCCGACCCGTGGCGGCCCGCGCTGCTCTACGAGCTCCACGCGATCCCGATGCTCGCGTTGGCCGTGGTCGCCTGGCGCCGCGACCAGGCTCGCGGGCGGGAGGCGCTGGCCATCGTCATACCGGTGGCGGTGATGGCCGCGGCGATCAACTACAGCTTCCTTCGCGACCCGCTGGAGTCGCGCCTGCCCGACGCCATCGTCCCGGCGGTCGTGCTCGGCGCCTGGCTGTGCCACCGCGCCGGCCAGTCGGCTCGTCCGCGACTCACGACCGCGCTCGCGGTCGCCTGCGCCGCCGTTTTCTCCGTGTCCGTGGGGCGCGTCGGCGAGGTGGCGGCCGCTTACCGGGAGAGCGGGCTGATCCAGGATTGGGACGTCCCGACGCTGATCGGCCGGACCACCGCCCTGCTCGAGACCCGCCGCCCGGAGCGCCTCTTCCCCTCGCGAGCCTCGCTGAGCCTCCGGCCCTTCTTCAGCTATCTGGATCGCTGCACCACTCTCCGCGATCATCTGATCGTCGGCGGATACCTGGTGGAGGTGCCGTTCTTCGCCGAACGCCGCTTCGCCGGCGGCCAGCCCTACTTCGGCGGGTCCTTTGCGGGGTCCAGCGGCCAGCGAGGCACGGATCCTGGCGCGGCTGGCGCAGCAGGCCGTGCCGTTCGCGTTGCTCCCCAGCGACGCCATGGCGGACTTCGAGCGCGAGTTCCCGTCCGTCGCCAGGCATCTCCGTGAACGCTATGCGCCGCTCACGAGCGTGAGGGTGACCGACGAACTGGCCATCGGCATCCTGGTGGACACGCAGCTCACCGCCGCGGGCCTCGATCCCGACACGGGCTGGCCGTGTTACGTCACCAGGTGAAAGGTCAGCCGAATACCTCGGTCCGGGCGGCGCTGGTGATGGCCACGACCCCGGGATGTTTGAGCCGCCGCTCGGCGGAGATCGCGTAGTACCGCTCCCGAACCGTCGGCGTGCGACCCACCACGGCCAGCCCGTAGCTGCGGCAGATCTCGCGTTCGATGGCTGTGGGCGCCGGAAACGCCGCGCGGCCGTTCTCGCCGAAAACGTTCAGCAGGGCCGGGTCTTCGAATTCGCCCACGATCATCGGGCGCAGCCCCTCGGTTTCGAACCACAGGTCCAGCGATCGCCGCAAGGCCGTCTCGCTCGTCGGCAGCAGGACCGGCGCGCCGTTCAGCGACCGCGGGAACCGCCGGCGCAGCCGCCGCGCCAAGTCGGCGCCGGCAAAGAACGTCGTGCCCGACTCACCCAGCAGGTGGCTGAAGACCCTGACGCGTACGTGCGGCGCCGCCGGCGTGTCGCTGAGCACCACATCGAGCGCGTGGGTCGCAAGACGCGCGACGAGCTGATCCGGATGGCCCTCGCGGCACGTCACCCGCATCGGCTTGGCGCCCTCGGTGGCCGGACGCAGCAGGAGACGGACGACGAGCTTGGGGACGGCGTCCGCGACTCCTACGGTGAGCTGCGGGGCGCGGCCTGTCGGCTGCCCTTTCAGCGTTTCGAGCAGTTCGCGGCCGGTGGTGAAGATATCGTCGGCATAGCGATCGACGACGCGGCCGACGTCGGTGAGCAGGAGGGTACGGCCCTTTCGTTGAAACAGAGACTCTCCCAGCGCCCGCTCGAGCAGCTTGAGCTGGGCGCTGACGGTGGGTTGCGAGAGTCGCAGCTTGGCGGCGGCTTTCGACACACCTCCCTCACGCACGGTGACCCAGAAATAGAAGAGGTGATGGTAGTTCAGCCACTGCATCGGGAGATCGGCGGTCGAAACGAATCATAGTGAAAAGCTCACAAATGCCTCATAACTTTCTAGTTGTCTATTCCTCCTCCGTTTCCTATCGTCGATCGCGAACGACACAGCGGTCGAGAGCTCCACAGCCACGGGGGACGCCATGGGCAAGTGGTGGACGGCGGGGGATCTCATGACGGCGCTCGCGGCCGCATCATGCTCATCATCCTGTGGTGGGCTGCCCGCGAACGGGCGCAAGCCCATCGGTGGGCGCGCCGCAAGGAGGCCGATTCCAGCATGGGGGCACCATTCCGGCCGTTTCGGGGCTTCAGCGTGACTCGCGCAGCACGACACGTTCGACGCGTCCACGCGGCCGCTCTGGGCGGGATGGCGTGACGGGGCCGGCAGTCGCACAGCCACCGTCGAAGCCACAGCCGGGCTCGCCTGGGCGCCAACCGTCGACCAGCACGGCGACGGGGATGGCGAGCGTCCGAACGCGTGGCACACGGCGACGCCGGACGCGGTGATGAATGCCCTCGATACCCGGGCCGCCGGGCTGACGGGCGTCGAGGTCCATCAGCGACTCGAGCAGTGGGGACCCAACGAACTGCAAGCGCTGCGGACCAGCTCAGCCTGGGGCACGTTCTTGGCGCAGTTCAAGAACGCGTTGATTCTGATCCTGCTCGGCGCAACGGTGGTCTCGGGGTTCCTGGGTCACACGCTCGAGGCCGTGGTCATCTCGATCATCGTGTTCTTTGCGGTGCTGCTCGGCTTCGCCCAGGAGTATCGGGCCGAGCGCGCGCTCGCAGCCTTGCGCAAGATGGCCGCCCCGACCGCGAGGGCGTTGCGGGACGGCCTCGAGACGGTGGTGCCCGCAAGCGCGCTCGTTCCGGGAGACATCGTTCGCCTGCGGGCAGGCGATCGTGTCCCCGCTGACGGACGCCTGCTCCTGGCCGCCAACCTCGCCGTGGACGAATCCGCCCTCACCGGCGAGTCCGTGACCGTCGAGAAGCAGGTGCACGAGCTGCCGGATGCCGAGCTATCCATTGGCGATCGGCGCAACATGACCTATGCCGGGACGCTGGTCGCCGTCGGTCGGGGCGAGATGGCCGTGGTGGCGACGGGAATGTCCACCGAGTTCGGCCGCATTTCGCGGCTGGTCCAGACGGTCGAGTCCGGCCCGACCCCATTGCAGCAGAACCTGGATCGACTGGGCCGTGCGCTCGGCCGGGCGGCGCTGCTGGTCGTCACGCTGGTCGTGACGGTGGGCCTCGTGCGAGGCCTCCCGGCAATCGACATGCTGGTCTTCGGCATCGCCCTGGCGGTGGCCGTCGTCCCTGAGGCACTGCCGGCCGTGGTCACCATCTCCCTCGCGATCGGCGTGCGCCGCATGGTGAAGCGCAACGCGCTCGTGCGACGGCTGCCGGTCGTCGAGACTCTGGGCAGCACGTCGGTGATCTGCTCGGACAAGACGGGCACGCTGACCAGGAACGAAATGACCGTCCGGCAGGTATTCGCGGACCGGCATCGCGTCGACGTGTCGGGCATCGGCTACACCCCGGTGGGCAGCTTCCTCGAAGCGGGCCGCGACGTGCCGCCCTCCCCGGCAGTGCATGGATCTCCTGCGCGCCGCCGCGCTGGTGTCGGATGCACAACTCGTCGGCGACGGCGGCCACTGGCGAATCGAAGGCGATCCGACCGAGGCAGCGCTGCTCGTCGCGGCGAGAAAGGCCGGACTCGATCCAGCGGCGATCAACCAGGAGGAACCCCGCTCGAGCGAGATCCCCTTCACGTCGGAACGGCGGCAGATGACGACCCTGCACCGCTCCCCGGCCGGCGTGACGGTGGCCTACTCCAAAGGGGCCGTCGACCAGCTGCTCGCGAGTTGCGATCGCACCGTCAGGGACGGCGCCGAGGTGCCGTTGACCGACGACGAGGTCGAACACGTCCGGCTGATCGAACGGGAGATGGCGGCCGCGGGCCTCCGGGTCCTCGCCGTCGCCAGAAAGTCGCACGTCTCGGCCGAGGAGGTCGAGCGCCGCATGACGCTCCTCGGCCTGGTCGGCATCATGGATCCGCCGCGGCCCGAGGCTGCGGCCGCCGTGCGAACCTGCGCGTCGGCCGGCATCCAGCCGGTCATGATCACCGGCGACCACCCGCTGACCGCGGTCACGATCGCGCGCGAGATCGGCATGCTGGGGGAACGGCGGGTGATGTCCGGGCGGGATCTCGACTCGATGAGCGACGCGGACTTCGAACGGGAGGTCGAGCAGATCGCCGTCTACGCACGGGTCACCCCGGCACAGAAACTGCGCGTGGTCGAAGCCTGGCAGCGGCGCGGGGCCGTGGTGGCGATGACCGGAGACGGCGTCAACGACGCGCCCGCCTTGAAGAAGGCCGACGTCGGCGTGGCCATGGGCATCACCGGCACCGACGTGAGCAAGGAAGCGGCGGGCATGACGCTGCTCGACGACAACTTCGCCACCATCGTCGCTGCCGTCGAGGAAGGCCGGCTCGTCTTCGGCAACATCAAGAAGTACCTGACCTATCTGCTGTCCTGTAACGTCGGCGAGATCGTGCTGCTCGCCGGCTCGGTCCTGGCCGGGCTGCCGCTGCCGCTGACCGCGGTGCAGATTCTCTACGTCAACCTGGCCACCGACGGGCTGCCGGCGCTGGCGCTCGCCGTCGATCCGCCGGAGCCGGGCTTGATGGAGCGCAGGCCCAGGAACCCCCGGACGGGCATCTTCACGCGGCCCGTGACGATGTCGCTGCTGGCGGGCGGCTTGTGGTCGGGCGTGGTCAACATGGGTCTCTTCACCTGGCTGGTGCGCTCGGGCCGTCCGCTGGAACAGGCGATGGCGATGACGTTCGTCTCGCTGGTGCTGATCCAGTTCTTCAACGCCTACAACTCGCGCTCGGATCGACTGTCGATCGTGCACCAGCCGTTCGCCAATCGGTGGCTGAACCGCGCCGTGGCGTGGGAGTTGCTGCTGCTGGCGGCGGTGGTGTACGTGCCGTTCATGCAGCAGGCGTTCGGCACCTTCAGCTTTGCCGCCGAGGACTGGGCGCTGACCGCATCGCTGGCGTTTTCGATCGTGCCGGTCCTCGAAGTCGTGAAGTGGATGGCGCGCCGCGGCTGGTTCGGCGAGTTGACGTAGGAAGGGCTCCAGGCTCCAGGCTCCAGGCTCACGGGCCTCACAGGAAAAGGGCCGGCGGTCGCGAGACCAGCCGGCCCTTCGTGTCTTCCTTTTGCCTTTTGCCTTTTGCCTTGGCCTGTGCCCTACGCTCTTGGCTGCGGCACTATCCGAATATACGGCTTCGGCGACTTCCACCCATCCGGGTAGATCTTCTTCGCCTCATCGTCCGACACCGACCCGGCGATGATCACGTCGTCGCCCTGCTTCCAGTTCACCGGCGTGGCCACGCGGTGCTTCGCCGTCAGCTGCAGCGAGTCCAGCACCCGCACCACCTCGTCGAAGTTGCGGCCGGTGGTCATCGGGTAGCTGATCATCAGCTTGACCTTCTTGTCGGGGCCAATCACGTAGACCGTGCGCACCGTCATGTTGTCCATCGCCGTGCGGCCTTCCGAGGTCATGCCCGCGTCGGCCGGCAGCATGCCGTAGGCCTTGGAGATCGACAGGTCGGGGTCACCGATCATGGGAAAGTTCGGCGCCTGGCCCTGCGTCTCCTTGATGTCGTCGGCCCAGCGCGGCATGATTGGCCACAGCGTCCACGCTGAGACCGATCACCTTGGTGTTCCGCTTGTCGAACTCGGGCTTCAGCTTGGCCATGTACCCGAGCTCGGTGGTGCACACCGGAGTGAAATCCTTGGGGTGCGAGAAGATCACCGCCCACCCGCTGCCGATCCAGTCGTGGAACCGGATGGGGCCCTCGGTTGTTTCCGCCTCGAAGTCGGGTGCGACATCCCCTATGCGAAGACTCATGTTTTCCCTCCTGTGTCCTTCTACAACCCTCGGAGGGTACTCCAACCGCGCGACGGACGAAAGACGCCGCTAGAATCGTCGCCATGCTCCTCCGCGACCGGACCGTGCTGGTAACGGGCGGCGCGTCGGGCCTCGGAGGCGCCACGGTGGACATGATCGCGGCGGCGGGCGGACGCGCCGTGGTCCTCGACCTCGATAGCCACCGTGGCGCGGCGAAGGCAGCCGCGCACGGCGCCCGGGCGCGGTTCGTACGCGCCGACGTGACCAGCGAGTCCGATATCACGGCCGCGATCGCCGACGCGCGCCAGGCCTTCGGCGAGCTCCACGGACTGGTGAACGCCGCCGGCATCCCGATGGCGGCGCGCGTCCTCGGCCGGGAGGGCCCGCATCGGCTCGAGGACTTCGCCCGCGTGGTTCAGGTCAATCTGGTCGGCACCTTCAACGTCACCCGCCTGGTGGCAGCCGCGATGGCCGACAACCCGCCGAACGAGGCCGGGGAACGGGGCGTCATCGTCACGACGGCGTCGGTGGCCGCGTACGACGGCCAGATAGGCCAGGCCGCCTATGCCGCCTCCAAGGCCGGCATCGTCGGCCTGACGCTGCCCCTGGCGCGGGAGTTCGCGCGGATCGGCGTCCGCGTGATGACCATTGCTCCCGGGACGTTCGACACCCCGTTGCTGGCGGCCCTGCCCGACGCCGCGCGGGCATCCCTGGCTCAACAGGTGCCGTTTCCGCCGCGCCTGGGCCGGCCTGAAGAGTACGCCGCTCTGGTCCGCCACATCTTCGAGAACGAGATGCTGAACGGCGAAGTGATCCGTCTCGACGGAGCGATCCGGATGGCGCCGAAATGATCCTCACGCTGGTCAGCGGCGCGATCGCCGGCGCCTTTCATGTCCTGTCGGGACCGGACCACCTGGCGGCGGTGGCGCCGCTCGCGATCTCGTCCCGGGCCCAGGCGTGGCGGCAGGGCTGGACCTGGGGCCTCGGCCACACGTCGGGGGTCCTGGCCGTGGCACTGCTGGCCCTGGCACTCCGGCAGGTACTGCCTCCGGTGTCCGTCATCTCATCGTGGAGCGAGCGCATCGTCGGCGCGGCACTGGTGGCGGTGGGCCTGTGGAGCGTGTCGCGTGCGCTGCGCATCGACCACGCGCCGCACGCACACGACGGCCGCACCCACGGTCACACTCACGTGCAGCGCGGCCCGACCTGGGCCCGCCGCGTCGGCCACCCGCACGCGTCGTTCACCCTCGGCCTGCTGCACGGCGCCGCCGGCAGTTCGCACGTGCTCGGCGTCATCCCGGCCCTGGCACTCCCGTCCACACTCGAGGCGCTGACCTATCTGGCCGCGTTCGGCGGCGGTTCGATTGGCGCCATGGCCGGTTTCGCAGCGCTGGTCGGAGGGCTGCGAGGCTGGGGCGCGCGCGGGCTCGAGCGCGCGCTGATGGGCGCGTGCGGTGTGCTGGCGGTCGCCGTCGGCGCCACCTGGTTCTGGCAGGGGTGAGCGGGGCCAAACCGGCCTCTCGACGCCGAGCCTCTCTAGTTCTGGAGACGGGCCTTCGCCGCGATGAACTGCGCGGCCGATTCGCGCAACTGTGCCGTTCGGTCACCGGGGTACGTCGGGTTCGTCGCGGTGCGAGCGAGCTGCACGGCCGAGACCAGCAGCCCATGCGTCGCGCGAGCCGACGCCGGTACCACCACCAAGGCGAGCGCCTGCTCCAGGTCCGCGCACGTACCGCTCAGTGCCCCGAGCACGTCGGGGGAGGCAGACGCGACCGTCTGCCGCAGGAACGGCTGGATCTCCTCGAACCGGGCCACGAGCGACTGCGTGGCGGTGCGATACGCCTCCATCGACTCGTCCCCTCGCGGTGGGGCAGCCGCGGGCCGCGGCGCGGCCGGCTCGGTTGGTGCGGAAGACCGCGGGCGGCGCGGCGTCTCGATCGGGGCCGCATCCACAGGTGTGACCTCGTCCACGCGCCGCGCAACGTCCACGTAGACCCGGCGGCCCTGGAGGCGCACCGACGCGTCGGCGGTTTCCGGCAGCGTGATCACGGCCTGCAAGGTGGTCTGATCCTGGCCGCGTTGAGAGAGCGACAGCCGGGTGACGAGGCTGACGTCGCCGGGCGCCTTCCACGTCTGCGGCTCCACCGGTGTCGAGAGTGGTCCCGCAGTCACCACAAAGGCCGTGGCGCCGACGCGCTGTCCGCTGACGCTGCGCGGGTCGTCCGCCAGTTCGAAGACGAACGACAGCCGACCCGGTGCCGCCATCAGCACGACCGCCGGGTATTGGGGTGTGCGACGAGTGGTCGAGAGGGCGGCGGGCGTCACGCGCAGGCGATCGTCCACGTGCAGGCGCGCGCCCGCGTTGCCCAGCCGGCTCAGCTGCGCCTGGGCCGTTTCAGCTTCCTCGATCGAAACGTAAGGGCCAACCAGGACGTGACGGCGGCCGCCTTCGAGCCGCCATGTGAACGACGGCCAGCCGGCGGCGGCCAGCCGATCGGCCGCGGTCTGCGCCGGCGCATCGGTGAGAAACGAGGCCAGGTCCACGCTGAAGCTGGCGCCAGTGGCCACCACTGGAGCGTTGTCCGGCACGGCCGGCGCGGCAGAGGCGTCGGATGACGGCGGCGCGGCGGCCGGCCACAGCAGCCAACCGCCGGCGGCAATGATCATGAACCCAGCCAGGGCCACCGCGATCCACAGGCCGCGCCTCGACGGCTGCACCTCGTGAGTGATGATCGTCTCGCCGGCGGCCGGCGGCTGGTTGACGCTGCGGACGCCTTGCCGATGCAGCAGCCGGTCGAGCTGTGACTCGTCGAGGATGAGAACGGTATAGCGGTCGGACGCCAGCGGCGCAGGCTGTGCGTCCTGCGTCTGTTGGTCGCGGCGTCGGACGAGGCTCAGCACGGCGGAGGTCCGAAAGGCCCGCCGGCGCGGGTCAGGAAACTGCGCGAGCTAGCGCGTGCCTGCGCGCCGGTTCTTGCCCGCTCGCGGCGGCAGGTTGTGAGCCGACGTCTCGTCCACGAAATACGTCTCGCAGGCAGTGTCCAGGAGCTCACGATTGATTGTCGGCGCGATGCCCTGGTAGCGACAGAGCGCGATCACCTGGTCCAGCAGGTCACGCGGATGGCAGGCCCGGAACGGCCGCCGCACCGGCTGGTAGTGCCGCCGGTAGAGATACTCGACGGTCGCCAGGTTGAACGTCAGCCCGCGCTGTTTGCAGTTCAGCTCGAAGATGCGCGCGAAGTTGTCCGGCGTCGGGTCGTCCACCGGAATCTTGTAGGGGATGCGGCGCAGGAACGCCTCGTCGGCCAGCGACGAGGGATCCAGGTTGGTCGCGAACACCGTCAGCACGTCGAACGGGACCTCGAACTTCTTGCCGGTGTGCAGGGTCAGGAAGTCCATGCGGCTCTCGAGCGGGACGATCCAGCGGTTCAGCAACTCATCCGGACGGATCCGCTGGCGGCCGAAGTCGTCCACCAGGAACACGCCGCCGTTGGCGCGCAGCTGCAGCGGAGCCTCGTAGAAGCGCGAGATCGGGTTGAAGGTCAGATCCAGCTGATTGAGCGTGAGCTCGCCACCGACCATCACCACCGGCCGCCTGATCCGTACCCACCGGCGATCGTGCGGCGCGGAGGCGATCACGCTGGTGTAGTCGAACGTGTCGTCGTCCAGCCGCTCGTGGTTGATCGGGTCGTACATCGTGATGATGTTGCCCTCGATCTCGATGGCGTACGGCATGTACATGTCGCCGCCGATCGTGCGGCCCAGGCCTTGAGCCAGCACGGTCTTGCCGTTGCCCGGGGGGCCGTACAAGAACAGCGCCTTGTTGGCGTTGGCCGCGGGGCCCAGCTTCTCCAGGATCTCGTCGTTGATGATCAGGTGCGTGAAGCCGAGCCGCATCCGCTCGCGATCGAGGAATCCGCGCTGCTCACGCAGCGTTTTCATGTAGGCGACGTAGGCCGAGAGCGGTACCGGAGCGGCGCCGGTGTACTGGTTGATCTCCATGATACTGCTGGGCACGCAAGCGGCCCTTGTCGGTGAGGGCGTAGCGATAGGTGGCGCTGGCGTTGGCGCTCGCCCCGCGCACCTCGATGATCATCTCGTTGCGCAGCCGCACGATCATCGGCTCGATCACCGCATACGGCAGCTTCATCCGCTCGGCGACTTCCTGGCCGATCAGCTCGCCGCTGAAGAGCGTCTTGACCAGCAGATGCTCGATCTGATCCGCAGGCAGGCCGGTGTCGGCGAGCGTCATCACCGCCGGCGGCGCCGGTGCGTTCGCCGGGGCCGGCGCAAGCGGGGTTGCAGTAGCAGTCGTCATTACTTTTCGGCCAGCGGGAACAGCACTTCCACGAACTTGATCGCGGCGGGGCCGATGGTCACCACCCACACCGCCGGGAAGATGCAGAACACCAGCGGGAACACCATCTTGACGCCGGTCTTGGCGGCGGCCTCCTCGGCGCGCTGCCTGCGCTTGGTGCGCAGCGTCTCCGAGTGCACGCGCAGCGATTTCGCCACGCTGGTGCCGAAGCGGTCGGTCTGGATCAGCATCGCCGCCAGCTGCGACAGGTCTTCGACGCCGGTGCGCTCGGCCAGATTCCGCAGCGCCTCCGAGCGGGCCTTGCCGGCGCGCAGCTCGAGGTTGATGAGCCGCAGTTCGTCCGAGAGCTCCGGGTGCGCGTACGCCAGCTCCTCGCCGACGCGCTGCAGGGCCTGGTCGAGGCCCAGGCCGGCCTCCACGCTGACGACCAGCAGGTCGAGCGCGTCGGGCAGCGACAAGCGGATCCGGTGCTGGCGCTTCTTGGCCTTGCGGCCGAGCGCCATGCTCGGCAGCAGGTAGCCGAACGCCGCGCCGCACAGCGCGATGAAGAGGCTCGGGCGGACGACCAGCGGGCTGGACATCAACACCGAACAGCACCAGCGCCAGGCCGACACGGATGCCAAAGAAGATCGACAGCGCTTCGTTCGAGCGGAAGCCGGCCTGAATCAGGCGCTGGCGAATCTTGGTCAGCTCCTTGGCCGACTGCGGCGCCATCTTGCCCAGCCTCTGCAGGGTCTTGCTCAGGCGCTCGGCCCGCGGGGCGTGCAGCACCTGACCAGGCCCGCGCAGCTCGCCCAGGCGGCGCTCGATCGTGGCGGTGGCGCCCTGCGACATCGACAGGGCCACCGCGGCGATCAGCAGCGAAACGAACAGGAACCCCATCAGGGGCAGGAGCAGGGTCACGCTACACCTCGATCTTGATCACACGCTTGATCCAGATGAACCCGATCGTCTGCATGACGACCGCGCCGATCAGCATGGTCTGTCCCATCTTGGTGGTGAACAGCGCACGAATGTGCTCCGGGCTGATGAACGACAGCGCCACCGCCAGCGCCGCCGGCAGCGCCAGCAGCACGTAGCCGGTGAAGCGGCCGTGGGCGGTGTGGGTCCGCACCTGGCGCAGGATCTTGAAGCGCTCGCGAACCACGTGCGCCAGGTTGTCCAGGATCTCGGCCAGGTTGCCGCCGGTCTCGCGCTGAATCGAGACCGCGGTGACGAAGAACCGGACGTCCATCAGCGGCATGCGCTCGGTCAGCTGGTTCAGCGCCTCCTTGAGCGGCAGGCCGTAGTTCTGCTGCTCGAAGCTCTTCTTGAACTCGACGCCGACCGGCGGCCCCATCTCTTCGGCTATCATGCCCATCGCGGTCTGGAAAGCGTGGCCGGCGCGGATCGCGCGCGACAGCAGGTCGAGCGCCTCGGGGAAGTGCTCCTCGAACTTCTTCATCCGCTTGCGTGCGCTTGAACTTCAGGAACCCGATCGGCACCACCAGGCCGACAGGCAGCCGCCAGCGCCGCCTCCCACCGCCGGACGCCGACGAGCGCCGTCAGACCGAACGTCGCCGACAGCCCCACCGAGACGATCACGATCGAGCCAGGACTGGTCGGCACCCCCGACTGCTCGATCAGGGTCGGCGAGCCAGGAACCCGCGTCGGTGCCGCGGACCAGGTGATCCACGCCCGCCGCGTTGACTTCTGCTTGACCAGAACCGACTCGCGCCTTCTCCTCGGGCTTGGACAGCTCCTTGAAGGCGGCGCTCCAGCCGCTCGGCTGCGAGCCAGCCGGGCAGCTTGGTGAACGCCACGTAGGCGCCGACGATGCTGCCGGTCACCACGACGAACACCGCCAGGGCCAGCAGCATTACTTCACCTCCACCACACCCTCGAACATCGAGGTGGGCAGCTGGATGCCGGCGGCGAGCAGACGCTCGGCCATCTTCGGGCGCACGCCGGTGGCGCGGAAGCGTCCGAGCACCTTGCCGTCCTTGTTGATGCCGAGCTTCTCGAACAGGAAGATCTCCTGCATGGTGATGACGTCGCCTTCCATGCCGGTGATCTCGGAGATGCTGGTGACCTTGCGCGCGCCGTCGCTGAGGCGCGTCTGCTGCACGACGAACTGGATGGCCGAGGCGATCTGCTGGCGCATCGCCTTTTCCGGCAGGTTGGTCGAGCCCATCGCGATCATGGTCTCGATACGGGCCAGCGCGTCGCGAGGCGTGTTGGCGTGCACGGTGGTCAGCGAGCCGTCGTGGCCGGTGTTCATGGCCTGCAACATGTCGAGGGCTTCCTCGCCGCGGACCTCGCCGACCACGATGCGGTCGGGGCGCATACGCAGGGCGTTGACGACCAGCTGGCGCTGGCGAATCGCGCCCTTGCCTTCGACGTTGGCCGGGCGGGTCTCGAGGCGCGCCACGTGCTCCTGATGCAGCTGCAGCTCGGCCGCGTCTTCGATCGTCACGATGCGCTCGTCCTCGGAGATGAAGCTCGAGAGCACGTTCAGCAGCGTGGTCTTGCCGGCGCCGGTGCCGCCGCTGATCAGGCAGTTCAGCTGCGCGCGGACGCAGTGCGACAGGAACTCGAGCATCGGCGCCGTCAGCGCGCCCAGGGCCACCAGATCGTTCGCCTTGAGGCGTTCGGCCGGAAACCGGCGGATCGACAGCAACGGGCCGTCCACCGCCAGCGGCGGAATGATGGCGTTGACGCGCGAGCCGTCGGGCAGGCGCGCGTCCACCATCGGCGAACTGTCGTCCACGCGGCGGCCGACGCGGCTGACGATGCGGTCGATGACCCGCAGCAGGTGCGCGTTGTCCTGGAACGAGGCGGTGACGCGTTCCAGCCGGCCGCTGCGCTCGACGAAGACCTGCTGCGCCGTGTTCACCAGGATGTCGCTGATCGCCGGGTCGCGCAGCAGCGGCTCCAGCGGCCCGAGCCCGAACACGTCGTCCAGCACCTCGGCGAAGAGCGTCTCGCGCTCCGCCAGGCTGAGCGGCGCCGACTCCTCGGCGAGCAGCTGCCCGAGCAGCGTGCGGATCTCCGCCTCGGCGCGCGCGCCGCTCGGCGTGGGCCAGCGCCTCGAGGTTCAGGCGATTGAGCAGCTTGCGATGAACGGTCGCGCGCAGCTCGAGATACTCGCGGCGCGGCGCGCGCCGAGGCGCCGGCTCGCGGCGGCGACGGCTTGGCTGCCGCCGGTGAAGACGGTGGGGGTGCTGCGACAGTGGACATGGGGGGTTACCAAATCGAGGCCAATCGCTGCAGGCCGAGCGTGGAGCGCACGCGGCCGTTGGAGACGTCGGTATCGGCGGTCGGGTCGAGCAAGCGCCGGGTGAAGCGATCGAACTGGCGTCGCCATCTCGGTGTTGTCGCTCATCGTGAGCGGCACGCCCGAATTGAGCGCGCCCGACACGGTCTTGTAGTCGCTCGGGAACATGTGGAAGATCGGGTAGCCGAGCGCACTCTGGATCTGCGCCGGCGGAATCGGGAACGGCTCGGCCGCCCGGTTCAGCAGCACCCGGACCCGCTCCTCGGCCGGGCCGAGCTGCCGCACCCGCTCGAGCAGCCGCTGCGCGTTGCGCACGCAGGGCACGTCGGGGTTGGCGACCAGGCAGATCGTGTCGGCCGTGTAGAGCGCGGTCACCGCGCACGTGCTCATCTGCGAGCCGGCGTCGATGATGATGTAGTCGTAGGTCTTGCTCAGCAGCCGGAACACCTCTTCGAGGCCGGCGGTGTCGCCAGGGCCCGGACGATCGAACGAGTCCGAGCCGGCCAGGATCTCCAGGCCCGACTTGTGCTTGACCACCAGCTCCCGCAGGAACTCGCCGTCGAGCCGGTGCAGGTTGTCGAGCGCGTCGAGCAGCGTGTAGCGGCTGCGCACGCCGAGAAACAGCGACACCTCGCCGAGGCCCGGCTTGAGGTCCACGATCACCGTGGCACGCTTGCTTCGAGACGCGCACCACGTCGACGGCGAAGTTGACCGCCATCGTCGTCGTGCCGGCGCCGCCCTTGGCGCCGAAGAACGCCATCGGTGGCCGCCGGCAGCTGCGCCGATGGCGAGGACGCGCGCCGCGCCGCGGTCCGCTTCAACGCCCTCGTCCACGGCCTCGCGCGACGGCGGCCAGGCGAAGAACTCGTTGGCGCCGGCCCGCATCGACGGTCAGGATGGCGTCGGGGCTGGAATCGCTGGCAACGAAGAAGATGCCCACGGTCGCGTCCAGCGAGCGGACGTGCTCTACCAGGCCGATGGCCTTCTCCAGCCCGAAGCGGCCGTCCACGACCACGACGTCCTGCACCGACCCGCGGCTGGGCCGCTCGTCGGTGACGGTGACCGGCACGGCGCCGCCGCGCAGCAGCGCCGTCATCTGCGTCTTGAGCTCGGCGTCTTCGGTGAGAATCGAACCAGACAGGCGCGCCATCGTTACTCCACCAACCGGATGACTTTCGGGAAGATGTCGTTGGGCGACGGCCCGGCGCCGCCCTTGATGATTCCCTGGATGGGCACGACGCGGCCGTGCACCTCGGCGCCGGTCGCGGTCCACGACGAAGAAGCCGATCCAGTTCGACACCTTGAGGTCCGCGTCACGGCCGTTCACCTTGCCCCACTCGTAGTAGTCCGGATCGAACAGCGGGATCGGGAACACGCGCGGGCTGGGCTTCATCGTGGTGACGACACGCTTGTTGGTGTCGTCCCAATAGGCGTTGGGGTCCTGGGCAATCAGATCGTCGATGCCCTGACTGGTCGGGCCGACCTTGTCGCCGGGCTCGTGCAGGAGCTAAGTCGCCCGGCTCGTCACTTCGGTGGTGTTGCAGCCGGAGATGTTTTCGCGATACGGGTCGCCGCCGATGCCGCCGGGCATCGCCCACGTGTAATACATGCTGGGCTCGATGTTGCCTTCGTTGCTGGCGCGGATGGTCAGCAGCATGCCCTTGTCGCGGGTCGGGTTGTAGCCGGAATAGCTCGACGTCCCCGGCGGATTGTAGACGTCGGCGTTGGGCAGCACCATCCCGGTGTGGTCGTCGTAGCGATCGAACGTATCGCCGGTGTCCCAATCGGGAAACCCGTTCTCGATCCAGCGATCGGGAATCGTGAACGGCTTGACGCACGTCATGGCGTTGGCCGGCGAGGCTTCCGCCGTCGCCTGCGCCCCAATGTTCACGGTCGGGATGCCGAAGATCGGGCCAATCAGCGCCGCTACCGGGTTGTTGCGGTCGGCGGTGCGGAAGACGTTGACGTGAACGCGGTTGTCGTAGCCGTCCGGGCCGAGGGGAAAGGTGACGTCTTCGGGCTCGACCGAGACGTCGATCCGCATCACGTCGTTTTCCTTGGCCGTGTTCATGGCGCTCATCTTCGCCGGGCCATCGTCGTCGCGGTTGTCGTAGTCGTCGAACACGAGCGCCGTGGCGCCGGCCAGCGCGCCGGCGTCCGCGGCGTTCTGCGCCTGCGACCGCGCGGTCATGAACATGCCAACGTCGATGGCCAGCGTCGTCGCGGCGAAGAAGGCCATGAAGCCCATCCCCACCCACACGAACGACATGCCCCGCTCGTCACGCCACAGGTGTTCGACACGAGTGCCCATGCCCGCCGCTCCCCTCTTGACGATCAACCCTTACTTCTCCACCTGCGCCGGGGTCTGCGAAGCGGCCTCGAGCGCGCGCATCTTGGCTTCGGCGATCGCCCGGGCGCGCTGCTCCTCTTCGCTCTCGGTCTGCTGGGCGGCGCGGTCCGCCGCCTGCTCCACGGCGTCGCCCTGCTGCAGCGACGCCGCCGGGGCCTTCGGCGACCCCGACTTGGCCGCACGGCTCGCCGCCTCGCGCTCCTTCTTCTCGCGCTCCTTGGCTTCCTTCTCGAGCCGCTTCTGTTCTTCCTTCTGGCGCTTGGAGGCCATCTTCTCGTCGGCCTCCGCCTTCTTGGCCTCGTCGATGGCCAGTCTGGCCGCTGCGGCGCTGGCACTCGCTTCCTGCTCCTGGCGTTCGCGATCGGCGTCCGCCGTCGCGCGGGCTTCCGCCGCCAGGCGATCGCGCTCGGCTTCGGCCTTCTCGCGCTGATCCTTCTGCTCGATCTGGGACGCCTTGGACTGCACCGGCACCGACACGGTCGAGCGGCGGTCCGGCGTGAAGGCCCCCGGCAGCGGCGCCTTGGTCTTGGGCTCGGGCAGCGGCGCCAGGAACGAGTCCGGCGTGCGCGGCAGCGCGTTGGTCACGCCCACGGAGTCGTTCGGCAGAATCTCCGGCGTGATCATCACCACCAGCTCGGTCTGATCCTTCTGCGCCGCCTTGCTCCTGAACAGGTGGCCGATGATCGGGATATCGCCGATCCCGGGTATCTTCTGCATCGACGACGCCATCTGGTTGTTCATCAGGCCGGCGACCGCGAACGTCTGGCCGTTGCGCAGCTCGAGCTCGGTCTCGGCGCGGCGAGTGGACAGCGCGGGAATGCGGAAGCCATTCAGCGTCACGGCGTTGCCGTAGTCGAGCGTGCTGACTTCCGGCTTCACCTTGAGGTGGACCCGGTCGCCGTTCACGGTCGGCGTGAAGTTCAGGCGGATGCCGAACTCCTTGAACTGGACCGAGATGCCCATGTTGGCGCCGCTGCCTTGCACGATCGGCACCGGGAACTCGCCGCCGGCGAGGAAGCTGGCTTCCTTGCCGCTTTCGGCGACCAGGTTCGGCTCGGCCAGGCTCTGGAAGATGCCCTCGTTCTGCATCGCCTTGATCAGCACGCCAAGATCCCATTTCTGGTTGAGCAGGAAGACGTTGAGGAAGTCGGCGAAGCTGAGCTTGCCTTCCGCGCTCGTCACATCGGAGCCGAACGAGCTGCTGGCCTTGCTCCAGGCCAAATCGGCGAATCGGGCCGCGGGGAACTGCTGCGTGGTGACACGGCCGATGGTGTTCTTGACTCCCGTCGGGCTGGTGAAGGACGAGATGCCGAACTCCGTCAGCGCCGAGCGGCTGACCTCGGCGAACCGCACGCGCAGCAGCACCTGGTTGCTGATCGGGCCCTCACGGACCTGGAGCAGCGTGACGACGTCTTCCTTCTTCTCCACGAAGCCGAGCGCGACGCTGATCGCGCGATCGACCACGTCCTTGCTGCCGACGGTGCCCGACAGCACGACGTTGCGGCCGTTGCTGTGGACCTGGATCGCTTCGTTCGGGAACAGCTGCTTGACCTGATCGGTCAGCTTGGTCAGGTCGCGCTGGACCGCCACTTCGAACCGGCGGACGTCGCCGCCGCGGCTCCAGACGAACATCGAGATGGCGCCCGGCACCTTGCCGTGCACGAGCAGCTGGCTCGGCGACGTCACCAGGGCGTCGGCGACGTCGGCGCTGGTCAGCGAGACGCGCGCGATCGGCGTGCCGAGGTCCACGAGCGTAGACCGGCCGACCAGCAGCCGCACCGTGTCGGGTGCGGGCGCCTCGGGCACTGCCGCAGGCAGAGCTGCCGAGGCGGTGGTCAGGACCGGCTCAGGCTGCTGCTGCGCGTGCAGCATGGTGCCACCGAACACGGCGATGACGAAGATCGGGAGGCCAGCGGCGGACAGACGGCGCAGTGCCGCCGGACGAATGGTTTGCATTGTCACTACTCCTGACTCACGACTTCTTTAGCGCGCTTGTCACCGCGAATGATCTCGACCGTCGGAAGGGCCGGCGCGGCCACGGGCGTGGCGGACGCGACCTGGCGCGGGGCGCCGGTCGCCGCGGCGAACCGCCACCACGGGCGCGGTCGGGGCCAGGCCGCCGTCGATCAGCATGTTGGGCTTGATGCCGGCGGTGGCCGGTGCGGTCTTGTCGAGCGGGTTCCGCAGCGCCAGCTGAATCTTGCCTTCGGTGCTCGCCAGCGTCAGCCGCTCGGCCTCGTCGGGGTTGACCATCAGGGTCACCACGCTCACCTGCACCGGCTTGTTGTCCTTGCCGTTCTGCTCGATCTTCGTGCCGGCGGCCAGCACCTGCACGTTGGTCAGAATCACCTTCGACGCCACGTCCTCGGGCTGGTTGGTCGGATTCAGCGTCGTGATGACGTCCACCCGGGTGCCGGGCAGCACGTAGCCGGCGACGCCGACGACGTCGTTGACGCGAACCGAGAGCGGCGCGGAAGCCCTCGGGAATCACCGGCGGCAGGCCGGCGCCCGCCTCGATCGGCGCCAGCTTCTGCGGCAGGAACGCCTCGTTCTGCGCCACCGGGAAGATCAGCCCGCGGCCCGTCAGCTTCTCGGCGCTGTCGAAGGCGCCCGCCGGCACGTTCGTCGGCCGGCCACTGGATGACGCGCAGGTCCTCGCTGCGCAGCTCGGAACCCAGATCGAGATCGGCCGCGGCGACGACCACCGGCTTGGTGGGGACGCTGATCGTCTTGGTGGGCACGTTCTGGATGTAGCGATAGGTCCCGAACGCGAACGTCCCACCGGCGACGAGCGCCAGCGCCAGGACTGCGAAGATGCGGATGCGAGCCATAGGCTGAGTTGCTCCGGAAAAGCTATTCGTTACGCATCATGGCCGACGCGGCCATGATGATGGGTGAGCCGAGCGACGTGCCCGGGCACGACCAGACTCGCCACGGGCTGCAGCACGATGAAGCTGAACGGGTAGCTGATGGTCACCTGCGATGCCGTGGCCATCGCGCCGCCGGTGTCGATGTCGTTGTCGTGGGTGATGTCGACTTCGGCGTCGTCGAACCCGGGCAGCTGGCCCGACTGCATGTACGCCCGCGCGCGCTCTTCAATCGCGTCGTCGGTCGAGTCGGGCAGCACCGCCATGCGCGCGCCCTCGCGCGCGGCGTTGGTCAACACCTGCCAGGTCTGGTAGGCGCGCCCGAACTCGAAGATGCCGACGCTGACGAGCAGCAGGAGCGGCAGCGTCAGCGCCACCTCGATGAGCGCCGCGCGCCCTTCTGACTGCGTGCTCGACGGAGTAGTGAAGCCATGGTCTCGTTACCAGCTGAGCGCAACGACCAGCACCCCGATGGCGATGGCCGGCGCGTAAGCAAAGCGGTTATCGGTCGAGGGGGCTTCGATCTGTCGAGCGGCGTCGGCCTGGCCCGCGACCAGCCGCGCGGTGGCGCCGAGCGTCGTGCTGCAGCCGCCGGCGGTACAACGCAATACCGAGCGCCAGGGCGCCGCCCGCGATGGCGGTGTTCAAGAATGCGAGCACGGTATCGGACGGGCCCAGCAGGGCGCCGGCCGCCGCGAGCAGCTTGACGTCGCCGGCGCCGGTGGCGCCGAAGATGTGGCCGGGCAGCATGAACGCCAGGCCGAGCAGGCAGCCGAGAATCGAAGCGCCGAGACCGATGCGGCCCATGCCGGCCGCGGCGATGCCGATGCCGGCGGCCGCCAGCGAGGCGGTCAAGAGGTTCGGGACGCGACGCGTACGCAGATCGATCACCGCCGCGGCGCCCATGCCGACGGCGATGATCGCGACCACGAGCACGTCAGATGGCGGCTGCGATTGCATCCCAGAACACCGTTCTGACGGTCTGACCGACGGTCGATACCGCACCAACGGCGCCGAGCGCGATCAGGGCGACGAGCAACGCGTACTCGAGAAGATCCTGGCCTTCGTCGCGATGTCGAAGGGCGCGAGTGAGTCGAACAATGAATGCGGTCATGTGGCGATGCTCCACTTGCCGGCCCGATTGCAAACGAGAGACACCAGCGTCAAAGAGATCAAAGAGGAGGACGGACCGCTGACGCGTGCCCGTCCCCATCCGTCGAGAGCCCTGCTTACGGGACCGCGGCGTCCGAGCTGCGCTGCTGATGTCTGTCGAAGATCGTGCTGACACCCTGACCGGTGGTCGTGATGGCCGCCAACCGCGACCAGCGCGATCAGAGCGACGAGCAGCGCATACTCGAGCAGGTCCTGACCCGAGTCGTTGCGCCGCAGCTTAGAAGCATCCGCAAGCGTGTAATCAGATTCATGACTTCCGTTCCTCCCGCGCATCACTCGATTGCCGATGCGCCTGTGTGTCCCATGAGCGGCCACGCTCCCCAGCACGACCGCGACGACGCAGCCCTATAAGCGCAACGGCCGTGCCACGCGGCCGCGTCGAGTGACGCGGTGGTCGCAAGTCGTTGTGTTCGTGCGTGTTCGACCGCTCGAGCTGAACGGCACCTGACGGCTGGCCGACGGGGGGCGGGCCAGGCCACCCCGCACATTCGTAAGCGCGCCCTCCGGTTTTTGTCGCCGGGCGGCGCCGGTTTCGAAACGGAACACGCGCGGCAGGCGCTCTGGCGCCAAGAGACAGGGCCGTAACCGCACGACCGAATTCGTGATCGACGGTTTGCGTCTGTACAACAAGGTCAACGCGGGACCGCGCGCCCATGGGCACATTGCCATCCACCGGATCGGGAACGGCACTTGCGTTGCGGTTCACGTGGCGTTGAATTTCGTAACGCAGGCCGGCTGCGCGGGCCGGCTGTCAGGAGAGTGCCTGTGCGACGCGCTTTTGGCGACGCGCTGATCTCGGCGGCCGCGTTGGTGGTGCTGCTGATCGGGCTGGTGGCGATCGACGACCGCGTGCGTGAACGCGTGCAGTTGGTGATCCAGACGGGCGATCTGTCCTCGGGCTTCGAGTCCGCCACGTCGATGGCCAGCGACGTCGCCGATGTGCTGGTGATGGCCGTTCGCGATCAGAGCCTCGACCACGCCCCACTGGCGGTCTTTGTCGTGGCCGCAACCGCACTGGTGCTGGCTATGCTTCGACTCTGACTCCCCCTTCTCCCCCAAATGCCCCTTATCTTCGCGATCGACAGCGACAAGCGCCAGAGCGCCCAATTGGCGTCGCTGCTCCGTTCTCACGTCGACGCCGACCTGGTGCAGAGCGCGTCAGCCGTGGAGGGCCTCGAGATCCTGCAGGGCCGCGTCCCGGACCTGATCCTCACGTCGTCGCTGCTCTCGCCTCGCGACGAAACGGCTCTGGACAACTACCTTCGCGAGCTGGGCGTGGCCGCGGCGCACGTGCAGACGCTGACCGTTCCCGTGATCGCCGGCGCGTCGGCTGCCAGCGGCAAGAAGAAGAAGCCGGCCGGCATGCTGGCGGCGCTGCGCCGCACGAAGAAGCCGGCCGCCAAGCCGAGCGGCTGCGATCCGGACGTATTCGCGGGCGAGGTCCAGTTGTACCTGGAGCGCGCCATGGAGCAGCGCGAGGCGCTCCGCGCCGTGCTGCCCGAGAACGTTCCGACGCCTGTGGTGGACGCCGAGACGGCGGAGTCGCTGATCGCGGCCGTGACGTCGGTGGAACCGGAGGCCGAGCCGCCAACGGTCGTCATGCTGGCACCCACGGTGGTTGCCGTGGTGGTGAAGCAGCCGCAGGCGGCACAGCCCGAGGCCGTGCAGCTGGAGCCCGAGCCCGAGCCGCTGCCGGCGATTCTGGAGGCGGCGCCGTCGATCATCCTGCCGCCGGAACCGGAATCCACACCCCTCAACCTGCTGCTGATGACGCCGGTCGTCGAGACCGTGATCGAGATCGACCGGATGGAGCAGCTGCAGGCGCTGCCGGCGGCCACGGTGGAAGCCGCCGAACAGCTGCTGGTCGCGCCTGCACCGGAGCCAGAGCTGCCGCCGGCGCTCAGCAGCCCGAGCCAGAGCCTGTCGCGGAAGACCTGCCGGCACTCGAGCTGGCGCCCGCCATCATCGAACCAGCCGAAACCGAAGCGGCCGAGCCGCCTGTTCGAGAGTCAGTCGCGGAGCCGGCTTCGGACCGGTCCTGGTCGTTCGAGGCGCACCACAGCGAATCGCTGCCGCTGGATCAACTGCTGCAGCGCGTCGTCGGGGACGCCGGCTGACACCGCCGCGCTGACCGAGCCCGCGTTCGCAGAGCCCGAGGTGGCAGAGGCCGCGCCGGCGTCTGCGGCCGCACCCACCGAGCCTGCGCCCATCGAGCTTGCGCCCACCGAGCCTACGGCCATCGAGGCGGGCGCGGAACCCGACGTCGTCGAGCCGATTGCACTCGGCTCGGAGCCCGAGAGCCTGGAGAACCCACAGTTCGCCGCGCTGCTCGCGCCACCGCCCACGAGGATCGCCGACGCGATCCGCATGCCCGAAGAGCCCGTGCCAACCATCGACATGGTGGAATGCCACGATCTCGACGCGCTGGCCGACGACTTCGTGGCATCCGGACTGACCGCAGATCTGCCGGATCGGCAGCGGTTGTCGACGAGCACGCTGGCGAGCTGGTGATCGCGCCGGTCGTCGAGCCCGTGATCGAGTGGCCGTCGAGCCCGTGATCGCCGTGGCGGTCGAGCCCGCGATCGAAGTGGCCGTCGAGCCCGTGATCGAAGTGGTCGAACTGTGATCGAGCTGGCCGTCGAGCCAGCAATCGAAGTGGCTGCCGTTGAAGCCGCAGCCGTTGCGGAGAGGGTCGAGGAAGCGCGAAACCCTCGCCATGGCCGCCCGGTCCTGGACGAACCGGTGGAGGCCGCGCCGCCCGTTCAGCCGCGGCCGTCGCCGTGCCGGTGGTGGAACGACGGCCGTCGAGGTGTCAGTGGTCGAAGCGCCGGTCGAGGCCGCCAGTCACCGAGCTGCCGACACTCACCTGGTCCTGGCTCGAAGAAAAGGCTCTGCCCCTGGCCGACCTCTTCTCGAGAAAATTCGGCGGCGGCGCTCCTGCACCCTTGGAGGTCTTCACTCCCGTGGTCGAGGCGCCGGCCGTGGTCGAGGCGCCGGCCGTAGTCGAAGCGCCGGCCGTGGTCGAGGCGCCAGCGCGTTGTCGAGGCGGTTGAAGAGACGCCCCTGGGTCGAAGAGATCTATGACCCGGTCGCGAGCGCGAGCTGGAATATGGCGGCAACGATACCCGCCGTCGAGGACCGCACCGCTTCAGCCGAGGCGGCGCCCGCACCGGCAGCAGTCGAAGCCGCGGCGATCGAGCCGCCGCCGGCGCGTGGAACCCGTTGTCGCGACCAAAAGCGCCACCTGGGATCCGGTCAGTGCGGCCGCATGGCAGTCAGCGGTCTCGCCTGCGCCGGCCGTGCCGCTGGCGCCTGAACCGGTGCAAACCGCCACAGCCGCAACCGGAGCCGGAACCAGAGGCGGAGTCAGTTGTCGCGGCCATGCCCGAGCCCGATGGGCTATTGCTCGACCCCGATGGGCCATTGCTCGACCCCGAGGTGCTGGCCATCCTGGGCCTGGCCGCGCATCGCGCCGGCCTCGACGCGCTGGAAACCCTGGATGCGCCGCCGCCGTCCTCGCGCGCCGCGGCCAGCGACGGAACCAGCCGCAAGAAGTCTCGTCAGGATCGCTCCAGCCAGACCCGGCAGCAGCGGCGCGAGGCCAAGCCCGGCCGCGCTCCCAAGCAAAAGGAAGAGCGCCCGGCCCAGGACGAGTGGGGGATGTTCGAATCCCGCCCAGTGCGGTTCCGCGGCGTTGTTCGACGACGAGGAATGGGCGATCGACGAGGACGACGACGACGGCCGTCCGTCGCGGCCCCGCGCCTCCACCTACTGAGCGTCTAGCGAGGCTGCGCCTCGGACCAACGAGCGTGTAGGCTCCGCCTCGCTAGAGCAGTGTCTTTTGGCCCCGCTCCGCGGGGCGGAGAAAACTTGACTCGTTTGGCCAGATTTTTCAGTGGTCAAGTTTTCTAGCGGCGGGGCTTGGCAGCCGGCGGGCGCTGGGGTACCGGACGGTACTCCACTCTCACGTTGCTGACGATGGCGATTGGCCGGCCCGGCGCCCTGAAGTCGTCGGTGCCGCCCACTCGGACGACCGACAGCTTCTCGCCGAGGATGCTCACCTGGGTGACGTCTTCCGGGATCGGCACCGCCACCGACTCGGTGCCGGTTGGCGCCACCGCCTTCAATCCACCCCGCCCCCCGCCACCCGGCATGCGATCGACCAGGTCGGCCTGGCTCCGGAACTCGCTCTGCACGGCCGCTCGCGAGATCAGCGTGTTGTCCAGGGTGAGCACGCCGATCGACGCGGTGTAGCGGTAGTAGCCGCTACCGGCCTTCACTTCCTCTTCGGAGTAGGTATGCCGGTTGTGCACATCGAACAGCAGCGTCGCTGGACCCGAGTGGGCGGGAATCGTGACCTGGATGCCGGCCGACGGGTCGCGCTCGATCAAGACATCGCAGTAGGCGCGTTTGGTCTTCACACCTTCGCCGAGCACCTGTGGGCACTTCACCACCGCGGGCTCGGTTCGAACGGCGGGTGGCGGCGGGGCCGGCGGCCGGCGCGCGGGCGCGCGTTGTGTCTGCGCCTCCAGCCCAGCCGCGATCAAGAGCAGGCAGCCCGCAACCCACGCGCGACGGTCACTCATCGATGCAGGATAGCCGGGCCGCGGTCGATGGGCCAGCGATCTCGGGGCGACGGATGAGCTCGAGGAACTCCATGCGCGTCCGCGCGCTCGACTGGAACGCCCCCAGCATCGCGCTGGTGACAGCGGTCGAGTTCTGCTTCTCCACGCCGCGCATCGACATACAGAGGTGGGTGCCCTCGCAGACCACGGCGACACCCGTGGGGTGGATGGCGGCCTGGATCGTCTCCGCGATCTGGCTCGTCATCCGCTCCTGGATCTGGAGACGCCGCGCGAACATGTTGACCAGCCGCGGGATCTTGCTGAGACCGATCACACGGCCGTTCGGGATGTAGGCGACGTGACACTTGCCGAAGAACGGCAGCAGGTGGTGTTCGCACAAGCTGTAGTAGTCGATGTCGCGGACGATCACCATCTCGTTGTAGTCGACGGTGAACAGGGCGCCGTTGAGAACTTCGTCGATATTGGCCGCGTAGCCGCTGGTCAGGAACTTCAGCGCGCGGGCCACGCGGATGGGCGTCTTGACCAGCCCCTCGCGATCGGCGTCCTCGCCCAGCTCGACCAGGAGCTGCCTGATCAGGGCTTCCATGTGCCGCTATTGTACCGGCTCCAGGCTACAGGCCACGGGCTACGGGCCACCGGCCCTATCGCACCGAGCGCTTTCTCGCGAACAGGAACGCGCGAACGCCGAGATAGATCGCCGAATAGATCACCGAGGGCCAGAATGCGTCGGTCTGCAAAAGACGAGACGCCAACCACTGAATGACCACAAGGAAAACCAGCAGAGCGACGATCTCTGCGACGACTCTGGCAACCGTCATCGTCTCTCCGGGGAGGCCGATCGAACCCGGCCGAGGCTGCGTGCTCGTGCATTCACTCGCAGGGGCCAGGGGTCCAGGGTCCGCCGTCGGGCACTTTCTTGAAGTGCGTGCTGGTCACCCAGCGCGTGTTCAAGTAGGTGGGGTCCTCGACCAGCGTGGTCACGACCAGGAAGGCGTCGCCGTTGGCTTCGTTGGCGCGATTGTAGTACTCCGTCAGCCGCGCGTTGGCGCTGTAGGGCACGCCGTTGCGGCGCAGGTAGCCCGGCTTGAGGTTCGTGGTCACGACGCGCAGCGATCCGCCGCGCGCCGGCGCGCCGCCGCCGCGCCGGCCGCCACCGCCGGCAGGCTGCCAGAAGGCGGCCGAAGTTCCCTGCCAGCCTGGTGGCTGTTGCGGCGGCTGCGCGCCGAACGTGAAGAGCCGCGTCTGGCTGCCGGCTTCGGTCTCCACTTTCATCACCGTGTCGCCGTCCCACGAGATGCGGACCTGGCCCGGCAGGCGCATCACCGCGGGCGCGCCGTAGCCGCGGCACTGCTCGCCGGCGGCCGCGTCTCGCGCCGGATCCCAGCTCTCGACCATCTTCACGCCGGCGGCGTTCAGCGGCACGCTGGCGTAATCGCCCTTGGGTGGGACACGCATCCGCCAGCGCCAGTCCTCGGTGATGAGAGGCACCCACGTGCCGGTGAGGTCTATCGGCGCAGCGGCTCGGGGCGACGGGGCGGCACCGCCGCCACGGCCCTGCCCGTGCAGGGCGATCGTGACTGCGCCGCACAAGACCGCGGCTGCGACAGCGTAACGAAACATCGTGCGCATGGTGTTCATGTCAGCGCGCCGGCCGAGGTGCCGGACGCGCGCCGCCGCCGCGTGCCGGCGGCGCCGGCCGCCGGCCGCCACCCAGCGAGTTGTAGGCCGCGGTGACGAAGGCGTCGGTCGTCCACGCGCCGCTTTGGGCGCCGTAGCGAGGCTCCCAGTCGGCGGTCGGCTTGGCCGCCTTCACCTGGTCCAGGGTCATCTCGCGGTCGATCATCGACTTGATGCGGTCGCGAATCATCACCACCATGTCGCGGTAGTAGGCCACGTCGGCCGCGTCGCTGATGCGTCCATGGCCCGGCACGACCAGCGTGCCGCCCTCGGTGCGGAACTCCGCCACCGAGAGGTCCAGGATGTGGTTGAGGCCGTTGATCACGCCGTCGATGGTGCCGCCGTGGGCCGTGTCAATCACCGGGTAGCTGACCGTCGAGTAGATGTCCCCGGCGGCGATGACGTCGGAGCCCCGGAAGACCACCAGGCTGTCGCCGCTGCTGTGGGCGTTCGGCTGGTGCAGCAGCTGGATGCCTTCGCCGTTGAAGAAGTGGCTCAGCTTCATCGTGTCGGAGTAATAGGTGTCGGTCGGCTGCGCGTCCACCGGCGTGACGGTTTCACCCGCATCGGGTGTGGTCATCCGCTGCAGGACGTTCTCGTGGGCGAGGATGGCGGCGCCCTCGGCGGCGTCGGCGATGTTGCCGGCCACGTTCCCGCCGGTGAAGGTCTTCCCCGCCGCGCGCAGCTTTTCGTTGCCGCCCACGTGCTCGGGATCGAAGTGGGTGTTGATGATGTAGCGAATCGGCTTGGGCGGCGCTTCGATGTTGCGCCCGGCGACGCTCGATCGCGTCTCGGCGCCGAACTGCTGCGGCTGATCCCGCAGGTCCAGACGCTGCTGCAGCTGGCGGATGGCGGCCAGCACCTGCTCGGTGGTATTCGCGGAGCCCGCGTCCACCAGCAGCACGCCGTCGCGCCCCACCGAGGCGGTGATGTTGCCGCCGGCGCCCTGGAGCACGTAGACGTTGCCGCGGAGCGGCAGAATGCGAATCGGCGACGCGCCGGCCGCAGGAGCCTGCGCCGACGACGGCGCGATCGCCGCCAGGGCCAGGCAGAACGCGAGCGAGAGCGAACGGAGCACGAAATCCCCCTTACCGCGCCGCGCGTGGCGCCGGACGGGCCGGGGCCGGTGGCGGTTCGGGCTTGCGTGCCGGCGGCAGCGTCTTCAGCTTCTTGGCGAAGTCCGGATACATCGTCTCCGCCCCGCCGCGCGTGGCCTCAATCGGCAGGTTCTGCCGGATGGCGTACTCCGTCGTGTAGGGGTTGGTGCCCGGCAGGTAGTGCGGCACCTTGTGGGAGTCGCGATCCACTTCCTGCACGACGCCGCACGGATACGGCGGAATCTGCTGGTTGACGTTCAACTCGTAGTCGGTGGACCGCAGCAACGGCTCGGTGAGATACACCGGGTCCCTGATGATCTCCAGCACCGTCAGGAAATCGCCGTTGCGGATCCAGTGTTCGGTCAGCGTGGCCTTGTCGCTCCGCGGCAAACCATTGCGGCGCAGGTACCCTTCCTTCAGGTGCGTGACGGTGACCGTCAGCATCTCGCCGTCCCATTTCGCCGTGGAGAAGCCGGACCAGGTGTGCAGCGCGTCTTCGGGCGGATGCGGGCGGCCGTCGAGGTAGATGGCGCGGTCCACCGAACGCAGCCACTCGGCATGGAACGCGACGATCTCGCGCGAGACCGGATCCACTTCCTTCGAGATGCGCAGGTTGGACGGCCCGCGCCAGATGTAGTCGGCCGAGTGGGGGCGGCACTGCCATTCAGGCAACGACTGGATCGAGGCGTCCCACGATTCGGCGCGCAGCCGCGCGGCGTCGCTGATCGGAATCCCGGCGTAGTCCCCGAGGTCGGGACCGGGGACACGCTCGGGCTGGTCTTCCCAGAACCGCGGCGCCCACTCCCCGGAAAAATCCACCTGCGCAACCGCCGGCGTCACGCTGAACGCGAGGACACATCCAGCAGCGCACCACAACATGGCGAGTCGAGCGTACATAGGGCCCCCTTGACTCCGCGGTGAGTATACCGCCTAGCGAGACCCGCGGATCACGCGGTCATCGGGCGCGAACGTCGTAGGCCAGCAGCGTCCCCTGGTTGCGGATGTAGAGCCGCCCGCCGCTGACCACCGGGTGCGCCCACGACGGCCATCCCTGGTCGGAAATCGGGAACCGGCCGGTCTCGCGATAGCCAGTCGGCGTGGCCTCCGCGAGTCCCATCACGTGGTCCTCGCCGAGGATGTAGAACCGGCCGTCGGCGTAGGTGATCGCGCCCTTGCCGACGCTGCGGTTGCGCCACAGCGACTTCCCCGTCGGCAAATCCAGCGCCGCCATGATCGAGTTGTGGAAGCCGTAGAGCGTGCTGCCGATCACGATCACGCCGCCGTGGTGGTTCTGCATGTCGCGGGTGAAATAGACCTCCTGCGCGCGCACCTCGCCGTTCTGGGCCGTCAAGGCCAGCAGCGCTCCGCCCGTGCCGTAGCTCGACGTATAGAAGACGGTGTTGTTCGAGAACACCGGCGTGGTGGCGTTCGCCGTGCCGTTGGCGGCGGATCGGTTGTGCCACATCAGCTTGCCGTCCGACGCGCGCACGCCGACGCCGGCGGACGAGGTCAGTGTCATCACGGTGCGGACGCCCCCCACGTCGGCGACGATCGGCGACGAGTAGCCCGCCTCGTCGCTCAACTCCTTCGCGACCCAGACGGTTTTCCCGGTGGTCTTGTCCAGCGCCACCATGCCGGCGCCGCGTCCGCCGGGCGTGACGATGACCTTGTCGCCGTCCACGAGCGGCGACTCACTGAGGAGCCACGAGATGTTCTGGCCGTTGAAGTCGCGCAGGATGTTGCGCTGCCAGACCACGCCGCCGTCGGCTGGCGCGCAGTGCGGCCAGGTCGCCGTTCTCGGTCAGCACGAACAGCCAGGTCGCCGTCCACGGTGGGCGTGCTGCGGGGCCCCGGCCCGCGATCGTTGTCGCGGCCCGGCCCGATCACGCGCGTCCACAGCGACTTTCCCGTCGGTCCGCCCGAGGCTCGTCACCACGCTGTCGCGCCCCTTGAGCCCCTGAACGAAGAGCTGGTTGCCCTTCACCGCAATCGACCCGTAGCCGTTGCCCAGGCCGGCGCCCGACCAAAGCGCCGCGGGGCCGGACGGCGGCCACTGCTTCAGCAGGCCGGTTTCGTGGGAGATGCCCGTGCGCTCCGGGCCGCGCCACTGCGGCCAGTCGGTCGAGGCGAGCCGGCGCCTGGCCGCCAAGCGTGGCGGTGCAGCAGCGCGACCGCCGCGGCGAGGGCGCCAGGCATGGCGAGCGTTGACCGGCGTTGCGCACGCATCGGGTACCCCTTGATGCTGGTAGGATACCGTCCATTCCGAGTTACGGGAGAGACATCACATGAAGCTGACGAGACTTGCGGGTGTGACGGTCGTGTTGCTGGGCGGCGCCGTGGTGGGCCACGGGCAGGGGGCGACTACACGCAGTGGAGCGGCCCGAGCCGGGACGGGGCGGTGGCCAGCTTCACCGAGCCGAGCGCCTGGCCCGAGCAGCTGACGCAGCGCTGGAAGGTCGAGGTCGGCACCGGCTACGCGACGCCGATTCTGGTCGGCAACCGCGTCTACGTGTTCGCGCGGCTGAACGACCAGGAGACCATGCAGGCGCTGGACGCCGCCAGCGGCAAGGTGCTGTGGCGCACCGGCTACCCGGCCGCCTTCACCATGCACTCGGCCGCCGACACGACACGGGGCCGGCCCCAAGTCCACGCCCGTCTTCGCCAACGGCCGTCTCTACAGCATCGGCATGACCGGCATCGTGACCGCGTGGGACGCCGCCAGCGGCAAGCAGCTGTGGCAGAAGCCGGGATCGGATCCGGTGCCCATGTACACCACCCATTCGTTCTCGCCAATCGTCGACGGCGGCCTGGTCATCTTCCACGTCGGCGGCCACATGAAAGGCGCGCTGACCGCGTTCGACGCGGCCACCGGCAACGTGCGCTGGAGCTGGGACGGCGACGGGCCGGGCTACGGCTCGCCGATGATCGCGGAGCTGGGCGGCACGAGACAGCTCGTCACCATCACCCAGGGCAAGGTGGTCGGCGTGGACCTGGCCAACGGCGCGCTGCTGTGGGAGCGCCCGTTCGTGAGCGCGAACTTCACCAACGGGATGACGCCGGTGGTGCACGGCCAGTCGGTGATCGTGTCGGGCAACGGCGGCCCGACCGTGGCCTTCGCGGTGGCGCGCCGGAACAACCAATGGACCACCGAGAACGCTGTGGGAGAACATCGACAGCCAGCTGCGCTTCACCAATCCTGTGGTGATCGGCAACGCGCTGATCGGCATGTCCACGCGCAACTCGGGGCAGTACTACAGCGTGGACGCCACCACCGGCAAGACACTGTGGCTGTCGGAACCGCGCCAGGGCGGCAACGCCGCCGTGGCCAAGGCCGGCAACCTGGTGTTCTTCCTCGAGGACGACGGCGAGCTGCTGGTCGCCCGCGGCAACAGCGCGATGTTCGACGCGATCAAGCGCTACAAGGTGGCCGACAGCGAAACCTGGACGCAGCCGGCGATTTCCGGCAACCGGATCTTCGTCAAGGACGTCTCGAACCTCACGCTGTGGACTGTCGGCTAGAGCGCTCGTCGTTAGTCGTTGGTCGTTGGTCGTAGCGACGAGCGACTAACGACCAACGAACCTGGCCCTGAGTGCCTGGCGATCGAGTTCCTTCCCTCGCAAGTAGACCCTCGAGAGACGGCGCGTGTTCGTGATGCTGTCCAGAGGGTTGGCGTCCAGCACGTTGAAATCGGCCTCTTTTCCCGCCGCGATGGTTCCCATCCGATCCAAGTGGAGCATCCTCGCGTTGGTTCCCGTCCCGGCGACGATCGCCTCCATCGGCGTCATGCCGCAGCGGGTATAGGCCTCGATCTGCTCGTGGGCGCCGAAGCCGTCGCCGGTGCCGTCGGTTCCCATGCCGATCACCATCCCCGCGTCGTGGATCTTGCGCAGGTTGCGGCAGTGGAGCTCGAAGAGCTCGTTGGGCGGGTTGCCTTTCGCCTCGAGCTGCGCCAGCTGCGCGCGCATGCTCTCGATCTGTTTCTCGGGCAGCGTCTCAGCCAGGGACGCGATCGTGTCGCGCGTGGCAGGCACCGGGATGTTCGGGCCGCTCCATACTTTCGGGTGCGCCTTCACCGCCGCCAGGTACTCGTTGTCCACGTCCCGATCGCGGACCAGGTGCACGAACCCGTCCACGCCGGCCTGCAACAGGTCCTTGGCGTCGGCCAGCCCCGAGGTTCGGCTGAGATGGGCGAGAACCTCCATGCCGTTCGAATGCGCCTCGGCGATGATGGCGCGATAGACGTTCGGCTGGATCTTCGGGACGTCCCCATTTCGATCGTCGACCCAGATTTTCACGAAGCGCACGCCGCGCGCGCGCAGCTCCTTGACGTGATCGCGTCCCTCTTTTTCGGTTCGCGCGCCGTAGGGAATGCCCAGGCGGGGTTCACCGGTAGGGCCGGCGATCGGCGTTGCGGCGATCCCCTTCCCCACGGTCAGGAAGCGGGCGGCATTCGGGATCACCTCGTCGCGCAGCTGGTACGCCAGTTCCTGGTCGGCCTCGAGTCCCATGCTCAGTGCGGCCGCTACGCCGTAGTAGGCATACCGCTCCAGCTGGTCGACGAGGTTGTCGCGCCGGTAGTTCGCCTTGCTGTTGCTCCCGTCCTTCTCGTTGACCAGCCCGATGTGGTTGTGACCGTCGATGAGCGAGGGCATCACGGTCTTGCCTGAGAGATCCACGCGAACGGCGCCCGGCGGCGGCTGACGCTGCCCCTGCGTGCCGACCCACGCGAACGCGTCACCCTCCACCAGGAACGCGGACTTCTCTATCGGCGCGCTCCCGTCCCCGGCGATGAGCCGCGCGCCCTCGAACCAGACCGGCGTGTTGGGTCCGCGCTGGGCGACCGCCGTCAACCCGGACGCGAGGGCGACCAGCAGGCAGCACGCGAGCATTCGAGCTGGGGACATCACCATGGACTATCTCGGATAGTGCCCGAGTGGGCGTCGCTGCCCGGGCTTCCAATCCAGCTCCACACCGACGAAGCTGTCGCGGTTCGGCATCCGCACCTTCGGTAACGTTGCCGCGTCCAGCACCTCGTTCTCCTTGATGACCTCGTTGATGAACAGCACGTAGGCGGTGACGGCGTAGACCTCGCTCGGCGGCATCGTGCCGGGAGTCGCCCAAGGCATCGCCCGGTTGATGAAGTCCCACACCGTCGTCGCGTACGGCACGAGGCTGCCCTCCATCTTCAGCGGCTTGGCGTTGCCGAGCGGCACCAGCCCGCGGTGGAGTGCAGTGCCTTTGCCGTTCGGTCCGTGGCACGAGGCGCACTTCTTCGCGTAGACGTCGGCGCCTTCTTTGACGCCGCCGCTGCCGGGAGGCAGTTGCGTCCCCTGCGGCGAGACGGCGGTGTCACGCGCCTTCATCTCCTCGGTGCTCGGCGTCGAGCCCAGCCCGAAGGTCGGGCCCTGCGCCAGCGCAGTCGCCGAATCGGCGACCAAGGTCGCCGTAGCTGCGAGCACGATCGCCGCGATCGACAGTCTAGAAGAGCGCATTGACGATGCTGCCGTCACGATTGACCCTCCACGGCTGGATGCCGTTGAAGTGATCGGCCTGCATGAAATAGTCGGGCGTCACGCCCAGGACCTTCGCCGCCTCGAGGATGGTCGGCTGCACCTCGCCTTTTTCGTCCGTGCAGCGCGACTGCAGGATGGCCTCCTCGCCGTTCCACTCCCACGCGAAGCGGAATCGGGTATGGGCGTATGGCAGCACCGGATCCTGGAGCTGCGTTTCCTTGTAGGTCTTGCCGCCGTCCACAGAAAGGTCCACGCGCGTCACGCGGCCGCCGCCCGTCCACGCCAGCCCCGTGATCTCGTAGAAGCCGCGCCCCGGCAGCTTCTGACCGCCGGAGGGGCGCGTGATCACCGACTTGGGGCCGAGCTCGAACCGGAAGCCGAGCGCCCTGCCGCCAGGCGCCGTGTCGGCGTTGTTGCCAGCCTCGTGCCACGACATCGCCGGCGAGTCCACCACCGAGATGCGCGTCAGCCACTTCACGGAGCGGATTGCTTCCCAGCCCGGAACCACGAGACGCAGCGGATAGCCGTTGTGCGGACGCACCGGCTCGCCGTTCTGCGCGTATGCGACCAGGATGTCGTCCATCGCCTTCACCAGCGGGATGCTCATCGTGTACTTGTTCGACTCGCCCCCTTCGGCGACGATCCACTTCGCGTCATCCCGCGGGCTCACCTCCTTCAGCAGCGTCGAAAGCAGCACGCCTGTCCACTCGCTGCAGCTCGTGCGCCCGTGCACCAGCTGCACCGAATCGCCGTTGGGACCGCGCAGCGGGCGGCTGTTGGCGTTGCATTCCAGGAAGTAGACCTTCGACACTGACGGGAAGCGCTTCAGCTCGTCCAGCGTGAAGGTGAGCGGCCGAGCGACGAAGCCGTGCACCAGCAGCTTGTGCTGCTTCGGATCGATGTCCGGGATGCCGTTGACGTGATCCATCAGGAAGTGCAGGCCCGAGGGCGTGATGATTCCGTCGAGGTCCTGCAGCGGCGTGGTGAGCGCGGTGTCCGTGATGGCGGAGCCGGCGCCGAGCGCCCGGCGCACCGTGCTGTCGAATCGCGATGGCTGGCCATAGGCCAACGTTTCCTTCAAGCGAGCCGCGGGGGTCTGCGCGGGAGCTTGCGTCGGCGTCTGCGCGGCCGCCGATCCCACGGTTCCCACGGCCATGCTCGCCAACGCGGCATCGGTCAGGAACCGCCGACGATCGGAATGGTGGTGCGAACTCATGGTGTCTCCTGTCCTAATCTTAAGCACTAGTACCAGCGTCGAAGCCGAGGGCCTTCTGGAAGACGCGGCCTGCGGTATCGGTCAGCCGGAAGTTGCGGCCCTGGTGCTTGTAGGTCAAGCGCGTGTGGTCGATCCCCAGGCATCGCAGGATCGTCGCGTTCAGATCGTGAATGTGCACCGGGTCGGCGATGATGTTGTAGCCGTAGTCGTCGGTGGCGCCGAGCGTGATCCCGGATTTGACGCCGCCGCCCGCCATCCAGATCGTAAACGCTCGCGGGTGATGATCGCGGCCGTAGTCGTCGGCCGTCAGCTTGCCCTGCGAGTACACGGTGCGTCCGAATTCGCCGGCCCAGATGACCAGGGTGTCGTCCAGCAGGCCTCGTTCCTTCAAGTCCTGGATCAGCCCCGCGCTCGGCTGATCGACCTGCTGGCTCGTCGCGCGGATGGCCTTGGGCAGGCCGGAGTGATGGTCCCAGGCGCGATGATAGAGCTGAATGAACCGCACCCCACGCTCGGCCAGCCGCCGCGCCATCAGACAATTCGCGGCGTAAGTCCCTGGCTTCCGCGAATCGGGGCCGTACAGCTCGAAGGTGCGCTCCGGCTCCTTCGACAGATCGGTCAGCTCGGGCACCGAGGTCTGCATGCGGAACGCCATCTCGTACTGCGCGATCCGCGTCGCGATCTCGGGGTTCTGGGTGGCGTCGAATTGGAACTGGTTCAGCTGCTCCAGGTTCTCGATGAACCGCGCGCGCTGCGAAGCGTCGAAGCCCGCCGGGTTCGAGACATACAGCACCGGGTCGCCCACCGACCGCAGCTTGACCCCCTGATACTTGCTCGGAATGAACCCGGTGCCCCACTGCCGCTCGGCCAGCGATTGGCCGTTCCCCGTGATCATGACGACAAAGGCGGGCAGGTCCTGGTTGATCGTCCCCAGCCCATAGGAGACCCACGCCCCCAGGCTCGGCCGGCCCGCGAGCTGAAACCCGGTTTGCGCGAACGTCACCGCCGGATCGTGATTGATCTGCTCGGTATGCATGGACTTGATGAAGCACAGGTCGTCGGCAATCTTCGCGGTGTGGGGCAGCAACTCACTGAGCCACGCACCCGATTGCCCGTATTGCGCAAACTTGAAAGATCGACTGCGCGACCGGAAAGCTCGTCTGGCCCGCCGTCATCGCCGTCAGCCGCTGGCCCTGGCGGATCGAGTCGGGCAGGTCGGTCCCGTGTGTCTTGGCGAGCTGCGGCTTGTAATCGAACAAATCGAGCTGCGAGGGAGCGCCGCTCTGGAACAGATAGATGACCCGCTTGGCCTTCGGTGCAAAGTGCGGCAACCCCGGCAGGCCTCCCTCGACGTTCGGCGCTCGCGCCCTGTGCGAACAGGTCGCACTGCAGCAGTTCCGCCAGGGCGGCCATGCCGATACCGACACCGGCCTGGCCGAGAAAGCGCCGCCGGCGTCACGACGCCTGACGACGTTCCAGGCGCGGATCCATGGCTACTCCTTCATCACCACTTCGTTCAGGTTGAGGATGAGACTCGTCACACTGGTGTAGGCCGCCAGCTCGCTGATGTCGAGTCTGGTGTCGCGGGGATACTCGCCGTGGCTCACGTACTTCAGGGCGGCGTCCGGTTTGGCCCTGAACAACTCGAGGTTGTCGACGAACGCCCCCTCGAGCACGGCAGCTTCTGCCGCTTTCGGCATGCGCGCGGTCGCCACGCGAAACGCATAACCAATCCGCTCGCGGTGCGTCGCGCCGCCCTCTTTCATCACCCGCTCGGCAAACACCCGCGCGGCTTCCACGAACGTCACGTCGTTCATCAGATCGAGCGCCTGCAACGGCGTATTGGTCGTCATCGGTCTGACCACGTGGCTCTCGCGGGCCGAGGCATCGAAGTTCGCCATCGATGGCGGCGGGATCGTGCGTCTCCAGAACGTATACACACTGCGGCGATACAGATTGTCACCGTGATCCTGCACGTAGGCGCCACCGCCCCCGATCTCGTTCCACAGCCCCTCGGGCTGATACGGCCGCACCGACGGGCCCCCGATCTTGTTCACGAGCAGTCCCGCGATCGACGAGTGCCTGGTCGCGCACCATGTCGGCCGACAGTCGTGCGTTCGGCCCGTGCCCGAGCAGGCGGTTGTCGGGATCTTTCGCCCGCAGCTCCGGCACTCGCGCGCGACGCCTGGCGATAGGTTGCGCTCATCACCATCGTCTTCTGGAGCGCTTTCACATCCCAGCCGGTGCGCACGAACTCCGTCGCCAGCCAATCCAGCAGCTCGGGATGCGACGGCGCCTCCCCTTGCGACCCGAAATCTTCGGTGGTCTTCACGATCCCGACGTTGAAGTACATCTGCCAGAAGCGGTTCACGGTCACCCGCGCCATCAGCGGATTCGACGGATCCACCAGCCACCGCGCCAGTCCCAGCCGATTCGGCGGATACGCGGCCGGGGGCGGCACGAGCGCCGCCGGCAGCATCGGCGTCACCACCTCACCGGGTCGGTCATACATCCCGCGGATCAACACGTGCGTCTCGCGCGGCGCGGGCATTTCCTCCATGACCATGACCGTGGGCAGGCTTTGATAGAAGCTGTCTCGTCTGTGCCTGGGCCTCGGTCAGCCGCGTCCTGGCGTCCGCGAGGTTGGCCGGGAGGGCATGCTCCAGGAAGTAGTCGCGAATCTTATCGGCTTGCGCCGTCGTGCGCTTGTCTTCCGGCAGCGCGGCAATCGCGGTCACGGGCGTGAGATCGGCCAGCATCCCGGCTTCGGCCGGCGACAGCGCCCGGTTGTAGATCCGTACGTCGTCGAGACTGCCGCGGAACCGGTTGTTCGGCCCGCCGCCGGCGCCAATCCTCAACGGCTCCCGCTTCACGGCGCCTTGGCTGTTGACGTCATCGAGCAGGATCTCGAGCTTCTGATCCTCGCCGTCGACGTAGATCCTGACGCCGCTCGCCCAACGCGAGCCGGTGTAGGTCAGCGCCACGTGATGCCACTGGTTCAACGGGATCGCCTTCTCCGTCCGCAGGCGAATGCCCTCATCGACCCACTTGGTCACATAGTCGTATTCGATCCTCCCGTCTCTCAGATTCAGCCCGTGGCCGTTGGGCTCGAAGATGTCTTCGTCTCTCGTCACGATCGCGCCGTCAGGCCGGGTGGGATAGATCCAGGCGGCGATCGTGTACCCGTCGTCGTAGGTGACGGTGGGATCGTTCGCTCCGATCGCGCCTCTTCCAGCGCCGTAACTGTCGAAGCCCGCGACGTCGCCGCCGAACTGCACGAAGTTCTTGCCCTCGAAGCTCGCCGCCCGTCCGATTCGGCCGGGCGCCAGGCTCGGGGCCGAAGCGCTCGTATCGTCGCTTGACGCAAAGGCGACAGATCGCGCGTTTCTCGCCTGGTGCAGGACCGCAATCTGAGGCGCGAGGTCACTGTCGAACGGAAAATGGGCAACCAACCCGCGGGTCGGCGCCCATTCCACGGCCGTCGACCTGTCGAGCGAGCGTTCCCACTCGCGCTGCGCTCGCGCCACCTCCGGCTGAAGCTTCGCATAGGCGGCAGAGGCGGCCGTCAGATCCTCGTCAAGCCGCTTCAACTGGGCTTCCTGCTCGGGGAGCGGCGCAGCCAGATACGGCGGCGAGTTGCCGACACGCCGAAACTTTCCGTGCTCGGGCACATTGTTGAAGTAGGCGAAGAGCTGGTAGAACTCCTTCTGCGTGATGGGATCGAACTTGTGGTTGTGGCACCGCGCACAGCCGACCGTCAGGCCCAGGAACACCGTGGACGTGGTGTCCACGCGATCGACGACGTATTCCGCGGCGTACTCTTCGGGCACGATGCCGCCTTCCGAGTTGCCGCGGTGATTGCGGTTGAATCCGGTGGCGATCTTCTGGTCCAGCGTGGCGTTTGGCAGCAGGTCGCCCGCCAGTTGCTCGATCGTGAACTGGTCGTAGGGCATGTTGCGATTGAACGCATCGATCACCCAATCGCGCCACCGCCACATGAACCGCTCGCCGTCGGTCTGGTAGCCGTTGCTGTCGGCGTAGCGCGCCGCGTCCAGCCAGGGGAACGCCATCCGCTCTCCATACCGTGGCGATCGCAGCAACCGATCCACGACCTTCTCGTACGCGTTCGGCGATCGGTCCGCGAGGAATGCGTCGAGCTCGGCCGGCGTTGGCGGCAGACCCGTCACATCCAGTGACACTCGCCGCAGCAACGTCGCCCTGTCCGCTTCCGGCGAAGGCTTCAAGCCTTCGCGCTCGAGCCGCTGCAGCACGAAAGCATCGATCGGATTCCGCACCCAGTTCGAATTCTTCAGCCCCTTGGGCAGCTCCGGCCGCTGCGGGGGAATGAACGACCAGTGCTTCTGCCACGTCGCGCCCTGCTCGATCCACCGCGTCAGCAGCGCGATTTGCCGCTCGCTGAGCGGCTCGCCGGCCGCCGCACCGTTCTGACTGCGCGGCATACGGATGGCCGGATCCGCGGCTGTGATTCGCGCAATCATGTGGCTCGTAGCCGGATCGCCCGGCACGATCGCGAACCGGCCGCCGCCCAGGGCACGCTTGGCGCCCTGCTCCTCATCGAACCGCAGCCTCGCCAGCTGCATCCCCGGTCCATGACACTGGAAGCATTTGTCCGCGAGGATCGGCCGGATGTCCCGATTGAATCCGATGGTCGCGGGGAGTGGCTCTGGTGCGGCCGCGCCGGCGGCGGCCGGCCCTTGCGGCTGCCGATTGTGCGACTGGCGTCGGACTCGCAGACACCAGCAGCCCAAGCGCACACATCCACGCTGAGACCCACGCGGTTCGCATCCTGCCGGAAGCCTGATTCATATAGTCGCTGCCTTCCGAGAGCGGTGCGCCTATCCTACGTCTCGCCCTGATGGGATTCCAGAACGTTCCGCCCCCGAGCGGCGGGCGAAGCGCTTTTCCCGCCGCGGGCTCAACCACTACAATTCGGACACTGCGTGTGCCCTCGAGGGCAGGAGGTTTCATGGCCAGCGGCGAAGTCGAGCACCTGACGGGAACCGGAGAGATCTATGCCGGCGACCTGCTGCTCCGGCGCGTCTGGTACGACCTTACGGTGTCGTCCGGGCGGCGAGCGGCTCACCCGCTGACCCGACGATCGTAGGAAGCATCGATATCGAAGGGATGGGCGAGGCTGCCGTGCTCGCCGGGCCCGAAAAACTGACGCTGAAGCTGGAAGACGGCCGGCGCCTGATGTTCACGCTCACCAGCACCAGTGGCCGGATTCGCGCCTACGGGGGGTTGGATCCCGCCCCGATCAACGAAGGCGCGTGAGCGATGCACGCGCCTTGTCCTTGAATTCCTTCTCCTCGGGGATCCAGTCTGGATGGAAGGGAGCGTCGATCACCGCCTGGAATTCCCGGCGCGCGTCGTCCTTCTGGCCCATGTCCAGGTAGGTTTCCGCGAGGAAGAACCGCGAGGCGATGCTCTGGGGCGCGTAGGTCAGCGAGCGCTGCAGGTGCTCCACGGCCTTCGCGTCGCTGCCGCCGAATAGCCCCGGCACTCTCGCGTACCAGCGCCCCAGGGCCCGGTCCGGGCTGCCATTCAGATAGGACGGATCAAGCGCAAGCGCCTTCTCCAGCGACGCCTTGATGGGCCCGCGGTACCGCAGCCCGGCCCGCATGCCGAAGCCTTCGGCCATCGAGCCCATGTTCGCGGCCAGCCAGAAATGGCCCTCGGGACGATCGGGTTGTGCCGCAGCGGCCTTGCGTCCGGCTTCGATGCCCTGCTCGAACCGCGCCCGCCGTTCGGCCGCCGGCACATGGTCGCCGAGCCAGTAGCACATGCGCGCCAGCTTCCATCCCGCCTCGAAGTCGCTGGGGTTGGCCGCCAGCCGTCTGGCCCAGAACTCCGCCGCGCCGATCGCCTTGGGGAGACTCTCGCGCCCCGCGAACAGCGCGTCGGCTTCCTCAGCAGTACTCGGCGCGGGGACTCCTTGTGCAACGGCGCTAGCCGCCAACAGTGAGCAATGCAGTGCGGCGATAACGAGTGTTCTTCCCACCAAAGACTGAAGACCGAAGACCGAAGACCAACGATTGCCTAAAACGTCACGCCCGCACTCACGCCGAACGTCCTCGGCCGGCCCATCTCGCCGATGTAGCCCGACGGCGCCAGCGGGCCGTAGGCGAAGGCGACCGGGATGTAATGCGTGTCGAACGCGTTGCGGATCCACACCTCCGCGAACACGTATCGGTTGCGCGCGCCGACGCGCAGGTTCGTCAGCGCATAGGCGTCCTGGCCTTCGATGTTCAGGTCGTCGTACTTGAACGCACCGTACGAGGTCAGCTCGGCGCGGCCGAAGAGATCGGTGCCCGACCCGATCCGCTTCGTGATCTGCGTGCCGACCGAGGCGGTCATCGTCGGCGTGTTGGGGATCTCGTTGCCCCCCACGGGCACGCCGCTGGACGTGCTGTCGTCGTCGAACCGGGCGCGGGTGTAGCCCAGCGACCCGAACACGTCCACTGCCGGCGCCACGCGCGCCTGCGCCTCGAACTCCACGCCGCGGCTGGCGGCCCCACCCACGTTGGCGATGTAGAACTGCCCGGGCACGAACGGGTTGGGCCGGTTGAGCTGCATGTCGGCCCAGTCGATATTGAACACGGCGGCGCTCAACGCCACCCGCCCGCTCATCAACGCCGCCTTCACACCGCCCTCCACCAGCCAGGTGAGTTCCTGATCGTAAATCTCGGCGCCGGCGGGCGACGCGGGGTTGAAGCCGCCGGCCTTGAAGCCGCGCGAGGTGCCGGCGTACACGGTGAAGCGGCCATCCGGCCGATAGGCCACCGAAACCTGCGGCGAGACGTTCGAGAAGCCCTTCTCCTCCGAGACGTTGGTCGGCGGCGCAATCTGCGGGGAGTACGACGTCGTCAGCACGCCCTCTTTCTGCTCGTGGTCGAACCGGAGCCCGGCCGTCACGTCCACCTTCTCGCTGAGCACCAGCGTGCCCTGGCCGAACAGCCCAATGCCCACGTCGTCCAGCGTGGACAGCGGGGACTGCTGGGTGACGGGGAACGGCACGAACGGCGACAGCACGAACGGCGCGTAGCTGTTCACCGCGTTCTGTTCGTAGTTCTGCGTGAAGAAGAACACGCCTGCCTGCCAGCGCAGGGCCATCGAGTCCGAGAGCCGTGCGGGCGCGTTGGCCGCCGAGGCCACGCGCACCTCCTGCGTGAACTGGAACGCCTCTTCGGCGTTGTTGCGCCGCAGCAGCGGCAGCGGGGTGTAGTCCAGGTCGGTCGCGTCCTCGGTGTTCCACGACAGCAGGCCCGTGGTGGCGGTCACCGCGAAGCGGCCGCCTTCGTGACGGTTGAGGATCGTGGTCCCGAACAGGTCGCGATGGGTGAAGCCTTCGAAGTCGCGCGCGGCCGTGAACGGCCGGTCCCGCAGGGCGCCAAGATCGTTCAAGGCATAGTCGCCGTCTCGCGCGCGCTCTCCGTTCAGGATGACGCGCGTTTCCCACGTGGACGACGGCGTCCACAGCAGCTGCCCCTTGGCGGCAAACGCCTCGCGCGAGTCGAGATCGTTGCCCGTGATCACGTTGGTCGTGTAGCCGTCGCGCTGGCCGTAAACCATCGCGAACGAGGCACCCAGCCGGCCCGACACCACCGGGCCGCCGGCGCCGGCGCGAATCTCCATCGAGCCCGCGTTGGCGAATGGCGCCGAGAAGCTGCCGGTCCAGGAGGAGAGCGACGGGCGCGAGGACACCACGTTCACCAACCCGCCGAGCGTGTTGCGGCCGAACAGCGCGCTCTGCGGTCCGCGCACGAACTCCACCTGCTCGACGTCCAGGAGGTCGATGCTCGAGGTGTTGGCGTTCAACTGCGGCACGCCGTCGAAGTAGGTGGTCACGCCGGGATTGGCCGGGCTGGAGCCGATGCCCCTGAACCGCGCGTTGCTGAGCTTGCGGGCCGCGAACTCGGTGAAGTACGTGTTCGGCGAGTACTGCCCCGCCTCGCTCACGATGCCGACGCCCGCGTTGGTCAGCGTCGACTTGGGGACCGCCGTAACGCTGACCGGCAGCGTCCGGGGATCCGCGGGCTCCTTCTGGGCGGTCACGGTCACCGGCGGCAGCTGGATGGTCGCGGCTGGGGCCTGCGCGAAAGCACGAGAGAAGCCGGGCGTCGTCACGAGGGCGGCCGTCAGGCCAAGCACGAAAGCGTGTTTCACGAGGGATCCGTCCGTGTAAAGGTGATGCGTTGGGAGGGCTGGCACCGGGAATTATGCCCCGACTGAGCGCATACCCGGATCCTGGCCCCTCGCTTATGATCTTCTTGCCATGGTGAAGAAGAGCCTGCTGGTGCTGGCGGTCGGACTGACGGTGGCGCTGCCGCTTGCGGCGCAGGGACCCCGACGCGTGCCGATCGGGGATTGGCCTGAGGCCCGCGGGCCGAACCGCGACGGTGTCTCGCTCGAGACCGGCCTCCTCGAGAAGTGGACGCTCAACGGCGACGGCATGCTGTGGCGCGCGCCCTATGGCGGGCGCTCGGCGCCACTCGTGATGGGAAACCGCGTCTACCTCCAGAACCCCGCGGGCCGCGGCGTGGACCTGCGCGAGCGCGTGATGGCGCTCGACGCGGACACCGGCAAGCTGGTCTGGGAGTACCGGTTCAACCTGTTCCAGAGCGACGTGCCGTCGCACCGGGTCGGCTGGGCGTCTCCCGCGATCGATCCTGAAACCGGGAACATCTATGCGCTCAGCGGCGGCGCGGAGGTGATCGCGCTGAGCCGCGAGGGCAAGCCACTCTGGCAGCGCTCCTTCGGGGAGGAATTCGCGGCGTTCACCACGCACGGCGGCCGGACGATGAACCCGCTGGTCGACGGCGACCTGGTGATCGTCAGCGCCGCGGTCTCGAACTGGGGCGGCAGCGCCAACCGCAGCCATCGCTTCATCGCGCTCGACAAACGGACCGGCGAGGTCATGTACCTGGCCAACCCGGGCGGGCGTCCCTACGACACCGCCTATGCGGCGCCGATGATTGCCACCATCAACGGCCTGCGGCTGCTGATCGCCGGCCTGGGCGACGGGGCCATCCACGCCATCAAGCCGCAGACCGGCGAGAAAGTGTGGAGCTTCGTCGCCGCCAAGCGCGCGATCAACACCGGCGTGGTGGTGAAGGACAGCACCGTCATCGTCTCGCACGGCGACGAGAACATCGACGTCAACGAGCTGGGCCTGATCGCGGCCCTCGACGGCTCGGCGACCGGCGACATCAAGACCACCAAGTGGGCGGTGAAGGGCACCGAGTTCGCGTTCTCATCGCCGGTCATCGACGGGCCGCGCGTCTACCAGATCGACGGCGGCTCGACGATTCACGCCTTCGACATCGCGTCCGGCAAGGAGCTGTGGACGCTGCCGCTCAGCACCGCGCAGAAAGCGCCGCCGGTGTTCGCCGACGGCAAGATCTACGTCGGCACCGACGGCGGCAAGTTCTTCATCGTCCGGCCCGGCGCCGACAAGGGCACGATCCTGAGCGCCGTCGAGCTGCCGAACAGCGTCGCCAGCTGCTGCGGCTCGGAGGGCACGCCCGAGCAGGTGCTCGCTGGAGCGGCCGTCTCGCGCGGACGCATCTTCTTCGTGTCGAGCGACGCGGTGTACGCCATCGGCGCACGGCGGGCCACGACGCCGACCGGTCTGGCGGTGAATACGCCGGCCGAGGTCGGCACCGGCGCACCGGCGCACGTGCAGGTGACTCCCACGGAGCTGGTGCTGACGCCGGGCCAGAAGGTGCAGCTCAAGGCGCGGCTGTTCGACGACAAGGGGCGTTTCCTGCGCGAAGACAAGGCGGTGTGGTCGCTCGAGGGCCTGAAGGGCACGCTCGCCGACGGCGCCTTCACCGTCGCGGCCGACCCCGTCGAGCAGGCCGGGCTGATCAAGGCGACCGTGGGCAGCCTGACCGGCCAGGCGCGGGCGCGCGTGGTGCGGCCCCTGCCCTGGACCGAGACCTTCGACTCCTACGCCGACGGCGCGGCGCCCCCGGGCTGGGTCAACGCCGTGGCCGGCAAGATCTGCCGTCGCCACGCTCGACGGCCAGAAGGTGCTGCAGAAGGCGCCCGACGAGACCATCTTCAAGCGCATCCGCGCGTTCATCGGCCCGACCAACTGGTCGAACTACAGCTTCGAGGCGGACGTCCGCGCGGCCACGCGCCGCCGCCAGCAGGGCGACGTCGGCATCACCGCGCAGCGCTATTCGCTGGTGCTCTACGGCAACGCCCAGAAGCTGAAGATCGAGGCCTGGGAGCCGGAGACGACGCGCACCGTCACCGTGCCCTTCGAGTGGAAGCCCGACACGTGGTACCGCTTGAAGCTGCGGGTCGAGAACATGCCCAACGGTGCCGTGCGCGCCCAGGGCAAGGCGTGGGCCGTCGGCCAGCCCGAGCCGGCGGCGTGGACGATCGAAAAGGTGGAGCCGAACGGCAACCGCGAAGGGGCGCCCGGGCTGTTCATCGACGCCCAGTTCGGCGCCATGCTCGACAACTTCAAGCTGTCGGCGAATTGAAGTACACCGAGATGACCATGACCCACAGGACTCAGGGAACTCTTCGAGCGGCGCTCGCGGATGGCCGTCGTGGGCGCCGCGGCGATTGCCGGCGCCGTGGCGCTGCGGGCGCAGGCCCCTGCGAGCGGCGACTGGTCGATGTGGGGCGGCTCGCCCAGCCGCAACATGGTGTCGTCGATGAAGGGGCTGCCCCTCGACTGGGACGTGAAGACCAAGAAGAACGTGAAGTGGGTGGCCGACCTCGGCTCCCAGAGCTACGGCAACCCCGTGGTGGCGGGCGGCATGGTCTTCGTCGGCACCAACAACGAGCTGGTGCGCGACCCGAAGCAGCCGGGCGACCGCGGCGTGCTGATGGCGTTCCGTGAATCCACCGGCGAGTTCCTGTGGCAGCACGCGCACCCGAAGCTCGAATCGGGCCGCGCCAACGACTGGCCGTTCCAGGGCGTGGCGTCGTCGCCGCTCGTGATCGGCGACCGCCTCTACTACGTGAGCAACCGCGGCGTCCTGTTCTGCGTCGACATCCAGGGGTTCCGCGACAACGAGAACGACGGCGCGAAGGACGAGAAGCTGACCGGCATGACCGACGCCGACGTGGTGTGGGCGTTCGACATGATGGAGGAAGTGGGCTCCTATCCCCACAACCTCTCGAACTCGTCGCCGGTGGCCTTCGGCGACCTGATCTACGTCAGCACCTCGAACGGCCAGGACGAAAGCCACGTCAACATCCCGTCGCCGAAGGCGCCGGCGATCATCGCGGTCAACAAGGACACCGGCAAGCTGGTGTGGGAAGACAACTCGGTCGGCGACAAGATCCTGCACGGCCAGTGGTCCACACCGTCGGTCGGCCGCATCGGCGGCGTGGATCAAGTGGTATCGGCGCAGGGCGACGGCTGGGTCCGCGGCTACGAGGCGCTGAGCGGCAAGAAGCTGTGGGAGTTCGACACCAACCCCAAGGACTCCACCTGGCCGCGCACGCGCAACGAGGTCATCGCCACGCCGGTGATCGTCGGCGACCGGATCTATATCGGCAACGGCCAGGATCCGGAACACGGCGAAGGCGTCGGGCACTTCTACGCCATCGACGCCACCAAGCGCGGCGACATCACGCAGTCGGGCGCGGTCTGGCACACCGACAAGGTGCGCCGCTCCATCTCGACGGCGGCGGTCGCGGATGGGCTGGTCTACGTCGCGGATTTCAGCGGCTATCTCCGCTGCTTCGACGCCGACACCGGCCAGGAATACTGGGTGCACGACATGCTGGCGGCGGTGTGGGGCTCGCCGTTCGTCGTCGACGGCCGCGTCTACCTGGGCGACGAGGACGGCGACGTGGTGGCGCTGGTGCACGGCAAGAAGAAGGAAGTGCTGGCCGAGATGAACATGGGCAGCGCGGTTTACGGCACCATCACGCCGGCCAACGGCGCGATCATCCTCAACAACCGCAACCAGCTGTTCTCGATCGCGGCGAAGTAGCACCATGCCCACGCGCCGCGCGATCGTCGCCGCCGCGACGCTGGTCGCCGCGATTGCCAGCGTCACGGCGCAGACGCCCTCGACGCCGGCGGACTGGCCGCAGTTTCGCGGCACGCCCCGCCTGACCGGCACGTCGGCCGTGGCACCGCCCGCATCGCTGAAGGTGCTGTGGCGCTACGAGACCGGCGACATGATCGACTCGTCGCCTGCCGTGGCCGGCGGCGTCGCCTATATCGTCGCCGGCAACGGCGAGCTGCACGCCATCGACTTCGCCACCGGCAAGCCGCGCTGGAAGTACGCCAGCGGACATCTGAGCGGTGAATCTTCGCCGGCAGTGTCGAACGGCCTGGTCTACTTCGGCGACCTCGACGGCTACGTCCATGCGGTGCAGGCCGAGACCGGCAAGGCGGCGTGGACCTACAAGGCCGGCTCCGAGATCAAGGGCTCGCCGGTCGTGACCGCCGGCCTCGTCATCATCGGCTCCTACGACACCCACCTCTACGCCCTCGACGCGAAAACCGGCGCCCTGCGGTGGAAGTTCGAGACCAAGGGACAGGTGCACGCCACGCCCACGGTGGTCGGCGACACGGTCTACATCGCCGGCTGCGACGGGCTCTTCCGCGCGATCCGCGTCGCCGACGGCCGCCAGCAGTTCGAGGTGCCGACCGGCGCCTACACCGGCGCCTCCACCGTGATCGAGGGCGACCGGGCCTACGTCGGCACCTTCGACTACGACGTGGTGGCGATCGACCTCAAGGCGCGGAAGGTGGTGTGGCGTTACAGCAACCCGGACCGCAAGTTCCCGTTCTACTCCTCGGCATCACTGGTGGGCGGCCGCGTCGTGCTCGGGGGACGCGACAAGATCGTGCACGCCATCGACGCCGCCACCGGCAAGAAGGCGTGGGCGTTCGAAACGCGCGCGCGCATCGACGCGTCGCCGGCGGTGGCCGGCGGACGCATCTACATCGGCTCGGGCGACGGGCGCTTTTACGTGCTGGATGCGGCCACCGGCGCCAAGCAGTGGGAGTTCGACGCCGGCTCCGGCATCACGTCGTCGGCCGCGCTCGCCGGGGGACGCGTGGTGGTGGCGTCCACGGACGGCGTGGTCTACTGCTTCGGCTAGACTCTGGCGATGCAGTTGCCCGTCCGGATGCCCTTCTGGGCTGTCCGCCATCGGCGCGACCCTGACGGTCGTGACGGCGCAGTCTCCTGCGCGGTCCTGTGACGCTTCCCCTCAGCCACCGTGGTGCCGTGCCGTCGCCGGCGATCGCGCGCAAGGCTGGCTGGCGCAGCGCCGCTCCGAGGTGATGGCCCGCAACGGCATGGTGGCGACCAGCCAGCCGCTGGCCGCCGAGGCGGGTCTCGATATCCTGCGACGGGGCGGCAACGCGATCGACGCAGCGGTGGCGGCCTCGGCCGTGTTGAGCGTCGTCGAACCGATGAACGTCGGACCCGGCGGAGACCTGTTCGCCGTCATCTACGTCGCGCGTGAACGCAAGGTCTACGCCCTGAATGCCAGCGGCAAGGCGCCGGCCGCGCAGACGCTGGCCCGCATGAACGCCCTCGGCTACCAGTGGGATCCGAAGAACTGGGGCCCGGGCTCCGGCATGCCGGGCCGCGGCATCCTGTCGGTGACGGTACCCGGTTCCGTGTGGGGGTGGGACGAAGCCCTGCGGCGGTTCGGCACGATGACGTTCAAGGAAACGCTGCAGCCGGCGATCGACTACGCCGAGCAGGGCTTCCCCATCTCCGAGCGCATCGCCCACGACTGGCGGCTGACGCCGGCAGTGACCGCGGTGCGCGGCGACGCGCGCAAGTGCTGTACCGACGTCGATCCGGACTCGGTCGCCACCTGGTATACGAACGGGCGGCCGCCGGCCGCCGGTCACATCCAACGCAACCCCGGCCTGGCCAGGACCTTCCGCCTGCTGCAGCAGCAGGGCCGCGACGGCTTCTACAAGGGCGAGGTGGCAAAGGCGATCGTCGCCAAGTCGTCAGGTCTCGGCGGACTGATCACGCTCGATGACCTGGCCGATTACAGCGGCGAGTGGTCCTCGCCCGCCAGAACGACCTACCGCGGATACGACGTGTTCACGCTGCCGCCGCCGGCGCAGACCTGGGCGACGGGCGAGATCCTGAACATCCTCGAGGCCTGCGTCCCGACCTGGGCGCCCGGCCAGACACTGGCGACGCTCGGGCCCGCCAACCCGCAGGTACCTGGCACTTCGTCGTCGAAGCCAAGAAGCTGGCGTTCAACGATCTCTACGCGTTCAACGCCGACCCGTCGTTCTCGCCGGTGCCGCTCGAACGGCTGCTGTCGAAGCCGCACGCGAAGTCATTGTGCGCGCGCGTCAACCCCAATCGAGCCGCCAGCACGGCGGCGGGCAGCAACGTCGACAGCGGCGGCGACACGATCGTGCTCTCCGCCGCGGACCGCGACGGCAACATGGTCGCCTGGGTCAACAGCCTCTATTCGAGCTTTGGCTCGAACGTGACCGTGCCCGGCTACGGCATCGCGCTGCACAACCGCGGCGGCCTGTTCACACTGGATCCGAAAAGCCCGAACGTGATCGCGCCGAACAAGCGGCCGTTCAACACGCTGTCGGCCGGCTTCGTGATGCGCGGCGACCAGCCGCTGATGACGGTGACATTGATGGGCGGCGACATGCAGGCCCAAGGCATCGCGCAGGTGCTGCTCAATGTGCTCGAGCTGGGCGCCAACATCCAGGCCGCGACCGACATGGCGCAGGTTTCGACACATGCAGGTGCCGAACGTCCTGACGCTGGAGTCGCAGCTCTTCTCTCTGGTCGGCGGGCCGCTGCGGACGATGGGTCACGATGTGCGATCCGTCAACGGAGAGGATCTCGGAGGCTATCAGGCCATCATGTTCACGCCCGATCCCACCACTGGCGAAGCGACGGGCTCCGGTGCGATCCGCGGCTACTACCGCGCCGGATCGGACCACCGCAAGGACGGCCAGGCGGTGGGGTTTTGAGGAAAAGGCAAGAAGGCCACAGGCCACAGGCCAAAGGCGACAAAGGCTAAAGGATGAAGGAGTGGTTGAAGGTTGCGGCGGCGCTCGCTGTCGTGGCGGCGGTGCAGCCGCAGCTGTGGTCGCAGGCCAAAGCCACGCCGCCGGCGAGCGCGCGGCTTTACGTCCTTGACTGCGGGATGCTGACACCCAACCGCGAGGGCGTCGAGCGTTATCACATCACGATGGCCGAGGCCGGCGAGATCCGGATGCCGGTGCCCTGCTTTCTCGTCGTGCACCCGAAGGGCACGCTGCTCTGGGACGTCGGCGTCATCCCCGACGCGGTCGTCGAGGCCGCAGCCGCAGGGCGCCCGCGCCGAACGTCAACCCGACGGTGGCGGCGGTGGTCACACGGACGCTGAGAAGCCAGCTCGCGGAGATCGGCTACACGCCGGCCGCCATCACCTACGTCGCCATCTCCCACGCGCACATCGATCACACCGCCAACCTCAACGCCTTCACGGCATCGACCTGGCTGACACCGCGCGCCGAGCGCGACTTCATGTGGACGCCGAACAACCCGCGCGTCAACCCGTCGTTCTTCAGCGCCTGGGAGAAGAGTCCCGCGCGTGCGCTTCATCGAGACCGACGAGCACGACGTCTTCGGCGACGGCCGGGTGATCATCAAAGCCGCGCCCGGCCACACGCCCGGGCACCAGGTGCTGGCGCTCAACCTCGCGTCCACCGGGCGCGTGGTGATCGCCGGGGATCTGTATCACTACCCACCCGAGCGCACGCTGCGCCGCGCTCCGCCCGACAACGAGTTCAACGTCGCGCAGTCGGCCGCCTCGCGCGAGCGGATCGAGGCCTATTTGCAGTCGACCAAGGCGGCCTTGTGGATCGAACACGACTTCGCCGCCAACGCCAAGCTGAAGAAGGCACCGGCGTATTACGATTGAGCCGCCTGGCTCCGGGCTCCAGGCGCCAGGCTCCGGTTAGAGCATTTCTGCTCTCTGCGTTGGAGGAGGATTTCGAATGACGGTGTGGTTCAGGATCGCCGGCGCGCTCTGCATCTGTGCCGCTTTCGCGCCCAGCTTGGACGCGCAGTGGCCCTCGTTTCCGACGCCTGGCGTTCCGCGCGCGGCCGACGGCAAGCCGGTCCTCGACGGCCCCGCTCCGCGCACGGCGGACGGCAAAGTGGACTTTTCGGGCATCTGGCAGCGGTTCGGCGGCGGTGGCGGTGGACGCGGCCAGGCCGCCGGCGCGCCTCCCCCGCCCACGACCACGCCGGACGGCATTCCCTTGTCCACGTTCGGCGAGGTGGCCGGGCGCGGCTACCCGCTGCCGATGACGCCGTGGGCCGAAGCGCTGAAGAAGAAGCGCATGGCCGACAACATGAAGGACAACCCCGACGTGTGGTGCCTGCCCATCGGCCTGATGCAGTACCACAACCACCCGCAGCCGCGGCAGATCGTCCAGACCAGGAACCTGATGCTCATTACCTATGAGTCGAATTACGGGCTGCGCTACATCTACATGGACGGCCGGCCGGCGCCGACCAACGATCCGCAGCCGTGGTGGTTCGGCTATTCGCGCGGCTGGTACGAGGGCGACACGCTGGTGGTCGAGACCACCAACTTCTACGGCGAGGAGCGTGCCGGGTGGCACGACGTCAATGGCACCCCCTACAGCGACGCGCTGAAGATGACCGAGCGGTTCCGCCGGCCGACCTTCGGCACGCTCGAGATCGACGTGACGATCGACGACCCGAAGGCGTTGACCAAGCCGATCACCGTCCGGGTGAACCAGAGGATCATGGTGGACCAGGAGATGATCGAGTTCATCTGCAACGAGAACGAGCGCTCGACCGAACACATCAAGCGCAATTAGAGGGAGGTCGGCGATGACCAATCGGCGACTGTTCGTCGCGTGCGTGGGCGTGATCGCCCTGGCCGCGATCTCGAGTGCTCAATCGGCGTGGACGGTGCCGCGGCTGGCCGACGGCCGCCCCGATCTGCAGGGTGTGTGGGAGAACAACAGCGCCACGCCGCTCGAGCGGCCGCGGGAGTTCGCGAACAAGCCGCGGCTCAGCGACGAGCGAGCTGGCCGACCTGCAGCGTCGCGCCGGCGTGGTGTTCGGGCCTGAGTCGGATGCGGTCTTCGGCGATGCGCTGTACCTGGCGCTGCTCGACCAGAACCGTCCGCGCCAGCTGGGCGCCACCGGCACCTACAGCTCGAACTGGCTGCCCGATCGCTTCTTCGAGCCGCGCACGTCGCTGATCGAGTCGCCGGCGGACGGCCGGCTGCCGCCTTACACGCCAGAAGTTCCTCAAGGCGCGCGCGGCGTCGCACCGCCGCCGCGGCCGCAGGACGGCAGCGTCCCGCGAGCGCGCGGGACTTCAGCCTGCAGGATCGGTGCATCAGCTACGGCGTGCCCGACCTGTTTGCCGCCTACATGAGCCTGTACCGCATCGTCCAGACGCCTGGCACGATCGCGATCGAGATGGAGAAGATCCACGACGTGCGCGTCATCCCGCTCGACGGACGGCCGCAGTTGTCGACAGTGCATCGCCGCTATCTCGGCGAGCCGCGCGGACGCTGGGACGGCGACACGCTGGTGGTCGAGACCGCGAATTTCCATCCGGACGGCAACTACATGGGCGGCCTGTTCCGCCAGTCCGATCAGAACCTGCGCCTCACCGAGCGGTTCACGCTGCAGAGCGCCGACACGCTGCGCTACGAGTTCACCGTGGACGATCCCACGGTGTGGACCGCGCCGTGGACCGCCGCGATCTACTGGAAGCGGGCCAAGGGCGAGATCTACGAATACGCGTGCCATGAAGGGAATTACAGTTTGCGCGGCATGCTTTCCGGTGCCCGCGCGGATGAGAACGCGACGCGTTAGTCAGCTTCAGTCTTCGGTCTAGCCCTGGAGTTTCACACCCACTAGTGCAGTTCCGCACTGCGCTCGGGAACCCCTCGTCTTCCCCGGTGTCAAAGCTATACAACTGACGACTTCGATCGGATCCGAAGAGTCGTCCTTCGAACGCGCATCACGCGCCTCGATGGGCGTGATGCGCGGGGAGGATGGACATGCCTCGCGATCTGTTCGGAACGGTCACCGATCCGCCTGCCCATATCGGCACGCGGTCGCGATTCACCCTGCCGTTGTCCCTGGCCGCGCACGCGGCGGCCCTGACGGCGCTGATCGTCGTGCCGCTGGTGGCCACCGACGTGCTGCCGCTGCCCGACGACTTCACGGCCGTAGTGCTCACCCCGCCGGACCTGCCGCCGGAGCCTCCACGCCCCATTCCGCCGGCCGCCACGACGGCGGCGGTGCCACCACCGAATCCCAACGCCGCGCCGATGGACGCGCCCTCGAGCATCACACCGGAGGCGCCGGTGCGCCCGCCGACCGATCTCGGCGACGTCGCCCCCGGCTCGACGTTCAGCGGTACCAGTCTTCGGCGACGGGGGCCGACGATCGGGTCGCGGCTCTCACGCCGCCGCCTGCCTCCGGCACCGCGCGCACCCATGCGGGTCGGCGGCGCGGTCACCGCCCCGACGAAGATTCACGACGTCGCACCCGAATACCCGCGGATGGCTCGCGACGCGAAGATCCAGGGCATCGTCATCATCCAGGCGACGATCGGCGTGGATGGCCGGGTGGTGGACGCAGAGGTGCTGCGGCCGATCCCGTTCCTCGGCCAGGCCGCACTCGACGCCGTCCGGCAGTGGCGCTTCACCCCGCCGCAGCTCAACGGCGAACCGATCGCGGTCATCATGACCGTGACCGTCAACTTCAAGCTGGACTGACGCCGATGCCCGCGACGCCCGACCGGCACGCCGTCACGACGTGGGCCATGGGTCGCTCTGCGACTGGCCAGTGATGGCGATCGAACGATCGGCCGCTCGATGCGAGGGCTCCAGGTCCGATCGGGCGTCGTTAGCCTTGTCGGTCGTAGGTCGTATCGACGTTCTGCGCTCTGAGCCAGTGATGGCGGTCGAACGATTTGCCGCCGTTGCTGGTTGCAGGTTCAGCGCCCTTGGCGCCACGAGCCATTTCACCTGCGGCGCGACTGGGCACAACTTGTCCCGACACTCGATGGCCCGCGCCTTCGAGACTCCTGGTCTGGCGGGAGTCGATGAGCCTTGTCGGCGAGGTGTATACGCTCTGCGGCTACTGGGCGCTGCTGAACCGTTGGATCGACCACCTCCGCGCCTGCGAGGACGAACGACGAACGACCAACGGTTACTTCGCGACCTTGGGCAAAATCTCGAAGTACCGATTGTTCTCGTTGCAGATGTACTCGAGCAGCTCGGTATCGGGCTGAAGCGCCAGCCGCTGGGTGACGTTCCACGGCCGCGTATAGGCCTTGGGGTCGTCGATGGTGATCTCGATGTCCATCTGGCCCACGGTGCGCCGTACGAAGCGCTCGGTGACACGCAACGCGCCGGTCGCCGGGCGGCCCATGTTGTCCAGCCAGACGTCGTCGTTGAAGCCCGACGACTCGACCACGAACACATCGCCCTCCCAGCGGCCAACCGAGTAGCCCATCCACGCGGGGTTCGGGTCCTTGGGCAACTGGCGGCCATCGGTGAAGATCTGGCGGTAGCCCTGGATGGCTTCGTAGAGGATCACGACCATCCCCGGCACTTCGAGGATCTTGAACGGATACGGCACGAAGTCGGCCCGCGGCACGCCGCCCATGATGCACTTCGCCGACGGGTCGTCGCGCGCGAAGTCCGCCACCCGCTTCTTGAACAGCGTCTCGGCCCACGGCTGGAACGGCACCGCCCACCGGTGTAGCCGCGGGTGATGTCGCCGACCAGCGACGGCGCGGGACGCCAGAGGCCTGACGAGCACGGGCCGCCCGGCCTCGCCTCGCGGCACCGGGGCAGCCAGGTCGGGCTTGCCGTCGGGCGTGCGCGGCAGGCCGGCGGTCGGCTGCTTCAGCCACTGCCCCATCAGCGGGACCTGAACCACGCAGGCCACGAGCAGCACCACGCCGATGCGCTTCACGATGCCTCCTTTGAGCAGAGACTCCCGGCCCGCCGAAGGCTGGGCCCAGACAGACACTGCGCGAGCGAGGCAAAGCCTCGCTCGCCCTCAGCGCGACTCTACACCGAACGCCAGCAGGACGTTACCGGGCGTGCCGTTGCGCACGCCGATGTAGCCCGAGCCGACGAACACCATCCCGCCCGCCACGGTTGGCCCGGGCGCCCCCATCGACCCGCCGCGGCCCGGCATCCGGTTCACGGTCTCGAACTCCCGCAGCGTGTCGTATTGCCAGACGACGCGGCCGGAATCGGCCTCGAGGGCGCGGAGCACGCCGTCCCAGCCGCCGGAGAAGACCATGCCCGGCGTGACGGTCACTGCGCCGCTCTGGCCCGCGCGGCGCGTGGGCGCGGCGGGCGCCAGCGGTGTCGTCCACGCGGGCTCGCCGGTGGCCAGGCGATAGGCGGCGACGCCGCCGCTCGTCAGGCCGACATAGAGGTGTCGATCGTCGGCGGCTCCGCCCCACACCATTTCGCCCTCGGGCCCGGGCGCCGTCTTGGGCGGCGGCGTCTTCCACACCACCGCGCCGCCGCGATCGGGGTCCATCGCCCACGCCACGCCGCTCTTGGCCACGGTGATGACCAGCCGCCGGCCGCCGGCAATCGTCTTCAGGATCGGCGACGCGCCGAAATCGTAGTCGGGCCCGATGTTCTCGGGGCAGTTGCCGGCCGGCGCGGCTCCGGCCGCGCAGGCGGGGATCCACGCGTCGTCAGGGAGCACCTGCTGCGTCCACAGCACCTTGCCGGTGTCGAGGTCCATCGCCATCACCGCATCGGACGCCGGCGTCGTGGGCCGCGAGTAGTTGTTGCCGGTGCCGACATAAAGCGCGTTGCGAGGCGGATCGATGGTCGGGGCATTCCACACCCCGGCGCCGGACGGCCCATGCATCTGGACGCCCGCCGGCGACAGCCGCGTCGGCGCCGGCGGGTCGGAGATGGTGTAGGTCTTCCACGCCACGGCGCCGGTGGCCGCCTGCAGCGCCAGCACGCTGCCGCGGAACGTGCAGCACGGATAGCGCGGGCTGGTGCTGGCACCTTCCTCTCCGGACGCCACCGACACGTAGAGGCGATCGCGATACAGCACCGGCGATGCCGTGATCCGCGCCAGGGCGTGATCGTCGGCGCGGCTGGTCCAGACCAGCGCGCCGGTGGCAACGTCCAGGGCGTAGACGTTGCCCCTGAGATCGCCGAAGAACGCGCCGCGGCGGCCGGCCGCGATCGCGCCGATCGTCACCGCGCTTCGGACGCCGGCCTCGGCCTGGAACGCCCAGTGCACGCAGCCGGTCTGCTGATCGAGCGCGTAGACGTAGCCAGAGTCGCCGCCGACGAACACGCGCCCGTCCACGGCCGTCGGCTGGCCGTACACCGCGGTGGCCCCGGGCAAAGCGAAGGCCCAGCGCAAGGCCAACCGCGGCACCTGCACCGCCTGGAGGCCGCTGGCCTGCGCCGGCTGGTAGCGCGTGTTGCCGAGGTCCGCGCCCCAGCCGTTCCAGTCGCGGGCGCCGCCACGCCGAGGCGCAGAAGACGGCTCGCAGCGATTCGGCATCTGGTCGGCGGCCCCCGACTCGCGCGCGCCCAGCTTGCGATCCCCCAGGAACTCCGCGATCGCGCGCTTGGCCGGATCGCTCAACGACGAGGCCTGCGGCTGCATCACGCCCGTCGTCAGCACGCCGTAGATGCGCTCGGGCGTCATCCGCCGCAGCACCGCGGGATCGGCCGCGCGCGGCACCTGCGGGTTGCCATGGCACGTCTGGCACGCCTGGTCGAACAGTTGGCGAGGACTCCCCCCGGGGGTCTGCGCCGCGGCCGGCAAGCGCAGTGCCAACGAGCGTGAAAAGCAAGAAAGCAGTCTGCAGCAACATCTGGAGCAATGGTAGTCCGACGCGGCCCGTGGCCCGGAGCCTGGAGCCCTAGGAGCCCGGAGCCCGTTTATCATTACGCTCTATGAACCGACGCACCTTCCTGGCTCGTGCCGCGGCCTCGACAGTCGGCACCACGCTCTGGCTGCCCGCGCGGGGATTGTCGGCCCAGGCGCCAGCGCCAGGGCCGATCGTGGAAACGGCTTCCGGCCGGATCCGCGGAGCCGTTCGTCCCGGCGTGGCACTGTTCAAGGGCGTGCCCTATGGCGCGCCGACCGGTGGCAACGCGCGCTTCCTGCCGCCGGCCCCGCCGATGCCCTGGACCGGCGTGCGCGACACGGTGGCCTACGGACCGCGGGCACCGCAGCCGTTCCGCGCCATGATTCCGGAGATCGGCGACATGCTGACCGGCAGCGGCGGCATGGGCGAAGACTGCCTGCGCGTCAACGTGTGGACGCCGGCGGTTGGCACCGGACGCCGGCCGGTGATGGTGTGGATGCACGGCGGAGGCTTCCGGACCGGCTCGGGCAACTCGATCTTCTACGACGGCGAATCGCTGGCGCGAAAGCACGACGTGGTGGTCGTCACGTTGACGCACCGGCTGAATGCGTTTGGCTTCCTGCACCTGGCCGACATGGGGGTGGACCGTTTCGCGCGGAGCTCGAACCTGGGCTTGCAGGACATCGTGCTGGCGCTGCAGTGGGTCCGGGACCACATCGCGCGCTTTGGCGGCGACCCGGGCAACGTCACCGTGTTCGGCCAGTCGGGCGGCGGCGGCAAGACAGCGATGTTGCAGGCCATGCCGACCGCCAAGGGCCTGTTTCACCGCTCGATCATCATGGCGACGCTGGCCGATACCGCGATCACGGCGCTCGAGCCCACCGACGGCCAGGTGGCCGCCGAGCTGCTGCTGCGCCGCCTGGGCCTGCGGGCGAGCGCAGGCCGACGCGCTGGCGCAGCTGCCGGCGGAGCGGATCATCGCCGCGCTGACCGGCGGCGGCGGCCGGGCCGGTGGACAGGCCGGCGCGCCAACCCTGGACGGCGACATCTCGCTGCGCTTCGTGCCGATCAAGGACGGCAAGACAGTCGCCGTGCACCCGTTCGAGCCCACCGCCTCGGCGCTGGCGGCCGACGTGCCGATCCTGTGCGGCTCCAACGAAACGGAGGGGGTCCCCTACGCCAACCCGGATGACGCGTACTGGACCAGCGAGCCGGCGGACGATCGCGCGCTGAGCACGTCGGTGGCGCGCACCCTCCGCATCGACGCCGCCGAGGCCACGCGCCTGGTCGCCGTCTATCGCAAGAACCGGCCCATGCACACGCCAGGCGACCTGGCGGCCATCATCGCCGGCGACAATTCGCCGCTGCGACTCTCGTCGTACACCATCGCCGAACGCAAGGCGGCGCAGGGGCGGGCGCCGGTGTTCATGTATTACTTCAAGTGGAAATCGCCGGTTCGCCAGGGCAAGCTGCGGTCGATGCACGGCATGGAGCTGCCCTTCGTCTTCGACCACGTCAACGACATCGCCTTCATGACCGGCGACGGCGCCGACCGGCAGACGCTGGCCGACCGGATGAGCCGCGCGTGGGTCGCCTTCGCGAGAAACGGCAACCCGTCCCACACCGGGCTGCCGGCATGGCCGGCCTTCACGCCAGCCGCGCGCGCCACGATGGTGTTCGATCGCGAGTGCCGCCTGGTGAACGATCCCCACGGCGAGGAGCGGCGCGCGATGGCGGCGCTCAGGGCGAAGGCGCCGTCCTGATCCCGGTCGGCGATCCGCTGACCGGCACCCGACCGGACGGCGTCAGCGTGCGGCCGTCGAAGCGGAACGCCTGGAGCTCGTGCTCCACGCCGCACTGCACCACGATGGCCGTGCCCGCGCGATTCCACGCCGCGCCCTGACACCAGTGCCCGGTGCGCACATCGGCCACGTGCGTCAGCGCCGTGCCCTCCAGGCGGTAGACACGCAGCAGGCCGAAGTCGTTGAAAAAGGGTGAGGTGCGGGCCAGATTCGAGCCGTTCATCACCACGGCGGCCACGTGCCGGCCGTCGGGTGACATCGACACGCCCTCGGGAATCAGTCCGACACTGACGGTGTTGACCAGGCGCGGCGGCGACGCGCGCAGGTCCAGCACGCTGAGCGTGTCGGCGCCGCCGGTCGGCCCGTTGCCGATGTTGCCGGTCACGGCCACCGCGCCGTCTGGCGTGATTTCCAGGCTGTACGGGTTGAGATTGGCGGAGATGTCGGTGCCGGTATAGGTCACCGTCGCGCCGGTGACGGACAGCACCGACACGCGGTGGTCGCCGTTCCTGGTCACATACGCGGTTCGGCCATCGGGCGCGAATACCGGGAGGCTGGGCTGGCTGTCGCGCGCGCGCAGGTCCACCTTGCCGACCACGGTCACGGCCCGCCCGGCAATCGACAGCACCGACACCGTGCCCTCGCCGCGGTTGGCCACCAGCGCCAGCGTCCCCTGCTTGTTGATCGAGACCCCTGACGCACGCACGCCGGTGTGCAGCGTCGCGATGACCGCGGGCGGCATGGCGCGCAGATCGACGACGCTGACGACGTCGTTGGCCACCGTCTTGGAGGGATCGCTGGGATCGATGGCCGTCGACGACGCCACCAGCGCCAGCGACTCGTCCGGCGTGACGGCAACGCTTTGCGGCGGCGCCGACCACCCGCCCGGCACGCGCACCTCGCCGACCACCCGAGGCGGCATGACGCCCAGATCGACCAGAGTCGCCGTGTCCGGCACGCCGGCGACAACCGTGTTGACGCCGTCCACGTGCCGGACCTTGTTGTCGTTGGATGACACCGCAATCTGCGCGAATCGCAGGGGAAGCGAGCGCAGCAGAGCAGGGCAGCAAGGCGAAGGCGCATCGCGGATCATGCCTTTACGACCAACTACCAACTGCCTTTGGCCTTTCGCCTTTCTAATTCGCACCCCTCCCAGCGCCCGCCGCCGCCGGCGGATTGATCACCGCGCCGTCCCAGTGCTCCACCAGCTTGCCGTTCTTGACCCGGAAGGTGTCGAAGGTGAACACCTCGTAGAACGTGCCGGGCGCCGCAGTCGGATCCTGACGGTAGTTCTTGTGGATGATGGTCACGAGGTCGCACTCGACCATCACGATCTCGAGCGGGTTGCCCTGCGGCGGCGTCGGCCCGGCCTGGGCCGGCGGCCCACCGCCCTGGCGCCCGGCCTGGGGCGGGCCGCCGAAACGCGACTTGAAGTAGTCGTAGTCGGAAAGGCCAGCCTCGCGGCCGCCCTTCACGAACGCCGGGTTGTGCTGTTTGTAGCTGGGATCGGCCAGCGCCACGCGCTCGGCGGGGGTTGCCCCCTGGCGCGAGAATCCGATTCCGGCTTGACGAACCGACTCGATCTCGGCCGGCGTGGCTTTGCAGCCCGGCGTCGGGTTCGCAATCGCCGGCGCCTGCGCCAGCGCCGGCGTCGCGATCAGCGTGACCCCCAGCATCATGCTTGCGGAAATAGTGAATCGCATGCGTGTCCTCCTCAGACGGGCTACGGGCTCCGGGCTCCAGGCCCCGGGCCTTTGGTGAATCGATAAAGCTTCGATGCAGTACGAATGAACAGGCTTCCGCGCGCCACGGCTGGCGTCGCGAGCGTCATCTCGTTCAACGAGTTCTTGCCCAGCACCTTGAACTCGGAGCCGGCCTGGATCACGTAGGTATCGCCGTCCTCACTCAGCGCGAAGATGCGGCCGTTGTAGGACCACGGCGACGCGGTGAAGCCGCTGGCGTCGCTGGCAATGCGCTGGCGGGCGTAGACCTCGCGGCCCGTCCGTGCGTCGTGGGCGGTGAAGAACCCCCGGTCGAACAGCGTGTAGTAGGTGTCGCCGACGACGAGCGGCGACGGATTGTACGGAGCGCCCGTCGGCGACGACCATGCGATCGACGCGTTCGACGTCTCGCCTGGCTTCAGCGAGATGTCGCCGGCGGCGCCGGGACGGATGGCATACGCGGGACGCAACGCGTCGCCGATGTAGCCCGAGCTCAGGAACAGGAGGCCATGACGGGCGAACGGCGTGGGAATCGAGATGGTGGACATCCCGGCCAGTTCCCACAGCAGCTTCCCGGCGGTGTCGTAGGACCGCACGCGATCGGAGCCCGACGTCACGATCTCGGTGCGCTGCGCGTGCTCCCACACGAACGGCGTCGACCAGTTGGTGCCCTCCGCACGGTTGACGCGCCACAACTCGCTGCCCGTGCGGGCGTCGAACGCCGCCAGGAACGACTGCGTGTCGTTGTCGTTCACCACGTAGAGCCGGCCGCCGTGCAGCGCCGGAGACCCGCCGGCGCCCCAGTTGTTGCGGGTCTTCACCGCCCCAATCGGGCGCGACCACAGCGCCTTGCCGTCGAAGTCGAACGCGAACAGCCCGGCGCCGGCGAAATAGAAGTAGACGCGCTCGCCGTCGGTGACCGGCGTTTCCGAGGCGTAGCTGTTCTTCAGGTGCTTGGGCTGGGCCGGCGGCGCGGCGCTGACCTGGCGCTCCCACCGCAGCCTTCCGGTCCGGTAGTCGAAGTCGTAGACCATCCAGCGATGCGGCGCGGTGGAGGCGGGCCAGTCGCCCAGATAGAAGCCGGGCTTGGGCGGCTCCTGCTGCGCGCTGTTGACCACGGCGGTCACGAACACGTGGTCGCCCCACACGACGGGCGAGCTCCATCCCAGACCGGGAACCGAGGCTACCCAGGCGACGTTGCTGGTCGGACCCCAGGTGTCGGGCAGGTCGGGATGGTCCGCCGCCACGCCGGCCATGACGCCACGAAACTGCGGCCACTCCTCGGCAGTCAGGGCGCCCACGCCGCACGAGAAGGCGATCACGGCCGCGAGCGCACGAGTCCTCATGCAGCAGTTCTTTCCGCCAGCAGGCGAATCGCCGGCACCGCCATCACCGTGGTCGCAAGCGCCATCAGCACCATCATCGTGTAGAGCGGCGGCGACACCAGCCCGAGATCGAGCCCGACGTTGAGCACGACAATCTCCATCAGCCCGCGGACATTCATCAGCACGCCCAGTCTCGTCGCCTCCATCCATCCGCTGCCGGACAGGCGGGCCGCCGCCGCGGTTGCGCCCAGCTTGCCGATGGTGGCGACCATGATAATCGCGACGCACGCCGCCCATCCGCTTATGCCTTGAACGAGGCCAATCTGCGTTCGCAGACCCGCGATGGCAAAAAAGGCCGGCAGCACCACGCCGGCGGCCAGGCTCAATCGCGCGTGCATCGTCCGCGCGAGAGCGCTCTCATGCGGCACGCCGATGCCGAGCAGAAACGCGCCCACGACCGCGTGCACGCCTGCCAGCTCGGCCGCCAGTGCCACCACCAGCAGGGCGATCAACGCGACGAGCGGACCAAGCGGACCGCGCCCGATGGGACCGGACGCCACCCGCGCCGTGAGCGGCCGCACCACGGCCAGCATGCCTCCCACAAACAGGAACGCGACCACCGGCGACCACGCCGCACCAGAGCCGCCCTCGAAAGCCCCGACCAGCAGCCCCACTGCGGCCCACACGATCACGTCGGCCAGCGCGGCACACGACAGCGCACGGGCCCCCAGGCGCGTGGCGATCAGGCCGGTGTCGGCCAGGATCCGAGCCAGCACCGGAAACGCGGTCATCGCCATCGCCACGCCCATGAAGAGCGCGGCCTGCCATAGGGGGCGCCCGGCGGGCATCAGCCCGGGATCGAGCGTGGCGCCGAGGAGACTGCCGAGGATGACGGGCACGATGAAGCCGGCGAGGGCCACGCCGGCCGTCGAGCGTACCTGGGCGCGCGCGTGCTCGAAGTCCAGCTCCGCGCCGACCAGGAACATGTAGAGCACCACCCCCACTTGTGCCACCCACGCCAGCGGCTCGATGGCGTCGGGCGCGAACAGCAGGCGGGAAAGGCCCGGGGCGATCCAGCCGAGGAACGACGGGCCGAGCAGGATGCCGGCCGCCATGTCGGCGACGACCGTGGGTTGTCCCGTGATGCGGCACAGCGGACGGAGCGCCCGACTGGCGGCGACGACCGCCAGCACTGCAACGCCCACGTGGACGACAAGCACGGCGGGGAGCGGCTAGGGTCGATGCCCGTCCGGCAAGGTCAGCTCGTTGGCCTTTTCGGGAGCGGCAGCCGCGGGCGTGCCGGCGTTCCAGGGCAGCGGCACCGTCTTGTCGGCGGGATACAACGACTCGAGCGGCGCCCACACCTTGTCCACTCGCCCGTCGAACAGATCGCCGATCAGCAGATCGGTGATCGTGCCGCGCATCTCCGGGTATTGCTTGATCATCTGGCCGAAGCTGAAGCCGTCGTAGTACTCGCACACCAGCCGCCGCATCCGGTCCACGCCCTCGTTGAAGGTCGAGCCCCACTTCCCGAGCTGCGCTTCGGAGGTATCGCCCTTGGCCAGGCCCTCCACGACGGCGTCGGCCGCCAGCTCACCGGATTTCAACGCCAGCAGTACCCCCGACGAGTACAGCGGATCGAGAAAGCCAAAGGCGTCGCCCACCAGCACCCATCCGTCACCCGCGACCTGCTTCGAGCGATAGGAGTAGTCCTTGGTGGCGAAGTAGCCGGTCACGCGCGTGGCGCTCCGCACCCGCTCCTTTACCCCGGGGCAGTGCTCCACTTCCTCTTCGTAGGTCTTCGCGTAGTCGGTGCGGCCCTTGAACAGGTAGTCGAAGGGCGCCACCACGCCGCAGCTCACCACGTCGTCGTGGAGCGGGATGTACCAGAACCAGCCTTGCTTGCTGCCGGTCTGGATGACCAGCGTCGCGCCGGCGTCCTTGCCCTCGTCCCGAAACGCGCCTTTCCAGTAGGTCCAGATCGCGCCCTTGTTGAGCAGCGGGTCCCAGACCCGCAGGTTGCGGCGGTTCATGATCAGGCCGTTCTGCCCGCTGGCGTCGACGACGACTTTGGCGGCCACGTCCTCGAGTCCGGCCTCGGTCTTGACCCGTACGCCGACTGCACGGTCGCCCTCGAACAGCACGTCGTGCACGCGCACGCCTTCGTGCACCTCCACGCCGTGGGCGCGCGCATTGTCCAGCATCATCCGGTCGAACTCGCTGCGCACCACCTGCCAGGTTTGCGAGCACTCGTGCGGCTTGTTGTCCCAGAAGTAGAACGGCGCCGATTCCTTGCCCTGCGAGTTCACGAACTGGACGCTGAACTTCTTCGTGAAGTGGCTCTGCTGCATCCGCTCGAGCATGTTCAGGCGCTTCAGCACCCAGTAGGTCTCGGGGATCAGCGATTCACCGATGTGGAAGCGCGGAAAGCGCTCGCGCTCGTAGAGCTGCACCTGCAGGCCCTGCTGGGCCATCAGCGTAGACACGGTCGAACCGGCGGGCCCGCCGCCGATCACCACGACATCCGGGGGGTTGCTAGACGCCTTGAAAGGCCCGAAGTCATGCGAATGAGTCAAGTCTCCACCGGCCTTTCAAGACGTCTACGCCCGCGCGAACGCGCGGGCAATCAAACACTGCTCTAGCGAGGCGGAGCCTACACGCTTGTTGGTCCGAGGCGCAGCCTCGCTAGACATCTGCTCAATCATCCTTCGACCACGAACCGCCGGGCCTTCATCTCGAAGCGCGGCAGCGTCCCGGGCGGCACGATCGCCACCGGTGTCGTCAACCCCAGCGCCTCCCGGAACCGATGCGCCAGGCGCGCATCGATGCCATGGCCGGCGCCGGGCTTCAGCTCGATCTCGACGGTCAAGTGCCGCAGCGCGCCGGCTTGCGTGACCACGGCCTTGAACTCGACGATGTCGGGGAATTCCCGGGCTACGGATTCGATGGCCGCCGGGTAGACGTTCACGCCGCGCACGTTCACCATGTCGTCGCTGCGGGTGCGGATACCGCCGTCCAGGCGCGCAAAGGTGCGGCCGCAAGCGCACGGATCGACGCGCCGCACCACCACGTCGCCGGTGCGATACCGGATCGCGGGGCTGGCGGTACGGCCCAGGTTGGTCACGACCAGCTCGCCCGGCGTACCGTCGGGCACCGGCGCTCCCGTCGCGGAGTCCACCACCTCGCACAGGAACGCGTCTTCGTTCAGGTGCAGCGACCCCGGCGATTCCCAGCACTCGAAGCTGATCGGCCCGACCTCGGTCAGGCCATGGTGATCGAGGACGCGTGCGCCCCACGCCGATTCGATGCGCGCCCGAGTGGCCGGGATGTTGCCGCCCGGTTCGCCGGACACGATCAGCGCCCGCACCGAGCTGGCCGCCAGCGCTGCCTCGGGCCACTGTTGCGCTGCCACCTCGGCCAGCCGCAGCGCGTAGGTGGGGGTGCAGCAGACGACGGTGGGCTGGATGTCGGCGATCGTGGTCAGGCGCACGTGCGTGGACATGCCCCCGCCCGGCACGCAGTGCAGTCCCACCTGCGATCCGGCCTCGAAGCCGGCCCAGAACCCGAGGAACGGCCCGAACGAGAACGGAAAGAACACCCGGTCGCCGGGCTTGATGTGCGCCGCCTGGTAGACGGTCTTCCAGCAGTCGAGCATCCACTGCCAGCTGCCGTTGGTGTCGAGCCAGCGGAGCGGCTTGCCGGTGGTGGACGACGTCTGGCAGTAGCGCGTGTAGGCGCTCATCGGCTCGGTGAGGTTGGTGCCCCAGGGGCCGTTGGCCTCCTGATCGGCGACCAGCTCGGCCTTGGTCGTGAACGGCAGCCGCGCCAGGTCGTCGGGCAGCCGCAGGCTGCGCAGGTCCACGCGCGCGGCATTGAGCTTGCGGGTGTAGAAGGCGTTCCGGCCCATCAAGGCGCGCAGCACGGCCAGCAGGCGCTCGCCCTGCTGCAGGGAAAGGACAGTGCGGTCCATCGTCTGGTGAGTCATGTCAGGAGGCAACTGGCGGCGCCACCTCGAACCGCGAGATGACGTCCTCGGGAAACGGCGCGGACTTCAGACCGGTGGCGTCCTTGACCACGCACACGATGGTGGTGGTACCGGTGGCGACGCGGACCTCGCCCATCGAGATCACACAGTCGTAGCGCATGCTGGACTGGCCGATGGCGGCGACGCGGACCAGCACCTCGAACTCGTCCTCGAAGCGCAGCGGCCGGTGGTAGTCGAACGATGCGTTGACGCGCGGAAAGCCGACGCCGCCCGCGGCGGGCGCGATGCTGAGTCCCGCCGATCGCCACATCGCGTGCTCCGCCTCCTCGAGGTATCTGAAGAACCAGCTGAAGTGCACGATGCCGGCGCAGTCGGTCTCGTAGAAGTTGACGCGGCGGCGCAGCCGGTATTCGGACCAGCGACGAGGAACCATCCCTACGCGCCCCGCGAAGCTGGGGCAAAAGATACTGTCGTAGCCGGGCGAAGCCGCAGGGTTGCATCGGGCGCAGCCTGGCTACGTATACGCACCGAAAGGTGCTGGGGGAGGAAGAAGCGCTTCAGCAACGAGTCCACGCGCAGCAAGCCGTCGCGCGTCAGCGCCACCACCTGGTCCGTCGCCGCCGACAGGTAGCCCTCCGCCGCCAGCGACTCGAACTCGCCGCGGAAGCGCGCGCGCACGTCCACGTCGTACTTGCCCTGGAAGTAGCTGGGGGCGATCGATCCGCGCTTCAGCTGCAGGATCAGCTCGCGGATCAGCCGCTCGTCGTCATTCGGCCGATACGCGCGCGACAAGGGCACCTCGCCGGCACGAACCGCGGCCGCGTAGGTTTCCCACGTGTCCAGGTTCTGCATGTGGACGTGGTTGACGTGCCCGAACGACGCCACCCCGAGGCCGATCATGTCGGCGCCCTGCCACAGGCGGTCGGTGTAGACGAAGCGCGTGCGCGCCGGATCCTTCACCGCAGTGTAGGCGCTGCGGACGTGATACCCCTGGCCCTCCAGCGCCTCGAAGGCCTCCTGCACCCACCGCCGCTTGGTGGTCCAGTCGGCCACGCTCTCCGAGAACCGCCCCGTGCCCTTGAGGGCGTCGCTGCTGATCGTGGTGTTGAACGGCAGCTCCATCTGGTAGATGGTCACGCTGTCGGGCTGCATCGCCACCGTTTCCCGGATGCACGCCCGCCAGTTGTCGTCGGTTTCGCCCAGCATGCCCGCGATCAGGTCGATGTTGATCTGGGGAAAGTCCAGCGACCGCGCGTAGTCGTAGGCGCGGCGAATCTCGGGCGACCGGTGCGCGCGGCCGTTCAGCTCCAGCAGGTCGTCGCTGAAGTTCTCGACGCCGAGGCTGAGACGCGTGACGCCGAGACGGCGGATGGCCGCCAGCTTGGCTTCGGTCAGCGTGCCGGGCTCGCACTCGAACGTCACTTCCTCGGCCTGCGTCCACGGCGCGGCCGCCACCAGCCGTTCCACCAGGCCTTCGAGCTGCCGCGTCGACAGAAACGACGGCGTCCCGCCGCCGAAGTAGACGAAGCCAAGCGGCCGGCCGGCGACGGCGGGCCGCTCGCGCCACAGCTCCCACTCGCGCGCGACGACGTCGAGATAGTCCTGCACTTCCTGTGCGTTCTTGTCGGTGTAGACGCGGAAGTAGCAGAAGTGGCAGCGCTTGCGGCAGAACGGGATGTGGACGTAGAGGCCCAGCGGCACGCCGGGCTGCGGCGGCGCGTGGAGAGCGGGCATCGGCGTCGCGCGCCACGCTCTCCGCCGACCACACCGAGAAGGGCGGATAGGTGGCGACGAAGTAGCTGCCGACCTCGGTCTTCTCAGGCTGAATTACGGGCAGTCGATCGGCCACGGTTCACTATAACCCACGGGTCCGGGCCGTTCGGCCCAACGTATACTCTGCTCCGAATGACTCAAACCGCGGCGCGGACAGAAGCGAGGAAAAAGGGCATGGGCTGGGTGGTATTCGTGGCGGGCGCAGTGTTGTCGTGGGGCGCGTACGGCGCGCTGCTCCATCAGGGCCAGACGCAACTCGGCAACCCGCTGAAGGCGCTTCTGTGCGTCGGGGTCGCCTACTTCCTGATCGGCGTGATTGTCCCCGTGGTGGGGTTGAGCAGTCAGAACAGCCTGTCGGGGTTCGACACCGGCGGACTGGTCACGGCCACCATCGCCGGCGCGCTGGGCGCCATCGGCGCCGCGTGCATCATCTGGTCGTTCCGGACCGGCGGCCTGCCGATCTACGTCATGCCGCTCGTCTTCGGCGGCGCGCCGATCGTGAACGTGATCGTGACGATGTTCATCCATCCGCCGAAGTCGGCCATCAACCCGATGCTCTTCGTCGGCTTCCTGCTGGCGTCGATCGGCGCGGGGATGGTGCTGTACTTCCGACCTACTTCGTAGGTCGGAAGAAGGCAAAAGGCTAAAGGCAAAAGGCAAAAGGCAAGAGAGGGTCAGGCCGCGGGGCGCCTGACGAAGTGTACGAGCGCGTGTCCGGCAGCACGACCGGTCGCGCCCGGACGGATGTGCCCGGTTCCCGCCGGCGTCGGCGAGAGGCCAACGCAGAGCCCCACGACCAGCGGGCCGAGTGTCTTCACCAGCCGGAGGGGGTGCAGGCCCGCCTGTCCAGAGCCGTGGCCGGCCGGAAAGGTGCCCTCGCCGAGCAGCGGCTGATCGAGCTCGGCGTCCAAGGCCGGCGTAGCCAGGGCAACGGCCGGCGCGACGTCTCCCCTCAGGTCGAGCGGCACGATGTCATCCACGTAGCCGGCCTGCCGATACAACAGGCCGTTCAAATGGCTGTCGTTTCGCTGGAGAAACTGTCCCAACCCGTCGAGGCTGGTCCCGTACTGGGCGAAGTACTTCCGCAGGTCGGCGCGCTGGCCGGCCGTATGCGCTACCCGCAGGCGGAGCCCCTGGGGCACGTAGGCACGGCGCGGATCCACCCGGTAGCCGACGGCGTGGAGGGCGGGAAAGTCGAAGTGCGTGGTGATCTCAATCTCCCGATCGACAGCGGTCAGATCCGACTTGCGCGCCAGGGAGAGCTGCGTCAGCTCGTCGAAGAAGCGGCCGATCAGGGCGTCCTTGATCCCGGCCTCGGCCAGCGCCTCCTCTGCCGCCGCCCGCGCCAGGGCCATCACCTCCGGCAGCAGCCGCACGAGCGCTGTCGTGCGGGCCTTGTAGATGTGGTTCACGCCGTACTCGCCGCGCAGATAGGCCTCGATGCCCCCGGGCGCCGCCAGGAACCGTTCGAGGGCCTCGCGGCTGCCAAAGAAGTTCTTGGCCTCGGCTCGATGAAACTCGTCGTAGACGCAAGCAATCGGGCCGGCGCTGTCACGCGCCGCCAGGAAGATCCGGCGCAGCACGGTGGAGCGCCGGACGCCCAGGGCTTCGGCGGCGCGGAAGAACTCTCGCAGGATGCCGGCGTTGTTGAAGATGGAGATCGTGAGATCGAACGCCCGGCAGGCCAGGTAATCGTCCTCGGGCATCGTGTCGGTGCCGAGACAGACCTCCTGAATCTCCGCCGCGGGCACCGATCGGCCAAGGATCTCGTACCGTCCGAAGCCGCGCGCCAGCACGCGGAAGCCGGTGCGGTACTGGTGCCGGCGCCGGCTCGCCACGTCGTTGGCTTCGGTCCCTGGCAGCAGGATGAACTGGAACAGCCGCAGGTCCTCGATGCCGGCATCGAGCATGTCGCACACGGTCTTGATGTGCTTGTCCCGGGTGTCGCCGGGCAGGCCGAGGATGATCTCGGTGAACGAGCCGGTGCCGTTCTGGCTCGCCCGGGTGGACATCTTCACGATCGCGTCCAGGCTGATGTTGGACCGCTTGATCAGCCGCAGCACCTCCGGATCGGTGGATTGCACCGAGGCACCAACCTGCAGCGCGTCGCCCAGCACGCGCGACATCTCGACGATGCGCTCCTTCTGGTTCTTGGCCGTCGCCACCATGACGTTGCGCGGCCAGCCCGTGCGGCGGCGCGACTCGGCCAGGCGCTGCGCGGTGCGCAGGTCGCCCGGAAACATGCCCCAGTTCAGGTCCGCCAGCTGCAGGGTCGGCGTCCGCACGCGGGTTTCGATGTAGGCCAGCTCTTCGTCCACCCGGTCGGGTGAAAACGCCCGGGTCTTGTTCATGTGGGCGATGCCGTCGTGGCAGAACGTGCAGCCGTACGGACACCCGCGAGACGTCTGCATCATCGGCGTCAGACGGTCGTCGAAGAATTCGTCCAGCAGCCCCATGGTGTACGGGGACGGCAGCGTCGCGTCGAGATCGAGGATCCGCGCCAGCGTTTCGCCGCGCACGAACCGGCCCTCCGCGACGTAGTGAATGCCTGCCACCGGCGTGCCCCGGCTGCGCAGGCGGGCGCCGTCGAAGCCAGCGTCGCTCAGCGCCCGGAACAGGTTGACGAACGCGACCTCCCCCTCGCCGTCGGCGAAGAAATCGATCTCCGGGTGCGCCTCGAGGTAGCGCTGCTGCTCGACAGCATCGACCGGATAATTCGGTCCCCCCATCACGACGATGGTTCGCGGCGCGGCACGCTTGATCTCCCTGGCGAACGCGCACGACAGCCGCTCGTTCCACATATAGTTGGTGAAGCACGCCACGGCAGGCGTGTGGCGGCCCAGGAAGCGGGCGAGCGACGCGGGGTACTTGAAAAGATGCGGGGCGATCTCGGACCCGAGCTGACGACGTGCGTAGGCGGCGATGTAACCGACGGCCAGGGGATTGTTGTTCGCGTCCACGGCGACGGCCGTGTGCGTCAGATCGGCGAAGGTGACGGTCGTGGACAAGGGGAACTGCTCCGGTTCCGCCTGTCTAATTTCTATTAGAAAATGTCTGCCAAGGCAAATTTATCTAACACATATCCTGCGGTAGGATGCCGGGATGACGATCTACCTCGACACGCATCTCGATGAGCGCGCCAGGCGCGAGCGGCTCTACGGCGGCGACATCTTCGTCTACTCGCCCCGGCCCACCACCAGGGCGCTGACCGACTTCGCACGCCAGCTGATCGAGGAAGCGTTCGCGCCGCTGGCGCCCGAGCAGGCGCAGTTCGAGCTGCCGGTCGAGCGGTTCGTCGAGATCGTGGCGCCGCTGAAGCCGCGCTTCATCCACCATCCCAGGACGCTCGCGCTGCTGCGCGACCTGCTGAGCGACCTGGCCGGCGATCTCGAAGGCACCTATTTCGATGTGCCGCGCATGCGCGTCGCCACCAGCAACGACTACCTGAACGCCGGCGTCGCCTACGTGCTGCACCCGCACCGCGACATCTGGTACGGCTCCCCCGCCTGCCAGTTGAATTGGTGGCTGCCGGTCTTTCCGTTCGAGTCGGAGAGCTCGTTTGCGTTCTACCAGCGGTACTGGTCCGAGCCGGTGCCCAACTCCTCGAGCGACTACAACCATTACGAGTGGAACAAGGTGGGCCGCGCCAACGCCGCGAAGGAAGTGAAGGCCGACACTCGCAAGCAGCCCAAAGCCACGGCGCCTTTGCAACTGCAGTCCGACGTCCGCGTGGTGTGCCCGCCCGGCGGCCTGATTCTGTTCTCAGGCGCACAGCTGCACGGCACCGTGCCCAACACGTCGGGCCGGTCGCGCTTCAGCATCGACTTCCGCACCGCGCACGTGGACGAGCTGCGGAGCGTCGGCGGAGCGCCGGCGATCGATCGTGCCTGCACCGGCACGACGCTGTTCGAGCTGCGGCGTGCCAGCGACCTCTCCGCGGTGCCGATGGAGATCGTCAAGTTGCACGATCCGAATCCGCCAGAGGACCTGGAGGGCGTGGTCTACAAGCCGCCGGTGGGGGCGATGTAAGAAGGCAAGGCAAAAGGCAAAAGGCAAAGGCAGAAGGCAGAAGGCAGAAGGCAGAAGGCAGAAGGCAGAAGGCAGAAGGCAGAAGGCAGAAGGCAGAAGGCAGAAGAAGGCTAGCGCCAGAGGTCCAGTGGGTCTGCGGTTTGCTTATCATGGACCGCCAAAAGCTCACGAACGATGGAAAGCCCTTCGATATCAGGGACCGACTGCTGGACTTTGGCTGCGACGTCGTGCGCGCGGCGCAGTTTCTTCACACCCGAGGACCAATCGGGCGCGCACTTTCCTACCAGATTCTCACGGCAGGCACGTCGATTGGGGCCAACGTCGCTGAAGCCGAGGGCGCTTCTAGTCATCTCGATTTCATCGCAAAGAATCGAATCGCGCTGAAAGAAGCGAAGGAGACGCTGTTCCGGCTGAGAGTCTGTCAGCGCTGTGAATTGCTCGACGCGCGCTTCGATCCGCTCTGATATCAAGGGAATCCGAAGCAGCTCGTCCGTATCATCGCCGCCAATGTGCCACACGGCCCGTCGAAACCGAGAGCGCAGTCAGCCTTAGGTCGAGTCAGTCTTCAGTCGTGCCACTGTCGCTCCCAGGTGGGTCTCAGTGGCGTCCCAGATATCTTCGACCAGGGGATGGCGGCCGAGCACACGCTGGACGACTGCCCGCTGCACGCCTTTCCCCCGCCCGTGGATCAGCCGCACTTCACGCAGCCCGGCCTCTCGGGCTGCTTGAACGTACTCCTCAACGACTGAAGGAATGTCCCGCGGTGAGAACGCGTGCAGGTCGAGCGTGCCTTCAATCGGGATATGGTGAGCCACTATCGTTTGCGGCCTTGAGAGGACCTTCTGCCTTCTGCCTTCTGCCCTTTGCCTTTTGCCTTGGCTGCTACTTCCCGATCGCGTACCAGGACCGATCCGTCCTGAAGTACCACCGTCCGTCCACCAACGCCGGCGACGCCAGCACTCTCTCATCCAGATTGTTCACGTGCAGCAGCTCGAAGACCGGGCCGGCCTTCAGCACGAACGTCTCGCCGTCGTCGTTGGTGAAGAACACCTTGCCGTCCACGGCCACCGGCGAGGCCGAGAAGCCTTCCCGCCGCGCCACGCCCAGCCGCCCCTGCCACAGCGCCTTGCCGCTGGTGGCGTCAAACGACGTGACGATGCTGGCCATGTCGTTCACCATGTAGAGCTGGCTCTGATACAGGATGGGCGACGGCACGAACGGTGAGCCGCGCTGCGTGCTCCACGCCACATGGCTCCGGGTCACGTCGCCCTTGCCGCCGGGTTTGATCGCCAGCGTCGGGCCGGCACGGCCCGACGAGCAGAACACCATGCCGTAGCCGACAACCGGCGTCGGGATCACCTCGTAGCTCATGCCGCCGCAGCGCCACAGTTCCTTGCCGGTGGCCGGGTCGTAGGCCTGCACGGCCTGCTGGCTGTTGACGATGACCTCGTCGTGGTCCACGACGTGCACGGCGATCGGCGTGCCCCAGCCGGTGTTGGCCTCGCGGGGCGTGCGCCAGAGCTGCTTGCCGGTGGCCGTGTCGAACGCCGCCACGAACGAGCCGCTGAACTGATCCTGATACAGGATGACGCGGTCCTTGTAGAGCAGCGGCGACCCGGCGGTGCCGTGATACGCCTCCATCGCGCCCAGGTCCTTGTGCCACAGGACCTTGCCGTCCATGTCGAGCGCCAGCAGCCCGCGCGGTCCGAACGAGACGTAGATGCGCCGTCCGTCGGTGGCCGGCGTGGCCGAGGCGTAGCCGTTCTTGTAGTGCGAGTTGTCGTCCACCCGGCCCTGGGGGGCCGGCGTCTCCCACAGCTTGGCGCCGTCGGTGCGGCGGAACGCGACCACCGACAAGCGGCTGCCGTTGTCGTAGGCGGTCGTCAGGATGATCCGGTCGCCCCACACGATCGGCGAGGAGTTCCCGCGGCCGGGCACGGCCACCTTCCACGCCACGTTCTCGGTGTTGGACCAGCGGTCGGGATAGCCGCGGCCCTGCGCCAGCCCCTGGCCAGACGGCCCGCGCCACCGCGGCCAGAAGCCCAGGCCCGGGCCCTCGTCCGCCACCATCCGCACAGCCTCTTCGGCGGCCTGCTGGACGCCCTGGCCAAGGAGCGCGACAGACGACTGCAGCGAACTCGCGAGGGCGAGGACGCCGACGACACCCGCGAGACGCGTCGCTCCGGCCTTGGTCATTCTGCGTTCTTCCTTTTGCCTTTTGCCTTTTGCCTTGCTCTACTTCCGCCCCCGCCGCGCCCCGATCGCATAGAGATGGGCGGAGGTACGAATGAAGATCTGCCCGTCGGAGATCGCCGGTGAGCTGAGCGTGTAATCCACCGAGATCGTTCTCGGCCAGCAGCGCGAACTTGGGCCCGGCCTGCACGACGCTGGTCACGCCGTCTTCGTCCGTGATGTAGATCCGGCCGTCCGCCAGCACGGCCGACCCGCTGTAGGTGGCGTTGCGCAGCCGCTGCGGACCATACACCGTCTTGCCCGTCGCCGCGTCCAGGCAATACATGATGCCGCGGTCGTTGATCGAGTAGAAGTAGGTGCCGTCGGTGACCGGCGTCGGCACGTCGGGCCCACGATCGAAGCTCCACAGCAGGTGCGACCGGGTCACGTCGCCGCGGCCGCCGGCGCGAAACGCCAGCAGCGGCCGCTCGCGCGACGGCGCAATCAGCAGGTTGCCGTGCACCACCGGTGAGGCCACCAGCCGGTAGGCGCCGTCGTTGTCGGGATTCAGCCCGTCGGCGCGCCACAGCTCACGGCCCGACGCCAGGTCGTGCCCGGTCACGGCGTCGCCGCCGGTGATCACCAGTTCGGTGCCGCCGGCATGCCGCAGCAGCGTCGGCGTGGTGTAGGCGTCCGGAGACTCGAAGCGCGCGCGCGTCGGCCGCTCGACGCGCCACCGCGTCTTGCCGCTGGCCTTGTCGATGCGCAGCGCGTAGGACGGATCGTCGGTGGTCATGCCGTGCAGCACCTGCACGTAGAGCGAGTCTTCGAACAGGAGCGGCGACGACGCGTAGCCCCATTGCAGGCCGAAGCGGCCGTATTCCTTCTGGATGTCGCGGGCCCAGCGCTCGGTGCCGTCGAGGTCGAAGGCCTTCAGCATGCCGGTGCCGGTCATCACCCACACCATCCGGCCGTCGGTCACCGGCGACGGCGACGACATCTGCTGCTTCATCAGCCGCCGGTTGCCGGTGCCTAGCGGGCGCTTCCACCGGACGGTGCCGGTGTTGCGATCCACGGCCCACAACGCCAGCTGCGCGCCTTCGCCCACGTTCACGAACACCACGTCGCCCCAGACGATGGGCGTCGAGCCCGAACGCTCGGGCATCGGCAGCTTCCAGGTGATGTTCTGGGTGGTGGACCAGCGCACCGGCAGGCCGGTTTCGGTGCTGGTGCCGTTCAGCTGGGGCCCACGCCACTGCGGCCAGTCCTCGGCGCGCACCTCGGCCAGCCCAGCCAAGGCCAACCCGATGCACAGCAAGACCAACGAGGGACCAGGAGTCGGGTTGTCGAGCGCAACCCCGCGGCTCGGCTTGGGCATGTTTGAGGTTACTCGGATCGGAGCGATTCTAGCAGCGGCGTCCCGATCGTGGCCCGGGTGGCCACCAGGGCCGAGACGAGCCCGGTGGCAAGCATCGCCAGCAGCAGGAGCAGTCCGCCAACGCCAATCGGCGCGCGTCGCACCGCGCTCCACCAGCGCTGGAGCAACGGCCACCCACGCGCACGCCCCCCCCACCAGCAGCCCGCCGCCCACCAGCATCACGTTCTCCACGAACGCCATCAGCAGGAAGTGCCGCGGCCCATAGCCCACGGCGCCGAGCAGCGCCAGCTCTCGCCGGCGCTCCAGCACGTTGCGGAGCAGCACGGCCGCCACACCGACCGTCCCCAGCAGGAGTCCCAGCCCGCCGAGGGTCTGGAACGTGGACAGATACGTGTTCTCGACCCGGTGATACTCGTCCAGCCGCTCGCGCGTCAGCCGCGCGTCGGCGCCGAAGTCCACCAGCGCATCCTCGACCGCGGAGACCACGGTTGCGGCGAGCGCCGGCGGCGCCTCCGCGAGCAGCAGCCCGTACCCTTGCTGCGCGGGGAAGGTGCGGAGGAAGTCGGACTCCGCCATGATGAACTCCCCCTGCAGGATGCTGTCGCGCAGCGCCGCCACGACGCGCAGGCGGAGCGGCTGCCCGTTGACGTCGATGACGAAGTCGTCGCCGACCGGCGTGTGCAGCACGTAGGCCAGCGAGTTGGCGTCGGCGATCACCGGTACGGCGCCGTCGTCGAAGCGGCGTTCGAGCAGCAGCCATGGGTTGGCGCGCTCGGGCTCGCTGGCGTCTACCGTGGACTGGAACGCGAAACGGCCCTCGCGCAGGAAGCTGGCGCGCGCGCCCAGGATGCGCGGACGCGTCGGCGCATACAGATTGAGACAGCTGGCGTCGTCACCCGGCAGCACCCGGAACGGTTCCAGCCGCACGCCGTCCGGCAGCGTGAGCCCGAGTGCCTGCCGTCCGTCCTCGCTGCCCAGGTCGTAAACCAGCGGCACGAGCGACTCCACCATGACGCTGAAGCCACCGGTGCCGGATCCGCGAGCGGCTGACGCGGCGGTTGGCCCGCGGCGGAACGACCCGACGGTCACCAGGATGAATGCCGCCGCCGCCACCACGGCCACCGACAGCACCGCACGTCCCGGGCGGTAGGAGAGGTTGCGCGCGCCCAGCCGGCCCACACTGCCCCACCCGCGGCCGGCCACCGCGCGGCCTGGTGGGCGCCGGGCCCAGATTGCGACGAGCAACAACGCCGCACCGAGCAGCATGGCGCCGGCGCCGAAGAACGCGGCGGCTTGATCGACGGTGCCCGCGGCCCCGGCGGCCAGCAGGCCCAAGCCCGACACCGCGAGCACGATGGCCAGCGCCCATCCGCGGCGCCCTCGCGCGGGCCGATCACCGTCGGGCACGTCGACAGCGAGATCGCCCGCGAGCAGGCTGCGCTCGGTCACACGGGACAAGCCGCGAAGGGTCCACCAGATGCACAGCAGCGCGGTGGCGAGGCCCCCCAGAGCCCCGCTCGCCAGCGACGCCGCGCTGACGTGCACGCTGAGCGCGGTCGTGCCGACCGCATCAACCCACCAGGTGCGCAGGCCGGTGACGATCGCCCAGGCATACCCCAGCGCACCAGCCAGGCCCAGCACACCGCCGGCGAGGGCCAGCACGGCGCCTTCCTGCAGGAACACCCGGCGCACGTCGGCGGCGCGGAACCCCACCGATCGCAGCAGGCCCACCTCGCGCACGCGCTGCTCGATGCCGAGCTTGAAGAAGAGCGACGCCAGCAGCAGCGCCGACACCACCAGGAAGAAGCTGAAGTAGACGAAGTACTCGCCGAAGTCGGTGGCTCCCCGCGATGCCGCCAGCGCCTCGCCGCGGATGTCCCGCACGGCCAGGCCCGCTGCCAGCGGATCCAGGCGTGCGCGCACCTCGCCGGTCAAGGCGGCTTGCGCCGTCTCCAGGGTGGCGTCCGCGCCTGCCGGCACGCGAATCGAGGTCACGGCGCCGTAGCGGTTGCGCCACAGGCGCTGGCCTGCTTCGAGGGGAATGAACGCTTTCGGCGTGGTCCGGTACTGGTTCCAGTAGGCCTCGTCCTGCGGCCGCACGCGCCTGAGATCGATGGGAAACGGGGGGTCCCAGTCGTCGATCGTGGTCGAATCGCTGATCCCCGGGTAGTCGGGGGCCATGTCGCGATCGCCGGCGGCGATCGGCACGATGGCCGCGACGGTGAACTCGGCGGACGACGAGACCAGCCGCCCGGGGTCTTCCCACAGGTAGTAGTCCATCGACAAGCGATCGCCGACCTTGCGCACTGAGGTCCCGCGCCGCCCACTCGTTGAGCACGATCGGCGGCGGGCCACCAGCGGGCTGAGTTGGAAACGGCACCTGGCCGTCCACGGCCGACACCAGCGAGTACGGGACTTCGCGGTTGCCGACGCGCAACGTGTTGGCGAGATACGTGAACATTGGCCGTGCGCTGCGGCCGGCGGCGGCAATCCCGTCCCGCGCCGCCCGTTCCTGCCGCTCGTCCAGCAGCCCGGCGGACGACTCGACGGAGATGGCCTGGGGGCCTGGCAGCGGCCGCACCCGGATGCCCACGTCGTCGAGCGCGGCACGCTGGCGCACGGCGGCCTGCAGCACCTGCACCGCGCTGGCGCGCTCCTCGCCGCTCGGCTGCGCGGGAGACAGGGCGGCGAGGATCGTGTTCGACCCGCCCGGGAATCTCCAGGTCCTGCTGCAGACGGGCCAGCGGCACGAAGACGGCGCGCACCTCGCCCTGCTGTGGCCGCAGCGAGAACTCGCCGACGGTGGAGCGCGGCAACACCCGGCGCACGGTGACGCGCACCGTGCGGCCCAGGTCTTCCTTGCGCGCGTGCAACGACTCGATCGGAATCGCCGACGGACGCTGCAACCGGATCAACAGCGTGGCGCCGTCACCGACGGCAAGCTCGGCAGCCAACGCGGGGCTCAGGAATGCGTCCCGGTCGGAAGGACCGCGCACCGCCTCCATCTGGTGGAAGCGCCAGAAGCGATCGTCCACGCCGTAGACCGCCACGCCGCCGACACGCTGGCCGCCGTCCTGCGCGGTCACGAAACCCTGCGCCACCATCAGCGGCACGAACGACGAGAATCGCGCCGAGGCGGCGCGGTCGGCGGCGATATCCTCGCTCAGGGACTCGCGGAAGAACGTGGACGCCACCACGGCGTGGTCGGTCCGGCCCAGCCGATCGGTGACGAGCGCCCTGAGGCTGGCCCGCACGGACTCGCCGACGATGAGCGCGCCGGTCAACACCGCCACGGCGGTGGCCACGCCCAGCACCACGGCCAGATTGGTGCGCCAGTAGTGAACCAGGCCGCGGAGGGCCAGGTGGTGGCGCTTCATCCTCAGGATCGCTCCTCGCGCGAGCCCGGCGCGGCGCCATCCCTGCATGTGCCCGCGCAGGCAGTGCACCTGGGTGAACCCCAGGCGGCGCAGCCGCATCGCCGCCCACCAGGCGCGCGGACCGTAGCCGCAATACACGACGATGGCGGCGTCGGCTGGCATCGAGGCCGCCAGCGGCGGCCAGCCGCGGGTCCAGAACGGCAGGTGGCGCGCACCGGGCACACGGCCGCGGGCGAATTCCCACGCCGAACGCACGTCGAAGACGACCGGACGCTGGCCCGAGGCGACGAGCGCCGACAGCTCGGCGCGGGAGATTCCCACGCGCCGATTGGACAAACCGGCTAAGACTTCTGCTGTTGAGAATCCGGCCGCCGGTCTAAGCTGGGAGTGCCGGTGCCTTGTGGAGATCTCATGCGCGCGCGATTGCTGGCTCGTCTCTCGTCCCTCGTAGTCGTCCTGGCCCTTCCCGCGGCGGTCGCCGCACAAACCCGCTTCGACGCCGGCGTGCACGTGAGCTTCGTCGGCTCGGGCGAGTTCGACACCACGACTACAGGTGTGGGGGGACGGGTGGCCTGGTACCCGTCGTCGTGGATCGGCGCCGAAGCCGAGCTGACCTTCTACCCCCAGGACTTTCCCGACGGCCGCGCGTTCACGTCGAGCCAGCGCGAGGGGCTGTTCGGCGTGACCGTGGGTCCACGCCTGGGATGGGTGCGGCCGTTCGCGCGCCTGCGGCCGGGGTTCGTCACCTTCGCCGAGGCGCCTACCCCGTTTCCCTGCATCCTGATCTTCCCGCCGCCGCTCGCCTGCCAGCTGGCGGGCGGGGCGACGCTGGCGGCCCTCGACTTCGGCGGCGGCCTGCAGTTCGGCAGCAGCCGCGTGTTCCTGCGCGTGGACGTCGGCGATCGGATGGTGCGCTACGAGGGACCGGCGTTCGACGAGGACCGCGAAGTGCACACCGACGCCTTCTGGGGCCACGACTCCCGCGTCGCCGTAGGAGTGGGGTATCGGCTTCTAGCGGGGCCCCAGCGCGTGTATCCCAACGCGCTGGGGTGCTCTAGCGGATCCGTTCCAGGCGCGCGCTCGTGATGGCAAACTGGACCGGGAACAGCCCGGCCAGGCGTGCGCTGTGCGTCACCACCACCAGGATGTTGCGCAGCGAGCGATGCAGGTCGAGCAGCAGCGCCGCCACCGCGTCGGCGGACGCCTGATCCAGGTTGCCGGTGGGCTCGTCGCACAACACGAGGCGGGGCTGCCGCACCAGCGCCCGGGCCACCGCGACACGCTGGCGCTCGCCGCCCGAAAGGGCGCCGGGCCGGTGGTCCAGCCGGTCCGACAGTCCTACGTCACGCAGCAATCGAGTGGCGTGGGCGAGGTCGTCGGCCGGCGGCCCGCGGCCTTGCCCCCTGGGCGCCACCAGCGTCGGCACCAGCACGTTCTCCAGCACCGAGCACTGCGGCAACAGGCAGTGGTCCTGGAACACGAACCCGACGCTGGCGTTGCGAAACTCGGCCAATGCCGCCGGCGCGAGGGCGAACGGGTCCTGGCCCTCGAGCCTGACAGTGCCGCTCGTCGGCGGCTCCAGCGCGCCCAGGATGTAGAGCAGCGAGCTCTTGCCGCTGCCCGATGGCCCGGTGATGGCCGCGGCTTCGCCTGGTCCCAGCGCGAAGGTGGCGTCGGAGACGACGGTCAGCGGACCCTTGGGAGTCGGATACTGCTTGGTGACGCTCGTCACCTCAAGCATGGGCGCCCGCCATGCTGCGATAGACCTCGAGCAGGCGATCGACGGACCGCTCGATGGAATAGTGGGCGCGCACCTCGGCGAACGCGCGCTTGCCCAGCGCTTCGAGACGCGGCCGATCGGACCACAGCTGGAACATCGCCTCGGCGAGGCTCTCTGGATCGCCGGGCTCGACCAGCACGCCGCCGCCCGTCCGCTCCACGACCTCGATGAACGCGCCGCGGCGCGGCTGGACGACGGGAACGCCGCACGCCATCGCCTCGAGCAGGAAGATCCCCTTGGGCTCGTCGTAGGTCGCCGGCACCGACAGCAGGTCGAGCCGGCGCAGGAAGTTGATCTTCTCGCCGCGATCGAGCGTGCCGCGGTAGGTGAACTCCTCGCCGTAGCCCCCGGCCGTGAACGCCGCCTTGACGCTGTCGAGATACGGCTGGAAGGACGGCGACATGTAGCCCGCGGCCTCGCAGCGCACCTGCGCCGTGGGCGGCAGACGCCGCCGGAAGCGCAGGTAGGCGTCGGCCAGCACGTGGAGGCCCTTCTCAGGCGCCACTCGCGCGAAATAGCCGACGCGGAACACGTCGTCGCGCTGGGCGGCCGTGGCATAGCCGGTCACGTTGATGCCGAGCGGCACCACCGACACCCGGTCCGGCTTGATCTCCAGCAGGTCGGCCATGAACTCCTTTTCGTAGTCGCTGACCGCAATGAAGCGGTCCACGTGCGACACGTTGCTGCGGATCAGGTCGAGCACGCGCTCGCGATACGGCGGCAACAGGCCGTCGATGAACAGCTCCTCGCCCTGCAGCGTGCAGCACACGGGGCGGCTGAACGCCGCCCGGAGCGGCGCCGCCAGGGCGATGAGGAGCGAATTGGGCAGGTTGATGACGTCGGGCGGCGGCTCGTCCCGCGTCCACTCGATCAGCTTGTCGAATTCCCGGGCCAGGACACCCGACGTGCCCTCCAGCGTGGCGACCGTCAGCTCGCCCAGCAGCTTCGGATCGGTAGAGGACACCGCTCGGTTCGCGAACGCGCCGATGACGCCCGGAGCGTCCCAGACGCGGTCGAGGAACCGGGGCAGACGCCGGAACAGCGGCCACGACTGCTGCAAGTAGACGCTGATGCCGCCGAACAGCACACGGCGCTCGCTGACGTTGGGCTCGTCGGTGCGGGTCGGCGTGTAGACCGGCACCAGGTGCGCGTCGTGCCCGCGCTTCAGGAGCTCGGCCGCGAGTGCGTTATCCCGAAAGCAGCTGCCGCAATACATCCCCGCCGCGCCAGCAGTGATGGAAAGGATGCGCATGCAGAAGTTCTTGGCGGAACGACCAACGACTAACGACTAACGACCAACCAGCCGTTCACGTTCCACTCCCCGCTTCCTGGTACGCGCGAGCACGGAACAGGAACTCGACGATATTGCCCTCGTGCGGCTGCAGCCAGTTGAGCTTGCTGGTGGGGACGGGCCCGAAATTCAGCCGGTCGATGTGCACGGCGTCGAGCAGCTGACGCTGCAGCTCGGGCTTGGCGGTGATCGCCGTGCACACGAGCGTGGGTCCGATCGTGTCGACCATCCGGGCCTCCGGGCACTCCACCACCGTCACGAACGGGAACATGTACTCCTTCTTGGCGATTGCGGCCTCGGCCGACGGGCAGTGCACGACGGTCGGCAGCAGATAGTCGGCCCGCCCCTGCTTGACGACGCGCGCGTCGCGCCGGTGCAACGCGGTCATGTCCACCACGCCGTCGGCCTTCAAATCGGCGTCGATCGACTGCGAGATGGCCTCCGCCACTCCCGGCACGGTGAACGCCGCCAGGCCGGCGTTCGGGTCGGTGGGCGGCAGCGCCTCCGCCTTGGCCAGGCGCGCGGCCAGGGCTTCGGCAATCTCCTTCGTGTGACGGCTGGCCCAGATCCCCGACGCGTTGATGCAGCTGCGGCCGCTGTTGATGAACACGCTCTCGACCATCACGTCGAGGTAGCGCTCCCACTGATCCACCACGTCGTCGCCGAGCAGGATCTTCGAGAAGCCAGGGCCGTGCGCCTGCACGCGCGGGTTGCCACGGTAGCGGTCCACGGTGGCCGTGCCGCCGAAGATCAGGCTCCTGGGACACGCGTCCAGCACCGCGGCGCCCACGTCGGCCTCGCCCGGGTAGATCGAAATCGCCTCGCGCGGGATGCCGGAGGCGAAGAACGCTTCCGCGACGCGGAACGGCGTCCACGGCTCCTGGGGCCCGGGCTTCAACACCAGCCCCACCTGCATCGGAATGATCGGCAGCCACAGCGTGTGCACGCCTGGCGAGTTGGACGGCAGCACCAGGCCCAGCACCGGGCTCTGCGCCTGGTAGCTGATGGGCACGCCGCGCTCCTCGCCGCGGCCGGTGGACAGCACGTCGAAGGACAGGCCGCGCGTCAGCGAGGTGAGGATGTTGCGCATCTCACGCAGCACGAACGCGTTCTTCTGCATGTTGGCGCGGCACATGTGCTCGGGCAGCCCGGTGCTGGCCGACTGCGCGCGCACGAACTCGTCGGCCGTCTGCGTGCCGTCGCCCATCGGCAGCGTGCCCGAGGTGTAGAGCTCGCCCGCCTTGCCCACGCGCTCGATCAAGTCGTCGATCGGGATCGCGCGCAGCGCCTGGCGGGCCTGCTGCGCCTTGCGCATGTCGCGCTGCACCAGGCCGCCGTTGGCGCGGCTGACGGTGGCGATCGGCTCGCCGGTCGAGAAGTGGACCACCTGGTCCACTTCCATGCTGGTGTAGGGCTGACCCCACCGGAGAACTGGCAACTGCAGCATCCGTACGCGTCCTGTCCCGTTAAGTTAACCCGACCCCAATTGCGTCCAGATTACGAAATCGTCAGTAGACGCCGACGGTAGTCGTGGCCGCGAAGCCTCGATAGGGTCGCACGCCGCTGACACCGTCCCAGGGGTACTTCGCGTAGGGGGGTTCGCGCTCGCCTTCATCGCGCTCCAGGAAGCCGGGCACGAAGAACTCCTTGGTCAGCGTGGTCAGCTTCACGCGGCCGGTTTCGCCGTAGCCCACCACCTTCAGCTCGTCGTCGAAGTCCACCACTTCGACCACGGCGCGCGGCTGCGGCGCGTAATAGGCGATCTTGTAGTTGTTGTGCGGGCCGCTCGGCGCGCTGGCGGCGAGGCCCATGAGCGTGTTGCCGTAAGTGGGCGTCATGTAGGCGCCGTCCAGCAGCTCCTCGTGCGCAAACCGGTTCCACTGCGGCGTGAACTCGGTGCCACCCGAGAAGATGCCGGTGATGCCCATCTTGCGGATCGACGTCCCCATCGATTCCAGCCGCAGCGCCAGCGACTCGAGCAGCTTCGGCGTCGTGAACATGCAGCGGATGTCGTGGTTGGCCTGCAGGATCGTGACCGCCTGGTCGATGACGTGATCCTTGTAGGCCTGGAGGTGCTCGCTCCAGCCCTTCTTGATCAACTTGATCACCCAGCGCGGGTCCAGGTCCACGCAGAAGGCGATGCCGCCGCGGTACTGGGCCAGATGCTCCACCGCCAGGCGCAAGCGGCGCGGGCCCGACGGGCCCAGCATCAGCCAGTTCGAACCGCGCGGGAAGTGCTCGTCGGGCAGCGTTTCGCTGAAGATCTCGTAGTCGGTGCGAAAGTCCTCACACGCGATGCGGGTCTTCGGAACGCCGGTGGTGCCGCCGGTCTCGAACACGAACACGGGCTTCCCGGCGAGGCCTTTCGGCACCCAGCGCTCCACCGGGCCGCCGCGCAGCCACTCGTCCTGGAACGAACCCAACCGGGTCAGATCGGCGAACCCGTTGATCTCGCGCCGCGGATCCCATCCGAGCTTGCTCGCGTAATCGAGCCAGAACGGACTGCCGGTGGCGGGGTCGAAATGCCAGGCGACGACTTCGCGGACCCATGCGTCCAGACGCGTGCGCGCAGCATGGAGGTCGGCCTCGGAGACGGTTGCAGTGACGGACGGCGCGGCCATAAGCCGTAAGTATAGCGGGGTATGATTACGCGCACCCGATGCCCCAGTCCTCCGTCGCCTCCCCCACAGAGTCCCGCATGACACCGGTGCAGTGGCTGATCTGCATCATCGCGGCGCTGGGGTTCGCCTTCGACTCCTACGAGCTGCTGATGCTGCCGCTGATCGTCCGGCCGGCGCTCGCCGATCTGCTCGGCGTGGCGCCCAACAGCCTGGCGGTCAACGACTGGGTGGGCACGATGCAATACGTGCCGGCGGTGGCGGGCGGGATCTTCGGCCTGCTGGGCGGCTACCTGACCGACCTGTTCGGCCGGCGGCGGGTGTTGGTCTGGAGCATCCTGCTCTACGCGTTTGCGGCCTTCTTCGCCGGCTATTCCACCAGCGTCTACGAGCTGCTGTTCTGGCGCTGCTGCACGTTCGTGGGCGTGTGCGTGGAATTCGTGGCGGCGGTGGCGTGGCTGGCCGAGCTGTTCGACGATCCGAAGCGGCGCGAGAAGGTGATCGGCTACACGCAGGCGTTTGGCTCGATCGGCGGGCTGATGGTCACCGGCGCCTACTACCTGATCGTCACCAACGAGATGTCGTTCCCGTTGATCCGCGGCGAGCAGATTGCGTGGCGTTATACGCTCATCTCGGGGCTGATTCCTGCCATTCCGCTGATCCTGATTCGTCCGTTCCTGCCCGAGTCGCCCGCGTGGATGGCGAAGAAGCGGGCTGGCACGTTGAAGCGCCCCAGCTTCGGGGAGCTGTTCGCGCCCGAGTTCCGCACCACGACCATCGTCACCACGGTGATGATGGCGTGCGTCTACGCGGCCGCCTTCGGCGCCATCCAGCAGATGCCGCGCATCGTGCCCGGCCTGGAGGAAGTGCGCGCGCTCGAGCGCACGGCGCAGGAGCAGACCATCAGCGGCGTGCAGTCGTACCAGGAATTCGGCGGCCTGGCCGGGCGCGTGCTCCTGGCCGGTTTGGCCGCGGTGATCGTCGGCCGCCGCCGGCTGCTGTATCTGTTCCAGATTCCGGGTCTATTCATCCTGCCAGCCGTGTATTTCCTGGTGCCGTCGGTGGGGCTGACGCTGGCCCAGTGGGGCATCTTCGCGGTCGGCCTGGCCACGATCTCGCAGATGAGCTTCTGGGGGAACTACCTGCCGCGCGTCTACCCGACGCACTTGCGCGGCACCGGCGAGAGCTTCGCCGCCAACGTCGGCGGGCGGATGATCGGCACCTGCGCGGCGCTGGTCACCACCTCGCTCGTCACCTCGATGCCGGGCGGCGCCGTGCCGATCCGCCTCTCCTATGCGGCTGGAATCGTTGGCACCACGGCGTACGTGATCGCGGTCATCGCCAGCAAGTGGCTGCCGGAGCCCAAGGGCGAGGCAATTGCCGGAGTAGTTGGTCGTTAGTCGTTGGTCGTTGGTCGTTGGTAGTTGGGGCACCGGATCTTCACGCCGAGCGTTCCTCGAGTGCCGGTGGCGTGGCCACGGCGGCGCTGCTGGCCTGGCCGTCTGCGGAATGGTGCAGGCCGCGCCGCGCGTGCGGGTGACCGGTTTCGAGCTGATTCCAGTTCGCGCCAGCCAGCGCACGGTGTGGTTGCTCGTGCGGCTGCGCACCGACGCCGGGATCACCGGCCTCGGCGAAGCGTCCGACGCCTTTGGCTTCGCCAACACGACGGTGCAGGACGCGGCGCAGATGGAGTCCACGCTGCGCGGCTTCTTCCGGCTCGTCGAGGGCAAGTCGCCGCTCGACATCGGCGCGTATCGCGCGGCGGGCGAGCCGCTCGCGGTCAAAGGCGGCCTGGTAGCGGCTACCGCGTTCAGCGCGATTGAACAGGCGCTGTGGGATCTCGCCGGCAAGGCGCTCGACGTGCCGACTTACGCACTATTCGGCGGCCGCCTGCGGGCCACGCTCCCCTGTTACGCCAACGTCAACCGGGCGACGGCGCCCCGCACGCCGGCGGGATTTGCCGCGGCCGCGAAGGCCGCGGTAGCCGAGGGGTTTCGGGCGATCAAGGCCGCGCCGTGGGACGGCTTCCCGCCCGCCGGGTCCTCGCCGGCCGCGGTTGAAGCGGCCGTGGAGTCCGGCATCGCCAGCACCGCCGCGATGCGGGAGGCCGTCGGGCCGAACGTGGACCTGATGGTGGACTGCCACAGCTTCTTCGACGTCGCGCTGGCCGAGCGTGTGGCGCGCCGGCTGGAGCCGCAACGCCTGACCTGGTACGAAGAGCCAGTGGCCCCGGAGCGCGTCGAGGACACGCTGGAGATCAACCGGCGCATCACGCAGCCGATGGCCGGCGGCGAGATCCTGTATGGCGTCGCCGGGTTCGCGCCGCTGATCCGTACAAAGGCGGTCGAAGTGATCATGCCGGACGTGAAGCACTGCGGCGGGCTGCTGGAGCTGGTGCGGATTGCCGCAGCGGCCGAGAGCAACGGCGTCAGCGTGGCGCCGCACAACCCCAGCGGTCCCGTCTCCACGGCGGCCAGCGTGCAGGTGTGCGCCGTGCTGAAGAACTTCAACCTGCTGGAGTATCAGTGGGGCGAAGCCAGCTGGCGCGGCGACCTGATCAGCCCGCCCGAACGCTTCGAGAACGGCGCGATCCGCGTACCGGACCGGCCCGGTCTAGGTATCGAACTCAACGACAAGGTGGCCGCCGCGCACCGGATCTAGCCGTAGGCGGCCGCCGTCACCTCTTCGAACAGCCGGTCCAGATCGCGATCGCTGGCGCGCCTCGGCGGCAGCGCCACGATCCGCGCGCCCTTGGCACCGAGATTGGCCGCCAGGAACTCGCGATCGGTGCTGTCGTCCACGGCCAGCACCAGGCGGCGCGGATCGAGGCGCTGGCCGAGCTGCTGCAGCTCGAAGGCGCAGCCGCCGCGTTTGGTCGAGAAGTCGCGCAAGTCCATCAACACCGCGTCGGCACGGTCGATCAGCCCGACCACCGCGGCGCGCCAGGTATCGGCCTGGCAGCACAGCTCGCTGACGCGATAACGCCCATCGGGATCGGGTTCGCCGTCGAGCTGTTGCAGCCGGCCTCGCAACTCATCGCCCGACTTCACGAACCGCGCGTGCAGCCGCCCGGTGACAAACTCCAGGAAGTCGCTCGGGTCCACGGTGCGCGCCGCAACATCGGGCGCGGCGATCATCGTCACCGCCCCGAGCCATCGCCATCGCGCCGCCACGCGATCGAACAGCCGCTCGGTGCGTGAAACGTCGGCGAAGACCCGAAGCAACAGCAACGTGCGCCGCGGCGGCCGGGACGCGGGGAGCATCCGCCGGAGCACCTGCCGGTAGAGAACCGCGAATGCCGCGCAAGCGACGAACGCGACCGCAAACGGCGGCCACGACCAGCCGTAGACGTTGATGTAGTCGATCACGAAGGCCGACACGAACATCACCCACCACACGTTGACCAGGAGCTCGCTTTCCGAGATGCGCTTGGTCTCGAACCCCCGCGCGGTCGCCGCCAGGCACCGCCACGCGATCCAGCCGGTGGGCAACGCCAGCAGGACGAAGCCGATGGTCAGCCCCGCCCTGATCACCAGCTCGCTGCCGGTTCGCGTCATCGCCAGCCCCCGCGTGAGCTGCGACCCGCCGAGCGGCGCCAGGCTGAAGACCAGCAGGCCGACGAACGTCATCGGCGCCACGCCGCGCACGCGCGGCAAGGCGGTGGCCAGCATCACCAGCACCGGCGCATAGGCGTTGAGCGCCGTCAGTTGCAGGAAGACGACGCCGTTCAGGAATTGATCCAGCGAGGGCGCGCGGCCGGCGGCCAGACGCTGCAGCGCGGAGACGGCGAGCACCAGGACGACCGCCGCGGCCAGGAGCGCGACGCCGTAAAGCAGCGCCTTGCGCCACGAGTAGGCCGCCAGCAGCGCGGCGATCGGCACCGCCGCGAGCAGGAACTGACCGGTCTGCGACAGCACGTGCATGGGCGTCCGTCCACCGAACACGGCCGCCTGCAGATAGGCCAGCGGCAAGGAACACACCAGCACGATCACGGCGATCAGGATGGCAATACGTCGGCGCGCCCGGCGCTCCCAGGCCAGCACGTCGTTCGGCGCAGCGACCCCGGCGGCGGCCGCGCGCTCGGCCGGAGGCGGAATCGGCAGCTCGACCGCGCCGCCGACGTTCATGCCGGCCAGCACCCCGGCCTTGTAGCGCCACAGCACCAGAGCCGCGACGATGGCGGTGATGATGGCCGTATTGATGAAGTGGGCGATGAGCTGGCCTGGTTGCATGAGCTTGGCCTGAAGCGGGGCTGCTATGCTACCGCGCCGGCGTGAAACGTTTCCTGCTGGTCACGCTCGGCATCACCGGCCTTTACCTGGGCTTCAACGCAGATGTGGCTGGCGCTCACGCCGTCGCTGGCGCGCTGTTCGACGCGCGCGACGGCGTCCGGCTGGGAACGCGAAGCGGCCGAGGTAACCGAGGCCGTCGCGCGAAGCCGACGGCCGGCTGGCGGCGGAGACGCGCGTCGGCGCATATCGACTGGGCTTCCACGTCGGCTACTGCAGCAACCTTCTCGGCAGCATGGCGCTGTCGTCACCGGAGATCCAGGCACGCGTGCGCGGGATTCTCGACCCGCGCATCAAAGCGACGCAGGAGCTGGGCCAGGCACTCGGCGTCGGCGAGATTTCGTTCCTCACCGTATCGAACGCCGAAGAGTTCGGCCGGGTTCCGGATCGACTCGACGAGGACGAGCTGGGCCTGGCGTCGCGGCTCGGAAGGCCGTCACCTCGCGCCGCCATCGCCACCTGCTCCTGCTGGGCATGCAGGTCGGCGTGGCCGCCTCGCTGACCGAGGCCACGGGCAGCAGCCGAGATGCAGGCCTTGCTGCGGCCGCGGATCGGCCGGCACGCGACCCTGGCTGGCGTGCCGGCGGCGGCATGGGAGGCCGCGGCGACCGAACCCGCCGGTGCCACGCCCGCGGCACAGTGGGACGCGTATCAAGCGGCACTAAATGCGCTCGACGGCGCCATCGCGCAGCTCGCGCCGCTTCGCTGAGCGCGAGCGTTGGTTGGTAGTTGGTGGTTGGTAGTTTTTCAGTTCCGCACACAAGGACTGACCGAAGACTGAAGACCGAAGACTACGGTTTCGCGTTCGGTGGCCGCATGTAAGATAGGCGCACCGAACCATCGGAGTTTCATGGGTATTTCATAAGACCGGCTGCGATGAGGCTCTCTCCCGGCGCCAATCTCGGCCCGTACCAAATCCTGTCGTTGATCGGCGTCGGCGGGATGGGAGAGGCTGTACAAGGCGCGCGACCTGCGCCTCGAGCGGATCGTCGCGATCAAGCTGCTACATCCCGAGCTAGCCGAACGGCCCGACCGTCGCGCGCGATTCGAAACCGAGGCGCGCGCCATTTCGCCGCCTCAACCACCCGCACGTCTGCACGCTGTTCGACGTCGGCGATCAGGATGGGGCGCGCGTTTCTGGTGATGGAGTATCTCGAAGGCGAGACGCTCGACGATCGGCTGAGGCGCGGGGCGCTGCCGGCTGAACGAGCTACTGCGCTACGCGACGGAGATTGCCGATGCGCTTGCCCACGCGCACCGGTGAGCATATCGTCCACCGCGATGTGAAGCCGAGCAACGTGATGCTCACCGCGTCGGGCGCCAAGTTGTTCGACTTCGGCCTGGCGAAGAGCCCACGTGACCTGAGGTGATCACCTCCGCATCCACGCTGTCAGTCGAACACCAGACAGTTGACGGCCGAGGGGACGTTGATCGGAACGTTCCATTACATGGCGCCCGAGCAGCTCGAAGGCAAAGCCGCCGACTGCGCGGTCGGACATCTTTGCATTCGGGACCGCTGCTCTACGAGATGGGCACCGGGCCGCAAAGCGTTCGATGGCGCGAACCGGGCGACGCTGATCGCCTCGATTCTCACCGGCGCAGCCTCCGTCATCGCCTCCGTACGCCACGGCGACGAGGGCGCCGCCACGTTGTCCGCGCTCGACCATGTGGTGGAGCGATGCCTGGCGAAGAATCCCGACCAGCGCTGGCAGACGGCGCGGGACGTCAAGCTGGAGCTGGAATGGATCGGCACGAGCGGGACGCGCCGTCACCGCGCCGGCCGCCGCCAGGCGCCCCGTCGCATCGGCGCGAGGCATTGGCCTGGACTGTTGCAGCCGTCGCCGCTCGCCACGACCGCTGCACTGGCTCTGGCCTGCTGAGCGGTCGCGAGCCTGCGCGGACGACACCACCCGGTTCATCGTTGCGGCGCCGCCGGGAACGAAGATTGGCCTCGCCGAGAACCGGACGCGAATCGCCATTTCACCCGATGGCCTTCGCCTGGCAATGGTCGCATTCACCGACGACGGGCAGTCGGAGATCTGGGTCCGCTCCCTCGACTCCGTCACGAGCCAAACCGGTGCAGGGAACTGAGGGCGGTCGAGTCGCCGTTCTGGTCGCCGGACAGCCAATTCATCGGCTTCTTTTCCCCGAGTGACGGGCTGCTGAAGAAGGTGGCGCTGACAGGCGGCCCGGCACGCACCGATTTGTGCGGCGCAGATGGAAGGTGCAGCGGTCTGGGGGCGCGACGGCACCATCTTGTTCTCACGAGCTGCGCCAGGGCATCTATCGAGTGCCTTCCGCTGGAGGCACGCCAAACCCCGTGACGCAAGATCGATAGGACCAAAGGCGAGCGGAGTCACCTGTTTCCGCAGTTCATGCCCGACGGTCGTCACTTCCTCTACATGGCGACCGCCGCGGACGCCAACGGCAGGCGCGCGACGCCGTCGCGTACATGCTGGCGTCGTTCGATTCCTCCGAGCGTCAGCCTGCTGACGCAAATGGATTCGCGCGTCGTGTTCGCCCCGCCGGACCACCTGCTGTTCGTTCAGGACGGCGCGCTGCTGGCGCAGGAGTTCGATACGGTGCGCTTTCGACTGATCGGGGAACCAATCCAGATCGCCGAAGACGTCGCCTACTTACAGGACGCTTGGCAACGGCGCCTTTACTGTTTCCGACAACGGCGTGCTGGCTTATCAAGGCAGCGGAAATCCGTTCTCGCTCGCCTGGTATGACCGCAGCGGCAATCGCGCGGATTCGAGCTGGCCGGCGGACGATTTTGGCTCTCTGCGGATATCCCCGGACGGGGAGCGTGTCGCTGTCGACATCACGGACGCCCGCATCGGGACGGCCGACATCTGGTTCTACGACGTGGCCCGCGGTACGCCCGTACGATTCACGACAGAGCTCACGAATCAGAGTCAGGCTGTGTGGTCGCCAGATGGGAGCCGCGTCGTGTTCCGCGCGGAACGTCCCGATGGTGGAGCCCCGAGCCTTTACAAGAAGGCGATCGGCACCGGAGATGAAGACGTGCTTTTGTCGGAACCGACGCCTCTGCTCACCCAGAGGACTGGTCACCGGACGGCCAGTGGATGGCATACGTCAGGCAGACCCGGCAAACCTCCTGGGACCTGTGGCTGATGCCGCTGGCCGGTGAAGCGCAAGCCAGCGCCGTTTTCGGCAACGCAGTTCGATGAATGGAGCGCCAGGTTCTCGCCCGACTCGCGGTGGCTGGCCTTTGCGTCGACAGAGTCCGGCGCGCCGGAGGTGTACGTGGCTCCGGTGCAGGAACCGGGCAACAGGAAACGCATTTCGATTGGTGGCGGGACCACGCCGCGATGGCGAGGCTGACGGCCGGGAGTTGTTCTATGCCTCCGCCGACAATCGAGCGATCATGGCGGTCTCCATCGCGCCCGGAGCGAGCCTCGCCCCGGGACTGCCAACGCGTCTGTTTTCGATTGGCGCCGGGCCGGTCGCGCGAGACCGCGCCCGCAACACGGTCTACGACGTCTCGGCCGACGGGCAGCGGTTCCTGGTCAGCGTTCCGGCCGGTGAACCATCCACCTCGCGCGTCACCGTCGTCCTCAACTGGACAGCCGGCTTGCGACGCTGACGGGCCTCACGTGCTCTTCCCCGCTCCACGTGGCCGTGGCCCCCTTGGGCGTCGTCATGCGGAAGCAGAACACAACGGAACCGGTCCGGATCTCGTCGCCGTCCTTCAAGCGCACGGTCAGTCGAAACCGGCGAGCCGCAGACGAAGGTGCCGTTCTTGCTGCCGAGATCGTCCAGCACGGCCTCTTCGCCGGCGATCACGATCCGCGCATGGCGGCGGGAAACCGTGGACGAATCGATCTGGATGCCATCTCCGTCGCGACCGAGCAGGTTTTCGCCCGGCTGCAGCGGCAGCCTGCGGCCATCTTTGAGCAGCCAGCAAAAGCTCGACGACTCTGGCGCCGGGCTCGATTCGGACATGGACGCCGCTCCGCAGAACGCATAGCCGAATCCGTGTAGCGTCCGGATGAAGCGCGGCTGACGCGCCTCATCGCCCAGCGCCTCTCGAACCTCGGCGACGAGGCTCGGCAGGTTGGCTTCCGAAACGAATGTCGACGGCCACAAGGATTGATGCAGCTCGTTCTTCGACAGCGCGCGGGGACGACGCTCGATCAGGATTCGTCAGCAGATCGAACGCCTTGGGAGAGAGATGCACCTCCGCGCCGTCCCGCAGGAGCTGGCGGGTGTCGGAGTCGACGATCACATCGCCAAGGTGGAGTTGCACGGCTCGCCCAGCAAAAACCCACGAAATACCCAGGAGTCTCGCAAGACTGGCGGATCGAGCGTTTCTATATTACCGGCGCAGGAGGTCGCCGTGACGACACGCTTGGCGGCAGCTCTCGGCAGCGTATTGCTCGCGGCGGCATGCGACTCGGGGCTATCGGGTCTCCCGACGCCCGTCCCCCCAAACGCCGGCACGCCCATCCAGGGCGTCCCGGTCACTCCGCCCGGCGGCGGGCCGACCCCTATCATGGGCACGAGCCTCCGGGCGGGCATGCCCGTCGAAGGAACCATCGGCGCTGGCGATCCGCCATGTTTTTACAACTGGGACGCGACCGGCCTGTGTCGTCAATTCGACCTGACGGCTCTGGCCGATGGGAAGCTGGTTGCGACGCTCGGATGGACGGGGCCTTCTCGTGGTCTGTACGACCCTGATGTTTTCCTGGTCGACCCGAGCGGCGCGTGGGTGGTTTCACAAGGGGGCTGGCCGGAGAAGCAGGCGAGCCTTGTCGCGAAGAGCGGTCTGACCTACCGCATCGTCGTGATGTCCTACGGGCCCTCAGCGCAGGCCTTCGTGCTCAGAGTGGACCTGGATACCGTGAGGTGGTTGGTAGTTGGTAGTTGGTCGTTGGTAGTTCTTCAGTTCCGCAACAGCGGGCCTGTAGCCCGGAGCCCGGAGCCCGGAGCCCGTCTACGAGCTGATTCGATACAGGTGCGAGTCACTCCGGACGTAAATCGCTCCGCCGGACATCGCCATCGACGCCAGCGTGGAGCCGTCGAGGGTGTTCACGGCCAGGCGCTTGAACATCTTGCCCGGCGCGATCACCGTCGCCACGCCTTCCTCGCTCAGGAAGTAGATGCGGCCTTCGGCCAGGATCGGCGACGCCGAGTAGTTGCCGCCCAGGCGCTGTTGGTAGTGCACGAGCCCGCTCGCGGCGTCGACCAGCGTCAGCACGCCGGTGTCGCTGACGATGTACAGCTCGTCGCCGACCAGAAGCGGTGATGGCGTGAACGGCGCCCCGCGCGAGAGCGTCCACGCGATGTGCGACCGGGTGACGTCGCCTTCCCCGTCGGCGCGCACGGCGATCATCGTCGGCTGCTGGAAGCCGGTGGCGATGAACACCAGGCCCTTGCCGAACACCGGCCGCGGCACGTTCGAGAACCCGTCCGGGTAGCCGACGCGCCAGATCTCGCGCCCCGTCGCCGGATCGTAGGCGCCGGCGCGATACGCGCCCACCGAGATCAACTGGTCGCGCCCGTTGACGTTGATGACGAGCGGGGTGGTGTAGGCCTGGGCACCAGGGCGGCGCCGATCGCGCTTCCAGCGCTCCTTCCCGGTCTTCGCGTCCAGCGCCACCACGAAGGCTTCGACCTCGTTGCCGTCGCAGTTGAAGATCAGCAGGTCGTTGTAGAGCACCGGCGAGCCGCCGCCGCCGTGCTGCGAGTCGTAGTTGTAGCGCGCCTTCCACAGGATCTCGCCGGTGGTGGACAGCGCCGCCGTGCCGTCGGCGCCGAAGTGGACGTAGACGCGGTCGCCGTCCAGGATCGGCGTCGGCGAGGCGAAACTGTTCTTTTCATTGAGCGGACGCAAGTCGCTCAACCGGAACACCTCGACGTCCACCAGGCGCTTGCCGGTTTCGGCGTCGAAGGCCAGGGCGCGCAGCGACAGCCCGGCGCGGTCACGCCCTGACGCGGGCATCTCCACCGACGTCGTCAGCCATACGCGGCCTTGCGCGACGACCGGCGACGACCAGCCCCGGCCACCCACCGGCACCTTCCACTTGATGTTCTGCGTCTCGCTCCACTGCAGCGGCAGGCCGCGCGCCTCGGCATGACCCTGTCCCGTCGGGCCGCGGAACTGCGGCCAGTCCTGCCCGCGCAAAGCGGCCACGGAGAGGGCGAGCAGCAGGGCCGCGATGGCCGTTCGACGCATGAGTGCATGGTACATGGGCCGCCGACGTCTACGCCCGCGCGTACGCGCGGGCAATCAAACACTGCCGGAGCGAGGCGAGCCAGCGGGACGGCGAGTGGCGAGCCTCGCTCCGCTATACTGCCGGCACACGATGCGCCGGCTGCTTTCGGCTACGGCCGCCCTGCTCGCGACCCTACTCAGCCTGACCGGCGCCAGCCTGGCCGCGCTGGACTGGCCGCAGTACCTCGGCGAAGGACGCGACGGCGTCTACAAGGGCCCGCCGCTGGCGGACGCCTGGCCGGCGGGCGGTCCCCGGGTGCTGTGGAAGAAGCCGGTCGGCCAGGGCTTCAGCGGCCCGGTGGTGGCCGCAGGCAAGCTCATCCTCCATCATCGCGTCGGCGCAGAGGAAGTGGTGGAGGCCATGGACATCAAGACCGGCGCCACCCAGTGGCGCTACGCCTACCCCACCAACTACCGCGACGACTTCGGCTTCGACGAGGGCCCGCGGGCGGTGCCGGTCATCGCCAACGGCGTCGTCTACACCTTCGGTGCCCAGGGTCAGCTGCACGCGGTTGGCCTGGCCGACGGCAAGAAGCGCTGGAGCGAGGATACGGCCACGCGCTACAAGGTGGCGAAGGGCTTCTTCGGTGCCGCCGGCTCCCCGCTGGTCGAAGACGGACGTGTGATCGCCAACGTGGGCGGCAAGGGCGCCGGCATCGTGGCGTTCGACGCGGCCACCGGCAAGGTGCTGTGGATGGCCACCGACGACGAGGCCAGCTACTCGTCGCCGGTCGGGGCCACGTTTGGCGGCAAGCGCCTGGCGGTGTTCCTGACGCGTTCGACCCTGCTCGGCCTGGATCCGGCCACGGGAACCGTCGCCTTCCGGCGTCCGTGGCGCGCCCGCAACGCCAGCTCGGTGAACGCGGCGTCGCCCGTGGTGGTGGGCGATTTGATCTTCGTCTCGGCGGAGTACGGACCGGGCGCCGGCGTGCTGCGGGTGGAAGGGTCGAACCTGGTGGACGTGTGGACGGGCCTCGACAGCCTGACCAACCACTACGCCACTTCGGTGCAGGCGAACGGCATCCTCTACGGCTACCACGGCCGGCAGGAGTTCGGCCCCTCGTTGCGCGCGGTGGAGCTGCGCACCGGCAAGGTGCGCTGGTCGCAGGAGCAGTTCCGCGCTGGCAGCATCCTCCTGGCCGGCCCGCGGCTGCTGATCATGCGCGAGGGCGGCGAGCTGGTGCTGGCGGACGCTACCCCCGACGCGTTCAAGCCGCTGGCGCGGGCACAGGTGCTGCCCGCGGTCGTGCGCGCCTTCCCAGCCTTGTCCGACGGCATCCTGTATGTCAGAAACGAAAGCACGCTGGTCGCGCTGGATCTCCGCAAGTAGGACGGCACTGCTCGTGGTCGCCGCGATTGCGCTCGTGCTCGGGGCCGTGGTCGCCGTCCTGGGCCAGGGCCCTCAGGATCCGAGCGCGCTGCTCGACGCGGCGGTCGCCGACTTCGAGCGCGGCCGCATCGACGACTCGGTGGCCAAGTTCAACCAGCTGGTGGCGGTGGCGCCGCGGGCGATGCCGCAGCTGTGGCAGCGCGGCATCGCGCTGTACTACGCCGGCCGCTACGACGACTGCCGCAAGCAGTTCGAGGCGCACCGCACCGTGAACCCCGACGACGTGGAGAACGCCGCCTGGCACTTCCTCTGCGTGGCCCGGGCCGAGTCGGCGGAGCGCGCCCGCGCCGGCCTGCTGCCGGTGGGGCCCGACGCGCGCGTGCCGATGCGCGAGGTGCTGGAGCTCTTTCGCGGCAAGATGACCACCGAGCAGGTGATGGCCGCCGCCGGCACGAGCCTCAGCGGGCAGTTCTACGGCAACCTCTACGTCGGCCTCTACTACGAAGCGATCGGCGACAACGCGCGCGCACGCACGGCGCTCGAGGCCGCCGCCAGCGACCGCTATCGTTCGGCGGGCGGCTACATGCACATGGTGGCCCGCGTCCACGTCAGCCGGCTCGGTAAGCGCTGACCCCGCAGCCAGCGTAACCAACCTTGAGCATCATGCCGAGAACCGTCACCCTCGTCATCGCCAGCGCCGCGCTGGCCCTCGGATCGTTCGCGGACCTGTCCAGCCAGGCGGCGGACGCCGCGCGCTTCTGGCCGCAGTGGCGCGGCCCGCACTTCAAGGGCGTCTCCACCACCGCGAACCCGCCGGTCACCTGGAGCGAGAGCAAGAACATCGCCTGGAAGGCGCCGTTGCCCGGACGCGGCAACTCGACGCCCGTGGTCTGGGGCGACCGCTTGTTCGTGACCAGCGCCGTGCCGGCGGGTGTGACCGGCGACGCCCAGCACACGCCACGGGGTGGCCTGCCGCAGCGCGGCATGCACCGGTTCGTGGTGCTGGCCATCGACCGCAAGACCGGCAAGACTCTGTGGGAGCGCACCGCCCGCGAACAGGAGCCGCACGAGGCCTCGCACTTCGAGAACGGCACCTGGGCCTCGGGCTCGCCGATCACCGACGGCCAGCGCCTGTTCGCCTACTTCGAGTCGTTCGGCCTCTACGCCTACGACCTGAACGGGAAGCTGTTGTGGGAGAAGGACCTCGGCGACAAGCGCATGCGCAACGAGTTCGGCGAAGGGTCCTCGCCGGTGCTGCATGGCGACACGCTGGTGGTGGTGTGGGACCACCTCAACGGCCAGTCGTTCGTGGCCGCGATCGACGCCCGCGACGGCAAGGAGCTGTGGCGCGTGGCGCGCAAGGAGATCGACACCTGGGCGACGCCGATCGTGCTCGAGGCCAACGGCCGGCCGCAGGTGGTGGTCCCGGCGATGGAGCGCGTGCGCGCCTACGATCTGGCGAACGGAAACGTGGTGTGGGAGTCCGATGGGCTGACGATGAACACGATTCCCTCGCCGGTCTTCGAGGACGGCCTCCTGTTCCTGATGAGCGGCTTTCGTGGCAACGATCTGAAGGCGATCCGCGTCGCCGACGCCAAGGGCAACATCGACGGCACGCCTGCAATCGTGTGGACGATGGACCGCGACACGCCCTACGTGCCGTCGCCGCTGCTGTATGACGGCATCCTCTATTTCGTGAAGTCGAACAACGGCATCCTGACGGCGCTCGACGCCAAGACCGGCAAGCCGCATTACTCGCAGCAGCGGCTCGAGGGCGTGCCCAACGTGTTTGCGTCGCCGGTCGGCGCCCGGGGCCGGGTCTACATCCCGGGGCGCGAGGGCGCGACGCAGGTGATCAAGAGCGGACCGGCGTTCGAGGTGCTGGCCACCAACAAGCTGGACGACAGCTTCGACGCCTCCCCGGCGATGGTGGACAACGTGCTCTACCTGCGCGGCTACAAGAACCTGTACGCCATCGCCGAGCCGTGATCGGCGCCGGTTGGGCGGGCTAGACGGGCTGTTCGTCCTCGAGCAGCGTGGGCTGCCGGTTCTCGATCTGCACGGGCTGCTTGTTCTCGACCAGCACGTCCCACCAGCCGAAGTGCGCGGCCAGCAGCTGATCCAGCTCCCGCGTATCCGGCCTCGACCCCGCCGCCAGCGGCAGGCAGTAGGCCGCATGGGGCGATGCCTGCAGCATGTGCAGGACGCCGCCCGAGAAGCCCTCGCCCGCGTAGGCGATGCACGCGGCCATCGGCAGCGCTTTGAGATCGTCCAGCGCGTACGGAATCTTCTCGTCCACCGTGCCCTGGCTGTCCTGGTACTTGCACTCGATGGCGAACGCCTGGTTGGTCCTGGCGCAGACGCAGAACACGTCGATCGAGCGGTTCTTGCCGATGATGGTCTTGCCGACCTTCACTTCGCGGTAGACCTTCAGGTCCCGGCCCGCGAACCGGCGCACCACGTACTCGGCCACGGTGGCGGCGTACTCGGCTCCGGTCACGGCCGCGAGTCCGCGATCTCCAGCAAATCGGGCTGGCCTTCCACGATCGTCCCCCCTGCGTCTGCCCGGTTCCCAGCTCGGACAGCCGCTGCCTGGCCAGTTGCACCGCTTCCGGGTTGATGTCGTTGCCGACGAACCGGCGGCCCAGCCGCAGCGCCGCCACGCCGGCGCTGCCGGAGCCCATGAACGGGTCGGCCACCACTTCCCCGGCGCTCGAGCTCTGGCCGACCAGCACCTCCGAGACCTCGGGCGGCTTTTCCGCGGGATAGCCGCCGCGGATCCGCGGCACCGAGATGATGTCGGCCAGCCCCAGGTCGTTGAGCCGGCGCTTGCCCTTCTCGAAAAAGAGAATCAGCTCGTAGCGCGCCCGGTAGTGGTATCCCATGCCGATGGTGCGTTTGTCCCACACCAGCGGCTTCCAGAACTTGAATCCCGCCCGTTCCGCCTCCGGCTTGGCCACGAACATCGTTTCCGCGTCGCAGAACAGGTACAGGTGCGTATCGCGCTTCAACACGCGGAACGCCTGCTGGAACAGCTCCGCAAAGCGGGCGTTCGGGAACACCTGGAACCAGTCGTTGCTGGACGCCTTGCTGTGCTTGAGCCTGGTGGTGGTGCCGACCGCCCGGTGCTTTTCCAGCGATTCGTAGGCGGGGTCGGTGATCAACAGGTCCACGGACTGCGACGGCAGGCTTTGCAGCCAGCGCACGGCATCCTGCTGGGCGAGGTCGAACGCGGGGGTCGTCATCTGCCGATAGTGTCGCCGGCCATTGTGACAGACCAGGTCACGCCCGCGATCGTACCGTGGCAGCGCGCTTCCGCGGCTTGCTGGAGCGCTGGGTGACGTCGGCGTGGAGTCCGTGGGCCTTGAGGTGCTGGTAGGACGCCGTCATCAGCTCCCGCAGCACTTTCAGGTCCACGTCGGCCAGCTTGTTGATGTAGACGCACGCCACGCTGGTCTTGCACTTGCCGAGACGGGAGACCAGCTCGTCGTAGCGGGCACTGCCGCGCATGACGTATATCGTCATTGCCCCGGCGCGCGGCGAAAAGCCCGCCATCGGCATGTCGCCTTCGCGGCCGGTGGCGTACTTGTAGTGATAGGACCCGAAGCCGACGATGCTGGGCCCCCACATCTTCGGCGGCTGCCGGGTGATGCTCTTCAGCATCCGCACCAGCGTGTAGGCGTCCTCGCGGCGCGTGGCGTTGGGAATGCGGTCGAGAAACGCCTCGACGCTGGCATCGTTCGCCTTGGTCTTGTTCTCGGCCACGAATCTCCCATGGCCACTGTCGTGACATCAAGCACATCCTGTCGAAGGCCTGGAGATGTCCACCCGCGAAGCGGGGCAAAAGAGATAATATAGCGAAGCTCTTCACGGTTGGGCGAGCTCGCTAATTCCCCGGACAGCAGCGCGCCCGCATTGGGAGCCACCCGCTTCAGGCCCAGCTCCTTCAGCATCTGGTAGGCGGTGCAGACCGACGCGGACACCACCGGGATGCCGACTTCCTTCTCCACCACCGGCACCGCCGCCAGCGACGGCATCTGCACGCACGACGACACCACCAGCGCGTCCACGCCGTCCAGCTTCAGCCGCTTGTAGATCTCGACCAGCGCCAGCGGATCGCGGCGCCCCACTTCGAGGTTGTCGGGAATCTCCAGATCGACGCGGTCCATCACCTGGAAACCTTCGTGCTCGATGTAGTCGGCCACCATCGTGCACAGCGATTTCATGTACGGCGCGATCATCGCGATGCGCTTCGCCTTCAGCACCTTCAGGCCTTCGACCAGCGCGCCCGCGCTGGTCACCACCGGTGCGGCGCCGCCCTCGCGCACGGTGATGTCGTAGAGCCGCTGCTGGGAATCGCGGTGATAGCCCTTCCCCATCGCCATGATCGCCACCAGGCAGGCGTAGCCCAGCACGTCCATGCGGGCGTCGGCCAGTTCCGCAGCGCAGCGGTCCGAGTCGGCGTCCATCGCCGCCAGCTCGTCCTTCGTCACCTTCTTCATGCGCATGCGGCTGGAGTGGAACGTGAAGCGCTCGGGCTCCACGGCCTCGCGCGCGCGCAGGATGGCCGGGATCTCCGTCTCCATCGTGGTGTTGGAGCTGGGGACGATCTGGCCAATCCGATACGGTCGGGTCATGCGGGTACCTGCTCTCGCCAGAAGCCGAGCGCCTGCTGCGCCGGGCGGTCGGACATGCTGAAGAGGACGGCCTCGTCGGTGGCTTCGTGCGACACCGGCGCCCACGACGGCACCACGAAGATGTCGCGCGGCCCCCAGTCGAAGGCAGTGCCGGCAACGGTGCTGCGACCGTGGCCTTCCACCACCGCGTAAATGGCCCCGTCGGTCTGGCGGTAGGCCTGACCGCGGAACCCCTTGGGCAGGAGCTGCATGAAGGCGCCGATCGTCGGCAGCGGGTAGCCGCCCGACACCGGGTTCACGAAGCGCATCTTGAGGCCGTGGCTGGGATGCGCCGGCCCGTTCCTGGCCAGCGCCGCCAGCGACTCGCGGCTGCGCGCGTAGGGATAGTTGAAGATCGGCGACGACGGCCGCGAGGGCACGAAGTCCACCGGCAGCATGTTGGCCGCGAAGCGCGACGACGAATCGCCGTCCGGGATCGCGTTCGGCTGCACGTCGCCGGGATACGCCTCGAAGAAGCCGGTGTCGAACAGGCTCACCATCGGGATGTCGAGCCCGTCGAGCCACACCGTCGGCGTGTCGCTCTTGTTGCCGTGGTCGTGATAGGTCCACGACGGCGTGAGGATGAAATCGCCCGGGTGCATCGTCGTGCGCTCGCCGTTCACGGCGGTGTAGGCGCCGGTGGATTCCAGCACGAACCGGATCGCCGACTGCGTGTGCCGGTGGCAATGCGCCACCTCGCCCGGCAGGATCAGCTGCAGGCCGGCATAGAGGCTCCCAGTGGTCCGCGACTGGCCCCTGGCGCCGGGATTCTCGAGGATCAGGACCCGGCGCTCCGCCTCCTTCGGCGTCAACAGCCGGCCCGCCTCCAGCAGCAGCGGCCGCATGTCGTCGTAACGCCACATCACCGGCAGCGGTTTTCGGCGAGGGCTTGGCCGGGATGATCGAGGTCAGGACCTCCCACAGCGGAGCGGCGCCCATGGTGCCGATGCGGTCGTAGAACTCGCGCCGCTCGGGCGTCACCTCGGGCTTGATGAAGTACGGGGTCTCGGTGGGGGTGTCCATCTCAACCTCAGCCTGCCGCGGCGGCGGCGGCGCCGGCCGACGCCGACGACCGCACGGTGTCGGCGGCGCGCACCGTCACCTGCATCGTCCCAATCGACTGGATGGTCGCCACAATCCGATCGCCGGCCTCGATCGGGCTCACGCCTTCGGGCGTGCCGGTGAGGATCACATCGCCGGGGTGCAGCGTGTACATCGAGGACGCCAGCTCCACCAGCTCGGCGACGCCGAGGATCAGGTAGCGCGTGTTCGACTGCTGCCGGCGCTCGCCGTTGACGGCGATCTCCAGGTCCAGCGCCCCGGGGTTGGGGATTTCATCGGCGGTGACGAGCCACGGGCCCAGCACGCTGTAGCTGTCGGGCGACTTGCGGAAGCTGCGATCCTCCGTCCCGCGAATGGTGATGTCGAGGCCGATGCTGTAGCCGGCCACGTACTCGAGCGCCCGCTCCTTCGGCACGCGCGATGCCTCGCGGCCAATCACGAACGCCAGCTCGATTTCGTGGTCGGTGCGGCGGTCCGGCATGCCGGATTTCCACGCCCTGCCCCGCGCCCACCAGCGAGCTGGTGGCCTTCAGGAACACGCCGGCGTTGTGGATGGTCAGCGTGTGGCCGGTGGTGTTGTTGTGCAGCGCCGGGTTGTCCCGCACCTCGTCGAGGTGCTTCTGGTAGTTCACGGGCGCCGCGACGATCTTGCCGGGGTTGGCGATCGGGCTGAGCAGCGTGACGCTGTCGAGCGCCAGCGCCGGCGCCGACGGCGCCAGCTGAGCCACGCGCGCGCAGACGGCGTCGAGGTTGGCGACCAGCACGTCGTGGCGCGGGAAGGGATAGCGCGCCGGGGGCAGCACGTCGAGCGCGGCCGTCACGTCGCGGACAGAGCCGCCCTCGACCAGCCCCAGCCGGCCTTCACCGAATCGACACAAGCGCATGGTGTGTTCCTTCCCGTGGTCGCGGCCCCGCCCCTACTGGCAGGGCGTGGGGTTCCAACCGGCGGTGCCGTTTTCCTTCTTGAATTGTACCGACCGCACGTAGGGCGCGTTCAGGTACTGCGGGTCCTCGAGGATCTTGGTCACCAGCAGGTACATGTTGCCGTCCGGCTCACTCAGCGTCGTGAACCACTCGGTCATCGTCGCGTTCGGCCCATAGGGCACGCCATTGCGGCGGAAATAGCCCAGCTTCATGCGCGATGTGGTGACCCGCATCGACGCGCCCGGGCGCGCGCCCGCAGCGCCGCGTCCGCGGCCGCGTCCGCCGCCGCCCCCCGGCAACTCCCAGGCGGCCCGTGAGAAGCCCTGGAACGTGGCCTCGGCCGGCGGCTGCGCGGCGTTGCCGAAGTTGAAGAGCCGCGTCTGCTGGCCCGTGTCGGTCTCGAGCTTCAGCGTGGTGTCGTCCTGCCACGAGATGCGGAGCCGGCCGGGCAAGTGCAGGATGCCGCCGGCGCCGTAGGCCCGGCATGCCTCGCCGGCCGCGGCATCGCGAGCCGGATCCCAGTCGGTCGCCATCTTGCGGCCGGCCTCGTTCACCGGCAGGTACAGGACGTCGCCCTTTGGCGGCGTGACCATCCGCCATCGCCAGTCGTCGGTGACGAGCGACACCCACTGGCCGGTCAGATCGACCGGCGACTGCGCACGCGGCGTCGGCGGCGCCGCCGGGCCTGCTGCGGCGGCTGCCGCGGCGGCTGGGCCTGCGCCAAGAGCGCGCCACTGACGGCGGCGAGTGCCAGAAGCGTGGCGGCGATGCCCCTGCGCACGGCTAGCGCCTCCCCGCGGGACGCGTGGCCGCCGGCGCCGGGGCCGGTGCGGGCGCCTTGCCGCCGCCCAGGCTCTTGTAGACCGCCTCCACGAACATGGCCGTCGTCCACGGGCCGGTAGCCGCTTCGAAGTGGGGGTAGTCGATGGTGGGGTGCGACGCCTGTACCTCCTGCAGCGTCTTGCCCTTCTTCACCAGGTCCAGAACGCGGTCCCGCACAATCGTCACCATGTCGCGGTAATAGGCCACGTCGCCCGAATCGACCACCCGGCCCTCGCCCGGCACCATCATCGTGCCGCCCTCGAGCCTGAACTCGGAAATCGCCATGTCCAGCACGCGGTTCAAGCCGTCGATGATGCCGTTGATGCTGCCGCCGGCCGCCAGGTCGATCACCGGAAAGGTGCGCGTGGACATGATGTCGCCCAGCGCAATCACGTCGTTGCCGCGGAAATGCACCAGCGAGTCGCCGTCGCTGTGCGCGGCCGGCACGTTGATCAGCTGGATGCCCTCGCCGTTGAAGAACTGGCTCAGCTTGTAGGACTCGACGTAGTAGGTGTCGGTGGGCAGCGCGTCGGGATGCGGCGCCGGCTTGCCCTCTCCTGGCGCGCTCAGACGCTTGAGCACGTTCTCGTGCGCCAGGATGGCGGCGCCCTCGCCGGCGTCGGCGATGTTGCCCGCGACGTTGCCGCCGGTGAAGGTGCGGCCCGCGTTGCGCAGCGGCTCGTTGGCGCCCGCCGCATCAGCGTGCGCGTGCGTGTTGACGATGTAGCGAATCGGCTTGGGTGGCGCCAGGATGGCGCGGTCGGCCACCGACGAGCGCGTCTCGGCGCCGAACCCCAGCGACTTGGGACGGTTGAGGTCCAGCCACTCGGCATGCGTGCGCCGCACCGCGGCGATCACCTTGTCGGCCATCTCCGGCCGGCCGGCATCCACCAGCAGCGCGCCGTCGAAGCCGACCGAGAAGGTGATGTTGTTGCCGGCGCCGAAGAGCACGTAGATGTTGCCGCGCACCGGCAGCACCTCGACCTCGCCCGGGGCCGGGCCCTGCAGCATCGGCGCGCGCGTGAGCGTGGTCGGGCGGACCGGCGCCTGTTGCGCCGCCAGCGGCCAAGCGCAGCCAGGCAGGCGACCGCAAGCGCCGCACCGGCGCCGACGGCGCGCGGGGACATCGCCAGAGGGGATCTCATCTCAGGGCTCGGGACCGAAGCCGCCCATCGAACGGGGGATCTTCGACCGGATCTCGGGGTACATGTTCGCGGCGCCGCCCATCACCACGTCGAGCGGGATCTTGTAGCGGTTGGCGAACCAGCCCACGTCCTTGTTGGTATTCGGCAGATAGTGCGGGATCACGCCTTTCGGCCGGTCGATCTCGGTCACCACCGTGCACGGATACGGCGGCAGCTGCTGGTTCACGGCCAGCTGGTATTCGGTGCTGCGGATCAGCGGCTCGGTGAGATACACCGGGTCGTAGGCCACGACCACGAAGGTCAGGTAGTTGCCGCGGCGAATCAGGTACTGCGTGACCTCGATCTGGTCGCTGTGGAAGACGCCGTTGCGGCGGAGGTACTCCTCCTTGAGGTGCGTGACCCGCACGCGCAGGGTGTCGCCGATCCACTCCCCGGTCGAAAAGCCGGCCCAGGTGTGCGCGGCGTTCGGCGACGGGTGCGGGCGGCCGTCCATGTAGATCGGGCGCTCCACCGAGCGCAGCCACTCGAACCGCCACGACGTGACCTCGCGCGACACCGGATCGATGTCCTTCCAGATCTTGAGCGCCGACGGCCCGCGCGAGATGTAGGCGCTGCCGTGCGGGCGGCACTGCCATTCGGGCAGCGTGTAGATGGAGGCGTCCCACGCCGACGATCGCGCGCGCGCCGCATCGTTCAGCGGAATGCCCACCCAGTCGCCGAGCTCGGGGTTGCCGGTGTTGTCTTCGGCGCGCACCGGCGCCCATTCGCCGGACAGATCCACCTGCGCGAACGCCGGACCGGCCACCAGCACGAGCACCGCGAACAACGCTGCGCAACAGGGTCGAGGTATCGAAATCATGGGACCCTCGTGAAAACTCGCCATGCTGGGTCGGAAGTATACTCCCCGCAACCGGGACGCCATCCCGGCAGGAGACCAGCGAATGACGACGGGTGGACGCGCGCCGGGCACCATCAACCTCACCGAACTGCTGGAGAACAGCACCATCGGCCCGCTGCAGATTCGCGTGTTCACGCTCTGCATGGTGTGCCTGATCATGGACGGCTTCGACGTCCAGGCGATGGGCTACGTGGCGCCGGCCGTGCTGCGCGAATGGGGCGTGGCCGGCCCGACGCTCGGCCCGGTGTTCGCCGCCGCGAATTTCGGCGTGCTGCTCGGGTCGCTGGTGTTCAGCATGGTGGCCGACAAGATCGGCCGGCGGCCGGTGCTCGTGTGGGCGACGTTCTTCTTCTCGCGTGCTGACCATCGCCACCGCCTACGCCCAGAACGTGCAGCAGCTGCTGTGGCTGCGGTTCATCTCCGGCATCGGTCTCGGCAGCATCATGCCCAACGCCACGGCGCTCGTCGGCGAGTTCAGCCCCAAGCGCAGCCGCGTCACGCTGATGATGTGCATCACCGTGGGCTTCACCATCGGCGCCGCGGTGGCCGGGTTCGTGGCCGCCTGGCTGATTCCGGCGTTCGGCTGGCGCTCGGTGTTCATCTTCGGCGGCGCCGTGCCGTTCGTGATCGCGATTGCGATGTGGTGGGGACTGCCCGAGTCGCTGCAGTTCCTGGCGGTGCGGGGAGCCCAGCACGCGGCGCTGGCGAAGTGGCTGAAGCAGCTCGATCCGTCGCTCGTCGTCACGCCGCAGACGCGGTACGTCTCGAACGAAGACAGCAAGGCAGGCGTGCCGTTCGTGCACCTGTTCCGCGAAGGGCGCGCCGCCACGACCCTGCTGCTGTGGGTCGTGAACTTCATGAACATCACGATGCTGTACTCGCTGTCCAACTGGCTGCCGACGGTGGTGACCGGCATGGGCTACACCCAGCAGACCGCCGTGCTCGTCGGCACCGCCATGCAGGTGGGCGGCACCATCGGCACGTTCGGGCTGGCGTGGCTGATCGCGCGCGGCGGATTCATCCCCACCCTGACGCTGACGTTCGCGGTCGCCGCCACCAGCATCGCCTTCATCGGCCACCCGGCGTTGTCGCTGACGGCACTGTTCGTGGTCGTGTTCATCGCCGGGTGGTGCGTGATCGGCGGACAGCCCGGGATCAACGCGCTGTCGGCCACCTACTACCCCACCTATCTGCGCTCGACCGGCGTCGGCGCCGGCCTCGGCGTCGGCCGCGCCGGCGGCATCGTCGGGCCCTACGTGGGCGGCATCCTGCTGGCGCAGCAGTGGTCGTCGCAGCAGCTGTTCTGGGCCGCGGCGCTCCCCGCCATCGTCTCGACCATCACCATCGCGACGATGGGCCTGCTGATCGGCCGCCGGCTCGGTCGGCGCGTCGGACCGGTGAAGGCGGAGGAGGTGACGCTAGCGCATTAGTTGGTCGTGGGTCGTTAGTCGTTGGTCGTTCAGCAAGAGGGCCTGTGGCCCGGAGCCCGGACCCGGAGCCTGTTGCCTGTTTCGTCGAGGGCCGGTGGGCGACTGTCGGGGAGGTTGGCAGTCCCGCGACCCACGGTCCGGCACGAATCCCGGCCGTCCCAGCTCAGCACCAGTTCCAGCGACGCCTGGGCGCCGTGGGCCTATCACGCTTTAGAATGCTCGCGTGATCGGGCAGAAACTCGGGCCCTATGAAGTCCTCGCGAAGCTTGGCAAAGGCGGAATGGGCGAGGTCTACTCCGCGCGAGACACCCGACTCGACCGCTCCGTGGCAATCAAGGTCGTCTCAGAGGCGTTCGCACGCCGATTCGAGCGCGAGGGACGCGCGCTGGCGGCCATCAATCATCCCAACATCTGCACCATCTACGACGTCGGGCCCAACTACCTGGTCATGGAGCTCGTCGACGGCCAGACGCTCCGGCAATTGTTGAAGGCGAGGTCCGCTCTCGATTGCCGACGCCGTGCGCTACGGCGGGCAGATTGCCGAAGCGCTGGCCGCGGCGCACGCGCATGGCATCGTGCATCGCGACTTGAAGCCCGGCAACATCATGGTCGCGGGCGGGAACATCAAGGTCCTCGATTTCGGCATCGCGACGCACTGGCACACGGCCGATCCGCAAGCCGAGACCGTCAGCATGAGCACCTCCTCAGGGCATCACGAGGCAGGGCGAGACCGTCGGAACGCCGTCGTACATGTCGCCAGAGCAGGCTGAAGGCAAGCTGGTGGACGCGCGTTCGGACGTGTTCGCCTTCGGCATCGTGCTGTACGAGATGGTGTGTGGTCAGCGCCCGTTCCGCGGCGACACGGCTCTCGGGATGCTTGCGGCGACGCTGCAGGCGACACCGGAGCCGCCGCGACAGCGTCGTCACGAGATCCCGAGGCCGCTGGAACAGCTGATCCTGCGATGTCTGGAGAAAAGCCCCGACGCGCGCTTCGGTTCGGGCGAGGCGCTGCGCGACGCGTTCCGCGGTCTCGAGCAGCGCGCGTCATCTTCAAAGGTCGCCGTTCCCCGCATCGCGCTGATCGCCGCCGTTCTCCTGCTCCTCGTGGGCGGAGCCGTGTGGACGTGGCGGTCGTATCAGAACGCGGCGCGCGTGCAATGGGTCGAGAGCACGGCCGTCCCCGAGATCGCGCGCTTGCTCCAGGCCGATCGCATGCTCGAGGCGCGGCGGTTGTACCTCGAGGCGGAGCAGGCGTCGCCGAACTCGCGCGCGCTGTTCAAGCTGGCCGAGGGGGTCGTGCCCCACGAAGTCCGGTTCGAATCGGATCCGCCGGGCGCGGAGATTTACGCCACCGATTACGCAGCAGGCGCCGGCGATGAGCTCCCGCAATGGCAGCTGCTCGGCGCCACGCCCGTCACCTTCGCCGAGGCGCCGCGGTGGGGCTTCTTCCGAATTCGCGCCGTCAAAACCCGGATACGCAACAACGGAGCAGACCCTGGGCGGGGCGCAGAACGTTCGTATCACCCTGCATCCGCAGGATGCTGTGCCCGCCGGGATGGTCTACGCTCCCGCGACCGTGGCGACCGCACCGCCGCCCGTCGTGTCACTGCCGGCGTTCTGGATCGATCGCTATGAGGTGACCAACGGCGAGTTCAAGAAGTTCGTCGATGCTGGTGGATATCAGAAACCGGAGTATTGGACGACCCCCTTCATCAAAGAGGGCAAGACGCTCTCGTTTCAGGAAGCAATGGCGGAGTTCCGCGACGCCACCGGCAGGCCGGGCCCGGCCACGTGGCAGCTCGGTACCTTTCCCGACGGGGCCGAGCGCCTTCCGGTGAGCGGCGTCAGCTGGTACGAGGCGGCCGCTTACGCCGCGTTTGCCGGCAAGAGCCTGCCGAACGTGCACGAATGGCGGTACGTGTCCGGCATTGGCTTCAACTCGAACATCCTCCAGTTGAGCAACTTCAATGGGAAGGCGTTGGCCGCGCCAGGTCAGTTTCGCGGCATGGGTCCGTTCGGGACGTTCGATACCGCCGGCAACGTGAAGGAGTGGACGATGAACGCCGCGCCGACGGGCGAACGCTTCATCCTGGGCGGCGCGTGGAACGAGTCGAGCTACCTGTTCTCGGCCTGGGACGCGCGGACGCCGTTTGCCCGCGACGAGACGTTCGGTTTCCGCTGCGTGAAACGCATGGGTGCGTTGCCCGATGCGGCGGCAGGCGCACTCGCGATCCTCAATCCCACCACACCACCCCCGCCGGTCGACGACGATACCTATCGGCTGTACGCCAGGCTTCACCGCTACGAGAAGCAGCCACTCGACAGCAAGGTCGGACTCACAGACGACTCATCGTCATACTGGCGTCGCGAGACTGTCTCGTTCACTGCGGCATATGCAAACGATCGCGTGATCGCCCACGTCTTTCTGCCAAAGAACACGCGACCGCCGTATTCGGCGGTCTTGCTCATGGGCGGCTCCACGATCATGGACGCGCTGAAGCGGATCGAGGAGTTCGACTACCCCTACGAATTCATCCTTCGATCCGGGCGGGCCGTGGTGATTCCGGCGTTCTTCGGCACGCTCGAACGCGGTCCGACGCCGTTCGTCCTGCCGCCCAGCCAACAGCGAGATCGCGCGTTGAAGTTTTCCATGGATCTGGGGCGCACCCTCGACTATCTGGAGACGCGTACCGACATCGACGTGACGCGGCTCGCGCTTATCGGCGTGAGTGCCGGTGCATCGAACAGCATCCGGATGGCGGCGGTCGAGCCGCGTATCAAGACTCTCGTGCTCTCCTCGGGCGGTGTCATGGGGAACGATCCGCCCGAGGTCAACTCGTGGAATTTCGCGCCGCGTGTCCACGTCCCTGTCCTCATGCTCAACGGGCGCGACGATTTCCTCTTTCAATTGGAGACCAATCAGAAGCCGCTCTTCAGAGTGCTAGGGACAAAGGACTCCGATAAGAAGCACGTCCTGTACGACGGCGGCCATCGACTGGTCACGCGTCCCGACTTGATCGGTGCGATGCTCGACTGGTTCGACAAGTATCTGGGGGCTGTCGAGTGATGCGGACTGTCGGTGGAGGTTGGTACGGACTGTCGGTGGAAGTTGGTAGTAACGACCAACGACTAACGAGCTCCGGCCCAATTGAGCACCAGTTCCAGCGACGGCTCTGCGTCCATCGCGAACACGTCGACCAGAAAGCGCTGGCCGTCGGGTGATGGCGCGTGACAGGTAGAGGTTGTTCTGCTCGATGGTCCCCGATGTAGAAACCTCGAACAGCGCGCGCGGACTGCCGGCGGGGTTGCCGCCACTCCCAATCGGCACAGCCATCAGCTTGAACCGCGTGCGCGTGACGCCTTCCAAATAGAACAGCTCCTTGCTGTCCGCGCGCCACTCCGCCTGGATAGTCGTGACGTGCTCACGACATCGCTCCTGCCGGGGCTGGAGTTGCCGCTGGAGCGAGTGTTTCGTTAGTCGTAGTCGTTAGTCGTCGGTCGTTGGTAGCTGGGCCGCCGTACAGAAAGCGGGCCGGGCGTCGCGAGACGCCCGGCCCTTCTGTTCCGTAGCAGGCCCGGAGCCCGTAGCCCGGAGCCTGTAGCCTGCGTCCCCTAGAACTGATACTTCAACGCGAACTGCATGATGCGCGGGTCGCCCGCGGAGGTGATGCGGCCGAACTGCACGTTGTCCCGGTTGCTCTGCGGGTTGTTCATCTGGAACCAGTTGAGGACATTGAACGACTCGAAGCGCGCCTCCAGCCGGTGCGTGTTGGCGAACCGGAACGAGCGGACCAACGAGAAATCGAAGAACCGCTGGCCCGGGCCGTTGAACGAATTGCGGCCTGAATTGCCCAGCGTGCCCAGCGCCGGCGTGGTGAAGGCGGCGGTGTTGAGGTAGTTCTCGACCGAGCCGTCGCCGTAGGGATCGCCGACCAGGTTGGCACGCTGGCCGCCGATGTTGGTGCGCGCCGGATCGGACGCGACGGTGACGGTCAGCGGCGGGCCCGAGTAGGCGCGGAAGATGCCCGACAGACGCCAATCCGACACAGCCACCGGGTCACGTCGTTCTCGAACTGGGGGGTCTGCGCGCTGGCGGTCAGGTTGAAGTTGTGCCGGCGATCCGAATCACACGGGCCGCGATCGAAGCCGGGGTCGTCGGGATTGGTGTAGCCGGAGTTCACGTTCGGCGTGCCGCCGCCCTGGGTCGGCAGGCCGGTGCACTTCGAGATCGTGTAGTTGGTGCCGGCCGTGATGCCGTTGGCGCTGCGGCGGTTCAGGCTCAGCACCAGGCCGTTGTACTTCTGGTCGCCGACGGCCGTGTGCTCGTCCACGATGCCCAGGGTACTTGCCGTCGGCGTAGTCCTGCATCGTCAGCTCGCGGCGCAGGTCGACGTTCGCCGCCGCACCGGCCAGGGTACTGGAGCAGTTGGCGAAGAACTGCGGGCCGGTGGGCGTCTGCAGCGTGCAGGGGCCGGGGATGTAGACCGACGGGTTCAGCGACCGGACGTTCCACAACCGATCGGAGTAGCTGCCCAGATACGTCGCCGATGCGGCAAGGTTGTCGCCGATCTGCCGCTGGAAGCTGACGTTCCACGACTGCTGCCGCGGCGGCGCCAGGTCCGGCAGGATCGAGATATAGGGGCCGGTCAGCGGGAAGGGCGAGTTCGGGCCGGTCGTGAAGGGGAAGAACGTCTCGTTGCCGGTCCCTCGCCACGGGTCGTCGAAGCCGCCCACCGGGTTCGTGACTCGCGCCTCGGCGTTGAACGGCGGCGCCACCGACGTGTTGAGGTGGAACTGCGCGTTCACGAAGTCATACGCCAGCGAGTAGCCGGTCCGAACCGACATCCGGCCGTCGCCTCCCGGATCCCAGGCAAAGCCCACGCGGGGTGAGAACTGCAGCCAGCGGTCCTTGATGCCGGCCTTGTCGTTCACGAAGCCCGGGTCGCCCGGATACAGGAATCCCGGTGGCGCGTTGGTGTACTGCGTCGTCTTCTCGTTGGCCAGGAAGCGATCGACGCTGAAGTTGTAGATGGCGCCGTTGCGGATCTGCTGCTGCAGGCCCGGCTCCCATCGCAGGCCGTAGTTCAACGTGGCCTTCGGCGAGAACTTCCAGGTGTCCTGCACATAGAGGCCCAGATACCACTGCTGCATGTCCAGCGCGTTGGGCGTGGCCTGGATCAGCGTGTTCAGCCTGCCGCTGAGGAAGTCGGCGAGTGGCAGGCCGGTGTTCACGCCGGTGAAGGTGAATTGCCCCGGCGACCGCACGTTGGCCTGCGACAGTGACGTCCAGAACGAGACGCTGGCGCCGAACCCGTACTGGTGGTCGCCCTTGATGACCGTGAGATCGTCGGTGAAGTTGACCGAGGGCGTCTTGAAGCGCGCCTCGCTTTCAGTGCCGCCGCCCAGCTGGAAGCCACCGTTGGTGACGCGCCAGCAGCATGTAGTCCTCGAGGTAGCTGTAGGTCTTGATGCCGAGGTCGGTCGTGTCGAAGCCGAGCGGCTGGTGGGTCCGGTGGATGTCGGTGTAGTTGTAGGCGACGCGGAACGCGTTGACCATGCTGTTGCTGAGCACCAGCGTGTCGCCCACAGTCAAGGAGTGCGACTTGTTGTCGCGGCCGCCGAGGCTCGACACCAGCAGGTTCTCGGGCTGCAGCTCGAGCGGCGGCGTCAGCTTGTTGGTGGTGAAGATGTAGCGCCCGAACATCGAATGGTTCTGGCCCAGCTGCACGTCCATCTTGCCGATGTACTGGGTGTCGTCCTGCGGGCCGGCTGCGACTGTAGCTGACGCGGCCGCACGGGTCGGTGGTGGCTCGGCAGCCGGCGGGCGATGTTCAGCGCCGCCGGACTCATGCGCGACGGATCGAGACGGTTGCCGACAAACGGCGCGCCAAGGGTGCGCGCGGTGCCGTTGTTGCACGGCGCCGACGCGTAGGCCGTGAAGTCGCCGGCCAGCATCGCCGCCGTCGGCACGAACGCGAACAGGTCGGCCGGGGTCTCGCGGATGCGCGTGCCCTGGAAGGCGCCGAAGAAGAACATGCGGTCCGACACAACCGGACCGCTGAACGTGCCGCCGATACTGGTTGCGGTTCAACCCGTCACCCTGCCGTTCGCCGGTCGCCGGGTCGGCGAGCGTTGAACGGGTTGGTGGCGTTGAAGCGATGATCGCGGAAGAACTCGAACACGTCGCCGTGGAACAGGTTCGTGCCCGACTTGGTGACCGCGTTCACCGAGGCGCCCGAGTGCATGCCGGCGTTGGCGGTGGTGGAACTGGTTTCCAGCCGGAACTCCTGCAGCGCGTCGGGGAACGGCAGCGGCAGGTTCAGGTTGTCATACGGGTTGTTGTGCGTGGCGCCGTCCAGCAGGTAGGCCACGCCGAATCCCTGGCCGCCGGCCACGGCGAACGCCTGGCCGCCAGCCATGCTGCGGCTGGTGGCGTTGAGCCCCGGCTGGGGCACGGAGGCGGGCGCCAGCGCGATGAGGTCGGTGGCGTTGCGTCCGTTGAGCGGCAGCTCTTCGATCCGCTCGTTGTCGATGACGAGCCCGAGGCTCGGGACTGCGGGTCTCGACCAGCGGCGTCGCGGCCTCCACCGACACCGTTTCGGTCAGCTCGCCGAGCCCCATCTCGATGGCGATCTCGGGGTTCGCGTTGACCGTCAGCACGATGCCGGTCTGCTGGAAGGTCCTGAACCCGGACAGCATCGCCTGCAGGCGATACGGCCCGATCGGCAGGTTGGTCAAGGTGAAATTGCCGTTCTCGTCGGTCACCGACGAGCGGGAGAAGTTGGTCTGGGTCTGCGTCGCGCTGACGTCGACGCCGGGCAGCACGCCGCCGCTCGAGTCTCGAACCGTTCCGGTGATCTGAGCCGTGGCACCTGCCTGGGCATAGACGTGGCCAACGCCCAGCACGAAGGCCACGAGGAAGGCACAGAACGTCCGCAATCCTGCTGTCATCGGGGTGATCTCCTCCTCGGCCGCTACTTGGCAGACCGGTCTGAAGTGGCCGGAGTATACTCCGAAGCGCGCCCGACATTTACCCATCCTGGCGCCACAAATCCATGCGTTACGCCTCGTTTTCGTTGTCTTCAGACCCCATGGTCCGGCTGGGTGTCGTGCGCTCCGACGGGATGATCGACGTGGCGGCGTTAGCCGCCGGTACGCCGCTCGGGCCGGCGACGGCATCGCTGCTGACACTCATCGACGCAGGGCCCACGGCCTGGGATGACTTGCGACAATTGGTGGACGCGGCCAGCACGGCGCCCCGCGTGCCGCTGGCCGACGTGCGCTGGCATGCCCCGATTGGGCGGCCGCGCAAGAACGTCATGTGCCTGGGGCTGAACTACGCGGCGCACGCCAGGGAAAGCGCGCTGGCGCGGGGCCGCGATGTCGAAGCTGCCCGAAGCGCCGGTCATCTTCACCAAGGCGCCCACCACCGTGAACGGCCCTTTTGCCGACGTGCCGGTGGACCGCGGCGCCACCAGCCAGGTGGACTGGGAAGTGGAGCTGGGCGTGATCATCGGGCGGACCGGGCGCAATATCGCCGCCGATCGCGCGCTCGATCACGTGTTCGGCTACACGGCGATCAACGACGTCACCGCGCGCGACCTGCAGCAGCGGCACGTGCAGTTCTTCAAGGGCAAGAGCCTCGACGGTTTCTGCCCGATGGGCCCGATGGTCGTCACGGCCGACGAGTTCGGCGACCCGCAGGGCAAGCGCCTCACCTGCCGCGTGAACGGCGTCGTCAAGCAGGACGGCTCGACCAGCGACATGATTTTTCCGGTGCGGTCGATCATCGAATGGCTGTCGCGCGGGCTGACCATCGAAGCCGGCGATATCATCGCCACCGGAACGCCGGAAGGCGTCGGCATGGGGCGCACGCCGCCGGAGTATCTCCAGGACGGCGACGTGCTCGAAACCGAAGTGGAAGGTATTGGGCTGATGCGCAACCGCATCGTCGGGTAAATGGGCATGGACACGGCGACGGCTGAACGGCTGGCGATACGCGAGCTGATCGAGAACTGGGTCTTGTGGCGGGATGCCGGCGACTGGGACCGGTTTGCCACGGTGTGGCACGACGACGGCTGGATGACGGCGACCTGGTTTCAGGGTCCGGCCAGGGACTTCATCGCCGTCAGCCGCGAAGGGTTCGACAAGGGCGTCAGCATCCTGCACTTCCTGGGCGGGTTCACCTGCGACGTAAACGGCAATCGCGCCATTTCCCAGGTGAAGATGACCATCAGCCAGCGCGCCGTGGTCCACGAGGTGCTGGTGGACGTGGTGTGCATCGGGCGGTTCTACGACTTCCTGGAAAAGCGCGACGGCCGATGGGGCATCGTGCGCCGCCAGCCGATTTACGAGAAAGACCGGATGGATCCGGTCGACACCGCGCCGCGCCTGTCGCTGGACGAGCGCCGTCTGGCGTCGTTCCCCGAGGGCTACCGGCACCTCGCGTATCTGCAGTCGTCGATCGGCTTCAAGGTGAAGGGCAACCTGCCGGGTCTCCGCGGCGATGCGGTGGAGAAGCTGTACGGCGAGGGCGCCGCGTGGCTGGCGGGCTCGGCCACGCCCGGCGCGCCGCTCTAGGCCGCATGTACACGCAGGCCTCTGGGACCGTTCAGCGTCTCGGCCATCGGCTTCGGCTGCATGAGCCTGTCGCACGCCTATGGCACGCCGCCGCCGCCCGAAGACGGCGTCAAGGTGCTGCTGAAGGCGCTGGACCTGGGCTACACGCACCTGGACTCGGCCGCCCTCTACGGGTTTGGCGCCAACGAGACGCTGGTGGGCCAGGTGCTGAAGCATCGCTTTCACGAGGTGGTGCTGGCCACCAAGGGCGGGATGTTCCGCAATGCGCAGGGCCAGCGCGAGGTGGACGGGCGGCCCGAGGTGATCGTCGAGAACTGCGACGAGAGCCTGTCACGGCTGGGAATCGAGACGGTGGACCTCTACTATCTCCACCGCCGCGACAAGAAGGTGCCGATCGAGGACAGCGTCGGCGCGCTGGCCGGCCTGGTGAAGGCCGGCAAGGTCAAGACGATCGGGCTGTCGGAAGTATCGGCGGCGACGATTCGCGCGGCCCATGCCGTGCACCCGATCACGGCCGTGCAGACCGAGTACTCGCTGTGGACGCGCAATCCCGAGGTGGCGGTACTGGACACGTGCCGCGAGCTCGGCATCACGGTGGTGGCATTCAGCCCGTTGGCGCGCGGTTTCCTGACCGGGCGCCTGCGCAGCATCGCCCACCTGCCGCCCAAGGACATCCGCCACAACATGCCGCGCTTCCAGGCCGAGCACCTGCCCCACAACCTGTCGCTGCTGGACGGGCTGTCGGCGATCGCCCACCAGCACGGCTGCACCATGGGCCAGGTGGCGCTGGCGTGGGTACTGGCCCGCGGCGAGCACATCATCCCGATTCCCGGCACCACGAACATCGAACACCTGACGGAAAACGCCGGCGCCATCGATGTGCACCTGAGCGAAGAGACAATGGCGGCCCTCGACGCGCTGATCAACCCCAGGACAGTTTCAGGTCCGCGATACAGCGAGGCGGTTCAGAGGGATATCGACACGGAAGAGATGCCCTCGTAAAGGCACAATATCAGAGGCCAAAGGCACAAGACTGCCAGGCCTGGAGCCCGGAGCCCGGAGCCTGGAGCCCGATAGAATGAGAGATCGATGTCGATGAAAATCTGTCTCGCGGGCACGGGCGCCATGGGCGAAATCCATGTCAAGGCCCTGGCGAAGATCGAGGGCGTCGAGGTGGTGTCGGTGGCCAGCCGCACGGAAGAGAGCGGCGCGGCATTCGCCCAGAAGTTCAACATCCCCTTCACCTCGACCAACCTCGAAGCCTGCATCGACCGCCCGGGCGTGGACGCCGTGATCCTGACCACGCCGAGCGACCAGCACCACGATCAGACGGTCATGGCCCTGGGCAAGGGCAAGCACGTCCAGGTCGAGATCCCGATGGCCTTGAACCTCACGGACGCGCAGAACATGCTGGCGGCGTCGCACAAGGCCGGCAAGGTGTGCATGGTCACGCACACGCGGCGGTTCTCGAGCCCGCACCGCGAGATCCGCCGGCGGATCCAGGAGGGCACGTTCCACCTGCACCACATGGTGGTGGAGACCTACTTCTTCCGCCGCACCAACCTGAACATGCACGGCCAGTCGCGCTCGTGGGTGGACAACCTGCTGTGGCACCACGGCTGCCACTCGGTGGACCTGGCGCAGTGGATCGTCGGCGACGCCGATTGGGAGTGCTGGGGCCAGAAAGGGCCGAACCACAAGGAGCTGGGCATTCCCATGGACCTCACCGTCGCCATGAAGTCGACGAAGGGCCCGCTCTTCTCGATGGCGATGTCGTTCAACAACAAGGGGCCGTTCGGTGGCTTCTATCGCTACATCGGCGAAGAGGACACCTACAAGGTCTACCGTGACGGGATGACCGACAGCGACGGCAAGGACGTGCCGCTCGACAACACGGCCGCCTTCGACCGTCAGGACGTGGAGTTCGTGGGCGCGATCAGGGAAGGGCGCGAGCCGGAGTCCAGCGCGGCCAGCTGCGTCAAGACGATGGCCCTCCTGGATAAAATCGATCGGGCGATGGGCGGTTGCTGAGGACGCAAGCCGCCGCGAAGTGAGCAGGACTTCCAGGTTGAAGGAGTAGCGTTATGGGCGAGATCGTCGCAGCCATCGGCACGTGCCACACCCCCTACATGTTCACCCGTCCGCCGGACGAGAACCCGGCGCAGCTCGAGCAGGCCGGGGCGGCGATGAACGAGCTGGGCAAAGTGCTGGACGAGACCAAGCCCGACGCCATCCTCTTCCTGGGCGCCGACCACGTGGAAACGTTCTCGGTGACCTGCGTGCCGGCCTTCGCCATCATCGCCGGCAACGTCGCCATGGCCCGGTTCGCCGGTCGGGAGCACAACCTGCCGATCCACCGGGAGATGGCCGAAGACATCCTCAACAAGCTGGTGGTGGATCACAGCTTCGACATGGCCTACTCCGAGGACGCCGAGCTGGGCCACGCCTTCTCCATCCCGTTCGAGTACGTGATCGGCAAGCGCGACATCCCCGTGATCCCGTTCTTCACCAACGTCTACGTGCCGCCGCTGCCGACGCCGCGGCGCTGCGAGGCGCTGGGCAAGGCCCTGGCGGAAATCGTCAAGGGGCGCAAGGAGCGCGTGGCCATCATCGCCAGCGGCGGGATGTCCCACTTCCCCGGCACGACCAAGTATCTCCATCCCGAATTCGACTTCGACCGCTGGCTGGTGTCGCAGTGGGAGGCCGGGAACACCGACGCGCTCCTCAACATGACCGGGACGCAGCTCGACGAGGTGGGCAACACCGAGCTGCTGAACTGGGCGGTGATGTTCGGCGCCATCGGCAAGCAGCCGGGGGAGCTGATCGACTACATCCCGACCTGGCACCACGGCCTGTGCATGATGCGGTTCCTGCCGCAGCGCCAGCGCAGCACCCAGCCGATGCAGGCCGGCGAGCAGTTCGGCGGCTTCAAGTTCAAGAACCAGGGCTTCCAGTTCTACAAGCACCCGCCGTCGGAGGCCTACGGCCTGAACAAGCTCCTGTTCGAGTCGCGCCACAGCGCCGAGCTGCGCAACCGCATCGTCAACGACTTCGAGAAGGTGGCCGACGAGTACGACCTGCACGGCCAGCAGCGCACGGCCGCGCTCTCGATGATCAACGTCGGCAAGGGCGGGCTGGTCAGCGAGCACGTGGGCCCGCTGGCCGAAGCCGGCGCGCACCCGCTGCAGGCGCTGATGTCGCTGCACGTGATTTTCTCGACCACGCACAAGCGGGGCCAGGCGGCCATGGAGGCGGCGAAGCACTAGCGCGGCTCGCACGGCCCGCGCACGTGGTCGTGTTCGGGCTACGGGCTACGGGCTCCGGGCTACGGGCCCTCAGTGCGGAACTGACTGGAGCCTGGGGACTGGAGCCCCGTGCAAGCACCACGATCTTCTGCCACACCTTGTTCGACAGGCTGGCGGCCAGCGTCTCGATGTCGCTGACGGCCTCCAGCACCACCGGATCCTTCAGCGACTGGCCGTAGAGCGCCGCCACCTTGCTGGTCAGCGAGAACAGCTCGGAGCAGTAGTCGAGATAGCGCCCCAGCTCGAAGGGGGTGTGCGGGCGCTCGGGCGACGCTGGCGTGGCGGCTGCCGGCTGGGTCATTTCCGGGTCCTTGGTCAGCTGGTGCATGTCCACGATGTGGACGATGCTGCGCAGCCGGTGCAGCGCCGCCAGCGCCCGGTGCCGCTTCACCCGCGTCTCCATCGACACCAGGAAGAAGACGGCCATCGCCAGCAGCAGCACCTGGTTGACGGCGCTCTCGCTGCCCTGCACGCAGCTCGACGAAGCCGCGCGCCTCGATCAGCCCGCGCCAGGTCAGCACGATCAGGCCGCCGGCGATCACGGCGATGCCGGCGACGCCGATCGCCGCCAGCACCCGTAGCGGCCAGATCGGGCCGCTCAACTTCTCGATATGCTGCTGCGTGCCGCCGGCCAGTTCGCGCAGCTCGTGGCACACCAGCGCCAGGCCGGAACCGGGAAACCGCTCGGCAATGCGGCGCTCGAGCCGGGCGATCGTGTCGGCGATCCGGGACGCATCCAGCTCGGCGAAGCGCGGATTCCTCTCGAGCGTCGGCACTGGCCACCTTCGACCCGGCTCGGGCTTCGGGCCATGGGCTTCTGCCTGACGCCTGAAGCCTGAAGCCTGAAGCACTACGAACGATCTCGATCTACTCCGTAACCGTCACGTTAATCGTCTCGCACAGTCCCGCCATCGTCGCGTGCTTGTCGTCGCCGGCCTGGACCGCCAGCTTGTGCGGGCCGGGGGTCAGCTGCATCTCGATTACGTTCTTGCCGTCGCCGAAGTGGATCCAGGGGTCGGCCTTCGGGATCACCGCGCCTTCGGGCAGGCAGTCGGTGTCCACGCCGAGGTGGAAGTGGCCGGTGCCGGCGCGGACCGTGGTCACCTCGCCGGCCGGAACGGCGGCGATCGTGAACATGTCGCTGCCGAACTCGAGCTGCACGGGGCTCTTCACCGTCGCCCCTTCCTTGGGGCTGACGAAGAACACACGCCCGCCGGTGTGGCCGCCCTCGTGGGAGGCGTCTTCGGCCGGCGCCGATCCTCCTCCACACGCCATCACGAGCGCCGAGGAAGCGGCCAGGGCGAGACCAACGACGAGACGCATGCGCATGAGCACTCCTTTAGAAGAGGGGTAAGGTTCGAGAGATTATAGGGCTAGCGTGCGCCTTCGCGTTCGGCGGCGCGCGAGCCGCTGAGGGCGTTGGTCAGCCCGTAATTGCCCTCGTGGCAGGCGTACTCGTGCATGCCATAGCCGGGCTGCAGCGTCAGCGGAAACGCCACGGTCCATTCACGCGTGTAGGTGCGCGGGTCGTGCACCGTGGCCACGTAGCGGATGGTCTTCGGCCCGACGCGGGTGAAGCGCTCGACCAGCCGCAGGTCGCCGCTCGCCGGCACACCCCCGCCGCTGAGCCCCAGGCCCACCTGGTTGTCGGTGAAGTTGCGCGACTCGACCACCAGCGTGTCGCCTTCCCAGCGGCCGCGGGCATCGCCGACGAAGAACTGCAGCGCGGACCCCAGCGGCGCGCGGCGATCCAGCGGGATGACGCGGTGGTCGTGCACCATCTCGTAGCGGATGCCGACGAAGCCCGGCCCCTGGGTGATGTCGATGCCGCTGTTGTAGAGCACCGGCAGCGTGGATCCGAGCGCGCCTCGCGACAGGCAGCGTTCCCACATCGTGAAATCGCGCGGTCCGTTGAGCGGCTTGGTGCCCATCGTGCCGGTGGGCGCCGCCGAGAGCCGCGCCTTGCCTTCCTCCGTCAGTGCCGGCATCCGGCCGTCCGGCGGATCCACGAGCAGCGACGACTGCCGCTGCGTGAGGCCCCATTCCACCCAATGACCGGGCGCGCCGGTGGCCCCGCCCGCGCCTTCCGCCGCCATCCGCTCGATCTGGACTTTCTCACCGGCTTCGCGCTCGGCGGCTTCGGCCGGCGTGAGGAAGAGACGGTTGCCGTAGCGCGTCTGGCGCTGCACCGGCACGCGCACCATGTCGATGCTGGGCCACTTCCCCTCGATGTCGGGATCGCCCCACGGCGTCCGGGGCACGACGTAACCGGGCTCGAGCGGCGCCACCTGCGCCGCCAGCGCCAGCACGTCGTGCCCCTGCGCGCGCTGAGCTCGTGCCTCCGAGGACGGCGGCGACAACCACGGCGATCGCCCACGACAGCCACGGCGTCGCTTGACATTCCGGCTTGCAGTTCTGCCTTCTGCCTTCTGACTTCTGCCTTCTGCCTTGCTACTCCAGGGGCCCATCCACGTACTGCACGCCGAGCTCCGCCAGCTTGGTGCGCAGGCCGTAGAAGTCGAGGCCCAGCTCGCCCTTCCGCAGCCGCGCCCGCGACTGCTCTTCCTTGGCGATGCGCGCATCGGACGCCTTCGCCACGTCCGCGGCCGATGCCCGAGGCACCACCACGACGCCGTCCACGTCGGCCACGATCACGTCGCCGGGGCGAATCGCAGCGCCGGCGCAGACCACCGGCACATTCACCGAGCCGGGCGTGGCCTTCACCGTCCCCTGCGCATGCACCGCCTTGGCCCACACCGGGAACTCCATGCTGGTGAGGTCGGCCACGTCGCGGATGCCGGCGTCGATCAGCAGTCCGACGACGCCGTGGGCGCGGGCCGACACCGCCAGCAGCTCGCCGAACATCCCGTCGGTGGACGGCGACGTGGTCGTCACCACCAGCACGTCGCCCTCGCGGCACAGCTCGATCGCCGCGTGGATCATCAGGTTGTCGCCGGCCTGACACGAGATGGTGATGGCGCTGCCCGCCATCTTCGCCGCCGGATAGATCGGCCGCATGTAGGGCTGCAGCAGCCCCGAGCGGCCCTGCGCCTCGTGCACGGTGGCCACGCCGCGCTCGCCGAGCGACTTGATCACGGCCGCCTCGGCGCGGTGGATGTTGCGGACGATGGTCGGCTTCATGCCTGCACCTGCGCCAGCCGCTGGTTGATGCGCGGATACACCTTGCGCACGTTGCCCTCGAAGATCTTGGCGCGGTCGGCGTCCGACAGCGCGGCGCCGTCGACGTAGCGCTTGGTGTCGTCGTAGTAGTGCCCGGTCTCGGGGTCGATGCCGCGCACCGCGCCCACCATCTCCGAGCCGAACAGGATGTTGTCCGCCGGCACCACCTTCAGCAGCAGGTCGATGCCCGGCTGGTGATACACGCAGGTATCGAAGAACACGTTGTCGCGGATCAGATCGGTGAGCAGCGGCCGCTTCATGTCCTGCGCGAGGCCGCGGTAGCGGCCCCAGTGGAACGGCACCGCGCCGCCGCCGTGCGGGATGATCATGCGCAGCGTCGGGAAGTCCTTGAAGAGGTCGGCCGTCAGGAACTGCATGAAGGCGGTGGTGTCGGCGTTGAGGTAGTGGGCGCCGGTGGCGTGGAAGTTTGGGTTGCAGGACGCGCTGACGTGCACCATCGCCGGCACGTCCAGCTCCACCAGCGCCTCGTAGAACGGATACCAGTGCCGATCGGTCAGCGGCGGCGCGGTCCAGTGCCCGCCCGACGGGTCGGGGTTGAGGTTGCAGCCGATGAAGCCCAGCTCGTTGACGCACCGCTTCAGCTCGGCGATCGAGTTGGTAGGCGGCACACCGGGCGTTTGCGGCAGCTGGCACACGCCGACGAAGCTCCGGGGAAACAGCTCGCAGACGCGGTAGATCAGGTCGTTGCAGTGCTGGGCCCAGTGCAGGCTGGTCACGTCGTCGCCGATGTGGTGCGCCATCGCCGACGCGCGCGGCGAGAACACGGTCAGGTCGGTGCCGCGATCGCGCTGGAAGTTGAGCTGGGGCTGGACGCTGGCGCGCAGCTCGTCGTCGCTGATCTGGAGCAGGCGCTTCGTCCGCGCCGGCGGCGGCGTCTTCAGCTCGGCGATCTGTTCGTCTCGAAACGCCTGCAGCTGCTTCGGCGCGGTGGTGTAGTGCCCGTGACAGTCGATGATCATGTGCGGCGCCTATTTTACTGCCCGCCGCCGGAAGGCTCCGGGCTACGGGCTCCGAGGCTCCGGGCTCCGGGCTCCGGGCCGCGCAGCCTAGTCGTGCAAGGTGGTGTAACGAATGTGGACGTTCCCACGGAGTTCGGCGTCAATGTCTCGTCGCGTATTCGGTACGCGGTTGATGAAGACCTCGTCCGCAACGATGATCGCCTTGCTTGGCGAGAACGCACCGCAAGACACGGGTAGATTGATAAACGCGCCGCGCGCGTGAGTGCTGTCATTCGGCCCTCTGACCACACTCTTGACGCCCATCGACCACGGCAGCGCATCAAGTGCTCTCAGGGTCTCGGGTGGCGCTGTCCGCCTCACAACGGCGATGGTAAGCGTCGAGGAGAGCGCGGCAACTGCTCCTAGCGAGATCAGCCAGAACGCGAGCATTCGTCTCATGCGGTCCTCATGAGTGGCTCCAGGCTCCGGGCTCCGGGCTCCAGGCCAAAAGAAAAGGCGGGCTGGAAATTGCTCGCCCGCCTCAGTTCCGCACAGAAGGACTGGAGACCGAAGACCGAAGACCGGAGACTGAACTAATTCCGCGTCACCGTGAACTCGCCCTTCTGGCCATCCTGCACCCAGGTACCGTGGAACAGGCGGCGGTAGGCGCCGATGTTTTCCAGCTTGCCGTCCACCGAGATCGTGACCGGCTTGCCGGACGCATCCTTGCCCTCGGCGGTCAGCTTCACGCCCCACGCCGACACGTTGCTGTAGTCGAAGGTCACCGACTTCACCGTGGCGGCGTTGGGGCCGGGGTTCACCACGCCGCTGATCTCCTTGCCGTCCCAATCGAGGTTGAGCAGGAGCCGGGTCGGCTCTCCCTTGACGGTGCGTTCGCCGCTCCACTGGCCCTTGAGCGGGTGTCCGAACTGGGCGCCGGCGATCGCCGGCAGCGCCACCAGCGCGGCCAGCGCCAGGACGATGCGTGCGCAACGGGCCATGGCTACCTGGTCCCCCGTGCCGCGGCCGGCTTCTGGCCGGGCTGCGTGCGCGGCCCGAAGATGGGCTGGCCGAAGTCGTCCACCAGCCGGTTCAGATACTGGTTGTTCTCCTGGCAGATGTACTCCGGCAGCTCGGCGCTGACGTCGAACGGGATGTCCCACGCGATGGTGAACGGTCGGGTGTAGGCGCCGGGGTCGGTGACCGTGGCCACGTAGTGCAGCGTCTGCTTGTTGGGCCGCGTCCACCGCTCGACCACCGACATCCGATCGGTGTGCGGGTGGCCGAAGTAGTCGAACCAGCTGTTCTCGTTGAAGCCCTTGTTCTCCACCACCAGCGTGTCGCCTTCCCACCGGCCGACCGAGTAGCCCAGATAGGTGGGGTTCATCGCGTCGCCTTCGGGGAACGTGCGCCCATCCATGTAGATCTCGCGCCAGATGTGCGTGGCGCCCTCGAAGATCATCAGGATGCGCTTGTGCTCGGGCTGCTGGACGATCTCCATCTGGTACGGCGTGGCCATCATGCGCGGCCCGCCCGGCGGCAGGCAGTAGCCTTCCGGGTCGTACTTGGACTCGTTCAGCGAGTTGTAGTCGTAGACCGCCGCCGACCAGGGCATCCACGGCATCCACGGCTCGCTCTTCGATCCGCCGCGTCCGCCGCCGCCGCCTCCGCCCGCGCGGCCCGCGCCGCCGGCGCGCGCCGCCTGCTGCGCCTGCTGGACCTGCACGATCTCGGGAAGCAGCTGGCCGTCAGGACCCACCACCCGCATCGCCATGTTGGTGATGTAGGGCACGCGCCACGTGCCTTTCTCGCCGGGCACGCGGCCAAGGTTCACCGTACCGTCCGCCAACCGCGGCGTGGGCTCGGCCGCGCCTCGTGCGCCGCGGCCCCGGCCGCCGCCACCGCCACCCTGCTCGCCGGCTTGTGCGCGTGCGGGCTCATTGGCCATCCACATCGACGCGGCAAACACACCGACCGCCGCCGCACCGACGAGCGCGGTACGCAGACTCTGTCTCAAGGGATGCTCCTTCGAGCGAGGAGAAAACGACGTGGCCCGGCGAACGCCGGGCCACGAAGGACTTTCGAATCGACGGGCCGCGGACGAACCGCGGAGAGCTACGGGTTGGTACCCTGGCTGGAGGCGGCGAAGAGGCGCTTGCCGTCCTTCGTCATCACCGAACGGGCGTTGCCGGTCGGGCTGCCGTCCTTGGCCAAGCTGCCTTCCACGGTCACTTCATCGCCGATCTTCATCGTGTTGCGGGTCCAGCCGGCGCGCATGAGCCCGTTGGGGCTCCCCATCTCCATCGCCCAGTTGGTGACCTTCTTCGTCTTCTCGTCCGCCACGTCGATGTAGAAGAACGTGTGCGGGTTCATCCACTCGACCTTGGTGACCGTGCCGGTCATCTTGAAGGGCTTACTGGCGTCGAACTCCGCCGAGAACGAGTGGTGGGCCACGATGGGCGTGGCGATCGACACTAGCGCGATTCCTACGAGAGCAACGGCAAGCTTGGTCCGCATCAAACTCCTCCAGACGAATACGACAGCCGCAGTGCCGCGCGGCGAGCATCTATTCCCGAAGCGCTCTGGCTCTTGCGGCTACCCGCAACATTCTCGCCCCCCGTGCGCGATAGTGTCAACAGATTGGATGACGTTCAGGGGATCCCCGGCCCGCCTCCGGCCCGAGCCTGGTCGGCGGCCAGTTTCTCCATGATCGCCAGGTTTTGCCGTCCTTGCGCATCGGATGGCGCCAGTTCCACCAGCCGGCGCAGCGGCATGACCGCCTCGGTGTAGCGGCCCATAGCCGCAAGCGCTCGGCCGAGGAAGTTGAGCAGCGAGATGTCGTTTGGCTTGGCGGTGACGCCCCGGTAGAACGCATCCGCAGCCTCGTCCATCCGGTTCGCCGCGCTGTAAGCCAGCCCGAGCTGCTTCAGGATCTCGGGGTCGTTCGGGCGTAGTTGGAGCGCCGCCTGGTAATGGGCAATCCCTTCGTCGAAGCGCCGCTGCCGCAGCCGAATATTTCCCAGCCGGACGAACGGCGCGGGGTCGCGGGGGGTGTTCTGCGTCAGCAGCGTGAACTGCTCGGCCGCCTGATCCAGCTTGCCCTCGATGGCCAGGGCCTGCCCCATCAGGTCGTGCGCCACCCAGACCACCGGGCTCTTGGGCACCAGCCGGATGAACGTCTGGGCCTGGATCACGGCATCGGCGGTGCGCCCCCCCGCCAGCATCTCGGTGGCCAGGCCGAAATGCGCTGGCGGGTAATCCGACGTCGCCAGCTGGAACTGGGCCACGGCCTCCTCGTGCCGGCCGGCACGCACCAGCTCGTCGGCCAGCAGGAACCGCCCGCGACCATGGGGCCGGCGGTCCACGATGGTCTGGGCCATCGTCATCCGCGAGGCGTATTCGATGTTGCGGGTGATGGTGCGTGCGCCCAGCAGCACGCACGCCAGCCCGATCACGGCCCCGGCCATACGCCAACGGGCCCGCCGCTCCACCGACGTCCCCCGCACGATCAGCCACCGCACGGCCACCACGAACAGCACCGCCACGGCCGCCATCGCCAGGTACATCCGGCGCTCGGCGCCCACTTCGGTGGCAATCGGCACGAAGCTGGAGGTCGGCGACAGCGTGATGAAGACCCAGGCGCCCAGAAATCCCAGCATCGGCCACCGCCACAGCGCCACCAGCGTCAGGATGCCCAGCCCCACCACCAGCACACCGGGGAGGATGACGTCAGTGACCGTCAGCGCGCGCGGCAGGCCGTAATCGAGCACCAGCGCCTGCGGCCACACGGCCAGCCAGAAGTACTGCGCGATCAGCTGCACCTGGTTGAGGAAATAGTTCCACGGGGTCGCGCCCGATTCGAACCCCACGCTGGACCGCGGCGCCGACCACAGGATTAGCCCCAGCACCACCCACGACGCCGCCAGGCCGGCATAGAGTGCACGCCGCTCGGTCCATGCCTCGCGCCACGTCTTGTACAGAAACACGCGATCGAAGATCAGCACCATCACCGGTGCGGTCACCATCGACTCCTTGGAGGCCATGCCCAGGGCCGAGGCCGCGACAGCCAGGGCGATCCACGCGGCCTGGCCGGCACCAGTCTTTGAGGCGGTGGCCGCGCGAATCGACGCGTACAATGGTCAGCAGGTAGAAAAGCCCCATCATCGACTCGGTGCGTTCGGTGAGGTAGCTCACCGACTCGCTGTTCAACGGGTGGACCACCCACAGAACCGCCGCCGCCAATGCCACGTAATCCGCGTCATGCTTCAACTCCGATGGCACCCGCCCCGTCCGCAACGCACGCCGCACGATGCCGTACAGCACCAGCGCCGCCAGCAGGTGCACCACGACGTTGGTGACGTGATAACCGGTGACGTCCAGGCCGCCGATCGCGTAATTCAGGGCAAACGTCAGGTTCACCACCGGCCGCCCGGCCACGGGCGTGTCGCGCGGCGGGCTCAGCGGGCCCGATAGTGGGGTCAGCTGGCGGATCGATGTGTTGTTGAGGATGGAGGTTTCGTCGTCGAACAGCAGCGGACCGGACAGGCCGTTGCCGTACACCAGAACACCCGCGAGGACGATAATAGACAATGTGAAGCCGCACGTCGCGTATCCTACCCAGGTTTGCACATCGAAGGTGAGTAAACCCGTGCACCGTCGGTCACGGATGCATGGCGCGTGGCTGGTGGCCCTCTTGATCGTGTGTCCTGGCAGCGGCTGGATGCGCCGGGCCCGTCGCCCCGAATTTCACAGATCGGCTTCATCCTTGTTCCGCCGAGGAAGGTCCTACCGACGCCTACTGCGGCGGCTACGACGTGTTCGAGGACCGCGACAACCGGTCGGGCAAGACGATCCGCCTCAACATCGTCCTGCTGCCGTCGATTGGCGCCGACGTGCAGCCGGACCCGCTGATGTTCCTGGCCGGCGGACCTGGCCAGGGCGCGGCCCAGATGGCCGCGCTGATCCAGGCGGCATTCCGCTCGGTGCAGCGGAGCCGCGACATCGTGCTGGTGGACCAGCGGGGCACCGGCAAGTCCAACCCGCTCAACTGCCGCTCCAACGGCCGAGTCGCTGCGTGAGTTGAGCGAGTCGGACGACGCGGCCCTGGAGCGCCTGAGGCAGTGTCTGGCGAAGTTGCCCGGCGACCCGCGCCTCTACACCACCACGATCGCGATGGACGACCAGGACGAGGTGCGCGCGTTCCTGGGCTACGACAAGGTGAACCTCTACGGAGGTTCCTACGGCACCCGCGCGGCGCTGGTCTACCTGAAGCGTCATCCGGAGCACGTGCGCGCGGTGGTGCTGGACGGCGTGGCGCCGACCGACATGAGCCTGCCGGTCTTCGCCGCGCGCGACGCGCAGCGGTCGCTCGACAAGATGCTGGTGGACTGCGAACGCGATGCGGCCTGCAAGGAGGCGTATCCGGGCCTGAGCAACGCGTGCGGGCGCTGTTCGCGCGGCTGGAGAGGGAGCGGCCGACCGTGCGGCTGGTGCACCCGCGTACCGGCATCGCCGAGGACGTGCCGATGCGCGCGTCGCTGGTGGCCAGCATGATCTTCGGCGCGCTGTATTCCCCCTTCACGTCGTCGGTGCTGCCGTCGCTGCTGGAGCGCGCCGAGCAGGACGATTTCCAGGGGCTGCTGGCGCTCGCCTTCATCTCCGAGGGCACGGTGGACAACATGAGCCTGGGGATGCAGCTCTCGGTGCTGTGCAGCGAAGACAGTCCCCGCTATACCTCGGGCGACCTGCAGCGCGAATCGGCCGGCACGGTGTTCGGCTCCGGCCTGATGATGGGCCAGGCGCGCGCCTGCGAGTTCTGGCCCAAGGGCACGGTCGATCCGTCGTATTACGAGCCGGTGCGGTCCGACGTGCCGACGCTGGTCCTGTCGGGCGATCTCGACCCGGTCACGCCGCCGACCTGGGGCCAGGCAGTGACCAGGCACCTGACGCACGTCCGCCACTACACGATGCCGGGGACCGGCCACGGGGTGATGGCTACCGCGTGCGGCAATCGCCTCATCACCCAGTTCATCGAGGAAGGCAGCGTGGAGAACCTTCGTGACACCTGCATCGGCAACGTGAAGCGCCCGGGCTTCTTCCTGACGCCTGCCGGCCCGGAGCCGGCGCCCGCCGCCGGGGCTGCCCCGTGATCGACGTCGTTGCCCTCGAGAAGCGCTTCGGCAGCGTCGCGGCGGTGAACGGCGTGACGTTCACGGCCGGCGACGGCCGCGTGACCGGCCTCCTGGGGCCGAACGGCGCCGGCAAGACCACGACGCTGCGGATGCTCTACGGCGTGATGCGCCCCAACGCCGGCACCATCAGCGTGGACGGGATCGACGCCGCCCGGCAGCCGCTGGCGGCGCAGGCGCGCGTGGGCGTGCTGCCCGATGTCTACGGCTTGTATCCCCGGCTGACCGCGCGCGAGCACATCCGCTACTTCGGCGAACTGCAGGGGCTGGACAAGGCCACGCTGGCCGAGCGGACCGAGGAGTTGTTCGAATTGCTGGACATGAAGCACATCGCGGATCGCCGCGCCGCCGGCTATTCCCACGGGGAGCGCACCAAGGTGGCGCTGGCGCGCGCGCTGGTGCACCGGCCGCAGAACGTCCTGCTGGACGAGCCGACCAACGGCCTGGACGTGATGAGCACCCGCGCCGTGCGCGAGATCGTCCGCAAGCTGCGCGCCGAGGGCCGCTGCGTGCTGTTCTCGAGCCACGTGATGCAGGAAGTGTCGGCGCTGTGCGATTCGATCCTCGTCGTCGCCGGCGGCCGCGTGGTGGCGCACGGCTCGCCCGACGAGCTGCGCGAGCAGGGCGGGCACGAGAACCTGGAAGATGCGTTCGTGGCCCTGTCGGGCACGGCCGCCGGGAGGGGCCCAGCGATGAAGATCCGACGGCACTGGCGTCAGGCAGTGGTCGTGCTGGTCAAGGAATTCGTGGACTCGTGCCGCGACAGGCGCGCGCTGGCCTCCGTGCTGCTGACCGTGCTGATCGGGCCGGTGATCACCGGCTTCATGATGAACCGCATCGCCGATCGCCAGCGGGCCGCGGAGGAGGTGCGGATTCCGATCGCCGGCGCGCAGAACGCCCCGGCACTGGTGGAATGGCTGCGGCAGCAGTCGGGCGTGGAGGTTGCGCCGGCGCCCGCCGCGCCCGAGCTGGCGGTCAAGAACCAGGACGAGTACGTGGTGGCGATCATCCCGCCGGACTTCGCGGAGCGGTTTCGCGCCTCGAAGCCCGCCACGATCAAGCTGGTCGCCGACAGCGCGCGCGCCGACACGTTCCCGCAGGTGGACCGCGTGCGCCGGCTGTTTGAGCAGTACAACGCGCAGATCGGCAGCCTGCGGCTGGTGGGGCGGGGCGTCAGCCCGGCCGTGGCCACGCCGGTCGTGGTCCAGGAGGTCGAGGTCTCCACCACCCAGCAGCGCGCGGCGCGGCTCCTGGCCGTCATCCCGCTGATGATTCTGCTGGCGGCGTTCACCGGCGCGATGCAGATCGCCACCGACTCCACCGCCGGCGAACGCGAACGGGGCTCGCTGGAGGCGCTGCTGATCAACCCGGTGCCCCGCAGCGCGCTCGCGGTCGGCAAGACGATGGCCGCGGCGTTGACCGCCATGATCGCCGTGACCCTGACCGCGGCGATCTGCGCCGCGCTGCTGCGATTCATCCCGCTGCAGGAGATGGGGATGCGGTTCCGGTTCGGCGCGCAGCACTTTGCCGGGATGATTGCGGCGGTGCTGCCGATGTGCCTGGTGACGGCGGCGATGCAGTCGTGCGTCGCGACGATGGCGCGCTCCTTCAAGGAGGCGCAGAGCTATATGGGCATCCTGATCCTGGCGCCGATGCTGGTGGGCGTGCTCGGCACCCTCTATCCGATCGACAACCAGCCGTGGATGTTCGGGGTGCCGATGCTGGGGCAATACGTCCTGCTGACCAGCGTGCTGGGGGGACGGGCGCCGAGCCCGCTGGCGTTCATCGGCGCGGCGGTGAGCTGCGTGATCGTGGCGATGCTGCTGGTGCGCGTGACCGTGGCGCTCTTCCGCGACGAACGGATTATATTTGGGCGATGAGCTCGGAGCCGGTTCCGCTTTCTGCCCCTGCCCCGCCACGCGCCGCGACCGAAACCGAACTCGACGACACCACCTGTCCGCGCTGCGGCGAGTCGCACGACCTGGCCAAGGTGAAGGGCTGCATCAAGTGCCTGAAGTGCGGGTTCAAGTTCGACTGTAACGGGTGGTGAGGCCCGCAGTCTACGGTCTCCGGTCTACGGGCTCCAGGCCCGCAGTTGCGGAACTGCAGTCGTGGCCAGTTTTGCTTCTGACTTCTGAATTGCTGAATTCTGAACTTCACACGCCCGCAGGTAATCCCCTCCGGCGGCACGCTCCATCGCGGCGCCGCGGCATCGTAGAAGTCGGCGGGACTGATCTCGCCCCCCCTCCGGCGCAGCCATCCTTCCACCATCTCGCGCACTAGCGGCGCGCCCTCGGTCATCGCCACGCCCTCGTCGCCGCCGATGCCGGCCCAGGCGACGCGCGCGGACGAATTGGCCGTTGACGCAACCACCAGCGTCTCGGTGGCGCCAATGGGCTCGCCCGAGGCGCGCGCGATCGTGACCCGCGGCTCGGTCCCCACACAGCGCACGGTGGCGCGCAGGCCCGAGACGCTGATCAGGCCGCGCCGACGCGCGTTGCCGAGCTGCCCTTCGAGCGCGAGCGTTACCTGGCTGCCGGTCAGTCGCGCGCGCACGACGCGGTTGTCGAACGGGAACGCGTCGTAGAGGGCGCCGAAGGTCAGCGGCCCCGCGGCAAGATCGGCGCGCAGGCCGCCGCGGCCGCCGCCATAGCTGATCGCCACCTCCGCGTCCGGCGTGGCGGCGCGGATCGCGTCGGCAAACAGGTTGCCGAGCGGCGATTCGGGCGTGCCGATGCGTTCGATCGGCGCGGAGACGGTCACGCCCAGCGGCTCTATCCGCCGGCGGCGCACCTCGGCCCGGGCCGGCGCCATCGCCGACTCCACGGCCGCGCTGGCCTGCACGGTGCCGCCCTCGTACTCGACCGGCACGCCGTTGCCGGCGGCCTGGCAATCTCCAGTGGACGGCTTCTCGCGCGTGCAGATATTGCGCGGCGGGTAGACGCGCACGTCCGCGACGCGGCGCGTCGCCGTGTCGATGGTCAGGTCCATGCGGCCGAACTGGATGCCGCCTTCTGGCACCGACGTGATCGGCACGTCCTCGAACACGTGCGCGATGCTGCCGTGCGTGTGGCCGGCCACGATCGCTTGCAGCGTGCCGCGTGGCAGGCCCCGCACCACGTCGAAGATCTCGCTGCGCGGATCGCACGAGGACAGATCGCGGGGGTTGGAGGTGTCTTCGCAGCGCCCGCCGGCGTGGGCGACCAGCACCACGATGTCGGCGCCTTGCCGCCGAAGGCCATCCGCCTCGGACGCGATCGTTTCGACCAGCGGCGCGGTGACCAGCGAGCCGACGTTGGCCACCAACGTCTGTCTCAGGCCGGTGTAGGTCATCACGCCGATCAGGCCGACGCGGATGCCGGCCGCGTCCACGATGGCCGACGGGCGGACGTTGGGCCAGTCCACGGGCTTGCCGGTCCTGGCATCCAGGATGTTGGCAGCGAGGAAGGGAAACCGGGCCCGGGCCGCGGCTACTTTCAGCGCGCCTTGCAGGTCGAGCTGATTCGCAGCCCTGTCGGCCGCGCCGAACTCGAAGTCGTGGTTGCCGATGGCCAGCGCGGTGTAGCCCATCGCGTTGTAGGCGTCCACCACCACGCCGCCTTCGGACAGGTTCGACTCCACGCCCGGCAAGGTGGCGGTGGTGGCCTGGAACGTGTCGCCCGCGTCCAGGAGCAGCAGGGCCCCTCGATCGCGGGCCCGCGCCGCGCGCAGGTTGTGGATAAAGCCGCCGAACACGCTCAGGCCGCCGCGCGCGTACGGGTCCGGCGCGATGCGGCCGTGCAGATCGTTGGTGCCGACGATGGAGATGGTGAGGCGCGCGGGCGGGCCGGGCGCGCGCGTCCAGGCCAGCGCGGTCAACCCCGCGACGAGGGCCATGCCGAGGAGAGCCGCGGCGGTGCGGCGCATGGAGTTCAGCATACGCGACCGTCCAGAAAAGTGGAATTGGGGTCGGGTGAGCGTCGATTAATCGCCAACCACCGAATGTGACCCGACCCCAACCGGGGTCAGATTACGGTTCTGTGATCGGTTGCCGAACGCGTCGAGCAGCGTCGGCAGCAGTTCGTGCATCGGGCCGATGGCGCGCCGCGGCGGCGTCATGCCGTCGTGAAAACCATGCGCGCGCAGCCGGTCGAGCAGCTCCGGCCGGCTGGCGATCACGTGCACGGGCACGTCCCAGGACGCGTTCTCGCCCGACACCGCGGCGGCCGGCTGGTGGTCGCCCAGCATGATCATCACCAGGTCGCGGTCCGCGTGACGCCGCAGATAGCCGCCGATCGACGAATAGGCATACGACACGGCGTTCGCGTAGCTGGGCCCCAGGTCCTCATAGTTCGGCGTGTGCGCCAGCGCGTCCTGCACATCCGGCGCGGCGTAGGGATCGTCCGAGACCACGCGCGCCCAGTCCGACTGATACGGGGCCGTGGGACCGAACGGCGCATGCGTGCTGGTGGTCGGGAAGAACACGAAGCGCGTGCCCTGCGCGTCCCGCTGCTGCTCGTGCTCCAGCAGGTCCAGCCGCGCCAGGGCGAACTGATCCGGCACGGTCCACCAGCCGAAGCGCGGCCCGGCGTAGGCCAGCTGCGCCGTGTCGTAGACGTGATCGAAGCGGTAGAACGCGCCCTCGGGCCAGCGCTTGGTCAGGCCCGGCATCAGCGCCACCGTGCGATAGCCCTGCCGCGCGAACGTCGAGACCAGCGTGTCGCGCTGCTGCGACATCAGCAGCACATTGGTATCTTCATCGCGGGCCTCGACGCCGGTCATCAGCGTCACGTGCGCCAGCCACGACGATCCGCCGAAAGTCGGCGAGTCCACGAACGCCGACACCACCTGCCGGCCCGACTCGCGGACGTCGGCGTCGAACCGCGCGCGCTGCGGCGCAAGGCGCTCCACCACGTCGCGGCGGTCGTAGCTGACCGCGCCGTAGGACTCGACGAACACCAGGTAGACGTCGGCGCCGCGCACGTTCTGCAGATCCGACTGCGTGGCCGCGCGCGACGTCACCACCGCCGCGGAATGGCGGACCAGCTGCGTGCCCAGGATGCGCGCGTGCCGCCAGTAGGCCTGCGACACCGTGGGCGAGAACTGCGGGTGCGCCGGCGTGAAGCCGCTCACTCGTTCGACGCCCCACGCGGCGAGCAGCACCGCCGCCACGGTGCCGAGGATGCGGCGATCCCAGGCGTGCGCCAGTGATGTGCCGATCGCGGTCCACGCCCAACGCGCGGCGAGATAGGCCACGCCGAGCCCGGCCACGGCCGCGGCCAGGACGCCGGCGAGCACGCCAGCGGAGATCGAGTCGGTCAACATCGACGCCACCGCCGACAGGTGCCGCGCGTCCCAATACAGGTTGATGGGGCGCCCGTAAAGCGCCGGCGCCATCACGTCGAGGTAGCGGCCGATGACCAGCGCCACCCACACGGCAGCCAGTACCCTGACCGCGCGCCGCCGCACCCCGATGCCGTCGCCCAGAGCGGTGGCGCGGCTGGCCCCGAGCCAGACCGCCAGACCCACGATCACCGCTGCCAATTCTGCCGAGATGTGCCCCTGCCACCGGATCCGCGGCGTCGGCCAGACGTTGTAGAAGGTCAGCGAGAGATTGAGCAGTACAATCGCGACAAGCACGGTCGTCCATCGCTGGACGAGACGGAATAGCGGCACCAACAGACCCCTTTACTAATAACGGCCGCAGCCTCGGACATCTTCAGCCCCAACAGCATGCTGACCACCCTGCGCCGACGCCTGCGTGTCATGGTAACCGCGATGCGGGGAAAACCGCTCGTGGAGCGCGTCGCCTCGGCCAAGCTGCCCACCGAGGACGGGGAGTTCGACATCCATGTCTACGAGAGCCTGGTGGACGGCGGCACGCACACCGTGCTGGTCCGGGGAGACCTGGGCGCCGGCGAAAACGTCCTGGCGCGCGTCCACTCGGCCTGCCTGACCGGGGACGTCTTCGACTCAGCGCGGTGCGACTGCGGCCAGCAGCTGAAGGCCGCAATGGGACGCGTGGCGGCCGAGGGCCGCGGCGTCGTCCTGTATCTGAATCAGGAAGGGCGCGGCATCGGCCTCGCCAACAAGATTCGCGCCTACGCGCTGCAGGACGAGGGCTACGACACCGTGGAAGCCAACGAGCGCCTGGGGTTCCCCGCCGACCAGCGGGAGTACACCACCAGCGTGCTGATTCTGCGGGAGCTGGGCGTGCGCTCGATCCGGCTGATGAGCAACAACCCGCGCAAGCTCGCGGGCGTGGTCGGCGACGGGTTGCAGATCAGCGAGCGCATCCCGCTCGAGATGCCGCCGTCAGACTCGAACCGGCGGTATCTGCGGACGAAGAAGGAAAAGCTCGGGCATCAGCTGTCGGAGGTGTAAGACGGGCTCCAGGCTCCGGGCTCCGGGCTCCAGAACTTTTGCCATTAGCCTTTTGCCTTTTGCCTTGGCCGCGCTGGCCGCCAGGAATCGCACGTCCACCCAGAACGACCACGTCAGCACCACCAGCGCGCCGGCCGCGACGAGATCGCTCAGCGGCGGCCGGATGATCGGTGCAATCGTCCCGATCAGCACGCCGAGCTGCCACACGCACACCGTCTGACGCCGGCGGCTGGGCGGCAGCGGCGCATTCAGCCACGGCCACACCCAGGCGGCGGCCACGAACGCGTAGCGCATCAGCCCCGACGCCAGCACCCACGCGCCCGCCTTGTCGAACCGCCACGCCAGCGCCGCGAGCACCAGGATCAGGAACGCGTCCACCTCCATGTCGAACCGCGCCCCGAACGCGCTCGACATCCCGTCGCGCCGCGCGGCCCGGCCGTCGAAGCCGTCCAGCACGGCCGCAACGATTGCCAGCGCGACCAGCGTCCACGCCAGCGCGCGCGTGGGAGCCTCGATCAGCGCGCCGGCAATCAGCGCCGTGATCACGGCTCGACACCCGGTAACGAGGTTCGCGGCCCCGACGCGATCGAACGGGTGATGCGCGGCGACGCCCGCGAGCGCCACCGCCATCATCGCGATGAAGGTCGTCAGCGCCAGCGGCACGTAGCCGGCGCTCAGCGCCAGCGCGGCCGCCAGTCCCCACGCCAGCGCCAGGCACAGCCCGGCCCCCACGGTCGCGGGGGCCGCGGCGACCGCGGGGCTCATCGCACCCTCACGCTATGCTGATAAGCGCCGCATGTCGATGGACGCGCACGCATTCTGGGTGGTGGCACCCGGCCGCGGGGAAATCCGGCAGGAGACGCCGGCGCCGCCGTCGGCGTCCGACGTGGTGGTGCGCACGCTCTACAGCGGCATCAGCCGCGGGACGGAGTCGCTGGTCTTTCATGGTCGCGTGCCGCCGTCAGAATACCAGCGGATGCGCGCGCCCTTTCAGCAGGGCGACTTCCCCGGTCCGGTGAAGTACGGCTACGCCAACGTCGGCCGGGTCGAGCAGGGCCCCGCGGGCCTGGTGGGACGGCTGGTCTTCTCCTTGTATCCGCATCAGACGCGGTTCGTCGTGCCGGCCGATGCGGTCCACCTGGTGCCCGACGACGTACCCGTGCGCCGCGCGGTGCTGGCCGCCAACATGGAGACGGCGCTCAACGGCGTCTGGGATGCTCGCATCGTGCCCGGCCAGCGTGTGGCGGTGGTGGGCGCCGGCACCGTCGGCTGCCTGGTGGCGCGCTTGGCGGCGCGCATCCCGCTGTGCGACGTCGAGCTGGTGGACACGAACCCGGCCCGCGCTGGCGTGGCGCGCGCGCTCGGCGCCAAGTTCGCGACGCCCGAGAGCGCCGATGTCGTCGGCAACGCCGACGTCGTGGTCCACACCAGCGGCACCGGAGCGGGCCTGGCCACGGCATTGAGCCTGGCCGGGATGGAAGCCACGGTGGTCGATCTCAGCTGGTACGGCGATCAGACCGTGACGCTGCCGCTCGGCGGTGCCTTCCACTCGCGTCGACTGACGATCGCGTCGTCGCAGGTCGGCCAGGTGTCGCCGGCGCAGCGGGCGCGCTGGACGACCGGCCGCCGGTTGGCGGCGGCGCTGAAGCTGCTGGCGGATCCGGCGCTCGACGTGCTGCTCACCGGCGAAACGGCGTTCCGCCACCTGCCGGATGCGATGCCGCGGTTGGCGGCGTCTCCCGGCAACGCGATCTGCCACTCCGTTACTTACGACTGACCTGACGAGCCAAGGGCCCCCATGTACACGGTGACCGTTCGAGACCACATCATGATCGCGCACAGCCTGAAGGGCGAGGTGTTCGGGCCGGCGCAGAAGCTGCACGGCGCCACCTATGTGGTGGACGCCGAGTTCCGGCGGGCCGACCTGGACGTGAACGGCATCGTCGTGGACATCGGCCTGGCCACGACGGCGCTGCACGACGTGCTGGCGGGGCTGAACTACCGGAATCTGGACGAGGACCCATCGCTCGCCGGCGGCAACACCACCACCGAGGTGCTGGCGCGCGTCATCTTCGATCGCGTCGCGGCGGCGATTCGCGCCGGGCGTCTGGGCGCCGACGCCGCCAACATCGAGAGCCTGCGGGTCACGCTGAACGAGTCGCACGTGGCGTCGGCGGGGTACGAGGGCCGGCTGAAGTAGATGACACCCGACCCCAAAGGGGATTTGATTACGTTTTTGGTGCCGGGGCCGCTCGACGCGCGGACCGGCGGCTACGAGTACGACCGCCAGATGGTGCGGGCGCTGCGGGCGCGGGGGCTGGCCGTGGAGCTGGTTGCGCTGGACTCCAGCTTCCCCGACCCGACACCGACCGCGCGCCATCACGCGGCGCAGCAGCTCGCGCAGCTTCCCGACGGCGCGATCGCGATCGTGGACGGGCTGGCGTTCGGCGTGCTGCCAGACGAAGCCGCACGCGAAGCCTCGCGGCTGCGAATCGTGGCGCTGGTGCATCACCCGCTGGCGATGGAAACCGGCGTGACGCCCGAACGCAAAGAGGCGTTGCAGCGACAGCGAGACGCGGGCGCTGCGGTCGGCGTCGCTGGTCGTGGTCACGAGCGCGCAGACCGCGCGCGTGCTGCACGCGTTCGGCGTGGCCGCGGAAACGTGCGCCGTGGTCGAGCCCGGCACCGAGGCCGCGCCGCTGGCGCAGGGGTCCGATGGCCGCCACGGCGTCGAGCTGCTGTGCGTGGCGTCGGTCATCCCGCGCAAGGGGCACGAGGTGCTGCTGCGCGCGCTGGCCGGGCTGCGCGATCGGTCGTGGCGGCTGACGTGCGTCGGCAGCCTGGACATGCATCCGCCGACGGCACGCGCGGTCCTGGCGCTGATTCGCGAGGCCGGGCTGGAGACGCGAATCGTGCTGCCGGGCTCGGTGGATCCGGCACACGTGGCCGAGTTCTACGACCACACCGACCTGCTGGTGATGCCCACCTTCTATGAGGGTTACGGCATGGTGGTCGCCGAGGCGCTGGCGCGCGGGATTCCAGTGGTCGGCACGCACACCGGCGCGATCCCCGACCTGGTCGGTGCGGACGCCGGCGCTGCTGGTGCCGCCGGGAGACGAGGCGGCGTTGGCCGAAGCGTTGCAGTCGGTGCTCGACGACCCGTCGCTGCGCGCACGCCTGCAAGCCGGCGCCCGCGAGGCCCGCACGCGGCTGCCGACCTGGGACCGCTCGGCCGCCGCGCTGGCCGAGGCGCTGCAGCGATTGGCAGCATCGGGAGCAGCCGGTGGAATCGTTTAGCGTCGAATGGCTGGCGCTGCGCGAGGCCGCGGACCACGCCGCCCGCTCGGAGCGGCTGGTCGAGATCGCCGCGGCCGCGTCTGCAGGGAGCCTCCACCGTGACGGTGGTCGATCTGGCCGCCGGCACGGGATCGAACCTGCGATACCTGTCGGCCCGGCTGCCCTTCGCCCAGCGCTGGCTGCTGGTCGATCGCGACAAGGCCCTGCTCGCGGAAGCCACCCGCGACGCCGCGCCGCTCAACGTCACGGCGGACCTCGTCTGCGCCGACCTGGCGCAGATGGACGACGCGCTGTTCCAAGGCGCAAGCGCGTCCCTGCTCGTGACCGCGTCGGCGCTGCTGGATCTGACCTCGCCGGAGTGGCTGGACGCGCTCGCCTCGCGCTGCCGCGCGGCCCACGCGGTGGCGCTCTTCGCCTTGACCTACGACGGCCGCATCGCCTGCCAGCCGGACGACCCGATGGACGAGCTGGTCCGGGCGCTGGTCAATCGCCATCAGCAGCGGGACAAGGGCTTCGGTCCGGCCGCCGGACCCGACGCCACCGCCGCCGCCGCGCACGCGTTCGAGCGCTACGGGTTCACCGTGCACCGCGCCCCGAGCGATTGGGAGCTGGGCGCCGAATCGCGCGCGCTGCAGCAGCAGCTCGTGGACGGCTGGGCCGCGGCCGCCATCGAGATGTCGCGGCGCGATGCCGCCGCCATCCGGGCGTGGCGCGCGCGGCGCACCGAAGCGATCGAGCACGGCACGTCGCGCATCGACGTCGGGCATGAGGATCTGGTGTGCATTTGACGATAGGCTCCGGGCTCCAGGCTCCAGGCTCCGGGCCGGGCTCCAGGCTCCGCAGGCCATGAGCTCGTTCGATCGCGCGATTGGGCTCGCGCGCTCCCTTGCCGTCTATTACGGAATTCCTGGCCGGCAGCGCAGGCTGCGCGCGTTATACGGACAGTTCGTCAAGCCGGGCGATCTGGTCTTCGACATCGGCGCGCACCTGGGCAACCGGACGCGCGCGTTCGCGGCGCTGGGCTGCCGCGTGGTGGCGGTCGAGCCCCAGCCTCACGTTGCGCGGATGCTGCGGACGCTGGTCGGGGGTCGTGCCAACGTCCACGTGGTCGAGCGCGCGGTCACCCGCGACGGGGGCCGCGCCACGCTGGCGGTCAGCGAACGCACGCCGACGGTGTCGTCGCTGGCGGGCGACTGGCGCGCGGCGCGGGCACAGGATCCGGACTTCGCCGGCGTGTCGTGGGACCACACGTTCGAGGTCCCGGCCACCACGCTCGACGCGCTGATTCGGGAGCACGGCCGCCCGGCGTTCATCAAGATCGACGTCGAGGGCGCGGAGCTCGAGGTGCTCCACGGGCTGACGGGCGCCGTGCCGGCCGTGTCGTTCGAGTTCCTGCCCGCCGCCCTCGACGCCGCCCAGGCCTGCTGCGCCCGGCTGGCCGCGCTGGGGCCTTACCGGTTCAACTGGTCTCTGGCCGAGTCGAGCCGGCTCGTTTCGCCCGACTGGACGGACGGGCCGGCGCTGATCCGCGCCCTGCGCGACGGCGCGCCCACCCGGCACGGCGACATCTACGCCCGGCTAGCGGGGGCAGTAGCGCGCTAGCCACGGGCGCGTAACGCCGCCAGCAGACGGCGTATCCGCTTCGCGTTCGTGCCGGCGTCGCCCAGCCCGACGCGCGACGTGGAGCGCACGTCCACACGGGTGCCGCCCTCCACCGGACGCAGGCGAATCACGACGTCGTCCTTGAAGCCGAAGAACAAGGTGGTGTCCACGGCCTCGATGCGGCCCTCCGCCGGTTCCGCGGCCGAGATGTCCCAGCCGAACTCGCGGACCTCGTCGAGCACGCGTTCGAAGGCCTGCTGGGGCGGCATGTTCATCACCAGCGGCTGGATGTCGGGGAACGCCTGGTGCTGCTGCGCGGCCACCTCGGCGCCGCCGTACTCCGGCGGGTTCATCGCGTTCGCGGCCGCGCGCAGCGGCAGGGCGGCCACGAAGGGCGGCGGATCGGCCGTGTCGGTGGTGATGTCGTGGATCGGCGGCGCGCCGAACGCGCTCAGCAGCTGCAGCGCCGGCACGGCGAGCAGCGCCACCGCGACGCCAAGCACGACGCCGGCGCGCTTCCACTGTTTGGTACGACTGCCGCCCACCAGCGAGAGCACCAGCGCCACCAGACCGCACAGCCCGCTCATCGCGAAGCACGCGAAGCCGACCACGAAGCTCCACAGCCCGAGCCGCGTGCCCAGCGGGCCGGCCACCAACAGCACGGCGCCCAGCAGGGCCAGCCGTTTGCCGATTGTGAGGAAACGCATGACGGCTTTGCTCTCGGGCTCCGGGCTCCGGGCTACAGTCTACGGGCTACGGTCCTGCGGGAAACCACAAAAGCAGAAGCCCGAAGACCAGCGCCGACTGAGGCTCAGGTATCGCCCCACTGCCAAGTGCACGGGCCGGAACTGCAATCGCACAGCATGCGAACCGGCCGGGATCACCGCCCCGAGGAAATCGCCGTTCACGCGCTCGACGGGCACGGGCTGGCCGTCAAGGGCCGCGCGCCAGCCGGCATCGAACGACTCTGACACCACCAGCAGTTGCCGTGACGCGGCTTCCACCTCCACGGCGATGTCGCCTGGAAGGTCCGCCACGATGCGCGCAGCGCCGGGCGCCGGCGCCGGCGCCGCCGTCCCCGAGCGCCATTTCGTGCGTCACGAGCGCGGTGCGCGTCACGTCTATCTGCGCGATGTCGGCCGCCGGCTGCGTGCTGACGCGCGCATCGGTCACCAGTCGCACGCGCGGCAGTGCGCCGGGCACGCGAAACCAGCCGCGGTCGCGCGGCTCGGCCCCGTCCGGCAGCGGCGTGCCCGCGAAGAAGTCCGCGTGCGCGTACTCCACCTGCGCCACGCGCAGCGCGTTCGGCTGGTGGTAGTCCAGCTGCCGCGACGGCGCGATGGCCACGTAGCCGTCGAGGAACCGGTGGTTGGCCAGCAGGTAGAGATTCGGATAGTTGCCGCGAACCAGCCGCGTCTCGCCGGCCTTCGGCAGAAACGAGTTGGTGTCCAGGAAGCCGAGCGCCTGCGGCCGGGTGACGAAATCCTGCCACGCGATCATCCCGTTCAGGCCGTAGAGCGCCTGATCGGCCGCGGCGGCAAGCACCAGGACCACTACCGCCACGCGCACGCCGCGCGCAGCCAGCGTCAGCAGCGCAGCCGAGAGCCCCAATACCAGCGGCCCCGCCCAGATTGCCGCCGGCGCGGCACCCGGCATCGGCAGCCACACCGCGGACGCGGCCGCCAGCACCACGACGCCCCACACGGCCACCAGCGGCCCGCGTTCGTCCGGTGCGCCGTCCGGTCCGTCCTCGCGATCGCGCCGGACCAGCCGCGCCACCGCCAGCGCCGCCAGGACCGCGAGCGCCCACTGCGTGAACACCGTGTAGCGCACCGGCGCGCGGAACTGGCTGACGAGCGGCAGCCAGGTCTGCAGGTAGTACAGCTTCCCGTAGCTGCCGGTCGCCAGCCACAGCCCCACCACGCCGAACCCGGCCACGTGGATGCCGAAGCGATCGTGCGCGCCGCGCCTTCCACTGACACGCGACCCACCACACGGCCAGCATCAGAACGACGCCGCCGCCATAGACCGCGTACTCGTCGCTGGCCGGCGACACCTCGTTCCACCGCGCGACGCGCCCCCAGAACAGATAGGGGTGCAGCAGCTGCAGCAGCTCGACGGGCCGCAGAGAATACTGCGTCGCGAAGCCCGCGTCATACGCCGGGCGTGTGGAGTGCGCCGCGGCGTCGAGCGTCGCCAGCAGCTGCGCCGCGCCGGCGGCCAGACCCCACCACCGCGCCGCTCACCAGCGTCGCGCCGAGGCGCCACCGCGCCGGCGGACTGACAGCCATCAGATGCGCGGCATAGGCCGCGCCGATCAGACCCGTGAACCACACGGACTGGGGATGGCCCAGCAACAGCTGCGATCCGAGCAGCAGACCGATCAGCCCCACGCCGCGGGGATCGAGGCGGCCGGTCGCTCGCGCGGCCACGCCGTCGAGCACCCACAGCAGCCACGGCACGTGCGCCAGCACGCCGACGATGTTCGGGTGCACGCCGTGGACCAGCATGAAGCCGCAGAACGTGCTGGCCATCGCCCCGAACGCCGCCGGGCCGGCGCCCACGCGGCGCCGCAGCCACAGCCACGTCCCGGCGAAGAGACACGGATACGCGACGACCAGCTCCACCGCGAAGGCACGGTCCAGCGGCAGCGCGCGATAGAGCAGCCAATGCAGCGGGTGATAGCCGCCAAGCTGGCCCTCCCCCACGACGTAGAACCCGCTGAAGAGTCCCGGCAGCCAATCGAAGCGCTGGCCGCCGGCGAGCGCGCGCGCGTAGAAGTCGCGCAGCGGGTAATGGAAGTGCAGCAGGTCGCCGGTGAAGGGAATCTGGCCGGTGACGAGAGACCGGCCCATCCACGCCAGCATGGCCAGGGAAGCCGCTAGAGACACCTTCCCGAGCGCCGGCATCGTCCGGCAATTCTAGTTGTAGTCAGCGTCGGACGAAACGCACCTGATGCTGATTGGATCGGCACGAGATCGGCGCGGCGCACGTCGGCGGAGAGTGGGCGATCGCGGGCGGCGTCAGGGCATAGCAAAAGTTGATCGAGCCGTCGAACTGCGCGTTGATGGCGGTCGGCGATGGCGGCAACGGCGCGCTGGCCGTGCCCATGAAGGCGATGAACGCGGTCGAACCTATCCGCTCGATAATCGGCTGATCAACGAACCCCCAGTTGTACGCGTACCAGCTGTTGACGTGAAAGCGCCCGACATCATTGGCGGCGCCCCACCAGAACGTGTCGTAGGCGGGAAAGAACTCCGCGCCGACCAGTTCCGCTGTGAAGGCGTCGCGGCTGTTGCCGGTCGGCCGCATCGCTGCGCTGTACGAGCGGGTCCGCACCGCAGGGGGCAGCTGGGTGCACGTCGACGCCGCTGTGAACGTGACGGTGTACAGCCCTTCGAGGTCCATCACTGGAGGCAGGATGTCACCAGGTCCGCGGTTGATGTCGCGCGGGGTGTTGAGGTAGTTGTTGAGCACGGTCGGACTGGTAGGCGTGGAGTCGTCGCAGCCCGCAGCGATCACGGCGAATGCAAACAGCGATACGACGACCGTAGTTCTCATCGCGCCTCCTGGAGTGCGCATACCGTAATCCCGCTTGCCTCCAGGTGCAAGATGATCACGCGACGAATTCAGCTTTTCTTCAACCCCCGATCAAACCGATCACAAAACTGTTAGGCGCGGATCACAGAACTGTTAGGCGCGGCCTGGCGGCTCTGCGCGCTTTACCCATCGCGCTCCTGTTATCGCGCCGATGCCGACGCGGGCGCGGCGTCGAGACCCGCGGACGCCAGCCCCATCACCGCCCACGCGGTGCCGGCATGCGAGATCCACTGGTCGTGCCCGTACGGGAAACCGCCCTCGAAGTACGGCTGAAGCTTCATCGCCCGGTTCACGACATGCCAGGTCCCGTTGTCGGCCTGTGTGCGCCCGAGATACGCCGTGCCGCGCTGGAGTGCGGTGTCCGCCGCCGGCACGCCGAGTTGGCGCAGTGTGTAGAGCACCTGTCCGGTCGCATACGCGTCGCTCTGCAGATACGGCGTCTGCGCCCAGCCGCCGTCGGGGCGCTGCAGTGCCAGCAGCTCCCGCACGCGCGTGTCGCGGAGCTTGGGGTCGGCCTTGGCCCACAGCAAGCCGAGCAGCTGCATCACCCGATCCTCGGTGCTGAGGGGCGGCCGGCTGGCCAGCCACCCAGCGGCGCGCTGAACCCGCTCGGCGTATTCGGCGTGACGCGCTGGCGTGGGATACGCCGTCAGGGCGCGGATGCTCAGCGCGGTGCGCGAGAAGTTGCCATCCTGCATCGGGGCGCGAGACCCGCCCACCCCCTCCCAGCTGCCATCCCCCCGCTGCTTGGCCGCCAGGTAGTGCGCTATCGCGTCGGTGCTGCGGCTGGGAGCCTTGGCGCCGGTCTCCAGAAGCCAGGCTCCGTAAAGCAGGCCGTCCGGCAGCCCACCGCCCTCGCGCAGCTGGATCAGTCCCGGCCGAATTCGCCGTCTGCGCGGCGATCACCTGCGTGAACTCGGATTCTGCCGCTGCAACCGTCCACCCGCGCGCCCGCGCCAGGGTGACAGCCATCCCCGTCAGCGGCTGGGCGTGGCAGGCGACGCACCCGCCGTTTGTAAGCATCTTGACGCTGGCGTCGCGCAGCAAGGGCAGGCTGCGCTCGACCGTTGCCGCCGGCGGCCGGACGTGCGCCGCGACGGGCGTCACCTCTGTCCGGTTCGCCGGCGGCGTCTCGGGGCGCAGCTTCAGCGCCGCGAGCACGGATGGGTGCTGGAACTTCCTCGCCCAGTCGACAGCGGTTTCGTCGGCCTTCGATCGGATCGATGTGCTGGCGCCGGCGTCGAGCAGCAGGCGGATGATGCGCGGCTCCGGGCGATCGGTGGCGATGGCCATCATCAGCGGCGTCATGCCGCGAATGTCGATCGCGTCCACCGCGGCATCGGCCGCGAGCAATCGCTCCACAACCGCCGGATTCCCGCTCAACACCGCAAAGTGCAGCGCGGTCACGCGGCCAAACTGGATCGGCCCGTTCTTGACCGTGGCCGCCGAGTCGGCGCTGACGGTATCGGGGTCCGCACCCCGGCCGAGCAGCGTGCGGACAATCTCCAGGTTGCCGTTGGTGGCCGCCGCCATCAGCGGGGTGCCCGCCTGGCCCGTCACCGGCGGGGTGGAGACCTCTGCCCCGTTGGCGAGAAGCAGCGTGACCACCTCGGCGTCGTTGACCAGGGCAGCAGCGGTGAGTGGCGTGATGCCAACGTTGTCGGCGACGTTGACCTTGGCGCCCCTGGCCAACAGCAGCCGGACCGACTCGGCCGTTCCGCTTGCGGAGGCGGCGACGAGGAGCGGCGTGCGGCCGATCTGCGACACCGCGTTCACGTCGGCATTGGATTCGAGCAGCAGGCGTACCTTCGCCGCGCTCGCGGCGCCCCAGTGCAGCGCCGTCACGCCGCTCCCGCTGGCGGCGCGGGCGTCGGCCCCGCTGGCCAGCAGCAACCGGACAGCCTCCGGACTGCCGAAGGCCGAGGCCAGCATCAGTGGCGTCTGACTCAGCCGGTCCTTGGTGTCGACGCCGGCGTCCCGAATCAGCGAACGCAGCGCCGCCAGATCGTCATTCCGAATCGCCTGATAGAAGCTGTCGCTGGCGTCCGGGGCCTGGGCCGCCGTCGTGAGCGTGAGCACGAGCACGAAACCGACTGATTTCGCGTACATCCCGGCACCCTTCTCGCGCTCCGAAATGGGGCGCTCGCTATAGATCAACGTTCGGCGAACGAGATTCGTACGCGCGGGGCTGGCTCGCCGCCGTGATGCCGAGCCGGCGGCGTTAACCGGGTTAATAACCTGCTTAATGCCGTAAGCCCAACCGTGCTAGCGGGTTGCACGGCACAGCATGGCGATGCCGACACTAGCGACAAGTGAATTGACATTTATTCCGCGGCGCGACATGCTTTCGCCGCATTCAGGAAGCCGGGCACCTGCCAGGTGCTCCGGCGACCAGTCTGGTGGCAATCCCTGTCAGGGCGATGCCTGCGCTCGCAGGCTCTCCGGGTTGTCAGCAGCCGCGGCACTTATCTACCGAGGGCAATGAGCGCGGGGGTTCGTGAACCGTCTACTCAAGGAGGCCAGTCGATGCGTTTAGCAGTTCGGTTCGTGCGCGTGCTCGCCTTGGTTCTGCTGCCGACGCTGGCATTTGCGCAGGCAACCATCACCGGAACCGTCCGGGACACCTCCGGCGCCGTCCTGCCCGGCGTCACGGTCGAAGCCAGCAGCCCCGCCCTGATCGAGAAGGTCCGGACCGTGGTCTCTGACGGCACCGGCCAGTACCCGTATCGTCGACCTCCGGCCCGGCGTCTACTCGGTCACCGTGACGCTGCCCGGCTTCAACACCTTCAAGCGAGACGGGATCGAGCTGGCCGGCAGCTTCACGGCGCAGATCAACGCCGAGCTGCGCGTGGGCGCTCTCGAGGAAACCGTCACCGTGACCGGCGAGACGCCAATCGTGGACGTGCAGAGCGTCCGGCGCCAGACCGTCATCGACGGCGACGTGATCAAGGACCTGCCGGCCGCGCGCTCCTACGCCGGCATCATGATGCTGATTCCGGCCACCACCACCCAGGCCGGCGGCAACCTCGATATTCAGGTCACTCCAGGCATGCTGGTCTTCGGCGGCGCCGGCGGGCGCAACAACGAAGCGCGCATCCAGGTGGACGGCCTCAACACCGGCGCGGCGTTCAACGGCGCCGGCGTGTCGAGCTACATGCCCGACATCAGCAACGCCCAGGAAATCGTCACCACCACGTCCGGCGGCCTCGGCGAAGCCGAAGTGGGCGGCCCGTCGTTCAGCATCGTGCCCAAGACCGGCGGCAACCGGCTGGCGGGCAGCTTCTACGAGTCCACCATCACCGAGGGCATGGTCGGCGACAACTACAGCCGAGGAGCTGAAGGCCCGCGGCCTGACGACGCCGGGCAAGCTGTTCAAGCTCTGGGACATCAACGTCGGCCTGGGCGGACCGATCAAGAAGGACGTGGTGTGGTTCTTCTTCCAGTTCCGCGACCAGGGCAGCCACCGGACGATTCCGGGCATGTTCGCCAACAAGAACATGGGCGACCCCACCAAGTGGACCTACGAGCGCGACACCACGCGTCCCGCGGTGGCGGCCGGCAGCTGGCGCAACGCGGCGCTGCGCTTGACGGTGCAGCCCACGCCGCGCAACAAGTTCAACGTGTTCTGGGATCAGCAGGTGCCCTGCCAGGGCGCCGGCGTGCTGGGCTCCGATGCCGGGTGCCGGCAGTCGGGTGACGACGAGATCATCTGCGGCGCGGCGGGCGCGTCGAACCCGCCCTGCAGCGCCACGGCGGCGCCGGAGGTCGGCACCTATTTGAGCGGCTACGGCCAGCGCGTGCAGCAGGCCACCTGGACGTCGCCGATCACCAACAAGCTGCTGCTCGAGGCCGGCTTCGGCACCTACTTCAGCCAGTGGGGCGGCACGGCGCACCCCGGCAGCAACTTCGCGCAGCTGGTGGGCGTGACCGAGCAGTGCGTATCCGGGTGCCCTGTCAACGGCAGCATCGCCGGCCTGCAGTACCGGTCCGGCACCTACCGCCAGAACTTCCAGGGCACGACCGGCTGGCGCGGATCGGCTGCCTACGTCAGCGGCGCCCACAACCTGAAGTTCGGCTACCAGGGCGGCCACCTGATCGACGATCAGTTCACGACCACGAACGACCAGTTCTACAGCATCCGCGTCAACAACGGCGTGCCGAACCAGATCACCGAGAACATCAACGGCATTCCGGTGCAGCAACGCGTGCGTTACGCCTCGTTCTACGCGCAGGAATCCTGGACCAGGGGGCGGATCACGCTGCAGGGGGCCTTGCGCTACGACCGCGCCTGGAGCTTCTATCCTGAGGTGACGGTCGGTCCGGTCCGCTTCTTCCCGAACCCCGTAACCTATCCGAAGACGGAGGGCGTGACCGGCTACAACGACATCTCGCCGCGCGGCGGGCTGGCCTGGGACGTGCTGGGCAACGGCAAGACCTCGCTCAAGGTCAACTTCGGCAAGTACCTGCAGGCGGCGCAGAACGGACTCTCCTACGGTGCGCTGCGCCCGACGGGCCGGTTGGCCACAACGGTCACCCGAACCTGGACCGATCGTGACGGCGACTTCAATCCGGATTGCGAATTGAGCAACCCGGCCACGCAGGACGGCGCGGACTTCTGCGGCCAGATCAGCGACCTGGGCTTCGGCCAGCAGCGGTTCACCAGCACGCTGCACGATCAGTTGATCAGCGGCTGGGGCGTGCGCCCGGGCGACTGGCAGTACGGCGTCTCGGTGCAGCAGGAGCTGATGCCGCGGGTGTCGGCGGAAATCGGCTACCAGAATCGCTGGCTGACCAACTTCACCTGGATCGACAACGCCCTGCAGGCGCAGACCGACTTCGCAAGCTTCAGCGTGACGGCGCCAAACGATCCGCGGCTGCCGGAAGAGGCCCGCGGCAAGGTGATCTCTGGCCTCTACAACGTCAACCAGAACGTGGCCTCGAACATTCAAGAGGTGACGACGCTGTCGAGCGACTACGGCGAGTACTCGCAGAAGAGCCACGGCATCCTGTTCAACGTCAGCGCCCGCCCGCGCAACGGGCTGGTGTTCCAGGGCGGTTTCAGCACCGGCACCGTGAGGACCAACTACTGCGAGACCAGGACCGGCGCCCCGGAGTACACGGTCGTGCCGCAGTCCCCCATCCAGCCACATCCCACCAACCCGTGGTGCGACTGGTCCACGGGGTGGACCACCCGATACACCGGCCTTGGGACCTATACCCTGCCGAAGATCGAGGTGCTGGTGTCGGGCACGTTCCGCAGCGACCAGGGCGCGCAGCTGGCGGCCAACCAGGCCTTCACCGCGGCGCAGACGACGCTCGGCCGGCCGTTTGCCAACAACGCGCCCAACGTGACCGTGAACCTGATCGAGCCGGGCACGCTCTACGGCGATCGGGTGAACGAGTTCGACATGCGGTTCGCGAAGATCCTGCGCTTCGGCCGCACCCGCACCAACGTCGGCTTCGACGTCTACAACATCACGAACTCGGCGCCGGTCCTGACCTACAACCAGACCTTCTCGCCGACCAGCACCACCTGGCTGACGCCGAATTCGGTGCTGCAGCCGCGGTTCTGGAAGTTCAGCGTGCAGTTCGATTTCTAAAGGGCTACAGGCTCCAGGCTCCGGGCTACGGGCCTGGAGCGGAACTGAGGCGGGCTTGGGAAACCAAGCCCGCCTTTTTTTGGCCGGAGCCTGGAGCCCAGAGCCTGGAGCCCTCTTTAGAGGACACTGGGGTCGGGTTAATTCGACGGCGAACGTGGGCTTAGAATGGCGGCCACCCTTCCAAGGAGCCGCCCATGGTCAGCGCGCCCCGTCTCGCCCTCGCCGCCACCATCGCCTTCGCCGCCGCGATGGCCGTGTCCGCACAGGAGCCGAAGTTCAAGGCGCCGGCGCCTAAGCCGGGCCTGTTCTTTCGAGAGGCGTGGCGGCAGCCCGGCATCCTCGACGCGAGCACCGAGTGGGACGCCGCGTTTCCGGTGACGCCAGCGGCCGTCACCAACCCCGACCTCGAGCTGAAGGTCTACGACCCGAACGCGGGCCGCATCGCCGAGTACGCGAAGACGCCGCCGCACGGGATCGCTGCCACGCGACTGGATCGGCACGTCGTGCGTCATCCTGTCCGGCTACAACCAGAACCCGGCGCCCGACAAGGTGGTGCACGGCGACGCCTCCGATCCGCCGAACCTCTGGACCGGCGTCTGCGGGGCCGATCGCCGCCACGTTGCGTCACAAGACCAGCAACGTGGACCTGAGCGGCTTCGCCAGGATGCGCTGGGTCACGCGCGTGTCAGGCTTCCACGTGGTGCGCCCGGTGGTGAAGCTCGCCGACGGCACGTGGCTGGTCGGCGATCACGAGACCGGCGCCGATCGCGCCGGCGCGGGCGCCGGGGCCACCATCGACTTCCTGGAGTCGGAGTTCTCGTTCGCGAGCGTCCGCTGGATGCCGCTCGACATCGCGCGCGTGGTCACGCGCGGGACCTGGGTCGAGAAGCCGGACCTCAGCAACGTCGAAGAAGTGGGCTTCGCGGACCTGACCCAGGGCACCGGCCACGGGTGGGGCGGCTTCGTGAACGTCGGACGGATCGAGGTCTACGGCAAGCCCGTCGCTCGCAAACCGAGCTGACGCCCTGGCCGGAGCCCGGAGCCCGGAGCCCGGAGCCGGAGCCCCTAGTTATACCTCCGCGCGATCGACAGCAGCTCCAGCGGCGACCGCAGCATCGCGGTGAGTCGCATCTTCGATCCGCTGATGCCGTGCCAGGTTTGCAGCGGCATCTCCACCGCCGCCGTCCGCATCGACTCGACGCCAATCAGATTGCGGAGCCGCGCCAGCACCTCGACGTCGAAGATCCACCGGCTGGAGAACGGCTCGCCGAAGAGCTGCGGCACCATCGGGGCGTGCACCAGCTTGGCGCCGCACTGCGTGTCGTAGACCGGCAGCCCCAGCACCAGGCTGGCGAAGGTGGCGAACGCGCGGCCGGCGTAATGCCGGTGCGGCGTGACCTGCACGGACGCGCCCAGGCGATTGAGCCGCAGCCCCAGCACGATCTGGACGCCGGGCCGGCTGGCCGCCAGGCGATGCATGACCGTGGCCTCGTCGAGCGGCGTGGCCAGGTCGGCATCCCAGTAGCCTACGTAGCCGAAGCGCTTCCACGCATAGGCGCGCAGCATGCCGTGGCGCACGGCCTCGGCTTTGCCCGCGTTGGTCGGCAGGTTCACCGCCAGCGCGCGGTCTGGATGCCGTTCGGCCATCCCAGCCAATAGAGCGCCGGTGCCGTCGCGGCTGCCGTCGTTGACGAAGCACAGGCACGCGCCCGGCGTGGCGTCGAGAAACCGCTCGAACGCCGCCACGTCCAGCCGAAGTTCTTCGTTGTAGCAGGGGATCACCAGGCAGAAGTCGGACACGCGTTCAGTACCCTAGCCTAAATTCCCGGCGTTCCGCAGCCGCGGCCCGCGGCTCGCACCCGATAGCACCGCAGGCTTACACGAGGTCCAGCGTCACCTCGCGAATCGTTCATCGTGCGCACGTAGGGGCCGGCTGAGCCCGAAGGCAGCTGTCCAACGGCGCGCTACCATCCCGCGATCCTTCACGTTGGCGATGAGTGGCGCGACGACTGCTCGTCGTGGATGGCTGCAACGCCGGACTTCAGGTCCGGTCTACGTATCCGAGGGTTCGGCGGACTCAATCCGGAGGGCCTGTGAGAGGCAGCTTGAACGGGCACAACTGTGAATCTGTTGCTCGGAAGGCGTTTCGGTGCTTATGAAATCCTCGCGCTGATCGGCGCGGGCGGTATGGGCGAGGTCTACCGCGCCGAGACACCCGTCTGAAGCGCGATGCAGCCGTCAAGGTGATCCCCAGTCACTGGGCAGACGATGACGGTCGCTTAGCTCGCTTTCAGCGTGAGGCAGAGCTGCTCGCCGCACTGAACCATCCGAACATCGCCTCGATCTACACCGTCGAAGAAGGCGACGGGATCAAGGCACTGATCTACCAGTGAGCTGTCGGGAGTCCCAGAAGATGCGGGCGTTCCTCGAGGTCGGCAACAAGGCGACGCTCGATGCACTCGTCAAACGCTTTGCGACGATCAAGTGAAGTCCATCACGGCTGCCACGGTGGTCCGATCCGCTGCCGCCTGAAAGGCCTCGCGCGCCCGCTCGAGCGGGAACCTCGCCGTCGCCAGGGCCTTGGCATTGAAGAGTCCCGCCTCGATGAGTCGCACGAATCGTGGAATGTCACGCATCGGATTGGCACCGGCAAGGTTGCCCGGTTGATGACTCTTCGCGCTGTTCGCCCATTGATTGGCCGGAATCGACACGACGCTCCCCGGCGGATGCCCGCCGCTCAGCGTGACGACGTGACCCACGGGTGAACAGAGGTCCCACGCCTGGTGCAACGACCGAATGCCGGTCGGATCGGGCCCGACCTCGGTCTTCGGCGGAAAGAGATCGCCGCCAACTGCCTCGATCACGAAGTCGGGACCGATGTTGCCGCCGCCGGCCAGGTGCCTGCCCGTCTTCCCTCTGCACAACTCCTGGATCTTCCGCACGAGGTTGTCGCCTTCGACGTTCGGATCGAGCGCCATCGTCGCGCCCAAGGCGAGGGCCGCCTCGCGCCGGTAGCGGATCGGATCGACGACGATAATCTGGGCCGCGCCCTGGATGCGCGCCCCTTGGACCGCGGCAAGCCCGATTGGACCGGCGCCAAGGATGGCGACGTCCGAGCCGGTCTCGACGCGCACCTTGGTCGTGGTCGCGGCAAGGCCCGTCAACCCCGTGTCGACGAGCATCGCAAGCTCGACCGATGACACCGTGGTGAAGACCGGGACGCAGGATTCCTCGAAGACGACCATCAGCTCGGAGCAGGACGGCGTGAACCCCGTCACCTTCGTCCCGTCCGGCATCTCGGCTATCGGCGCGTTCGGATCCCCGCCACCGTTTCTCAACAGGCAGTGGTCGGCCCGCCCTCGAAGGCAGGCGTAGCACGCGCCGCACTGGCGTGTGCCCGCGACCACCACCCGGTCGCCCACCGCGACCCGGTTCACCTTTGATCCAATCTCGATGACGGTGCCGACGCCACCGTGGCCGGGAAGGAACGCGTTGGCGACCGGCGTGGTTCCCAGGCCATCAGGCGTCGTCGTATAGCAGATCTGAGCGGCTTCACTTCGGAGCACGACTTGCCGCGGCGAGATGGGAAGCAGTTTGAGGTCCCGCACGGACGCCTGCGTGCCGAACCTGACGTAGGCTCGAAACCTCTGGCCGCTGCTGCTCGGCGTCAGCCGGGTATCGGACGCCTGGCGGGCCTGCGCGCGATCACCAGCCAGTACACCACCGCCGACGGCGGCAGCCATCGCCGTCTTGAGCGCTTGGCGACGAGAAACGCTGGGCAAATGTTCTTTGGCCATGTCCATTCCTCTCTCAAGACGTGTCGAGACCGGACGAACGACCGAGATCCGGGGCGGCGCCCTGACCGCTGCCCATTGTAGAGGAGCTAGCGGATAGCGCTGCGACAGTTTTCGCCTCAGAAGCGAAGGACGGAGCACCAATCTGCCGGAAATGCATGGCGCCGCCGGGATCCTATGGCGATCATGAGAGATGGGTTTCGGCCGATCAGTGTCGGTGCCAACGGAGGTTCACATGACAACGAGTCGCACCTGGTCCGGTGCAGTAGTGTTCGCGCTCATGACGTGCGGCGTGCTTGCGACGCCGTCGGCGAGTTTCGCTCAGGTTGAAGTCACCGGGGTCATCGGCGGGATGCTGGGCGGCGACCTCAACAACCTCATCTTGGGGACGTCGACGATCGAGACCGCGTACGAAAACGGGCCGCTGTACGGCGCGCGGGTGGGCTGGGTGGGCAAGTTCGGCGGCGCCGAGGGCAGCTTCGTCCACAGCCCCAGCGGGGTGAAGCTCTCGCTGCCAAACCGGCCGATCGGCGTGGACGGCAAGGTCTACTATCTCGAGGTCAACGCGCTCCTCGTGCCGATTCCCGGGCCGATCTCGCCGTTCTTCAGGGCCGGACTGGGCATGCACTCCTACGATCTGGATCTGAACATCAGCACGGTGACCGTGACCGGCGAAGGCGTCAAGAAGCTGGGATACAACTTCGGCGGCGGCATCAAAATCAATATCGGCCACTTCACCGTTCGCGGCGAAGTGGTCGACCATCTCACTACCATTGGCCCCGACGACTTCGACTTCGGAGAAATCGCCGAGGCGCTTGGCCTCGACGACAATCAGCGCTGCACAACGTGGAAATCTCAGCCGGCATCGGCATCCGGTTCTGATCGGCGCAACCAGGCCGCCTTCAGGACGGCCTGGAACAAGGCCTTTCCGAGGGCGGGTGTTTTTGCAGGAACGGCGGTAAGATCGAAGGTCTTCAGAGTCGGGGCGTAGCGCAGCCTGGTAGCGCACCTGCCTTGGGCGCAGGGGGTCGCTGGTTCGAATCCAGTCGCCCCGACCATTCCGCGCTCCGCGCGGATCGGTCGGACCGACGTTTTACCCTCGTCACTCCTTCGTGAGCTCGTGCTCGTCAACGCCCTTGGGATAACGATCTCCCACGAGATTCAGCCTCACGCCATGCTCCAGGAACGCTTTGAGTCCGGCCAGCATCAGGGTGAACCCTTGTGTCGAATCGGCCACGTACTTCACGAGCTGATCTCCGTTGCCCGTGAAGCCGGACTCGGTGACCCTCACGAACGTCGTGCCGTCGCCCAGAGGCGCGAACGTCCATTCAACCGTCGTGGGTCCGCTGTATCCCGGCCACTCGATGACGATTCGATGGTTGGGTTCGATGACTTTGGCAGTGACCTGGATCGAGACGTCGTACATCTCCCAATCCCATCGAATCGTCCGCCCGGCCACGAGCCGTCCGCTGCTTCTGGTAAACCAGAATTGCGTGGTGATCTCGGGGTTCACGATCGCTTCGAACACGTGGGCGACCGGCTTGCGAATGAGCATGCCGGTTTCGCGCGATCGGCACTCCGCGTGAGAAGAAGGCTCTCTGCCGGAGGCTGCTCATGGAACTCACGTCGAGCAAGCTGTTGGTGAATCGAAATGCAAGGGCGACACCACAACGGCCTGAACCGTTGGAACGGTCGCGATTCAAGCTCCGCGATTGCGCGTCCCGTTGCCACCGTCGGCCATCTCAGCCGGCGGTGGCAGCCATGTCACATTCCGAGACCCTATCCCGTCTCACCGTTGGAGACAGGAGGAGTGACATGATCAAATGGGCACTGCGCAGAGCGATTGACAAGTTCGAGCGGGACTGGAACTACGACGCCAGCTATATGCGCGACATGATCGACGCGAGTCCGCGTGCCGCGTGGCTCTTTTCCCGCGTCACCGCCCTCGGACAGTTCCGGCGTGACCTCCCCATCGAGGCATGGTGCGCCGCCGGCATTACCGCCGTGCGCCACGAGGACTGCGGCCCCTGCACGCAGCTCGGCGTCACGATGGCGGAACGTGCCGGTGTCAGTCCTGCGGTTCTGCGCGCCGTGCTCGCCGACAACCCCGACGCGATGCCGCCGGACGTCGCACTGGTGTGGAAATTCACGCGCGCCACGCTCGCGCACGATGCCGCGGCCGATGAGTATCGCGAGGCGATCGTGAAGCGCTGGGGACGCCGCGCCCTTGTGAGTCTGGCTTTTGCAATCACCGCGGCGCGAATCTATCCCACAGTCAAGTACGCCCTTGGCCACGGCAAGGCCTGCATGCGCGTCGTCGTTGGCGGCACGCCGGTGATGTTCGATCACGGCCGGGTACCGGCGCCGGCGGATGTGGCCGTGCGCACGGCGTGAGCTCCGTGAGCACGATGTCGAATCCAGCCGCGAGCTTCGAGCCGTACCGCCGGCGCCTGCTCGGTCTCGCCTACCGCATGCTGGGGTCGATGGCTGATGCCGAGGACGCGGTGCAGGAGACGTACTTGCGCTGGCACGCGGCCGACCGCGACAAGGTGTTGGACCCGAGAGCGTTTCTCATGACCACGACGACGCGGATTTGTCTCGATATGCTGACGTCGGCGCGCGCGCGGCGCGAGGAGTACGTCGGTCCCTGGCTGCCGGAGCCGGTTGTCGAGACGGCAGCGCTCGCGCCCGACAGCCGCACGGAGCTCGCCGAGGATTTGTCCGTCGCGCTGCTCTTGACGCTCGACCGGCTGTCGCCGCTCGAGCGGGCCGCCTTCCTGCTGCACGACGTGTTCGATTTCTCGTTCAGCGAAGTGGCCGCCGCACTGGAGCGGAGCGAGGCTGCGTGCCGGCAGCTTGCCGCCCGCGCACGCGCGCACGTGCGCGCAGCACGACCACGCGGCGCCACCGCGCCGCCGGCGCGTGCGGGCGAGATCGATGCGAAGCATGCGCAGCTCATGTCCGCATTCGTGGCGGCAACGCGCTCGGGCGATCTCAATGCGCTGACGCAGCTGCTCGCGAGCGACGTGCGCGTCGTGACGGACGGCGGCGGCAAGGTGGCGGCGGCGCTGAACGTGCTCGACGGCGCCGATCGCGCGGCGCAGTTCCTGGTTGGCGTCGCGCGCAAAGGGTGGCGCGAGGACTTCACGCTGCGCTTTGCGACCATCAATGGCCTGCCCGGCGTCATCGTGGACGGACCCGAGGGACTGGTGCAGACTGCGGCGTTCGAGATTGAGGGCGACGTCATTCGGGCGCTGTACGTGGTGCGCAATCCGGACAAGTTGCGGCACTTGGCGGCGGCATCCACGCCGCACGAGAGCGGTCCCGCATGAGCAAGCAGGAGGAGCGACATGTTCAGCTGGGCACTCGCCCTGGTCGGGGACTCGGCCTTGCCGCACCGGCAGCCGCCCAGGTCTCGGACCAGCCGGCCGCCAGTGTTTACACCCTGACCCCTGAGCGGATCGCGGCCACCGTGGCCGCCGTGGTGGGGCTGATCGGCGCGGTCATCGGTGGGCTGGCTCTGGCCCGCTCCGCCGGTCGTATCGGCACCGGCAACGGGCGACGCGGGGCTATCGTGGCCCTGGTGCTGGGGCCGATCGGCCTGGTCATCGGTGGGCTGGTCGTGGCCACGGCCGACGGTGGTCTCGGCACCGGCAACGGGCTAGCCGGGGGCGTCGTAGCGATGGTAGTGGGGCTGATCGGCATGGCCCTCGGTGGGCTGGCTTTGGCCCGCGCCCGCCGCACCGGCTGAGCCCGCTCGGACAGACCTCAAAGCGGAGGAGTGATCATCATGGCACCACGAATCGACGTCACGAAGCACCCGGATGCGGTGAAGGCCATGTACGGCCTGGAGCGGGTCGCGCGCGAGCACGGCATCGACCGGAAGCTGCTGCACCTCATCAAGACGCGCGTGTCGCAGATCAACGGCTGCGCGTACTGCATCGACATGCATACGAAGGATGCGCGTGCGGAAGGCGAGACCGAGCAGCGCCTGTACGGCCTGTCGGCGTGGCAGGAGACGCCGTTCTACACGCCCCGCGAGCGCGCCGCGCTGGAGTGGGCCGAGACGCTGACGCTGATTGGGTCCCACCACGTCACCGACGAGCTCTACGCCCGCACGCACGAGCACTTCACCGAAGCGGAGCTGGTCGGCCTGACGTTCGCCGTCATCGCCATCAACGGCTGGAACCGCCTCGCGATCCCGTTCCGCGCCGAGGTCGGTTCGTATCAGCCAGGCACCGCCGAGGCCGCGGCGGCTGCGCGCGCGTCCGCTTGAGAATCTCCGGCGGCGCTACGGGACCCAGCCGGGCAGCTTCGATGCCTGCCGAATCCAACTCGCCAGCAGCTTCTCGTCGAGCTGGTCGTCCTCGTGGATGTCGAGGTAGCGCACTTCCTCGTGCTTGGACTCGCCTGGGGGAGGAGGACGCAGTGACGTGCCGCGGAAGAAGGCCACTTTGACGTACTTCGTGAAGCAGTGAAAGTTGAGGAACCAGCCCTGGTCCTCGATGCCATAGAAGGGCGAGTTCCACTTGACGGCCTTGCGCACGTCGGGGACCGTGCGCACGATGAGCGCGTCGAGGCGGCGCCCGACGTCGTGTTTCCAGCCCGGCATGGCCGCGATGTAGGCCTGCACGGGGGCGTCGCCGTCGCCCTTCGGGATCTGAGGGTTGCCGCCGGCGAGGAGGGCAACCTTCGCCGACTTCTTGGACGTTTTGCCGGCCATTGTGTTCACCTCCAGCGTTGCTCAGCCCTCGATGGCCGACAGATCGAGTCGGCTGAGACGCTCTGGATCGGCCAGGATATCCATCTCAACGACCTTGCCGCCCGCAATCGTGAAGCCGATCACGGAAAACAAGCGCCCGTCGGGAAGGCGGCACACGAGGCCAATGTTGCCATTCACGAGGACCACCTGATTGGACAACCCGATCTTCGAGAACGTCGCCGCTTGCGCCAGGACCGCCTGAGCCCCACGCACGAGGCGCGACATGCCCTTGACCGCTCCGCCATCAGCGCGCAGCACGATATCCGGATCGAGCACGGCAACCAGACGCTCGAAGTCGCCGTCCCGGGCGGCCGCGAGAAACGCGTCGACGACGCGGCGCTGATTCCGCAGGTCCGCGTCTGGGGCCGGCGCCTGGCCCTGCACCCGTCGGCGCGCGCGGCTCGCGAGCTGACGCGCCGCAACGGCGGAGCGGTCCACGATCGGCGCGATCTCGTCGAACGTCATGCCGAACACATCGTGCAGCACGAACGCGAGTCGCTCCGCCGGCTCGAGGGTCTCCAGCACCACGAGAAGCGCGAGTCCGACCGAGTCCGCGACGATCGCATCGGACTCCGGATCTGCGTCGGCGCGGGTGATCACCGGATCCGGTACGTGCGTGGCATTCTCGACACCTCATCAAGGGGATCCTCCCGGCGCGATGTCCGCGTTCGCAACATGTCCAGGCACACACGCGCGACGACGGTCGTCAGCCAGGCGCGCAGGTTCTCGACGGCGCTGACATCAGTCCGGCCGAGCCGAATCCAGCTTTCCTGGACCGCGTCCTCTGCTTCGCTCGCGGACCCGAGCATCCGATACGCCACCGCGCGCAAATGCGCCCGGTGCTGTTCGAATTGCTCGGCCAGCCGCTCAGGTGTGGGCATCGGTCACATTCCTCCGTCGCGGTCCGTCATGGTAGTGACGGACCAAACGTCGATGATGTGACAGAAGAGAGGAGAGGACGAAACCCATGGAAACGACCCTGCGGAACCCGGCTCTCGTCGCCGCCAAGACCACCCGCAACCCAAGACCATCGTCTACTGGATCGCCACCGCGGTCTTCTGCCTGCAGATGAGCTTCACCGCCTACGCGCAACTGAGCCTGCCGCAGGTGGCGGAGATGTTTACCCACCTCGGCTTCCCCGACTACTTCCGGGTGGAGCTCTCGTGGGCCAAGCTCCTCGGCGTGGTGCTGCTGCTTGCGCCGGTGCCAGCGCGACTCAAGGAGTGGGCCTACGCCGGCTTCGCCATTACCCTCGCCTCGGCGCTCATCGGCCACTTCGCGGTGGGCGATGGCCCGGAGGTGTGGAGCTGGGCTGCGGCCACCAGCGTGCTCTGGGGGCTCTCGTACTTCTTCTGGCGCCCGCTGCAGGCCACGCTCCCCTTGCGAAAGTAGGAGAGGCAGCGCCACGAATGTGGCATCAGGGGCTTGCGCTCGCGTGAACAGCCGCCAGGCATTCCCGGACGCCGTCCGAATACGGGGTCTTGTGTATCGGGCCCAGGAGCTCTTGCAGGGCGCCGTCGTCCATCAACACGGGATTGGTGAGGAGATAGTGCATTTCGACCATCTCGCGCATGAACGGGTTGAACAGTCCGAGTAGCCGCAGCATCATCTTTCCGGCAACGCGCACCCGCAGCCGATGTCCGATCTGACGCTCGATTTCGTCGATGATCGCCCGCTGCGTCGTCACGCCGGCTCCAGCCAGGTGCCACACGCGTCCATACGCGTTCGGCGTAGACGTCAAGCGCGCCACCACGGGCCCTACGTCCGGCACGAAGACGAACTCGTGCGGCTGATCGAGCGGGCCCACCATGTTCGCAACACCGCCGTTCACCGCGGCCGTAAATGCGGAATGCAGGAAGCTCTTGTCGACGCCAGGACCGTAGAAGTCTGGCAACCGCAGGACGGTCGCCTGAATCTTCCCCTCCGAATGCGCGGCGAACAACAGATCCTCCTGGGCCTTGCGCATGCGGCCCTTGAAAGTATGCGGCTCCCGGGGATGGTCCTCACGAACCGGCTTTGTTTGCGGCCGCCCATACGGATATACGGTGCCGATCAGCACGATGCGCTTGACGCCCGCGGCAATCGCGCCATCGAGCGTCTGTTTCATCACGCGCGGATGCAGCTCGAATTGCCAGTAGTTCACGCCCACCAGGTAGACAATCGTATCGACACCAGTGGCCGCTGCCTGCACGGACGCTGGATCGTCCGGATTCCAGGTCAGGATCTCGGCGAGCGACTCGGCGCCGAAAGCTGCAGCCAGCGCACCTCGCGATCGGCCGACCACTCGGTATGGCGCCCCCTGGTTGCTGACCGCCTTCGCGATGCTTTGGCCGATGGCCCCCGCGGCACCGAACAACGCGATCTTGTTCATGTTCAGTCAACACCAAGCGTGGCTCGGAAATGCGGCGCCATCAGTTCGACTGCCCTGGCTACCTGCGTCTCCTGATCGTAGAAATCGATCTGGCTCCCCTGGGTCCACTCGATCTGCTTGGGACCCTTGAGTGCGGCGTAGACGGATCTCGCGTGTTCAGGAAACACGCATGCGTCGCTATGCACCATCAATGTTGGCGCGTTGACTTCCTCCGCCGACCAGGAGAAGGCGCTGCGGTTCTATACGGAAGTGGTCGGGTTCGAAGAACGACTCTCACGGGCGCTCGCTGGCTGACAGTGGTCTCAGTCGAGGAACCGGACAGCACCGAGCTGCAGCTCGAGCGAAACGACGACCCGGCGGCCAAGGCCTTCCAGCCGGCGAGGTTCCAGCAGCGACGGCCGGCGGCGATGTTTTACACGGACGACGTCCAGCGCGACTACGAGCGAATGAAGGCAGCGGGTGCTGAATTCACGATGGCGCCGACCAAGGTCACTGGCTCGACAATCGCCATGGTGAACGACACCTGCGGCAACCTCATCCAGCTGACCCAGCTCACCTGGGCAGCTGAGAGACGCAGCTCGACGCGGCTGAGTCGTGTGGCGCGGGCGGTGATCCTCGCAAGCACGATCATTGCAGCACGTACCAGGGGGACATCACCATGCCACAGACCTCAGCATCTCAGGTCGGTCCGCATGCGTTCATCCAAAGCGTTCATGGAGTCCGCTATCAGGTGAAGGACGTCGCTCGCGCGGCGGCGTTTTACACCGAGCACCTCGGATTCAGACTGGGGCATCAGCAGCTTCCGGCGTTTGCGAGTGTTTCACTGGGAGACGTGCAGCTTCTGCTCAGCGGTCCCGGGGCGTCGGGGTCACGGCCATTGCCGAACGGCCTGCATCAAGAGCCCGGCGGATGGAACCGCGTCGTGCTGAAAGTCGCCGATCTGCCGGGCTGCATTGCCGCGCTCAAGAAGGCGGGCGTCCATTTTCGCAACGAGATGGAAACGGGTCCTGGAGGCCGCCAGATTCAAATCGACGATCCCGACGGCAATCCGATCGAGCTTTTCGAACCGGCGCGATAGCCGTCTCAAGCCGCAGTTGGCCGGGGCGTTCCGCGCCGCTTGCCTTGCTGGCCCTGCCGATCGTGCGTGAATTCGCGCCGATGTTCTCCGTCGAGAGGGTGCCGGCAAACAGACACGCCAGAGCGAACAGCGAGACCAGCGTGCGAAGGCCGTGATAGAACTCCCAGCGATCGCGTATCGCGCTCCACCCAGGCGGCAGCGTTCCCGTCGTCCACGATTGAATCTGACGATCGATTGGCACGTTCACGACGAGCGTGATGAGCACGGCCACGACCATCAGGGCGAAAGCCGCAATGGTAAACAAGGAGGGCTCTGTCTGCCGACGTCGATACAGCAAGACACTGAGGACGATTACGGAGAGCACCGCGGCGGGCATCAGTGCGCTCATCGGCCCGCCGAGATTTCCGATCATGAGGCGACCCACTTCAAGAAAGGTCGCTGGCGTGATCTCTCCGATTGAGCGACTCAGGCTGAACCACGTGCCCCAGAACACGCCAGTCACGAGAGAAAACAGCATCAGCGTGATGAATTGAACAACCTTCACGAGTGGCTCCTCTCTGCCTTCCTCAGATGCCCGGCTGCCTCGACGGTCGTCAGACGCCGCTGGCGTCCTCGACGCGGAAGCGCTGCACCTCCAGGTTGTCGATCCTGAGCGAGCCGATGTGCCCGCGCCTGACCGCCAGCGCGCCGACCGCCAGCCGCCCCACGGCCATGGCGCCTACCGCGGCGGCGCCGGTGGCCATCGCGCCCAGCGCCAGCGCGCCAAGCGCGGCGGCCGGATGGCGGGACGCGGTTCTGGTTGCGAGAGTCGTTGTGGCTGGGCTTTGCCCGTTGAGCGGCGTCTGCTGGTGAAAGGCCAGCTTCCACTGTCCAGCGTGCTTGGTGTAGAGACTGCTCGCCAGCGCGGCGTAAGGCGAGCCATCCTCTACCTTCCGTGCATCGGCGCGATACGTCAGCATCGCCGCGTCGTCGGTAAACTCGACAGCGCGGGCGTCGCTGAAGCTCACGTCCTCCCACCGCCGGTCCCTCGCCGCGCTTGCTGTTCGATCGCGTTGAGCGCCGAGGCCTTGTCCATGACACCGGTCTCGCCAAACACCAGCACGGCGTTGTCGTGCAGGTGGTTCCTATACAGGCGGCCATTGCTTCGCCAGAGTTCCCGTTCGATCTGCAGCAACAGGTCTTGTAGTGGCATCGTGCTGTCCCCCCGGGTCCGGGAGACAGCAAGGCGGCTGCCAGGCAACGGCTCAGCTGTATCGGACCACACGTTGCAGCTTGCGTTGACTGTTGCAATCACCTCCGGCAATAGCTATCTAATAGGTGGGCTTCTGTACCAAGCCGGCTTCGCGGGTCGCCGGACCACAGCCACATGTTTACGGATGAGGTTCACGGCGTACGCGCGCTCCGCGCGCTGATGGCGGCGATCACGCGAGCCAAGGGGCTGGCGTCCGTCTACGACGCCGCGCTGGACGCGCTCGAACATGGCCTCGGCGTCCACCGCGCGTCGATTCTGCAGTTCGATCCCGACGGCGTGATGCGGTTCAAGGCCTGGCGCGGCGTCTCCGACGAGTACCGACGAGCGGTGGAGGGCCACACGCCCTGGCGGCCCGACACGCCGGACGCGGAGATCCTGGTGGTGCCCGATGTCCGCGACGACGCCGGCCTGCAGCCGTTCCAGCACATCCTCCGGTCCGAGGGCATCTCGTCGCTGGCGATCGTGCCGCTGAAGCGCGCGGCGGGCGTCATCGGCAAGTTCATGCTGTATTTCGACGAGCCGCGGCTCCTCACCGAACCGGAGCGGACGCTGGCGGAGGTGATCGCCGCGCAGGTGGCCTTCGCGGTCCAGCATCTGGACGCCGAGCAGGAGGCCAACGACCGCGAGGCCGAGTTGCGTCTCGTCACCGACGTGGCCCCCGCCTACATCGCCCACTGCGACCGCGACTGCCGCTACGTGTTCGTGAACCGTCCGTTCGCGCAGCGGTTCCAGCTGACGCCCGACGAGGTGATCGGCCGCACCGTCTGGGACGTGCTGGGCACCGAGGTCTTCGAACGGGTGCGGCCGTACATCGAAGCGGCGCTGCGGGGAGAACGCGTCGAGCTGGAGCTCGAGCTGCCGTACCAGGACGCCGGCAACCGCATCATGCATGGGAAGCTGGCGCCCAATCTGGACGCGCAGGGGCAGGTGGCCGGATTCGTCACCGTCCTCTCCGACGTCACCGAGCGCCGCCAGGCCGACGAAGCCAAGGACGCCTTGTTCCGCCGGCTGGCGGATTCACTGCCGCAGATGGTCTGGATGGCCCGCGCGGACGGGCACACCGACTACTACAACGAGCGGTGGTATCAGTTCACCGGCTATCCACGCGGCGAGACCGGCGACCAGAGCTGGGTGGGCATCGTGCATCCCGACGACGTGCAGCGCGCGCTCGACATCTGGCACGAGGCGGTGCGCACGGCCACGCCGTACGAAGTCGAGTACCGCTTCTTCGATCGGAAGACGAACGCGTATCGGTGGCAACTGGGCCGCGCGCTGCCGGTGCAGAATGCCGATGGCAGCGTGGCGCGCTGGTTTGGCACCTGCACCGACATCGACGATCAGAAGCGCGCGGAGCAGGCGTCGAGGTTCCTGGCCGAGGCCAGCCGCACCCTGTCCACGCTGGTGGACTATCCGACGGCGCTCGAAACCGTGGCCACGCTGGCGGTGCCGGACTTCGCCGACTGGTGCGCGGTGGACGTGGTGGAAGACGACGGCACGCTGCGGCGCCTGTCGGCGTCCCGCCCGGTGGATCTCTACGGCCCGCGGCCGGTGCTGCAAAGCGGCCGGCCCGAGCTGATAACCGAGATCACCGACGCGATGCTGGTCGAGAGCGCCCGCGACCAGGCACACCTGCAGCTCCTGCGCGACGCCGGGCTGAAGTCGAGCATCACCGTGCCGCTGAAGGCCGGCACCGAGGTGGTGGGCGTCCTGACCTTCGTGACGTCCAGCTCGGGCCGGCGCTATCAGGAATCCGATCTCGTCCTCGCCGAGGAGCTGGCCTATCGCGCCGGCATCGCCATCGAAAACGCGCGTCTCTACAGCGACGCGCGCGATGCCGATCGGCAGAAGGACGAGTTCCTGGCCGTCCTGGCGCACGAGCTGCGCAATCCGCTGGCGCCGATCCGGAGTGCGCTGCAGCTGATTCGCATGGCCCCCGATGATCTGACTCGCCGGGAGAAGGCCTGCGAGGTCATGGACCGCCAGGTGCTGCACATGGTGCGCCTGGTAGACGATCTGCTGGACGTCTCGCGCATCACGCGCGGCAAGATCGAGCTGCGGAAGGCGCGGGAGGACCTGGCGGCCGTCGTCCATCGCGCCGTCGAGACCAGCCGCCCGATGATCGAGGCCGAAGGGCACAGCCTGTCCGTATCGCTACCGAGCGAACCGATCTTTGTCGAGGCGGACGGGACGCGTCTGGCGCAGGTCTTCTCCAACCTGCTGAACAACGCCGCGAAGTACACGCCGACCGGAGGCACCATCTGGATCAGCGCCGAGCGGGAGGAGTCCGCCGCCGTGGTGCGCGTGCGCGACAACGGCGAGGGCATCCCCGCCGATATGTTGGGGCGGATCTTCGAGATGTTCTCGCAGGTGGATCGGTCCGTGGAGAAGGCCCATGGCGGACTGGGCATCGGCCTGACGCTGGCCAAGCGGCTGGTGGAGCTGCACGACGGCGCCATCGAGGCGCTGAGCGATGGCCTCGGGACCGGCAGCGAGTTCGTGGTGCGGCTGCCGATCTACTCGGCCGCGAGCGGCGACCAGGCGGAGACCCTCGAGCGCCCCGCGGCTGCAACCAGCGCCACTGCGCGGCGGATTCTGGTGGTCGACGACAACCACGATGCGGCGGATGGCCTGGCCGAGGTGCTGCGGCTGCACGGGCACCAGGTGCGCATCGCCCACAACGGGCCCGAAGCGCTGCGCCTGGCGATGGCGTTGCGGCCGCACGCCGTGTTGTTGGACCTCGGGATGCCCAACATGAGCGGCTACGACACGGCGCAGCTGCTGCGAGCCCGGTTGGGTTCAGGCGTGTTGATCGTGGCGACGACGGGCTGGGGACAGGATGAGCACCGCCAGCGGTCGCAGCGCTCCGGCTTCGATCACCATCTGGTCAAGCCGGTGGACCCCGAGACGGTCCGGGAGCTGTTGAAGCGAACCGACGCGCACTTCGTAACCGTTCGTCACGCGCGGGCGGGGTGACGCCATCTGACACTGGCGCCTCCCGCGACCCGCGGTGTTGCTACCAGCGGAACGTCGCGCCGACGCTGCCCCGCCAGAAGCGGAGATCGCCGAGGGCGATATCCAGCTCGCCGTCGGACTCGTTGTCCTCGAACGACCGGAAGTAGCGCAGGTCGCCGCGCAGCCCGAAGTTGTCGCTGAAGAACCCGAAGAAGCCGCCGCCGAGGTTGTAGCCGAAGTCGTTGGTGCTGACTTCGTCGAAGAAGGTGTTCGCGGTGATCCGGCTGCGAATCACTCCGATCCCTCCGCTCGCGTAGGGCCGGAACCCAGGCCCCTGCTGACCGCCGATCGGCGCGCCGATGATCACGTTGCCCATCGCCGTGAACAGGTTGCTGTCGCCGAACTTGAAGTTGCCCGGCCCGACGGTATCCTCGTAGAAATTCGGGGCAAAGCCGAAGTCGGCCTCCACGCCGAAGAAACCGGCGCCCATGTAGCCAATCGAACCGCCAAACGTGACCCGCTGCTCGATCTCGTCGTCGATGTCAGCGAAGTCGCCGAAGTCCGCGCTGCCGCCGAACAGTCCGCCCACATACGGTGTGAACAGCCAATCGGCCGCCGCGGGTTTCGGAAGCAACGCCAGCAGCATGGCCCCCGTGACAATCAGTTTCATCGGTCTCATAGCACTGGCCTCCTCGTGCGCTCGCCCACAGGCGAGCCTCGACACACGTCCGCCATATCCGTTGGCCGAAGGATTGGGCCAGGAGCGGCACGCACTCGTCAGTATTGGTGTCTGCAAGTGCGGTGCCCGAAACGAGACCGCGGTGTCAGCCCGGCTCGACCGCAGCGATGCGAGGGCTACTCGACCGGTGTGGCCAGGAACGATCCGGCGATGACGACGAGCGACACCGCAAGCCCCCAGCCGAAGATGCACACGGCCACCGCGTGCGCCGTGTTGTCGTAATCCAACGCCTGGCGCACGGCGACGATCATCGCCGCCAGCATCCACACCGACGCCATCACGAAGATCGGCACGGTGACGCCGGGCAGCACGCCAAGCGCGAGCAACAGGCCGGGTGCGGCGGCAAAGCCGATCGTGCGCAGCAGCTCGCCCGCATCCGAGTGCGTGCGCGCGCCCGGCAGCAACCGTGTGCCGACCTCGAAGGTCAGGAGCGCCCACGCGGCCCACGCGATCAGCGTCACGATGGTCAGCGGCACCACCGCCCACAGCTGGCCGCCAAACCCCTGCGCCCCGATGCCGGCCGCGGCGCTGGAGAGCAGCACCGTGGCGCCGGCCTGCATGGTCGCGCCTTCGTCGGCCTCCACGTCTTCGTAGGCGCCCGGGTCGAGCGCGAACGCGCCCTTCAGCCGGCGGAGATAGGTGCTCATCAGTAACATCCTTCCCTGCCATTGGGTGCAAATTGCCGGCCACCCCGGCCGTAGCCGCAAGTCCTTGGCGTTACAGTGATCGTGTGACCCTGGACGCGCGCGGCGTGCGCACGGCTTGCCCATCCTGTAGCGCGACCAATCGCCAGCTGTACGGCGCGTTGGACCGCCCGACGCGCTGCGGCAAGTGCGGCACGCCGCTGCCGGCGCCCGGGGCGCCGATCGAAGTGCCCGACGCCGCGTCGTTCGACGCGCTGGTCACGAACGCGTCGATCCCGGTGGTGGTGGATTTCTGGGCGCCGTGGTGCGGCCCCTGCCGGGCGATGGCGCCGGAGCTGGCCACCATGGCGCAGCGCACCGCGGGCCGCGTGCTGGTGGTGAAGGTGGACACCGAAGCGCAGCCGGCGCTGGGCGGACGGTTCGGCATCCGCTCGATTCCGACCATCGCCCTCTTCCGGAACGGCCGCGAGGCGGCGCGCGTGGCCGGCGCCCGGCCGGCGGCCGACCTGGAGCGCTTCGCGCTCACCGGCCAGGGCTAGAGAGCCCCAAGTGTGGACCTAGGATTTCAGGAAGGACCATGAACCAAGAACGAAGCACCAAGAACCCGCGATATCTGAAACTGAGAAGCGCGCTAGTCCTTCAGGTATCGCTTCAGATAGGGGTCGGTGGACGCCTTCAGTTCGTCGGCGCTGCCCTGGAAGTAGATGCGGCCGTCCTTCAGCACCATGAACACGGCGTCGTCGGCCGTGTCCTCGGTGGCCGGCAGGATCTTTACCTCGCCGTTCTCCTGCACCGCGCGGTGCGCCGCGGTGTAGAAGGCGTCGTTCAGATCGTGCGTGACCAGGAACGAGGTCACCTGCTGCAGGTCGCGCAGCTTGATCACCTCGCGGTCCACCGTCTTGGCCGTGATCGGGTCCAGGCCCGTCGTCGGCGAGTCGAAGAGCACCAGGCGCGGCTTCGCCGCCACCGCACGCCCGATCGCCACGCGCCGCCGCTGGCCGCCGGACAGCTCCGACGGGTACCGATCGAGATACTCGGCCAGGCCGATGAACCCCAGCACCTCTTCGACCTGCCGCCGCGCCTCGTCCAGCGGCATCCCCATCTCCTCGATCAGGCGGTAGCCGACGTTCTCCGCCACCGTCAGCGAGTCGAAGAGCGCGCTCTCCTGAAACAGCATGCCGACGTCGCCGCGCCGCTTCATCAGCTCAGCCTCCGGCATGTTGTCGATGCGCGTACCGTTGACATGGATGGTGCCGGAGTCGGGGCGAATCAGCCCGATGATCATCTTGAGGATGAGCGATTTGCCGGACCCGCTCGCCCCCAGCAGCACCGTCAGCCCGCCGATCGGGATCGAGAAGGTGACGTCGCTCAGGATGACGTCGTCGTCGAACGCCAGCGCCACGTGCTCGAAGGCCACCGCGGGCGGCTGGCTCCCGCGCGGCTGCGACTGCGCTTCCGCGCGCGACGCCAACATCAGGTGATCAGCTTACAACCGGTTCGCCCACTTGTGCATGTTGAGCACGTGGTGCGTACAACACCTCGACGGCGTGGCCGAGGTCGAAAGGGCCGCCCTCCCACGTCGGCAGTGTTCGACTGGTGATGGTGATGCCGAGTGCCGCCAGCCGTTCGGTCGAAGGCGCGAGCGGGTTGGCGAGGTCGAATCGCGGCTGCGGCGGCGCCATCCAGAGCGGCGCACCGTCCTCGTAGAAGAACGCCACGGTGCCGTCCGCCCGGCGTTGCAGCGTGAAGCCGCCCTCGTGGACCAGACGGTGGTGGCGCCGGCATAGCAGGACCAGGTTGCCGAGGCTGGTCGGCCCGCCATCGACCCAGTGCTCGATGTGATGGGCATCACAACGCCTCGCCGAGCAGCCCGGGAACTGGCAGCGGGTGTCGCGGGCGCTCAGCGCGCGGCGAATCGCCGCCGGAATCGTCCGCGTCTTGCGCCCAACGTCCAGCACGTTCCCGTCCGGGTCATGGTGCATCCGGACCACCGCGGCGTCGCAGGCCAGGCGCCGCGACGTTTCCGCGGAAACGTGGACCGCCGAATCGTCCACTTCCAGTGCGCCGTCGAACACGACGTCGTCGCCCTCGGTGGCCGCCGGGGCATCGACGTGCAGCACCACCTGGTAGCGGTCGCCGGCGTGCCGGCGTCCAGGTCGGCCGCGAGCGCCACCTCGGCCAACCGCCCCAACGCGTCGGCCCGCCGCTGGCCCCAGGACACGTCCTCCACCAGACGGCCCGGCTGCGGCGCTCCCTTAGCCTCCCGGAACAGCTGGTCGGCCGCCGCCTCCAGCGCGCGATGCAGGACCGCCCCGATCTCCGGCGTCAGCCGCCCGCGCAGCACCATCATCCCGTCGTCGTCGATCCAGGTGGTCAGGTGGCGGGACAGGTGCCGCGCATCAGCCTGTTGTGCCGCGATCACGCGGTCTGTCCGCCGCCAGGCGCGGACGATCCGCTCGACGTGCGACGCCGTGCCGGCCAGCGCGACGTCCAGCAGCTTCTGCTCGGTTTCCGGCGTTGCCACCCGCGTGATGGCGCGCACCTTCGCATAGGACACCGCGCCGCGCTGCAACGCCGCGCTGATGAGAGGCAACCCGGGCAGCGCCCTCGCCACCCGCACCTTCTCGCGCGCGGCGCCGAGGTCGATGCCGGTGCGCCAGTTCAGCCAGTGGGCGCACGACTGGAAACCGTTGTTCCAGCCTCGCTGTTCATCGAACTCGCGCAGCATGACCAGCAGCTCGTAGGTGGCGGCGTGGATGCGGGCGGCCAGTTCGGCGATCGCCTCGCCGAGCGCATCGACCGGCATCGGGTTGTCGCGGGTGGCGGTGAGCGGAGTGAGCGGCGTCATGGCGCATCGTAACGCCATGATTTTCGACCGCTCAGAGGGCGCGCATATCGACGATCGCAACGCCGATGATCACGGATCGTTCAGCGCTCATCGATCGCGCGCCACATCGGCAACGCGAGGCTCTAACGGGGCATCTGCAAGTGATCGGCGAACGGCGCCGAAGCGCGCCTCAAAACCTGTCAAGCGCAAAACGCGCTGGCACGAAGATTTCGTGCGAGCGCGTGCACGCGCCAGGATCGCGCAGGCGCGCAGGATCGCGCAGGCACTTGGAACGTCCTGCGCCGATTACGCGACGCCAGCAGCGCCGCCACCAGCGACGCCGCCGCCAAGCGCCGCCAGATCGCGATTCATGCGCTCCCACACCGCCGCCTTCTCGGCCGCGGCGTCCTGGTCGTCCTTCAGCAGCCGCGCCTGGAAGTCCGCCTCCACGGCCCGGGCCGCCGCATCGGCGTTGATCGCCTTGGCCAGCGCCGTGCCGGCGGCACGCACCGCCTTGTCGCGCTTGTCGCGCGCGGCCTTCTGCGCCGCCAGCATCTCTTCCTGCGCGGCGGCCGTCTCGGCAATCATCGTCTCGTTGTTCTTGTACAGCGCCTTCTGATACTTGGCGTCGGCCGCGGCCAGCGCCTTGGCCCTGGCCTTGTCGCAGGCGGCCAGCGCCTTCTCGCGCGCCGCCCGGGCGGCCTTGCGCGCCTTGTCCGCCGCGACGCCCACCATCCCGGCCGCCTCGTTCCACGCCTCCTGATACGCGCGCTCGCACTCGTCGATCGCCGCCCGGCAGTCCTCCTCCGCCTTGGCGTTGTCGGCCTGCAGCGTCTCCATCACCGCCACGTTGGCGTCGCCGTGCTTGGTGTGCGCGTCGATCTCGGCGACGTGACAGGCGTGCTGCGCGGCCTCGTGCTCAGACGCCTGCGCCGCGTCCGCCGCGCGCTCGGCCTCGCTGTAGACCTCCAGCGCCGCGAGCCCGGCGGCCACCGCGCTCAAGGCTTCGGTTCTGGCCTCCAGGATGCCGGCGCGGCGGATCTGGCACACCTCCACCGCCATCTGGAACTCCTGCATCGCACGCGCACGAATCTCCGCTTCCGTTGCCATCGTCGTCTCCGCTCAGGACATCACCGCGCCACGGGATCGGCACCGAGGATTCGAGCCAGCGCGTCGAGGTCGATCGGCTTGGTCAGGTGCTCGTCGAAGCCAGCCTCGGCGCTCTTCGCCTTGTCCTCGGGCAGGCCAAAGCCGGAGACCGCCACCAGGCGGACGTTGCCGGCAGTGGCGCCGTCCCGCAGCGCGCGGGCCACGGCAAACCCGCTCAACGGCCCCTGGTAGACCCAGGTCGCACAGCACGACATCGGGCCGCTCGGCCTGGAACGCCGCGATCCCTTCTTCGCCGCTGACGGCGACGCGCACGCGGTGACCCTGAAAGGTCAGCAGCTCCCGCAGCATGTCGCTGGCGTCCTCGTTGTCCTCGATGATGAGGATGCTTCTGGACCGCCGCGCCCTGACGCGACACCGACCTTCGCCGCCGGACGCCTGGCCGTCAGCGGCAGCCGCACCACGAACTCCGCGCCGCGGCCCAGTCCGCCGCTGCTGGCTTGCACTTCGCCGCGATGCAGCTCCACGAGCGATCGCACCAGCGCCAGCCCCAGGCCCAGGCCGCCGTGTCGTGCGCGTGGACGATTCGGGTCCCTGGCGGAACACCTCGAAGATGCGGTCAAGATCGGCCGGCTCGATGCCCGCGCCGGTATCCCGCACCGTCACCGTCACATGATCCGATTCGCCCGCGATCGCCAGGTCAACCGTGCCCCCGTCGGGCGTGTGCTGCACCGCGTTCGACAACAGGTTGTCCACAATCTGCGTCAGACGCGTGCGATCGCCCTCCACATACACGGGGGCGGACGGCAGATGGGTCGTGTAGGTCAGCTGCCGATCCGGCGATCGCACCTGCACGTCGGCGCAGGTGACGCGGCACACGTCCACCAGATCCACCGCCTCGAGCTGCAGATGGATCCGGCCCTCGCCGATCCGCGAGAGATCCAGCAGCCCGTCGATCAGCGCCCCCATGTGCCGGCCCTGACGCTCCAGGATGGCGTGCGTCCGCGCCACCAGCGCCTCGTTGCCCTTGCCGGACTGCAGGAGCGACGTCGCGTGCCGGATCGCCGCCAGCGGGTTGCGCAGCTCGTGCCCCAGCATCGCCAGGAACAGGTCCTTCTGGCGACTGGCTTCGCGCAATGCCTCCTCGGTGCGTTTGCGCTCGGTGATGTCGCGGGCGATCTTGGAGGCGCCAATCAGTCGGCCGTCGCTGCCCCGGATGGGCGAGATGGTCAGCGACACGTCCACCAGGCGCCCCGACTTGGCGCGCCGCACCGTCTCGAAGTGCTCGATGCGCTCGCCGCGGCTCAGGCGCTGCCAGCAGCCCGCGCTCTTCGGCGTGCCGCTCCGGCGGGACGATGATGTAGATCGGCTGCCCCACCATCTCCTCGGCGGTGTAGCCGAAGAGACGCTCGGCGCCCGCATTCCAGGTGCGGACCGTGCCGTCCAGCAGCTTGCTGACGATCGCGTCGTCGGAGCCCGACACCACCGCCGCCAGGAAGGCGTTCTCCTCCTGGATGGCGGCCAGCCGCTCGTCGCGGTGCCGGAGAGCCTGCACCTCCGAACCGGAATGCTTCGAATCGGACACGCGGCCTCAGCGTAACTCAACAGCCTTCCGGGCTACCTCATCATATGGCTGAGGTGTCGGTCGACGGGGCCGCCTCGATGGATTGACCCTCGGCGGCACCCGTCCTGGTGAATTCCGATGCCCGGCGGCACCCGGAGGCGGGGGCCCTCCGCGTGGACTGAGGGGTTACGGGTACGGCACTTGATCAGGAGTTGAACAGGCCGAAGGACGCGATGCTCGGCGTCCCGCCCGACGACCGGGGCTGCTCGAAATGATCAGCCGGCGCGGCGCCCGCGCCGGTGGATTCAGGGCCGTTGATGACCATCTCGACCAGTTTGGTGCCGCCAGGACAAGCCCGTCGATCGACCAGAGTGCCAGGCTGCCGCCTATCGACTCGGGCCCGCCCTGAACGAGCAGAAGGCGCGCCCTCCATCGCGTTCACTCGTGCGTGCTCCGCCGCCGCTTTGAGTGCCGTCGCGTCGGTGTCCAGGCCGACCGCTCTCGGCACGCCCGCATCAACGCGGCCAGCGACAGCACGCCCGAACCCGTGCCGACGTCCAGGAGCGAGCCGGGGATCTCGAGGGCGAGCGCTTCTTCGATCGCCTCCAGGCACAGCACCGTGGTTGGATGCAGGCCGCTGCCAAATGCGGTCGATTCAGTCAGACGCAGCGCGCCGGCCGGGCGGCAGCGCCGGGAGGCGCCACCAGCACACCGCCGATCCGACGGCTCGAGGACGGATCACCCACACCGACCCGTCGTCCTGCCCGACTACCGGGGACACGCGCACGCTGGGCGCCACCGAGGGCACGCGCCGCGGCGTCCGCGGCAATCGAGTCGGGCAGAATCGCCGCAAGCTGTCCGTCGTCCAGCGGCTCTACGTCGAGCGCGCCTAGCTGAACCAGGCGATCGAGCGCGTCGTCACGCGGCTGATAGACGTCGATGCGATAAGGCACCAGGCAGCTTAAGCTGTAACCATGAAACGCACACAACGGGAGATCTGGCGATGAATATCGCGCTCTGGATTCTGCAGGTGCTGCTGGCGGCGGCGTTTCTGGCTCACGGGTTGCTGTTGCTGGTTCCGCCGCCAGACATCGCGGCGCTGATGCTGGAGCAGTTGCCGCGCGGGTTCTGGCTCTTCCTGGGCGTGGCCGAAGTGGCCGCGGCCATCGGCATCACGCTGCCAGGGATCGCCCGCATCATGCCCCGGCTCGTGCCGGCAGCCGCCATCGGCATCGTGATCGTGATGATCAGCGCCACCATCTGGCATCTGATGCGCGCGGAGTGGAGCTCATCGGTCGTTACGTTCGTGCTGTTGCTGATGGCTGCCTACGTGGCCTACATGCGGTGGAGCGTCGCGCCGATTCAGCCCCGCCGCGCCGAGGGGGCGGGCCACCAGGGCGCCGCCGCCAAGCTGTCCTGAGCCGGCGCCGGCAGCTAAGTCACGGCCGCGCGCTCACGAAGTCAGGGAGGGGCTGCGATACGCGTCTACATTGCGGCGAATCGCTGCCGGCATTGTCTCGTCGACGTTTCCGCGGAAACGCGGAACGACCGCGTCGTCGATGGCGGCGTCCAGCGAGGGGTCATCTCACGAGCCGGCGCTTCGATGATCCGGTCCCGAGGTCATGCCTTGCTCCGGCATGCGGAGTCGTCCTGACAGGCTGTTAGCCTACCTTCGCCTTGGAAACAGCCGAGGTCGCCGCGCGCTTCCGGCCTTTGGCGGCGCTTCGCAGTCCGCCTTGCTTGGCATACGAACGAAGAGCCTCGTTGGCGCGAGTCTGCCAGCCGCGGCCGGTGGCGCGGTAGGCCTCGACGACGTCGCGATCGACGCGGAGGCTGATCAGCTCCTTGGTCGGCGCCTTCTGCTTCCCGCGCTGACCACGGTACCGACGCATCGCCTCAACGACTCCGGGAACTCCGAAAGCGGACGCGCTCGTCGAAAGTCCTCGGCAGTCCACTCCGGGTTCTCGGCATCAGGACGACTGGCGTACTTTCGCATAACTGCGTTCCTCCCGCCGGTTGGCTCGCCGCAAACTAATAACTCGAACACGCTCGCCTCGATAGGTAACGACGGCGACGTGCAGCTGGCCGTCGATCGGGCCGTAGATCCTGACGCGCCGCTCGCCGTAGTCCGCGCGGGTGTCCTCGACGCGAAGGCGCGCTCGAGTTCCATGTCCGCGAATCGCTCGAAGCCGATGCCTCGCGTTTCCCGATTCCGGACACTCTTGGCTTCGTCGAATTCGAACTGCACGATTATATCGTCAATACGATTAAATCGCGACGGCCCGTAGGACAAGGCGCCGCGACGATGAACGCGGCTGTCGTGGCTGCAAACGCAGAACCGTCCCACAGGCGAACACTGAACATCGGCCGGCGCGAATTCGTCTGGGCTGAGCGATAGTGCGTTGGCGCTTCTTGCGATCGCTCACGTCAGCGCGGCGTTGAGATTCCGGCAACCGCTCAGGCCGAGGTGAACCAGATGAACTCCCTGCTCGCCGACATCCGCCACGCCACCCGCAGCCTCCGCCGCAGCCCGCTGGTCGCCCTGGTGGCCATGGCGTGCGTGGGCCTGGGCGTCGCCGTCGCCACCACCACGTTCAGCATGGCGGACGGCATCATGTTCCGCTCCCTCCCCTTCCCCGACGCCGACCGCATGGTGCACCTGGGCGTGGTGCAGACCGGCGGCGGCGACGCGAGCCCGGACCTGGAGCTCTCCTACCCCGACTTCCGCGACTGGCGCGACCAGGCCTCCGTCTTCGAGACCATGGCCGGCGCCTCCCTCCGCACCGTCACCGTGTCGGACGGGCGAGAGGCGACCGCTCGCGAGGGGACGTCTCGCCAGCACAGTGTCGTTTGGCCCGCACTTCGTGCGGGCATGGCCCGCGGCGCGCTGGTCACCTGGGACATGCTGCCGATGACCGGCGTGCAGCCGGCGATGGGGCGCGGCTTCACCGCCACCGACGACGCGCCGGGCGCCGAGCCCGTGGTGCTGCTGAGCGACGACCTGTGGCGGCAGCGCTTCGACGCGGACCCGTCCGTGGTGGGCCGCGCGGTCACCATCGACGGCCGCGCGCACACCGTGGTGGGCGTGATGCCGCGCCGCTTCGCCTTCCCCTTCACGCAGCAGCTGTGGATGCCGCTCGAGTCCGGCCTGCGCGCGCGCACGCGCGGGGAGCGCGCCATCTTCACCTTCGCGCGCCTGCGGCCCGGCGCCACCCTGCCCCAGGCCGCCGCGCAGGTGGAGGGCATCGCCACCCGCCTCGCCGCGCAGTACCGCGAGAACGCGGGCTGGACCAGCCGGGTGCAGCTCGTGCGGCAGTTGTACAACCCGGCGCCCGTGGTGTTCACGATATGGCTGATGCTGGCGGCCGGCGTGTGCGTGCTGCTGATCGCGTGCGCCAACCTGGCCAACCTGACGCTGGCGCGCGCCATCACCCGCCAGGGCGAGCTGGCGCTGCGCTTTGCGATGGGCGCCAGCCGGGCGCAGGTGATCCGGCTGGTGCTGGTGGACGCCGTGGTGCTGGCCGCGATCGGCCTGCCGCTGGGACTGGCGCTGGCCAAGCTGGGGCTCGTGCTCTTCGATCGCGCCATCGTGGCGTCCGCCTCGAACGTGCCCTACACGCTGACGTGGGCGCTCGACGCACGCGTGGTGCTGTTCGCCGTGCTGGCCACCGTGGCGTCCGGCGTGGTCAGCGGCCTCGGCGCCGCGCTGCGCGCGTCCAGGAGCCAGCCGCGCGAGATGCTGACGAGCGGCAGCCCCGGCGCGGGCGCGGGCGGCCGGCGGCACTGGCTGCGCGACGCGCTGGTGGTGGCGGAGGTGGCCGTGTCGCTGGTGCTGCTCTCGGGCGCGGGGCTGTTCTTCCGCAGCTTCCTCAAGAGCTATGCGGACAGCGGCGGCATCGACGTCGAGCGGATGGTCACCATGCGGCTGTGGCTGCCGGACGCCACCTATCCGGACTCCGACGCCGTGGCGCGGCGGATCGACGACATCGTGGCGCGCGTGCAGGCGCTGCCGGGCGTCACCAACGTCACCGCGTCCAGCCTGATTCCCCTGGACCATGGCACGCGCGGCGCGACGCTATTGCCGGAGCGGGGACCGTCGGCGCCGGGCGAGGAGCTGCGCCTGCGCTACGCGGCCGTCACCGCCGACTTCTTCCCGACGATTGGCGTGCCCGTGCAGCGCGGGCGCGACTTCATGGCGTTCGAGGGCACCACGCGCTCCGGCGTCGCCGTGGTGAATGCGGCCATGGCCGCGCGGCTGTGGCCGTCGGAGGATCCGCTGGGACGCCAGTTCCGGTTCGCCGATGCCGCCGGCAGCGAGCCGTTCCGCGTGATCGGCGTCGTGCCCAACTTCAACAACGAAGGCGTGGTGGACGAACGCGCGCCCGTGCCCACCGCCTACATCCCGTTCGCGTATGACCCCGCGCGCGATGCCGGCCTGATGGTGCGCACCGCCGGCGATCCCGCGGCGATGACGCCGGCCATCCGCGAGGCGATTCGCGCCCTGGACGCCAACCTGCCCCTCAACGAGGTGCGCTCGATGGCGCAGCTGCAGCGCGACGAAAGCTGGGCGTTCAACTTCACCGCCTGGACCTTCGGCCTGCTCGGCGGCGTGGCGCTGATCCTCGGCGGCATGGGCGTCTTCGGCGTGCTGGCCTACGCCGTGTCGCAGCGCACCTATGAGATCGGCGTGCGCATGGCGCTCGGCGCCCGCGGCGTGGACATCGTCGCGATGTTCATGCGCCACGGCGCCTGGCTCTGCGGCCTCGGCGTGCTCGTCGGCCTCGGGCTGACGCTGGCCGTCGCGCCGCTGCTGCAGATCGCGCTGTATCAGACCAGCGCGCGCGATCCGCTCCTACGTGCGCTCTCGATGTTCCTGTGGCGACGGGTTACTGGCGAGCTACTGCCGGCGCGCAGAGCAGCCCGATTGAATCCAAGGAGCATCATGCAGTAGCTCGCTGGGAGTGAGGCAGGGGTTCGGTGTTTAGGATTTCTAGGACCGCCGTGGCCGTCCTGAAGACAGTGTCTGCGTCCCGTTCCTCGATAGTGACGGTTGCCGCAACGTTCGCTCCCACGTCACTATGCTGAGCTATCCGGCGAAGTTCGTTCGATTGTGAGCTCCCTGCCTCTTGTCTTCAAGTAAGTCACCAGCCTAGGAAACCGATGGCTGAGAAATCCCGACCAAGGGTCTTTGCCTGCGCACTGGTTGGCTGTCGCGTCTGAAGTAGGCACCTCACTAATTCCCCAAGTGTGGCGCGCCCAGCAAACGCACTCTGCCATTCGAGTGGCAATTGGGCGATCGCGGAGTCCTGGCCGCTCGGACGAACAAAGACCTTCTGCTTGAGCTCCAAGGCGACCGCCTCCGCGAAGCAGTTGACGGCCTGCTCCCACACGCCGTGACCGATATTCTGATGCGCCTCATCCGAGCCGACCATGTAGAGACCAATCCACCATTTCCGCTTCGCCTCGGTAGACAGCGATGTGGTCCACGGCGCGTACCGTTCATCAGGCGTTCACCGAGCTGGCGAGCCGGCGCAAAGAGGGCAGCGTTTTCGATTGCGGTCACGATGCCGTGGTGAGACATGGCCTCGATGCCAAGGTGCATCACAAGAGGCGACAGCCACGTGTCCTCGCTGTCGCCTTGGAGGCTTACGTACTCGACGAATGCTTGTGTGGCTTCCTGCATCCGTTCCAGTTTCATAAGGCACAACGTGAGCTGCCGCCGGAGATGGGCATCATCAGGGGCGGGCTTGCGACAAGCTCACGGATCACAGGCTCCGCTTTGGAGAACTGATTAGCAAGGAGTAGACAGCAAACGGCCGCCCGGCTCGCGCCCGGCAGGTCTCCAAACGGGCCATTCTTGGACAGCCTAATGTCACCAGAGGCGGCCCTCTGAAGTCTGTCGAGATCCGCATCCTTGAGCCCGAGTGCGAAATCGCACCAACAACGAACGAGGGCTGGCACTTCTGCGAGGACGCCTGTTCTCCTCTCAGCTCTATCAAGCCAGAAATGGCACAAATGAATGGCGTCCAAGACCTGCTGGTCGAAGTTGGTCGGCTGCGACCAACGAGACCTGTCAGTTACCGCCGTCGGCCGCTCGACTGTGATCGCCAGAAGCAGTGCCGTGAGGTCGGCGAGGTGCACCATTCTGCCGTCGCGGGCCGTTAGACGTGAATCCCAGAAACTGGGCCACCAACCCTCGATTGAAAAATTGGGATGTATCAGCAAGAAGATCGTGCGCACCACGTCTGATATGTGAGCTAGATCTGGCTCAAGTTCCTCCCATAAACGACCCAATGCGATTACGCGCTCCAAGTCATTGGCGGCTGCTGCAGCGTGAATCTCCCACCTGAGCTGGCCTAGGTTGTCAATCGCGCCAGGTGGAGCAAGAGCGACATAGCGACGAAAGAGTTGCCGTCGCTCGGGTATCAAATGGTCGTCGGAATAGTTGGGCCTTGCGAGGCTCCAGAGCATCGATGCCACTACGGAACGCGCGGCTGGGTCTGTTGGGTCATGCCCTCGTAGTTCTCTCTCAATCACATCAGCTTCAACCCAGAACCACTTAGAGCTCAGCGAATCAGATGAGAGCCGGGCATCGTCGAGCGAAGGTGGGAACCCATCGTCCCGCATGATTGTGCGAGCCTTGTCCACCGCTTCGACAAAGGAAACACTCCGCGGATAACTCGTCCGTCATTTGCGAACCGTTCCACAGTAAGCGGTCTGGCTACTGTGCGACTGCCTCCCGATGAGTCCCTGACTATTCATCGTGACCCTGGCTTTCTCGACGCTCTAGGGTCTTCCCGCGTCTAGGCCTTACCGCTGCGGGTGCCTCAGTGGCACGGGCGCCAGTCCCTTTCATGTCCGCGGAGAATCCGGTGGCCGGCCTGCGTGCGTGCTGGACCTCGAAGAATTTCTTGGAGTTCGCCGTCGGCTTTGGCACGAACACCCGCCCCTACGTCAGTCGAACCTTTCGATGACCGCAAGCAGGTCGCCGATTCGGGCGGTCGGCGGTGTAATCGAGAACTCTCACTAGCAGGACAAAACAATGCCAAGGCGCAAGAACTCCGACGCTGAGTAACCCAGGCGCATCATCTCCTTTCAATATCGGCCTATGCCAAGGTCCCCTTGAATCTGATGAGGCCCACGAGTTAGCTGGAGAGCACCAATTGCTGGGTCTTGCCACGAAGGACTCGCTCCAACGCCGCCCTTCTCGGACGCGGCGGCCGTCATTGTCCTGGGTGGCTGGTCGGCGGGCACCTCTTTCCCCAGGGCTGTTTACACACGTTACCGAGTCGTGTCCCGCGAATTGGTTCAGGCGACGTCAACCCGGATTGCCGAGGCTAGGCCGCGAGCGCCAGTTGCTGGTTCCGTCTAGTGGTTCCCAGTCTGGACATGAATCTTTAAACCCTACGGCGTCACTCGCGAGTAGTCACGTGTGGCGTCCCAAAAGCCACAGGCACAGACCCGAGGCCAGCGCGTGTTCCCGACGCTCGACGCGCGGCCATAGCTACATGACGATGGTCTGGTTGCCTATGTAGTCGAACATCGGCTCAGGGTTGACACTCGCGCGCGTGCGCCGGCGCAACGCCTCTGGTGAATACTGCGGCCCTCTGTCGCGAACGGTGTCGTGCAGGAGCACCGTATGTTCCTCCGCGTGAACGGCAGGTTGCCGGCGGCCACTGGTCCAGAACCACGCCGGGCGGTGGGCGGGTGGATACCTGGAGTTGTTGAGCTCGAGCCTTGGTAGCAGCCGCGTCGGCCAGAACGCGTGCCGCAGGTCGTGGGGCGAGACCGTGTGCGCTTTCAGTGCACCCTCCTGGATGGCAGCTTTGATGGACTGGTCACACGGGCGCAGCCGCAGTTCCTGGTGCGTGGCCTCACCGAGCATCCACTCTAGCGACGCGTCGGTAAGCCCGCTGTTTCCCGTGGGGTGACCGCCGCCGACGTCGGAGTGATCGCCGGCGAACCATACCTCTCGAACAGCGTCGATGAGGGACCCGTCTGGCGCGATGATCGAGTGCCGATCGCCCCAGCCCGTGACCTGAAACACGGCCCGACGCTCATCCAGTGCGACCGCGTGCCGCACCATGCGCACGCTCGGATTATGTCGCAGCGCCGGGAAGCTCTGCGGCCAGACCCAGCCGTACGCCTTGACCGTGTTCCAGAGCCCCAAGAAGTGCACGTGCACGTGGCACTCCCGGCTGAACGCGTGCTTGAAGGTGATGATCCGATGGTCCCATTCCACGTGGTCCTTGCCCTTGGGGGCTTCGTGCAGCCCTTGACTGCGCAGCGCGGCGTGAATGCGCTGCTCCGACGTGCGGTATAACCCGAGCGCATACGGGAGCAGATGTTCGTCTTCCCGCCGCAGCAGGCCGCAGGCATGAACCATCCCAGCGAGCGCGCGGGCGGTGAACGCCCCGCGGCTGAACCCAAGCAAGAAGATGCGATCCTCTGGTTTGTATTCGCGCATCAAGTGGGCGTAGAGGGCCGCCACTCGCTCGAAAATCCCCGCGCCGGACGCCAGCTCCCTCCAGTGCCTGAGGCGCCGGCCGAGACGCGTCCGTCCCTCGGGCCAATCCAGCGTGCCGATGCCAGGCTCGTAGCAGACGTGTTGCTCGCCAGGGGCATCGTGCAGGAGCTCGCGCAAGCGCCAGACGTTGCTCGGCGTCCGGCCGTAGTCGTTGCCCGTCCCGTCGCAGAGGATGACGATGTTCTTGGCTCGCTCGCCCATGCTCACCCTCCTGACCGAGTCAGACGAGCGCCGGCTCTAAGAGATGGTCACCGAGTGGAGAATACGCGGCTGCTGGATCGAGAGCCTGAGCTCCGCCATCTCAGAATCCAATCCGACGCCTGTCCGATTTCCCCTCCGATCGCCACGAAGGATGCGCGCGGACCGCCGCCACGACGTGCTCCTGCGCGATCGGCCCGTCGTCGTCCAGCGCGTGCCGAGCCGCCTCGTTGACCACCTCGCGAATATCCGCCGGTGTCAGCCCCTCCGCGGTGTCGCCCAGCGCCAGATAGTCCACGCCGAGCGCGGGCCGGTCGGCGAGGTACAGCCGGAACAGCTCCACCCGGGCTTCGAGATCGGGCGGGCCCACGTAGAACTTCTTGTCCATGCGGCCGGGTCGCAGCACGGCGTCGTCGATGCCGTCGATCCGGTTCGTGGCGGCCACCACCAGAATGCGGCGGGCCGCACACTCGTTGAGTTGGGTCAGAAACTCGTTCACCTCGGCGGCGTAGTGGTGCCCGATGTCACCGCGCCGCCCGGCCAGGGCATCGAACTCGTCGAAGAAGATCATCGTCGGCGCCTTCTTGCGAGCCTCATCGAACAGGCGCTTGATCAGGAGCTGCCCGCCATGCACGTAGACGCTCCCGAGGTCCGAGGGCGACGTGTCGAGGAAGTGGAAGCCGATGATCTCGGCGAGCTTGCGGGCGATGAACGTCTTCCCGCAGCCGGGCGGCCCATACAGCAATATGCCGTTCGGGAGGGAGAGCTTGTACCGACGGTACCGGTCGGGGTTCAGCAGCGGCAGGATGACATCGCGCTCGAGTTCCGCCCGGAGCTGGCGCATGCCCGCGAGCCCCTGCCATCGCACGAGAGGGCGCGGGTGCGCCGAGCCGGTGCTGTCTCCTCCGCGGCCGAATCGCGTGAGCCGCTTCAGCTCGTCCTTCACGGCCTGGGCCGCCACATTGTCGGGATGCAGCTCGCATTCCAGGCAGGCCCACGCCAGGGCCTCGGTGAACCGGCCCATCTCGCGCAGCAGGTCGATCCGGCAGAGCCATGCAACGCGCCGGTCGGCCGCGATCTCCTGGTCCAGGTCAAACAGCGGCAGATCGTCCTCGATCACGTGCTCCAGCAGGCGAAGGGCTTGGACCCAGTGCCGGGTCGCGAGGCATCGCTGGAGGCGCGGGAACCAGGGGGCGGTGCTCGACGGGGCGTGCTCGACGAGGAGGTGCGGCATGGGGGCTCCAGCGGGGGATCCTACTGCAGTCGGCTTCGCCGAGGTTGACGGCTGGCGCCACCAATGAATGTGCCGCGCGACTTCTAGCCCAAGTCACGTTGACGCTTCGGCTGACTTTGCCGCCGCCGGCGGTTCAGCCGAGGCGAATGCGTAGCCTCACTCATCGAGCTGCCAGGAATTCCGTGACGCTCATGTCTAGACCAGCTCGACGCTCCTCCAACAGCTCGCCCCGCTTCGCACGGGTCGTAGACTACGGGTCATTCCGTGAAGGCGCTGATATGAACTGCCCGGTCGCCCATCGCCAGGGCGGCACCGGCAAGTACCGGACTCGACAGACGCACGTCCGAGCCGAGTCCTGTCCCCGGAAAGACTGACGCTTCACTCTCCGCGACCGACTCAAGAAACTGCTGCGCCTCGTCCACAGACTTGGACTCGTGGGGGCTGAGCCTGTCGATGGCGTCCACGGCATAACTGCGGATGAGTTTCGGTGCGAGCTTGCGCCAGGTGGCTGGCGCGTCGAATAGTTCGAGCCCAACGATGCGGCCGTTGATGAGGAAGATGCCGCCCGCCTGGTGCGCATCCGCGGGGAACGCCTCGACGAAGCGCTCGATAGGCACCGCGCCTGCTCGAACATCGCCGCCATGGCGCCCGTGTCCGACTTCGCTCCGAGCCGAGCGGACTTGTGCGCAATCCTGCTCCATACCTCGCCCTGGTCCGAACGGCGCGTGCCGGTCTGCCGGAGCGACGCGGTGACGTCGCGCATCTTCGCCGCCCGCCCTTCCGCGAACTGAGCGCGAGGCGCCGACTGGAAACTACGCGACATGTGACGCCACCGGCCGTGCTCGACGCACGACACCGGGATGGTAAGGGTCGACTGCGCCGCCACGAGGATCGTGAGGTTCAGCACGCGGTTCTGCTTGGCCCCGACCAGCTCCTCCCCGTCCAGCAGAAGCACAGGCATCGGCCCGCTGTTTGTGACCGACAGTTCAGGGACGCTGCCGGCCTCGCCCAGCTCGGTGATAGCCACCGACCCACCAGCAAGCGCTTCATCGAGGGTAACGTAGTCAGGCGGCCACTCCTCACTCCTGAGTAGGGGGAGAATCGAAAGATTCTCGAAGGAACGGGACGGCCCAATCAACCGACCTCAACGCTTCGAACACCACGGCTGACTTCGACATTAGGACCCCTCCAATTCGCAGCGAACGGTATCGAGACCTTGCTTAGGCATTCCCACCCCGGAAACGTCGGCAAAACGCCTGGCTCCGCGCCACTTGGTCGGCTCCCCAGGTGCTCTAACATGGCTCGTCGGTGGGCTACTTGGCGGTCGCCGAGAGTGTTGCCGACGGTGGGGACAAATTCTGGGGTCCGGAGCGGCCGTGCAGCGGGCACCTCCGCGAGACGCCTTGCCCGTTGCCGCTCCCGCTCATTTCGGTAGCACTCAAAGCAGAGTGTGTGGTCCCGGTCCGAGCGGACCGAACCCCTGTAGCTGAACCGGGCCTTCCGGGTGCGGCAAGACTGACAGGCGTGCCTACTGCCCTTCATCGTTCCGGTGGCGGCGAAAGACATCGTTTCCCTCCGCAGCCAGCATCCCAGACACCCGTGACAGCCTAGGTCATTCGCCAAATCTTCGCGACCTGAGTCACCGGCTTGCTGGCGAGCTACGCCGGCGCGGCGCGCACATCGCCTGAACCCAGCGAGCCTTCGTCAGGCCTAGCGAGCAATGAAGTCGCGCGAGAACGACTTGCCCGCCAGCGGCGGCTCTGATTTGCGGCGCTGTGTTTCGACGGCCTCAGGCTCCGCCGATTCTGCTTGAAGCAGGAGTCGGCCAATACAAGACAGTTGACAATGACAGTATAACTGTCGTATAAATAGCTGTGTGAGCAGCCCCAAGAAGTTCACCATGGACGAGATCGCCGCCCTCGCCGAGCTGCCGCGGCGGACCGTCCGCTACTACATCCAGGAGGGCCTGGTCGATCGCCCGCAAGGGATCGGCAAGGGGGCCTATTACACGCAGCACCATGTCGAGCAACTCCTGCTGGTTCGCAAATGGCAGTTGGCGGGGTTGTCCCTAGAGCGAATCGCTGAAGTGCTGAAACAGCCGACGACGGGCCGCTGCCGCCGACTCCCCGGCGCGCGGGCACGGTCGAGGTCTGGAGCCATCTCGTCGTGGCCGACGGCGTCGAGGTGACGCTCGAGCCCGGTCGCGCCGGGCTCAGCCCCGAGCAGGTGCGCGCGTTCTTCCGGGCTGTGAGCCGCGTCTATCAACAAGTTCACGAGAGTGAGGAACAAGAGTGAGCCCTCTAGCATCCGTCCTGATCGGCGTCCGCGGCGAGCGCATCGCCCTGTCCGACGTGTCCGTGTCTGCAACCCTGCGCGACCTCCTCGGCGAGGTGACCGTCTGCCAGACCTACCGCAACGACGAGGACGTGAACATCGAGGCGGTCTACACATTTCCGCTCCCGCTCGACGCCGTCCTGCTCGATCTGCGCGTCGAGATCGGCGGCCGCACCCTCAACGGTGTCGTCGTCGAGAAGAAGGCCGCCGAGGAGCGATACGAAGACGCGGTCGCGGCCGGCGATGCGGCCGTGATGCTCGAAGCAATCGAGCCCGGGCTGTACACGATGAACGTCGGGAACCTCCTGCCCAAGGAGACGGCCACAATCACGTTCGTCTACGCGATCGTGTACCGCTGGGTGGGCGACACGCTGCGGGTGTCGCTGCCGACGACGATCGCGCCGAGGTATGGGGCGTCGCCGCACGCGCCGCACCAGGCGCCCGAGTCGTCTCTTGCGGTGGAAAACCAGTTCTCCCTGCAGGTCGAAGTCTTCGGCAGCCTGCGCGAGGCCCAATTCGAGTGTCCCTCCGCATGCGGTGACGTTGGCCTCGTCCTCCGAGAAGACCGTGATCACGCTCACGCAAGCGAAGGCGGTGATGGATCGAGACTTCATCTTGACCGTGAAGGCTCCGCAGGCGACGCACAGCTTCGCGATCTGCGGCGCGGACGGCGAAGGGGCGGCCGCGATCGCGAGCTTCCAGCCGCTGTTTCCCGGCTTGCGGCAGCCGCGCGCGCTCGAGCTGGCGATCGTGATCGATTGCTCGGGGTCCATGCAGGGCGATTCGATCGCGCAGGCCAGGCAGGCGCTGGCCGGCATCCTCGACGCGCTGCAGCCGCGCGACCGCGTGACGGTTGTCGCGTTCGGCAGCACGACCAAGCGGCTATCCGATCGGCTTCTCCCGTGCACGCCGGCCAACCTCGGAAAGGCCAGACAGTTCGCGGCTGAACTCAAGGCGGACATGGGCGGCACCGAAATCGGCCCCGCGCTGCAGGCCGCGTATGCGGCGGCGAGCGGCTCGGAGTCCGGTGACGTCTTCGTCGTGACCGACGGGGAAGTGTCGTCATGGGAAGCGGTGGTGGCGGAGGCGAAACGATCGGGGCGGCGTGTCTTCACGGTCGGCGTCGGCAGCGCGGTCTCAGAGGCATTCGTGCGCGGACTGGCCGCGGCGACCGGCGGCGGGTGTGAGCTGGTGTCGCCGCGCGAGGGCATGGCGGATCGCGTGATTCGGCACTTCGAGCGCATGCGGGCGCCGCGCGCGAAGCGGGTCGCCATCCACTGGCCTGAGGGCGCGCGCGATCTCGCGCCGGCCACATTCGGCGCGGTCTTCGAGGGCGATACGGTGACCGCCTCGGCGCAGTTCGACCGTCCGTCAATCACCGGCCACGTCACGCTCGAAATCGAGACGGACGGCGGAGACGTGTTCCGGCAGCAGCTGGCGATGACGCCGCCGCGCGAATCCGCGGACCGAGTGTCAACGGTGGCGCGGCTCGCCGCATCGGCACGGCTGAAGGAACTGGATCGTGCCGCGGGCCTCGAGCAGGCGCTCCGCTATCGACTCGTGAGCCCCTGGACCAACTGGCTCGTCGTGGCCGCGAGGCCGGACGGTGAGAAGGCGCTGGACATTCCCGCGCTGCGCAAGGTGCCGCAGACGCTGGCGGCGGGCTGGGGCGGCGTGGGAGCGTTGGCGTTGCGCATGAGCGCGGACTCGATGCCGGCCCTGAGCGCAGTGCACTCGCGTCGCGATGCCAGCGCTGCGGAGGTTGCCGACCTCGAGCGCTATTCGATGGAGGGTCTGAGTGAGATCAGGTCCGATTTGTCCCGCCTGCTTCTGCAGGCCGACGACTTGAATCGTGGAGTTGAGGCCTTGCCAGGAAGCGCAACGCGCCGTCGAATCGCTCCAGGAACATGCGCAACAGGCTGAGCGCGAGCTGCGCGCAATGGAGAACCAAGTAGGCGATCTGCGGAGCGAAATCGACACAATACAAAGCAGGGCAGATGTCCTGCGGCGGAAGATTGGCGAAATGGAAGGCCGCGCGGATCATTGGCTGCTGGGCAACTGAGGAGGCTGTCGAAACCGGGGTTCTCGAATCGCAGCAACAGGAGGCCATCCACCAACAGCTGCTCATGCGTCTTGCAGACTGCCGGAAACTCCTCGTCCAACTAGAGGAGCTGCTTGCACATCTTCAAGAACGCCGCATGCGGCTCGGCCACTTGCAAGAAGTCGCGCGAGAGTGGACGGAGGTCATCATGCGCTATCGCCATTTGGCAAGGAATTAGCGATGCGTTGGTCGTGGGTATCACGTGCCACTCGCAGGAATCTGCAGGACCCTGCGCCGCTCGTTTGCACGGGGACTCTACGTCTTGAGTGCGCGCTTGTGCACGACCTTTGCCGTTCAGATGACGAGGCGAAGGCGTATCGCGATCAAGGCTATCGATCGTTCGGAGATCAGGTGATGAACGTGTTTAGCATCCAATGACTCCAAGCCAGCTCGGACCAATTCAGCGCCGGCTACTTGCCGAAGACCTGGTTCGCTTACGACGACCTGACGAGCAGCGCCGATACGCAGCGTGCCAGCGCCAGGGGCGTATCGATCCAAACCCCCATCAGATCGATGCCGTAGTGTTCGCCCTGCGCCGGATTCCTGAGGGTGGTTGCATTCTGGCTGACGAGGTGGGCCTCGGGAAAACAATCGAGGCCGGCCTGATCATCTCGCAGCTGATGGCCGAGGGCATGCGGCGTGTACTCCTCGTCGTGCCCAAGTCGCTGCTCGGCCAGTGGCAGACGGAGATGTACACGCTTTTCGGCATTGAGGCCCGGGAAGGCCGTCTCGACCCGGAGGCGTTTACCGGCGCGGGCGTGTTCCTCACTCACCGCGAGCTCGCCGGAGGCCCGAAGGGCGCATCCGTTCTGAAGGCGGCCGATCCGTTCGATCTCGTCGTCGTGGACGAGGCCCACGAAGTCTTTTCAGGCATCCACAAGCGCTATGACAAGGAAGGCGCCTACGATCAGGACTCGAAGCGTGCGCAGACCGCGGGGCGCCTGCGAGAAGTGATCAAACGAAGCGATTCGCCGGTCATCCTGCTGACAGCCACGCCGATCCAGAACTCGCTCGCGGAGCTGTGGGGTCTGGTGCAGTACGTCGAGCCGACTGGTACGCTTCTCGGCCGCCTGCCCACGTTTCGTGAGCTGTTCTGCGAGACAGGCGATCGTGCGGTGCTCCCCGAACAGGTGCGGGAACTCAGACGCCGCCTGCAGACGGTGGTTCAGCGGACGCTCCGGCGTCAGGCGCAGGATTTTCTCCAGGTGCCGTTCGTCGAGCGCCACTCCCGTGTGTTCGAGTACGCGATGAGCCCCGAGGAGCAGGCGTTGTACACCGACGTCACCACGTGGCTGATGCGCGAGCACCTCTACGCGTTCCGGGGAAAGCAGCGCCATCTTCTTCTTATCAGCTTCCATCGCCGAATGGCGTCGTCGCTGGCCGCGCTGGCTGTAAGCCTCGACCGTGTGGCGCAGCGGCTGCGCGATCGACTGGCCCGACGCGGTCATGCCGTCTCGGACGACGGCACTCAGTTCCTCCGAGAGATGGCGGCCGATCTCGAGGAGGACGAGCGTCTTGGCGCTGCGGAAGACGACGATGACGCCGAGGCGCCGCCGGTCGAGGCCGAGAAGGCGGTCTCCGAGACCGACGAAGGCATTCGGGCCGAGCTCGAAGTGGTCGTCGCATTCGCCGCACGAGCCCGAGAGCTTGGGCACGGCAGTAAAGCGCGACGACTCATCGAGGCACTCCGATTCATCCAGGATCGGGGATCGCAGGGGTTGGGCTCCGGCAAGGCCGTAATCTTCACCGAGTCGTTGACGACGCAGGACTCGCTGCGCACGCTGCTGCTGGAACACGGCTACGAGCCCGGCGACGTCACCCTGTTTCGCGGCGACAACGTCGGACCGGATGCAGCGCGAGCGCTGGAGCAATGGGAGGCGGACGAGGGTCACGCGATTGCCCCGGCGCATCGCCCGAGCCCCAACGTCGCCGTCCGGCTGGCCCTTGTCCACGAGTTCAGGCACCGATCGAAGGTCTTCATCTCAACCGAAGCGGGCGCCAAGGGCCTGAACCTCCAGTTCTGCGACACGGTCATCAACTACGACCTGCCGTGGAACCCTCAACGCATCGAGCAGCGCATCGGCCGCGTCCACCGGTACGGCCAGAAGCGCGGCGTCACCGTCATCAGCTTCCTGGCAGCCGGCAACGTTGCGCAGCGCCTCACGCTGGACATCCTTGCCCAGAAGCTCGACCTCTTCGGCAAGGTCCTCGACGCCTCTGACGCTGTGCTCTACGAGCCGTCGCACGCGGCGCCCGAATCGCTCGTCGCGAGCGTGGGCGTGGATTTCGAAAAGGAGCTTCGTGTCATCTACGGACGCGCCCGCTCCATCGATGACGTGACGGCCGACCTGCAGCACCTTCGCGACACGATGGAGAGCCGGCGCCGCGCGTTCGACCAGGTTCAGGAACGTGCGTCGGGGCTGATCGAGACTCGGCTCGACGACGCGGTCAGACAGGTGCTGGCGAGCTATCAGAGCAGTCTGCCGTCGGAGCTCGAGGGACTGGATCGCGACGTCGACCTGCTCACACAGAGCTACTTCGACGGTGCCGGCATCTCGTATGTCCGCGAGCAGCAGTCTGGCCGTGTCGCATATCAGGTGCAGCCGTCTGCCGCCTTGCCGGAGGGATATCGCGAGGGCTTTGTCGCGGGCGTCGGCGACTCGCGCAACATCGGCGAGGGCGAAGCGTTGCACGTCGGCCACGCGGTGGTACAGGCGGCCGTCGAGGCCGCGCGGCGCGCGACGAACGCGCCGTTTCATGTCGTGTTCGAAGCAGGTGCGAAGACGCCCGAGGATGTGCGCGCGCTCGCGGGACGCCGCGGCAGGCTCGTGGTCACACGGGCGTCGTATCGGGGCATCGAGCAGCGCGGACAACCTGCTCGTGACCGCAGTCCTCGACGGCGAAAACGATCCGTTGCCAACGCCGGCAGTCGGTGTCCTGCTCGCGTCGCCTGTGCGGGAGGTCGGTCCGTCCCTGGATTTGCCGGAGGGTCAGGCGCTCCACGATGCGATCGATACGGCGCTTCTTATCGACCAGGCCGCGGTTTCCGATCACGACCAGGCACGCTTCGATCAGATGCTGCGCCAGCTCGATTACTACCTGGCCGATCAGGTCCTGATCATTCGCCGCAAGGAAGCCAGGCTGAACGCCCAGATCGAGGAACTGGAGAAGCGGCTCAGTAGTACGCACGGTGTTCAGGCGGGCGACGCCATGAACGTACAGCTCAAGTCGTTGACCAAGGAGCGCGGTCGTGTCGAGCAGCAGATCGCGGACCTCCAGGAGGGAGGCGACGCCGAGTATCGCCAGTGGCGGGAACGCCTGGTCGCGCGCCGGTACAGCAGGCCCGACATTACGCGTGTGCTGGACGTCCGGTTCGAAATTGCGGGGCCCGCGTGCTGAAGCTCCTGCACACGGCCGACCTGCACCTCGGGCTGGAGTCGGCGCAGTTCGAGCCCGACGCCCGCCGGCGGCTGGCGCGTGCCCGCCTGGATGTCGCGAACACTATTCTCTCGGTCGCCGAGCAGTACGCCGTGGACGCCGTCCTGTGGGCCGGCGACATCTTCGATACGCCCGAACCAGGTGAGGACTGGTGGCGGGGCTTCGCGAAGGTGCTCAAGAGTCGGGCAGGCTGGAGCCGGCCGATCGTACTGCTGCCCGGCAACCACGATCCCGTGAAGGCGGGCTCCGTCTTTCATCCTGACCACGCCTTCCGAAAACTCTTGCCTGACTGGGTTCACGTGGTCGATTCAGAAAGGTTTGAGCTGGCTCTAACGCCGGACGCCGTGCTCTTTGCCGCGCCGTGACGTCGATGGCCGGCGCCGAAGACCTCGCGCTGACGCTTCCCTGCCGTCCGGAAGGTGATGCGCGCATCCGAGTGGGGTTGGTGCACGGATCCACGTTCGACATGGAGGGATACCAGACCAGCTTCCCCATCGCGCGCGATGCGCCGGCGCAGCGGGGCCTGGACTATCTCGCGGTCGGCGACACACACGGTTTCCGCGTGATCACGGAGAGCGGCGTGGCGCCGATCGTCTACCCCGGTGCGCCGGAGCAGACGCGTTTCGGCGAGTCGGGAGCCGGTCAGGTTGCCTGGTCACGCTGCAACGATCTGGAGCGCGGCCGACCGTCACATCCGTCAAGGTCGGGCGATGGACCTGGCGCGACGAGTCGGCGACAAGCCTCGAATCGTTGCGAAGCCTGGCCGCCGAGGACTTCTCGACGACCGTCCTGCGTCTGCGGCTGGACATGACGGTGTCGGTACTGGACGAAAAGGAAGTGGACCTGCTGACGCGGCAGCTGAGGGGCGATGCCGCCACTTCGGGCCGCGCCGGCGCCTTTGTTCTCGATCGGAGCGGGCTCCGTGTCGAAGTCGGGGATGTCAACGCCTTGATGAAGGACGCGCCCGAAACGCTGTCGATCGTCGCGGGAAAGCTCGCCGCGGCCGCGGCGGTCGACGACGAGGCGCGACGTGCGCTCAACATTCTCTATCGGCTCATGAGTGAGGCGCAGTCGTGAGGCTTGAACGCCTTGAAGTCCGGGACTTCCGTGGCATCCGTGCGGCGACGATTGAGTTCGGGCCGGCGTCACCGTGCTGCACGGGCCGAACGAATTGGGCAAGTCCACGCTCGTCGAGGCGATTCACGCCGCCCTGTTTCTACAGTCCACCTCGCAGGCCGGGAACGAGCATGTCACGTGGGGCGGCTCATCCCCCGCGTGCGTGACGCTGACCTTCGAGCACGGAGCCAAGCTCTGGCGCGTGTCCAAACGATTCGGCAAGAAGAGGTTCCGCGAAACTCGAGTGCAGCGGGAGCGTGGCGTCTCCAAAGTTCAAAGAAGTCGTCGAGGGAAAAGGTGTCGAAGGCGAGTTGCGGAAGTTGCTCGGCTGGGGCATCGCGCCGCCTGGCGGTAAAGGTCCTGCGCCGAAGGCCGAAAGCTTCCTGCTCACGGCACTCGTCGGCCGGCAGGGCGCAGTGCAGGGGGTCCTGAACTCCAGCCTCGGCGGCGACTCCGACGACACAGGTAAGTCTCTCGTCACGCAGGCCATCGGCGCGCTCGACAAGGATCCGCTCGTAAGCCGCATCGTCGAGCAGCTTGCCGAGCGCGTCGAGACCGTCTTCACTCCGCAGGGCAAGCTGAAAACAGCTGCCGACTCTCCCGTCGTCAAGTTGCAGGATCAGTTGCGTGAGAAGGCGGACCTCCTTCGTAAGCTGCAGGAGGATGATGCCAAAGGCAAATCGATCCAGACCGACGTCGTGAGGCTTCAGGACGAGCGCCAGCGCCTCGAGGACGATCTGCACTCCGCAAGGCCAACTTGGACGCGGCGAACGCGCAGGCGGAGCGGGCCAGCATCAGAGCAAAGCTACAGGCGGAGATCGGCGACCTGCGGCGTCAGCTCGATGAGGCGGATCAGCTGACGACCGAGTTGCGATCGCTCGACGATCAATTGGTCGCCGCACAGTCAAGTCTGGAGACGCTGAAGGTCGCGGAGAAAGCCGCGGCGGATGCTCTCGAAGCGACACGCGTGCAGCTGATGACGGCGGCCGGGGCTGTGGCGCACGAGAAAGCGGCTGCCGAGCAATCCGGACAGGTGAAGGAAGCCAATCGAGCGAAGCGGCGTGCGGAGCTCGAAACGGACAAGATGACGGCCGAGGCGCGGCTCAAGGAGGTGACGGCCGCGGAACAGACCGTGTACGAGGCGACGGTTGTCGAACAGCAGTGCAAGCTCGCGGCCGACGCACGAGATTCGGCGATCGCGGCTGTCGAGCGGGCAGAACGCACGTTCGAGCATGCGACGGTCCGAACGGCACTCGAGCAACTGATCGAGCGCGAGACGGCGGTGACTCGGGCGGCCGGCCAGCTTGGTGACTGCGCGGCAGCACGAGCAGGACGCGCGCGGTCGCCTTCAAGCCGCTGCGGCGGGGGTTGCTGACGCAGAGGCCCGTCGCGACCAACGCCTGGCAGAGTCGAACTCGGATGAGATCAAGGCGCTCGAGTCAGAACTCCTGCTGCTCCAGGCGGTCGACGCACTCATCGTCATCGAGGCATTACGCGCTGAAGTCCGGGCGCTCGAGGAAAAGGCTGCGGAGGCGCGGAAGCTGCGTGAACGTGCTCAGATCGCGCGTTCGGACGCGTCGAGCATCGATCAGCGCCTCGCGAGCCGTGTCCTGCCCACGAGCGAACAGATCGCCGCGTGGCGGACACTCGAAGAGGAGCTGAAGGTCGGCCCAACCATCGCACCCACTTCACCATCCTCGCCGCTGACGCCGGTACTCTTGGCTTCCGTGGGCGTCCTCGTCGCGGTAGCGGCGGCCACGCGCGTGGGACTTGGGTTGCCTCTGCTGACCGCCGTCCTCGCGGGACTCGTCGCCGCCGGAGTGCTGGGCGGAGCGATCTGGGTCGGACTTCAGGGCCGCGTTCGAGCGCGGGCCGCGGAGAACGAACAGAGCGTACGACGCCGCGACCAATGGACGCAGCAAGTGAAGCCGTCACTGCTTGCAGCAGGCCTGACTAAACTGGCGGATTACGAGGGCGCTGTCGCGGACGTTCAGCGCCAGAGGGCTGAAGCACAGCGCCTGCGTCAGCAGGCGGACCAGGACGACCGCGACGCCGGAGAAGCACAAAGCAGCGCCGCGCCGCTCGAGTCACGTCGTGACGTCCTTGGTCGTCTCGAATCCGAGGCGCCGGCCGCCGACCCTGATGCCGTGTCCGCAGCCGCGACGGCATTTGGCAACGACGTGCACTCCGTGCGCCGCCGGATTTCTGAGGTGCAGGCTGCAATAGAAGCCACTCGCGGCCGACTTCGCGCGGACGCCGACGCGGCCGTCAAGCTGGCCACCGACAACCGGATCGCACGGCAGACCGAGTACGACACGGCTGCCAAGGCTCTGACGGCCGCTGAGACGACACTCACACTCGCAGAGCAGCAGAGCGACCCGGAAGAGATCACCCGACTCCATGCTCGACTGGCGGAGATCGGGGACGTGGACGCGCCCGAAGCAAGCGTTGAAGCGGCATCGAAAGCGCTGGGAGAGGCGAAGACGAGGCACACCACCGACTCGACGACGGCTGACATGCTGAGCGGTCAGCTCGACGAGCAGCGGTCCGCTGTCGAACGCCGCGTGAACCTGCTTGGCGGCGATTTGGAGATTGCGCATCAGCAGGCGCAGCAGGGTCTCGACGCCATCACGGCCGAACTGATCGCGATGGATCTTCCCGATGCGGGTTCGGATTCTGGCGGGAGCGAGCTCGAGCGCGCCACGAAGGAGCACGTAGAGGCTCGAAGAACAGTCCGCCGCCGACAAGACGACGCTGGAATCGGCGACGAAGCAGCGGTCGGATGCCGAGGGAGATTTGAAGGCGCTCGAGACCGACGCAGCGACGCTCCGGGGCAAGCTCACGGTCGTCGATCGGCCCGCCCTCGAGTCGCGACTGCAGAAAGCGACTGGCGACCCGGTCTTGGAGGTTGCGGAAGGTCCGCCGCTCGATCCTGCGGCGACTCGAGCCACGGTCAAGAACCTGCAAGATCGACGGCAGCGATGCACGGACGACCTGAATCACACCAAGGGGCAGCTGCACCTGATCGCAGGACATGTGGGATCCGAACAGCTCGCACAACAGGAAGAAGTCGTGAAACTCACGCGCGCGGAGCTGCTCGAACGGGAACTGACTGAGCATGCCGCTCGGCGCCTCCTGATCGAGATCGAGAAGGTCGAAGCGGAGCGCGCCACGCACCTCGGCCACGCGCTGGCCGGACCAATCACCGAACAGTTCCGGGCGCTGACAGGCGGACGATACGGTCCGATTTCGCTGGATCCTGATCTGAAGACCACACACATCGAGGTGCATGGCGCAACGCAACAGCTGGATCACTTATCTGTCGGGACGCGCGAGCAGCTCGCGACGCTGCTTCGTCTGGCGATCGCTGGATACCTGCAGACAGCGCTTGTCCTTGACGATCAGCTGGTACACAGCGATCCGGAGAGACTGAATTGGTTTCGCGACCGACTGCGTGCATCCGCTGGTGAGCGTGGGCACCAAGTCATCGTGTTCACGTGCCGCCCGAGTGACTACCTGTCACCGGACTGGCAGGTGGACGACTCGGTAGCCGTGGTCGACCTGACGGTTCAGCTTCCTC
>CAVQMT010000047.1:0-106815 GCA_963713655.1 uncultured Acidobacteriota bacterium
TCGGCACCACCTTTTCGAGCAGCTTGATCCGGCTCTGCACCGGGGCGGCCTTGGTGGCCTGGTAGCGGAAGCGGTCGATGAACATCTTCACCCGCGCCACTTCTTCGTCCTGCTCACGCTTGGCCTGCCGCAGCCGCTCCAGCATGGCGTCGCGCTGAGCAACATATTTCGGTGCAGTTGCCCACGTAGTCGGTCAGCGTGCGCAGGTTGAGGTCGGTGATCCGCGTCACCACCGCGTCCAGGAAATAGCGGTCGTGCGAGACCAGGATCACGGTGTAGGGGTAGCCGTCCAGGTATTCCTCGAGCCAGTTGCGCGCGTCGAGATCGAGGTGGTTGGTGGGCTCGTCCAGCAGCAGCAGATTGGGCCGGCCGAGCAGCAGCTTCGCCAGCGCGATGCGCATCTGCCAGCCGCCCGAGAACGTCTCGGCGGGCCGATCGGCGTCGTCGGGGCTGAAGCCGAGCCCGCGCAGCACCGTGGCGATGCGCAGATCCATGCTGTAGCCGTCGCCGAGCCGGAACCGGTCCTGCAGCTCGGCGTACCGCGACAGCAGCGCCTCGTGCTCCGCCTCGGGCATCGACGGGTCCGCCAGCCGGTGCTCGATGCCGGTCATCTCCGCCTTCATGTCGAGCAGGGGCTGGAACGCGCTGCCGCTTCCTCGAACACGCGTGCGGCCCGCGTGGGTCAGGCCGTCCTGGGGCAGGTAGCCGATGGTCAGGTCCGCCGGCTTGACGATCACGCCCCCGTCGGGCTCGTCGATGCCCGCCAACATCTTGAGCAGCGTCGTCTTGCCGGCGCCGTTCGGGCCGCACAGGCCGACCCGGCGCCGTCCCCGATCTGCCAGGTCACGCGGTCGAGAAGGGTGCGGACGCCGAAGGCTTTGGTGACTTCCGAGAGCTGAATCACGGGGACAAACTCGATTTGACCGCGCCCTCACCGCTCATTGCCTTGTCTAACCACCGGATCGACAATGAGTTAAGGATGACGCCCGACTCCTGACCGCCCGGATGCCGGCGATCCGGCCGGAGGGGAGGCCCCGCCGTCTAATGGAGTGAACGGTGCACGCGGCGACACCGATGGCATGGACAGACGAAGAACTCGTCGCCCGCTCGCGGAGCGGCGACGTGGACAGCTTCAACCAACTCATCACGCGATGGGAACGGCCGATCTATGCTCTGGCGTACCGCGTCATCGGCCAGGAGGAGGATGCCCGGGATGTCGTCCAGGAGACGTTCCTGCGGGCCTTCCGGGGCATCGGCGCGTTCAAGGGACAGGCGAAGTTTTCGTCATGGCTTTACCGAATTGCTCTCAACCTCTGCCGCGACTGGATCCGGCGAAAGCGCCGCAGTCCCATCGCGCTGGTCCCGGAAGACATGGAACTGGAGGACCTGGCCGCCGACACCGGAGCGTCGGAATCGGTCGAGGACCTCGTCGCCCGGCGCGAGCTGAGTAGCGTCGTGGAAGCGGCCATGGCCAAGCTGCCCGAGGAGCAGCGCACCGCGATCATCCTCAAGGAGTACCACGGCATGACGTTTCAGGAGATTGCCGACCTGCAAGGGTGCCCGCTGAGCACCGTCAAGACACGGCTTTACCAAGGGCTGTCCGTCTTGCGCCGCGATTTGGGCACGACACAGGTCGCCGTGCCGCGGCGTGCGGCCGGAGGTCGGGCATGACGACGAACAACCAGGATCTGATGTGCGGTGATGCCGCGACGCTCGTCGGCTATCTGTACGGCGAGTGCGACGCGCTCGAGCGCGTTCGCATGGAGCGGCACCTCGAGACCTGCGACGCCTGCGCGACCGAGCTCACCGAGCTGGGCAGCGCCCGGCAGTACTTGAGCGCCTGGACACCGCCGGAGGCGGCGCTCGGCTTCCGTATCGCCACCGAGCAGCCGGCTCCGGTTGCGCCGATACGCGTGGCGTGGTGGCGGCAGCCGATGCCGGCGTGGGGGCAGGCGGTCGCCGCGGTGGCGCTGATCGGCTTGGGCATGGCCGCCGGCAGCCGCTCGATCGGTGGCAGCATTCCCGGCCCCACCGAGGGTGCCCGAGCCACCGTGTCGGCCGATGCGCTGGCCCAGCTGGAAACGCGCATGAAGCAGGAAATCGCCGCCCTCCGCAGCGCCCCACCGGCTCAGGCCCCGGTTCGCGCGTCTAGCGGCGTGGGCGAGGAGGCGATTCTGCGGCAGGTGCGGCAGCTGATTCGCGAAAGCGAAGGGCGGCAGGAAGAGGCCTTCGCCGTCCGCACCGCGCAGCTGGCGCGCGACGCCGAGATCCAGCGGCGCGTAGACCAGGCGCAGCTGCAGCAGACCTTCAGCCAGATGCAAGGCACGACCGAGCGAGGAAGTGCGCCGTCAGCGCGAGATGTTGAACTATCTGGTCAACGTGTCGCAGCGGCGCTAGGGCAGGCAATACAGAGGTGGAATGACCGTGAACACGATGAAAGTCGCAACCGCACAACGTTGGATTGGGGCGGCCTTCGTGGCCGCGGGCCTGTCGGTGGCGACGGGGCCCGCGCTGGCGCAGGCGCCCTCGAAGGAAGACGAGCAGGTGAAAACGCGCCAACGCATCTCGACGATGGAAGGAGTGCTCGAGCGCGCGGTGTCCAACGGCGCCGAGAACATGCTGCGCCAGGTCCGGACCGTGATGCCGGACGCGCCGATGCTGAGCGGCGTGCCCCAGGTGCGGGGCTTCCGGCTGGACGGCTACGGCGTCTTCTTCGACGTGGAAGTGCCGGCGCTGCGCCTGCCAGTGACCTGGCCGTTGCGCTATCTGATCGAGGACAATCGCGCGGCGGTGTCCGCCACGCTGGCGGAACTGCGGACGCTGATCGCCGATCAGCCGGCGCGTGACCGCGACCGCTTCGAGCTGCTGGCCCAGCGGCTCGAGACGCGTGCGGTGGTGCCGCGGGCGACGCCGCGCCAGGCCGATCCCGTGATCACCGAGCCCGACGTGGCCTATACCAGTGCCGTGCGCGCGTCGCTGATCGACGCCATGATCGAGAACAGCGGTCCGATCCCGGTCGGTCCCGAGGAGTGGCTGACGGTGGCGGCGCGCGACAACGTGCCGCGCGACCCGCTGATGCCCGGCGACACGGCCGGGTTGAACACGTTGATCTTCCGCGTCAAGGGCAGCGACCTCGCAGCGTTCCGCGCCGGGCGCATGACCTTGGAGGAAGCCCGCGGGCACGTCCTGGTACAAGAGCACTAGACGGCCGACACGGCGCCTGAGCCACCCTGCCAGAATGGCTGACGTGCGCATTCGTCCGGACGAGGGCGTGCCGGAGCGCGAATCGAAAGCCGAGCGCCGTCTTCGCAAGGAGGCCGAGCGGCTTGCGGATTCCAGGCCGCTCGAAGGGTGGGAACGCTACCGTGCGCTCGGCGACCTGGTGGACCATCTGACAGACGTCGTCGAACTGGCGGACCGGCGAACGCGGTTTGCGTTGCTCATTCTCGCGGCGTTGAACGCCGTGAACATGTTGATCGCGGTGCGCGCGGACCAGCTTCGCCTGGAAGGGCTGAGCCCGAGCCTGCTCCGGGTGTACTTCGCCTCGTATGTGCTGTTGTCGCTCTACTTTTTCGCATACGCCATCGCGGCGCTGCGGCCGCGCCTGCGGCAGCGCGGCCGTTCGGGAGAGCCCGGCAGAGGCCGCCTGCGCCTGGTGGACGACATCCTGGATCGCAGTCAGGACGAGTACTTCACCGAGTGGCAGCAGGTGCAGATCGGCCAACTCAACCGCGAGATGTCCAACCACGCCCACATCCTGGCGCGGACAAATGCGGTCAAATACTCACGCGCTCGGCCGCGTCTATCTCGGGCTCATTGTCCTCGTCGCCCTGACCGCAATCATGGTGCTGACCGTCGGCCTCCACTTCATCGTCATGGTCCGCTTGCCGTGAGCCCGCCAGCCAGCGGGTCGCCGCGGGCTCGGCAGGGAGCCAAATCGCCGCTCGTGGTGTCTCAATCACAGGTCCGTCGCCGTGTCCTACAATGCCGTCATGCGTGCGCGTCGGCGAAAGGTGTCGCTTGGGTCCTGTCTGCTGGCCTGTGTGTCGGTGCTCGGCTGCTCGAGCACGCGGGAGGTCGAGAAGGACCTCAAGCTGGTGGACGTGTCGACCGGCTGGTACGACCTGGGCGTCGTGAACGGCCAGAACAAGCTGGTGCCCAGCGTCACGCTGCAACTCCAGAACGTGTCCGAACAGGACATCTCGCGGGTGCAGATCAACGCCATCTTCCGCCGCGTCGGCGAAGAGCAGGCGTGGGGCGAACACTTCGTCCGCGCGATCGGCTCGGATGGCCTGGCAGCCGGCAAGGTGGGCCCGAAGCTGGTGTTCCGGTCGACCCTGGGCTACACCGGCACGCAATCGCGGCAGCAGATGCTGCAGAACCGCGAGTTCGTGGACGCCAAAGTGGACGTCTTCGGCAAGCACGGCTCGCGGACCTGGGTGAAGATGGGCGAGTTCCCGGTCGAGCGCGCCCTGGTCGCGCAGTAGAATCCCGCCTATAATCCGGCGCATGGTTTCAACCTGCGCCGGCAACGGGCGAAAAGACACTCGGCTTCACCTCGCTCGTCTGCCTGATCATCGCCAACATGATCGGCGCGGGCGTCTTCACCACTTCCGGCTTCGCCCTCGGCCGATCTGGGCTCGGCCAACCGGGTGATGGCTGCCTGGGTGGTCGGCGGCGTCATCGCCTTCTGCGGTGCGCTGAGCTACGCCGGACTGGTCCGACACATCACCGAGTCCGGCGGCGAGTATCTGTTCCTCTCGCGCCTGATCCACCCGCTCGCCGGCTTCATCGCCGGGTGGGTGTCGCTGCTGGCCGGCTTCACCGGCGCGATCGCGTTCGCGGCGCGCGCGTTCGAGACCTACGCGTTTCCCACCCGGCCCGATTGGCTGCCGAACGGCGCCGCCGCCGCCGGCATGGTGCTCGTCGCGGCGCTCCTGCACGGCATCAAGGTGCAGACCGGCGCGGCTGCGCAGAATTTCGTCGTGTTCCTGAAGGTGGCGCTGCTGATCGGCTTCCTGGCGTTCTGCGGCCAGCGTCGCGCTGTCGCAGGGCGTGGCCCCGGCGCCGCGTCCGGCGATGCCGTTTTCGCTCACGCGTGTTCGCCGGCTCGCTGGTGTGGATCTCGCTGAGCTACTCCGGATTCAACGCGGCGGTCTACGTGGCCGGCGAGGCCAAGGACGCGCAGCGCAACGCGCCCAAGGCGCTCGTGGGTCGGGACGCTGATCGTCACGGTGCTTTACATCGCGTTGAACGCGGCCTTCGTCTATCTGCCGCCGTTCGAGGCCGTGGTCGGACAAGAGGACGTGGCTGCCGCTGCCGCGCAATCAATCGGCGGAACGCCCGTCGGCGTTGGCGATCCGGTTCGTGACCGTGTTGGCGCTGATCACTTCGGTGTTCTCCCTGGTGATGGCGGGCCCGCGGGTCTACGCCCGAATGGCCGACGACGGCGTTTTCCCGGTTTCTTCCGCTTTGGTGGCGGCGGCGCGCCCACGGCGGCCATCATGGCGCAGGCCGCGCTGGCCATTCTCCTCATCGCTCGTCTCGGACCTGCGAGGGCTGCTGTCGTACCTGGGGTTCACGCTGTCGGTGAGCGCGGCGCTGACCGTGGCGTCGCTGTTCCTGATCGCCAAGCGTGAAGGGCGTGCGGCGGTGGCGGTTTGGGGCTACCCGTTTACGCCGGCGTTCTACGTGCTGGCGACGCTGATTCTCGCGGCGCTCGCCGGCCGCCGTTCCCCCATCGAGCTGCTGACCATGGTCATCACTCTTGTCAGCGGCTCGCTCGTCTACTACGCGTTCGGGCTGCACCGCGCGTGGCAGCTGCCCGCGCGGAGCGTGACGACCAACGACTGTACGACCAAGGCTACTCTAATGGAATCAGCTCGCCCTTGTAGCGCGTGGTCCGCCCTGGCGTGACGCGCACGTCGAACGTCAGCGTCTCCCATCCCGGCTTGCGGATCTCCACGCTGTAGCCGCCGGTCTCGAGCGTCAGGCCCTGCAGCCGGCCGTCGAAGTCGTCCACCTGGCCGGCGTAGTAGCCGTCGATGAACACCTCGGCGTCGCGCGGCTGCACTTCCAGCCGTACGCGGCCGGTGTGCCGCATAGCCGTAGCCGCCGCCATAGCGGTAGCCGCCGTACGGGTAGGCGTAGGGATACGCCGTAGGCCGGGTAACCGCCAAGCCGACATACCACACGCCGCCCCAGTAGCCCGAACGTGTCGAAGACCGCCGCCGTAGTAGAAGGACGAATACGGGTAGTAGTAGCGCGGGTAGTACCCGTAGCCGTAGTAGGCCGGGCCGCACGTAGCCGGCGGTCGGGGTAACCGCCGCGAGGCGCCACACGCCCGCCGCCCTGGGGTAGCCCGGGCCGCCCGCCACCGACCGAACCGCGGGGGACCGCCACGCGGCCTCCGCCGTCGCCGCCGCGCTGGCCGCCGCCGCCACGGACCGTGCCGCCACCGCCGCCTCCGCCGCCCGGGCTGCGGCGCTGCTCCAGCTGGCCCTGATCGACGGCGATGCGATCGCCGCTCGACACACGGCCGCCGTCGACGCTGCCCGTCGCCCGCTCGGCCGGCCGCGAGCCTCGACCGATGACGCGCTGCGGGCCACCGCCGCGCGTCCGGTGGGCACGCTGGCCCCGCCGTCGGCCGCCGTCGGCCACCGTCTGACGGTGCCTCCATCCGATGCGTCCTGCGCGAAGACCGCGGGTGCGGTGAGGGCCAACCCCAGCGACAGCGCGGCTGCGGAGACGAGGGAATGTGTACGCATGGCTCAATAAGTTACAGCAACTCTTCTGCCAGAGCTGGCGCGCCGAAACGCGCCGGAAAATGCCGCCCGCTCGAATGTAAAGCTCCGCGGCTACGGTCTCCAATGTCCTCTCGGCGTCCGGCCTCGCCAAGGGACAGTGCGATACTGGCGCTGTGATCCACGCCACGACCATTCTGGCCGTTCGCCACGGCGGCCGGACGGTGCTGGCCGGCGACGGCCAGGTGACCTTCGGCGCCACCGTGCTGAAGCACGGGCGCCCGGAAGATCCGGCGCCTCCACAAGGGCAACGTCCTGGCGGGCTTTGCCGGCTCGGCGGCCGATTCGTTCGCGCTGTTCTCGCGTTTCGAAGCCAAGCTGGAACAGTACCGCGGCAACCTCGAACGCGCGGCGGTGGAGCTGGCCCGCGACTGGCGGGCCGATCGCGCCCTGCGGCGGCTCGAGGCGATGCTGATCGTGGCCGACGCCGGCGCCACCTTCCTGCTGTCGGGCACCGGCGATCTGATCGAGCCCGACGACGGCATCGTGGCCGTGGGATCCGGCGGGCCGTTTGCAATGGCCGCGGCGCGGGCGCTCGTCCGGCACTCGACGCTCGGCGCGCGGGAGATCGCCGAGCAGGCGATGGCGATTGCCGGCGAGATCTGCATCTACACCAACGCGAACCTCACGGTCGAGGAGCTGTAAGTCATGGCCATCGCTCTTCCCGAGCGCACGGCGTCGGCGGTGGGCTCGCTGACGCCGCGGCAAATCGTCGCCGAGCTGGACAAGTTCGTCGTCGGCCAGGCCAAGGCCAAGCGCGCCGTGGCGATCGCGCTGCGCAACCGCTTCCGGCGGCAGCAGCTGCCGGCCGAGATGGCCGAAGAGGTCACGCCGAAGAACATCCTCATGATCGGCCCGACCGGCGTCGGCAAGACCGAGATCGCCCGCCGGCTGGCGAAGCTGGCGCAGTCGCCGTTCATCAAGGTCGAGGCCTCGAAGTTCACCGAGGTCGGCTACGTCGGCCGCGACGTCGAGTCGATGGTGCGCGACCTGGTGGAGCTGGCCGTGGACATGGTGCGCGGCGAGCGCGCCGAGGAGGTGGGCGACAAGGCGCGGCTGGCCGCCGAGGAGCGCCTGCTCGATCTGCTGCTGCCGCCGACGCGCGGCTTCGCGCCCGGCCGACGACGCCGGAAGCCGGCGGCCTCGCGCACCCGCGAGCGGATGCGCGAGCAGCTGCGCGCCGGCCGCCTCGACGAACGGATCGTCGAGCTGGACACGCGCGAGCCGCCGATGCCGTCGTTCGAGGTCATCGCCGGCTCGTCGGCGGAGGAGATCTCGCTCGAACCTGAAGGACATGATGGGCCAGTTCTTCCAGAAGGGCCCGAAGACCCGCAAGCTGCCGCGTGCCCGAGGCGCTCGACGCAGCTCGACGGCCGAGGAGCAGGCCAAGCTGGTGGACATGGAGTCGGTGGGCCGGACCGCCGTGCGGCGGGTCGAGCAGAGCGGCATCATCTTCATCGACGAGATCGACAAGATCGCCAGCCGCGACGGCGGCCACGGCGGACACGGCCCCGACGTCAGCCGCGAGGGCGTGCAGCGCGACATCCTGCCGATCGTCGAGGGCACGACCGTGAACACCAAGCACGGCATGGTGCGGACCGACCACATCCTGTTCATCGCCGCCGGGGCGTTCCACGTGTCGAAGCCGTCGGATCTCATCCCCGAGCTGCAGGGACGCTTTCCGATCCGCGTCGAGCTGGAGGCGCTGACGCGCGACGACTTCGTCCGCATCCTCACCGAGCCGCGCGGCGCGCTGGTGAAGCAGTACACGGCGCTGCTCGGCGCCGAGGACGTGACCCTGACGTTCACGCCCGGACGCGGTGGAGCGGATCGCCGACTTCGCCGCCCGCGTCAACGACCACGCCGAGAACATCGGCGCCCGCCGGCTGCACACCGTGATGGAGCGCCTGCTCGACGAGCTGTCGTTCGAGGCGCCCGAGCTGCGCGACACCACCGTCGTCATCGACGAGGCCTACGTGGACCGGATGCTGGCGGACATCGTCGACGAACGAGGATCTGTCGCGATACATCCTTTAGGATCTCGGCTCCGGCCACGGTCGTCACAGGCCCGCTTGCGGCAACTTTCGGCCGCTTGCACTGAAGCCGTGGAGCCCGGCAGCCTGGAGCCTGTCCAGCCGGATCGTTACACTCACGTTTAAACGATCCGATCGACCGACAAAACGGTATGATTCGGAGATGCCAGCCGCGAAGCCCCTGTCTGACGGCGCCGCCAGCGCCCGCCGCCTGTCCACCCTGCTCGAGGTCAGCCAGGCCCTGTCCGGCACGCTCAACCTGAAGGCCGCGATGCAGCGGGTGCTGCGGCACGCTGATCCGCCACCACAGCGTCGTCCGCGGCATGGTGACGCTGCTGCGCGACGGCGAACTGCACGTCGAGGCGGTGGAAGGCTTCGAGGACCGCGCCCGCATCGGCGCGGATCAAGGTCGGCGAGGGGATCACCGGCAAGGTGGTCGAGAGCGGCAAGCCGATCGTCGTGCCGCGCGTCAGCCGCGAGCCGGCGTTCCTCAACATGGCGCCGCGCCGCAGCGACCACCTCAAGCAGGAGCTGAGCTTCATCTGCGTGCCGATCACGCTCAACCGCACGCCGGTCGGCGCGCTCGGCGTGGACCTGCGCTTCAAGCCCGAGCGCGACTACGACAGCAGCGTGAAGTTCTTCGGCATCGTCAGCTCGATGATCGCCCAGGCGCTCAACGTGCAGCGCATGGTGGAGGAGGAGCGCCGGCGCCTGCTCGACGAGAACACGCACCTGCGGCAGGAGCTGCGCGAGCGCTACGACTTCTCGAACATCATCGGCACCAGCGGCCCGACGCGGCAGATGTACGAGCAGGTGGCGCAGGTGGCGCAGACCAACACCACCGTGCTGATCCGCGGCGAGTCGGGCACCGGCAAGGAGCTGATCGCCCACGCCATCCACTACAACTCGCTGCGCGCGAAGAAGCCGTTCGTCAAGGTGAGCTGCGCGGCGCTGCCCGACACGCTGATCGAGTCGGAGCTCTTCGGCTACGAGAAGGGCGCGTTCACCGGCGCCGTCGGCCCGCAAGAAGGGCCGCTTCGAGATGGCCGAGGGCGGCACGCTGTTCCTCGACGAGATCGGCGACGTCAACCTGGGCACGCAGGTGAAGCTGCTGCGCGTGCTGCAGGAGCGCGAGTTCGAGCGCGTCGGCGGCACCGAGACGGTGAAGGTCAACGTCCGCCTGATCGCCGCCACCAACAAGGACATGGAGAAGGCGATCGCGGAGGGCACGTTCCGCGAGGACCTCTACTACCGCCTCAACGTGTTCACGATCTTCGTGCCGCCGCTGCGCGAGCGGAAGGCCGACCTGCTGCTGCTGGCCGACCACTTCCTCGAGAAGTTCTCGCGCGAGCACAACAAGGTGATCAAGCGCATCTCCACGCCCGCCATCGACATGCTGACGGCCTATCACTGGCCCGGCAACGTGCGCGAGCTGGAGAACGCGCTCGAGCGCGCCGTGCTGGTGTGCGACGGCGCGGTCATCCACGGCCACCACCTGCCGCCGTCGCTGCAGACCGCCGATTCGTCGGGCACCGTGACGCGCGTGTCGCTCAAGGACGCGGTGGCTGGCCTACGAGCGCGACCTGATCCTGGACGCGCTGAAGACCACGCGCGGCAACCGCGCCAAGGCGGCGCGGCTGCTCGACACCACCGAGCGCATCCTCAACTACAAGGTGCGCGGCTACGGCATCGACGCGCGCCGCTTTCAAGTCGTCCGACGGCAGCCGCCGGCGGGCCCGCGACCGACGACGGCCGCCGTGGACGGATTCACGATCTAGCCGGGCGCCGTGAGTCGTGACACGGCGGTGTGATCGCGGCTGCATCGTCGCTGAGTCGCGCTTCTGGCCGCGGCTGTCGGCTGCGGCAAGAAAGGCCCGCCGCTGACGCCGTTCGTCCGCGTTCCGCAGGCGATCGGCACCGTGGACACGCGCCGCGTCGGCGACGACGTGTACCTGACCTTCACCGTCCCGACGCAGAACATCGACATGTCCAAGCCGGCGGACGTCGCGGCGCATCGACGTCTACGCCGTCACCGACCACGGAGCCCCGGCCGCCGAACGGCTGCTGGAGGGCGCCACGCTCGTGGGCGTCGTGAACGTGACGCCCGCGGACCCGCCTGGCACCACGCCGCTGCCGCCGCCGCCGCTTCCCGGCGTGCTTCCGCCGGCGAGCCAGGCCGCTGCCGGTCCAGGGCAACACGGTCACCGTCCAGGAACGCTCTGAGCCCGGACGCAGCTGGTCCCGATCCCGTTGGCTGCGCGCCCCGGCGCGCAGCCGCCGCCGCCGACGCCCTCCTCGACGCCCGCGGCTCCACCGCGCCTGCAGCGGACCTACGTGGCGGTGGCCTTCAGCGCGCGCGGGCGTCCGGGCCGCCGAGCCCCGCTGCGGTGGTGTCGCTGACACCGCTGCCGGAGCCGCCGCTGGCCGTGACCGGCGTCGTTCGCCGCCGACGCCGTGACGGTGTCGTGGGAGCCGTCGGGCGGGCTGATCGGCTTCCTGCTCGACAAGCAGCTGCCGCATCGAGGCGCTGCCCGTGGACGACGAGGCCGTGGCCCGCCGTGCAGCCGGCGGCCGCGCCGGCGGTGGTGCCGCTGGGCCCGACGCGCTACAACGTCTACCAGTCGCTGTCGCGCCGATCCGCTGCTGCTGCCGGTCGCGCCGGAAGAGCGCCCGCGGTGGCAGCGCGTGCCGCAGCAGCCGCTCAACCCGCAGCCGCTCGATGCGCCAGCATGCTGGCCGACGCGCTGCAGTTCGAGCGCGAGCGCTGCTACATGGTGCGCGCGGTGCGCGGCACCGGCGCCGACGTCGTCGAGGGACCGCCGTCGCCGACGGCGTGCGTGAAGCCGGTGGACGTCTTTCCGCCGGCGCCGCCGACGGGCCTGTCGGCGGTGGCCGGCGAAGGCGCGATCAGTCTGATCTGGGAGGCCAGCGCGAGCGACGACGTCGCGCGGCTATCTCGTCTTGCGCGGCGAGGGCGCGATGCCACACTGCTCCCGCTAACGCCGTCGCCCGTCGTCGAGACGCGCTTCGTGGATCGCGCGGTGGTGGCCGGCACGCGATACGTCTACGCAGTGGTGGCCGTCGACGGCCGCATTCCGCTGCCGAACACCAGCGAGCCGTCGGCGCGCGTGGAAGAGACCGCGCGATAAGACCTGTGAGCCTGGAGCCTGGAGCCCGGAGCCTGACGAGATGGAGTAAACGCATGAAGCTGTTTGTCGACACCGGCAACCTCAAGGAGATCGAGGCGCTCGCCGAGCTCGGCATCCTGGACGGCGTGACCACCAACCCGTCGCTGATGGCCAAGGAGAGCGGGGACTACCGCGCGCATCCTCAAGCAGATCTGCCAGACGGTGAAGGGCCCGGTCAGCGCCGAGGTGGTGGCCACCGACGCCGCCGGCATGATTCGCGAAGGGCGCGACCTGGCCGGCATCGACGAGCACATCGTCGTCAAGGTGCCGTTCACCAAGGACGGCGTGAAGGCGTGCAAGACGCTGGCGTCGGAAGGGCATGCGCGTCAACGTGACGCTGATCTTCTCGCCGACGCAGGCCTGGCTCGCGGCCAAGGCCGGCGCCGCCTACGTCAGCCCGTTCGTCGGCCGGCTCGACGACATCGGCACGACCGGCATGAACCTGGTCCGCGAGATCGTCGACATCTTCGACAACTTCGAGTTCGGCACCGAGGTGCTGGTGGCCAGCGTCCGCAACCCGATTCACATCGTCGAGGCCGCGCGCATGGGCGCCGACGTGGTCACCGTGCCGGCGGCGGTGATCGAGCAGTGCTTCAAGCACCCGCTGACCGACATCGGCCTGGCGAAGTTCCTCAAGGACTGGGAGAAGGCGCAAGCGCAGCGAAGGTCTGAGCCGTCGCCGAGCCTCCACCGCATGGACGCGCGCACGCGCCTCGAGGACCTGCACCGCCGCGCGGAGCTGGGCGGCGGCGAGGAGCGGCTGCGCCGGCAGCGCGACGGCGGCCGACTGACCGCGCGCGAGCGCATCGACACGCTGTTCGACCCCGGCACCTTCGAGGAGATCGACAAGTTCGTCACCCACCGCTGCCGCGACTTCGGCATGGCCGATCAGGTCGTGCCCGGCGACGGCGTCGTGGCCGGCCACGGCCGCGTCAACGGCCGCCTGGTCTTCGCCTTCGCGCAGGACTTCACCGTCTTCGGCGGCTCGCTGTCGGAGACCAACGCCGCCAAGATCGCCAAGATCATGGACCTGGCGATGAAGATGGGCGCGCCGGTCGTCGGCCTCAACGACTCGGGCGGCGCGCGCATCCAGGAAGGCGTGCTCTCGCTCGGCGCCTACGCCGACATCTTCCTGCGCAACACGCTCGCCTCGGGCGTCGTCCCGCAGATCTCCGCGATCATGGGCCCGTGCGCCGGCGGCGCCGTCTACTCGCCGGCGATCACCGACTTCACCATCATGGTGAAGGACACGAGCTACATGTTCGTGACCGGCCCCGACGTCATCAGGGCCGTGACGCACGAGCAGGTGACCAAGGAGGAGCTCGGCGGCGCGCTGACGCACAACGAGCGGAGCGGCGTCGCGCACTTCGCCGTGGACAGACGACCGGCGAGTGCCTGCTGCTCATCCGCGAGCTGCTGACGTTCTGCTGCCGAGCAACAACGTGGACGAGGCGCCGCGCGCGCCGGCCAGCGACCCGCCCGATCGCGCCGACGAGGTGCTGGACACGCGTGGTGCCGGCGGCGCCGACGCAGCCCTACGACATGCTCGACGTGATCGCACGCCGTGGTCGACGACGGCTACTTCCTCGAGGTGCACGCGCCACTTCGCCCGGAACATCCTGGTCGGCTTCGCGCGGCTCGGCGGCCGCACCGGTCGGCATCGTCGCCAACCAGCCGGCGCACCTGGCGGGCGTGCTCGACATCGACGCGTCGGTGAAGGGCGCGCGCTTCGTGCGCTTCTGCGACGCGTTCAACATCCCGCTGGTCACGTTCGAGGACGTGCCCGGGTTCCTGCCCGGCACGGTGCAGGAGTACGGCGGCATCATCCGCCACGGCGCGAAGCTGCTCTTCGCGTTTGCCGAGGCCACGGTGCCGAAGGTCACCGTGATCACGCGCAAGGCCTACGGCGGCGCCTACTGCGTGATGTCGAGCAAGCACCTGCGCACCGACGTGAACTACGCGTGGCCGACGGCGGAGATCGCCGTGATGGGCGCCGAGGGCGCGGTCAACATCCTCTACAAGCGCGAGCTCGACGCGGCCGCCGACGTCGCCGCGGCGCGCGCCGAGAAGATCACCGAGTACCGCGAGAAGTTCGCCAACCCCTACGTCGCCGCCGAGCGCGGGTTCGTGGACGAGGTGATCCAGCCGCGGCAGACACGCGCGAAGCTGATCACGGCGCTGGCGGCGCTGGACACCAAGCGCGACAAGAACCCGCCGAAGAAGCACGGCAACATTCCGCTGTAGCGAAATTCACAATTCACAATTCACAAACTCCTGACGTGGCGCGATTGCCGGTCATCGTTGTCCTCGACAACATCCGCAGCCTCTACAACACGGGCGCGTTCTTTCGTACCGCTGATGCGTGCGCGGTCGAGAAGCTGGTGCTGTGCGGCATCACGCCGCGTCCCGATCAGGGACGGCGGCAGCAGAAAAGCATCGCCAAGACCGCGCTCGGCGCCGAGACGGCCGTGCCATGGGAACACGAGGCCGAGACCGCGGTCGCCGTGGCCAACGCCGCCGCGGCCGGCTATCACGTCGCGGCGATCGAGACGTCGCCGGAGGCGGTGGACCTGTATAGTTGGGACCCGCCGTGGCCGGTGTGTCTGGTGTTCGGCCACGAAACCGTCGGCGTCGAACCCGCGGTGGCGCGCCGCATCGACACCCACGTGCGGATTCCGATGCTCGGGGTCAAGCGATCGCTCAACGTGGCCACCGCGGCTGGCGTCGTCCTCTACGAGTTGCTGCGCCGCCGCCTGGTGCACGAGGGGGCCTGAACCATGCGCAACGCTTTACGTTCCGTCGCCATCGTGTCGGCGCTGTGGCTGACGCTACCAGCACTCGCCGCGGCACAAGCCAACCCGGCCTCGCGCGCGGCCAGGAGCTGGCGGCAGCAGCACGAACGCGCGATCGTCGACGAGTTCGTCGGCCTGCTGGCCATCCCGAACATCGCCAGCGATCGCGACAACATCCTCAGGAACGCCCAGGCCATCGCCGCGATGATGGAGCGTCGAGGGATTCCGGCCCGGCTGGTGTCGGTGCCGGGCGGCAATCCCGTGGTCTTCGGCGAGATTCGCACGCCGGGCGCCACGCGCACGATCGCGTTCTACGCGCACTACGACGGCCAGCCGCTCGATCCGCGGGAATGGACGTCGCCGCCGTTCGAGCCGACGCTGCGGGACAAACGCGTCGAGGACGGCGGGCGCACGGTGGCGCTGCCGCCAGCCGGTGTCGCGTTCGATCCGGAATCGCGCCTCTACGCCCGCGGCGCCGCCGACGACAAGGCGCCGATCATCGCGCTGCTGACCGCGGTGGATGCGATTCGCGCCGCGGGCATCGCCCACCGATCGAACATCAAGCTCGTGTTCGAAGGCGAGGAAGAGGCCGGCTCGGCCAACCTCGAACAGACGCTGGCGCAGAACAAGGCGCTGTTTGCCGCCGACGTCTGGCTGATGTGCGACGCTCCGCTCTACCAGACGCGGCAGCAGTCGATCGTCTTCGGCGCACGTGGCGTGACGCAGGTGGACGTCACGGTCTATGGCCCGCGCACGGAGCTCCACAGCGGCCACTACGGCAACTGGGCGCCCAATCCGGCGCTGTCGCTGGCGCGCCTGCTGGCGTCGATGAAGGACGACAACGGGCGTGTGCTGGTGGACGGTTTCTACGACGAGGTCGAGCCGCTGGGCGAGCTGGAGCGGCGCGCCCTGGCCGAGGCGCCGTTGATCGAAGCGGAGCTGAAGAGCCAGTTCTGGCTCGGCTCGACCGACGGCGGCCCCATGACCTTGAACGAGCTCATCACGCTGCCGTCGCTCAACGTGCGCGGCATGGCCAGCTCGCGCGTCGGCGCGCAGGCGTCGAACGTGATTCCGGCGACCGCGACGGCGACGCTCGACGTGCGACTGGTAAAGGGGATGGACGGACCTCGCACCGGGCGGCTGATCGCCGACCACGTGCGCAAGCAGGGCTTCTTCGTCGTCGATCGGGAACCGACGGCCGACGAGCGGCGCGCCCACCCCAGGGTGGCGCGGGTGGCCGTGAACCGGACCCAGGCGGGATCCCGCACGCCGATGGATCTGCCGATCTCGCGCGAGGTGATCCGGACGGTCGAAAGCGTGCGCGGGCCCGCGGTCAAGCTGCCGACGATGGGCGGCGGTCTCCCGCTGGAGGCGATCGAGCGGCCGCTCGGCGCGCCGACGATCATCATTCCGATCGGCAACCACGACAACAACCAGCACAGCTTCGACGAGAACCTGCGGATTCAGAACCTCTGGGACGGCATCGAGCTGATGGCCGCATTGCTGACGATGTGATGCGTTGTATCGAGGACCTGGAGCCGGTGGCGCCGTAGCCGCAGGCGCCTGCGAATCCGTGCCGGCGGGCCTGAGCCGTGTCGCCGGTGAGCCTGGAGCCCGTTAAGTGTTAGAATCCTTTAGCCTTGCACAAGATCTTGATCGCCAACCGGGGCGAGATCGCGGTGCGGATCATCCGCGCCTGCCGCGACATGAACATCGCCTCGGTTGCGGTCTACTCCGACTGCGACCGCGCCGCCCAGCACGTCCGCATGGCCGATGAGGCGGTGGCGATCGGAGCCAGCCCGCCTGCCGACAGCTATCTCCGCATCGACGCCATCGTGGCCGCGGCGCGCGCCGTCCGGCGCCGACGCGGTCCACCCCGGCTACGGGTTCCTGGCCGAGAACGCCGCGCTGGCGCAGGCGTGTGCGGATGCGGGGCTGACCTTCATCGGCCCGCGGCCCGAGGTGATCGCGCGGATGGGCAGCAAGACCGAAGCCCGCCGCGCCGCCCGGGCCGCCGGGCTGCCGCTGGTGCCCGGCACGCTCGACGCGCTGGGCGCCGAGCACTGCCGGACGACGAGCTGCTGCGTCTCGCCGGCTGAGATCGGCTACCCGGTGATGGTCAAGGCGGTCGCCGGCGGGGGCGGCAAGGGCATGCGGCTCGCGCACACGCCCGAGGCACTGCTCGATGCGGTGCGTGCGTCGCGTTCGGAGGCCGTCTCGGCCTTTGGCGACGGCGATGTCTACTTCGAGCGCTGGCTGCGCCGGCCGCGGCACGTGGAAGTGCAGGTGCTCGGCGACCAGCACGGCACCGTGCTGCCGTGCGTGGAGCGGGAATGCTCGGTCCAGCGCCGCCACCAGAAGCTGGTCGAAGAGACGCCGTCGCCGGCCGTGTCGCCGGCGCTGCGCGCCGAGATCACGCGCGCGGCCGCCGCGCTGGCGGCGTCGGTGGGCTACACCAACGCCGGCACCGTGGAATTCCTGCTCGACGAGGACGGGCGTTTCTACTTCCTCGAGATGAACACCCGGCTCCAGGTGGAGCATCCGATCACGGAGATGGTGACGGGGATCGATCTGGTGCAGTGGCAGATTCGGCTGGCCCGAGGCGAGCGGCTGACGCTCGACCCCGACGCGCTGCTGCGGCCCGCGCGGGCACGCAATCGAGTGCCGCGTGCTCGCGGAGGACCCGGACGCGGGGTTCCTGCCGTCGCCGGGCCGGATCGACGCTCTTCGAGGTCCCGCACGGGCCGGGCATACGCGACGACAGCGGCGTGGAGGCCGGAGCCGAGATCCCGATCTACTACGACCCGCTGATTTCCAAGCTGATCGCCTGGGGCGCGGATCGGGACGAGGCGCTGGCCCGGATGCGACGGGCGCTGCGGGAGTACACCGTCGTCGGCGTGCGGACCACCGTGCCGTTTTTCCGCTGGTTTCTGGCCCAACCGGCGTTTGTCGCGGGCGACGTGCACACCGGCCAATTGGACGAGCTCTTGCAGCAACGGAACGGGGAGCCCTTCGCGACGCACGATTCGTCCTTCGCGGAGGTCGGTCTGGTGGCCGCGGCTCTGGGCGTGGCGATGCGCGCGCACAGCGCCGGCGCCGCCGCCGTCGGCCTGGGCCAGCCTGGGACGCCGCGAGGGCCTCGGGGGTGAGGTTTCGATTCGAGGTCGACGGCCGCCTGCACGCCGTCGACGTCGAGCGGACCGGGGGGCCGTGGCTGGTGTCGCTCGGCGGGCGCCGCTGGCGGGCGCAGATGCACCCGCAGCGGGCAGGGCTGGTCGCTGCTGCTCTCGTCCGCCGGCGACCGATGACGCCGGCCCGGCGGTGGCCCGCAGCTTCGACGTCCGCCTGGGCTGGCCGGAGTCGGACCGCGCCGATGTGATCGTGGACGGCGTGCCCATCGCGGTGACGGTTGCGCAGGTGCTGGCGGCGCGGCGGCGGCGGCGGGGCAGCGCGTCGGCGTGCCGGGGACGGGGCGCTGCGGGCGCCGATGGCCGGCCGGGTGGTGCGGGTGCTGGTGGCCCAGGGGCAGCCGGTCGCGGCGCGCCAGGGCGTGGTCGTCGTCGAGGCGATGAAGATGGAGAACGAGTTGCGCGCGCCCTATGCCGGTGTGGTGAAGGCGGTGCACGTGGGCGCCGGCGCGTCGGTGGACGCGGGCCAGGTGCTGGTGGAGCTTGATTCGTAAGAAGCTGTCGTCGCTCGTCGCTCACCCCGTGACACAGGGGACGCGGCGCTTCACGCGCCGCGTGGTGGCGACGTGTGCCGTCATTCTGGCCGCGGCGCTCGCCACCACCGTCACCGTCGATCTGGGGCCCGCGCTGCGCGGCCAGGCCGAGCGGCAGGGGACGCGCTTCCTCAAGCGCGACCTCCACATCGGCCGGCTCGGCGTCTATCTCTGGGGCGGGCAGTTCCAGATCGACGATCTCGTGATCGACGGGCATCACGCCGCAGTCGCCGCCGTTCCTCACCGTCAAGCGCCTGCGGCTGGGCATGCCCTGGAGCACGCTCTTCAGCCGCCGCATCGTCTTCGATTCGATTGAACTCGACGGCTGGAACATGGTGGTCGAGATGCTGCCCGACGGCACGCACAGCTTCATCAAGCTGCCGGAGCGCGAACGGCCCGCGCAGCGCATGGACGACGACGCTGCAGTACGTGCGCGCGCGCAACGGCGAGACCACCTACCGGGATTACGGCACGCCGTGGAGCGTGGTGACGCGCAATCTCGACGTCTCAGTCGCGCGGACCGACAACCGTTACGTGGGCCGCGCCTCGTTCAGGGGCGGCACCGTGGCAATCCAGTCCTATCTGCCGTTCGACCTGGACATGGCGTCGCGCTTCACCATCGAAGACGGGCGGCTGCTCTTCGACCGCATCGACCTGCGCACCGAGGGCACGACGACCAGGCTGCGTCGGCGACGCCAGCCTGGCGCACTGGCCCGAGCAGATGTACCGGATGCAGTCCACGGTGGACTTTCCGTGGATGCGGAAGATCTTCTTCGCCAACGAATCGTTCGAGCTGTCGGGGAAGGGCGAGTTCCTCGGCACGTTCCACTTGTTTCGCGATCGCGCGCCCGACGGCCGCAGCCGCATCGGCCGCGAGCTGAAGGGCACGTTCACGAGCCCGGTCGCCGGCCTGAACACGCTGCGCTTCGGCGACTTGAAGGGCGCGGTGAAGTGGGTGCCGGAGTCGGTGCAGGTCTCCGACACCACGATGTCGTTCTACGGCGGCACGATGAAGCTGGGCTACGGCATGGGCCCGTTCGGCGTAGCCGGGCGCGCAGGCCATCTACTCGCTGCAGGCCGACTACGAGGACGTGGACCTGCAGAGGTTCACCGAACTACCTCGAGACCCAGGGGCTGCGCCTGGCGGGCCGGGCCTCGGGACGCACCGTGCTGGACTGGCCGCGCGGCCGCTTTGCCGATCGCGTCGGCGAGGGGCGATTGCGGGTGACGGCCCCGGGAACGGCGGCCGTGATGACCCGGCGAGCGATCGCTCGCGGCCGCCGCGGCGGGACGGCCGCAGCCGGTGCCGGGAGAGCCGTTCAGCAACCACACGCCGCGTGAGCCGGTGCCCGTCGCCGGCGAGATCAACTACACCATCGAGCCGGCGTGGCTGAACCTGGGTCCCAGCCACGTCGCCACGCCCGATACCTACGTCGCCTTCGAGGGCCGCACGGCGTACGGCGACGCGTCGCGCATCCAGTTCAACGTCAGGAGCGCCGACTGGCAGGAAAGCGACCGGCTGCTGGCCGGCATCATGACCGCGTTCGGCGCCCGCACGGCGGCGATTCCGATCGGCGGCTACGGCACCTTCGACGGCGTGATGCTCAACGAGTTCCGGCGCCCGCGCATCGAGGGCACGTTCGCCGGCGAGCAGATGCGCGCCTGGGACGTGGACTGGGGCTCGGCCACCGGCAGTGCCGTGATCGAGAACAGCTACGTCGACGTGAAGGACGCCCTGATCACGCGCGACCAGTCGGCCTTGTACGTCGACGGCCGCTTCTCCGCCGGGTTCCCGCGCCGCGACGGCGGCGAGGAGCTGAACGCGCGCATCCGCGTGATCAACCGCCCGGTGTCGGACCTGCGCCACGCGTTCGGCATCGACGACTACGACGTGGACGGCATCCTGTCGGGCGAGTTCCACGTCTACGGCCCGTACCAACGGCCGCAGGGCTTCGGCAACGTCTCGCTGACCGATGGCGTCGCCTACGGCGAGTCGTTCGACACGGCGCTGGCGGCGGTGCGCTTCGAGGGCGAAGGCGTGCGGCTCGACAACATCCAGCTGACCAAGAACGGCGGGCGCGGCACCGGCGCCGCGTTCGTCGGCTGGACATCGGGCAGCTACTCGTTCAACCTCGATGCGCCGCAACATCCCGATCGAAAGCCTGTCGCTCGCGCGCAACAACTGGTTCCCGCTTTCGGGCCTGCTCGACTTCTCGGCCGGCGGCAGCGGCTCGTTCGACGACCCGCGCTACGTGCTCAAGGGCACGGTCCGGGACCTGTTCGCGGGCGACGAAGGCATCGGCCAGGTGGGCGGCGGAGATCGGCGTCATCGACGAACGTGGTGACGCTGAAGCTGGAGGCCGCCTCGTCGCGTCTCGCCGTTTCGGGCACCGGCCGCATCGCGCTGACGCCCGGCCGCGACGCCGACATCATCTTCCGCGTCACCGACACCTCGCTTGGACCCGTACGTCCGCGCGCTCGAGCCGCGGCTGTCGCCCTTCACCACCGCGGTGGCCAGCGGCACCATCCGCGTCGTCGGTCCGCTGGCCGACATGGATCGGCTGGCGATCGAGGCCACCGTCGAGGCGCTGGACATGCGGCTCTTCGACTACCGCCTGCGCAACGCGGCGCCGCTTCGGTTTGCGCTCGGCGGCAACACGCTGCGGCTGGCGGACGTGCGGCTGGCGGGGGAGGACACGGCGCTCGAGCTGACGGGCTCCGCCAACTTGCGCGACGAGCGGATGGCGGTGCAGGTGAAGGGCGACGCCAACCTCGGCATCCTGCAGGGCTTCGTCTCGAACATCCGAGCTCGGGCCGCGCCTCGCTGGAGGCGACGCTCGAGGGCAGCATCCGCGAGCCGCTGCTCACCGGCACGATGACGGCGCAGGGGGGCCGCATCCGGCACTTCGGCCTGCCGCACGCGCTCGAGAACATCCTCGGTCCGATCCGGTTCGACTCGCGCACCATCCGCCTCGACGAGCTCAGCGCGCGCCTCGGCGGCGGGCCGGTGCAATTCAGCGGCACCATCGGCATCGAGGGCTACCGCCTGGGGCAGATCGACGTCGCCATGAAGGGCGAGCAGATGCGCCTGCGGTTCCCGGAAGGCATGCGGTCGGTGGTCGATGCGTCGCTCACCCTGCGCGGCACCACGTGCCGGGGCGACGCTGAGCGGGCAGGTGGACGTGCGCGATGCCGTCTACGCCGCGCCCTTCAACGCCGGCAGCGGCATCCTCGATTTCGCCGGCACCGCCGCAACCGCCGCGGCCGCCGGGGGCGATTCCGCCGACCGCGCTGCCGCTGCGCTACGACATCCAGATCGACGCGCCGTCCACGCTGCAGGTGCGCAACAACAGCATCCGGTTGACGGCGCGCGCCGACCTGCAGCTGCGCGGCACCTACGATCGGCCGCTCCTGGTGGGGCGCGCCGACGTCGAGCGCGGCGAGGTCGCGTTCGAGGGACGCCGCTACCTGGTCACCCGCGGCTCGATCGACCTCAGCAACCCGACGCGGATCGAGCCGTTCATCGATCTCGAAACCGAAACCCGCGTCCGCGTGCCCGGGCGATACCTACCGCGTCACGCTGCAAGCGTCCGGCACCATCGATCGCCTGAACCTGGAGTTCACGTCCGACCCCTGGCTGCCGCAGGTCGAGATCCTGGCGCTGCTGTTCAGCGACGTCGCGCCGGGGCGCAACATCGAGTTCCGGCAGTACAACACCGACATCACGCCGCAGCAGCAGCTGCTGCGCGAGCGCGCCACGCGCGCCCTGACCGAGCGCCGTCTCATCGGAGGTCGAGCGGGTGGTGTCGCAGACCTTCGGCGTGGATACCTTCCAGCTGACGCCGTCGCTCGCCGATCCCAACCAGCAGTCGTCCCGGCTGGATCCGGCGGCGCGCGTCACGATCGGCAAGCGGATCTCGGACCGGGTCTACCTGACCTACTCGCGCAGCATGTCGTCCTCGACGCACAATCAGATCATCCTGCTCGAATACGATCAGACCGATCGGTTCTCGTGGATCCTGTCGCGCAACGAGGACCGGACCTACGCGCTCGACGTGCGCGTGAGAACGACCTTCTGATGCCAGCGCGGCTCCGCCTCGGCCGCGCGGCCCGTGGCGTGGCTTGGGCGGCGGCAGCCTGGCTGTGGCCGGCTAGCGCTTCTCGCGCAGGACGGCCCGGCTCCGACCATCGCCCAGGTGGTGGTCGAGCGCGAGGGCCGCGTCGTCACCGACCCGTTCATCCTGAACCTGCTCGAGACGACGCCCGGCAAGCCGCTGTCGATGCGCGACGTGCGCGAGACCGTGGCGCACCTGATCGGGCTGGATGCGTTCGAGGACGTCCGCGTCGTGCAGGAGACCACGGCGCTCGGGCGGCGTGCTGGTGCGCTACGTGCTGGTGCCCGCGCACCCGATCGACCGCGTGACGTTCGAGGGGGCGCTCGGCGTGGACGAGGGCGACCTCCGGCGGCTGGTCGTGGACCAGCTGGGTCCGAGCCCGCGCGCCGCGCAGGCCAGCAGCGCCACCGACACGTTGAAGCGGGCATTTCGCGATCGCGGTTATCCGCAGGCCGAGGTGACGGCGCGCATCCAGGAGACCCACGACCCGGACCGCGCGACGCTGATCTTCACGGTCAAGGCGGGCCCGCGCGCGGTCATCCAGGATCTCCGCATCACCCATGCCGACGGCGGCGACGGGGCGGCCTTGGTCGAAACTCCGGATCTGCGCCGCGGCACGCCCTACGACCGGGCCACCGTGGAGCGCGAGCTGCAGAGCTGGACCGATCGCCTGCGCGCCCGCGGCTACTACGAGGCGCGCGCGAGCCACGGCGTGCTGTTCCTGCCCGACGGCGCCGTGGTCAGCGTCACGTTGACGCAGGGTCCGCTCATCCGCGTGGCATTCGGCGGCGACCCGCTCGACGAGGACGATCGCGAACGGCTGGTGCCGATTCGCGCCGAGGCGTCGGCCGACGAGGATCTGCTCGAAGACTCGGCGCGGGCGATCGAGGCGTTCCTCAAGCGCCAGGGCCGGCGCGACGCGCGCGTGGACTACGACCGCGTGCCGGGAGACAACGACGTCGTCATCACCTTCACCATCGATCGCGGTCCACGCTACCAGGTCGGCGGCGGTGCGCGTGGCCGGGAACCCCTCGGTGCCGACCACAGAGATTCGCCAGCTGCTGCGGGTGTCCGATGGCGACCCCTTCTCCGAGGAGGCGTTCGGCGCTCGGGGTGGCGAACGTGCGCGGCGCCTATCGGCTCCGCGGCTTCGCCGACGTCGCCGTGACGGCCCGCCAGAATGTCATCGTGCCGGAGCGCGCCGCCGACGACGAGCGCCGGGTCGACCTGGTGCTGGAGATCGTGGAGGGTCCGCGCACCGTCGTCGGCGGCGTGTCGTTCGAGGGCCACACGGTGATGACCGAGGAGGCGCTCCGTGCGGGTGGCGGCTCTCGCGCCGGGCCGGCCGTTCTCGGAGATCGACGTCATCGCGGCCGGGACCGCATCGAGCTGGAGTATCGCAACCGTGGCTACGACCAGATCCTCGTCCGATCCGAGCGTGGCGCTGGCCGAGAACGACACCGCTGGCCGACGTCCGCTACACGGTGGCCGAGGGGCCGCAGGTGATCGTGGACCGCGTGCTGATCGTCGGCGCGGTGCGGACCAACCCGGAGACGATTCGCCGCGAGCTGCTGCTGCGTCCGGGCCAGCCGCTCGGCTATGCCGACTCGGTGGAGAGCCGGGCGCGCCTGGCCGCGCTCGGCCTGTTTCGCCGGGTCGACGATCGAGGAAGTGGCCCACGGCGCCGAGCCGCGGCGCGACGTGCTGGTCCGGGTCGAGGAGTCGCCGGCGACGACCGTCGGCGGCGGTGGCGGCGTCGAGGGTTCGACCCGCCTGCGTACCGACGAGGACGGCGCCGCGCGAGGAACGCTTCGAGTTCGTGCCGCGTGGCTTCTTCGAGGTCGGCCGGCGGAACCTGTGGGGCAAGAACCGTGCGGTCAACCTCTTCACCCGCGTCAGCATCCGCTACCGCGACGTCGGACTGAACCAGGACGGCACCCCGGCACCGGAGAGCACCGCCACCGGCTACGGCTTCAACGAGTATCGCGTCGTGGGCACCTTCCGCGAGCCGCGGGTGCTCGGCTCCAGGGCCGACGTGCTGGTCACCGGCATCCTGGAACAGGCGATCCGATCCAGCTTCAACTTCGCCCGGCGCGAGCTGCGCGCCGAGGCCGGGCTGCGGCTCACGCCGGTCTACAGCTTGTCGGGCCGCTACTCGTTCGAACGGAACGAGATCTTCGACGAACGGTTTACGACCAGCGAAGACCAGGCCCTCATCGACCGCTTGTTCCCGCAGGTCCGGCTCTCGATCCTCTCGAGCTCGTTCCTGCGCGACACGCGCGACGACCTGGTCGATGCGGCGCGCGGCACGCTGATCACGACCGACGGCCGATCTGGCGATGCGGGCCATCGGCTCGGAGGTCGGCTTCATCAAGACCTACTTCGAAGTCTTCTCGTTCAAGCAGCTGCCGGCGACGCGGCGCACCGTGCTGGCCCTCGGCGCGCGTCTGGGCCTGGCCAACGGATTCCCGCGGTTCGCCACCGGCGAAGCCGACGATGGGACGCCGATCGTGGCCCGGGTGGACGACATCCCGGTGAGCAAGCGATTCTTCGCCGGCGGCGATACCACCGTGCGCGGCTTTTCGCTGGACCGGCTGGGCGACGAGACCACCATCAGCCCGGAGGGGTTTCCCGACCGGCGGCAACGGCGTCGTGGTCCTCAACAGCGAGATGCGGGTCGGCGTGGTCGGGCCGCTGCAGGCGCGTCGGGTTCGTGGACGCCGGCAACGTCGTGGCCCGGGCATCGACGCTGCGCCTGAACGAGCTGCGAACCACCGCGGGCTTCGGCGTCCGCTACCGGTCGCCGGTCGGGCCGATCCGCCTCGATCTGGGCTTCAAGCTCGATCGCCGCGAGCTCTCGCCGGGACGCCTCGAGCGCCGCAGCGTGTGGCACATTTCCATGGGCCAGGCGTTCTGAGGACTCCGCCGTGAACCCGATGGCGATCGGTCGCGGGACCTGGCTGGCCGCTCTGGTCGTGGCGCGCCGCGGCCGGCCTGGGTGCCCAGCAGCTCCTCGATCGCGTGGTCGCGCGTGTGAACGGCTCGCCGGTGTTCCTGTCCGACGTGCGGGCCGCGGTCGGGTTCGGACTGATCGACCCGGGGACCGACAGCGCCCAGACGGAGCAGATGGTGCGGCGCCGGGTGCTGCTGGGCGAGGTGAGCCGGTTTCCCCCGCCCGATCCCAGCGCCGCAGACATCGACGCGGAAGTCATGCGGATGAAGGGGCGCGTCAGGGATGCCGCGGCGTTCCAGCGTGAGCAGGGGTTGAGCGATCAGGAGGTGCAGAGCCTGGCGCGCGACTCGCTGCGGATCGAGGCGTACTTGGCGCAGCGGTTCGGCGCCGCCCGGCCCAAGGACGCCGTGGAGCAGTGGATGAAGGAGCTGGAAGGACGCGCAGACGTGGTGTATCCGGGCGTCCCTTAGGCTCGCCGGCTTCCGGCTCCGACTGAAGCCGCCCCTAGATCGTCCCGAACATCCGCACGATCTCCAGCGAGTTGAAGAGCGCGTGGCTGACGAGCGGCGTCACGATGCTGCGGCGCTTCACGTAGATCACGGCCCAGTACGCCCCCAGCACCCCGGTGGCGATCGCCGCGTCCCAGCCCTGAAGCAGGTGTCCCAGCCCGAACAGGGCGCTCAGCACCACCACGCCCATCCACGACCGGCCCGACGTGGCGCTCGAAGCGGTCGACCAGGAACGCGCGCTGCAACTCCTCGCGGATGGCGCCGGCGACGACCGCAACGACGCCCAGGGTGGCCGCTTGCATCGGGCCCCTGCGCGCCAGCGCCTCCAGCGGGTTCACCGGCACGGTGTGCAGCTGCGGCGCCCACTGCTTGAATCGCCAGGAGCAGCAGGCCGACGCTCGCGAGAATCAGCGGTGTGAGCAGCACACCGCGGACGATTTCCGGCAGCAGCGGCCGCGTGCCCAGCCAGAGCTGCGCTCCGGTCTGGCCGCTCGCTTGCAGGAACCACAGCATGAGCCCGACCAGCAGCGCCGTGTCGGCCAGGGAGACCACGGCCACGAACGGCAGCGAGATCTGGCCGTCGCTCGTCACCTCCGGCAGGCCGGCGGTGCGGAACAGGATGGCCAGGACGATCTGGGTCGGAAACCCTGAGCAAACCGCCATCTCTCCGATCGCCGCGAGCCGCCGCCGGGCAGGCGGCCGCGGCTCCACGGCCTCCAGGGGCCCGTGGTCCACCACGGAATCAGCGATATCGGAGGGCCCTGGCATCATGCGTGTACCTGAACGGCTGGGCTGTCTGGATCTGCTGGACCGTGTAAAAACGACAGGCTAGGATTCGGTTATGTCTGCGTCGAACGCCGCCAGCGAGCGGGTGCTCGTCGTCGAGGACGAGCCCGCCACCCGGCTCGGATTGACGGAGCTTGATTCGTACCTGGGGTTTCACCACCGACGCCGCCAGCGACGGCGAGGAAGCGCTGTCCACGCATCACGGCGTTCCGCCCCTCGATCATCATCTCCGATCTCGTGATGCCGCGCATGGGCGGGCTGGAGCTGCTGCGGGCGCTGGCCGACGACGGCGGCGACTACACGGTGCTGATTCTCACCGCCCAGGGCACGGTGGAATCGGCCGTCGAGGCGATCAAGGACGGCGCCTACGACTACCTGACCAAGCCGATCGAACCGCAGCGGCTCAAGATCCTGCTCGACAAGATCGTCGAGCGGCACGACACGCTGCGCGAGGTGAAGGTGCTGCGCAAGCAGCTGCGCGACCACGGCGCCTTCGGCCAGATGATCGGCAGCGGTCCGCAGATGCGCAAGGTCTACCAGATCATCGAGCAGGCTGCGCCGACCTCGGCGTCGGTGCTGATCTGGGGCGAGTCGGGGACCGGCAAGGAGCTGGTGGCGCAGACCATTCACCAGCTCAGCCCGCGCGCGCACCAGCCGTTCGTGCCGATCAACTGCGCGGCCATCCCCGAGACGCTGCTCGAGAGCGAGATCTTCGGCCACGAGAAGGGCGCCTTCACCGGCGCCTTCGATCGGCGCGAAGGCTGCTTCGAGCTGGCCGATCGCGGCACGCTGTTCCTCGACGAGATCGCGGAGATGACGCCGGCCACGCAGGTCAAGCTGCTGCGCGTGCTGCAGGAGCGCAAGTTCCGGCGCCTCGGCGGCCGCCACGAGCAGTCGGTGGACGTGCGGGTGATTGCCGCCACCAACGCCGTCCCGCACGAGGCCGCCAAGACGGGCAAGCTGCGCGAGGACCTGTTCTACCGGCTCAACGTGTTCGCGATCGAGCTGCCGCCGCTGCGCAAGCGCAAGGAGGACCTGCCGCTGCTGGTCCAGGCGTTCCTCGGCCGAGTTCAACGCCCGCAACCGCAAGTCGGTGTCGGCGCTCGACCCGGCGGCGATGCGGCAGCTGGAGCAATACAACTGGCCGGGCAACGTCCGCGAGCTGCGCAACGTCATCGAGCGCGCGGTGATCCTGTGTTCGGGCCAGTTCATCGAACCCAAGCACCTGCCGCCGCTGATGACCGAAGCCCCGGCCGCCGCCAGGCCGTCGCTGGCCCTGACGCCCGGGACGACGGTGGAAGAGGCCGAGAACCGCCTGATTCTCATGACGCTCGAGCACACGCGCGACAACAAGACGCGCGCCGCCGAGATCCTGGGCATCAGCCTCAAGACGCTGCACAACAAGCTGAACAAGCTACGCGGGCGGGTGCCCGGCTCGAAGAACGATCGCGAAGAGGCGGTGTCCAGCTAGCCCGCAGGCCGGCAGCTGCCCGAACGGCCATGCGTCTAGGCATTCGCGCGAAGCAGATCGCCGGCGTCACGGCCATCGTGGGCCTGGCGGTGGTGGCGCTGAGCGCGTTCTACGTGACGCGCGTGTCGAGCGTGGTGCTGCGCGAGAGCCACGCCCGCGGCCAGCTGCTGGCGAGCGCCATCTTCCACCGCGCGCGGCAGGTGGTCATCGGCAGCGTGGAGCCCTATGCCGCGCTGCGCGACGACCCCGGCCTGCGCTCCATCCTCGAGGCCAGCATCTTCGGCGAGAGCGTCACCGGCGCGTCGATTCTCGACACGCGCGGGCGTGGTCGTCGCCAGCAGCGATCCCGCCCTGGTCGGCAGCGGTCTCGAGCCGCGCGCCGACCTGGCGCAGCTGTTGGCGCGCCAACGCGCTGTCGCAGCTGGGCGTGATCTACTCCGGCGACGGCCGGACGCTCGAAGTGCGGCAGCCGATGATGCTCGGCGACGAGGCCGTTCGGCTCGATCCGCGTCGGCGTGTCGACGGTGCTGATGCGGCAGGAGCTGAACGCGTCGCTGGGCCCGGCGCTGCTGACCGCGGCCGGGGCGCTGATCGTCGCGGTGGTGGTGGCGGGCATCCTGGCGCAGCTGCTGCTGCGGCCGATTCACGTCATCCGCAGCGGGTTGACGCGGCTGGGGCAGGGCGAGTTCGGCGTCACCCTCGACCTGCCGCCCGGCGACGAGTTCGGCGAGCTGGGCACCTTCTTCAACCGCGTCAGCCAGCAGCTGTCCGCCGATCGCACGCAGCTCGCAGGACCAGAACGCCAACCTGCAGTCGGCCGTCGAGCACCTGGAGGACGCGGTGGCGATGTTCAACCCGTCGGGCGCGCTGCTGTACGGCAACCCGGCGATGGAGGCGCTGCTGCCGGCCAACGCCGTCGGCCAGACGATCTCATCGGCGGTGCCGACCGGCCATTCGTTCCGCACGCTCGTCGAAGAGACCATCGCCACGCGCGCGTCGCGCGGGCCGGTCCAGGCCAGCCTGGACGGCGAGACCGAACTGCTGCTGATGACGCAGGCGGTGACCGGCACCGACGGCGCGCTGGTGGGCGTGCTGCTGGTGGCGCGCAACGTCACCACGATGTCGCGCGTGCAGTCGATGATCGCCTACTCGCGCAAGCTGGTCGCGCTGGGCCGGCTGACGGCGGGCATCGCCCACGAGGTGAAGAACCCGCTGAACGCGATGATGATCCACCTGGAGCTGCTGCGGACCAAGCTGCGCAACGCCGCCGCGTGGGCGGCCGCGCCGCAGCCTCAGGCCGTCGCGGCGGGCGGGCTCGGGCCTCTCGACCGCGGCGCCGGAGATGCCCGCCGGCGGCCAAGGGCGCGCTCGAGCACGTGGAGATCATCGAGGGCGAGGTGCGCCGGCTCGACGGCGTGGTGCAGGGCTTCCTGAAGTTCACGCGGCCGGAGGATCTGCGGTTGCAGCCGGTGCAGGCTCTCGGGCCTGTTCGAGGGCATCCTGCCGGTGGTCGAGCCCGAGGCGAAGAAGAACAGCGTGCGGGTGGTGCTGGACTGTCCGGCGTCGCTGCCGCCGGTGAACGGCGACGCCGGCATGCTGCGCCAGGCGTTCCTGAACCTGGCGATCAACGCCTGCCAGGCGATGCCCCACGGCGGCGTGCTGCGCATCTCCTGCGCGCCGGCCTCGCGCCAGCGGGTGCAGGTGCGGGTCGAGGACACGGGCGTCGGCATCAGGCCGGAGCACCTGGACAAAATCTTTGACCTCTACTTCACAACGAAGGATCATGGGACCGGTATCGGGCTGTCGATGGTCTACCGCATCGTGCAGCTGCACGACGGCGAAATCGAGGTGGAATCCACGCCCGGTCGAGGCACGACGTTTCGGGTCCTGCTGCAGCAGGCGCACGAGGCGTGAGGTACCTGCCATGACGACATTCAGCGCGGCGCGGGCGGCACGGCTCCTGGCGGGCCTGGCTCTTGTGGCAGCCAGCGCGCAGCTGGCCGCGTGCGCCAAGGCCAGGGCGCAAACCGTAGCCGACGGGCCTCCGCTGGCGATGACCGCGCCGCCGCCACGCGTGCTGGCTCCGGTGGAGCAGCCGCTCGAGGCCGCCCCGGCCGTGCCGGAAGTGCCGGCCGCGCCCGCGCCGCGGGCACCGGCTCCGCCGCCGCCGCGTCGGGCGGCCGCCGCCAATCCGCCGGCTGAAGCCGAAACCCGGCCGGAACCCGAGCCGGTCACCCTCTCCCCGGCGCCGCCGCTCGACCCGGGCCGGGAGCTGCGGGCGGCGCCCTCGACCGCCGATGCGGCGGCCGAGCGCCAGGTGCGCGATCTGCTGATGCGGGCGGCGCGCTCGCTGGGCCGGGTGGACTACCGCCGGCTGAGCTCCGAGGGCCGGTCCCAGTACGAGCAGTCCAAGCGGTTCTCCGACCAGGCCGAAGACGCCCTGCGCGACCGCAACTTCCCCTTCGCGGCGACCCTGGCGGACAAGGCCTTTACCCTGGCCGCCCAGCTCGGCGGTTGAGCCGAGTCCGGCGTGCCGGATCGCGCAATCGTGCGAAAATTGGGCTAGCGCCATAAACGTCATTGAACTGCAATCTGGCGTCAAGATATTGCGAGTGACCTAGAAGTCCTGCCCAATATCTAGTGGTTTTGACCCTTGACAAAGCCTGGGACAGGGCTCACCATCACTCCCCTGCGCCTCGGGAGTCTGCAGTGCCGGAGCTCCCAGCATCCGGTTTCCGAACACGGTGGGATTGTCCACGGCGCGGTCGGTTTCGGACTTGATGCGGGTTGAGGGTACCCGCGTCCCCGTCGGTCGGAGGAAAGAGAATGGAACAAGGCCCCCCTCGCGAGGCTGCCCCCGGCGGCCAGCAGGTTTCCAGCGGCACGGCTGAGAGCCGCACCAAGAAGCACGCCGACACCCGGCCCGACTCCAAGGTAGACCGAACGAAGGACGCTCATCGCCCGGTCTCGAGTTCCCGCGCTACTTCACCTTGCCCGGCGTGGACCCGTTCGACGAGGTCGAATGGGAAATCCGCGCGGCCGTGATCGGCAACGAGAAGGGCAAGGTGGTGTTCGAGCAGCGCGACGTGGAGATCCCGCGCGCGTGGTCGCAGCAGGCGACCAACATCGTGGTGTCGAAGTACTTCCGGGGCCAGATCGGCACCCCCGAGCGCGAGCGCAGCGTCAAGCAGCTCATCGGCCGGGTGGTGGACACGATTACCGGTTGGGGGCGCTCGAACAAGTATTTCGCCAGCGAGGAGGCGCTGCAGTCCTTCTCCGCCGAGCTGAAGCACGTGCTGGTGTACCAGAAGGCGGCCTTCAACAGCCCGGTGTGGTTCAACTGCGGCTTCGAGAAGGCGCCGCAGTGCTCGGCCTGCTTCATCAACTCGGTGCAGGACACGATGGACTCGATCCTGACCCTGGCGCGCACCGAAGGGATGCTGTTCAAGTTCGGGTCGGGCACCGGCAGCAACCTGTCGGCGATCCGGTCGTCGAAGGAGCTGCTGGCCGGCGGCGGCACCGCCTCGGGCCCGGTGTCCTTCATGAAGGGCTACGACGCGTTCGCCGGCGTCATCAAGTCGGGCGGCAAGACCCGCCGCGCCGCCAAGATGGTGATCCTCAACGCCGACCACCCCGACGTCGTCGAGTTCATCAACTGCAAGGTCGAGGAAGAGAAGAAGGCCTGGGCGCTCATCGACGCCGGCTACGACGGCTCGTTCACCGGCCCGGCCTACGCCTCGGTGTTCTTCCAGAACTCGAACAACAGCGTGCGCGTGACCGACGACTTCATGCGCGCGGTGCTGGACGACGGCGACTGGCAGACCAAGGCGGTCACGTCGGGCGAGCCGATGGACACCTACAAGGCCCGCGACCTGATGCGGATGATCGCCGACGGCACCTGGGTGTGCGGCGATCCGGGCATGCAGTTCGACACCACCGTCAACGACTGGCACACCTGCTCGACCACGGCGCGCATCAACGCCAGCAACCCGTGCTCCGAGTACATGTTCCTGGACGACTCGGCCTGCAACCTGGCGTCGATCAACCTGATGAAGTTCGTGAACGAGCGACGGCGAGTTCGACGTCGCCGGCGTTCAAGGCCGCGTGCCGCACGCTGATCACGGCGCAGGAGATCATCGTTCCGAACTCCAGCTACCCGACCAAGGCGATCGAGCGGAACAGCCACGACTACCGGCCGCTGGGCCTCGGCTACGCCAACCTGGGCGCGCTGCTGATGTCGCGCGGCCTGCCGTACGACAGCGACGAGGGCCGCGCCTACTCCGCCGCCATCACCGCGGTGATGACCGGCGAGGCCTACGCGCAGTCGGCGCGCGTCGCGCGCGATCACGGCGGGCCGTTCGCCGGCTACGAGAAGAACCGCGACTCGTTCCTCCGCGTGATGCGCAAGCACCGCGACGCCGTGTCGGAGATCAACCCGCGCTTCGTGCCCAGCGATCTCTACGGCGCCGCCAAGCAGGCGTGGGACGAGGCGCTCGAGCTGGGCGAGGACTTCGGCTACCGCAACGCGCAGGCCACCGTGCTGGCGCCGACCGGCACCATCGGCTTCATGATGGACTGCGACACCACGGGCGTCGAGCCCGACATCGCGCTGGTCAAGTACAAGAAGCTGGTCGGCGGCGGGCTGATGAAGATCGTCAACGGCACCGTGCCGATGGCGCTCGAGAAGCTGGGCTACACCAAGCCCGAAATCGAGGCGATCGTCCACTTCATCGACGAGAACGAGACCATCGAAGGCGCGCCGTTCCTGCGGGACGAGCACCTGGCGGTGTTCGACTGCGCCTTCAAGGCGACGCAGGGCGAGCGGTCGATCCACTACATGGGCCACATCCGGATGATGGGTGCCACCCAGCCGTTCATCTCGGGCGCGATCTCGAAGACGGTCAACGTGCCCACCGACGCCACGGTGGAGGACATCGAGCAGGCCTACATCGAGTCGTGGCGGCTCGGCGCCAAGGCCGTGTCGATCTACCGCGACGGCAGCAAGCGCACCCAGCCGCTCAACACGTCGAAGGCGGGCGTGGCCGACACGCGCAATGCCGGCGTCGAAGTGCGCGAGGTGGTGCGCGAGGTGGTGAAGGTGGTGGAGACGCCGAAGCGGCGCAAGCTGCCCGACGAGCGCCATTCCCTCACCCACAAGTTCGACATCGCCGGCCACGAGGGCTACATCACGGTGGGCCTGTTCGAGGACGGGACGCCGGGTGAGATCTTCCTGGTGATGGCGAAGGAGGGCTCGACGATCTCGGGCTTCGCCGACGCCTTCGCGCAGGCGGTGTCGTATGCCCTCCAGTACGGCGTGCCGCTGCAGGCGCTGGTCGACAAGTTCAGCCACGCGCGGTTCGAGCCGTCGGGCATGACCAAGAACCCGGAAGTGCGGTTCGCGAAGTCGATCGTCGACTACATCTTCCGGTGGATGGCGACCAAGTTCCTCTCGCCCGAGGCGCAGTTCCGCGCCGGCGTGAACATGCGCGAAGAGCCGGCCGGCGACGTGGCGGAGGCTGCCGCGCCGCCGAGGGTCGTGATCGCGCCGGCGCCGGAGGTGAAAGCGGAAGCCGCCGGCGGCCAAGCCGAAGGCCAGCTCGTTTGCCGCGATGCAGAACCAGACCGACGCGCCGCCGTGCAGCACGTGCGGGTCGATCATGATTCGCAGCGGCAGCTGTTATAAGTGCAGCAATTGTGGAACGACATCAGGCTGCGCCTGAGTCCTAATCCGGATGCCGGGGTCGGCGCTAGGGCGGGGGGAGGGGGGAGCGCGTGGGGGGGGGCGCCAAAACGCGCGGGTGAGGGACGCGAGGCGGGAGCGCGCGCGCGCGCGGGCGCGCGGAGGGCGGGGGGAGGGGGGCACGGGGGGGCCGCGGGGCGCGCGGGAGGGTTGTCGACGCGGATGACGGGGCAGACCTGACCGGCGGGCGACGGCGACGGGCGGGGCGGAGCCGTGCGGGGCGGGAGACCGGCGCCCGGTGGGTGCGCGACGGCCGTGCCCGCCGCGGCCCGGCGGCCGCCGCCACACCTGCGGGCACGGCGCGCGGTGGCGGCGGCCGTGCGCGGCGCCGGCGCCCGTCGATTCCTGCCGCCTACTCGCCGGACTTCAGTCCCATCGAACCGGCGTGGGGCCTGACCAAGAAAGCGATCGCGCACACGCGCCCCGCACGAGCCGCGTGCGACGCGTAGCTCAGCGCGCCCGACACGTCGTTCGTCCGGCGCTTGCCACGCCTGGTTCGTGCACGCCGGTTATCGCCAACTCAAGTGATCTCCGGGCTCGTAACAGGCTCCGGGCTACAGGCCACGGGCCGCGAGCGGTAACACGGAGGAGTCGCCGGTCTAGCTACAGCCGGCAGTCGACAGGACCGGGCTTCATCTCGCGATGAAGCCCGGGCCTCAACCGACCAAGCGACACAGCGGCACCTACGCGGAGCCGCGTTATCCGGGGCATATGACCAGACCCCCGGGAGCGCATCTGATGAAGCCGGCATTTTCTCAGCTCATCTCCTGCGCAGCTTGACGACATGCCCGTGAGCGCGCATGCTGCGCGTTTGCGCTTTGCGTTGGGTCGCCGCTGCGGGCAGAGTGGCGACCGAAGGAGATGAGCATGAGCTCTCATCGTCCGTCTTAATGCGTCTGAAATCGCCGAACTCGATCGCCAAGCCCCGAACACAAAAGCCAACGGCGGCTGGCAGAACCTTTTGGTGACACTGCAGAGCCTGGTCGATCGACAGACTGGTCGTCTCGTTCTCACTTCGACTCTGCTCGAACGGATCCGCAGGTACGCCTTCAACTATCGAAAGGGCGGCTGGCAGGCGCGTCTGCAGAGGATCTTCGGACGGACCTTGGGGCCGACTCTCGATGGACGTCAGGCTAAACGCGCCGCCTGAGACGCACCATCCGCGAGGCATTGAGCTCGGCTCAGGGCCTCGGTCCGACCTGAGGCCAGAGCGCCGAAAGCCCAAGAGCCAGGCCCGAAGCCCGGAGCCCGGAGCCTGGAGCCCGGAAGTGATGCATCATGGTGCCCATGCGCGCAATCGCTTGACCGGCACCGCTGCTAAAGCTGCCTAACCTCTCCAGGTTCACTTGCGCGATTCGACGGCTCAGCGTGGCGCTTGCGACAGCGTTCCTATCCCTCCCGATTGCCACGGCCGCCATCGAACGGGGCAGCGTCGGCCAGGCTGTGCCTCCCTCCAGTCTCAGCGCACCACCGAATCGGGTCGTGTGATTGCGACCGTCACCGTGCTCGAGGGCACGGTTCGCATGAGCGGCGTGAACGTGGCATTGCGCGCAGTGGACGGCAACCTGGTCCTCGCACAGACGATGAGCGACGGCGCCGGCCAGGTGATGATCCCCGACGTGCGGCCGGGTCGCTACATCGTGGAAGCGACGCGGCCGGGGTTCCAGCCAACCACATCCGCGCCCTTCCAGGTGCAGGGCGGCGAAACCACGCAGGTGCTGGTGGACCTGCAGTTGACATTCGTCGCCCCGAGCGTTGAGGTGCGGGCGCCCACGTCGCCAACGCAAAGCGTGCAGCCGGTCTCGGCCAGCGACATGATGTCCGGCTCGGTCCTCGACATCGCGCCACTGCAGGGCGACGACTTCCAGAGTCTGCTGCCGCTGCTTCCCGGCATCCTCCGCGGTCCTGACGGCCGGCTGCGTGCCAAGGGCGGCCAGCCGACCCAGGGAGCGCTCCAGATCAGCAGCACGAGCTTGATCGATCCCTCCACGGGTGACTTCGATCTCGAACTACCCGGCCAGAGTCTCGAATCGGTCGAGCTGCTCGCCAATCCCTTCTCGGCGGAGTTCGGCCGATTTTCGACCAGTATCGTGCAGATTCGCACCCGGCGTGGAACCAACGAGTGGGAAATCAAGCCCGGCAACCTCGTTCCGCGGTTCGGCAAGGGCTTCGGCATCCGCGGGTTCGAGCCACGGTTCTCGGTGCGTGGGCCGTTGAAGCGTGACCGCCTGTTTCTCTCGCAGGACGTGCAGTTCCGCTACGTCAACGATCCGGTGAGGAGCCTGCCCGACGAGCCGAACATCGGGCTCAAGAGCTTTGATTCCTTCACCCGCATCGACGGCGTCGTTTCGCCGCGACATACGCTTGGTGGGATGGCCGTGATCTTCCCGCGCGGATCGAGCATCTGACGATGAACATGTTCCGGCCGCCGGACGTCACGCCCGAGTTCAACCAGAGGGTGTGTCGCTCGGCATTCAAGATCGGTTCGCGATTTCGCAGACGATGGTGCTCGAAAGCACGCTGGCTGGCCGTGGTTCGAGGTGGACGTGAACACCGAGGGCCGGCAGCCGATGATCTACACGCCGGAGACGCAGCAGGGCAGCTTCTTCAACGACCAGGACCGCGACGTCGGCAGCTTGCAATGGGTCGAAGCGCTGACGCTCTCGCTCGACAAGTGGCGCGGCTCGCACCTGTTCAAGTTTGGATTCGACTTTCAGCACTCGAACTACGACGGCACGATAACCAGCTGGCCGGTCGAGATCCGCCGCCTCGACGGCTCACTGGCCGAGCGGCGTCCCGGGTGCGCCCACCTCACAGAATGTGACGGCCGCTGAGCTGGCGGTGTTCGCCAGGATCGCTGGCGCTCGCGCGGCTCATTTGGAGCTTGGGCTGCGCATGGATTGCGAGGATGTGATGAGCAGTGAACTGGTCGCCACGCGTCGTCGTGTCGGTGGTGTGCTGCCGGAGGGACGCGCCATCCTTCGCGGAGGCGTCGGTCGCTTTCGCCAGCGGACGCCCCTCAATGTCGGCGCCTTCGACGATTCGAATCACGAGTGGTGACGCGGTTCGGACCTGGCGGCGAACAGCTCGGCCCACCTGTGAGGCTGGTGAACGTTGCGGCACCAGACCTGCGAACGCCTTCCGCGATCACCGGGAACGTCGAGTGGAACCAGCGTTTCGGCCGGCGCGTGTTGTTCAAGGCAATTACTGACGCAAGGATCAACGACACTCCGAACGACCCGGCCCGGCGAGTGCGCTTGATCAGCACGGGCGCTCGCGATACTGGGACTGGAGACCACGGTCGATATCTGCGGTGAGCGCCGCGACTCACCGTTCTAGTGCTTCGCACGCACCGCCGATCGAACAACTACATCAGTTCTACGGGAATCGCAACCCGATCGTGCGGCCACCGAGCCAATCTGATTCCACCGACGTGCCGCACGTGTGATCTCGCGGCACATCGGCTGCCGGGCGGTGGGACTTCGCCCGTGATCGAGGTCGCTCGGGCTTCCGTGGTCGGCCGTCACGAATCCAGGACTTCGCCGACCGCGGAACCAGCCGGCGCTTCCGACTGCGCCTCGATTCGCGCCGCGTCCTGGCCTTCTGGAGATACCGCTTCCGCGGCGGCATCAGGTCTACAACCTCTTGGGCGCACCGCCAGCGCGACGTCCAGAGCAACTGACTCGCGAACTCGGCCTTCTTCAATCCGCTCGAGCGCTCGATTGGTTCTGTTCGGTCAGTCAGTGACGGCGCCGCTCTGGGCCGCTGGAGACCGTAGCCCGGTAGCTGTAGCCGGTAGCGTGCCCGAAGTGATGCATTATGTTGCGCTATGCGAGCGTTGCTCTCGGCCTCGGCCTGCTGCTCCTCCAAGCTCCCGCGTGGGGCCATCACTCCATCTCGGCCGTCTTCGACGAAAGCAAGTCCATCAACATCACCGGGACGCTCACCAAGGTCGAGTGGATCAACCCGCACATCGCGATCATGGTGGACGCGCCCGCGGCGAGCGGCGTGGACACCTGGCGCTTTCAGAGCAGCCCGCCCGCCTGGTGGAAGGGCGTCGGTGTGAATCGCGCCGACTTCGCCAAGGCCATGGGACAGACGGTGACCGTCGGTGCCTTCGCGGCCCAGGACGGGTCGCGCTACGGCTACCTGCGGAAGATCACGTTCGCCAACGGCGATTCGCTGGAATCGACCAGCCTGCGTTGAGGAGGAAGCGATGACGCATCGGTTGATGTTCGCGGCCGTGTGCCCTGGTGGCGCTCGCCGCGGGCCTGTCCGCGCAGCAGGCCGGCCCGCCGAAAGCCGGCGCGCCGCCGGCGCGCCCCGACTTGAGCGGCACCTGGTCGGTGACGCTGGGCTTGCCCACCGGCAGCGCGCTGAAGCGTCAGGAGGGCGGTGTGACGAAGACCGCCAGCATCGATCGCGTCAAGGTGCAGGGGGCCATCGGCCAGGGCCGCGGCGCGCTGCCGTGGACGGCTGCTCCGTCCTACAAGGCCGAGTTCCAGGCCAAGGTCGCCGAGCTGGAGGCCAACCAGAGCAAGACCGACCCGGTGTTCTACTGCGCCCGGCCCGGCGTGCCACGCGTTGGCCCGCCGCGGAAGATCGTGCAGCTCGCGCGACGAGGTGATCTTCCTCTACGAGGACCTGTCGGGCGACACCTATCGCGTGATCCCGACCGACGGCCGCGCGCATCGCCCCGACGCCAACCCGTCCCACTACGGCGACTCGGTGGGGAAGTGGGAAGGCGGCGTGCTGGTGATCGACGTCCGCAACTTCGTGGAGGACACCTGGTTCGGCGAAAAGGGATATTTCCACACCGACGCCATGCGCGTGACCGAGAGGCTGTGGCTCGACGGCGGCAACCTGGTGTGGCAGGCGACCGTCCACGACCCCAACGTGCTCACGGCGCCGTGGACGTTGGCGCCGCGGATGATTCGCGCTCCGCGCAGCCACTCGAGGAATCGCCACCCTGTCACGAACAGGACGGGGGCCGGCTGCTCAACACCGACCACCACGTGCAGCGCTGAGGCCGTGACCGCGCCCGTAGGCCGGTACCTGTCCTGGAGCCCTCTATGTCAGCGACCACTACCACGATCCTGCCGACAAGAAGCTGATGCGCGAGATGCGCAAGCTGGCGCCCGCCGAGTTCGAGGCCTGGCTGAACCTGAACAACATCGTCGCCAAGGACGGCGCGATACCGAAGAAATACCGCGAGCTGATCGCGATCGGCGTGGCGCTCACGACGCAGTGCCCGTTCTGCATCGAAGCGCACGCCAAGGCGGCCAAGGCGGCCGGCGCGACGCGCGAGGAGCTGGTCGAGGCGGCGTTCGTCGCCGCGGCGCTGCGCGGCGGGCGGCGCCGCCACGCACGGCACGATGGCGTTGAAGTTCTTCGACCAGGAGTGACCGCGCTTCTCGTCGCCCTCGGCGGCGGCGCTCGGCGCCCTGGCGCGATACTGGGCTCAGCGTGGCGATCCAAGGCAACGCTGCCAGCCGGGGCATTCCCGATGGGCACGCTGGTCGTGAACGTCAGCGGGTGTTTCGCGATGGGCGTGCTGTCGGCGCTGGCCGATCGGCCGGCATCGCTGTCGCCAGGGATGCGCGGCGTTCCTGGCGGTGGGCGTCCTGGGCGGATTTACCACCTTTTCCGCTTTCGCCAATGAGACGGTGAGCGCCGCACGAGCGGGCGCGACCTCCGTCGGCATCTTGAACGTCGCGGCCAGCGTGGTGCTATGCCTCGCGGCGGTGTGGCTCGGACGCATCCTCGGGATGCGTACGAGGCGTAGTGGCCGTGGCTGCCGTGCTGGGCGTCTGACGACCGGCAGCCATTAGCGGCGCCACCGCCGCTGCCATCGTGCCGGCGCTGAGATAGGCTGTCGGCCCATGGTCCCGGAATCGGTTCGCATCGCCCCGCCGGTCTTCGACGCGCTCGGCGCCTATGGGATCGGCGGCCTGGCCGTCGTCGTGGCGGCGGCGTTCGTGCTCCTGTTCTCCCGTGCCCGCCCGGCCCGGCGTCTGGGGCTGGCGTCCGCAGCCGCCATCGTGATGGCGGGTAGCGCCGCGGCGGCTTCGAGCGGCGTGCTCGCGCGATTCGATCGGCTGCCGCCGCCGATGTTCGTGATGATCGTGTCGGTGTTCGTCATGGGGTTTGCGCTCGGCCTTTCGCGCATCGGGGCCGACGCCGCCGCGGAGGTGCCGCTCGCCACCCTGGTCGGCTTGCAGGCGTTCCGCCTTCCGCTCGAACTGGTGATGCATCGCGCCTTCACGCTCGGCATCATGCCGGTGGAGCTCTCGTATTCCGGCTACAACTTCGACATCGTGACGGGGGCTGGGGCGGCGCTGTCTGCATGGCGATGCAGGCGGGATGGCGTGTCCCAGCGGCCTGATCTGGGCGTGGAACGTGTGGGGCTTCTGGTGCCTCGCCGTGATTACCGTGATCGCGGTGACCACCTCGCCGGTGGTGCGGCTCTTCGGCGACGAGCCCAGCGCACCTCAACACCTGGGTGCTGTTCTTTCCCTATGTGTGGCTGGCCGTGGTGCTGGTCACGGTGGCGCTCGCCGGCCACATCAGGTCACTCGGGCGCTGCGCCGTCGGATCACACCCAGTCTAGCGAGCGCGAGACCGCTTTGCTGCCAGCCCGTGATACCCCTGGGCCCTCTGGTCCTCGGACCACTGCGGGTCCCATTGCCGGTCCACCTTCCACTGCGCACGCAGAGCTGTTCACGTTCTCCCAGACGCCGACCGCCAGGCCCGCGGCATAGGCGGCGCCGAGGGCCGTCGTCTCGGCAACCTGCGGCCGCACCACCGGCACACCGAGGACGTCGGCCTGCAGTTGCATCAGCAGATCGTTGACCGTGGCGCCGCCATCGACCTTCAGCACCGGCACGCGGGTGCCTGAGTCGGCGGTCATCGCGTCCAGGACGTCGCGCGTCTGAAAGGCGATTGCCTCGAGCGTGGCCCGAGCCAGGTGGGCGCGGCTGTGGAAGCGGGATAAGCCCGACGATGGCGCCGCGCGCGTCGGGCCGCCAGTAGGGCGCGAACAGGCCCGAGAACGCCGGCACGAAGTAGGCGCCGCCGTTGTCGGGCACGCTGGCCGCCAGCGCCTCCACTTCGGCCGCGGTGCGGATGATCCCGAGCTGGTCGCGCAGCCATTGCACCGCGCGACCGGTGACGGCGACCGAGCCTTCCGAGCGCGTAGGACGGTGCCTGCCGCGCCAGCTGGTAGCCGATGGTCGTCAGCAGGCCGGCTGTCGAGGCGACTGGCGTCGCGCCGGTGAGCATCGAGCAGGAAGTTGCCGGTGCCGTAGGTGTTCTTCGTATCGCCAGCGTCGAAGCACGCCTGGCCGAGCAGCGCCGCGTGCTGGTCGCCGAGCACGCCGCAGATCGGGACCGCCATCGGGAAGCGCTGTCCCGGCGCGTCACGCCGAAGGCGGTCGCGTCGAGGAGTGGCGGATCTCCGGCAGCATCGCGCGCGGGACGTCGAAGCAGCGTCAGCAGCTCGTCGTCCCATGCAGCGTCGCCAGATTCATCAGCATGCGTGCGGCTGGCGTTGGTGACGTCGGTGACGTGCGCCGCCTCGGCCGCCGGTGAGGTTCCAGATCAGCCAGCTGTCGATCGTGCCGAAGACGGCCTCGCCGCGCTCGCGCGCGCTCGCGCACGCCGTCGACGTGGTCGAGCATCCAGCGCAGCTTCGGCGCCGGAGAAGTAGGTGGCGAGCGGCAGCCCGGTGCTGCGCGGAAGCGAGCTCGTGCGCCGCGCTGCGAGTCGCGCGACAGATCGCGGTCGGTGCGCGTGTCCTGCCAGACGATGGCGTTGACCAGCGGCTTGCCCGTCTCGCGGTCCCAGACCACCGTGGTCTCGCGCTGGTTGGTGATGCCGATCGCGGCGAGTCGCCGGCCGCACCCCGCGTCGCCAACGCCCGGCGATCACGCGTGCGCACGCTTCCAGATCTCCAGCGGGTCGTGCTCGACCCAGCCGGCCTGCGGGAAGATCTGCCGGTGCTCGAGCTGGTCGCTGCCGACGATCGAGCCGGCGTCGTCGAAGACGACGAAGCGGGTGCTGGTCGTGCCCTGATCGAGCGCTCCGAGAAATCGTGGCACGCGGTCTCCTCCAGCGGCCTGCGCGGAGCGAGGCCGGGGCGATAATACGTCGATGCCGCATTTCGATCGTGAAACGCTTCAGGACCTGGTGGCCCACGCCGAGTGGGCCGACTGCGAGATCTGGGACGCCGTGACGGCCACGCCACGCGCGCTGGATGACGTCGGCATTCGGGACTACCTGCACCACATCCACATGGTGCAGCGCCTGTTCGTCGCACTGTGGTCGCGGCAGCCGCCCGACGCGATCGTCGCCAGACAGCCGTCCGAGTTCTCCCTGAGCGACCTGCGCGCCTGGGGCCGTCCGTTCTACAGCGATGCCAAGGCGTTCCTGCGGTCCGTCACGCCCGCCCGGCTGGCCGAGCCGCTGATCGTGCCGTGGGCGGCGACGCTCGAGGCCGAGAAGGGCCGGTACGCTGACGGCGCCCACGGTGGGGGAAACCGTGTTCCAGGTGGTGAACCACACGACGCACCACCGCGCCCAGGTCAGCGTGCGGCTGCGCGGTCTGGGCGGGGAGCCGCCGCTCGTGGACTACATCGCCTGGGTGTGGTTCGGGCGGCCGGAACCGGGCACGGAACTGTAATCGCGCTGACAGATTGTCTCGATCGCTTGCATGCGGTGCGCCTGAATCCCCGCTGGCGCGGCGTGGCCCAGCATGCCGATTGCACCCTCGATCGCCTCGGCATGCCACCTGTCGGCGCTGCGGCGCACTCCACACCCTGGCCGGTGGCCGCGGTCGGCCAGCGTCATCTACAGCACGACGTTCGATTTGACGCTGCTGCGGGCCTGCGCTCGCGGGCCTGGCTGGCGGGGGCGCGTGGTCGGCGACCCGCGCCTCTTCGCGCCGCTGCTCTTCGCGGACCTGTGGCTCCTGGGCTATCACCACGTCGTGGCGACTTACGCGGATGGCGTTCGACACGCGCAGCCTGTCGCGCCACCGATTCCTGGCCGTGGATCTGCTGCTGGTGATGACGCGGTGACCTCGCGTGGCCTTCACCGCGGGCGCGTGGGTGATCGCGTCGGCGTTCCTGTACCTGCAGTGGTTCCACTACATGCGCCAGGGCTACGGCATCGCCCGCATGTACTTCCGTACACGGCCGCAGGACAGGTGGGCGGGTCGCGTGACGCGGTCACGGACGCGGTGATCTACCTGGTGCCGATCTACGGGATCGCGCCAGCGGTCGGCGACCATCGGCGAGACGTTCCTGGACCTGCCGGTCAAGGCCATCGTGTTACCGCCGGAGGTCGTGTCGGCGCTCGGCGCCTGGCGGCAATGGCGGTGGGCGCGTGGGTGCTGCAGACGGCGCGGCAGATCGGCGGGCACGTTCGTCCCCCGCCTACACCGGGTTCGTGGCCTCGCACATCGCGATCTTCATGGCCGCCTATGTGGTGATCGACAACGTCAACGCGGGTGGCTGGCGATCAACATCTGGCACAACTTCCAGTACGTGCTGGTGGTGTGGATGACCAACGTCAAGCGGTTTGCCGGCGGCATCGATCCGAGGCGCCGTTCCTGTCGCGGATCAGCCAGCCGCGCCGCATCGGTTCCTACTTCGGCTGCTGCCTCGCCATCTCGACTCTCATCTACCTCGGTCTGGATCGCAAGGCGGCGCGTCTCCCTGGTCGGCCGGGCTCGGCGCGACGCTCGGCATCTACATGGGCATCAACTTCCACCACTACGTCGTGGACGCGGTGATCTGGCGGCGTAAGCGTGCCGTGGCACCCGCGGCGTGACAGCCGGCTGCCTGCGTGACGCGACGCACGCGTCCGTCGGTGGCGTTCGCTGGCCCGAACTGGACGGCCTGCGCGCGCTGGCCATCGCGCTGGTGGTGGCACGCCACAGCCTGCGTCCGTTCATCTCGGAGGACGCCTACGCGCCGGTGGCGGCCTGGGGCCCGTCGACCTGACGCCGCTCCTGATGAATGGCTGGGTGGGCGTGGACCTGTTCTTCGTCCTGAGCGGCTTCCTGATCGGGCGCCAGGCGTTCCGGGGCGACGGGTGGGGCGGTTCTGGTTCAAGCGCGTCACGCGCATCGTGCCGGCGTACTGGACGTGCCTGGCGCTGGTGGCGCTGGGCTGACCGGGGCGCGGCGCGTGGGGACAGGCCGGCTGGATTTCGCGGCGCACCTCGTGATGCTGCAGGACTACACCGGCAGCGTGTTCGTGCCGGCGTTCTGGTCGCTCGGCGCCGAGGAGAAGTTCTATCTGCTGGCGCCGTTCCTCGCGTTCGGGCTCGTGCGGGTGCGGCCGCCGTGGCTGCAGGGCGGGGCGATCCTGGCGCTGTGGCTCCTGCCGGTCGTGACGCGCGCGATGGCGGCGCGCGACGTGGTGTCGCCGCTGTCGTATACCTGGCGTACTTCCCGGCGTTCCGCAGCCCGTTCCACCTGACGTGCGAGTCGCTGGTGCTCGGCTTCGGCATCGCCTGGGCCACGGTGCAGCCTGCGCCCCGAGGTGCTGCGGCCGGTGGGCGCGCGAGGCCGCGTTCTGGGCGGGTGCGCTCGCGCTGCTGGCGGCGCTCGTGCCGGCGGCGCTTCTCGGCCACATCGGCTGGCTGACGATCGTGGCCATGCCGGCGGCCGTCGGGCTGGCATTCGGCGCCATGGTCCTGGCGTGCGTGAGCGGCCCGGGCAGCTACAGCCGCTGCCTCGGCTGGCGGGGTGGAGGCCCTGGCCTGGGATCCTTCTCGCTGTATCTCACGCACATGATGGTGATCCCGCTGGCCATGGCACGGGGGTCTGCGTGCTCGGCGGTCCCGGCGCCCGTCCATGACCGATCCAGTGGCTGGCGTTCCTGCCGTGCGTATCTGCGTTGTCGGCGCTGTCGGCGTGGGCGCTTTACTCCGTGGTGGAGCGCCCGGTCCTGGTCTGGCGCGACAGCGTGTTGCATCGCAGGCGGGACCGCCAGCGTGCCCAAGGCCAGCCGGCGGCGCCGCCGGCGTCCGCCTCCTAGCGCGAGGTCTCAGTCTCGAGGTCCGCGGCCCCCGCCCGCATCGGGCGGAGCTCTTGTAGCTCCGCCGGCTCTCCGGGTCGACTTATAATTCGCGTCGAGGACACACATCGATGGTCAGTTTGAAAGTCAACGGAACGGCGCGGTCGTTCGACGGCGACGACGACATGCCGCTGCTGTGGTACCTGCGCGACGAACTGCGGCTCACCGGCACGCGCTTCGGCTGCGGCGCCGGGCTGTGCGGCGCGTGCACCGTGCACGTGGACGGCCGCGCGGTGCGCGCGTGCCAGACGCCGATGCGCACGGCGCAGAACAAGAGCGTCACGACCATCGAGGGCCTGAGCGCCGACGGCGCGCACCCGGTGCAGCGGGCCTGGGCGGAGCACAACGTGCCGCAGTGCGGCTACTGCCAGAGCGGCCAGATCATGCAGGCGGCCGAGCTGCTGACCCGCACGCCGAACCCGACCGACGCGGACATCGACCGCGCCATGGCCGGCAACATCTGCCGCTGCGGCACCTACCAGCGCATCCGCGCCGCCATCAAGACCGCGGCGAACGTGCGGAGGCGCGGGCATGAGCCTCATCGAAAACGTCAGCCGCCGCCAGTTCCTCGGCACGGCGCTGTCTCCACCGGCGCCTTCGTGCTGGCCGCGCAGGTGCTGCCGAAGTCCGCCTTCGCGCAGGACCCGGCCGTGCGCACGCGCGCGCAGGGCGCGGCGCTCAACCCGAGCGTCTATCTCGGCATCGAGACCGACGGCACGATCTACATCATCACGCACCGGTCCGAGATGGGCACCGGCATCCGCACCACGCTGCCGCTCGTCGCCGCCGACGAGCTCGACGCCGACTGGAGCTGCGTCCGCATCGAGCAGGGGCTCGGCGACCCGAAGTACGGCGACCAGAACACCGACGGCTCGCGCTCGATCCGCGACTTCTACGACGCGTTCCGCCGCGCCGGCGCGCGGCGCGCGTCGATGCTGGTGAGCGCCGCCGCCGCGCGGTGGGAGGTGCCGGCGTCGGAGATCACGGTCCAGAACCACGCATCCTGATCCACCGGCCGAGCGACCGCCGCCTGGCGTTTGCCGCCGTGGTGCCGGACGCCGCCAAGCTGCCGGTGCCGAAGGACGCGGACCTGCGCTTCAAGCCGAAGAGCGAGTGGAAGTTCGTCGGCCAGGAGCGCGGCGATCTACGACCTGCGCGACATCACCACCGGCAAGGCGCCGTTCGGCCTCGACACCTTCCGCGAGGGCATGGTGTGCGCGTCGATCGAGCACCCGCCGGTCGTGCGGCGGCTCGGTGAAGAGCGTGGACGACGCCGGGCGCGCTGGCGGTGAAGGGCGTGCGCAGACGTGTCAGGCTGGACCCGCCGAAGGCGCCGCTGATGTTCCAGCCGCTCGGCGGCGTGGCGGTGATTGCCGACAACACCTGGGCGGCGTTCAAGGGCCGGCGCGGCGCTCAAGATCGAGTGGAACGACGGCGCCGAACGCGTCGTTCGAGTCGGGCGCGTTCAAGAAGCAGCTGATGCGACGGTGGGGCAGCCGCAGAAGGTGGTGCGCAACCTCGGCAACGTGGACGCCGAGTTCGCCAAGGGCGGCAAGGTGATCGAGGCGACCTACTCGACGCCGATGCTGGCGCACGCGGCGATGGAGCCGCCGGCGGCGGTGGCCGAGTTCAAGGACGGCAAGGTCGAGGTGTGGACCTCGACGCAGAACCCGCAGGCGGCGCAGGAAACCGTGGCCGCCGCGCTCGGCATCGACAAGAAGAACGTCACCTGCCACGTGACGCTGCTCGGCGGCGGCTTCGGGCGCAAGAGCAAGCCCGACTTCGCGGCCGAGGCGGCGCTGCTGTCGAAGCGGTCGGCAAGCCCGTGAAGGTCGTCTGGAACCGCGAGGACGACCTCAAGTTCGACTTCTACCACGCGGCCGCGGCCGTGCATCACAAGGCGGTGGTGGGCGCCAACGGCAAGCCGACCGCGTGGCTGCACCGCACGGCGTTCCAGCCGATCGCCTCGACGTTCGCGGGTGACGTGGACTACCCGCTGCCGTTCGAGCTCGATCTCGGCTTCACCGACGTGCCGTACGACGTGGCCAACATCCGCGCCGAGAACGGCCCGGCCAAGGCCAACGTGCGCATCGGCTGGTTCCGCGCCGTCACCAACAACTTCCACGTCTTCGCGCTCGGGCAGCTTCGTCGACGAGATGGCGCACGCGGCCGGCCGCGACCCGCTCGAGTTCCTGCTCGACATGCTCGGGCCGGGCAAGGTGCTGGACCTCAAGGCGCAGGGCGTGGAGTACTCGAACTACGGCGCGCCGATCGACAAGTACCCGATCGACACGCGGCGGCTGCGCCGGGTGCTCGAGGTGGCGGGCGAGAAGAGCGGCTGGGCGAAGCTGAAGGGGCAACGGCAGGGGCAAGGGCATTGCCGCGCACCGCAGCTTCAACACCTACGTGGCCTCGGTCGTGCACGTCGAGATGGACGGGCGCGGCGGCTTCCGCGTGCCGCGCATCGACCAGGTGGTGGACTGCGGCGTGGTCGTGAACCCGGATCGCGTGCGCTCGCAGATGGAAGGCGCGGCGGTGATGGGCGTCGGCCTGGCGCGCACCGGCGAGATCACGGCGGCCAACGGCCGGATCCAGCAGAGCAACTTCGACCAGTTCCAGGTGGCGCGCATGACCGACGCGCCGTACCAGGTGAACGTGCACTTCGTCGAGAGCGACGCGCTGCCGACCGGCGTCGGCGAGCCGGGCCTGCCGCCGGTGATTGCGGCGCTCGGCAACGCGCATCTACGCCGCCACCGGCAAGCGCGCGCGCGAGCTGCCGCTGTCGAAGATGAAGTTGGTCTAGACGAGGCCACGAAGGCTCGAACGACACCGACGGCTAACTGAATTCGTGCAGGTGGGGCCCGGCGCACCGCCTGACGCCTAACGCTCGGGCTGGCCTGTCCGATAAGCCCATGCGTGCCGATCCCGGAAGGCAAGCCCGGGGCCTGCTCGAAGGCCTCCGGCGTCGCAGCTTTTCTCGCGTTGGCGGTGATCGTCGCCGTGTCGCTGCCACCGGTTCCGACCGCCGCCGTTCAGAACGGCGCCACGACCGGATCGATATCGGCGGTTGTGCGGCTGTCGGCACCCGCCCGGCGGCTGAACACCACCGGCGCCTATCCCAGCCGCCGCGTTGCCGTGGCGCCGCAGCGCGCGGCCTCCGAGTTGGAGAACGTCGTCGTGTTCGTCCGGCGGCCGCACGCCGAGCCGCCGGCCCCCAGCCACGTCGAAATCCGGCAGCTGAACGAGGAATTCGTGCCGCACCTGGTGGCGGTGACCACCGGGTCCACGGTGGATTTCCCGAACGACGATCTGGTGTTCCACAACGTGTTCTCGTTGTCGAGCGCCGCCACCTTCGACCTGGGCCGCTATCCGCAGCGCAAGTCGAAGGCGCGCACGTTCCCCAAGACCGGCATCGTCAAGGTGTTCTGCCACCTCCACTCCCACATGAGCGCCATCGTGCGCGTGTTCGATCATCCCTACTTCGCGCGGGTGGGGGAGGACGGACGGTTCACGATCGACGGGCTGGAGCCCGGCCGGCACGAGGTGGTGGCGTGGCACGAGCGCGTCGGCGAGGCGAAGGCCAGCGTGGTGGTCGCCGCCGGCGAAGCCACCGAAGCCGCGTTCACCCTGCCGCTGGCGGACTGACCATGCCGATGTCCCGATTGTCCTCCGGTCATGCGCCGCGCCTGGCGGTGTGGATTACCGGCGTCAGCTTCACTGTGATCGGCGGCGTGCTGGGGCTGACCTTCCTGGTGCTGTCGTGGCAGACGCAGTCGCGGCTGCGCCGCGCCGCCGCCGACGACCTGGAGGGCAGCCAGCAGCGGTTCGCCGACATCGAGGCGCGCCGGACCCGCGAGCGCCGCCTGCAGGCGGTGGCGCTGGCCGAGAACCCGACGCTGAAGGCCGCCGTGGACACCTACGTCTCCGAAATGGGGCAGGGCACAGCCTCGGCCGACCTGCTGCCGACGATCCGGCACGAGGTGGTGAAGCTGGCCGACCTGATGGGCGTGCCGGCGCTGGCGCTGGTGGAGAAGTCGGCACGGTGCTGGCGAGCGCCGGGCGCCGCGCCAACGACTGGCCTGCGGGCGCCCGGGTGTCGTGGGCCGAGCCGGCCGAAGGCGACGAGGTGGTGATCAGCCGCGGGCCCTCGCTGTTCCTGGCCACCACGGTGCCGCTGCAGCTGGGTCCCGACCTTCTGGGCACGGTGGTGCTCGCGACGCCGCTCGACGACGCCTATGCCAATTCGCTGGCGCCGGTGCGCGCGCCGACGTGGTGATCTTCCACCAGGGCAAGGTGGTGGCGAGTTCGACCACCGGCGCCCTGGGTGCGGAGATCGCGTCGGTGGCGCTCCCGGCGGCGGGCCCGGTGATGGTGAACGGCCAGGAACTGGTGGTGCGGCGGCTGGCGCAGCTCGGATCGACCGCGCGTCTACGCCGTGAGCTCGGTGGCGTCGGCGGCGACCGCCACGACCTCAGAAGTGACGCGGGTGATGTTCTTCGTCGGAGCGCTGGCGCTGCTGCTCGCCGGCGCCGCGAGTCTGTGGCTGGCGCGGACGCTGGCCCGGCCGATCGACGCGCTGACCGAGTCCTTGGCGCGGATGGCGGAAACCAAGGATCTGGACGGTCCCCTGCCGCGCAGCGGCATCAGCCGCGAGATGGACGCGCTGGCAGATTCCTTCGACACGCTGCGCTCGGCGGTGTCGCAGGCCGAGGCCGAATCCGACGCCGCCTACCTCGGCGTGATCGGCGCCCTGGCCGCGGCGCTCGACGCACGCGACCCCTACACGGCGGGCCACTCGCAGCGCGTGGCCGCTCTGTCGGTGCTGCTGGCGAAGGAGATGAGCCTGCCGGAACAGGACCGCGAGACGCTGCGCCTGGGCGCGCTGCTGCACGACATCGGGAAGATCGGCATCAACGACAACGTGCTGCGCAAGCCCGGCAAGCTGACCGCCGAGGAGTTCGACCACATCAAGCTGCACCCCGTGCTCGGCGCGCGGATCCTGCAGCCGCTGACGTTCCTGGCGCCGCACCTGCCGGTGGTGGAGCTGCACCACGAGCGCCCCGACGGCCGCGGCTACCCGCACGGCCTGCGCGGCGACGACATCCCGCTGTTCGCGCGGATCGTCCACGTGGCGGACGCGTTCGACGCCATGACCAGCGCCCGTGCATATCGTCCCGCCCGCCCTGCGGCCGAGGCGATGGCCGAGCTGTGGCGAAACGTCGGCACCGACTTCGACCCGCGCGTGGTGCAGGCGATGGCTGCGGTGTGGGATACGAAGCTGGTGCAGCACGCCGGCGACTGCGGCGGCCGTGGCCGCGCCGTTCCGCGACCCGGTCAGCACCACCTTGCCGTTCCGGCTGCGCGCGACCCGCGCCCCGCAGCCGGTCGGCTGATCCGGAGCGTCGGATCAGGCGCTGATCCGGAACGCGCGATCAGGGCGATCGAAACGACGGCGGGATCGCCGTCTTCGACCGCCCGGCATACCTGCCCGGCCGCCACTTCCATCTGCGCCATCGTGGCCGCGTTGTGCGTGCCGGCGACCGTCGGCACGCAGCCGGCAATCAGTTGCTGGGCGCGCAACGCCGACAGTACCGCGAACTCGTAGGCTTGATGTGGGTCGGGCGGCTCACCATGACAGTCCTTTGCTGGCCTCGAGAGGCCCAACGGCCGGAAGGCTTTGATGAGGGCTGACCGCGGAACGAACGTGCGGACAAACCAGAACTCAGGAAAGCGAGAGGCTTTCAGCATGCGCCGCATTCCGGGGCATTAGCAAGCCAATTCCCGGCCGTGCCAGAATGGCATCGCTCCCGCGTGTCATGGCTGCCCTCGCGCTCCTTGTCCTGATCCTGGCGAACCAGGCCCCGGTCGTACCGGCGCCCGACGGCTTCGAACAGGTCTTCGCCCAGGGAACCACTTTCGCGGACTTTGCTGCGGCTGCCGTGTCACATCGTTCGATGTGGACCAGGGCCGCGCGCCCAGAGGACGTCCCGGCGGCTCTCTCGTCCCGGTTGCGACGCGCGGGAGCGGGGTTGCGGGTCATCGTTGTTGCCGAAGACTGGTGCGTCGATTCGGCCAACACCGTTCCGCTCGTGGCGCGTCTGGCCGAAGCCTCTGGCGTCGAGGTGCGAATCGTCGATCGCCGACGAGGCCGGCCCTTGCTCGAGCGTTTCCGGACCAGTGATGGGCGCTCTGCAACGCCTCTGATCGTCCTGATTCGCGGCGGCCGCGACGACGAGGGCGTGGGTCGAACGTCCCAAGCCACTGCAGGACCTGTTCGCCGCGCTGCTGACGGATCCCGCCGCGCGGCAGGCTCTCAGCGATCGGCAGCGCTGGTACGACGAAGACGGCGGGCAGACGGCGCTCGAGGAGATCGTGACGTTGGCGGAGCAGGGGAATGCCCGGTAAGCGGGCGATGGCGGTCGCGCTCGTGTGCCTGCCGTGGTGCGCGCTGGCGTGCGGTTCCTCGTCCACCCCTCCGCTCCGAGCGAGACGCCGCACACGCCAGCCGTGGTGGCTCCGCCCACCGAGCCGGTCGTCAGCATGGTCGGTACTGGGTGGGGACGATCGAGTCCGCGAATTTTGCGCCTCAGCCGATCACGCTGACGGTGGTGCAGCAGGCAAACTGCGTCGACGGGGCGTGGCGCAGCGACGACGGGCAGTGGCTGGGCGCGATCAGCGGCGTGGCGACGGGCGATGCCTACGTCGGCCAGATTTCGTTCGTGCGTGTCGAAGACCGCGAGCGCTGCGGGGGGATAGCGAACGTGGATGGGCCCATCACCGCGACGGCACTGCTGATGGACGGCACCAGCCTTCGAGGCTCGGGGCACGTGTGCGCGCGAGACTAGCCCAAGCGAGCTCGTTGTCACGCTGCGCAAGCGCTAGTCGGCGCGGTCCGAAATCCTATCAGTGCTGGGCGTGCGCATGCGTGGCTTGGTCCGTCATCGTCATGTCGAACATCCGCCGGTCGCGATTCGAGCGGGCGATCCGGAGAAAGACGTGGAACGACCACGGGCGCTCGCCGTGAGTCAGCTGCAGCAACGGTGGCAAGGCATAGGTCGTGACATCGCGCGCCGGCACTCACGGCTCAGCCCACGCCATGGCGAAGATGTCGCGAGAGCCGCCCACGGTGATCGCGGTCACCGGATCGGCCAGCTCCCCCGGGATGGGGTTTGTGAACGAGCGAATGGGAACAGCAGCACCTCGGTTTCCACCTGCAGTCGCTCCGCGCGCGAAGTAGGCGGTCGGTGGCACCGCTGGCGATGGGTGGCTTCGAGCAGCAAGGCATTGAGCGTGCTGAAGACGCGCTCGGTTGCGTCCGACCGCTAGCGTGACGGCGGTGAAGCCCGAGCGCCTCGCTTTGAGCCAGGACGCCGACGCGCTGGTGCGGCGCTGATCTCCGGCCTCGAGCTGTTCCGGCTCGTTTGAGGATAGCCGTGCGACGCCTGCAGCGTCCAGCTGGAGACCGGCCGGAACCAGAGCTCGCGCGGCCCAGGAGTCCGGCCGGCCGGCCTCGACGTCGTAGTGCCGGTCGTCGGGTTCGCGGCCGCGAAACGACGAGCCCTCGACTCGAGAACCGTCTCGTGATCGATGCGCACCGCGATCGACGCTGCGAGGCGATGTGGGTGGAATCGAGGATGTGATGGGCGAGCGGTGCCGCTGGGATTCTCCGATGCCGAGGCGCGATGCATGAACGCCGGTGGTCCCAGGGCGGCCTCACCGACCGGCGCGCCGAGGACCGTGCACAGTGGTCTGGGCCTTGACGCGTTGCGACCACCCGAGCGCGAGCTGGGAGAACAGCTCGTGCGGGTGCTGGCGGTCGGTGTTCATCAGGCCGTTGTAGGCCTCGCCAATCTGCAACAGCTGCGGCGTAGCCGCCGGCGCCCACCGTCAGCGGGCTCCAGCGTCAGCATGGTCGAGACGATCAGGCGGCCCGGCCCGAGGGGGCGGATGGCCGTTCGCCATCAGCCAGTTCTGCGAGCGCCAGTCGCTGGCCCCGCTGAATCCACCCTGGCGATTGAAGGTCGCAAACAAGCGCGCCGTCGACGTTGATGATCCAAGGTTGCGGTGGCGACGCGTGCTGGTGGTCGGGTGAGACGGCCTCGCCCGGCTCGGTTGGCGCGATCTGGGCCTGGGCCGGCTGCGCCAACAGCAGACACGCCACGACGTTAATGGCCACGCCCAAGCGGCTTGGCGGAGTTCACCTCGAGGTATCCGAGCGACGTGCGAGGCCCCGCTTCAGCGCTCGCCTCTAGCCTTTTGCCTTTAGCCTTTGCCTTGTTCTTCAGTAGTACCCGAGCGTCTCGATTCCCGTCCCGGCCTTGAACGTCCTGGTGACCCGCGCCGTGGCCAGGTCCAGCACGGACACGGTGCCGTCGCCGTGATTGGCGACGACGGCCGTGGTGCCGTCGGCCGAGAAGCCGATGCCCATCGGGAACGCGCCTACCTTCAACACCCTCTGCAGGCCCTTCAGGTTCGAGGCGTCGAAAATCGTGATCATCGACCCCGCCATCGTCAGCAGCCACTTGCCGTCTGGCGAGTAGTAGGCCTTGTAAGCGGGATCCGACTGCCCCTGCAGCGTGATGCGGTCGGTCACCTGATCCGTCTTGGGATCGATGACGGCCAGCACGGGCGCCGCCAGGTCCATCGCGATGACGGCCTTGCCATCAGGTGACGCGGCAATGCCTTGCGTGCCTTTGGCCATCGGCACGCGGGCGACGATCTGCTTGGTCTTGAGGTCCACCACGCTCACGAACAGGCGGTCGTCCTTGTTGGCCACATACATCTTGCTGCCGTCGGGCAGGATGGCCATCCAATGCGCGGAGCCTTCGGCGTCGATCGCCTCGATCACACGCCCGCGCACGGGGTCCACGTGGACGATCTTGCGGTCCAGTTCCGCCGTCACGTAGACCGTGCCGTCGGGCGCGATCTGGATGCCGTGCGGCGACTTGTACGGCGACAGGTCGATCACCTTCGCCACCGCGCGCTTGGCCAGGTCGAGTCACATACAGGTGGTGCTGCGGATCGGGGTTGCGGCCATAGACGCCCGGACCATAGATCGGCACGTAGGCCAGCGTGTGATCGGGCGAGAACACAAAGTCGTGCGGGTTGGCCGGCAGTTTGAGGTTCGAGCGCTCCTGCATCGTGGCCGGATCGAAGAAGCGGATGTGCCCACCCAGCTTGTCCACCATGAAAAGGCCAGCCGTGCCGGTCGGGTGGTTGGGCGCGTCGCCGCCGGCGACGAGCGACAGCGGAGACAAGATGACCAGCGCGGCAAGCAGGTGTTTCATGGCGTGCCGATTGTGCCATACGCCCGAGGCCTGCCGGCCCGGCGTAGAATCGATGGCTGGCCGCGCCAGTCGAGAGCTGTGCGCAGCGTCCCGGAGGCACAGATGAGATTGAAGGCGCTTCGCACCGTGATCGCGGCCGTGGCCGCGGCGGCATCAACCGTCGCACTGGTCGCCCAGGCGCCGTACTCCCCGCCGAAGACGCCGTGGGGCGACCCGGATTTGCAGGGCATCTGGCCCAGCACCGACATGGTGGGCGTGCCCTTCGAGCGGCCGGAGCGGTTCGGCACGCGGCTCTACCTGACCGATGAGGAGTTGAAGGAGCGGGAGGCGCAGGCCTCCAAGCAAGCCGAGCTCGACGTGCTGGACTTCGACATCGAGAAGCCGCCGGCCGAGATCGTGGCGATGGGTGACGTCGGCGGCGTCACGTCGCCGCCGCCGCACTGGCTGGAGCGCGGCGTGCCCTCGCGCCAGTCCTCACTCATCGTGGAGCCGGCCAACGGCCGCATGCCCGCCATGACCGCGGAAGGAAAGGACCGTCAGAAGGGCAGCGGCGGCACCTACGTCAAGCAGACGGGGTGGAACCAGGCGAGCGAGCTCGGGCCCTACGACCGCTGCATCTCGCGCGGCGTGGTGGGCTCGATGATGCCGGTGGTCTACAACAACGGCAACCAGATCATCCAGACACCGGGCTATGTCGTGTTCCGCAACGAAATGATCCACGAGACGCGCATCATTCCGCTCGACGGCCGCCCCACGCCGCCGGCGCCGGTGAAGTCCTACATGGGCGAATCGCGCGGCCGCTTCGAGGGCAACACGCTGGTGGTGCGAACCACCAACCTGAACGGCCGTACCGGCATGCAGGGCAACGGCATGATGCTGATGCCGAGCGACGCCCTGGAACTGGTCGAGCGCTTCACGCCGATCAGCGCCGATGTGCTGCAGTACGAGGTGACGGTCCACGATCCCAAGACCTGGACTGCGCCGTGGAAGGTCGCGTTTCCGCTCAAGCGCGAGTCCGACTATCAGTTCTTCGAGTACGCCTGCCACGAAGGAAACAACGCGATGCGCAACATCCTGTCGGGCTCGCGCGCCGACGAGCGCGCCGCGGCGGCGGGGAAGTAGTGCCGCGGCTCACGCGCCGGCGGCTGTTGCAGCACGCCGGCGGTGCCGCCGCGGCGCTGCCAGTGGCGGGCGCCGCGGCCGATCTCTTCGCCGCCTCTCAGTCAGGGTCAGGTGCACCCGCGTCCGGCCGACGTCACCGGACGGCTGGCGCGCTACATGGTGGCCGCGCGCGACCGGGAACTCCCTGCACAGGTGGTGCAGGACGCTAAACACCGGATCCTGGACACATTGGCGGCGATGGTGTCGGGCGCCGAGCTTCCGCCCGGAGTCGCGGCCATCCGCTACGTGCGTTCGCAGGGCGGCACGCTCGAGTCGTCGGTGCTGACCACCAACCTCCGCACCACCGCAGTCAACGCCGCGCTGGCCAATGGCATGTTCGCGCACGCCGACGAAACCGACGACTTCGAGCCGGTCACCAAGGCGCACCCTGGCAGTGCCGTCGTGCCGGCCGCGCTGGCGATGGCCGAAAAGGATCGCCGCTCGGGCACAGAGTTCCTGCGCGCCGTCGTGCTGGGCTACGACGTGTGCTGCCGCTTCCTGATGGCGCTCGGCCCCGACCACGTCAGGGCCACGCACCGCAGCGCCGAGGGGACCAGCGCGACGTTCGGCGCCACCGCCGCCGCGGCGTCCCTGGCCCGGCTCGACGAGCGCGGCACGCGCTTCGCGTTGTCCTACGGCGCGCAGCAGGTGTCCGGCCTCTGGAGCTGGACGCGGGACGAGGACCACATCGAGAAGGCGTTCGACTTTGCCGGCATGGGCGCGCGCAACGGCGTGACCGCCGCCACGATGGTGCAGTCGGGCTTCACCGGCGTCGCCGAAGTGCTGGACGGCGAGCACAACATGATCCTGGCGCTCTCCGCCCAGCCGCGGCCGGAGGAGATGGTGCAGGACCTGGGCACGCGCTTCTACGTGTCCGAAAGTGCGATCAAGGTGTTCTCGGTCGGCTATCCGATCCAGTCGGCCGCTCGACGCGCTGCTGGCGTTGCGCCGCGAGCACGGGCTCACGCCCGACACCGTCTCGAAGATCGTGGTCCGGCTGCCGGAAGACGGTGCGCGCATCGTGGACGGCAACGCGATGCCGGACGTGAACCTGCAGCACCTGGTGGCGGTGGCGCTGATCGACGGCACGGTGTCGTTCGAGATGAGCCACTCGCGGGAGCGCATGAAGGATCCGCGGGTGCTGGCGGTGAAGGCCAAGGTGCAGCTGGTCGGCGACCGCGCGCTGGTCGATCCGGCGGCGCCTCGCAGTGGCGCCGTGGAAGCGACGCTCGCCGACGGCCGCGTGGTCCGCCACTTCACGCAAGCACCCGCCGGGCACCAAGGAGAACCCGCTCAGCGCCGAGGCGGTGGCGGCCAAGGCGCGCGATCTGATGGCGCCGGTGATCGGTGCCGGCCGCGCCGATGCCGTGATCTCGCGCGTCAACAAGATCGAGGAAGTGCGGGACGCGCGCGATCTCGTCCGCCTGATGCGGCGGCCCTAGTTTCTCCGCCGCTGCGGTCGCGACGCTCGGCCGTGATCGGCCGGCGCCTCCCGCTTCCGCACACCGAAAGTGTCTGCTTGCCAGCGTGCTGCGCACGCTGGTCTCTCGTCCCTCCTGCACTACCGGTCCCACCGCGACTAGAAAACTTGACGACCGAATTTTCAAACCAAATGAGTCAAGTTTTCTACGCCCCGCCGCAGGCGGGGCAATTAAACACTGGGCTAGCGAGGCGGAGCCTGCATGCTCGTTGGTCCGAGGCGCAGCCTCGCTAGGCCTTGGATCCACCGACAACCATCGTGGCATTCACCGTCCGGGTAGTCAGCGGCCGATTGCATTCGCGTGTCACGCGGAACGAACCAAGGGGGGTTCCATGATGGCCCCTTGGCTCGTTGGCAGAGTCTCTTTGGCGCGCTTTGCGCGCCAGGTGTCGCGGTGATTCGTCGGGACGATTCGATTTCGTGGATCTCGACGTCGGTGTGCTCCAGAGGGAGTCGCCAGTGGGTCGGCCTGAATCAGGTGTCACGAGAGCCCGCATCCTCCAACAAGTGCCTGTGACCCTATGAAGTTGCAGACGTTCTTCGACGGGCCGGTCTTGGCGTTATGCTGCGGGCCTCGCTGGGGCGGCCGTGATATGCGGGTCGGCCTACTGCTCCTTAGCGCCTTCCTATTGGCACCGACGCGTCATACGAAGAGGCTGCGATGATGAGAACTTGATGGCCGACCCATTCGCAATGTTTGAGTGGTTGACATGAATGACGCACGCGTTGCGCCCGGCGGACGCGCGCCGTGGCACCTTTGGCTGGTAGGCCTGCTGATAGTGGTCTGGAATGCCGCGTCCTGCTACAGCCACGTGATGACCCTGACACAGAACGCCGCCTACTTCCGGGTGGCGGGGATCACGCCAGAGATGGCGGCCTATCTCGCGGCTGTGCCTGCGTGGTACGTGGTGGCGTGGACGATCGCAGTGTGGGGTGGGTTGTTTGCGTCGGTGGGTCTGCTGATGCGCAAGTCCTGGACGGTGTGGTGGCTCGCAGCCTCGCAGCTGGCGATGATCATCAACAGCGTGTGGACCTTGCTGAATCCGGACGCGGATGTATTGGGCAGAGTCGGGTCAATCAGCGCCGTCGTGTTGATCATCCTCGGCGCATTCCTAGTGCTGTATTCGATGCGGCTCAAGCAGCGCGGCGTACTCCGTTAGGTGTCGGGCCACCTTTACGGGATCTGCGGGTGGGCGCCGGAGAAGTGGCCATCCGCTACCTCCATGTCCTGCGCATCGACTGCCAGCAAATCAGTGCGCACGCGAGCCAGAGGAACGCCTCGTGGATGTCGGCCCGCTTGTCATGCCGCATACGCAGGCGGCGAAACTGATTGAACCAGGCAAGCGTCCAAGGAAGTGCGGGACGCGCGCGATCTTGTCCGCCTGATGCGGCGGCCCTAGTTCTCGGGCGACCATTCGGTCGCGACGGTCCTTAGGCTCGAGTGAGTAGGGCGCCGACGATGGCGACGAGCGTGGTCACCTGCAGGCCCACCAACCAGACGAAGTAACGGGACAGCTTTTCATCGAGCGCATCGATCCGGCGGTCCACTGTGTCAAAGCGGCGGTCAACGGCCTCGAAACGGCGATCGATGGCTTCGAAGCGCCGGTCCATGGCTTCGAAGCGCCGGTCCATGGCCTCAAATCGCCCGTCTACGCGGTGCTCGAGCATCCGAACTGCCTCACGCACTTCGACCATCGCGTGCGACTGCTCGCTCACCTGGCCCTCGATGAAGGCCACTCGTTCTTCCAGCGTGGACACGTCGCCACCCCCTCAGCTTAGCTCCGGCCCCAATCGCGCTCAAGCTAAGCGGGGTCAAGGCACATCGCGTACCGTGGCCGAACACGAAAGAATCGGCGGGTGGCGGTATTCGACGTCGCAGATCGTGCTGGATCTGCGCACCGGCACGATGGCAGTTCGAGTGGGCGTACCGGGCGAGCGGCCGGGCAGGAAGCGGCCGTGCAGGACGCGCAGCTTGATCAGGTCCTGCGGCAGGATCTTCAGCTGGTTCACGATACGGTGGATTTCGGTCTCTTCCGATAGTGAGATCGCCTCGTCGCTCGACGCCACCTGGAACAGGCAGCTGCGCCAGGGCCAGCTTCTCGTCGTAGGTCGCAGACTCCGCGAACTCGCGGGCGACGTCGTAGTCGGCGGTGCCGCCGAACAGCAGGTTGCTGGTCCTGGCCAGGCCGACGACGACGGTAGCCTGCTCCGGCGAGAGGTGCGCTTCCCCGATGACCAGCGCCTCCATCGCGCGAATCTCCTCGTCGCTGGCATGGCGATCGGCCAGGGCGACGCGGCCCAGCAGGTAAGCGAAGCGCGCCAGGTGCCGGGCGCGGTCGGGCTCCAGGCGATCGAGCGAGTCGATCAGGTCGCGGAGCGGCGTGTGCTCGGGTGCCGCTGCTTCCTCGACTCCGAGCCAGGACATCAGCGCTTTGAAGGGCATCACGCGATCTTACGACTTGCGGCCCTGTGTACTATTGCAGCATGGCCACCGCGCTCACCGAAGACCTGGCGCTGATGCTGACGCGCGAGCTGGACGGCGTCGCGCGCGAGATCGAGGCGTTTCCCGACGACGCGTCGATCTGGCGGGTCGGACCGGGGGTGACCAACGCGGCGGGCAACCTGGCGCTGCATGTGGCCGGTAACCTCCAGCACTTCGTCGGCGCGCTGCTGGGCCAGACCGGGTACGTGCGCGACCGGGAGAAGGAGTTCGCGCAGCGCTCGGGCACGCGAGCCGAGGTGGTCGAAGAATTGCTCCGTGCCCGGGCGGTGGTGGTGCAGGTGCTGCCGTCGTTGCCCGCGGCGACGCTGAATTCGACGCTGGCGCACGACAAGCTGCCTACGCCCGTGCGGGCGCAGCGCCTGCTGATCCACCTGGCGGCGCACGCGGGGTTCCACCTCGGCCAGATTGGCTACCTGCGGCGCATGCTGACCGGGGAGAACCGATCCGTCGGTCCCCTCCCGGTGTCGTTGCTGGTGGGGTAGAGCCCCGAGACGCCGCCGCGCGATTACTCGCCGGGGCCCTTCGAGGGCGTGTACGGCACGCTCTCCACCCGCAGCGGCCGTTCGGCGGTGACCCTGACCGTGCCCTGTACGGCGACGTCGAGCGGCCGCTCGGTCTCCACCCTCAGCGGCCGTTCGGCGGTCACTTCGGTGGTCAGCCGATCCACGGCCTCGCGCGCCGCGGCCGGAATTCTGCGGTAGCCGCCCACCACCGCCACCGGCAGGAAGCCGGCCTCGGGGCCGGACAGCTCGATGCCGGTGATTACGACGGACGTGGGCGCCCGTTGCGCCTGCGCAACGACCGGCGTCGCGCCGTCCTTGAGGCCAATCCATAGCAGCTCAGCGGCGATGATGGTCAGGATGATTTTCACGTAGCGATCGATGTGCATGTCGGGACCTCAGCTAGGCGGCATTGTACGCGGGGTGCCCCGAATATACTGAGGCACCTCTACAAGGAGCGGCCCGTGAGCGACGAGGCGGAAACCAAAGCGTGTCCGGTGTGCGGCGAAACCATCAAGGCCGCCGCCATCAAGTGCCGGTTCTGCAACACGGATCTCGTGGCCTTCCAGGACGCCCAGGTGGCCGAGGAGGAGCGCGAGCTGTTCGTCGGGCGTCCGGCGCCGATTACCAGCGTCGGGCAGTGGGTGCTGGTCGTGATCACGATCGGCATCGCCTACCTGGTCTACTGGGTACGGAGCCTGTCGCTCCACTACCGCATCACCACGCAGCGGGTCCAGATCGAGCACGGCCTGTTCTCGACGATCAAAGACAACGTCGAGCTGTTCCGCATCGATCACTTCGACCTGCACAAACCGCTCGGGATGCGGCTGTTGAACCAGTCGGTGCTGCACCTGCGGTCGAGCGATCCGCACTTCCCGACGGTGATGATCAAAGGCGTGCCCCAGCTCGATCAGCTGGCCGACACGCTGCGCGAGTGCTCGCTCAAGGGAGCGCACCCGCCGCCGCGTCACCACGTTCGTGGACGCTTGACCGGAGGACGCGAGCTGGCCGAGCCGGTCCTCGAGTTCATCGACGCCACCGTGATGCGCGGGCGCACCCGCGCGCTCGACGGCCTGTCGCTGCGCATCCACCGCGGCGAGCACACGGCCATCCTGGGGCCCAACGGCGCCGGCAAGACGACGCTGATGCGGGTGTTGACGCTGGACGAGCGTCCGCGAACCTCCGCCGGCGACGACCGTCCGGCGCTGCGCATCTTCGGCGACGAGCGCACCGACGTCGAGGAGCTGCGCCGCCGGATGGGTGTCGTCACCGGCGACCTGGACGCCAACTTCGGCATGAGCAGCTGGGGCGGACGTGTATCGGGGTTGGACGCCGCCACCTCGGGCCTGCTGGGCACGCAGGGCCTGTTTTCGCACCACGACGTCACACCGGCGATGCACGCGCAGGGCCGCGCGGCCCTGGAGCGAGTGCAGGCGGCACACCTGGCGGCGAAGCCGCTGACCGAAATGTCCACCGGCGAGCGGCGGCGGGTGCTGATCGCGCGCGCGCTGGTGACGCGGCCGGAGGTGCTGGTGCTGGACGAGCCGACGACCGGCCTCGACTTCGTGGCCCGGCATCAGTTCCTGGAGTCGATCCGCCGTCTCGCGCACGAGGGCACGACGATCCTGATCGTGACCCACCACGTGGAAGAGGTGATTCCCGAGATCCGGCGGATCGTGCTGCTCTCGTGCGGCCGCGCCGCGTTCGACGGCCCGCCGGCTGAGGCCCTGACCTCCGACCATCTGGCGGCGGTGTACGGCGCTCCGCTGGCGGTCGAGCGCCAGGGTGACTACTACGCGGTGCGCGTGGTGGGGGCCGCGCCTACTTTGACGGCACCGCGTACCAGTCCGGCAGCCGGACCTCCACGCCCGAGCCCGCCAGCGCGTTCCTGAACGCCTGCAGGCTGTCGGCCACCGTCGGCATCGTCAGCCAGCCCGGCGCGGGCGCCGGCGCGCCGGTGATCGCCGCCACTGCGCCGTTGTCGTAGTGCTGGACGTAGACGACCTTGGGCCGCAGCTTCTTGACACAGTCGGCGGCCGCGGCCGGCGTCATCCGCTTCGGCGGGATGTTCATCGGCATGAACGCGATGTCGATGTCCTTCAGCGCCAGCAGCTCGGGGACGCACTCGGTGACGCCGGCGAAGAGGATGCGACGGCCACCGAGCGTGATCAGGTAGCCGCTGGCTTCGCCCTTTGGGTGTTCCGGCGCGCCCGGCGTCAGGTCGTAGGCGGCGATCGACTGGACGCGCACGCCGGCCAGCATGGTGGATTGCCCGTTCGCCAGCGGCACGCCCTCCGCGAAGCCCGCCTGCGCCTTCTTCGTCACCACGACGGGCGCGCCCGGCCGTCGCAGCGAGCGTGATGGCTTTCGGATCGAGGTGGTGGGCCGGATCGTCGGTGACCAGGATCAGGCTGGCCTTCTTCAGCGGCGCCAGGTCGGCCGTACTCCACGGGTCCACGTGCACGACCGTGTCGCGGTATTCCACCTGTACGCTGGCGTGCAGAACAGGCGTAATCAGGATGTCGCCGCCCGTGGCCGCGGGATACCGGCCCTGGCGCCCGCCACCCTCACGGCCCTGACCGAGCGTCACTGCCACGGCCGCCGCTACCACCAACCCGACGAACGTGATTGTTCGCATGCGCCGCCCTCCGATGCGGATTCTACTGGAGCCCGGAGCCCGGAGCCCGGAGCCTGGAGCCAGCGAGTAAAGTGTCAGACGTGGAGCAGCCCTACGGCACCTGGCCTTCACCCATCAGCGCCGCGCTGGTGGCGGCGCAGGGCGTACGGCTGAGCAGCGTCGCGCTCGACGGCGACGCCGTCTACTGGATCGAAGGGCGTCCGCAGGAGAGCGGGCGCAACGTCCTCGTCGGCATGCCGCGGCCGGCACGACGCGCGACGTCACGCCTGCCGGGTTCAACACGCGTTCGACGAGTGCACGAGTACGGCGGCGGCGCCTACCTGGTGGACGGCGATCACGTCTACTTCGTCAACTTCAGCGATCAGCGCGTGTATGCCCTGGATCTCGAAGGCCAGGCGCGGCGCCCGCGCCGCTGACGCCCGCGGGCGCGTTCTGCTACGGCGACTTCGCGCTGGACCGCCGCAACCGGCAGCTCGTCTGCATCCGGGAGGACCACACCGAACCGGGACGCGAGGCCGTCACGACACTCGTCGGCGTCCCGCTCGACGGCGGCCCGGTGCTGGTGCTGGCCTCGGGCGAGGACTTCTATTCCACGCCGCGCGTCAGCCCCGACGGCAGCAGCCTGTGCTGGCTTTCGTGGCGGCACCCGCGAATGCCGTGGGACGGCACCGAGCTGTGGGTGGCGGACATCGCCGGCGAGCGGCACGCTCGGCGCCGCGACGCTTGTGGCCGGCGGGGCCGAGGAGTCGATCTACCAGCCGGGGTGGCTGCCCGACGGCTCGCTGGTGTTTGCCAGCGACCGGGACGGCTGGTGGCGGCTCTATCGCGCCGTGCCGCCGTTCACCACGGTCACGCCGGTGCTGAAGACGCCGCCGCCCGAGACCGAGTTCGGGCGGCCGCAGTGGATCCTGGCCACGGCCACCTGGGCCAGCGCCGGTCGGGACCAACTGGTCGTGTCGTTCACGAAGGCGGGCCGCTGGCACCTCGGGCGCGTGGACCTCGCAACCGGCACGCTGACGCCAATCGCGCCGGGCGTGCAGCCAGATGAGTGGCTGGCGGCGTCGGCGTCCGAGGTGGCGCTGGTGGCGGGGCAGAGCGGCGCGGCGGACGCGGTGATGGTGCTGCCGCTCGACGGGCGGGCCGGCCCGGATCTTGAAGCGCGCCTCGGACATCGAGCTCGACCCGGCGTCCGTGTCCGAGGCCGAAGCGATCGTGTTTCCGACCACGAACGGCCAGCCGGCGCATGCCTTCTACTATGCGCCGCGCAACGCGGCGGCGTCGGCTCCGCGCGGGAGAACGCCCGCCGCTCATCGTCATCGGCCACGGCGGCCCGATAGCAGCCGCCGATCCCACCTTCGACCTGAAGATCCAGTTCTGGACCACGCGCGGCTTCGCGGTGGTGGACGTGAACTACGGCGGCAGCACGGGATTCGGGCGCGACTACCGACGCCGGCTGAACGGACAGTGGGGCATCGTGGACGTGGCCGATCTGATCAACGCCGCGCAGCTACCTCGTCGCCACCGGACGCGCCGACGAGCGGCGCCTCGCCATCCGCGGCGGCAGCGCCGGCGGCTACACGGTGCTGGCGGCGTTGACGCAGCACCCGGAGGTGTTCACCGCCGGCGCCAGCTACTACGGGATCAGCGACCTGGAAGTGCTGATCTCCGATTCGCACAAGTTCGAAGCGCGGTGCCTCGACATCCTGGTGGGCCCGTATCCGGCGATGCGCGAGGAGTACAGGCGGCGCTCGCCGATTCACGCCGTCGATCGGCTGTCGTGTCCGCTCATCCTTCTGCAGGGGCTCGAGGACAAGGTCGTGCCGCCCAATCAGTCGGAGATGATGGCCAACGCGTTGCGCGAGAAGGGCCAGCCCGTGGCGTATCTGACGTTCGAAGGCGAGCAGCACGGCTTCCGCCGCGCGGACAGCATCATCCGCAGCCTGGAAGCCGAGCTGGCGTTCTACGGCGCCGTGTTCGGATTTACTCCCGCCGGCTCGATTGCACCGGTGCCGATAGAGAACGCACACCGGCTGCCGGGGCGGCCGAGCAACGTAAAGGCAGAAGGCAGAACAGGCTACAGAAGCTACAGGCAGAAGACCACTGCTGCAGTTCCGCACTGCGGGACTGGAGACCGTAGCCCGGAGACTGAAGACCTGATCGGGCGCCGAGCTACTTCCGGGCCCCTGAATACTCCAACATCTGCGTCGTCAGGTCCTGCGGATAGGAGATCGTGACGCTGGTGATCGCCCCGGCCGCGTCGCGCACCGCCGTCAGCTTGGGCATCACGAACCCGGTGTAGGACGGCAGCTTCAGCGCGTCCACCCGTGTCACCACCTGGTCGCGCAGCTTGGAATCGAAGTGGATGCCGTGGTCGCCGAACAGTTTCGCCGCGGCGGCGTAGTCGCCCTCTGACTTGATGCGCTGCACCTCGGCCAGCAGCCGGCCGACGCCGTCGCGGAACGCCTTGGCGTCCACCATCTCGTAGAAGGTCTTGTTCGTCGCGCTCGCCGCACCGCGATCGCCTTGGTGTTGGCCATCAGCCACCGCACCACCATCTGGCGGTTGCGCATGTGGTCTTCCTCGATCTGCGTGCCTTCGCGGACCCGGCGCAGCTGGACGATGGCGTTGCGGGTGTAGGCCTCGTACTCGGTCCGCGCGATCGCCTCCTGGTCGGCGGCGGGCACGACGCCCAGCTCGGCCAGCTTCGGATCGGCGATGAAATACAGCGCGATCAGATCGGCGCGCCCTTCCTCGAGCGCCGAGAAGTGCTCCTTCACCGCCGCCTGCGGCGTGCCCTTGAACCCGGGCGCCTGCTGGCCCGACGCGTGGCCAATCACCTCGTGCATGTCGGTGTGCAGCTCGCCCGAAAGCGTCCCGAACTTCGCGCTGCGCTCCGCCTCTTCCGGCGTCCACGAAAACTCGCTGCGCATCGAGTCCGGCGACGACTTGTCGTAGGCCTCGTTGACGTTGCTCAGCGACACCGACTTGCTGCCGAACTCCTCGCGGATCTTCTGGTCGTTGGGCAGGTTGATGCCGACGGGGGTGACCGGGCCCGAGTCGCCGGTTTCCACCACCACGTCGATGGCGTTGGCGACGATGCCCTTCACGCTCGCCTTGCGGTACTTCGGCGTCGAAGGGCATGTGGTCCTCGAACCACTGCGCGTTGTCGGCGAGCTTGCGGATGCGCTCGGTCTTTTCCTTGTTGACGAAGAAGACCAGGCTCTCCCACCCGCCCTTCACGCCGCGCGCGTCGAGGTAGACCTCGATGAAGCCGTTGATGACGTCGATCGGCGAATCCTTGTCGGCCACCCAGGCGATGTCGTACTTCGCGCGGTCGGCGTCGTCGCCGGTGCGATACCACTGGATCAGCGCCCGCAACGCGGCGGCCGTGGCCTCGGGCGCAAACGGGATTGCGGCCTCGAGATGCGACACGACGGCCGTGATCTCCTTGGAGTAGCGGCCGCCAATCTTGTAGACCTCTTCGACCAGCTTGCCGTTCTGTTTCACCAGCCGCGAGTTCAGCCCGTTCTTCTCGAGGCCGGCCTTCTTGAACGCCTCGGCCTCCGCGGACGGAGACGCCGGAATAGAGATTGTTGGCGCTGTCGAGCAGGATGTCCTTGCCCGGGCCCGGCGCCTTGTTGGTCACGATCGGCTCGAAGCCGGCGTCGAAGAACATCGGCGTCAAGCCGCGTCAGCATGGCGTCCAGCGATTCGCCCGCCGGCGTCGTCACCGTGGCGCCCGCCTGGACCGCGGCCTTGACCGCGGCGGCGAAAACCGCGGGCGTGGTCTTGAGGACGAACTTGCGTGCCGTCAGGTTGTTGTAGGGGCCGTTGTTGATCCAGAACAGCTTGGCGTAGCGTTCGATTTCGCTCCTGGTGGCGGCGTCGAGGCCTTGCGGGCGGGTAATCACCGCTTCGAGCACGCTGCGCATCTCGAGCGCGTGGCGGTGTTTCTGGTCGATGAAGATGTCGCGGCCGGCGAGGGCCGCCTGATAGAGGTGGTAGATCAGCGTCTTCTCGCGCAACGGCAACGCGTCGAAGCCGTCGGCGTACAGCTGCACCACCGCGGCATCGTCCACCGTCTCGAGCAGGTACTTCCGTTCGGCTGGCGATGCTGCCGGGGCCGCCGACGTCGCGTCGGGGGCCGATTGCTCGGGCCCGGACGTACACGCCGCGGCCAGCGTGATGAACAGGAGCGCCAGGGAAAGCTGCCGTTGCTGCATGAACCTCACCCCTCCGGGCTAGCTTAGCTCTAACCTGGCGTCCGCTGATGGCTCGCACGGGGCGGTCAGAAGGCAGAAGGCAGAAGGCAAAAGGCGAGCTCAGGGCTTCCGTCGAACGCGACGCGTCGACGGAGGGCCGCCTTCGCCAATGGTCGCGATCCGGGTTACCAGGTCCTCGTACAGCACGCGCGCATGTCGCCGCGTTTCCTCGAGGCCTTGCTCGAGCCGTTGCTCGAACCGTTGCTCGAGCCGTTGCTCCAGCGCCTGCAACTGCCTGGTGACCTCGGCGAAACCGGCACGCATTTCGTCGCGAAGCACGGCAACAGGCGACGCTTCGAGTTGTGCCACTCTTATCCTCCAGCAGCGTCAGGCGTTCTTGTAAGGAGCGTGGCGGCATCGTCGATCGCCGTTGCGAAGACTGTGCCGTGCGCACCTGAAGAGCGACAACGGTAGCACTCGCGCGCCCGCGCGGCCAACGACTATAATCGCGGCCCCGGCACCTCACCGCGCGGCGGCGATTCTCGCGCTGGTGCCGTTGAGGACGCGTTGCATTATTTGCTGACCTATGACGTCGTGAGCGACTACGTGACCCGGCGCGCGCCGCTGCGCGCGGCGCACATCGCGTTGGCGCGCGCGGCGGTGGCGAAGGGCGATCTGGTGCTGGGCGGCGCGCTTGGCAACCCGCCCGACGCGGTGGCGCTGCTGTTTCAGGGCGACTCGCCGGCGGCGGCGGAAGCGTTCGCGCGCGACGATCCCGTACGTCCAGAACGGGCTGGTCACCGGCTGGCGGGTGCGCGAGTGGACGACGGTGGTGGGCAAGGACGCGGCGGTAGCGTTGCCGCCGAACCTGTGTACGGCAAACGGCAGAAGGACGAGGCTATGAAGAGAACGATTGCAGGTCTGGTGCTGATGTTCGCGTTCGCGGCCGGATTCGTGGCGCGCGACATGTTCCCCGGCGAGCAGGTGGTGTCGGCGCAGGCGCCTCGCGTGTTCGAGCTGCGCACCTACGTGGTGCCCGACAGCGCCAAGCTGGACCTGCTGCACGCGCGGTTCCGCAACCATACCGGCAAGTTCTTCGCGCGTCACGGCATGACGCCGGTGTGGTACGGCAAGACGATGGACCAGCCGGCGTCGGGGACGACGATGGTCTACATGCTGGCGCCACGCCAGCCGCGAGGCCGCCAAGAAGAGCTGGGACGCGTTCCGCGCGGACCAGGAATGGGCTGCCGTGGCCAAGGAATCGGGCGTCGGCCCGGTGAAGATCGAGGCGGTCTACATGGAGCCCACCGACTACTCGCCGCTGAAGTAAGGCTCGCGACCGCGGCGCGAAGGGTGCGGTCAGCGGCCGGGCGCTATACTCGCCGCAAGGTGGTTGGCGCCGGCCGCGGCCGTCGTACGCTCGGGATCCTCGCCGTCGGGGCCGGCGTGTTGCTGGTGTGCTCGGCCGCGGCGCTGGCGCAGTTCCGGGGCGGGCGCAACTTCTTCAACGCGCCGGTCCGCCTTGCCCCCGAGACCTTCCCCGATCGCAACTTCGTCGTCTGCCGCATCATGTACACGCAGGTGCGTCGCGAGCCCTCGGGCGGGGGCTGGCGCACGGACTATCCCTACGGCGAAATCAACCTGACGATTCGGCTCTCCGAGCTGACCAAGACGCCGGTCAGCCGCGGCGGCGGGCGCGAGCCCAACCACTATGTGGTGCGGCTGACCGACGAGGCCTTGTACCAGTGCCCGTTCACGATCGCGTCGGACGTGGGCACGGTCGGCCTCGAGCGGCCACGAGGCCGAGCAGTTGCGCGACTACCTGCTGAAGGGCGGCTTCCTGTGGGTGGACGACTTCTGGGGCACGGAAGCCTGGGAGCACTGGACGCGCGAACTGGCCGACGTGCTGCCGCCGGCGGAGTTCCCGGTGCAGGACGTGCCGCTCGACGATCCGATCTTCAAATCGCAGTTCACCGTCACCAAGGTCCCGCAGATCACGAACATCGCGTTCTGGCGCTCGACGCGCGGCGCCGACACCTCCGAGCGCGGTGCCGACAGCGCCGTGCCGCACTTCCGCGTCATCCGTGACGGGCACGGCCGCATCATGGTGGTGATGACGCACAACACCGACGTTGCCGACTCATGGGAACGCGAGGGGGAGGATCCCGGCTTCTTCTACCAGTTCTCGCCCGACGGCTACGCGGTGGGCATCAACGTGCTCCTGCACGCGATGACGCACTGATTGGCGACCCCTCCGCCTCCGCCTCCGCCTCCCGGCCTGCCCGGCGTCCACGCGCAACGGGTGATCTTCATCGACCTGGCCCGCGCGCTCGCGGTGGTGTTCATGCTCTACGGCCACGCGATCGACGCGCTGCTGGCGCCGATGTACAAGGCTGGCACCTGGCACAGCGCCTGGCAGTTCCAGCGCGGGCTGACCTCGAGCCTGTTCCTGCTGCTGTCGGGGTTTGCGTTCAGCGTCGCCACCGGCCGGCATTGGGCGTCCCACACCACCCTGAGCCCCAAGTGGTGGAAGCGCGTGCGCCGGTTCGCCCTGTTCATCGGCGCTGGGCTACATGCTGCATTTTCCCGCCGGCCGCGTCTTCGACCTGCCGTGGGCGCGCGAACCGCAGTGGCGCAGCTTCTATGCCGCCGACGTGCTGCAGCTGATTGGCGTCACCTTCATCGGCGTGCAGTGCCTGGTGCTGCTGGTGCCCTCGCGGCGCCGGTTCTGCGCTCGTGGCGCTGGCGCTGGCGGTGGCGATGGTGGCGCTGACGCCGCTGATGTGGAGCATCGAGTGGAGCCGGTGGCTGCCGATGGGGATCTGGGCCTACTTGGCGCCGGTGTTCGGCCCGGAGTTCCCGCTCTTCCCCTTGTTCCCGTGGTCGGCCTTCATCCTGATCGGCGTCGCGCTCGGCCAGCTGTACGCGCGGTGGGGCGGCGCGCACCTGGGCGACTTCACCCGCCGCGCCCTGATCGTCCCCGGCGCGATCATCGTGGCGGCCGGCTACGCCGTGGCGCTGTACCCGCACGAGGTCTTCGCCGGCGGGGCGCGGAGTCTTCTGCCCATCGACATGGCCATCCGCGCCGGCGCGTGCCTGCTCATCCTTGGCGCCATCGCGCTGGCGGCCGGGCAGGTGACGCGCCTGCCGCACGTCTTCAGCGCCATGGCCCAGGAAACGCTGCTCATCTACTTCATCCACCTCTGCGTGATTTACGGCTCGGCGTGGAGCTACGGTCTGGTGCACGCGTTCGGCGCCACCCTGGACCCCCGGGGCACGCTGGGCGTGGTGCTGGCGCTGATCGCGGCCATGGCGGCGATGGCCGCCTACTGGAACTGGCTGAAGCACGCCCGGCCTCGGACGGCGTTATGGGTGGGCCGCGTGGCGATGGTCGTGCTCGTAGCCGGGTTTATTTTCTGAGCGCCCCCGGCCGGTTCCGCGCCATAGACTAGGAAGAACGACCCGGCCCCACCGCGTGCGGTACAATCGGCCCCTCTCTCCGGGCCTCAGGGGTCAGGGATTGGGAGGGGTCCTCAATGTTTGACGCCCTGTTTCAGGCGCTGTTCTCGTACCGGCCTGTCGTCTTTCAGCAGGGAGAGTTCCGCTTCGACGTCTCCAGCGCGTCGCTGGTGGCGGCGCTGGTGGCGGGGCTCGTCGGCGTGGCGGCCATTTACACCTATCGCCGGGTCACGGTCGCCGACGGCACCCTGCGCGACAAGGTGATTCTCACCGGCCTGCGCGTCGCCGCGCTGGGCCTGGTGCTCTTCTGCCTCTTCCGGCCCACCCTGGTCGTGCGCGCCGCGGTGAACCAGCGGAACGTCGTGGCGGTGGTGCTCGACGACTCGCGCAGCATGCAGATCCCCGACGTGCAGGGCGCGCCGCGCGCGCAATACGTCCGCGACCAGTTCGGGGGGGCCGACAGCCCGGCGCTGAAGCCGCTGGCCGAACGGTTTCTGGTGCGCACCTTCCGTTTCTCGTCAGCGGCGCGCCGGGTCGAGTCCGCGCAAGGAACTGTCGTTCGACGGCACCCAGACCAAGATTGGCCGCTCCCTCGACGGCGTGCGCGAGGAACTGCGCGGGCTGCCGGTGGCCGGCATCGTGGTGGTGTCGGACGGCGCCGACACGAGCGATGACGCGCTGTCGGAGGCACTGCTCGGCCTGAAGGCCGAAAAGCTGCCCGTCTTCACGGTCGGCGTCGGCTCCGAAGCCCTGCCACGCGACCTGCAGGTGGACCGCGTCACCACGCCGCGCAGCGTCCTGATGGGCGCCTCGCTGATGGTGGACGTCACGTTGACGCAGACCGGCTACGCCGGCCGAACCGTCACCGTAGACGTCGAAGATGAAGGGCGCATCGTGGGATCGGAAAAAGTGCAGCTGCCGCCGAACGGCACCCCCGCCTCGGTGCGGGTGCGCGCCGAGGCGCTCGAGCCCGGCCCGCGGCTCTTCCGGTTCCGGGTCGCGCCGATCGACGGCGAAGCGGTGACGCAGAACAACGCCCGCGAGGCGCTGATCAACGTTCGCGACGCCCGCGAGCGCATCCTCTACTACGAGGGCGAGCCGCGCTTCGAGATGAAGTTCCTGCGCCGCGCCATCGCCGACGACAAGAACCTGCTGACGGTGGCGCTGCAGCGCACCGCCGACAACAAGTACATGCGCATCGACGGCGACCCCGACGAGGTGGCCGGCGGCTTCCCCAAGACGCGCGACGAGCTGTTCCGCTACCGCGGGCTGATCCTCGGCAGCATCGAGGCCGGCGCCTTCAGCGGCGACCAGCTGCAGATGATCGCGGACTTCGTGGACCGCCGCGGCGGCGGCCTGCTGATGCTGGGCGGCGCGCGTTCGTTCGGCGAAGGCGGCTACGGCGGCACGCCGGTGGCCGACGCGCTGCCGCTGCTGATCGATCCGCGCACGCGCGCGTCCGAACCGGCGCCGCTGGCGCGCCTGAAAGTGGCGCCCACCCGCGCCGGGCAGTCGCACGCGGCGACGCAGATCGCCGCCACCGAGGCGGCGTCGGCCGCGCGCTGGGCCGAGCTGCCGCAGCTGACCAGCATCAATGCGCCGCTGCCGACCAAGCCCGCGGCGACGGCGCTTCTGACCGGCACCGACGAGCGCGGCCGCACCCACACGGTGCTGGCGTCGCACCAGTACGGACGCGGCAAGGCGATTGCCTTCACCGCGCAGGACTCCTGGCAGTGGCAGATGCACGCCAGCATCCCCCTGGAGGACCAGACCCACGAGCAGTTCTGGCGGCAGTTGCTCCGGTGGATGGTGGATGGGGTGCCCGATGCCGTGGACGTGCGGCTGACCGATCGCGTCGAGCCCGGCGAGGCGGTGCAGCTCGAGGCCACGGTCGTGGACAAGTCGTTCGTCGGCGTGAACGACGCGTCGGTGATTGCGAACGTGGCCCGGCCCAACGGCCAGTCCCTGAACGTGCCGCTGCAGTGGACCGGGGAGCGCGACGGGCAGTACCGCGGCAGCTTCGTCAGCGCCGAGCCCGGTGCCTACGAGGTGACGGTGGACGCCACGCGCGGCACCGAGACGATCGGCACCGGCGTGTCCTACGTCCGGGCCGTGGCCGGCGAGGGCGAGTTCTTCGACCCGACGATGCATCCCGCGCCGCTGCGCCGGATTGCCGAGGAGACCGGCGGCCGGTTCTACACGCCGGATGGCGTGTCGCGCCTCGCCGAAGACATCCGCTACGCCGGCCGGGGCGTGACAGCGCTCGAAGAGCGCGAGCTGTGGAACATGCCCATCATCCTGGTGGGCCTGATGACCTTGCTGTGCGCCGAATGGGGCTACCGCGCGGCTTGCGAGGGCTGAGCTAGATGCTGCGCGCGTTCCTGCTCATCGTCGTCGGGCTGGCCGGGGATCCCGACCACGGCAAGACGTTCCACGCGTGGGGGAATGCGCTGGCCGAGTCGTCCGAGCGCCTGGGCGTTGACGCCAGCCGCCTCATCTATCTCGTGGACGCGCCCGCGGAGGGCGACAAGAAGGTCAGCGGGCGTTCGACGCGCGAAGAAGTGACCAAGGCCCTGGAGCGGTTCGCGCAGGAGGCCGGTCCCGACGACGTGGTGTTCGTGACGCTGATCGGCCACGGCACGGCCGGCGGCGGCACGGCCAAGTTCAACATGCCGGGCCCCGACATGGGACCGGCGGAGTTCGCGCCGCTGCTCGCCAAGCTGAAGAGCCGCCAGGTGGTGTTCGTGAACACGGCGAGCGCCAGCGGGCCGTTCGTGGAGGCGCTGTCGGGTCCGGGCCGCACCCTCGTCACCGCCACGCGCAACGGCGCGGAGCAGTACGCGACGCTCTTCGGCGGGCACTTCGTGGAGGCCCTCAACTCCGAAACCGCCGACGCGGACAAGAACAAGCGTGTCAGCGTGCTCGAGGCGTTCCTCTTCGCCAAGGCGGGCGTGGCCCAGGCCTACGAGCGCGAAGGCCTGCTGGCCACGGAGCACGCCATCCTGGACGACAACGGCGACAAGGAAGGCAGCCAGGATCCCTCCGCCACCGCCAAGGACGGCAAGGTGGCAAACATCGTCTCGCTGGGAACGGTCGGCAAGGACGATCTGCCCACCGACCCCAAGCTGCGGGCGCTCTACCTGGAGCGCCGCGAACTGGAGCGCCGCGTCGAGGCGCATCGTCTGCTGAAGGAATCGATGCCGCCGGCGCGCTATGCCGCCGAGCTCGAAAAACTGGTGACCGCCCTCGCGCTCAAGACGCGCGAGATTCGCACGGCCGAAGGCAAATAGCCGGCCGCGCGCATTTCCGACCGGAGTCAATCGCCGATGAGTGACATACGACACGCCACGGTCAGTGAAGCCGTCGATCTACAGTCGCCCGACGACATCGCGCTTGCCGACAAGATGAACGCGGGCCGCCAGCAGATCCTGACGGAGCTGCGGAAGATCATCATCGGCCAGGAAGACGTCATCAACCAGGTGCTGATGACGCTGTTCGTGGGCGGCAACAGCCTGATCGTCGGCGCCCCCGGGTTGGCCAAGACGCTGCTGATCTACACCATCTCGCGCGTCGTGGACCTGAAGTTCTCCCGCATCCAGTTCACGCCCGACCTGATGCCGTCCGACATCACGGGCACCGACCTGGTGCAGGAAGACCCGGCCACCGGCCGCCGCGCGATGGTGTTCGCGCCGGGGCCGGTGTTCGCCAATATCGTGCTGGCGGACGAAATCAACCGCACGCCGCCCAAGACGCAGTCGGCACTGCTCGAAGCGATGCAGGAGCATCGCGTCACCATCCAGGGCCGGACCTACCAGCTGGCCGAGCCGTTCTACGTGTTCGCCACCCAGAACCCGATCGAGCTCGAGGGCACCTATCCGCTGCCCGAGGCCCAGCTCGACCGGTTCATGTTCCACATCATCATCGAGCACCCGCCCTACGGCGAGGAGTTCGACGTCGTGCGGTCGACGACCGGCCTGTCCGACCCCGACCTGCACAAGCCGGTCAGCGGCGACGACCTGATCGACTTCCAGCGGCTGGTGCGCAGGGTGCCGGTGGCCGAGCCGGTGATGCGGCACGCACTCGACATCGTCCGCGCCTCGCGGCCGAAGGACCCCGAGTCCAAGGACTTCGTCAAGAAGTGGGTGGCGTTCGGCGCCAGCGTGCGCGCCGCGCAGTACCTGGTGCTCGGCGGCAAGGCGCGGGCGCTGACGAGCGGGCGCTACCACGTCAGCTTCGAGGACATCCGCGCGCTGGCGCACCCGGTGCTGCGTCACCGCATCATCACCAACTTCCACGCCCAGTCAGAATCGGTGACGACCGACGACATCGTGGATCGCCTGCTGGAAACGGTGCCGCTGCCGCGCTCCGGGATGTGACATGCAGGAAATCCACGCCGTCCCCGGCGCGCGGTTCATGGACCCGGTGGTGCTCGCGCGCATCGGGAACCTGGATCTCGTGTCGAAGGCGGTGGTCGACGGCTTCATCAACGGCCTGCACAAGGCGCCGTACTTCGGCGCCTCGGTGGACTTCGCCGAGCACCGCGGCTATGTGCCCGGCGACGATGTCCGCCGGATGGACTGGCGCGTGTGGGCGCGCACCGACCGGCTCTACATCAAGGAGTACGAGGCCGAGTCGAACATGAACTTCTCGGTGCTGCTGGACGTGTCGAAGTCGATGGACTACGGCAGCCGCGGCATCACCAAGCTCGACTACGCCCGCATCGTCGCCGCCTGCCTGACCAACCTGGTGCACCACCAGCGTGATCGCGTCGGCTTCGCCGCCTTCGACAACGACGTGGTCGAGTTCGTGCCGCCGTCGGCCAAGCACATGGAGACGGTGCTGCACGTCATGGACCGGCTGAAGCCGGGTTCGCCGGGCAGCCTCAAGGCGCCGCTCCACAAGCTGGCGGAGCATTTCGGCCGCAGGGGCATCCTGGTGCTGATCTCCGACTTCTACGAGGATCCCGACACGGTGCTCGAGGCGGTGTCGCCGCTGCGGTTTCGCGGCAACGACATCATCGTGTTCCACGTCCTGGATCCCACCGAGCTCGAGTTCGGCTTCGCCGACGCGTCGCCGTTCGAGGATCTGGAAACAGGCGAGCAGATGCCGGTCGTTCCCGAGGCGTTCCGCGAGGAATACCGGTCGCTGGTGCGGGCCCACATCGAGGCGCTGCGCTCCAGCTTCTCGAAGGTGCGGGTCGATTACACCATGCTGGATACGTCCCAACCCCTGGACCACGTGCTTTTCCGCTACCTCAGCGGTCGCTCGCGGTCGATGAAGAAGCGGTAGCCAGAGAGCACCAGGACATTTCCAAGGCCACTGACGTGACGCGCTTAAACACTTTGCCGATCGTGGAAGATGTCCAGCCCCGCGAACCGGGGTCCCCGCCACGCGTTGTTCAGCGTGGTGGGGTGGTCGTAGCGGGGCAAAGAGAAATAGGCAGGACACTACCGAAGCGTGTCATTGTTGAAAAGGAGCTTCGGTAGTGTCCTTTTTAGCCCCATTGTTCCTGGTTGCGCTGGCCGGCCTGGCAATTCCGGTCCTGCTGCACCTCACCCAGCGCGAGAAGAAGCAGATCGTCCACTTCCCGTCGCTGATGTTCGTGCGGCGGATCCCGTATTCGTCGGTCCGCCGGCGGAAGCTGCAGAATCTGCTCCTGCTGGCCATCCGGCTGACGGCGCTGGCGCTCATCATCGCCGCGTTCGCCCGACCGCTGCTGACCGCGTCCCGATGCGCCGGTGGCGATCGGCCAGGGCGCGCGCGAGCTGGTCGTGCTGCTGGACGTCAGCTACAGCATGGGCTACGGCGACCGCTGGGCGCGGGCGCAGTCGGCGGCCAGGGATGCGCTGCGCGGCCTCGGCGGGAGCGACCGCGGGTCGGTGGTGCTGTTTGCCTCTGGAGCCGACATCGCCTTGCGGTCCACGGCCGAAGTGAACGCACTGACGGGAGCGGTGGACGCGGCCAAGCCCGGCGCGGGCTCCACCCGCTACGCGCCGGCAATCAAGGTGGCCAACAGCCTGCTGACCGACTCGCTGCTGCCGCGCCGCGAGGTGGTGTTGATCAGCGACTTCCAGCGCACCGGCTGGCAGGGCGCCGAGGGCACGTCCCTTCCGCCCGGCGCGGTGCTGACGCCGGTGGCGGTGCAGGGCGGCTCGGACCGTCCCAACGTCACAGTGACCGCCGCGTCGCTGGCGCGATCGACCTTCGCCAACCAGGAACGCGTGGTCGTCACCGCCGGCGTGACCAACCACGCGGACGCGCCCGTGTCCGGGTTGACGCTGATGCTGGAGATGAACGGGCTGTCCGTCGGCTCGAAGCCGGTATCGCTCGAGGCTGGCGCCAGCGGTTCGGTGTCGTTCGATCCCGTCACCGTCAGCCAGCGCAACATGCGTGGCTCGCTGAAGCTGAGCGACGACGCGCTGGCGGCCGACAACGTCCGCTACTTCGTGTTGTCGCCGGCCGATCCACTGCACGTGACGCTGGTGGACCGCGGCAGCGGCGGCAACAGTCTGTACGTGGCGCGGGCGCTCGCGATCGGCGAGGCGCCGAAGTTCGACGCCGTCACGAAGGTCCCGGAGACGGTCTCGGACGACGACCTGCGGCGCAGCGCCGTCGTGGTGCTGAACGACGTTCCAGTGCAGGCGGCGCTGGCGAGACGGCTGGCGCGGTACGTGGAAGGCGGCGGCGGGCTGCTGGTGGCGGCGGGGCAGCGCGCCAGCTGGCCGTCGGACGTCGAAGCGCTGCCGGCCTCGATTGGCGCGCCGGTGGACCGCACCCGTGGCCCGGCGGCGCGCGTGACCGGCCTGGAGCTGGGCCACGCCGTGTTCGAAGCGTTTCGCGCACCGCGCAGCGGCGACTTCTCGTCGACGCGCATCTACGGCTACCGGCAGGTGGCCGCTGTGGCCGACGCACAGGTGCTGGCCCGGTTCGATGGCGGTGCGCCGGCCGTCCTGGAGAAGCGTCTCGGCGCGGGCCGCGTGCTGTTGTGGTCGTCGTCGCTGGACCAGAGCTGGACCGATCTGCCGATGAAGCCGGTGTTCCTGCCGTTCGTGCACCGCGCCGCGACCTATCTGGCCGCCTACGTGCCGCCGCAGCCCTCGCTCACCGTCGGCCAGGTGCTGGATCCCACGTCGGCCGGCGCGCGCAAGGGACAGGCCCCGCCGCGCGTGCTGCTGACGCCCGGCGGCCGCCGCGTGGATCTGACCGACGAGGGCGCCGAGGTCCTGGAGCTGACGGAACAGGGCTTCTACGAGCTGCGCGGTGACGGCAACGAAGCCGCCGTGGTGGCGGCCAACGTCGACCCGGCCGAGGCGGATCCCACCCCGATCGACCCGGCCGAGATTGTGTCGGCCACTGGTGGCGGCTCCCCGGGGGCCGCCGCCGCGGCCAACACGGTGCCCTTGACACCCGAGGCCCGCGAGAAAAGTCAGCGAATCTGGTGGTATCTGCTCTTTGCCGGAATTCTGCTGCTGGGCCTCGATACGCTGATCTCGAACCGGCTTGCGAAGGCTTAGAATTTAGAGACAGTCACGCAGACGTCATACACGGGGGGCCCATGCTCGACAACGCGCAACCTCGCTCCGCCTCGTCCAACCCGGTGCTCGGCATCATTGGCGAGGTACGGAACCGCTGGCGGTTGAAGTTGGCTCTTCGCGGCGTCCTTCGCGTGGGTCGTCGTGGCCGTGGTGCTGATCCTCGCGGCCGCCTTCGGCATCGAGCAGGCCCGGTTCAGCCCCGCGTCGGTGTGGGCGGCGCGCGGTCTGCTGCTGGCGGCGCTGGCCGCGTCGGGCTACTGGTTCCTGCTCCGGCCCCTGCGCCGCCAGGTCAGCGACGACCAGGTGGCGCTCTATCTCGAAGAACACGAACCGTCGCTGCAGGCCACGCTCCTGAGCGCGGTGGAGGCCAGCCGCGCCGGCAACCCCGAGTCGGCGGCGCTGGTGCAGCGCGTCGTGGAACAGGCGGTCGAGGCGTGCTCGCGGATCGGCGCGTCGCGCCGCGTGGAGCAGGCGCCGCTGCGCGGCTACGCCGCCAGCCTGGCGGCCGTGGCCGTGGTCGCGCTGGCGGTGGTGCTGACCGGCCCCGCGTTCATCCGCCAGGCGCTCAGCGCGATGTTCATGGTCAGCCGCGTGGAGGCGGCGGTGCCGTACTCCATCGAGGTGAAGCCCGGGAACACGTCGGTGCCGAAGGGGTCCGATCAGACCATCTCCGCGAAGCTGCTCGGCTTCGAGTCGGAAGACGCCACGCTGATGACGCGGCGCAGCGCGGACGGCAAGTTCGAGCCGATCCCGCTCGTGCGCACCGAGAGCGGCACCTACGAGGCGATGATCTTCGACCTCAATGCTCAGCTGGACTACTACGTGGAAGCCGACGGCGTGCGCACGCCCGTCTTCACGATGAAGGTCGTGGAGGTGCCCTACGCCCAGCGCATCGCGCTGGAGTACCGCTTCCCCGCCTACACCGGCCTGGAGCCGCAGAAGATCGAGGACGGCGGCGACGTGGCCGTGCTGAAGGGCACCGAGGTGCGCGTCCAGGTGTTCCCGACCATGAAGACCACGGCCGGCCGGCTGGCGCTCGGCGACGACAAGTTCGCCGACCTGGCGTCGCAGCCGGACGGATCGCTGGTGGCGAGCTTCACCGCGGAGCGCGACGGCTTCTACCACGTGGAACTGGTGGCGCCGAACGGCGAGCGTGTGACGGGATCGCCGCAGTACACCGTGGACGTGCTGGACGATCGCGCGCCCACCGTGTCGTTCGTCCGCCCCGGCCGCGACACCACGGCGTCGGCGGTCGAGGAAGTGTTCGTCGAGGCCAAGGCCGAAGACGACTTCGGCGTGCGCGATCTGGAGCTGGTCTACTCCGTGAACGGCGGCGAGGAGAAGGTGGTCAAGCTGTTCGGCGGCCAGCGCCGGCTGCCCGAGGTGTCGGCCGGCCACACCTTCTACATGGAAGAACTGGGCGTGCAGGTGGGCGACTCGGTGTCCTACTACGCGCGCGCCACGGACAACGACGGCGCCGCGGGGGCCAAGCGCGCGACCAGCGACCTGTATTTCCTGCGCGTGCGGCCCTTCTCCAAGGACTTCCGCCAGGCGCAATCGCAGGGCGGCGGCGGCGGGGGCGGCGGCGGTGGTGGCAACCAGGTGGAGGCGCTGTCCGAGCAGCAGCGGCAGATCATCTCCGCGACGTTCAACGTCCAGCGTGACCGCAAGACGTTCACGCCCGAGAAGCTGAAGCAGAGCTCGACCGTGGTCGCCTTGTCCCAGTCGCGGTTGCGCGAGCAGGTCGAAGGCCTGATCACGCGCATGAACAGCCAGCTCGTGCAGCAGGATCCGGCGTTCGCCAAGATCGCCGAGCTGATGCCTCAGGCGGTGGCGGCGATGAAGGAAGCCGAGGGCAAGTTGACGGCGGTCTCGCCCGAAACCGCGCTGCCGCACGAGCACAAGGCGCTGCAGATCCTGCAGAAGGCCGAGGAGGAGTACGAGCTGCAGGTCAGCGCCGGCCAGCAGGGCGGCGGGGGCGGCGGGGGCGGCGGCGCCATGCAGCAGGAGCTGGCCGACATCTTCGACCAGGAACTGGACAAGATGGCCAGCCGCTACGAGACGGCCAACCAGGCGATGCAGCAGGAAGGCGACCGTCAGGTGGACGAGCTGCTGGAGAAGCTGAAGGAGCTGGCGCGCCGTCAGGAGCAGGAAGCCGAGCGGCAGCGGCGCCGCGCGCTCGAAGGCGGCACAGCAGCGGCGGCGGCGGTGGCGGCGGTGGTGGCGGGGCCGGCAACGCCCAGCAGCGGGCGCTGGCCGAACAGGTGGAAGAGGCCGCACGCCGGCTGGAACGCCTGGCGCGTGAAGAGGAGCGGCAGGACCTGGCCGACGCGGCGCGGCAGATGCGCGAGGCGGCCGATGCGATGCGCAAGGCCGCGGCCGGCGGCGACGCCAACGCGTCCGCCCAGGCGCAGGCCGCGCTCGAGCGGCTGCGCGAGACCGAACGCCGCCTGCAGCGCGGGCAGTCGCAGCGCGCCGAGCGCGACATCCAGCAGGCCAAGGCGCAGGCCGACGACATCGCGCGCCGGCAGCAGGAGATCGCCGAGCAGGCCAAGCAGCTGGCGCCTTCCGGCGCCTCGGAGCGCGCGCAGCAGAGCCGTCAGGTCAACGAGAAGAAGGACGCGCTCGAGCAGAAGCTCGGCGAGCTGGAAGGGCAGCTGGATCGCGCCGCGCGCGACGCCGCCGGCGACGAGAAGGCCGCGTCCCGCAAGATGGCCGAGGCCGCGGGAGCGATTCGCGACAACCGCCTGCGCGACAAGGTGCGCTACTCGCGTCAGCTGGTCAGCCGCAGTCGCAACCAGAACGACGTCAATGCCGCCGAGGCCGACATTGCCGGCGGCATCGACGAGCTGCGCCAGCGTCTCGACGAGGCGGAAGCGGCGATCGGCAAGAGCGGCAACACCACCGAGAACAAGCAGGAGCAGGCGCTCGATCGCGCGCGCCGTCTGGCGCGCGGGGCCGAGTCGCTGGCCGAGCGCACGCGCGAGCGTGCGCAGCAAGGGGACCAGGGTCAGCAGGATCGCAACGCCCAGCAGGACGGTCAGCAGCAGGCCCGCAACGGCCAGCAGAACGGCCGCCAGGGTCAGGGCCAGCAGGGTCAGAACGGCCAGCAGGGACAGCAGGGACAAGGCCAGGGCGCAGGGCCAGGGCCAGGGCCAGGGCCAGGGTGACGGCCAGGGCCAGGGCGAGGGCCAGGGTCAGCAGGACGGCCAACAGGGCGGCGGCGGCGAGGGCGGCGACAACCGCGGTGGCAGCTTCACCAACGGCGGCTTCGACCGCGGCGGCGCCTGGAACGGCGGCTCGTCGTGGGGCGGCTGGTGGGATGGCCGCAACGCGCGGCTGACCCCCGAGGACATGCGCCAGCTGCGCAACGACGCGCGCCAGTACCTGAACGACGCCCGCGACCTGCGCGGCCAGCTGCGCGGCCAGGACATCGACCCGAAGGAGCTGGAAGGCGTGATGAACGCGCTGCGCGAGCTGGAGGACGACCGCGTCTACCAGAACGTGGCGGAGCTGATGCGCCTGCAGACGGCGGTGGCCGAGGGGCTGAAGCGGTTCGAGTTCGACCTGCGCCGCAAGGTGGAAGGCGACCGGAACCAGGCGGCGCTTTCGGGCTCCGACGACGTGCCGGCCGAGTTCCGCCCGCTGGTGGAGCAGTACTACCGCTCCCTGGCGAAAGCACCTCGGTGAAGGTTCGCGGCGTCATCGTGGCCGGGCTGGTGCTCGGCCTGGCCACGGTTGCTGCCGCGCAGTTCGGGTTTCGTGGCTTCGGTCCTCGCGGCGCCCCGCCGCGCTTTCCCACCGCCGACACCTTCGGCAAAGGCTTCAACTTCTGCCGCGCCATCTACCGCAGCGTCCGCGGCGAGGCCGGCGGCCAGGGCTGGTCCACGGACTATCCCGACGCCGAGCTGAACTTCTCGATCCGCCTCTCGGAGCTGACCAAGACGCGCGTGCCGCGGAACGCGGAAGGCGAGCCGGAGCACCTGACGGTGCGCCTGACGGACGCGGAGCTGTACCAGTGTCCCTACCTGCACATGGAGGACGTGGGCACGATCTCGTTCAACGACATCGAAGCGGCGGCGCTGCGGGCGTATCTGCTGAAGGGCGGCTTCGTGTGGGTGGACGACTTCTGGGGCAGCTATGCCTGGGAGAACTGGACGGCCGAGCTGGCCCACGTGCTGCCGCCGTCGGAGTATCCGATCCAGGACGTGGCTCTCGATCACCCGATCTTCAAGTCGCAGCTGCAGGTCAAGGAGTTCCCGCAGATCCCGTCGATCCAGTCGTGGCGGCGCAACCCCTACGAGACGTCCGAGCGCGGCGCCGACAGCGCCGAGCCGCACTCGCGCGCCATCTTCGACAAGCACGGCAACGTGATGGTGTTCATGACCCACAACACCGACATCTCGGACGCCTGGGAGCGCGAGGGCGAAGACCCGCGCTACTTCTACCAGTTCTCGCCCTATGGCTACGCGGTGGGCATCAACGTCATCCTCTACGCGATGACGCACTGAGGCACCCCAACGTGTGGGGAAACACACGTTGGGACCCCGCCAGCGATAAGGAGACCGTGATGCGACGCCGTCACACCAGATTCGCTGCCGCGCTGGCGCTGCTGCTGATCCCGCTGATGGTCTTCGCCCAGGGCCGGCGCGGCGCGTCGTCGTTCCGGCGTGCGGTGCCCTACGACGGCAACCTGGTGTTCACCCGGCTGATCTACGGCTCGGGCCTCGGCGGCTTCGGCTTCGGCGGCGCCGCCTGGTCGCACGACTACCCGGCGGCCGACAAGAACATGGGCGCGATCCTGGACTACATCAGCCACGCCCGCGTGCGGCTGGACGGGACCAACGTCCTCGATCTCGACGATCCCGAGATCTTCCAGAACCCGATCCTCTATGTGTGGGAGCCAGGCTACTGGGCCATCGAGGCCAGCGAGGCGGCGCGGCTGCGCGAATACCTGCTCAAGGGCGGGTTCGTGATCTTCGACGACTTCGAGGGCCCCGAGCACTGGGACAACATGACCCGGCAGATGAAGCGCGCGCTGCCCGACCACGAGTTCATCAAGATCGACGAGAGCCACACCATCTTCAAGTCGTTCTACAACATCACCAAGCTGGACGTGCCGCACCCGTCGATGAACGTGGTGCCCGGCTACTGGGCGATGTTCGAGAACAACGACCCTGGCGGGCGCATGATCGCGCTGGCCAACCACAACAACGACATCGCCGAGTACTGGGAGTGGTCGGCCGAGGGACTCTACAGCCAGGACCGCACCGGCGACGCCTACCGCCTCGGCGTCAACTACTACATCTACGCGATGACGCATTAGCGGCTTCGCCTGCTGGCTCCAGGCTCCGGGCTCCAGGCGTGACTACCTCAACTCGACTCTCGGTGGTCGGTCAAGACCGATGACGTAGCGACTCGCGGACTAGCGAAGATCTGTTCGGTGGACGCCGGTGATCCAGGGCGCGGCATAACCCGCTTCGCCAAGCCGCGCGGCCATGCCCTGCGCCGCCTCGAGCGAGGGCAGTGGGCCCACTCGAACGCGGAGGAGGCGGCCGCGTCCGGTCGTCGTGGGTTCCAGGTACGCCGAGTAGCCCTCCTTGGCAAGCCAATCCAGGAGTTGCTCTGCCTCGCGATCGTCCGGCACGGCCGCAATCTGCACGGCGTACGGTCCGGTTGCCAAAAGGCCGGCCGTTGTGGCTGCCTCGACGGCCGGATCGTTGTCGGCACCGGCGCTGGGAACCGTGTTGACCGGCCGGGCTGGAGCCACGACCTGGCCCGCGGCCACCGGCCCGGCGAGCGCGGGGCGCGCGGGCGCCGCGCGTGACGTGGTGTCGATGGCACGTTCGTCCCCGGCGAGAGCGAAATAGCCCACGCCGAGGGGGCCGGCCGCGGCCACTGCTGCAACCTTCATCACACGCCATCGACCACGTGGACGGGCAACCTGCCACTTTATGAAGCCGTCGTCGCCCACCGTCCGCGTCAGCAGAGCAGCGGGGGCGGTGGCCCTCGACTGGGACGCGCCGCGTGCGGCCGTGTCCACGACGCCCGACGTGGGCGCTTCGGTCCCCGTTGGTTCCTCCACGACGCGACTCATGTCCTGCGATCGATTAGCGGATGGACCGCGCTAGTTGACCAGCCGGTCCCAGTCGCCGTCCTGCGCGTCCTTGGCGATGGCCAGGCCGCCGTCCGACCCGACGAAGGAGGGCGTGTCAATCACGCGGACTTTCCCGCCGCCCACTCGCTCCAATGCCTTTTCGAGAGTCGGACCGAGGTTCCGGATGAGGGCCCCGCCGCCGGCCAGGATCACCTGCTTGCGCACGCGCTCCTGGAACTCGGGCTCGACCCGCGGCAGGAGGTCCAGCATCGTTTCGACGATGGGCGCCACGATCGACTCGCACGCGACGCGCATCTCGGCCGTGATGTCGAGGCGCGTTGGCGCGCCGTTGACCGGCGCGCTCACGATGACCGGCTCGGTCGGCTCGCCGACGAAGCTGTAATGTTCCTTCCAGTCGCGCACCATGAAGACCGTAAAACTGGCGTCGGGATAGCGGGCCTGGACGAGCTTCTGGAGCTGCTCGTCGATGGAATCGCCCGCGACCGTGAGCGACCGCTGGTCGTCATCGGTCGGGTAGCGGCCCTGCATCAGGCAGAAGTCGGTCGTGCCCGCCCCGATGTCGATGATCAAGGTGTGGAGCAGCGCATCCAAGCCATAGGCCACGGCGAAGGGCTCCGACACGATCATCAGGCTGTCCACGACACCCTTGAGCGCGTTCCGCAGTTGCTGCTTGTTGGTGCGCATCGTCGCGGCCGGTACGCCCACCACCGCATGAACCTGCTGGCGCTTGCTGTTCTTCACCCCCACCAGTCCCAACAAGTGACGCAAGAGCTCTCGGGCGGCCTCGAGGTCCTTGGACGAGCCCTCCTTCAGGAGACCGCGCTCGAGTGGACGGTGCAGATCGAGCATCGTGCGGTTGTCGATCGCTTCGCGCCCGACCAGGAGATCGCGGCGAAGGACCTTGCGAGCCACGAGGTCTGTCGGCCATCCGACGAAGCTATCGACCACGAATTGCTGGCCGGTGGACGAGGAGATCGCGCTCCGCGAGGTGCCAAGGTCGATGCCTACGCTGAGAACGCCGTCGTTGGTGCGAGTGTCTGTTGCCACGTCTGTCCTGCCCTTTCTGCTGTCGTTCATCCGCGTGCTCGAGCGAAGTTGTCCACGCCAGCCGCAAGCGCGGCCGCGATTTGCTGCCGGTAGTCCTGAGTGCCCAGCCGTTCCGCCTCGTGCGTGTTCGACAGACACGACACTTCGGCCAGGATGGCCGGCATGTCGGTCGCAACGAGCACCACGAAGGGGGCCGCCTTCACACCTCGGTCGACGGCCGTCGCGCCGACCCGACGCATCTGAGCGACGAGCGTGTGCTGCACCGCGGCCGCGAGGCGCCTGGATTCATCGCGTCTCGCGTCGGTGAAGATCTTGTCGAGCAGCGTCCGCAGGTCCGCCATCGAATACCCCGAGTGCTGGTTCTCGCGCTCGGCGATCGCGTCGAGCTCGTCGTCGTCGCTCGGGCCGAGGTAGTAGGTCTCGATGCCCAGCGTCGTCGGCGACCTGAAGGAGTTGAGGTGGACCGAGACGAACACGTCGGCATCGCCCGCGTTGGCGATGGCCGCCCGCTGCTGGAGCGACACCGTTTCGTCCCCCTCGCGCGTCATCACCGTGTGGAAGCCTCGCGCCTGCATTTCGAGTCGCAGGCGTCGTGCGATATCGAGCGTCACGAACTTCTCCGAGATGCCGTGGGCGCTCGAGGTGCCGTGGCTCGTGCCGCCGTGGCCCGCATCGATGGCGACCTTGCGAACCCCGAGGCCGAGCACGCCCGGTGAAAACGGCTTGCCCGCCGTCGCCACGATTGGTGTCGGGACGGCCGAGGCCGAAGGAAGCCCGACGCTACTGTTGGTCGGCACCCTGCGAGATCTGGCTGGTTCCATCGGACGCCCTGCGCCCGATGCCGCCATGATGACGGCCATCGCGATGGCCGCCGCCGGCGCCCATTGGCGCGCGCGGTGCGTCCGGCGGCGGCTGAACGGAGGGGTTGGGGCAGGCGGTCGTCGATCACATCGAGATTGCTCTCGACTGCCTGCCGCAGCACCTGCGCTCTATGCTTGTCCGAAAGTGTCACGTTGCTTCAGGTAGTTGTATCGGACCGCTCGCGGCCGGCTGATAGCCCCTGCTCGATGCTGCACGTGACTGCAACTGGACGTGGTACAAATCACAGGTGGCCAACGCCCCTGGGAAGAAGATCTGCGACAGCATCCTCGACGCCATCGGCAACACGCCGATGGTGCGCATCAACGCCATCACCCGCGGCGTCGTCGATGCGGAGGTGCTCGCCAAGCTGGAGACGTTCAACCCCGGCAACTCGACCAAGGACCGCATGGCGGTCCAGATGATCGAGGACGCCGAGCGCGCGGGCCTGCTCAAGGAGGGCGGCACGATCGTCGAGGGCACGTCGGGCAACACCGGCATGGGCCTGGCCATCACCGCGGTGATCAAGGGTTACCGCTGCGTCTTCACCACCACCGACAAGCAGAGCAAGGAGAAGATCGACGCGCTGAAGGCGTTCGGCGCGGAGGTGATCGTGTGCCCGACCGACGTGGATCCGGAGGACCCGCGCTCCTACTACTCGGTGTCCACCCGGCTGGCGCGCGAGATCCCCGGCGCCTGGAAGGCGGATCAGTACGCCAACCCGTCGAACACCAAGGCGCACTACGAGCAGACCGGCCCCGAGATCTGGGACCAGACCGACGGCCGCGTGACACACCTGGTGGTCGGCGTCGGCACCGGCGGCACGGTGAGCGGCGTCGGCAAGTTCCTGAAGGAGAAGAACCCCGCCATCAAGGTGTGGGGCATCGACACCTACGGCTCGGTGTTCAAGAAGTACAAGGAGACCGGCATCCTCGACAAGAACGAGATCTACCCCTACATCACCGAGGGCATCGGCGAGGACTTCCTGCCCGGCAACGTGGACTTCTCGATCATCGACCACTTCGAGAAGGTGACGGACAAGGACGCGGCGATCATGACGCGGCGGCTGGCGCGCGAAGAAGGCATCTGGGCCGGCAACTCCGCCGGATCGGCGATGGCCGGGTTGCTGCAGCTGCGCGACAAGTTCACGGCCAAGGACACGGTGGTCGTGATCTTCCACGACCACGGCTCGCGCTACCTCGGCAAGATGTACAACGACGAGTGGATGCGCGCGCGCGGCTTCTTCGAGGTGATGGGCATGACCGCCCGCGATCTGGTGGCGATGGGCGGCGCCGGCGAGCTGTTCGCGGTTGAAGCGACCCGGCCGGTGGGCGAGGCCGCGAAGCTGATGGGCACCCACGACTTCTCGCAGATCTCGATCACCAAGAGCGGCCGTCTCATCGGCTCGCTGAACGAGACGCGCCTCTACGACGAGCTGGTGAAGGACCCGGAAGTGCGCACCAAGCCGGTGGAGGACGTGATGCAGCCCGCGTTCCCGTTCGTGGACATCTCCACGCCGGTGGAGCTGCTGGTGTCGATGATCCACCCGGCGAACCCCGCCGTCCTCGTCCGCGACTTCAAGACCGAGAAGACCTTCATCATCACGCGCTCCGACATCATGCGCGTGCTGATGTAGCTGCTGCTCGAAGGGCCGGGGGCCGATGGCCGCGGATCAGCCGCAGCTGCTGCGTGCCGGGAAATCGCTCGCGGCTCCTGCCCTGTCGATAACCGCAGCGTCTATTAGCTGACTCGATGCCGATCATCACAGCTCAAAACGCCAGATCTGACTCGTTGCAACCAGAATGATGCTGGGAGGAAGACGTGCGGATTCGTCGCCGCGCGCGCTTTCCTTCGGGGTCCGATTCGGCACTGGCAGATGCGGCTGATCCGCGGCCATCGGCCCCCGACCGCAGCCCAGAGGCGCCGCTGCGGCAGTGCTATACGTCGAGAGCGACTCGCGAGCCTGGGGATCACGGTCTGACGATGCACCGGAAGCCGACGTGACAGGTCGAGGTGTCGATCGGCTCGGGGTAACCGGGCGGCCGGCCGGTAGCGCCGGCAGTAGTTCGGCGCGCACAGGTGTGACCCCCCCTTGAGGACCTTGCGGGGGATCCTGATCTGCGGCTCACGCGGATCGAAGCTGTCCTCCAGCCGCGGCCCGCGCGGATTCTCTGGTATGCAGCACGCCTTCACGACATCGGCGGGGTGCTTGGGGTGATACCAGTCCGTGGTCCACTCCCACACGTTGCCGATCATGTCGTAGAGGCCATAGCCGTTGGGCGGGAACGCCCCGACCGGCGAGGTCCGTTCGTATCCGTCCCGCGCGAGGTTTTGCCACGGAAACTCGCCTTGCCAGGTGTTGGCCAAGTGGCGGTCGTCGGCGTAGGAACTCGTCTCCCCACGCATATGCGGCGCCTTCCAGTCCGCCGCGTGCTGCGAACTCCCATTCGGCTTCCGTGGGCAGCGCCTTGCCTTCCCAGCTGGCGAACGCCTCGGCATCGGAGAACGTCACGTGCACCACCGGGTGCCGTTCGAGCCCGTCGATCGAGCTGCCCTCGCCGTAGGGCTGGCGCCAGTTGGCGCCCTTGACCCAGTGCCACCAGTTCGTGAAGTCGCTGCGGTCAACGGGGCCATCCGGCTTGACGAACACCAGCGAGCCGGCAAAGAGCAGTTCGGGCAGCGCGCCGGGATAGTCTTCGGCCTTCGGCACGCTCTCGGCGAACGTCGCGTGGCCGGTCTCCTGGACGAATCGCGCGAAGCGGTCGTTCGTCACCGGGTGCGGGTCGATCCAGAAGCCATCCACGGTCACCCGATGAACGGGTCGTTCCTCGGGATAGTGCTTGTCCGAGCCCATACGGAACGTGCCGCCAGGAATCCAGATCATCCCCGGGAACGGCGGCTCGGGCTGCGGCGTTGGAGCAGCTTCGGTGTGTGGTCCCGCGGCCCGTGAAACCGTGGTCATACGTCGAGTCTCCCGGTCTCAGTTCACCGGCGTCAGGTCCGGCCGTCCCGGCGGCATGTGCTCGTCCACGGCGATGGCGTAGAAGCCGCTCGCGGCGTAGGTGGTCATCACGGCCACGAGGTCCATCGCGCCGCGGCGGCCGAACGCTTCGACGGCCTTGGCGAACGTGGCGGCGTCCATCTTGCGATCGTGGAAGATCTGGTGGCCGAAGCGGATCACCAGCGCATCCTTCTCGTCGATGCCGGTGGCCGTCAGACGATGTTCGCGCACGTGGTCGATCAGCTTCGCGTCGAGGCCTACCTTCGTGCCGATCGCCTGGTGGGCATTCCATTCCAGGCTGTAGTTGGTCTCGCGGCACGCCACCAGGATCGCCAGCTCACGGACGCGCGGGGGGAGTGACCCTGCCACGGCGGCGTTGTGCAGGTCGAAGAGGGCGAGCGCCGCTTCCGGGTTGTAGGCGGCGAAGGCCAGCGGGCCCTCGCAGGACGCCGTCCTGGCCGCGGCCGGGCAGCTTGTCGAATAGCGCCTGACTCTTCGCGTCCATGTCCTTGCGCTGCAGGTAGGGCAGCCGCGCGCGCGAATCGGGGTCGAGGTCGGCGGGCAGCCGCGCGCCGGTCTGGGCGAAGGCCGCGATGGCGGCGGCGAGAACGGAAGCAAGGGCGACGATCCACTGAAGCTGGCGGTGTCTCTTCATGGGCGAATTATCCCTCACGCCACCGAACATCGGTCGGCATCCGGACGTAGTGTCGAGGTATGAGCGCCAATCGACGAGATTCACTGGGGCCGGGTACTGCTGGCAGGGTTCCTGGCCGAGGTCTCGGTAATGGCGGGCTTCTTCCTGCTGCTCGGGATCTTTACGCTGGCGGGGATGCCCGAGGTGGCGGCGCCGATGAGCCCCCTGGACTACGTGGATGCCCTGGTGGCCTCGTTCGCGTCGATCTACCTCGCGACACTGTGGGTTGGCCGGCGTCTCGAATCGGGCTTCGTCCTCCACGGGGTCCTGATTGGACTCGTGGCCTTCTCGCTGTTTCTGCTGCTGATCTTCGTCGGCTCGGGGTCGATCAAGCAGCCGGTGCTGTATTGGGTGGCTCACGGGTTAAAGGTTCTCGGCGGCATCACCGGTGGAATGGTGGCCGAACGGCGACGTAAAACGGTCTCTGTCGCCACGGCCTAGCGGTCGGCGGCAGGTCGTAGTGCTAGACTCGCGCAGCTTGCCGCCGCCCGCGTCTACCCTCACACACCTCCAATGTTCCCGGCCCGGCTGCGGCATGGTGCTGGACCACGCGATCCCACAAAACCTGTGTCTGTCCTGCCACGCGCCGCTGCTGGCGCGGTACGACCTGGCCGCGGCGGCAAAGACGCTGAGCCGCGAGGCATTGCGGGGGCGCGTGCACTCGATGTGGCGGTTTGCGGAGGTGCTGCCCGGTGCGGAGCCCGTGACGCTCGGCGAGGGGATGACGCCGCTGATCCACGCGCGCCGTCTCGGCGCCGAGCTGGGCCTCGAGCGGCTGTTCGTCAAAGAGGAAGGGCAGAACCCCACCAATTCGTTCAAGGCGCGTGGCATCTCGGCCGCGGTCACGGCCGCGAAGGGTCTGGGCGTGACCACGATTGCGCTGCCGACGGCCGGCAACGCCGGCGGGGCCGCCGCGGCGTACGCGGCGGCGGCGGGCCTGGGCTGCGTGATCGCCATGCCCGCCGACACGCCAGTCGCCATCGTCCTCGAATCCAAGGCGTGCGGCGCCGACGTCCGGCTGATCGACGGGCTGATCTCCGACTGCGGCGCGTTCATCGCCGCCGAGGCGCCGAAGCGCGGGTGGTTCGAGATCTCGACGCTGAAAGAGCCGTATCGCATCGAGGGCAAGAAGACGATGGGCTACGAGCTGTGGGAGGAGATGGAGGGCGCGCTGCCCGACGTGATCGTGTATCCCACCGGCGGCGGCGTCGGGCTGATCGGCATGTGGAAGGCGTTCGAGGAACTGGAGGCGATGGGCCGCATCGGCAGCCAGCGGCCGCGGATGATCGCGGCGCAGGCCGAGGGCTGCGCGCCCATCGTCCGCGCGTTCGAGCAGCGTGCCGCCGCATCGGAGAAGTGGGAGGGCGCGGCTACCGTGGCCGCCGGTCTCCGCGTTCCCAAGGCGCTCGGCGACTTTCTCATTCTCGCCGACATCTACGCCAGCCACGGCGAGGCCGTGGCCGCGAGCGACGCGGCGCTGATGGCCGCCTGCCGCGACCTGGCGCGCACCGAGGGCATCTTCGCCGCACCCGAGGGCGGCGCCGGACTGGCGGCGATCAAGACGCTGGTGGCCCAGGGCAAGATCGCGCGGCACGAATCGGTGGTGCTCTTCAACACCGGCAGCGGCTACAAGTACCTGGAAGCCTGGCAGGCCGCCCTCGCCGACTGAGGCTGGCCCGTTGCGCATCCTGCACACCCTCGGAGGCCCCGCCGCGTTCCTGGTGCTGGCCGCCCTGCCGCTGGGCACGGCGCCGTATCCGGTGCGCGCCAGCCTGGGCCTGCTGGTGTGGATGGCGTGGTGGTGGGTGGCCGAGCCCGTCCACCTGGCCGTGACGGCGTTGCTTCCGATCGTGGTCCTGTCCCTTTTCAACTTCATGCCGGTCACCGCCATCCTCCCGGCCTACTCCGAGCAGCTCGTCATCCTCATCCTCGGCGCCAACATGCTGGCCACGCTGTGGAAACGCTGGGGGTTGGACCGCCGCATCGCGCTGGTGTCGCTGCTTGGCCTCGGCACCGGCACGCGCCAGCACCTGGTCGTCTGGTTCGTGATCGCGGCGATTCTCAGCTCCGTGCTGCCCAACGCCGTGGTGGCCGCGGCGATGATGCCGATCGTGCTGGCGATGCTGCGCTTCGTCGGCATCGAGGACGTGGGCAAGAGCGCGTTCGGTTCGGCGCTGCTCATCGCCATCGCGTGGGGCACCAGCGTTGGCGGAGCCGGGACGCCGCTGGGCGGCGCGCACAACCTGCTGGCGGTGCAGTTCATCGAGCGCGAGCTGGTGGACCACGAGTTCCTGTTCACCACCTGGCTGGCGCGCGTGCTGCCGGTCACGGTGCTGATGGCGATCGCGTCGGCGCTGTTCATGCGTTATGGTTTCGCGCCGGAGATGGAGCGGGTCGAGGGGTCTCGCACCTATTTCAAGGACCAGCTGGCGTCGCTGGGTGCGCTGACGCCGCCCGAGCGCTGGGGCCTGCTGTTCTTCGTCACGGCGACGCTGCTGGCGTTCACGCGGCAGATCTACGCGGCGCTGCTGCCCGGCCTCGCGCCGGCGTTCGTGTTTCTCGCGTTCGCGGTGCTGAGCTTCGCCGTCCGCTACAAGGGCGAGCCGCTGCTCACCTGGGAGTACGCCGAGAAGCACATGGTGTGGGGACTGATCTATCTCTTCGCCGGAGGCTCGGCGCTGGGCCAGGTGCTGAGCGAGACCGGCACCGCCAAGTTCCTGGCCGAGCGGCTGATCCCGCTGGCCGGCGGCGGCGGGTTCACCGCCATCGCCGTCTTCTCGCTGCTGTCCTTCGTGGTGACGCAGATCACCAGCAACACCGCCACCGTCGCCATCATGGTGCCGATCACCATCAGCACCTTCCAGAGCCTGGGGCTGAACCCGATCCCGTTCGTCTACGTGGTGACCGCGGCCGCCAACTGCGGCCTGGCGCTGCCGGCCTCGTCGGCCGGCCCGGCCATCGCCGCCGGCTACGGCGTGAACCTGAAGACGATGCTGCTCCGCGGCATCTGGCTGACCGCGATCCTCTGGATGCTGCTGGTCGCCTTCGGCTATCTGGCGTGGCGCTTCTGGCCCGGCTTCGGCGTGGCGTAGCGCGCTACGACGATCCCGGCCGGGTGGTCACCCGGCCAGGATGCGGTCGTCGCGGTTACTGGACCTGATACGCCTCGACTTCGGTGAGGCGGCTCCAGCCGTCGTTCGCCCCCTCGATCCACACAACGATGTGGCTCGTGGTCACGGGCGGGAACGTGATCGACTTCCACACCAGGCTGTTCTCATACACCACGCCATTGGGCACCGCCTGCCAGGTGGAGCCGGTGTAGTAAAAGACCGTGAATTTGTTCACGCCCCACTGCGACCAGGTCATGCCGGGCGTGGGCTCGCTGGGCGCGTTCCAGGCATCCTGCACCGTGAACACGTTTACCTGGTCGATAGTCCGGGTGCCGGCGAAAGCAATCCGGACCCAATCGGGATAGGCCGAGCCCGTCGCGTCTTGCCACACGCCGTTGCCGCCGTAGTTGACGCCACTGCGGTCGCCGTTGATCACGGCGCTGACGTTGTAGGTCGCGGAGTTATAGCTGGACGATGCGGTGGCCGTGCCGCCCTGCAACGCGGCGGCCACGTTGACCCGCGTCGAGCCGCCACTGCCGCCACTCTGGTAGGCCTCGATTTCCGTGAGCCGGCTCCAGCCGTCGTTGCGCCCCCTCGATCCACACAATGATGTGGCTCGTGGTCACGGGCGGGAATGTGATCGACTTCCACACTAGGCTGTTCCCATACACCACGCCATTGGGCACCGCCAGCCAGGTGGAGCCGTTGTAGTAAAAGACCGTGAATTTGTTCACGCCCCACTGCGACCAGGTCATGCCGGGCGTGGGCTCGCTGGGCGCGCTCCACGCATCCTGCACCGTGAACACGTTTACCTGGTCGATGGTCCGGGTGCCGGCAAAAGCAATCTGGACCCAATCGGGATAGGCCGAGCCCGTCGCGTCTTGCCACACCCCGCCGGCGCCGTAGCCGAGCCCGCGACGGTCGCCGTTGATCAGCGCCGATGGCCCGTAGCCGGAGGCGTAGCTCGACGACGCCGTGATGGTGGCACCCTGCGAGGCCGCTGCGACATTGACCCCGGATGGGGCGGGTGGGGCGGGGGCCGCTGCCACGGCCGTGATGGTGATCGACACTTGGGACGACCCCTGCAGGCCGCCGCTGTCGGTCACCCGGGCCATCAGCACGTGGACGCCGGCGAGGTTGAGCACGCTCGACACCAGGCCGCCGCTGCCGATGGCGGTGCCGTTGTCGGTCCACGTGATCTGCGACGTCATGGTGCCGTCCTGGGCATCGAACGCCGAGGCGACGAGCGAGACCGACGTGCCCGCCTGGAACGTCGCGCCGTTGGCCGGGCTGCTGATGCTCACCGTCGGGGCCGTATTCGGCGAGCCGCCGGGATAGAGCGCCTTGAGGCCGTTCACGTCGTCCGACGCCAGCGTCCGCATGTCCTGCGAGCAGTAGCTGTAGCTCGGATACATCGTCGCGTCGCCGTGGTTGGAATGGTTCAGTCCCAGCGCGTGTCCCAGTTCGTGCGTAGCGATGTCTTCGAGGTAGGCGGAATTCGAAATCCCGCCGCAGCCGGACGTTCCGGTATAGAAGGTGAACCCGCCGTCCCAGACAATGACGTCGCTGTCGAGCAGCTGATTGCTCGAGTTCCACCACGAATATGTGCTGGCGATGGCCGAGCCGTTGCTGGCGTTCCGGAAGATGACGACGTTGCGGTTGTCGAAGGTGTTGGACGTATCCGACGCGGTGCCGCCGTACTGGTAGCGGAACGACGAGCCGCCGTTGTTCCAGACGTTCATCGCGTATTGGATCGCCGCGACGGCGGCGCTGGAGCTGACATCGGCGTTGGCGGGGTTGACGTAGACGGTGACCGGCGTGGACGACCACTTCGCGAACGTGCTGTAGGTGTAACCGGTGGCGGATACGGCGAGCAGGGCGGTGGTGATAAGGGCTCTGAAGATGTGCCGACGCATCAGAGGCCCTTCCCGAGTGCCGAAAGCACCTCTTTTCTCGCGGCATCCAAGGTGACGGAGCTGCCCTCGATGAGACCGGCCGGAGATACCTTCAAGAGACCGCGGCCGCGGTCGTGTGGCATCAGGCGGCCGTTGGGTCCGGCGTTCAGAAAGAACATGCCGCTATCGCCGGGCTTGAAGCTCGGCAGATCGGAGACCTTTAGCGTCAGGTCGCCAACCGTGCCACCTTCCACGGTGACGTTGACCGTCGGTGCTGCGGGGCCTTTCAGCGTTTCCGCCACCTCGAGCACGAGGTCCGACACGATCAGCTGATCGCCAAACTGATTCGTCGCGAACCTCGATTGGACATCGAGGACCCTGGCCACCACCACACGCCCGGCGCCTTGCGCGCGCGCCGCGATCGTCGTCGGCGGTCCGATTTCTGCATAGACGGACGTCGAGGCACCGACGCACGCCAACATCAAGAACAACTGCTTCATTTACACACTCCTCCCGTCGAGATAGGCAGACGGGCCGCGCCGGAAATAGCAAGCGCGGTGCCTAACTTATCGGTCGAAATGCGCCTGAATGCAGCTCAAGCGTGGCGGAAGTGTAAGGATTCGATCCAGATAGGGTTGGTCAACCTTACACACGTTTGCAGGAAGTGACTGCTCGTAATTACATCGCTTGTAATTACTCGATCGCCTTGACGATGTCCTCGACCACCTTCTTGGCGTCGCCGAACACCATCATCGTCTTGTCCATGTAGAACAGCGGGTTGTCGATGCCGGCGTAGCCCGACGCCATCGATCGCTTGTTCACGATCACGGTGCGCGCCTTGTGGGCCTCGAGGATCGGCATGCCGTAGATCGGGCTGCCGGGCGTGTCGGCCAGCGGGTTCACGACGTCGTTGGCGCCGAGCACGAACGCGACGTCGGTGGTGCCGAAGTCGCTGTTGATGTCCTCCATCTCCAGCACCTGGTCGTAGGGCACCTCGGCCTCGGCCAGCAGCACGTTCATGTGGCCGGGCATGCGGCCGGCCACGGGGTGGATGGCATAGCGCACGGTCACGCCCTTGCTGCTGAGCTTGTGCGCCATCTCCTTCACCGCGTGCTGCGCGCGCGCCACCGCCAGGCCGTAGCCGGGCACGATGATGACGCTCTCCGCGTTGCCGAGCAGGAAGGCCACGTCGTCGGGCGATCCCGACCGCACGCTGCGCTGTTCCGCGGTTCCGGTGGCGGCGCCCTCGGCGGCGCCGAAGCCGCCCAGGATGACGCTGAAGAACGAGCGGTTCATCGCCTTGCACATGATGTAGGACAGGATGGCCCCCGACGAGCCGACCAGCGATCCGGCCACGATCAGCAGCGGGTTGTTCAGCGAGAAGCCGATGCCCGACGCCGCCCAGCCCGAGTAGCTGTTGAGCATCGAGATCACCACCGGCATGTCGGCGCCGCCGATCGGGATGATGATCAGCACGCCGAGCACGAACGCGATCGCGGTCATCACCAGGAACGGCGTCCATTGCCCGCCGGGGCCGGCGATTACGAATCCCCACCCGTAGGCCACCATCACCACGAACAGGATCAGGTTGATCTGGTGCTGCGCCCTGTAGACCACCGGCGCGCTGGAGAAGAGGCGCGACACCTTGCCCAGGCCGGCCAGCTTGCCGAAGGCGATAATCGAGCCGGAAAAGGTGATCGCGCCGACGAACGTGCCGATGAACAGCTCGATGCGGTTGCCGACCGGGATCGGATCGCCGACGCCGAAGGACGCGGGGCTGTTCACCACCGCCGCCGCGATCAGCACCGCCGCCAGCCCGACCAGCGAGTGCATGGCCGCCACCAGCTCGGGCATCTGCGTCATCTCGACGCGGTTGGCCACCACCCAGCCGATGGCGCCGCCGACCACCAGGGCGCCGATGGCCAGATCCAGGCGGTTGGTGACGGCAAACGTCGTCAGCACCGCGATCAGCATCCCGATGATGCCGAACCGGTTGCCCTGCCGGGCGGTCTCGGGATGCGACAGGCCCCGCAACGCGAGGATGAAGAAGACGCTGGCGACCAGATAGAGGAGCGCGACGGCGTTGGCTGGCAGCGTCACTTCTTCCCCTTCGGGTCCTTCTTCTTGAACATCTCCAGCATCCGCTCGGTGACCGCGAAGCCGCCGAAGGTGTTGACGGCCACCACCGCCACGGCGATCGCGCCCAGGATGGCGCTCAGGTCCAGCGGGCCGCCGCCCGAGGCCAGGATGGCGCCGACCACGATCACGGAGCTGATGGCGTTGGTGACGCTCATCAGCGGCGTGTGCAGCGCCGGCGTCACGTTCCACACCACGTGATAGCCGACGAAGATGGCGAGGACGAAGACCGTGAGGTTGGTGACCAGCGGATCGACTGCGACTCCGTGCACATAGCTCCTGGCCGCCGCTCCGTCCGAGCAGACGAGCGTGGCGGCAATGATTTCGTCGGTCCGGTCGATCTTCAGCTCGCCGGTCTTGGGGTCGAACAACAGCGCCGAGAAAACTGAGCAGGTTGCGCGCGTAGAGCGCGCTGGCGTCGGCCGCCATTGAGGCCGGGAGGCTCGACGGGGCGACGACCTTCACGCCGCCGGGAGTCAGCACCACCTGGTCGGCGACGCTCAGCTGGCAATTGCCGCCTTGCCTCACCGCCAGGTCCACCACCACCGAGCCCGGCTTCATGGCGTTGACCGTGTCGGCCGTTACCAGCACCGGCGCGGGGCGGCCGGGGATGAGGGCGGTGCTGATGACGATGTCCGACGCCCGGGCGCGCTCGGCGATGAGCTGCGACTGGCGCTGCTTGTAGTCGTCGCTCATCTCGCGTGCGTAGCCGCCGGCCGAGGCTTGTGCCTGGATCTCTTCGGCCGACAACGCCACCTCCACGAACTTCGCCCCCAGCGACTCCACCTGCTCCTTCACGGCCGGCCGGACGTCGAATGCCTCGATCACGGCGCCCAGGCGCTTGGCGGTGGCGATCGCCTGCAGGCCGGCGACGCCCGCGCCCAGCACCAGCACGCGCGCCGCCTTCACGGTGCCGGCTGCCGTCATCAGCATCGGCATGAAGCGGCCGTACTCGTAGGCGGCGACGAGCACCGCCCTGTAGCCGGCGATGTTGCCCTGGGACGACAGCACGTCCATCGCCTGCGCGCGGGAGATGCGCGGCAGCAGCTCCATCGCGAACGCCGTGGCGCCGGTGCCCGCCAGGTCGGCGACCCCTTCATGCGGGGACAGCAGGCCCACCAGGATGCCGCCCTTCTTGACCAGCGGCAGCTCGTCGCCGGCGGGGCGCCGGACCCGCAGCACGAGGTCGGCTGCGAAGGCCTGCGCGGCCGATGGCACGATGGTGGCGCCCGCTGCCTGGTAGTCTTCGTCGCGGACGCTGGCGCCCAGCCCCGCGCCCGCCTGAACGGACACGGTGTGCCGGCCTCCGGCCACGAGTTTTTTGACGGTTTCCGGTGTGGCTGCTACGCGCGTTTCGCCGGGGTAGGTTTCGGCAGGAACGCCGATGTGCATGTAGTTGAACCTCTGTCGAGTTGAGCGAGGTCCCGACCGGATTCAACTGCACAATCGCGGCTGCGGGGTCTGTGGGCGTTTATTCGCCTAGCAGCCCGCGTATTTTATATCGAGCCGCCGCCGGCCGCGAATCAGCGCGTCGCGAACGTGTCGCAGGATTCCAGGCGGCCGCTTTCGAGTCCGCGCTTCAACCACGACACTCGCTGCTCCGAGCTGCCGTGGGTGAACGACTCCGGCACGATGCGGCCCTGCGTCTGCCGCTGCAGCCGGTCGTCGCCGATCGCCGCGGCGGCTCGCAAGCCTTCTTCCACGTCGCCGGGGTCGAGCAGCCCCTTCTGCGCGGCGTAGTTGCCCCACACGCCGGCATAGCAGTCGGCCTGCAGCTCCTGCCGCACTGACAGCGCGTTGGCCTCGGCCTCGCCGCCCTGCTGCCGGGCCGCGCTGACCCGCTGCGACAGCCCCGTCAGCGTCTGGATGTGATGGCCGACTTCGTGTGCCACCACGTAGGCCTGGGCGAAATCGCCCGGCGCGCCGAAGCGCTGATCCAGCTCCTGGAAGAACGACAGGTCCAGGTAGACCTTGCGATCGGCGGGGCAGTAGAAGGGCCCCATCGCCGACTGGCCCACGCCGCACGCGGACTGCGTGGCGTCGGTGAAGAGCACCAGCGTCGGCTCCTCGTAGTTGGCGCCGCGCTCGCTGAACACGCGGCTGAAGGTCTCCTCGGTGTCGCCCAGCACGACGCGGATGAACTGCGACTGCGGGTCGTTGGCCGGCGGGCCGCCCGAGCCCACTTCCTCTGCCGGCCCGCTGACGCCGCCAATCAGTTCGAGCGGGTTCGTGCCCGTCAGCGCCGACAGCACCAGCAGCAGCACGATTCCGCCGATGCCGCCCCCGAGCGGCAGGCCCATGCGGCCCACGCCCATGCCGCGGCGATCTTCGACGTTGCTGCTCTCCCCTCGTCCGCGCCACTGCATGTGCGTCGCTCCTTTAGCTCTTCAGGCCGGGCGTGCCGGCCCTTATTATGCTTCGATGGATTTGCAACTCTCCGGCCAAGTGGCCATCGTCACCGGGTCGAGCCGCGGACTGGGTTTGGCGGCGGCGTCCGCACTGGCGGCCGAAGGCTGCCTCGTCACGCTGTGTGCGCGGTCGCGCTCCGCGCTGGAATCCGCGGCTGAGGCGGTGGCGGCTCGGGCCGGCGGCACCGACCGCGTGCTGACCGTGGAAGCGGACCTGAGCACGCCCGGCGGCGTGGAGTCCGTGGTCGACGCGCACGGTGGAGAGGTTTGGCGGGGTGGACGTGCTGGTGAACAACCTGGGCGTGGCCCGTGGCTCGGATCTGCTGGGCACCACCGATGCGGAGTGGCAGGATGCGCTCGACCAGACGCTGTTTCCAGCCATTCGCGCCACGCGGCTGGTGGTGCCGCACATGCAGAAGCGCGGGGGCGGGTCCGTGGTGATCGTGGCCTCGATCTTCGGCCGCGAGGCCGGCGGGCGGATGGCCTACAACGCGGTGAAGGCGGCGGAGATCAGCCTGGCCAAGTCGCTGGCGCAGCAACTCGCGTCGTCCAACATCCGCGTCAACAGCGTCTCGCCGGGGTCGATCCTGTTCGAGGGTGGATCGTGGTGGAAGCGGCAGCAGGCCGATCCGGACGGCATCGCGGACTTCGTGAAACGCGAGCTGCCGTTCGGCCGTTTCGGCCGGCCGGAGGAGGTCGGCGACGTGGTGGCGTTCCTGGCCTCACCGCGCGCCAGCTGGATCAGCGGCACCTCGGTGGTCGTGGACGGGTGCCAGAGCCGGTCGTTTTACGTGAGCTCCAGGCTCCAGGCTTCAGGCTTCAGGCCACCTGCACCGACTCGCGCTCGGGCACACAGCGGGTAGCTGGCGATGAAGTCCGCGAGCGCCGCGCGCATGGCCTCGTACGAGTTGCCATACAATGTAGAGAGCTGTTTCTGTCGGGCCCTGCCAGTGGCTGTGCACCTCGCCCTGGCCTTCCAGCAGCCGGTTGAACTCCGAGTAGACGAAGTCGATGTCGCAATCCCGGTAGGTTTCGTCGGGCAGGTCCGTGCCGTTGAGATACACGGCCAGCCCTTCCTGGATGCCGAGGGTCGTTCGGTGCCGTCGTGACCAGCCGGAGCCTTTCGGCGCGCCCGCGGATTGCAACTGCCCGGCCACGGCGTCCAGCACCTCGGGCGCGGCACTGGTCAGATCGAGCTCCACCTCGCAGTACTCGATTTCACCGGTCTCCAAGAGTTGTGTCCCGCCGCCTGACACCTCGCCAAGGCCGTTGGCTTTCAGGAACGCGTCCAGGGGGTCCTCGTAGCGCTCCCCGCGATCCATCGGCTGGGCCCGGTCGTTGAGGCGGGCGACGACCAGATGTCGCGCCGTTTCCGGCTTCGAAAACAGCTTCTTGAACATGGGCCCTCCGTCGGCAGATGAGTTATCGGCCGATTTCAGCCAGCTGAGCCTGTCGAAGCCCGGAGCCCGGAGCCTGGAGCCCGGAGCCTGGAGCCTATCGTCGAAAGACCGCCCAATACACCGGCATCCCCGGCGAGCACGAGGCCGAACGTGACGCCGGTCCAGAGCGGCTCGGCCCACACGGCATTGGCGATCAGGCCGACGCCGGCGACGATGAAGACGGCGGGGGTGAGCGGATAGCCGACCACGCGATACGGCCGCAGCAGGTGCGGTTGGGTGCGGCGAAGCCGGTACAGGCCGGCGATGGCCAGGGTGTAGAACGGCCAGATCGACAGCACGAACGTGTCGGCCAGCTGCTCGAAGGTCTGCGTCAGCACGAAGAGGGCGCCCAGCAGGCCGGCGATGCCGATCGCCACGTGCGGCGTGCCGTAGCGCGGATGCACGCGCGCCACGTAGTTGAAGAACAGCTTGTCGTCCGCCATGGCGAAGAACACCCGCGGCGACGCCAGCATGCCGGCCATCAGCGCGCCGAACGTGGACAGCATCACCACCACCGAGATGAAGGACGCGCCGAACCGGCCGACGAGTGCGGTCATGGTGTCGGCGGCGATGAGCGGCGACTGCGCCACGGCGCCGATCGGGTTGACGTAGAGGTAGGCGACGTTCACCGCCAGGTACACGGTGGTGATGGTCAACGTGCCGAGCACGATCGCGCGCGGCAGATTGCGCTGCGGATTGGCCACCTCGCCGCCGGCCAGCGTCACGTCGGCGAACCCGTCGTAGGCCCACAGCACGGAGATCAGCGCCAGGCCGACCAGGGAGAGATCGACCGGCGCGCCACCGACGAAGTTGTAGGCGCTGGCACCGGTATCTCGGCCGAGCAGCGCCGCCAGGACGACCATCAGCACCAGCCCGCCGATTTTTGCCACGGTGGTCGCGCCGACTACGGCCGCACCGACGGTCACACCGCGGATGTTGACCGTCGTGGCCACCACGATGGCGGCGACGCTGACGATCCGGGCCGCCAGCGGATGGGCCACGCTGTCCACGCCGATCGGATCTGAGGAAGTATTCGCCGAACACGGCGGCGATCCCGCCGATGACCGCGCCGCGCAGCAGGATCAGCTGCGCCCAGCCGAAGAGGAACGCCGGGAGCCGTCCCCAGGCCTCCCGCAGATACACGTACCAGCCACCGGTGTGCGGCAGGGCGGCCGAGAGCTCGGCCACCGACAACGCGCCGCACAGCGAGATCACGCCGCCCACCAGCCACACGCCCAGCATCGCCGCCGGGTCGGGCACACGAGCGGCAATGCTCGCCGGCGTACGAAAGATGCCCGAGCCGATGGCCAGGCCGACCACGACGCCGATGGCGCTCCAGAATCCGAGCCGGCGGGCCAGCGAGGTGGATGGCGCGGCCGCGACGGGCGCTGCCATCAGCGACGGCGGCGGCCGACGGCAACCAGGGACAGGCCCACGGGGGGAGGAATCAGCCGGTCGAGCGGCAGCGCCCACGGCGCCACCAGCGTTTCGAACAGCTTGATCTGCATCGGGCTGTGCGTCGTGGACTTGCCGACGTGCGCGTTGTACATCCATCCGATCAGGCCGATCGGGTTGGTGTAGCGCAGCGACACGATCTCCAGCTCGGCGCGCGTGAACGCCTGCGCCAGCGAGCGCTTGGTGTACCGCCGGTGATGCCCCAGCTCGGCGTCGAGTGGCCCATACGCCGCGGGCACCGCAGGCACCCACACCAGCACGTGGCCGCCGGGCTGGACGACGCGTGTGAAGGTGGCCAGGGCGCCGACGTCGTCGTGGATGTGCTCCAGGACGTTGACGCAGAAGACGGTGTCGAAACGGTGCGACGCCAGCTCGACCGGGTCGCAGTCTTCAAGCAGGCACTCGCGCAACGAGAACTTGGGCTCGGCGCGCATGTGTTCCAGCACTTGCACGGCGCACGACGGGTTGGGCTCGATGCCCAGCACCACGTCGGCCACCGCGGCCAGCTTTTCCGACATCGTGCCGATGCCACAGCCGACTTCCAGCACGCGACGGCCTACGTAGGGCCGAAACAGCTCGAACAGATGGGCCGCGTAGCGCGTGGCGCCCTGCATCGTCTCCAGGTCGTCGGCGGCGTAGCGGTCTTCGGTCTGGGTATGACGGCGATCGACGTAGTTCAGGCTCATGAAACAGATTGCACGCTACCATAACTTCCACCCATGACGCGTCCCGGCGTGCGACACGCGGCCATCAGCGCCGTTCTGTACCTGATGACCGCGGCCGTGCTGGGGCGCGAGCTGCTGTTCCATCCTGCCTCGCGGATCATGCACGACGAGATCGATCCGCTGTTGATCGCCGGGATCCTGCATTGGAACGCGACCCACGTGCCGTTGACCGACGCGTGGTGGCAGTTTCCGATCTTCTATCCGGCTGCCGACGTGCTGGCATACTCGGAGCACCTGCTCGGCGTCAGCTTGATTGCGGCCCCGCTCGACTGGCTGACCGGCAGCTCGGTCGTGGCCGCGAATCTCACCTCGCTCGCCACGTTTCCGCTGTGCGCACTGGCCGCGTTTGCGCTCGCGCGCCACCTGACCGGCAGCAGCCTGGCCGCGTTCGTCGCCGGGCTGGCCTACGGGTTCGGCCCCTACCGGATGAGCCAGCTGGCACACATGCAGATGCTGGCGGTGCAGTGGGCGCCGATCGCGATCCTGGCGCTGCATCTCTATCTCGAGACGCGCGCCAGGCGATGGCTCGTGCTGTTCGGTGCGGCGTGGCTGCTCCAGGCGCTGTCCAACGGCTACGCGCTGTTCTTCCTCTCGGTGTTCGTCGGGCTGTGGGTGCTGTGGTTCGTCGTGCTGCGGCGGCAGTGGCAGACGGCGGTGTCGATCGCGCTGGCGATGGGGTTGGCCAGCGTTCCGCTGGCGCCGATCCTGTCGAAGTACGTGGCGGTGCACGCACGAAACGGCTTCACGCGCGGCCCCGCCGAGGTCCGCGCCTTCAGCGCCGACGCGATGGGCTTCCTGTGCGCGCCGTTCGAGGTCAGTGCCTGGGGCTGGATGCGCTATGCCTGCGTGCCGGAAGGAGAACTGTTCCCGGGCCTCTTCACCGGGCTTCTGTTCGCGGCCGGCTTCCTGCTGTTGCGCCGGTCGCAGCCGGGCGGCCTCAGCGATCGGCGCTGGCTCGTGGTCCTGCGGGTGCTGGCGATCGCCTTCGCCGCGGTGCAGCTCGCGTCCGCGGTGGCCGTCGCCGTTGGCGGACCGTGGAATCTCGCGTGGGGGCCGATCTCGGCGCACGCCACGTCCGCGGCGCGCCCGTTCATGTCCGCCCTGGTGGCGCTGGGGTTCGCGCTCGCCTCGTCGCCCGGGTTTCGCGGCGCGCTGCGCGCGTCCTCGCCGCTCGCGTTCTATCTCGCGGCCACGCTGGTGATGTGGTGGTGCGCGCTGGGGCCGGACCCCAAGGTGGGCGGGGAGGCATCGGAGGTGCCAGGCCCGTTCGCGCTGCTGATGCAGGTCCCAGGGTTCAGCAGCATCCGCGTGCCCGGCCGCTTCTGGCTGATGGGCACGTTGTCGATGTCGATGGTTGTGGCCTACGTGGTCGCCGCGCTGCTGCGTGCGCGACCGGCTACGGCGTCGCGGCTCATCGCCGCGGCGCTGTCCCTGGCCGTGCTGTCGGACGGCTGGGAGGCGCACATGCCGACGCGCCGCGGTGCCGCCGGGGCCGCCGAATCCCGCGTTGCTGCGCGGGCAGGTGGTGCTGTACCTGCCGGCTGGGAACATCGCCGACGCCTTTCCCACCTACTACGGCGTCGAGTACGGGTGGCGTTCGGTGAACGGCTACAGCGGCTTCGAGCCCAACCACTACGACGGCGTACGGCAGGCGTCCAAGTTCGAGCTCGACGGCTTGTTCGCGGCGTTCACCGAAAGCACCGACCTGCACGTCGTCGTCGCGGCCGACGCGCCGCGGATGCGCGAGATCGTGGAGCGGCAGCCAGGCGTGAGGACCACCGGCAAGAGCGCCACGGCCACGCAGTACGTGGTGCCCAGCCGGTCGCGCACCGTGGCGATGCCGCGTGGCGCCCCGGCGCCGGTGGCCGAGGCGCGGTCCTCGTGCCCGCCGGCGAACATCCTCGCGGACCAGAGCCTCGAGGAGATCTGGACGTGCGCGCCGCAGGAGGGCACCGAAACCATCACCTTGACGCTGCCCTCGATCGTGCGGGTGACCGGCGTGCGCCTGACTCAAGGGCGGCCGGTGGAATTCCCGCGGCAGCTGGTGATCGAGACCTCGCTCGACGGCAGCAACTGGACGCCGTCGCGGCGGGGCGACATCGTGCCCGAGTTCATTCGCGCCGCGCATGCGGCCCCCACGATGCCGGTGGTGGCGCTGGCGATCGAGCCCACGGAAGCGCGGGCCGTACGCCTGCGCCAGGTGGGCCACGACCCCGTGGCGGCCTGGTCGCTACGGGAGGTGGAGGTGCTCACCGAGCTGACCGGCTCCAGTCGTTGAAATCCGGGAGGATTCGCCTTATATTCGTCTCCCATGTTGCCCGCCAAGCGGACCACGCCTGCACACAACGTCGCACTGGAGGCGGTGCTGACGCGGCTGGTGGGCACTCGCACCGAACGGGCCGACACGCCCGACGGCTGGATCACCGCCGTCCGGCGGCAACCCGCGGTCGGGGCCGTCTTCGCCCCGTTTCCCGACAGTGTGGATGGGCGCGTGCGGGAGGTGCTGGCCGCACGCGGTATCGAGCAGCTGTACAGCCATCAGGCCGAAGTGATTGCCCACGCCACAGCGGGCCGCCACGTGGTGGTGACGACGCCCACGGCATCCGGCAAGACGCTCTGCTACAACGCGCCGGTCCTGAGCGCCATTCTGCGGGACCCGTCCAGCCGCGCGCTGTATCTCTTCCCGACCAAGGCGCTGGCCCAGGACCAGCTGGCCGAGCTGCACGAGATGGCGAGCCGGCTATCGCGTCCCGACGAGACGGAGATCGGCGTCTTCACCTACGACGGCGACACGCCGCAGGACGCGCGCCGCGCGATCCGCGGCCGCGCGCACGTGGTGCTGAGCAACCCCGACATGATTCACTCGGGCATCCTGCCGCACCACCCGCGCTGGGCCAAGCTGTTCGAGAACCTGCGATACGTGGTGATCGACGAGCTGCACGCCTATCGCGGCGTGTTCGGCAGCCACCTCACCAACGTGCTGCGGCGTCTGCGGCGCGTGTGCCAGCACTACGGCTCGAACCCCACGTTCATCTGCTCGTCGGCGACGATTGCCAACCCGCGGGAGCTGGCCGAGGCGCTGGTGGAGTCGCCGTTCGAGCTGGTGGAGAAGACCGGCGCGCCGCGCGGCGAGAAGGTGTTCCTCTTCGTCAATCCGCCGGTGGTCAACCGGGAGCTGGGGATTCGCCGATCGTACATCTCGGAAACGCGCCGCATCGCCGGCGAGTTCCTGAAGCGGAACCTGCAACTGATCGTCTTCGCGCAGAGCCGTCTCTCCACCGAGATCCTGACCACCTACCTCAAGGACGACTTCAAGGGCCCGCCTGGCGGCGGCGGGGAGATTCGCGGCTACCGCGGCGGCTACCTGCCGCAGCGGCGGCGCGAGATCGAGCGCGGGCTGCGCGAAGGCAGCGTGCGCGCGGTCGTATCCACCAACGCGCTCGAGCTGGGGGTGGACATCGGCGCGCTGGACGTGTCGGTGATGGCGGGCTATCCGGGCACGGTGGCGGCCACGTGGCAGCGCGCGGGCCGCGCCGGCCGCCGCAGCGGCCAGTCGGCGGCGGTGCTGGTGGCCAGCAGCGCGCCCCTGGACCAGTACGTCGTCCGCAACCCCTCCTACTTCTTCGACGCCTCGCCCGAGCATGCGCTGATCAACCCGGACAACCTGCACATCCTGGTGGACCACGTGAAGTGCGCGGCCTTCGAGCTGCCGTTCCGCGCCACCGACCGGTTCGGCCGCGTGGACGTCCAGGAGGTGCTGGGGATCCTGCAGGAGAGCGGATTCGTCCACCGAAACGATGACGGCGCTGGGGGCGGGCAGTGGCAGTGGACCAACGAGTCGTATCCGGCCGACGCGGTCAGCCTGCGGTCGATCTCGTCGGACAACTTCGTGGTGGTGGATACCTCCCGCGGCGCGAATGTGATCGGCGAGACCAGCTTCACCAGCGGCCCGTCCACGCTGCACGAGAA
>CAVQMT010000048.1:0-198367 GCA_963713655.1 uncultured Acidobacteriota bacterium
CAGCGAAAATGGCGCTGCTCCTCGGTGTCGTCGGTATCTACGGCGTGATCGCCTACGTGGTCTCGCAGCGGCGCCGTGAGATCGGAATCCGCGCCGCGCTCGGCGCGGAACGCGGCGCGCTGCAACGGATGTTTGTGCGCCACGGCCTCGCGCTGGCCGGCCTCGGTGTGGTAGTTGGCCTCGTCGCGGCCGCGGCATTGACGCGCCTGATGAGGACGCTGTTGTACGGCATCACGCCGCTCGATCCCGTCACCTACCCTGCTGTGCCGGTAGTGCTGGTGGCCGACACGGTGCTGGCGAGCTATGTGCTAGCGCGGCGGGCGGCTTCGGTGGATCCCCGTCCTGCAAGAACTTACAGCGAGCCTGTCGGCGCAGACGGTGATCAAGCTTCCGAAGAAAAAGTACACGCCGAAGCAGGACGTGCAGCTCGGAAAGGAAGCCGCGTCGGAAGTCCGCAAGCAGTACCGTGCCAAGGGGAAGGATCACACGGGCGGGACAGCACCAGGACTGCATAACGCGATTTACGTCACCCTCGACCGTCGCTAATGTTGTCTATCCTCTTTCCGCCCCTGATGGCCTCCAGGGAAAAAGCCTCAATCAACTCGATCGTCGACAGCAGTTCGCGATCGTGACCGGGCGACCAGCCGAGAAGGGCCAGGAAATTGACCATCGCGGCTGAGAAATAGCCCTGCCGCTCGTACTCCATTACCGACGTCGCCCCATGCCGCTTGTTCAGGCGTTTCTTGTCCGCCCCCAGAATCAGCGGCACGTGGGCGAACCGCGGTATGGGCGCCCCCATGGCTTCGAACAGGAGCACGTGCTTGGCGTGTTGCGTCGCCGCGGATCACGTGCGTGATGGCCATGTCCACGTCGTCCACGACGACGGACAGGTGGTAGGTGGGGTGACCGTCGGAGCGCAGGATCACGAAATCCTCGATGGTCGCGCTGTCGAAGGTGATGGTGCCGTGGACGGCGTCGTCGAACGACGTCCGGCCAGGGCGAACTTTGACTCGCAGCGCCCGAGGCGTTCCTTGAGCCTCCAGCATCGACTGCTCGTCGGCGGACAGGCTCAGGCAGGCCCGGTCGTACTGCCACGCCTCGCCGCGGGCCTCCGCCGCCTCGCGCTCGGCGCGCAGGCGTTCGGGGGGACAGTAGCAGTAGTAGGCGTGTCCGTTCTGCCGCAGTCGCTCGGCGGCTGCTCGATGCCGATCAACCCGCTGCGACTGGAAGTACGGCGGGTGGGGGCCGCCGACCAGCGGGCCCTCATCCCAGTCCAGGCCCAGCCAGCGCAGGCCGTCCAGGATGCCGGTGACCATATCGGCCGACGAGCGCTCGGTGTCCGTGTCCTCGATGCGCAGCACGAACACGCCTCCGTGCCGCCGGGCGTAGAGCCAGTTGAAAAGCGCCGTGCGCGCGCCGCCCACGTGCAGGTAGCCGGTGGGCGAGGGGGCGAAGCGGACGCGGGGGGTCACGCGTCCGATTATTCCACGCGGAAATCGCCTACGCCTTCAGCTGCACGATCCGGATGTGGTTGCCGAACGGGTCGCGCAGCCCCACATCGGTGCCGTAGGGTTGCTCGACTGGCTCCTGCGTGAACTCGACGCCCTTAGGGCTCCGATCGAAATTAGTTGATCAAGTTGGTCGAGGGCGGAGCGCATAGTTCCAGTCGCCATGAAAGGCATGGCGCTGCAGATCGAGGCGCTGCATCTCGGCGCGCGAGACGACCACGCCCGTCTGGTAGCGTCGTTTGTCGAGCTTGGCCTTGACACGCAGGCCGGTGGCCGTGCGCGTGCGGCCGATGAGTTCAACGACGGTTTCGAACGTGCGCAGGGGCCGCCCGCGCCAGTTCTGGGTGATGTGGCAAAACAGGCGATGCTCGACCTTGTTCCACTTGCTCGTGCCGGGCGGAAAGTGGGAGACGTGGATGGGGAGGCGCAGGGTGTCGGCCAGCCGTTGCAGCGCGGCTTTCCAGGCGCGTGAGCGATAGCCGTTGCTGCCCCCCGCATCGGCCGTGATGTAGAGGGCGTCGGCGCGGGGATAGGCGCGGCGGCCCATCATGCGCCACCACTGGTGAATCGCGGCCACCGCGAAGGCCGGCGTGTCGTGGTCGCGCCCCACGCTGACCCACGCTTCGTTCCGCGCCATGTCGTAGACGCCGTACGGAATCGCCTTGCCGGTGGCATCCCCCGGAAAGTCATGCACGCGCACTCGCTCGGGCGTGCCGGTCGGCTGCCATTCCCGGCCGTTCGTCTTGAAATCCCCGACCAATTCCTTTTTCTTCGTGTCGACGGAGATCACCGGTTGGCCCTGGGCGATGAACGTCGCCGCCGTCGCATGGATGTGCTCGAACTGCGCGTTGCGATCGGGGTGCGCCGCTCCTTCGCGCGCCTTTTGCAACGCATGCTGCCGGTACCCGAGCCCGCGCAAGAGCCGGCCCACGGTGGTCGCGCTCACGGGGTACCCCTCCCGCGCTAACGCGCCGGCGAGTTTCGCCGTGCTCTTGCACGTCCACCGCAACGGCGACATCGGATCGCCGCGCGTCAGCGGGGCGACCAGCCGGTCCAGCGCCTCCGTGATGCCTGCCTGCGTCTCCTCGATCTCTGGCCGACCGGCCCCGGGCCGGCGGATGCGGCCGGTCGCCCGCACGCCCGCGGCCAACTCCGTGTGGCCGACGCGGATCGTCGCGCGCGCCAGCCCCGTAGCCGACGACACGATCGAGTCGCCGCCATACCCAATCGCCGCCGACTCGGCCGCCGCCCACAAGCGCCGCGCGCGCTCATCGAGCACCGGCGCCATCGTGGCCCACTTGGCCACCACCGTGGCTTCCACAGCCGTGTTGCGCCTCACGCCACCGTGGTTAGATCACGAACCGCGGCAACTTGGCAAGCTAATTTCCGTCGGAGCCCTTAGCCAGCATCGTCTGGTAGGTCTTTCGGCAGTCCTTTGTTGTGAACCCGATCGTGAAACCAGAGGCCCCTTTCGAGATGACCTCCCGGACCTGACGGGCCGTCGCCTCGTCCATGGCCGGCGGGCCAGGCTTTTCCAGCAGGATGTCGGGACCGGGTTGCCCAGGCACGCGGACGGTCAGCCACCGCATGAATCCGAGGTCCTGGTCGTTGCTGATCTCGAGGCCGAGCTTGCCGACATAGAAGTCCAGCGCCTGATCCTGGTCGAAGACGAACACGTGCGTGATGTTGATGGCGTTCAGCATGGAAGTCACTCTAGCGTGACTGGAACGGGCGTGCTTCTCCGAAACTGCTCGGTCTCGTCCATGCCATCACGAAACACGTCGGGGCGACGGCCAGGCCCCCGCGTTTGCGAAAGACTGTCGGCGATTCGCCCACGACGTCGTGGAAGGTCCGGCTGAACGTGCCGAGGCTGCTGAAGCCGACGATGAAGCAGATGTCCGTCACGCTGGTCTCCGTCGTGCGCAGGAGGAACATCGCCCGTTCGACGCGGCGCCGCTGAAGATAGCGATGGGGCGTCTCGCCGAACGTCGCGCGGAACGTGCGGATGAAGTGCGCCTCGGACACCCTCGCAATCCGGGCTAGGCGGGGGATGTCCAGGGGCTCGGCAAAGGCCCGGTCCATCGCGTCCCGAGCGCGGAGCATCTGACGGTTGCACTCTTCGACGCTGCGACTCACCCGCTCATTATTCGACGCGAGAATCGAGGCCCATTCTGCCGGAAGCCGGAAGCCCGGAGCCGGAAGCCTTTAGAGAGCGACGCCGATCTGGAAGGTCCCGGTATAGCCACTGGTGGTGTTGCCCGACACGGTGGCCAGCTCCTGCGACAGGCCGTGCCAAGGGGAAGGATCACACGGGCGGGACAGCACCAGGCTGGCGTGATCGGATGCGGCACCTCCAGCTCTCTGTCCGTCGTGTGACCAACGGCGTAGATTCGCTGATCCGAGAAATTCGAGAAATAGATCGCGCGATTCGCGATCACGAACGCGCCCCCGCCGTATTCCTGCACGCGGGTGCGGACGTTGAATCCAGGTCGTCATCGTGCTGCGGCGCCCGTCGGCCTTCATGCGGATGAGAACGTTGCGTCCGCCCTCATTCGGCCGCCCCTCGAGCCAATACACATCGTCGCCATCGACGGCCACGCCGCCCATCCGAAGCCCCTGTGTGGCGACTGCTTCAGCCGAGATTGGAGACGGCCACGTTCCGTAGCCTTTGTGCACGCAAGCACTGTACATCTCGCGCATCTGAGAGTGGATAGTGGGCGACCCCTCGCCCACTATCCGCGCATCGCGCGCCGGCTAGAACGTGTAGCGCAGAGCCGCCCAGATTCGGCGGTTGCCGCCGTTGGTGGCCCACTGGTTCAGGAAGTTCACCGAATTGATCCGGCCTTCCGGGATGCCGAAATTCCGCGTATTGGTGGCGTTGAACATATCGATGCGAATCTGGATGTTCTGGCCGTTGGCGAACCGCGTGTTCTTCACGATCCCGATGTCGAGATTCGCGATCCCGTCGGCGCGCAGCAAGTTGCGCGGCACGTTGCCGACGCGCTCGCCCGCACAGGTCGGGCTCGGATTCCCGCACAGCGGCCTGAAGAGCGCCGCCCCTCCCGCGGCACGGAGCTCTTCAATCGTCATGCTGGACAGATCGAGCGTCGAGTTCAGGTTGGGTCGAATGGCGTTCCCCACGAGCCCGTCGATCCCGGCGAGCGCGCCAGTGGGATCCGAGCCGTTCAGCACCGTGAAGGGCCCACCGCTCTGGAAGGTGAAGAACGAGCTGATCTGCCAGCCACCGAGGATCTTTCCGGCCAGATCCTCCTGACGGATTCTCCAGGGCAGCTCATACACGAAGTTGCCCGACAGTCGATGCGGCCGATCGTAGGTGGAGCGTCCCCGCTCGGCGGCCAGGTCGAACGAGTCCTGCGCCACCGCCACCTCGCCGACCGATGGGTTGAAGATTTCGGACGCGGTGTCCTCGAAGCGACTCCACGTATAGTGCACGCTCGCGCTCAACCCGCGGCTGAAGCGCTTGTCGAGCTGTGTCTGGAGCGAGTGATACCACGACTCTGCAGAGTTGGCGCGCAGCCTGATCACACCACGCGATGGATCTACGCGCTGTGTGCTGAAGGGCAGCCGCGGATTGCCGTCGATCGTCTGGAACAAATCGTGTCCAAACGTCCCGACATACCCGACGCGGAGCGCGAGGTCGGTCGCGAGCTGCCGCTCGGCACCCAGGCTGAATTGGTCGTACGAGGGCGCACGGAAGTCCTCGGCGACTACCGTCCGAGTCAGCTGATTGGGGTCGGTCCCGGGCGGTACGCCGGCCGGCGTCGACTGGAGCAGCGAGAAGGCGTTGGACAGGTTGCTGCGATTGATCGCCGCGACGTACGGGAACGAGCTGACGATGTTCAGCGCGATGTTCAGGAAGGCGAAGTCGTGCGTCCGCGCGTACCCGCCGCGCACCACGAACTTGTCACCACCCGTGACCTTCCCGAGCATTCCGTCGCTGCTGGTCGTGGGCGACCACGCGAAGCCAAGCCGGGGCTGAAAGTTGTTCTTGTCGGTCCCCGGCACGGGATTCAGCGCGTACACCGGGTTGTTGTTGTTCGCCTGCAGGATTTGCTCGTTCAGATCGATCAGGCTTTCGATGTTGTTGCCCGGAAGCTCGTATCGAAGTCCGAGATTGAGCGAGAGTGAGCCGAGGCGCCAGTCGTCCTGCACGTAGTAGGACCTGATCCCACCAGCGGTAATAGTTGACCTCCTCGCCGCCCGGGAGCGGCTTGTTGATGTTGGCCGCCTCGGCGATGTCGTTCACGAACGCGTTGAGCGTCGGATATCTGAGGAGGCCGCGAATCGTCGGGAAGAAAAAGCTCTTCACGTACTGACGCCGAACGTCGAAGCCGGCCTTCAGCAGGTGATTGCCGCGCACCTGCGTCAGGTTGTTCTGCACCTGATAGGTGTCGTTGTAGCGGAACTGCGGCAGGTTCACGGCCAGGCCAATCGCTGTGCGGCTGGCCGCGTTGTTGAACTGCGTCATGCCGAGCTCGGTGATCTCGAGCGACGGGATCTCGAGCGACGTCGAAGCGTCGGGCTCGGCGACCGTGCCAAGGTGCGACCATGCCGCCCTGAACTCGTTGGACGTGGTGGCGCCGAAGACGCTGTTTGTCCATATGTTCAACGAATGGCTGTTCGCGGGACTGTTGGCGGTGAGGCCCGGCGGGGTGATCTGCACGCCGCCGGTGTTGTCCGTTGACGTATCGCTGAGCAGGTACCGGCCGATCAGCGTGTGGTTGGGCATCAGCTGGTGGTCGATGCGCACCGTTCCCTGATTGTTGTTGAGGGACAGTGACCCCGATCCGGTCAACGAACCGAGCGGAACCGTGTACGTCTGGCCAGCGAGCGTGAAGGTGGCCGACCGGCCGTTTGGTGCGCCAGCCGGCAGGTGCTTCAACAGTGCTTCGACGTGGGGACGCCCAGCCGCAACCGACTGCAGCACCGCGCGACCTGCATCGCTCGGCGCGCCGTCCAGCGTGAACCCGGAACCGAGCCGGCGGTCTGTCCACCGCTGGAACGAGCCGAAGAAGAACGTCTGTCCACGGGACACTGGACCGCCGACCGTGCCGCCCACCTGATTCTCCACACGGTAGGGCGCCTCGGTGCGGCCGGCCCCCTTGTCGAGATTGCTGCGAGAGTTCAGGTCGTTGTCGTTGTGGAACCAGAACGCGGTTCCGCTGAAGTCGTTCGTGCCGTTCTTGGTGATGACATTCATCACCGAGCCCGCCGCGCGGCCGTACTCCGCCGCAAACTGGTTGGTGATCAGCCTGATCTCCTGGACGATGTCCGTGTTGTTGATCGGCTGCTGGCGACCGGTGACGCTGGGGTCGTTGCTGTCCTGGCCATCGATCATGATGTTGTTCGAACGCAGCCGCGCGCCGTTCGACGAGAAGTTCGCTTCCGACGTGCCGGACGCGAAGCTGGTCTGCCCGCTGGCCAGCTCGCTGACACCCGGCGCCGATCGCGCCAGCGTGAAGATGTTCCGACTCCCCATCACCGGGAGCTCGGCCACGCGCTGGGTGTCGAAGCGGACTCCAACTTCGGCGTTGGTGGTATTGAGCAGCGGCGCATCCGCGGTGACCTCGACCAGTTCGGTCAACGCCGCGGGTCCGATTTGCACTTCGACAACGGCTACCTGGTTCACGGCAAGCGTGATCCCCGCTCGCACATAGCGGGCGAACCCGGTGAGCTCGACGGTCAGCTCGTAGTTGCCGACCGGCATGTTGAGGAAACGATAGCCGCCGTCCGCGCCGGTGACGACCGACCGGCTCACATTCGTGTCGACGTTGCGCACCGTCACCGAGGCACCCGGGACGGCCAGCCCCTGATTGTCCGTGACGATTCCTTCAATACTTCCCGTCGTCGCCTGAGCTGCCGCAAGACTCGTGCTCGCGAGAATCACGAGCAGGAGCAGCGCCAACAAACGCTCGATCGGCGTCCTCATAGCTTCCTCCGCGTGAAATTGTGACCAGACACGTCAGTTTAGGGACGAGACCTTACCACGGGATGGCGAACAACCGACAGAGCGGGCCGAAGGAGGCCGAAGGAAGATGAGATTACGCTGCCGACCACGGCCGCCAGGGATCGATCGGGCTGCTCGTCGGGAAACAGCGGCGTCGCGCCCGAGTGAAGAGGGCCATGGGGATGAAGGGCGTGTTGTAGTTCTCGAAGTAGCCGACCAGGTATCCAAAGACCAATGCGGACAAGGCCGATGCGGCGTTGGCAGCAGTGTTCATGAAGCCAAAGACCGCGCCGGCATTCTTGCGTCCTACGTCATTGCGCAGAGCACAGAGGGTCGGTTGCTGAAACAGAATGCCGCCGTACGCACACGACAGGAAAACGAGCGCCAGGTTGCCGCTCGGCGCGAAGATCGCCGCAGTCATCGACAGCGCCGCCGCGCTGAGTCCCGCGACGCCGAGCCAGCGGCGGCCGTTGCGCAGGCCATAGCGTCTGACCATCCAGTCGCCAGCGAAGCCGCCCACCCCGTTGGCCGTTGCCCCGACGACGTAGGTGAGCGACGACAGCAGGAGCGCGGCCTCGGTGAATCCGCGGCCCCTGTCCAAGGGGGAGGAGAAGGGCACGATGGCGGGGGAGCGGGAGGGACCGACGTCGCATAACCCGATTTACGTCACCCTCGACCGTCGCTAATGTTGCTATCCTCCAGGCCGATCCAGCGTCCGTTCGGCCGCTTCGTCTTCGCCATTGACGCCGATGGCGTTCTCGTGGAGTTCGTTGAACCTGCGGCACGCCCTTCAACAGATTGAGCAACTGGACCATGCACAAGACCCTTGGGCAAACCCTTGCCGACCCGGCCAGCTTCTACTGGCAGTTCAAAAAGCCGATCACGGCGCTGACCGTGCTGTACACGGTTGCGCGCGCAGGCCTGTTCGCGCGCCTCGGCGACGTGCCTGTCGGGCTCGACGAACTGAGCGTGAGCTGCGGCATTCCGCCCGCGCAGCTCCAGCGCCTGTTGTACTTTCTCGCGGCGGAAGAAGTCGTCGTGCTGTTGCCCGATGGACGCGTTGCAGGGACTGCCGCGTCGCGCAGCCTGCAAGGCATGGACTCATTGCTCGTGAGCCTTGTACATGGTTTCGAAGCCGGAGTGCCGCTGCTGGAAGCGCTGCGCAGCGGCTGTACCTCGTACGAGTTACGCTTTGGCAAGCCGGTATTCCAGCACTTCGCCGAGCACCCCGACATGAGCGCGCATTTTTCAGGGTTCATGGCGTTCATGTCGCGCCTTGCGGAGGATTTTGTTTTTGCGCAGCACCGTTTCGCGCCGTTCCAGCTCGCGGTGGACATCGGGGGCAGTCACGGCGGCCTGTTGCTGAACTTGCTCGGGCGCCATCCTGGAACGCGCGGCATCCTGTTCGATCTGCCGGAAGTGACGGCCATGGTTGCCGGTGCCGTCACCGGCGCACCGCAGGGCGAGCGCGTCACGATCATGAGCGGGAGTTTCTTCGACGCAGTCCCCGCTGCCGACCTGTACTTGCTGAAAATGATTTTGCACGACTGGAGCGACGCCGAGTGCGTCGCGCTACTGAAGAACATACGCCGCGCGATGAACGCGGGCGCGCGCATTGCCGTGATCGACTGCGTGTTGCCGGAAACGCCGCGCGCGGACTTCGCCAACGACTTCGACATTGCTATGCTGGTGTGGACCAGCGGCAGGGAACGCAAACTGTCGGAGTTTGTCGCCCTGTTCAACGCCGCCGGACTGACGCTGGAGCGCGTGACGGAAAATCCGGCCGGGCTGAGCGTCGTGGAAGCCGTGGCCGGCGCAGCTTGAACGTTACCCTATTCCGGCATCGGGGTAATGAAGCGCTCGACAGTCCAACCTTCTGCCTGGCATAACCTGCAGTCAGCTCCCGCGAACCAGAGGGCGCTCGCCGCATCGTTGCTGAACTGCCAGTCCAGGCAATGCACGGCAACCTCGGCCCAGACTCCACCGTTGGTCTCGGCAAACGTGCCGCCATGACCTACGGGCAGCCAGCCAAAGAAGGTCGGCACGTGGTTGATCTTGGCAACATCGTCCGTGCCAAGGGGAAGGACCACACGAGCGGGACAGCACCAGGATCGCATAACGGGGATTCGGTCAACTTCCCCTCCTCTAATGCTGTCCTCCCGATGTCGTAGACGCGGCACACGTTGGGATGCGAGACCTGCCGCGCGATGCGCACCTCGTGGAACCGTTCGAGCACGTCTGGCCTGCCGGCGGTCGCGTGCGGCAAGAATTTCAGCGCGACCGGCTGGTTCAGCGTGAGATCCGAAGCTCGATAGACCTCGCCCATTCCGCCGCGTCCGACGAGACTGATCACCCGATAGCGATCCACAAGGAGCGCTCCGGGCAGAAATCGCCCGTCGTCGAACGACCCGCCCCCGGGGGCTGGCAGCCTGGGTGATGGCGCGATGGTCGTCGCCGAGCCTTCGGGATTGAGCGGGGCCGCGCACTCCGGGCAGAATCGCCCAAACCGCGGAAGCTCCGCGTGACAGGCCGCGCAGCGCATGGAGCGCCATTGTCGCAGAGTTGCCGAGGGGCTGGCGGTAGCAATGCCGTGGGGTTCGCGAGTCCCCACTTCGTTGGTCTGGGTACGTCAGGGCGTCCTCAATCAGCGATCCCTGCATTGGTAGACGACCAGCGTTCGGAGTTGTTCGCGCGCGGTTGGAGAGGCGTAAAGGGATCGATCGTAGCCGCGCAGCGTGACCCGCGCGACCGAATCGAGGCCATTGGGTGTGCCGCAGCGGAGTCTGGCCAAGCGCTCCAGTGACGCGGCGCGGCGTTCGGCGGACTGGAGTTCGTCGATGCGCTCCATGAACAACGTGGACCGGAAGCTCGTGCCGCTCTTCTCGGGGACGATCGTCCCATCTGCCCGCCTCCTTTCCAGCTCGTAGATGGTGACGATGTTCGAAGGATTCGGAGCGAACATGACCCACGTCTGCTGCAATCGCAACGCCGTTCCGGCAGCCAGCGCTGGTGCGGGAAAGGACTCGCGGGATCAAGTCGCTGCGTTCCGAAAGCAAGGTCGCCACATAGAGGAGGCACACCAGCGCCCCGGCGGCCAGCGTCCGGGACATCCAGTTCTGTGGCGGTTGGGCGCCATGCCTGGTCGGGATGCCAAGTCGCTGCCACACCTCCGCCGGTACAAACGGGAGCCACGCCACCATCGAGAACAGCGGAAAGAGTCCGATGTTCAGCGCGCTGGCGAGGCCGAGGTGAAATCCCCAGAACAGCACGATGGTCAGCATCCGGAACGCGCCGGTGTAACCCGGCACGAAGGCCAGGAATGGACCGAATCTCTCGAGCACGCGCGATGCCAACGTCAGCGGCACGAGCAGGTCCACGTACTCCCGCAGCCGTACACCCAACGCCGTGACGTACAGGTTTCGCTGCAGGATGAAGGACCCGGCTTCCCCGCTCTGCCAGAGCGAACCGTACTTTTGCAGCCCCGTGAACCAGTAGACGAAGCAGACCTGCAGGAGCATCGCGGCAGTGGCCACCGACACGAGACGGTCGGGCCGCGGCTCGGCACGGCCCTGGGCGCGGTCCAGAGAGAAGCGCGCGCCGAGGGGCAGAAACAGGCTCCAGAACAGCATCAGACGGAGAGATCGAGTCACCGCCCATGTAGGCGAGTGGCTGCCGGATCTGTACGCTGGATACGAGGTACCAGCACGCCAGGGTGGCGGCCCGCGTTCGCCAGCCGAGCGCCAAGGCCAATCCGCTCAGAGCCGCAAGCACGAACAACGCGGCTTGGAGTCGAGGATCGGTGCTGGCCCAGTAGTGGGCAGACAACGCCACGGCAGGGCCATCTTCAGCTCGCAGAAGTTCCCGGGGCCAGACTCCGTCGTCCGTATAGAGCTCCACGAGATTGAAGGCCCGGACGACGGTGTCTACGACCATGGACAGTCCGATTCCGATGCGAAATACCGCAAGGGAGCGGAGGTCGATGGTCACCAGGTCGCCTGCTATGTTGCCGATTGACCACTTGGACTTCGTGGAGGCAACCGTGCTGTCGTCGGGCGTCGTGGGCATGGTTGCCGTGGCGTAAGGATTTGTACGACTCGCCCGGCGGACCATTCCGCGAGCCCTTGCTTTACAATTAGCCGCAGCTCGTGAGCCGCGCGAGGTTCACCGCTCCCCCTCGCGACCGTCGGACTCCTGTCTGGACACTGATGCCGGAACCGCGCGAAGCCCGCTCGATGATCGAGAACGCCGAACAGGCGGCCGCGGCCGGCAACTACGCCTCCTCCGAGAACCTCTTGCGCGAGGCGGTCGCCCTCCAGGAGCAGACGCTCGGCCCGCACCATCCAGACCTCGCCAACACGCTGAACAACCTCGGCGTCGTCTGCGAAATGACAGACAATCCGATGGACGCAGCACTACTTCCGCCGGCCTGCGCCATCGCGACCGCGACGCTGGCGCCGGACCATCCGTTTGTCGCCACGAGTAGCAAGAACCTTCACGATTTCTGCGCCGCCCCACGACCGGCGTCATCGACTGTCCCAACGTGATGTCGAAGTTCCTGATGGTGGGGATGCCGCTGTCCCAGGTGATGGAGTGCGCCACGGTGAACCCGTCGCGTATCTTCTCGCTCAACGACCGCGGCACGCTGAAGGTGGGCGCGCCGGCCGACGTGGCGATTCTCGAACTGCGCGAAGGGACGTTCGAGTTCCTCGGCAACTACAACAACACGCGCGCGGGCAAACAGCGGCTGTTTCCGAGCGGAACGGTGCTCGCTCTGCTTTCGCGTCCGGGTCAACTCCCGGAGCTCCTGGGTCGCTTCCGGGGGAACGAAACTGCCGCAAATCAATCCATGCGCGAGCAGTTCGGCCAGCCATTCGGCATCGCGCATGTCTGATTCGCGTCCCGGGACGGCTTTGACGTGCTGCGCGTTCGCCAAGATCAACTGTACGTCTTGCTCCAACACATGCCACACGGGCTTCCAGTGCACGCCCGTCGATTCCATGGCTGCGTGGGTCACCTGGTGCGCGATCATCCACGCTGCGACTCGAGCGTTTCACCATGCCGCCAAGCGCATCGACTCCGCCGTCGTCGTGCCGAAGCGCTCCTTCTGTCGGACGATCCGACCTCGGTCGATGAGGCGCGCGCACGCGACGATGAGCCGCTTGTGCACATCCAATCCTGCACACCGCGGATACACGACCTCCATCTCTCCCGCCTGTCTGTGGGCAGCGTGGAGTCCGCATCATCGAAGTCTATCCATCGTGCTCACGGGCAAACTGCACCCGCCGCAACCGTTCGGGGTGCTCGCGGGACTCCCGGTCCAACTTCAGGACGAGCTCGTAGCACCAACGCGAGGGCCGACCTCTGTGCTGCCACGCGCGCAGCATCTCTGTTTCATTCGTCGGGGTGAGCGCAGCTCATAGCAACTTCAGGCGAGGGTCGATCAAGACGGCCCGCTGACGGGCAACTGGATCAGCTCGTCGTTCGGGTACACGTGGTTGACGTTTTCCGGCGTCAACAGCTGATGCTTCACGAACACGGCCGGCGGCACCGGCTGCCGGTGCAGGATCTCCAGCGCCACCGAGATGATTTCCGGCCCGTACTTCTCGGGAAAGTAGGCCACCGATCCGATCAGCCGGGTGCCCGGCTGCCGCAGCTCGGCGCGGCCTTCCGGTGAGGCGTTCTGGCCCATGATGGCGCAGCGCGAGACGCTGCCGGCTTCCTGAAAGGCCCGCAGCGCGCCCAGGGCGCTGGGGTCGTTGATGGCGCCAACCAGGATCCGTTGGGCCTTGCTGGTCCGCAGGTGCCGGCGCATCGCCTCGAACGTGTCCGCCATCTTGCCGTCGCCTTCGAGGTAGGTGACGAGCGTGTTCTCCAACGCCGGGCAGGTTTCGCGCATGCCGAAGAGCATGCCGGTGAGGCGCATCCGCGGCAGGCTGCCGGCGCGGTCCAGCGTGATGAGGACGATCTCGTCGACATGGGCCTGCCACTGCGCCTTGGCCCAGCGTCCGAGATACCGGCCGCCGATCAGCCCGGCCTCGTAGTTGTTGGCGCCGAAGTAGGTGGCGCCCGGGTGCGGAATCTCGACGGCGATCAGCGGGATGTTCGCCTCGCGGTACTTGGCCGCGACAATCGGGGCCACGTGCTCGTCGGTCTGGAACTCGATGACCAGATCGACCTTCTCGCGCACCAGCACGTCGGCGTTGCGCTGGGCGATCTTGGCGCTGTAGCGGTTGTCGAGCGAGATCAGCTCGATGCCTTCCGCCTGCGATGCGCGCTGCAGGCCGCTCGAGATCTCCTTCGAGAACTGGTAGTCGGTGCCCTGCGCCGCGTAGCCCAGGCGATAGAGCTTCTGCTTGAACGGGCGCAGGTAGGAGCGATAGAGGTTCTGGCCCACCTTCTCGACCATGCCGCAGCGCTCGAGCGTGTAGAGGAGCCGGAACGCCATGCTCTTGGGCAGCGCGCTGCGTGCCGCGATCTCGCGCAGCGGCAGCGCCTCGCCCGATCCCCGGAAGGCCGAGAGCAGCCGCGACGCATGGACGACCGATTTGACCAGATAGGGGTCGCGTGGTGTTTCGCTATCCATAAGAACAGCTCTGCCCCGTTCGGAGCGGGAATCGTCTGAGCCGCCCGATTATCGTTGAAAAATATCGCGGGAGCGCGCGCGGGCTCGAACGGCCGGCTTGTTTCACACTGCGAAACGGACGGCGCGCTGAACCGGTCAGCGCGCCTTCCGTTCGAGGGCGAAGCCGAACGCGTAGACCGTGCCGTCGGACGTGGCGGCGTGGAACTGGCTGTTGCTCGCCCAGAGCCCGTTCGGCGTCACCGGAGATGTGATCGCCTGGCCGCTGGTCCACAGCTCGCGCCCGGAACGTCCATCGAACGCGTAGAGCGCGGCGCGCCCGTTCGGACGGCCGCTCGCGCCCGCGATCACCACGCCGTTGACCACGATCGGCGCGGTGGGTGCTGCCAGGCTGCGCGACGTCCACCCCTGTTGCAGCGTCAACGCACCGCCCTGGTCCACGACGCGATACGCCGTGATGCCGTTGTGCGGCACCAGCAGCCACCGCGTGCCCTGGTCCTCCCAGGTGGCCAGCGCCTCAGGGCTGAAGTTCGCGCCGAGCGAGGGCGAGGCAAACAGCGGCGTGCCGTGGTTCGCGCCGCCAAGCGAAGAGGCGTCGAGCAGGAGGATGCGGCCGTCGCGGGTGGCGGCGGCGACCAGCTGACGCGAGCCAACCGCGAAGACCACCGGCGTGGTGACGAAGTCGGCGTTGGGTGCCGTGAACCAGTCGGTCGGCTGCAGCGTCTTCGCGTCCAGCGCGACGATCGCATTGGCATAGGCGCCCGCCTGCGCCTGGCCGGCGCCGACGGCGACCAGCAGCTTGCCGTCGGTCGTGAAGGCGAGATCGCCGACCGGATTGCCGCCGCCCGTCCGCCACGAGCTGACCGTGCGCGGGCCCTTCTCCGCGATCGCGATCGACCAGACGCCATTCGGCGCCCCGCCGCATCCCTGGCTCGTGCTGGTGTAGAGCGACTCGCCGACGGCGATGAGATTCGAGAAGCGGGTGTTTGCTGGCAGGAACGGCACCGGCCGCTCGACTTCGAGCAGGAAGTTCGGGCCCGCCACATGCAGCGTCCCGTCGCTCGAGACCGCGTACATCGCACCGTTGTACTTGCCGGCGGTCAGCGCGCCAAACCCGCCACCGCCACGAGGCGCAGGCGGTGGCGGCTCGCCGCGCACGGCCGCTCCGCCATCGCGGCGCCCGATGTCGAGCGGAACGCCCTCGCCGGGCCCACTGATGCCACTGCGATACCCGGTGCCAGCGTCGCCGGGCGGCGGCAGCGTCATCGGCGTCGGCACCAGGTTGACGATACGGGTCAACGCGCCGGTCATCCCGCCCGGGCACTGGGCGGTCGGAGCGGGCAACGCCGCGTCGAACCGCTTCACGTAGAACGGGTAGCCGGTGTCGTTGTCGACCGCAAAGACGACATTTGACACGCCGGTCACGAACGACGTCGGCGTGAACACCTGCATGCCGTTGGCGGTCACCCCCTGCAGCACCGCCAGGCCCTGCCGCGGCGTGACCGGGAGCTTCTCCTGCCACAGCAGCCGGAACTCCGGCGCCTTGACCGTGTCGGGCGCGATGTTCGGATCGAGCCGCAGCCAGCCGGTACGCTGGGCGTCGGCGCCGGTGGCCTGCCACTCGAAGCCGATGTTGCGACCCTGCCCCCAGGCAAAGACGCCGGAGGCGATGCAGAGCAGCGCGACGAGAGATGGACGAAGCAGTGTCGAGCGCATGGCCGGTCTCCTTCAGCGCGCCACGCCGAAGGCGTAGATGGTGCCGTCGAAGGTCGAGAGGAAGACGCGCCCGTTAGCGACCGTCAACCCGCTGTAGTGGTTCCAGGTCGTGATCTCGTTGCCGCTGTTCCAGAGCTCTTCCCCGGTCAGCGCGTCGAGCGCGAAGAGCGCCGCCTTGCGCCCATCCAGCCGGCGCGGCGCGCCGTTGCTGACGGCGCCGCCGAGCTGCGGACCGGCGGGGTGGTCGTACGCCCGCTCCGGCAGCACCTGCGTGGTGTCCTCGCCGCTGCCGTAGACGAACAGCACGCCGTTGGCGACGATGGCGTGCTCGGCCATGTCCATGTCGCGCGACAACCACTGCGGCACCAGCTCCCAGCGGTTGTTGCGCTGCTCGAGCGTGTAGGCGGCTACGCCGCCGTTCACAGGCCGCGCGTGCTCGCGGGGGGCCTTGAACTCGCGGCTGACCGGGCCGTAGAACGGCACGATCACCCACTGACGTCCCTGGCCGTCCACCCACGCCGCCATCGCGCCCCACACGCCCTTGCCGTCGAACCCCTGGGCGTCGTTGCAGAGCAGCGGCGTCGTCTGCAGCGAGGTGCGGTGATCGGCGCCGCCGAGGTTGTCGCGATCGAGCAGCCACAGCCGGCACTCCTTGCTGGTGCCGACCAGGAACTTGCGCCCGCGATAGTCGATCACCATCGGCGTCACGTTGACGTCGAGATCGCGCCGGAACATCCAGTTGGCGTTCGGCGGCGCGTAGTAGTCCACCAGCTGCAGCTCGCCCTTGGCGTCCATCCTCACCGACACGATCGCGTTGCCCAGGCTCTTGGTCGCCTCGTCGAACGTGGCGTCGCCGGTGCCGATGTAGACCCGGCCCTCAGGATCGATCGCGACCCCGCGGCGTCCCCACATGCCGCCGCCGGCGGGCGCGAAGATCGCGGACCGCTTGGTGGCCAGGTTGTAGGAGACGAACGCGTTGGTGGTTCCGCCGCAGCCCTGGGCCGTGGAGGTGTAGATCGACCCGTTGTAGAGGTTGAGCGCGTACGGCTTGGCGTTGGGTGGGGCGAATTTCTCGGGCGGCACGATGTCCCCGCCGGTCGCGATGTCGAGCGTGTGCAGCCGGCCGTCCCACGACACCGCGTACATGCCGGTGCGGCCGTTGATCGACGCCGAGGGAATCACCGGCACCGCGGTCTGTCCGCCGGGGCACAGCGTGCTGCCGGTGCCGGTGGTGATCTGTGGGTAGATGCTGGTGAACTTCCGCGTCCACACCAGCTCACCCTTGGTGACTTCGTATGCGAACAACTCGTCGGAGATCCCAGCGAAGATCGCCAGCTCCATCGGCCCGCGCGGCGTCTGCACTGCTTCCTTGACGAGCGGCGCGAACAGGTTGTGCATCTGCCGTGGCTTGCTGTCGGCCTTGGTCTTCCACAGCAGCCGCATGGTGCGGACGTTGGTGGTGTTGAAGACCTTCTCGTTCCTCAGCCAGCCGGTGCGGCCGTTGTCCACGCCCTCGGACAGGTAGTCCGAGGCGAACACGGTCGCCGTGGCACATACCAACGCGAAGCCGAACAGGCCGGCCCGCGCGCTCTTTACACATCTAGTCATCGCTGAGCTCCAGTCAGAATTCCAGTGGGCGCTGAGAAGGCTACGGGCGTCGGGCGCCGTACGACAAACTAATTCCTGGCCGCTCGAGGCGTTTCGTATTGAGAAACACGTGTTGCTCCGTAGTCCGGGCCTCATGCCTGGGATTGTGTGGCCTGCACGGCCCCGTCCTGACTGGTGGATTTGGCATTGCGAAACATTTCTGCGGCCTCGACACCGACAGCGTCGCGAGTATGATGCGGCCCCATGCGACGTGACATGGACGCTCGGGTCGGGCGCGCCCTCGACCGGTTCGCGATCGAATTGCCCTCCTGGGGGTTTGCCAACACCGGCACGAGGTTTGGCAAGTACCTTCAGGCCGCAGCCGCGGTCACGGTCGAGGAAAAACTCGCCGACGCCGGCGAAGTCCACCGCCTCACGGGGGCGTGTCCAACCGTGGCCCTGCACACGCAGTGGGACGTTCCGGACGGCGTCGCCGGCGTGGACGCGGTGACGCGGGCGGCGGCCCGCGCCGGCGTCCGGCCCGGGGCCATCAACCCCAACCTGTTTCAGGACCAGGACTACAAGTTCGGATCGCTCGCCAACCCGCGGGCCGAGATCCGCCGACGGGCGATCGACCATTGCCTCGTCAGCGCCGAGGTGGGCCGCGGGCTTCACAGCCGCGACGTGTCGCTGTGGCTGGCGGACGGCTCCAATTATCCCGGCACCGCGGACATCCGGCAGCGGAAGCGATGGCTGTGCGAGGGCCTGGTGGAGATCGCCGCCGCGCTCGCCGCCGGGCAGCGGCTCCTGATCGAATACAAGCCGTTCGAGCCGGCCTTCTATCACACCGACATCGCCGATTGGGGCATGGCGCTGCTGTACGCGCGCGCCGCTGGCGGCAACACCAAGGTGCTTGTGGATACCGGGCACCACTATCAGGGACAGAACATCGAGCAGATCGTCGCCTGGCTTCTCGACGAAGGGATGCTCGGCGGATTCCACTTCAACGACCGGCGATACGCGGACGACGACCTGACGCTCGGGTCCATCGACCCCTATCAGGTGTTCCGCATCTTCCACGAGATCCAGTTCTTCGAGTTTCAGAGCGGCGCGCCGGCGGACATCGCCTACGTGGTGGATCAGAGCCACAACCTCAAGGGCAAGATCGAAGCGATGATCCAGACGGTCACGATGGCGCAGGCGCTGTATGCCAAGGCAGCGCTGGTCGACCACGAGCGGCTGATCGCGGCGCAACACGCGACCGAGCTCGTGGCGGCGGAGTCGTGCCTGCAGGATGCGTTCGCGACCGACGTGCGCGACGCTATCGCCGCCTGGCGCCGCGACCGCGGGCTGCCTGCGGATCCGTTGGACGCATTCAGGCAAAGCGGCTACCTGGAGCGCGTCACCGCGGAGCGTTCGCGGCATGCCCAGGCCGGTGCCCCCGGCTACGCTTGAGCGCTTCTCAAGTCGATAAGCGCCGTCCTTGGTGCTTGGTTCGCCTCAGTTCCTGGTCCGTCCTGGACCAAGAACTACGGACCAAGGACTAGGAACTCGGCCCTCCTACCAGGTCACACGGAACCCGAACTGCATGCTCCTTGCATCGTCGGCGGTCGTGATGACGCCAGCCGTCGGATTCGAAATGTTGGTGTCAGGATTCCCGAAATTCGTATGGTTCAGGAGATTGAAGATCTCCGCGCGGAACTCGAGTCTCGTCGCGCCGATCGGAAATCGCTTGGTGATTGAAAAGTCCACGCGCTGATAACCGGGGCCGCGGATGGTATTCCGCCCGGCGGTGCCTTGCGTGCCGGTCGGAGCGATCGCATAGGCGGTCTTGTCGAACCAGAGCTGGGGCGTCGGGTTGTCGACCTCCCCTTTGTCGTCCTCGCGGCCGGGCGCGAAGTTGACGCGCTGTGGAATGAAGGAGCCGCACAGACAGACGTTGGCAGAAGTGATCGAGATCGGGAAACCGCTGGCGAATCGTGCCACGCCCTGAACCTGCCACCCTCCGAGGACATACGACGCCACGCCGTCCCCAGACAGCCAGCGTTTCCCGGGCCCGAACGGCAATTCGTATCCGTAGCTGAACGCACTGCGGTGCCGCTGGTCGTAGCGCGAATAGCCCTCGTCGGCTTCGAGGTCCCAGGCAAACGCCGTGTCGTTCGCCTCGATCTCTCCGGATCCGTTGTCCGTATTCTTCGAGAGCTGATAGTTGGCCAGGAAGAACAAGCCTGCCGAGTAGCGCTTCTCGACGCGGAACGACACGCCGTTGAACGCCGCGTGCCCGCCGTCGGACGAATACAGGATCGCGGATTGGAACGCAGGATACGGAACACGTGTCTCGATCGGGGTCGTGCCCGGCCTCGCCTGGTTGATGTTGTAACGCTTGTGCAGGTTGTAGGCTCTGCTGCCCGTGTACGCCACTTCCACGAGATAGCTTCGGCCCAGCGTCCGCTGAACGTTGGCGTTCCACTGAACGGAGTACGCCGTGCGGTTCGTCGGATCGAGTGAGAACGGCGCGGGGAACTGCGGAATCTGGTCGAGGTTGGGGAACAGCGTGTCGACGAGCAGCGGGGCCGTTCGAACCGGTGTCAGTGAGAACTGCCCATAGAACGGCGGTACGAGCCTGGTGAACTGCAACTCGTTCAGGTTCAGATTGTCGTAGTAGACCCCGAACCCGCTGCGCACGACAGTGCCGTCGTCCAGGTTGTACGCGACCCCGACCCGAGGACCAAAGTTGTTCAGGTCCTTCTCCATGATGCCGGGACCATAGAAGTTGTCCTGGCTGTTGACCAGCGGAACGAGCTGAGGCGGCAGGTTGGCTGGAACCTGGTGATAGCCGATCTTGCCGCTGACGGGGTCGAACGCACCTTCGAGGCTGTTTGACTCTTCCCACGGCGCCAGGTATTCCCAGCGCAGTCCGAGTTGCAGCGTCATCTTGCGTGACACGTTCCACACGTCGTCGATGAAGGGTGCGAAGGTCATCGAGTTATAACTCGACCGCGAGCTCCCGAAGGCGCCGGTGCAGGTCGAGCAGTACCCGAGCAGGAAATCGGCGACGGGGTTGCCCGCGAACTGCCCGTTGAAGACGAACGTTCCGCGCGGAGGCACCTCCGTCAGGTGGTCGAACTGTCTCCATTGCGCCTGGATGCCGAAGCGGAAATTGTGGCTGCCCGAGACCTTGCTCGTCGCATTGGAGATGCTGTACACGTTCTCCGTCGCCCCTTGAGTAATCCCTCCCTCACCGTTGTTGGTAAAGCCGTTCAGATTGAAGGCCGGGCGGCCGTAGTCGATCGGATCCGTGCCGCCGGCGAGATTCCGCAGACCGATGTCCCCGACCCAGTTGCGGCCGTCGAGGCTGATCGGCGCGGTCACGTGATAGGCGTAGTTGTATCCAAAGCGGAACTCGTTCACCAGTTGGGGGGAGATCACCCACGTTTCGCCAACCGCGAGATTCTTCCCCTTCTGCGGCAGGTCCGTGACGCTGAACACGGCCGGGTTGTTCTGGCGCCCGTCGTAGTACATGAAACGCTGGAACAAAGCGTGTTCCCTCGTCAGGACCTCATCTGCCCGTAAGGTCGCCGTATCCGCGTTGTCGACGAAATCCCGGACCACGCGATAGTTGCTGGCTCCCGGATTGTTCGGCGTTGGCACGGTGGGCCCGAGTATCTGCGCGAACCTGGACAAGCGATTCGTTGGAATCTGATTCCCTGGAAACGCGAGTCCCGTCAATGGATCGACGATCGGCGTCGCGACGCTCGAAAAGTCGCCGCGCAGCAATGCCGGGTTCGGAACCGTGGCGAGGAACGTCCGGCCTTGGGTGCCGCGAAGACCCTCATATCCACCAAAGGCAAAGATTTTGTTCTGGAGGATCGGGCCTCCACTCGTGAAGCCGGTACTGGTTCCGCTCGAACGGCGTCTTGGCTGTCGCGAAGTAGTTTCGGGCGTCGAACGTATCGTTGCGAACAAATTCGTACGCCGAGCCGCTGAAGCGGTTCGTGCCCGACTTCGTCACGATCGATACGACCGCCTGGCCCTGGCCGTATTCGGTCGAGAAGGAATTGCGGAGCAGGCTGACCTCCTGGACGGCGTCGATAGGAGGGTTGAGCGAAAGATTGTTGAAGCGAAGCGACCGGACGTACACGCCGTCGATGGCATAGTTGGTTGAGCTGTCGCGGCCGCCCTCGACGGTCACGTACTGGTTGCGGCTGCTGCCGGCCGCCCCGAACTGCGTGCCGCGATTGAATGATTGCGCCGTTACCCCGGCTGACAACGCGGTGAGCGAGAGCACGCCCCGGCTGGCGAGCGGCAAGTCCTCGATCATCTTTTCGGAAATCACCTGGCCAACGGATGCGCTGGCGGTCTGCAATAGCGGTGACTCGCCCGTGACAGTGATCTGCTCGGCAACCGCCCCGACCGCCAGCGTCAGGGTGGGCCGCATCGTCTCGCCGTTTCGCAGCGCGAGCTGTTTCAGTTCTGCCGGCGTGAACCCGGAAAGCTCGACTCTGCACGTCGTACGCCGCGGGCCGGAGACCAGGCACCGAAAACCGCCCTTCGGCGTCCGTCACCGTGACGCGCTGTGCGCCAGTTCCAACCTGCGTCACCGTGACCGTAGCGCCAGGCAACGCGGCTTGAGTGGTATCGGTCACGAGGCCGATGATGGCCGACGACGCTGACTCCTGAGCGTGTGCGACGCCCATGCAGACGGAAATCATCAGAACGAAAGCGGGGTACACGAGCCTGCGCAACATGCCTTCCCTCTTCAGTCTGCCGATGTGGACGCGTCCGCGACGGCCCGTGGCGAGGCCCTTTTACCGACGCCAGTGGCCGCGGCCAAAACCTTTTCTAGGTGCATGACCGTGTTTGACATTACGAAACGCCGGTTCAACGGCGCGCGCGGGAAATCTCCCCACATAACTGGCCTGTCTCAGGCGAATGCGTCACCAAAAACCGACTCGACCGCTCACGGGTCGGAGGGGCGCGCGGATTGCGAGCCGTGAAATGGCGCAAGGACAGGCGGGGCGGACCGTCGCGCCATTGACAGGCGGGATCGAAGCCGCTAAACAACCCCTCACCGTGCGTCGCGTGCTCCTCTCCGCCACATCGATTACGAAGTCGTACGCCGGCGTCCGCGCGCTCGACAGCGTGTCGTTCGAGGTGTTCGCGCACGAAGTGCACGCGCTGGTCGGCGAGAACGGCGCGGGCAAGTCGACGCTGATCAAGGTTCTTGCCGGGGTCGAGGCGGCCGACGCCGGCACGCTGGCGATCGACGGCCGCGTCGAGCCGCGGCTCGATCCGGCGCGCGCCCGCGGCCTGGGCGTCGCCGTCGTGCACCAGCAGCCGGCGCTGTTTCCGCATCTCTCCGTCGCGGAGAATCTCTCGCTCGGCCACGAGCGGCTTCGCCCGTGGCAGCGCATCGACTGGCGGAGCCGCGGTGCGCGGGCCGCGTCATTGCTGGCGCGCGTCGGCGGCCGCATCGAGCCCGGGCGCCTCGTGCACTCGCTTTCCATGGCCGAGCAGCAGCTCGTCGAAATCGCTCGGGCGCTGGGAGCGGATGCCCGGATCCTCATCCTGGACGAACCAACGGCTTCGCTGACGTCGAGAGAAGCCAACGCGTTGCTGGACGTCGTGCGCCAGCTGCGAGGGGACGGTGTCGGGATCGTCTACATATCCCACAAGCTCGACGAGGTGCTGGCCGTCGCCGACCGCGTCACGGTGCTGCGCGATGGCCGCCTGGTCGGCACCGAGCCGGCATCGCGGCTCTCGCCGGCCGACCTCGTGAGCTCGATGGTCGGGAGCGACCTGCACGACCCCGACGCCAGAGCGTCGCGCACCGCCGCCGAAGTGGTGCTCGAGGTCCGGCAGCTCTCGAGCCACGCGGCCGGTGTCCGGGACGTTTCGCTGAAGGTCGGGCGCGGCGAGGTTGTGGGACTGGCCGGTCTGGTCGGTTCCGGCCGCACCCAGCTGGCGGAGACGATCTTCGGCATCAGCCCGGCTGATGCCGGCGCCATCCTCGTGGGAGGGAAGGTCGTGCCTGTGCGCAGCCCGGTCGACGCGGTTCGGGCGGGCCTCGCGATATCTACCCGAGGACCGGCGACGGCACGGCGTGATGCTCGAGTTGTCGCTGGCGGCCAACAGCACGTTGGCCAACCTGGGCGCGGTCGCGGCGCATGGCCTGATTGACGGCCGGGCGGAAGAAGAGGCGGGCCGTTCGGCCATGGTTGCGCTGAGGATCAAGGCCGCATCCCCAGGGGTGGCGGTCGAGACACTCTCGGGCGGCAACCAGCAGAAGGTTGCGCTGGCGCGCTGGCTCGCCACGTCGCCCCGGGTGCTGATCCTCGATGAACCGACGCAGGGAATCGACGTCGCGTCGAAAGGGGAGATTCACCGTCTCGTGCAGCAACTGGCGGACCAGGGCCTCGGCGTGCTGCTGATCTCCTCGGATCTGCCGGAACTGCTTCTGCTGAGCGACCGGGTGGCGGTGATGCGAAACGGCTCGCTCGCCGGCGTGCTGCCGCGCGAGGCGGCGTCCCGTCACGCCGTGCTCGAGCTGGCGCTGGCAACGGGTTCGGCAGCCGAGGGAGAACATGTCGGCGCGTGAGAAAGCGGTGGCGCTGGCACTGCTCGCGCTGGCTGCCGTTCTGGCGTTGACCGCGCCGGCCTACTTTGCCCCGCAGAACCTGCGCGACGTGTTCCTGGCGAATCTGCCGGTGCTGATTGTGGCGTTGGGCGCCACGCTGGTGATCGTGACCGGCGAGATCGACATCTCCTGCGGTTCGATGTTTGCGGTGTGTTCGGTCGTGGCGGGCTTGGCCGGGAAGGCCACCGGGTCGATTGCGATCGCGGGTGCCGCCGCCTGTGCCGCAGGTGTTGCGCTTGGCGCCCTCAACGGCGCGCTGGTCGCCTACGCCCGCGTCCCCTCGATCGTGGTCACGCTGGCGACGATGATCGCGCTACGGGATGCGTTGCGGTGGGCGACCGACGGCGCCTGGGTCACGGACCTGCCACGAACCTTCCAGTGGTTCGGTCTCCCGGCGGCATCGTATCCCGCCGTGGCTGCCGCGCTGTCGCTGCTGCTGTTCGCGCTGGCTGCCTGGGTACTGGCGTTCACCGCCGCCGGGCGCTGGATTTACGCGGTGGGATCGAACCCCACGGCCGCACGGCTGGCCGGTTTGCCGGTTGAGCGTGTCCGCTGGACCGTCTTTGCGATTGCGGGCCTGTTGACCGCCATGGCCGCCACGCTGAATGCGGTGCGGTTCAGCCAGATTCCGAGCAACAGCGGCCTGGGCCTCGAGATGAAGGTGATCGCGGCCGTGGTCGTCGGCGGCGCCGCCGTCAGCGGCGGTGCGGGACGGGTGGTCGGCACGCTGCTCGGGGTCGCGCTGCTCGGCCTGACGGGCCCGGCGCTCACCTTCCTCGGCGTCACGCCCTATTGGGAACGTTCGCTGCAAGGCGGCATCATCCTCGCGGCCGTGACCCTGGAGGCATGGCGCCGGTACAGGCCACGCTCGGCCATGGTGCCGGCGGCGGCTCGTTCGGGGGCATGAGGGGCGCCGGCCTGCGGGCTGCTTTCTCCGGGGCGTGGCCGCCGCTTGCCGCGCTCGGCTGCGCGCTGCTGGTGTTCGGAGCCATCGCGCCGCGGTTTCTCACGCTCGGGAACGCCTTCGAGATCCTGCGTGCCAGCGTCGAGATCGGCCTCCTGGCGGTGGCCCTCACGCCGATCCTCGTCACCGGGGGAATCGACCTCTCGGTGGGGTCGGTGATGGGCCTCGCCGCGGTGATGTTCGGCCTGGTCAGCCAGCAATGGGGCTGGGGTGCCGGCATGGCCGGAGGCGTGGCGCTGCTGGTGGGCGTCGCCGCCGGGGCGCTCAATGCGTTCCTGGTGGCGCGCCTGGCGATTCCTCCGCTGATCGTCACGCTGGGAACGCTGTCCCTGTTTCGCGGCATCGCAGAGGGCATCACGAAGGGCGCCGCGAACTATTCGGGGTTCTCGTCCACGGTGCTCGCGCTCGGTCAGGGCTATCTGCTCGGCGTCGTTCCCGCCCAGCTTCCAATCCTCCTCCTGGTGATTGCGGGCTATGCGGTGCTGCTGCACCGATCGATCGTCGGCCGAGCCTGGTACGCCATCGGCCTGAACGCGGAAGGCGCGCGGTACGCGGGCCTGCCCGTCATCAGACGCCTGGCGCTTGCCTATGGCCTGTCGGGCGTGATGGCCAGCCTGGCCGGCATCATCTACGTGGCGCATGTGGGCCAGGCGCGCGCTGACGCCGGCACCGGCTACGAGCTGGATGCCATCACCGCCGTCGTGCTCGGCGGGCACCTCGGTGTTCGGCGGCCGCGGCACCATCTGGGGTACCGTGGCCGGTCTGTTTGCGCTCGCCGTGGTCAAGAACGGCCTGGCTCTGTCGGCGCTGCCGTCCGAGTTGACCGGCCTGCTGACAGGGGCGCTGTTGATTGGAACCATCGCGGTCGATCGGCTGGCGGCGGCTTCCGCGACCCGCGGCCACAGGCGACGCCGAAGGGGAGAGCACGGTGAGGAACAGTCAAGTGGCGGTGCTATGCGCCGCGATCATCGGCGGCGCGCTGCTGGTGTCGGCGACCAACGTGTGGCTGGTGCGCTCGGTCACGTCACCGGCTCCCGCCCGTCCGGCCGGCGGCCCGGCGCCCGAGGCGGTCAGGCGGCGCCCGGTGATCGCCATGATGCCAAAGGCCAAGGGGGACCCCTACTTCGTCAGCTGCCGCGTGGGCGCCGAGCAGGCGGCACGCGAGCTGGGCGTGGAGTTGATCTGGGACGGACCGACATCGCTCGATGCGGCGCGGCAGAACGACTTCATCGAAAGCTGGATCACGCGCGGCGTCGACGTCATCGCGGTGGCGGTCGAAAACCGAGCCGGCATCTCCTCGGTGCTGCGCAAGGCGCGCGAACGCGGGATCAAGGTGCTGACGTGGGACGCGGACGCCGAGCCCGACGCACGTGACTATTTCGTGAACCAGGCCACGGCCGAGGGCATCGGCAACACGCTGACCGACGAAGCCGCGCGCCTGCTCGGCGGCCGCGGCGAGTTCGCCGTCATCACCGGGGCGCTGACGGCAGCGAACCAGAACGAGTGGATCGCCTTCATCCGGAAGAGGCTGGCAAAGTATCCCGGCCTGACGCTGGCGACCATCCGGCCAAGCGATGACGACCGCGACAAGGCGTTCGCGGAAACGCAGACCTTGCTGCGGGTTCAGCCGAACGTGAAACTGGTCATGGCGATCTCGGCGCCGGCGGTCCCGGGGGCTGCCGAGGCGGTGCGGCAGGCCGGCCGCGGCGGCGACGTCCGGGTGATTGGGCTCTCACTGCCGAACATCAACAAACCCTACGTGCACGACGGGACGGTGCAGACAGTGGTGTTGTGGAACACCGCGAACCTGGGCTACCTCACCGTGCGGGCCGGGGCGATGCTGGCCCAGGACACGCTGGGTGCGGGCGCGCGAACGCTCGAGGGCGGACCGCTCGGGACCATCGCGATCGAGGGCAGCCAGATCATCCTGGGCCCGCCGCTGATGTTCACCAAGCAGAACATCGACCAGTTCGACTTTTGAGCTCGGCGTCAGTCGACGCGCAGCCGGTACTTGCCGGAGGTCGAGTAGGGGTCCACTGCGATGTAGAAGTCGCGGGACTGCTTGAGGTCCACGTCGAAGTTCAGGTTGGCGCCTGGCGTGCCGTCGAACCTCTCGAGAATCATCGACTTGTTGCCGTCGTAGACCCTGAGGTACGGCCGCAGAGTGGTGGACAGGTTCTCGAACGTGACCTTCACCATGCGGGCAGGGGCGCCTGAGAAGCGATAGAAGTCGGGGTCCTTGTTGTCCATCACGCCGGCGTCGATGTCGGTGCCGAGCTTGGCCGCGGCGGGCGTGAGCAAGGTGTCGTTCGGCTCAAACGTGTCAGAGGCCTTCTGCGGCGTCACCGAGATCTTGTACTTGCCGATTGTGTTATACGGCAGCACCTGCACGTAGATCGGCTGTCCAGGAGTCAACGGCAGCACGTGCTGGACGCTGGCGCCCGCGCTGCCGTCAAACGCTTCGGCGACCTGCGACCTGTCGGCGTTGAAGATCTTGAGGTAGGGTCTCAGCGTGGTCGATTCGTTCTGTAGCCGCACGACGGCGAGATCGCGCACCTTCAGTGCGTTCGGAACGGCGTAGACGCGCGTGTCGTCGGTGGTGAGAATCTCGCCCGGCTCGGCGACGCCCAATGCCAGCTGGCGCGCTTCTGCGATCGACGAGTTCGCGCCTGCGGCCACCGCCGGCGCCGGGACCTCGCGCGGCAGCGGCGGTGCATCGGCGGCGGCCGGCCTGGCGCCCGAGGCGTCACTGGCCGGCGCGGAGCCCGAGGCGGCGGTGGCCGGTGTGCCGTCGCTGGGCGCATCGGGCTCGCGCCGAAGCAGGAAGATGGTGGCGATGACGGCCAGGAGGATCGCGGCCCCGCCGGCGATGCTGCCCATGCGGTTTCCGAACAGCTGACGCAGGCTGCGACGCCGCTTGATCCCACGTTGCCTTCACCCGCCGGCGGTGTGGCGGGCCCTAGCAGCTTGGCCCGCAGTTGTTGCAGCAGCCGCGACCATTCTTCGTGATCGGCGTCCCCCTCCTGCCAGCCGATCAGGTCCGCGGTCTCGACCATCGTGAAGCCGATCGGCGGATCGATCGCGTCCAGCCGCACGGGAAACAGGACGCCGCGGCGCTTGGCATGCGTGGCTTCTTCCTGCACCCACTCCGACTGCACCGAGAGGGCCGTCCACACGGGGATGACGGCCTGGGCCTCGTTCAGCGCGGTCCGAATCGAGGAGGCGTAGCTCTGGCCGATCGGCAGCTCGGGATCCCACCACACCGAGAAGCCCTCGCTTTCGAGCGCGCGTGCCAGCGGCTCCACCCGATCGCGATCTTCACGCTTATAGGAAACGAAGATGTCGGCCATGTCGGTCCTAGTTGCCGGCTACGGTGGCGAGATACCTGACGCCGGTGGCGCTGGGCAGGAAGCAGTAGGCCGCCCCGCGACAGGTCACGAAGCGTGACATGCCGGTGACCTCGATCGGCTTGCGGCCCTCGACGGGGAGCAGGAACGTGCCCGGCGCCGCGTGATCGCCCAGGATCGGATCGCGCGTGTCCTTGAGACCCGGTGCAAAGGCACCCTTGTTGGCCCAGTCCGACATCAGGAACTCGAACTGGTCCTTCAGGCTGACGCCGATGAAGAGGCCCAGCAGGCCGCGCTCGATGCCGTCGGCAGGATTGCCGGGATCGTACGGCGGCCCGTAGGGGAGGCCGCGGCGGACGATGCGGCGCTTCAGGCCGCTGTTGCCCGCTACCGTCGAGTTCCGGGGGTTCATCCGGCGGATGTGCGATCCGATCGGACACCGGTAGCCGCGGCGATCGTCAACCGCGTCCGGCGTCGATTCCGTCGGCACGTAGTCGAAGCTGTTGAACTTCTCGATCGGCACCGGCCCATCCGGCCGCTCAGGCGACAACGCCAGCGGCATGCCGTTACGCCAGCGCCCACACAGCTTGGCGGCCACGAGCTCCGGATCGAGGCCCGTCTGCCGGGCCGCCGTCCACGAGGAACTGTTCGAAGCCGTGGCAGTCCTGCGCCAGGATGCGGAAGGCAACGAAGCTGCCGTTGTGCCCCAGCTGCGCCGCCGGCTGCGGGACCGGATAGCTGAAATCCGCGTATTGGCTGGGGTGTCCGAACAGAAACTCCCCGGCGGGCGCCTTCGGCAACACGTCCGGCAAGAGCGGCGGCAGGCCGCCGTCAATCGTGGGTTGTGCGAAACCGTCGCGGTAGCCGAAGTGCGCCACGTTGCCCGGCAGCGAATCGCCGTCGTGGGTCGAGACTTCGGTGAAGCCGGCGGCGAACCCGGCGCGCAGCCGCGCCGACATCTGGTCGCGGATCGCCGCCGTCTGCGCGAACAGGAACACCAGCACGTGGACGTCGCTCGTGGCCAGCCCGCCCTTCCAGTTCTCGGGCGCGCTGGCGCCGGTGTCACCCACGCGCGCGGCCCTGGCGACGGCGCCTTGCTTGAACTCTTCAGGGAAACTGTCGAGCGACGCCTGCGTGACGCCGAGCGCCGCCAGGCCGTCGTGCGTGAAGCCGACGTTGACGCAGTAGTCCGGCTTCTGCGGCCACGGGCACCGCCGTGCTCAGCGCGAGCGTGTCCGGCGCACCGTCCACCAGAGACGCGAGAAAGCGGCCCGCCTGTGGCGCTTGCGCGATCTTCAGCACGAACACACGCAGCGCGTCCATGGCGTAGGTCCGCATGACGAATCCCTGAATGTCGGGAAGCTGGAGATCACCCATGCGCGGGATCGGACGGCGTGAGCCCGCCGACCGGCTCAAGCTATTGCTCGAGCGCCGCGTGAATGTCCAGCACCGTCGCCTTCGGGTAGGCGCTATAGAACGGCTCGATGGCCCGCAGGTCGTTCTTCTTCACGTAGTCCAGGAAGGCCTGACGGTTCTGCTGGATCGGGATCGGCGACGCGTCGACCATGTGCGCCAGCAGCGCGTTGAACACGTCGCCGATCTCGTCGATGAACTCGTTGATGTAGTCCTCGAAGCTGCCGTCGTAGGTGGTGATCACGGCCAGCTTCGTGTTCTGTTCCAGGAACACGAACCGCGCGAAGTGCACGGTGTTGAGCTTGTTCAGCGCCGTCCAGATGGGATTCTTCTCGGGCGGCGCCGACTGGATCTTGTGCAGGAGCCCTTGCAGCTCGCGCGACGAGGCTTCGGACTTGATCGTCATGACCAGTGTCAGCGGATTCTGCACCGCCTTGCTGTGGGCCTGGGTGTTCGCATCTGAACCGGTTGCTACTGACGTCATGACCGCCTCCTGGCGAGCGCGTGCAGCCTGTCGGGGGGAAGGGAGCGCCCATTTTATGACCCGATTCTGCCCTCAGCAATTGCAATCAGGTCAAACGGCTGAGCTCTCACGGCTCCGCCTGTGTTCGAAACTGGACGGCAGGCTCGCGGAATCGAACGCCTCGACGCGTCGGTGCGCCGGACGCGGCCTGTCGTCCGGACTGTTTGGCTGATTTCTCGACGGTTCGCCGCGCGGCCCGCGGGCTGTAACCCGGCACGTCGCTTGAAGTTTTCAGGGGCATGACAGGCACGACCGCGCATCCGACCGTGCTGGTGGCGGACGACCAGGCCGACGTGGTCACCGCGCTGAGGCTGCTGCTCGAGGACGCCGGCATCGCCACGGAACCGGCCACCTCCACGCGAGACGTCATCTCCAGGTTGGAGGCCAAGGCCGTACGACCTGCTGCTCATGGATCTCAACTACGAGCGGGATACGACGTCCGGGTGCGAAGGCCTCGACCTCCTGTCGCAAGTGCGGGCGCGCGACGGCCTGCTGCCGGTCGTGGTGATGACGGGTTGGAGCAGCGTCGAGACCGCCGTCGAGGCCATGCGGCGCGGTGCGCGCAACTACGTCTGCAAGCCCTGGAACAACGACTCGCTGGTGACCCTGGTGCGCCGGGAGATCGAGGCCGGCTCGGCGCTGCGTCACGATCACGGCCACGCCGTCCGGGAAATGGAGCAGGCGCAGGCGGTGCAGCGCGCGCTGCTGCCGGACCAGCTTCCCGCGGTGGCGTCGCTGCGATCTCGCGGCCCGCTGGGAGCCGGCATCGACATTCGGCGGCGACTGCTACGACGCGGTGGCGCTGGACGCCTCCCATCTCGCGCTGTCGATCGGCGACGTGTGCGGCAAGGGCCTGCCCGCGGCTCTTTTGATGGCGCATTTGCAGGCGTCGGTGCGTGCGTTCGCGTCGCCGCAGACGTTGCCCGAGGCCGTCGTGGCGGCCGTCAATCGGGCGCTCTGCCGCCACGGCGACCTGCACCGCTTCGTCACGCTGTTCTACAGCGTCTACGACGTGGAGTCGCGCGTCCTCCGGTTCTGTAACGCGGGCCACAACCCGCCGGTGCTGGCCCGGCAAGACGGCTCGATCGAGCGTCTGGCAACAGGTGGGACCATCGCCGGTGTGTTCGAGGAGGCCGTCTACGAGGCTGGCCAGGTACGGCTTCGGCCGGGCGACCGTCTCGTGCTCTTCACCGACGGCGTCACCGAAGCCGGCTCGAACCACGATGCGGAGTTCGGCGATGATCGGCTGGTGGCCGCCGTGCACGCGACCAACGCACTCGACGCGGCGGGAATCGCCGATCGAGTGTTCGCCGAGGTCAGCGCGTGCTGCGGCGCGCTGCAAGACGACGCGACGGTGGTGGTGCTGCGCCTGCCAGGCGCGTGAGGAACTGAACCGAATCGTCGGTCGTGGCGTCTAGTTGACCATGATCAGCAAGCTCACCTTCGCCGTCGTCGTGACGGTCCTGGGCATCGTTGGTGCCGTTGACGGACAAGGGCCGTCCGAGCAGCAGGTCAGGATCGAGCGGGCGCAGGCGGAACGAGAGGTTCCACAGCTTGCAGAGGTGCTCGAGCTGAAGCCGGGCATGACGGTGGCGGATGTCGGCGCCGGCGGCGGCGCCATCACAGTCGTGTTGGGGAAGTGGATTGGCTCGGGCCGTGTGTTCGCGACTGACATCGGCGCGCCGCAACTCCAGCTGATTCGCGACTACGTGATGCGCGAGGGCCTCGGCAACGTCACTGTGGTCGAGGGCAGGGCGACTTCAACCAATCTGCCCGACGGCTGTTGCGACGCGATCTTTCTGCGCGACGTGTATCACCATCTTTCCGACCCCGAGCCGTTCAACAAGAGCTTGCTCGCGTCGCTCAAGCCTGGCGGGCGGCTGGCCGTGATTGATTTTGTCCCCGACCAAGGCTCCAAACCGCCGGCCGGCGTGCCGGCGAATCGCGAAGGACACGGCATTACACCCCGACTGGTGATCTCCGAAGTGGCGGCAGCAGGCCTGACGCATTCGAGCACCATCGAAGGGTGGCCGCCAGGGGACCGGAACCCGCTCTTCCTGGTGTTGTTCCGGAAACCTTGACGCGCGGCTGGTCTGGAGCGGCGGCGTTCGTCCACGCACTGCGGCCGCGGTGCCGCAATAGAAAAGGGGAAGGGGGGGGGGAGGTCCGGATCCTCGCCGCGTCACATGGGACCTGCGCATGGATCAAGGCGTCGGCCGAGCGCCGACGGAGGCTTCACGATCACTAACAGTCGAACCGATTCGAGAACGATGTCCGCCGGGAGCGGCTGGCGCCGCGGCGTGGTCCGCGCCGGCGGGCGGGACGCCACGATATACTGGCCGCGCGCAGCGTCCGGCGTACACAGGAACATGGGGCCACAGCAGCAGTCGCCATCACCGCGTGGCGAGTTCGGCAACACTAGGTGTGGATCGCGGTCGGCCTGCCGGTCCTGGCCGCGGCTTCTTTTCGCGTCAGCGTCATCGGCCCTCGCATTCACGTGCGCTGGAGCGTGGACCTCGAGACCGCGAACCGTACACGGCTCGAGCAGCGCTACGACCTGCGCAACGGCCGAACTGGTCGACCAATCCACCAATACCTGGAGCTACGATCTCGGCGAAACCTCGAGCGCGAACATCCGCGCGCTGATTCAGGACAGCGCCGTCGGGGACACCGCCTACCATCGATCGTGACGCGCTGGCGCCCGTGGATGGCCGGAGCATCCGCGTCGCCGTGTGGTATCCGTTCAACGATCTCTTCGCTCGAGCCGGTGGAGCTGCTGCGGCTACATCCGCAGCGTGTGGCTGCTGCTGGCGGGCGGGGTGCTTGCTGTGGCGGCGCGTCTACCGCGGCAAGCGATCGGCTCCGGCGCCACGTGGCCGATCGCCGTGCTGCTGCTCGTGGGGCCGTGACAGTGGCGTTTCCCGTTCGATCCGGCGTTGGTGACGATGGGCGGGTCGGCCGATCACGTCAGGAGCCGCCGCGAGTTCGAAAGCTGGTTCGGCGGTCGGGTCCGGTTCGAGAAGCACCTGTCCCAGGTGTCGTTGTGGCAGCTGTACCTGCGCCTGGAACCGACGCCTGCGGCGCCGGAACGGGCTGTTCGTCGCGGTCACTCGCCTCGGCACGGCGTGTTCGTGTTCTCTGCCCTGGCGCTCGGCTGCCCTCGAGCGGTGGTCGCCGCTGGTGCTTCGCTATCTCGGCGCTGGTCATCTGGCGCCGGCCGCGTTGCTCTACTTCGGGTGGCGGGAGCTGGGCTATCTGTCGATGAGCGTTGCCGCCTTCCCGCTGCTGGCGAGAGGGATACGCGACGACGGCGCCCGGCTCGAGGCGGGCAGTGCGTTTGCTGGCTTCGGCGCGGCGCTACACGGCTCGGGACTGGTGTCGATGGCTGGGGGCGTGGCTCGCGGCGTTCGGCTCATCTGGCCGTCTGGCCGATCGCATCCGGTCGGGCGCTGCGCGTGGTCGCATGGGACGACCGCCGCCTACCTCGGCTGGATGGTGTTCTACGTCGTGATTCTGAAGTTGTCGATCAGCCCGGACGTCGGGCCCGGTGCCGTCGACGGATGGCGCCCGTGGTCGATCGACGAGATGCGCCTTGGGCGCCGGGCGGCGGCCCTGCTCAGCGCGACCGGCGCGCGCGACCTGTCGATGAGCGCATGGATCGTCGGCGCGCCGTTGGTGGCGGTCGCCGCGTCGATGTGGCGGCGCTTCCCGACGAATGGCAGACGGCTGCTCTGGTACCTGCCGCCATCGCTGCTGTTTCTGATCTTTCGCTGGCCGTTCGACGGCATCGGCGGCGGCATGGATCTGGTCGTCGCAGGGTTTCCGGCGTTCTACGCGCTGGCGTGGATCGCGGCGCACGACGAGAAGCGAGCCACCGTCGCCGCCCTGCTCCTCGCCTCGGCCCATTACGCCTTCTGGCGCGCGGTTCTCGATGACCGCTTCGAGCCGTAACGGAGCGGGCATGGGCCCGCGCCGCCGCGTCTGGTTCGCCCTCGGCGCCGCCGTCCTTCTCCTCGCCGCGCTGATCGAGGTTAGAGTGACCGGTCCGCGCGTCCACGTCCGCTGGGCACCGTCTCATGGACGATGCCAGCCGAACCGCAGCTCGAACAGCGCTATCTCGCTCGTCAATGGCCGCCGCGAGGCGGTTCGGTATGGCGCTATCGAGCTCGGCGACTCGATCCCGTGACAACATCGGCGGGCTGGTCCGCGACCCGGCCATCGCCGACACCGGCTACATCGATCGGACACCTGTTGACGGCAGAAGACCCCAGAGATCAGTGTCGGCATTCGCGCGCTGCCGTTTCCTTCAGCACCGACGCGCTATTTCCAGAGTCTGGAGCCGGCTGTTTCAGCCACAGAGCCTCTGCCTGGTGCTGGCCGGGCAGCGGGCTGCTGCTGGCTAGCGCGGCGAGGCGACGAGCGTCGACGCCGCAACCTCGGCCATCGCGACGCTGCTGGCGCGTTGCGTTGATGGCATACGTGCTTCCGCTGTCGCCGTCGCTGCTGCACATGGGCGATGCCAATACGCTACACGTCGGATCCGACGAGCTTCGAGTCCTACACCGGCGTAATGGAGATCCGCTATGAGGCGCATTTGTCCCACGCCATCCTGGGCAGGCTCGACGAGGTGCTCGGTCGCAGCGGAAGACTCGCCGAAGGACGCATTCGATCTGCTGATGCGAATCGCCACGGCCTGGTTTGTCGCTCTCGGCGCTCGTCATTGGCTTCCTCGAACGATGGTCTCCCTCGTGCTGCGCTACCTGGGACTGGTCCTGCTGGCGCCGGCTACGTTGCTCTACTTCGGCTACCGCGAGCTCGGTTATCTATCGTTGAACGTCGCCGCATTTCCACTGCTGTGCACGGGGCTGAAGGACGGCCGCCGCGTCTCGAGGCCGCGAGCGTGTTGACGGGTCTGGGCGCGGCACTGCATGGGTTCGGGCTGCTGTCGCTGGCTGGTGCGGGGCTCGCGGCGCTGGGTCGGGCACATTTCCGCTACGGCTTGCCGCCGGAACCGCGTTGCAGTGCGCTGCTGCGCCTGGTCGCCTGGGGCACCGCGGCCTACATCGGATGGATCGCGGTCTACATCGTCGTCCTCGGACCTGCCGGTGACGCCGGGGCACGCTGACGTCGATTCCCTGGCGCCCGTGGCTGGTCGACCAGGAGGTAGGCGACCGCCTCAATGTCGCGATTCTGTCGCGACGGGTGGACGCGACCTGCTGTTCACCGCCTGGGTCGTCGGCGCGCCGCTATTGTTGGTGGTTGCGTCCCTCTGGCGCGCGCGTCGAGATGACGTACGCATCGGCCCTCTGGTACACCCTGCCGTCGACGGTGTTTTCGATCGCGTTCTGGCCGGTCCAGGGTATGGGCCAGGACACGGATCTGCTGGTGGCGGCATTTCCCGCCTTCTATGCGCTGGCCTGGGTCTGCGCCCACGAGCCGCGCCGCACAACGATTGCGGCGGCGCTGCTGGTCTCTGCGCACATGGGGTTCTGGCGCATCGTCCTTGACGAGCGCTTCCTGAACTGACGATCCCGGCGGGTCCGCTACGTGGTGGCGCGGCCCTGTGTCTAACGCCCGCCTGCGGCAGCGTGCCGGCGACCTCGGGTGACGAATCACCGAACGGTCCCTGCGCCGCGTAGCGCAAGAACAGCTGGCCCCAGGCCGTGGTTTCGCACCACCGGTGAAAGACGCGGCGGTCCACGAACGGCCAGCGGTACATGTCGTGGTAGACCTCGCTGGCCAGGATGAATCCGTTGACCAGCGGCGTATGGAAGAACAGCCGCTGAAACCGCTTCAGCGGACCGAACCAGATCAGGTCGCCGCCGCCGATGCGCACCAGGTTCTTGCCGACCGAGAACTGCCAGTTCTCGGCGGCGGCTTCCTGGTCCCCGACGATTTCGATCTCGCGCGGGTCCCCGACGCCGAGGCCGTCCTGGTGCGCCAGCGCGATGTAGGGAATCGACAGCGGATCGAAGCCCATCAGGCGTGCGGCCACCGCGTCGATCGCTACCTGGTCGGCCGACGCCAGCATCACGTTCTTGATGACCGGATACATCGTGCGAGGGCCGGGACCGTTGCCGGCGGTCGTGCCGTCCATGATCGCGAACAGCCCGGTATGGATCTCCTTCTGAATCGCCAGGAGATCCACCAGCGTTTCGTGGATCCAGGAATGCGTGTAGTGGCGCTTGGTGTTCAGCAGCCCGCCGAAGGCATTCTTCATCGCCCCGGTCGTCGTCGTGTAGATGTGGCATTTCACCGTGGGCAGATGAACGACGTTCTTGCCGAAGAAGTAGTCAGGGACGTGAATGCCTTCGGGAAGATCTGGTCCAGCACGCGCATCCGAGCCTTGGGCTTGTATCGCACCCATGTCATATCCCCGTCCTTGAAGTTGTAGCGGACGGGCACGCCGTAGTGCCTGAAGATCGGCAGGTAGTGGTTGAGATCCTCCCCCTTGAACGTGTCGGTGACGACGGTCTTGTTCTGGACGCAGACCTGGTCTTCGAACCCCGCATGCCGCAACGCGCGGATGGTGCCTTCGAGCTGCCAGGGCGTGGTGTTCGCGGCGGGGAAGGGAAAGTGCCAGGAGATGTTGTCCTTGAGGATGGTGGTCGCGCGCGGGTCCAACGCTTGCCTGACCTCCGCCAGCTCGAGCGCGCGCTGGATGTCCGCGAAGAGGATCCTACCGACGTCCGTACGACGGCAACCTTCGCTTTCACCAGACCAGCCGACTCCCGTAATTCATCCTCGCAAGCATAGTCCTTCCCAACCCGTTGGGGTGGCAGCCGCCGCGCGCGTCGGGCTGGCCTCGAGTCCCGCGTCGACGCGGATTCGGCATAGGATCCGACCACGCGATGCGGCGGCTGATCTGTGGCAGAACCACTGCTCGGTCCCCGGGCTTCACGATTACCAACAGCAGAACCGGGGCGACGAAACGATACCTGCCTCGGAATCGCCCCTAGGCACACGACATGATCAGCCATCCGACAGTCGAGACGAAGAGCCTGCCCCCTGCTTCCTGGCGGTGGGCAGTCCTGGTCGTGATCAGCGTAGCGATGTTCGGCAACTACTACGTCTACGACTCGGTGGCGCCGGTCGCCGATTTGCTGCAGAAGCAGCTCGGCTACAGCGACACGCAGATCGGCCTGCTCAACGCCATTTACAGCTTTCCGAACATCGTCATGGTACTGATCGGAGGCATCATCGTCGATCGGTTCGGCACGCGCCTGTCGATGTTGGGCTTTGCCCTCATCTGCCTCGCCGGCGCAGCCGTGACCGCGATGACGCCGGTCTTTCCGGCCATGGCGCTCGGCCGGCTCATCTTCGGCATCGGAGCCGAGTCGATGATCGTGGCGGTCACCGTCGCGATCGGCCAGTGGTTCGTCGGCCGCCAGCTGGGATTCGCCTTTGGCGTCAACCTCAGCATCGCCCGAGCCGGTTCCTACAGCGCGGACTACTCGACCAGCTGGTTCAAGCCGCTCTACGACCTGGGCTGGCAGCCGCCACTGTGGCTGGCCGCGGGCATGGCGCTCCTGGCTGTGGCCGCATGCGTCTTGTACTACGTGATCGATCGCAACCTCGCGCGGCGCTACGACGTGCCTCGCCCCTCGCCGACCGACAAGTTCGTGTGGAGCGACCTCTGGCGCTTCGATCGCTCGTTCTGGTACATCGTCGGCCTCTGCGTGACGTTCTACTCGGTCATCTTTCCGTTCCGCAGCACGTTCGCGATCAAGTACTTCCAGCACGCGCACGGGGTAACGCTGCAGGAGGCCGGGGCGCTGAACGGCTACGTGTTCCTGGCGGCGATCGTCGCGACACCGATCTTCGGGCTGCTGGCCGATCGCGCCGGTCACCGTGCCGCGTTCATGGCCTTCGGCTGTTTCCTGCTCGCGGCGGCGTTTCCGATCCTGGCCTACACCGATGCCAACCTGTGGGTGTCCACAGTCCTCATCGGCATCGCGTTCTCGTTGATCCCAGCCGTCATCTGGCCGGCGGCGGCCTATCTGGTCGAGCCGCACCGCCTCGGAACGGCGTACGGCCTGATGGTGATGGTGCAGGCCATCGGTCTGACGGCGATCAACGTCGTCGCCGGCGCACTGAACGACGCGAACGGCGCGAGCGCCGAGAACCCGGGCGGCTATACGCCGATGCTGTGGCTGTTCCTCGTCCTCAGCCTGTTCGGGTTCGTGTTCGCTTTCGCCTTGAGGATGCGCGAGACGAGCCGGGAGGGCCGCGGGCTCGAGTCCATCAAGGCAGGCGCGCCAGGATAGCGCGCAGGCGCCGGCCGGCGTTGCGATACTACCTCGCGCGGAACTCGGGATGTCCCGATCTGGCACACGCGCGTGTTCAGCCATGTTCGATTAGAGAGCTGACCACCGCCCGTCAGCCGTGCGCTTCATGGCACGCCGCACGCACAAGCGTGCCATTCGTGTATCCCAGAGACCGGCTCACTTCCCGGAACGTAAGTTGCGTCACGACTCGGCACACAAGCGAGGAGTGAGTCGCAACATGAGAATCGAGCCAGGCGTCCGGGAGCCAACATCACGTCGGCATAGATGCGAGGCGCGGCATGAAAATGCTGGCGGTATTCGTCGCGCTGCTCGCGACGCTGACGTCCTGCCGCGGGACTGACCGCGCTCCTCAGCCGCGCGTCGACAAGCTGGACCAGCAGGTAAGCGGCGAGCTGCGGGCTGGCCAGGAATTCTTCCGCCTTCTGGTTCGCACACGCCCAGGCGGCATCGCCCGCGTCACGGCGCAGGCGGAGGCGCGTCGGGCATCCGTCCGCTCTCTGTCCCCAGCCTCTCGCGTGCTGGCAATCGATGCCGATAGAGCGACGCTCGAGCATCTGATTGCAAACCCCGACGTCGAGCGGATTTCATCAGACGCACCGGTGCAGAGCAGCGGGGTCACCTGGACGTCCACCTCCACGACGACGCCACAGGAGAACCGCCTGGTCCGAGCCCTGGGCATGGATTACTGGGTTCCGGACGGCAAGGGCGTCGTGGTCGCCGTCATCGATTCCGGCGTGGTGGCCAATTCGGATCTCTCCACCGCGGCGAAATACGACTTCACTGTGACCCCGGCCAAGAAGGCCTCGGGCGGCGATCTACAGTTCGACACCTACGGTCACGGCTCGCACGTCGCCAGCCTGATCGCCAATGTCGGCGCCTCCAGCGACAAGGTCTACCGCGGGGTGGCTGCAGGCGCGTCGATTCTGGCGCTCAAGGTGCTGGACTCCACCGGCGCCGGCCGCACGAGCGACGTCATCGCCGCGATCGATTTCTGCGTCACGAACAAATACAAGCTCAAGATCGACATCATCAACCTGTCGCTCGGCCATCCAATCTACGAGCCGGCGGCCGATGATCCGCTGGTGCAGGCAGTCGAGCGGGCCGTTGGAGCCGGCATCGCCGTGATCGTCTCGGCCGGCAATCGTGGGCGAAACGTCGTGACCGGGGACATTGGGTTCGGCGGCGTTTCCTCGCCTGGCAACGCGCCGTCCGCGATCACCGTCGGGGCCGTGGACTTCCAGGGCACTCAGGGATGGCAGGACGATTCGGTTGCGCCATACAGCTCCCGCGGCCCGACCTGGTACGACGGCTTCGCCAAGCCCGACGTGGTCGTGGCCGGTCACCGTCTGCCGGGCCTGACGGGAAAGGCCAGCCGCCTGTCCACGAGCTTTGTCAGCAGCCTCACCGTGATGCCTGGTGCGGGCCACAATTTCCTGACCTTGAGCGGCACCAGCATGGCTGCTGCCGTTGCCACCGGCGTCGCCGCGCAGGTGCTGAAGACGATGCGTCTGGCGACCGGCGAGTCGAGCCTCACGTTCGATGGCCGGCTGCCGGCGTCGATGGCCAGCGCGATCGGCACGCTGTGCGTCAGGTACGGCGTCGCCGACTGCAGCCGTTACCGGGTGGGCATCACGCCGTCGCTTCTCAAGGCCATCCTGCAATACACGGCCGTCCCGCTCCCGGGTGCACACGTGTTGGAGCAAGGGGCTGGAGAACTCAACCCCACGGGGGCTTACGAGATCGCCCGGCGGATGACGGTGGCAGACCTCGAACGTCGTCTACAAGTGAACGATTTCTCGTTCGACGGGCGGGTGGCCTTCGGCACCGTCCCGACGACGCGGATCGGCGCGCAGACATTGACGTGGTCGCAGCAGATCCTCTGGGGCGACCGGGTCATCTGGGGCGATTGGCTCGAGTTCTACCAGGGCGTCTGGGGTACTCAGATCCTGTGGGGCGATCAGATTCTCTGGGGCGACCAGATCCTGTGGGGGGATCACCTGGACTGGAGCGACCCGGACACCAGCGTGGTGTGGGGTAGCCAGATCTTGTGGGGCGACACGTTGGTGTGGGGTGATCGTGTCGTCGTCGAGGGGCAGACACACACCGTGTTGAACGGCGACCAGGTCGTGTGGCGGGGGTCTGGCCTGAACGGCCAGCAGATTCTGTGGGGAGACGTCTCACTGCTCGATGGCGTCGGTGGCCTGACGGCGTGGTCGCCCTTCGTGCCGGATCTGCCCTTCACGAAGAACGACCCTTACTGAAGCCAGCCGCCGCTCGATCAGCCTCCGCGACTCCAGTCATGCGAACCCAGCGTCCCGGCTCACCCGCCTCGCTGAATGCCTTCATTGCGATCGTCATCGCCGTGGGCTTCCTGGTGACTGGCCACTCGCTGTTGGTGCTCGTGCAGGCGCACAGTTCACTGGGGTGGCTGGCGCTCGGCTGCCTGGCTGTCCTGGCATAGTCGTTCGCGCTCAAGGTGCCGGGAGTTCCCGCCTACCTGTCGATCTCCGACGCGTTCTTCATTGCTTCGGCGCTCCTGTTCGGACCGGCCGCGGCCACGGTGACGATCGCCGTCGACAGCTTGATCGTGTCACTGCGGCGCCGGAACGACGTTCGACAACTCCTGTTCAACTCGGCCAGCTCGGCGTTGGCGTTGTGGTGCGGTGCCCATGTGTACTACCTGCTGTCGCAGCAGCCGACGCCACTCGCGGTGTCGCCGGCGACACCCATGGTTGCCCCGTTGTACTGCCTCGCCGCCGTGTACTTCCTGTTGAACTCGGGCTTGACAGCCGAGGCGGTGGCTTTGTCCAAGGGGCTATCGGCGCCGAAGTTCTGGAGACAGCACTTCCTGGTGATGTCGCTGAACTACCTTGCCGCTGCCTCGGCCGCCTACCTGTTCGTCCTGCTGGTCCAGCAGGTCGGCGCGGCGGCGGTTGCCGTGGTGGTGCCCCTGATTCTGGTGTGTCACCTGGCGATGCGTTCGTGGCTCGGTCGAGTGGATGATGCGCAGCGGCATCTCGCCCGGGTCAACGAACTGTATCTGTCGACGGTCTCGGCCTTGTCCACCGCGATTGAAGCCAAGGACGGCGTCACGAGCGATCACGTCCACAGAGTAAAAGCCTACGCCCTGGGGTTGGCTGATGCGCTCGACATCCGGGAGCCCTTGACGGTGCAGGCGATCGAAGCCGCCGCGTTGCTGCACGACACGGGAAAGCTGGCGATTCCAGAGCACATCTTGAACAAGCCGGGAAAGCTGACGGAGAGCGAGTTCGAGATCATGAAGTCGCACGTCAACGTCGGTGCCGACATCTTGTCGGCAATCGACTTTCCGTATCCGGTCGTACCCATCGTGCGGGCGCATCACGAAAACTGGGATGGCAGTGGCTATCCCAACCGCCTCCGTGGCGAAGACATTCCGATCGGCGCGCGGATCCTGTCGGTGGTCGACTGCTTCGACGCCCTCACCTCCGATCGGCCGTACCGGCCGGCGATGACGGATGACGCGGCGCTGGAAATTCTCATCGCTCGTCGCGGAACCATGTACGACCCATCGGTGGTCGATACGTTCCTCCGGGTCTACCAGACGATCGAGGTCTCCGCACCGACGCCGCAGCTGGAGAAGGCGGTCCGCAACATCCGGTTGGGAGCAGCCGCATCGGCAGTGGCAGTGGGTCCGACTGTGGCAGCGCAGCCGACGGTCTCGGACGAGCTGCTCGGGTTTGTCAGCCTGGCGCGGCTCACCTCAGGCTCGCCGGGCATCCGCGATGTGGGCGCATTCGCCTGGACGCAGCTGCGCCAGTTGGCGCCGAACGCGACCATGGCGCTTTATGCGCTCGATGAGTCCAAGACCTCCATCGCTTCGCAATACGTCGCCGGCCCGGCCGCGGCCTCTGTTCCCGGTGTGCCGATCCCTTTAGGCGAGAGGATCAGCGGCTGGGTGGCCGCCAATTGCCGTGCGATGACGGATGCCGACGCCGTCCTGGATCTCGGCAAGGGCTGCGAAGGTACGCTGCGGTACGCACTCGCAAGCCCGTTAGTGGGCGATCGAGGCCTGCTTGGCGTCCTGACGCTATACAGCGCCGAGCCGTTCGGCGAGCAATTGGCGTTGACCGTCGAAATGATCGGGCCACATCTGGCCAAGGCGGTTGCGGCGGCGACTACCGCCGAAACGAGCCATCGAAGCATCCAGGTCGACGGCGACCGTCACGTCGCGAAACATCGCGGCCTCAGTCTCGTGTCGCGGCGGTAAGCCTGACGATCCAGCGCGTGGACGCCCAGGGACTCGAGCGGTGAACGAAACGCGGATTCTGGAAAGATACCCTTAGCGCCGTGCGGCTCGCCGCCGGCGGTATGAACCAACGGCCGCTGCCAATCCTGCGGCGAGCAGCCCGAACGTTCCTGGCTCGGGTACCGGCGTCGCAAGGACGCTGACGTTGTCGAGGCCGAAATTCAAGAAGAGCTGGTTGTCTGCTTCAGCAAACCGAAGCTGAAACGTTCCGCCACCGCCCAGCAACGCCGTGATGTCCAGCAAAAACGTCGTGTAGGCATTAGGAGCAGTGCCCCCACCCTCGTACAGAAGGTTCGCCACGACGCCCGCGCCGGTGTCGAATGGCCCGGCGCCCGCGGTCAGGATGTCACCAGTCGCGAACTGCGTCCGGGCGATGGTGAAGTCCAAGAGGCTGCCCAGCGGCCCCTCCGGCAAACGCTCCAGTCATTGACGAAGAAGTCGAAGCTGATAATGACCTGGCTGCTGACGGGGACGACGATGGCCTGCGTCAGCGAGTGCGCACCACCGCCCCCCTGGTCGGTCACAGCATAGAAGCTGCCGCCCGCTGGGATTCGCGGCTGTCTGGCAAGCCGCTCAGCGGTGTGTTGGAGCCGGGGGTGTCGATGAACCAGCTTCCCGAGCCCACCGGCTTGGTTGGTGACCGTCCAACCCGTGAAGCTCCCGGTTTCGAAGTTCCCGTTGGTAACCAACTCGATGGGAGCCGCCACGGCCAGACTCGCCGAAGTGACGACCACCGCCAGTGCCTTAACCAAGATCGTTCTCAGTCGCATCGCACTCTCCAACTATCCAACTAGTTGTCCAGCGGCAGGTCACGCCACAAGGCGGCGGTCCAGTGTGCAAAAGGTGCAAGACCTGCGCCCGAACTGGGAGTTGAGATTTCCTGTGTAAAAACGCGCGGATGCGCGAAGCGCCGGCAGAAATCGCCCTCGTGAGTCCCATTAGTCGCCGTATGCGACCCTCGGAACCGGCCGATAGTCCAGCTAGTGCGGAACAGTCTCGCCGTCCTCCTGGTCGTTTTCGCGACTCAAGCGATCCGGGCGGAGATGTCGCCGGAAGAGCGTTCGGCGCGTGCCTATGTGCGGGCGCGGTACGACGCTGACCTGACCACGGTCAGGACCTTTCGCCCGGCGTATCCCTTCTGGCAGCACCTGTTCACGATCCCGGATGGCCGCATCATCCTCGGCAGCGCGAAAGACGGCCGCCTGCTGGCGACCTTGCCGGCCCAGGGGGACTGGGCGCGCGACGGCGTCTGGCAGGATCCGTCGCTGAAGCCGCTGGTCGCCGGCCGCGCGCTGCCCAAGAGGCTGACGGACCGACGGGCGGAGTTGGTGCGGCTGCTCGAGCCGACCACCGGGCCGCTGGTCCACAACCCCACCCGGGGGCACTTTCTGTTGGACAACGTGCCGCGCTACGGCGGCTTCATCTCCGAGTGGGCCGCCATCTACGAGCGGTTCGGGGTGCCCGCCGAAGTGGGGCTGTCGCAGGCCGTCCTCGAGTCGGGCCTCGACGGCCGTGCCCGGTCGCGAGCACGGGCGCTCGGTTTCTGCCAGTTCCTCAAGCGCAATTGGGACCACCTGAACCGGCTGACGCCGCACACGATCGAAGCCTTCAACCAGACCACGCAGGCGCCTTACTGCGCGGCGTATCTCTCGGTGCTGGCGACGATGTACGGCAGCTACATCCCCGCGCTCTCCGAGCATCACTCCGGCGGCGTCAACGTCGGGCGCGTGGTCATCAACGGCGAGCGGCTCGGCGGCGCCGATACCCGCGAGCAGTACTTGATCGGCGCGACCTTCGCACGCGAGCTGCGCGGCGTCGCGCTGCGGCGGTACCGCGACTTGTATCGCACCTACGGCCCACGGTCGTTCCTCTACGCGGAAATGGTGTTTGGCAACACGCTGACCGTGACCCGCCTGGCGTCCGAAGTGCCGCAGACCCAGATCTTCGCGATGCGGACGGCGCGTCCCTGGGCGCTGGCGGACGTCACCCGGCTGACCGGGCTCACCGCCGACGAGGTCCGCCGGTTCAACCCGGCCGTCGTGACGAGGGTGCCGGCTGATGCCGACCTGTATCTGCCGTCGTACGTGCGCGATTTCGGTCCGGACGTGTCCTTCTGGCACCGTGAAGCGCCCAGCGACTACGCGGCGGTGCTCAACGAGTTCGTGCGACTTGAGAGCAACGTCCAGCGCTGGCACGAGCCGTCGTTCGAGACCGTGCTGCGCGGATACGAGCGCCGGTTCCGCGACACCGGCACCGACGAAGGCAGCGTGATGGCCTCGACCCTGGCCTACGTGATCGACGACCTGCGTACCAGCCGCCGCGCCGAGATCCTCGACGACTTCCGCTCGAGCGGGCACATCCTGGAGCTGTTCGCGCAGGGCGTGCGCGAGGTCCAGGCGCTTCTGAGCGGCACGGATCGCGTCCTACACCGGCGAGCCCGCCGTATCAGACTGACGGCACAACCACCGCCGCGACGGTGGTGCGATCGGCGGCTGCCTGAAACGCCTCGCGCGCGCGTTCCAGTGGGAACGTCGCCGTGGCCAGCGCCTTGGCATCGAACAGGCCGGCCTCGATCAGGCGGACGAAGCGCGGCAGATCCCGCAGCGCGTTGGCGCCGGCGACGTTGCCCGGCTGATGGCTCTTCGAGCTGTTGGCCCACTGCGCGGCCGGGAAGCTGACCATCGCGCCCGGCGGGTGTCCGACGCCGGTGGTGACCACGTTGCCGACCGGCGAGCAGAGCTGCCACGCCTGCTGCAGCGGCAGGACGCCCGTGGGATCCGGGCCCACTTCGGCCTTTGGCGGGAACAGGTCGCCGCCCACTGCCTCGACGACGAGATCGGGCAGCGTGTTGCCGCCGCCGGCCAATCGGCTCGTTTTCGCCCGGCACAGCTGCTGGATGCGGGCCACCAGGTTGGCGCCCTCGACGTTGGGGTCGAGCACGATGGTGGCGCCGAGTTTTCGCGCCAGCTCGCGCCGATACGCGATCGGCTCGACGGCGATGATCTGGGCGGCGCCCTGGATGCGAGCGCCTTGCACCGCGCTCAAGCCGAGCGGACCGCACCCCAGCACGACAACATCGGAGCCGGCCTCGACGCGCGCCTTGGTCATCGTGGCCGCCAGGCCCACCATGCCGACGTCGGCCAGCACCGACAGCTCGACCGACGACACGGAACTCACGACCGGCACGCAGTAGTCGTCGAAAGCCACCATCAACTCCGAGCATCCGGCTCTGAAGCCGGCGACCTTCGTGCCGTCGCTCATCTCGGCGATCGCCAGGTTGGGATTGCCGTCGGCGTTGCCGCGCAGGCAGTGATCGGCGCGGCCGCGCAAGCAGTTGTAGCAGGTGCCGCACTGCGCCTGGCCGGCGACGATCACGCGCTGGCCGACTTCCACGCGCTCCACGCTGGAACCCACTTCGATCACCGGTACCGACGCCACCGTGGCAGGGGATGACCGCCTGCGCCACGTTGACGGCGCCGAGGCCCTGGCGCGTGGTGGAGTAGCAAATCTGCGCCGCTTCGGTTCGGACAACGACCTGGCGCGGCCCGATCGGCAGCAGTGTCAGCGTCTGCACCGAGGCTTCTCGTCCCCGGGCCACGTAGGCGCGAAACCTCCGCGGAGCCGGACCCCGCGTCGCGCCGGGTGTTTGCGCTGCCGCCGGCGCGCCACTCAGCATCGCCGCGCCGCCACCCACCATGGCCGCGGCGCGCCTGACCATCGCCCGCCGCGAGACGCCGTTCGCCGATGCGGATTTGTGTGCCATACGGGGGGCATCTTACCGCCGTTGGCCTGCTAAAGTGATTGGCATGCACCGTTGGCTGGCGTGCCTGTCGTGCGCGCTTATCGTCGAAGCGGCGGCTCAGGGGCTGGACTTGTCGGTGCTGCCGGCCACCGCGACCAGCCAGCTGACGCGCAGCCTGGTGGCCGCGAGCGGCCATCCGCGGCACGTGTGGCGCGACACGGCGCCCTTCAACGACGACGGCACCCTCAACGCCTACGTGGAGATCGCCCGCGGCGACCGACGCAAGTGGGAACTCGACATGGCAGCGAACGCGCGGGCGATCGACCGCGTCATGCCGCCTGAGCTTGGTGGCTACCCGGTCAACTACGGGTTCGTCCCGCAGACCATCTCCTACGACGGCGATCCCTTCGACGCCCTGGTGCTCGGCCCGGCGCTTCCAGGCGGACGGACAGCACGCGGCGTGATTGTGGGCCTGATGCTGATGGAAGACGAAAAGGGCCACGATTCAAAGGTCGTGCTGTCGCCGATCGGCCGCGACGGGCGCCCGCTGTATCGCCTGGGGACGGAGGAGCAGCGCACCATCGGCACGTACTTCGATCGCTACAAACGTCACGAAGCTGGCAAGTTTTCTCGGGTGCCAGGATGGGAGTCGGCCGCGGCGGGGCGAGCCTACGTGTTGCAGACGCACGCATTCTTCCGTGGCTGCCGGGGGCAGGCGGACGCCGCCTGCCACGTCTCGCCCTAAGGATGATCTGGCATACTCTCCAGGAACTCCGGCACGGCAGATTCAGGAGGGCTCATGTCGCAGCGTCTCATTCTTCTTTCGGTGCTGCTGAGCGCCAGCCTGGCAGTGGTCCATGGCCAGGCGCCGGCCAGCTCCTTCAAGACGCCGTGGGGCGAGCCCGACCTGCAGGGCCTCTGGACCAGCGAGCCCGAGCTGGGCGTGCCGTTCGAGCGGCCGGCCGAGTTCGGTGAACGCCAGACCCTGACCGAGGCGGAGTTCGCCGCACGCCAGACGCAGGCCGCCAAGCAGCTGGCCACCGACAACGCCGAGTTCGAGGTCGAGACGGCCGACACCGCCAATGCAGGCGCCGTCGGCTCGGCCACCTCGCCGCCGCCGCATTGGCTCGAGCGCGGGCAGCCGTCGCGCCGGACTTCGATGGTGATCGATCCGCCCGACGGACGGGTGCCGGCGCTCAGCGCCGAGGCGCGGGCGCGCCAGCAGCGCGGCGTCAGGGGCAGCTTCGGCAACGGCCCGTTCAACAGCCACGAGGACTTCACCCTCTACGACCGCTGCATCACCCGCGGCGTGCCCAACGCCATCTATCCCGCCGTCTACAACGCCAACACCCGGCTGGTGCAGGGCCCCGGCTATGTCGCGATCAGCTACGAGATGATTCACGAGACGCGCGTGGTGCCGATCGACAGCCGTCCGCCCCTGCCTTCGCATCTGCGCCAGTACCTCGGCGACGCCCGCGCGCACTGGGAGGGTGACACGCTGGTGATCCGCACCGCCAACTTCAACGGCCGCACGTCGTACCGCGGCTCGAGCGACAAGCTGGTGCTGACCGAGCGGTTCCGGCGCGTGGACGCCGACACCCTCCGCTATGAGATGACGGTCGAAGACCCGTCGACGTGGGCGCGTCCCTGGACCGCGGCCCTCAACCTCAAGCCGCAGTCCGACCAGATGTACCAGGTACGCCTGCCACGAGGGCAACAACGCGATGCGCAACATGCTCAGCGCCGCGCGTGCCGAGGACCAGAAGAAGCGCTAGAGCGGCAGCCGCGCCGCCCGGGGCGCGCTATCATCGGGCGCCGCCGTGCCAACCATCCACGAGGTCGCCAAGCGCGCCGGGGTCTCCACGGCCACGGTCTCGAGGGCTCTGAGCCAGCCCGACGTCGTCTCGCCCGCGACGCGGCAGCGGGTCATTCAGGCAGTGGAGGCGCTCGGCTACACGCCGAACTCCGCCGCCAAGAACCTGCGCACGCTGCGGTCGGGCAAGCTGCTCGTGACCGTGCCCGACATCTCGAACCCGTTCTTTGCGCTCATCCTCCAGGGGATCGAGGAGACCGCCCAGCGCGAGGGATACGCCGTGCTGCTGGGAGATACCCAGCACGACGAGCAGCGCGAGGAGCGGTACGCCGCGATCCTCAAGCGCAAGGAGGCCGACGGCCTGATTTTTCTCGGTCACCGCCTGCCGAAAGAAGCCGCCAGCCTGATTCAATCCACGCCGGGCCGCGCACCGGTCGTCAACGGCTGCGAGTTCAATCCGGCTCTCGACATCCCGAGTGTGCACATCGACAACGCCAAGGCCGCGGCCGATGCCATGGACCATCTCTACGGCCTGGGGCACACGCGGATCGGGGTCATCACCGGACCGCTGGTGAGCCCCTTGAGCCGTGATCGCCTGCGCGGCGCGACCGCCCGCGCTCGCAAGGCCAAGGCCGAAGCTACCTTCATCGTCACGCACGGCGACTTCTCGATCGAGTCGGGCAGGGCGGCGGCCGAACGGCTGTTGGCCCGGCGGGAGCCGCCCACGGCGATCTTCTGCTTCAACGACGAGATGGCGATCGGGGTGATGGAGGCAGCCCGCGACCGCGGCGTGCGGATCCCGCGCCAGCTGTCGGTTGTCGGCTTCGACGACATCCGGTTCGCCCGTCACATGAACCCGCCGCTGACGACCATCGCCCAGCCGATGCGGGAGATCGGGGAGCGGACCGTGCGGCTGCTTCTGGAGATCCTGAGCGGCGCCACCACGACGCCGATCTCGGTGACCCTGCCGCACACCCTGGTGGTGCGGGGGAGCACGGCGGCGCCGCGACTGCCGGCGCCGCGCGGCAGGAAAGCGCTACGCGCAGCAGGTTGATTCGCAGCAGCTCCTGGCGGCCGCGGCCGGCTTGCGGGCCCGGACGAACGCGCTCATGACGCGTCCATCGATGTCGGCCAGCGTGCCGTCGTCGGCGATTCCCGCCGCGTCCAGGAACTGGCGAGCGTCCTCCGCACGATAGATCCGCGTCGGCTCGACCTCCACGGCCTCGAACCCCGCCTGCGCCAGCTTGGCGCGGTAGCTGTCTTCCTCCAGCGCACCCGCGACACACCCGACCCACAGCTCCATGCTGCGCCGCAGCGCCGCCGGCATGCCGATGCCGCGGATGACGACGTCCGACACCGCGAAGCGGCCGTTGGGCTTGAGCACCCGGAACGCCTCGGCGATCGCGCGATCCTTGTCCGCCGACAGGTTGATCACGCAGTTGGAGATGATGACGTCCACGGAGGCGTCGGGCAGCGGGATGTTCTCGATCTCGCCCTTCAGGAACTCCACGTTCGTCAGCCCCGCCCGCTGCTGGTTCTCGCGGGCCAGCGCCAGCATCTCGTCGGTCATGTCCAGCCCGTAGGCCTTGCCCGACGGGCCGACCCGCCTGGCCGACAGCAGCACGTCGATGCCGCCGCCGGAGCCGAGGTCGAGGACCGTTTCCCCGGGCTTCAGGTCCGCCAGGGCGGTGGGGTTGCCACAGCCGAGCGAGGCCAGGAGCGCCGCCGGCGGGAATGGCCCCGGCCTGGTCGTCGTCATACAGGTTGGAGGTGATGGGGTCCGCATCGCAGCAGGCCGAGGTGCCGCATCCGCAGCCGGGCTTCACGCCGCTCCGGGCCTGCACCGCCGCCTCGCCGTACTTGTGCCGCACAACGTCTTTGATTCCGTCCATGGCTGGGCTCCTTATATATTCGCTTGTGCGAATATAATGCCGTCGTGATATATTTGTCAACGCGAATATATGAAGCACGGTGCGCGGCCCGTCCCCGTCGGTCGGCAAGCTCGAGGGCGCACTCAAGGCGCTCGCCGACCGCACGCGTCTGCGGATCCTGGCGCTGCTCGGGAACAACGAAGTGTGCGTGTGCCACATCCACGACAGCCTGGGCCTGCCGCAGCCGACGGTGTCGCGCCACCTGGCGTACCTCCGGCGATCGGGGCTGGTGGCGGCGCGGCGGGAAGGGGTCTGGATGCACTACCGCATCGCCGCTTCGCTCGAGCCCGGCGTGCGGCAGGTGGTGGACGCGGCCGTGAACGCCGCCGCGGCGGTGCCCAGCACCACCAAGGACCGCGCGCACTTCCAGAAGGCCTTCGGGCCGCTGTACGTGCTGAATACCGCGAACGGTGGCTCCTGTTGCGCGCCCACCGCCCGAGAAGCCGACGAAAGCTGACGCGATGCTCGTCGAGCCTGCCACGCCGCCCGACCTTCCGGCCGTCCTGGCACTGCTCGAGCGGCTCGATCTCCCCGTCGAGGGCGTCGCGCAGTGCCTCGGCCGCATGGTGGTCGCGAGAGACGGCGTCCAGGTGGTCGGTGCGGCGGCGGTCGAGTCGTACGCGCACGGTGCCCTCTTGCGGTCGGTCGTGGTCGATCCCGCCCGTCAAGGAGAGGGTGTCGGTCAGCGGTTGGTGGCTGCCGCGCTGGAGATGGCGCGGCGGGAGGGCGCCGAGGCCGTCTTTCTGCTGACGACGACGGCCGAGGGTTTCTTCCCGAAATTCGGCTTCGAAGCGATTCCCCGGGCAGAGGTGCCGCCCTCGGTGCGGGCGTCGGTCGAATTCCAATCCGCGTGCCCGGCGTCGGCCGTGGCGATGCGGGCGGCGCTGGCACGTGCATGAGCGCCGACTGGAGCCGGCGGCTTGTCGCAGAGGGAATTGGCACCGCTCTGCTGCTCACGGCTGTCGTGGGCTCGGCCATCATGGCGGAGCGTCTGGCCGCCGGCAACCTGGCGATCACGCTGCTCGCGAATTCGTTGCGACGGCCGGCGCGCTCGCGGCTCTCATCCTGGCCCTTGGCTCGGTGTCGGGCGCCCATTTCAACCCGGCCGTCACCGCCGCAGACGCCTCGCTGGGCGGGCTTGGGTGGCGCGACGTGCCGGCGTACGTGCTGGTCCAGATCGCCGGTGCCATGATCGGCGTCTGGACCGCGCACGTGATGTTCGGCGAGCCGATTCTCGAAGCGTCGCTCCAGGAGCGCAGCGGACCGGCGCAGTTGTTCAGCGAGTTCGTGGCGACCTTCGGGCTGCTCGCGGTCATTTGCGGGTGCTCACGGCGCCGCCCCTCGGCCGTGCCTTTCGCGGTGGCGGCGTACATCGGCGCGGCGTTCTGGTTCACCGCCTCGACCTCGTTCGCCAACCCGGCGGTCACCGTGGCGCGCGCGTTCACCGACAGTGTGGCGGGCATCCGGCCGGCCGACGTACCCGGTTTCATCTTGTCGCAGATGGCGGGGGCGTTGACCGCGACCTTGTTGTTCAGTTGGGTCGTGCCGCGAGTGCCTGAGACCCGCCCGGCGCGGCCGTTGCGCACCGTGCTGTTCGCCTGCGTGCACAATGCCGGCCGATCCCAGATGGCGGCCGCCTGGTTCAACCTGATTGCCGATCCCGACAAGGCCAGGGCCATTTCCGCTGGCACCGATCCAGGAACGCACGTGCATCCCGAGGTCGTCGAGGCGATGCGCGAGGCGGGCCTCGACTTGTCGCGCGCCGCCACGACCAGGCTGACGCCCGACGTCGCACGAGCAGGCGCAGTTGCTCGTGACGATGGGGTGCGGCGATCAGTGTCCGGTGGTGCCTGGTGCGAGGCGCGACGATTGGCCGCTGGACGATCCGAAGGGCAAGCCGATCGAGCAGGTGCGGGCGATCCGCGACGAGATTCGAGATCGCGTCTGGACGCTGGTGGAACGGGAAGGCTGGCTGCGGTCCTAGAACGCCATGATTTCTGAGACTAGCTGAACCCCACTTGCAGCCGCGCTTCGCCGAGCAGGATCTCGTCGCCGCTGCGGAGGCGGACCCCTCGCGATCCTGGCGGAACCGGGATGGTCTGGCCGGACCGCACAACGGACGTACCGTGGACGCTGCCGTCGTCATAGACGCGCACGTCGCCTTGGCCCTCGCTGGCGATGTGGGCGTGCTGCCGCGACACGCTCTGGTTGGCGGCGTCGGCCGAATCCACGAACACGACGTGGTTGGTGCGCACCAGGCGCTGGAAGGTGTCGCGGACTTCCCGGCAGCGGCCGATGTCCACGCGCGCTTGTGAACAGAAGTAGGCCGGCAGTTCGGCGACGCCGTGTGTGACGCGCAGCTCGATCACCGGGCCCGGTCCCTTCGTCCGCGGCCGCGCGTGCCCGAGAGGGCTCGGTGCGGTGGAAGACCACGTGAAAGTCCGGCGCCACCCATCCCGGCCTGGCGTGCGCGCTATAGGACACGGCAACGGTCAGGTCGTCGCTGCCACAGCCCAGCGAATCCAGGCGTTCCAGGATCCGGTCGCGCAGCGTCATGGCGCCGTCGAACACGGCCTCGTATTGATCGCGCGCGTCCCGGGTCGCCGCCACCACGGTCACCCGGATGTCGCGTGCGGTGAACAACCGGCGGCCGCGCCCCGAGACGTGCGCCTGCGCCTCCACCACGTCCACGATCGCGTGGGCGATCTCCAGCGGCGTGCGCCCGGCCGATTGCGTCAGACGCTGCGATGCCCGCTCCACGCTGCCGCTGACGCGCAACTCGATCTCCCGGGCGCGCTCCAGCAAGCCGCCAAACACCTTACCCATCACGCCGCTCCTGTTCGCGGTCATTGCACGAGCCCCCGCGCCGCGGCCGACGTGACGATCTCGCCAGCGAGGGAAGCCGCCGCCTGGCCTCCGTACCCGGCGTTCTCGACCAGCACGGCAAACGCCACGCGTCGCGTCGCCGGCCCGTAGGGCGCGAACCCCACGAACCAGGAGTGCGACGCGCCGCGCGCGACCTCCGCGGTCCCGGTCTTGCCGGCGATGCGCGCCGGATGGTCGCGCAACGAACGGCCCGTGCCGGTCAGCACGGCATCGCGCATGTAACCCGCCAGGAGCCCGGCTGCCGCCGGCGTCAACAGCACCTCGTCCCGCCAGGGCATCGCCGGCCGCTCGACGACGCTGACGTCTCGGAGCACGCCATTCGACGCGATGGCCGCCACCACCCGCGCCATGCGCAGCGGGGATGCCAACGCTTCGCCTTGTCCATAGCCGGCCTGCGCCAGCGTCGCCGCAGGTGGACGGGTGTCGGGCTGGAGGCCACCGACACGCCCAGGCGCGCGGCCGTGTCCAGCAGCGCCTCGGGGCCGACCTTCAGGGCCAGCTGGGCGAAGTAGGCGTTGCAGGAGTGGACCAGGCCATCGTGCATGTCGATCGTGCCGTGCGCGTGCCGGTCCAGGATGTCGTCGCGGACGGGGCGTCCTCCCGGAATGCGCACGCCGACGCGGCCGCCCGGCAAGCCGCTGCACGTGAACTCGGCCTGAGCCAGCCGCAGATCGCGCCGGAGTGCCGCCGTGGCGGTGACCAGCTTGAACGCCGATCCAGGGGGATACAGGCCGAAGCGCGCCCGATCGAGGAGCGCGTCTGCGCAGACTGCTCAGCCCCCGGCGGGCCGTCGAGTGGTAATGCCGGCCATGGATGGCTCAACAGGGCAAGGACGTCGCCCGAGGCGGCGTCGAGCACGACGGCTGACGCCCTTCCCGTCTTCGATCGACCCGCGTACGCCGCCAGAATCGAGGCGACCTGGTGCTGCAGCCGTGCATCGATCGTCAAGCGGACGTCGCGATCGCGCTCGCGGATGGCGGCTACGTCCGCGTGATCGGGCTCGTGACGGTGGCGGAGAAGCGGCAGCACCTCGCGATAGTCACGCCGCAGCAGCGACACACGCCGGCCCTGGGCGTCGGTGGACGTCACGATGGCGGCGTGGTCGTCGAACCCGCGCAGCGACGCTTCCTCGTCCCGTTCGAGGTAGGCGGTGTTGGTCGCGCTCCAGTTGACCCGCGACGACGAATCCCCGAGCAGATGAAACGCCTCGCCGCCGAGCGGATAGCATCGGGACGACTGATCGAGGCAGGGCCGTGGCACGTCGATGCCGGCCTTGCCGAAGGCTGCGGCGGCCTCACGCGCGATGCGCGCATCGCTCGTGGCCAACGTCAGGCCGGCGCGGTCGTAGACCGTACCGCGCGGCAGCGCGCGCAATACGGTGAAGACGCGCGGGTTGTATTGGTAGCGGCGGACGCCGTCCGCCTGCCGTCCCAGATGCGGCGCGCACGGCGAACTCGTCCGCTTTCACCACCTGCACCGCGGCCAACGTGAGCATCAGCGCCACGGCGGCGAGACCCAGCGTGCCGCCGAGCAGGGCCAGCGGCCGGCGGAACGGCTCCTTCGAGCCGGCCTCGGCCGTCGTCGCCGCGGATCGCCGCAACCCCGCCAGCAGGCCCAGCGCCGTGAAGTTCGCTGCCATCGCCGAGCCGCCATAGCTCAGGAACGGCGTCACCACGCCGGTCAACGGCATCGCGCCCAGGATCCCGGCGGCCATCACCAGCACCGGCACCACGAGGAACAACGTCAACGCCGTGCCGAGGAAGAAGCCGTGATCGTCGCTTCGCGTCGCGCGCGGCCCGAAAGCCTCGCCAGGCGATGGTGGCGAACACCGCGGCAATCGCCAGCAGGCCCCCGAAGCCCAGCTCCTCGCCGGCCGCGGCCAGGATCAGGTCGGTGTGCCCGGCCGGGATGAACCGGGTCTCGCCCAATCCCAGCCCGGTGCCGAACACGCCGCCGGTGGCCAGCGCCCACAGCGCCTGCGACACCTGATCGCCGCCGGCAGCCGCGTTGTTCCACGGCGAGCGCCACATCGCGACGCGTCCGGCCAGCGTGCGCGACAGCTCCCACTGGTAGGCCAGGTAGAAGCTCGCCACCAGCGTGGCGACGCCGACGCAGGCCATCGGCCAGCGGCCGCGGGCGACGGCATAGAGCGCCAGGAACACGCACGACAGGAAGAGCGCCGGCCCCAGGTCCTTCTGCAGGAAGAGCATCAACAGCGCCGCGGCTACGCCGGCCACGACCGGCAGCACGTAGTCCAACTTGGGCATGCCGATCCACGACGGCAGCGTCCGGTTGCGGAAGACCGTCGCGCTGGTCTGCCGCAGCAGCTCCCAGCGCCGGGCGAAGAAGCCGGCCAGGAACAGCGTCAGCAGCAGCCGGATGGCTTCAATCGGCTGCACCGGGCCGAGGTTCACCTTCGCGCCGCTCGTGCCGGGCCCGCCGCCGAGCAGCGAGTAACAGGGCCGAGAGTCCTATCGCCGCGAGAGCGGCAGGTAGACAAAGCGGGTGAACGACGGCGCCGCCGCCATGGCCCACGACACCATGCCGGCCAGCCCCAGCCCGACCAGCACCCCCTGCGTGTAGCGGCCGATCAGCACGGTGTCGCGCAGCGGATCGGCGCGGCTGAGCAGCAGGGCGAACCCGAGGGCGGTCAGGACGTGCGCGCCCGCCAGCAGCACGCGGTCGCCCTGGAGCCCGGCCGCATGCCACAGCACCAGCAGGGCGTAGAACCCGATGAAATACGCCACTAGCCACTGCAACACCGTCGCCTGGAACTCGACCGGCGGTGCGGACGGCGACGCGCGGGCTTGAGCGCCGCGAGATCGGCGGAGGTCAGGAGGGGCGGCCGGGGGCACGCGGATGGCGAGGAGCGCCGCCACGTTTTCGAGCGGCCGGCGATCCTCCAGGCGCGCCTGCAGGAAGCGGGCGACTTCGCGGGCCGCACGGCGGCGCTCCTGCGCCGACGAGAACACCTCGGCAAAGGCCGGCTCCAGCGCTTCGGCCCGCTGGCCGGGCGCCAGGAGGATCGGCGTGGCGCCGGCCTCGGTGCCCGGCATCGTCCGCACGCGCCCTAGATAGGCCATGGCGATCGCGATCGCGCAGACCACCGAGGTCGCGAGAAAGAGAACATGGCCGGCCTCGAACCGCCGCACGAACACGGTGGCACGACGGTGGTCGCGTTCGATTGCCGCGGTATAGGTCACGCCCATGGACGGCTCACTGCGGCACCAGGTTCACCACCGCCGTATTGGCATCGGCTTCCTCGGGCACCGGCGTGGTGACCAGTTGATCGAGGCGCTCGTCGACCCGATCGAGACCGCGCTGCGAGGCGCGGATCGCCTCGGCCGGACTGACTCCCGGCAGGCTGGAGTACAGCTCGATCGAGCGCTGATAGGACGCCCGTGCGCGCGTCAGGAACGGCTCCTCCTGCGGCGTGGCTGCTAGCTTCACCGCGTTGGCCGCGAACGTGTCGCCGCGCTTCCGGTAGCCGGCAGCCAGCATCCGCGTCTCGGGCTCCAGGGACACGCGGCCGAGGCGCTGCGCCTGCGCGATCGCGTCCTCGCCTTTCTCCAGATCGGCCAGGCTGGCAATGAAGGTGCGCGCCAGGCCGAGGAACGGCTCGGGCCATTGCGGCCGCAGCTCGGCGGCTTCGCGAAACGCGGTCAAGCGCTTCGGCGTACTCGCGCTGCGCCAGCACCAATTGCCGGCGTTCGGCGTGCCCGTCGCCGTCGATGCGATGCAGGTGCCCCTCGACGAACCGCAGGGTGGCGCGCAGCCGGGTGTCGTCCGGATCGACGCTGCGCGGCCCGCACCAGCGGCGCCCGCGCCTGCTGCCACTGCGCCTCGCGGATGCCCGAGACGCCGGTGCTGTAGTTGCGGATCACGCGATCGGCCAGCGTCTGGGTCTGCCCGGCGAGCTCGCCGCGCAAGCCGCCGCACGCCGACGCGCAGGTAGCTGCTCTCGGACAGCGAGTCGTAGCGCCGCCACAACCCCGGCAGGTCGCCGATCTCGCTGCTGCGCACGGCGCCCACGACGCGGCCGGCGCCGCGGTAGACCCGCATCTCGTTCACGACCAGGCTCCCGATCGTCAGCAGCGTGCCGATCACCGCGACCACCAACGCGACGCGGATCCAGGCCCCGGCCGGCGCACGCTTGTCCAGGGGTGTGACAGGACGGCTCCCTTGCTCCGCCGGCAGCGGCACGCGCGTCCGCCTGGTGGCCGGCTGGTCCTCGCCGGCGTCGGGCCACCCTTCGGCCTGAGCCTGGGTCGGCTGCCCCGAGGCGTAGCGTTCGAGATCCTCGCGGATGGCCTGCGCGCTCTCGTAGCGTGCCGTGGCGTCGGGTGCGAGCAGCTTCCCGACGATGGCTCGCAGTCCCTCGGGACAGGCGGCGTCGAGCGGCTCGGGCGGCTGCCGCGACAGGATCAGCTGCTCGAGCCGTCGCGCGTCCGCGGTGGAATGGGGCTTCTCGCCCCGCAGCATCTCGTACAGCATCACGCCGATCGACCAGAAGCCGTCGGTGGCATCCATCTCGCCGGTCTCGAGCCGCTCCGGCGACAGGTAGGCGATGTTGCCGAAGTCGTTCCGCGTCACCTTGCGACTGACCGAGAGCGTCTTCGAGATCCCGAAGTCCAGGATGTAGACGCCGTTGGCGGTCAGCCGGATGTTCCGAGGCGTCAGGTCGCCGTGCAGCAGGTGCCGCACCTCGCGGCCGCCGACCGTGGCCTGGAACTCTCTGGCGTCCTCGAGGAAGCGGCACAGCGCGATCGCGATGTCGCACGCCAGCGCGGGCTCGACCGGACCCTGCCGGATCAGTTCGGACAGGTCCTGCCCGGCCAGGTATTCCATCGCCACGATGAAGGCGCCGCCCGACGTGAAGGTCTCGAAGATCTCCGGCACCGACTTGCAGTGCTGCCAGAACAGAGTGCTGCAGCTCGGCGCCGCGACGCTCTGCGTCCAGGATGTCCTGGTCGCGCGCCACCACTCTCCGCAGGGCGACCTGGCGCCCCGAGCGCGTGTCCTCGGCCAGGTACACCGTGGCCATGCCGCCCTGGTTGATCTCGTGACGGATGGCGTAGGGGCCAATCTGCGAGAAGACGCTCTCGGTCATGGACGCCCGCGACGGATGAGGAGCGGGGCTGAAGCGGCGGCGCAGCGTCTGGCTGCACATGCGCTCCGGCGAACCAGTTGTTGCTGAAGGTCGGCCAGGCGCCCTCCTCGACCACGAACGACGGCCCGATCCCTTCGGGCGTGCCGTTGCGCGTGAACGCCGAGTGGGCGATGCGCGGGCTGGCGCCCGGCCCGGACCACCAGCCCGAGCCCCGGGTTGTCGTGGATGTCGCCGCCGACGAGCGAGGCGCCGGCGCCGGCCGAGATCCAGCGCCGCCTGCGTCGCGCCCGTGATCTCGACGTCCACCACCGACACCGCGGCGTCCCGCGCCAGCAGGCCGACGCCCAGTGGCGTCGCCGCGTCGCCGACGATGCGGAAACCGGCGAGGCCTCCAGCGGTGAGACCGTCCGCGACCACCGCTGCCGTGGCGGCGTCCGCGCCCGCGGGGAGGCGCAGCGTGGCTGCGCGCGGGACGCGGCTGACCACGTGAACGCCATCACGAAGGCGCAGCTGCTCGCGATACTCACCTGGCTCGACCACGACGTGCGACCCGGCCGCGGCCCGGTCGATCGCCGCCATGATCGAGTCCCCGGGTTGGACCACCTGGCCGAAAGCCAGGGAGGCGCCGGCGGGCGGCAGATGGCCGGACGTTCCGGTGAGGCGTTCCACGCGGCTGAGCACGGCTACCACTATCAATACGGCGAAGGCCGGGCCGAGGGTCCACGCCGCCCCAGCCCAGCCGCTGCGGGCCGGAGCCACGCTGTCCGCGAAGTCGGGGCCGAGCACGCACAGCGCCGTGACATTGTCCTTGCCGCCCGCCTGGTTGGCCGCGGCAATCAGGGCCCGGACAGCCGCCTGGGGATCACGGGCGTGGCGCGCCACCAGCCGCGCGATGCCGGCCGAGGGCACCAGGTCGCTCAAGCCGTCGCTGCACAAGACCAGCGCCGCATCCGGCTCGAAGGCGACGGCGCGAATCTCGATGAAGTCCGGGTCGCCGGACGCATGGGGCTCGGAGCCCACGTCGCGATAGACCTCGTTGCGGCGCGGGTGCCGCATCGCCTCCAGCTCGCTGATCTCGCCCGCGTCCTCGCGTTCGCCCACCGGCGAATGATCCCGGGTGACCTTCGTGATCCCGCCGTGCCGCAGCTTGTACAACCGCGCGTCGCCGACGTGTCCGATCGTCGCGATCCGATCCTTCACCACCGCCACGGTCAGAACGCACGCCATCCCCAGCCACTCCGGCCGCGATGCCGCGAGGCGATGGATTTCGTTGTTCGCCATCGTGATCGCCTCGCGGATGCGTTCGTCCACCGGCCCGGTCTCTCGCTCGAGCCTGGTGCGCAGCATGGTCAGGGCCACGTCGGCGGCGGTGCTGCCGGCGGCATGGCCGCCCATCCCGTCGATGACGATGAACAGGCCCCGGGCGAGGTCCACGTGGACGCGGTCCTGGTTTTCCGCGCGCTGCAGCCCCGCGTCGCTCGCGCCGGCAGCCGTGAGGGGAGTGGGCATCGGCGGATCAGGAACGGCCGTTCGCGCGGTACTGGATCCACACGAAGGCCGCCGCCAGCGCCAGCAGCATGGACAGCAGGATCAGCCGCCCGTACAGCAGCGCGGTCATGGCGCGACCACCCGGAAGGTCAGGAAGACGACGTCGGCCAGCCCGATCCTGGCGCCGTCGTGCAGCGGCACCTCGACGCCGTTCTCGCGCTTGCCGCCGTCGGCGTCGTCGTAGCCCCGCGGCACCGGACGGCCGTCGATGGTGGTGCCGAGCGAGCTGAGATCGATGAGAAAGGAACGGCGGGTCGCTGCGTCGAACCGGATGCGCGCATGCTCTCGCGACACGTCGGGTGACGCCGTGATTTTCATGCTGACGGGATAGGCGGTCCCGCCGCGGCCGATGGTCACCGAGTCTTTGACGATGTCGTAGGCGGGCTGGCCGCCGTCGTCGTACTCGAGCCGCGCCATGACCTTCACCTTGGTCGTGGGCGGGTCTTCCACGTGCTCGCGCGACGTGGTGTGCGGGCCGTTGCGCACCGTCGTGATCCGGCGCGTGCGCTGACCGGCGCCGAGCTCGGGCGAGGAGGGCAGCAGCAGCTCCGAGTGCACCAGGATGCCGCCCGGATCGAGCTCGCCGTCGGGGTCGGGCAGGAACTCCACGTGCCAGCCGCCAGAGGCGCTCTCGGTGGCCGGCCGCGACCGGGTGAGCACCCAATCCAGCAAGCCGCGGAGCAGCGAGCGGCGATTGAGCTTCGACACTTCTTCCGCCAGCGCCCGCTCGGCTTGCTCCCGCAGCAACGGGAGGATGCCATTGAGGCGGACGATCTCGTCGGGGTGCACGTAGACGGTGTAGCGGCTCGGCGCGACCACCGAATACTTCAGCGGCTCACGATAGTTCCGCATGTTCGCCAGCACGGCGTCGATCAGGTCGACAGCGGGCCGTCGAGCCTGGACCGGGGCGTTCCGGTCACGCATCGTCGTAGACGTCTTGAACGACCCGGTCCGGATAAATTGGGTCATGTCCTTGTCTCCTTCAAGACTATCGTGGGGATGCCGGCGGGCGGCCTTGGGAATCGCCAAGGATTCGCCAAGCCGCTCCTTGTCATCGAGGCATGCGCACGCAGTTCGAGCCGTTCACGCTGGATACCGGGACGCGGGAGCTCCTGAAGGACGGGGAGCCGGTGCATCTCTCGCCCAAGGCGTTCGACGTCCTGGCGCTGCTGGTGGAGCGGCGGCCGAACGTCGTCACCAAGAAGGACTTCGACGTCCGGATCTGGCCTGGCGTGTTCGTCTCGGATGCCAACCTCAGCGTGATTGTGTCGGAGATCCGGCGGGCGCTCGGCGACACGCCGCGCGACCAGCGCTTCGTGCGGACGCTCGACCGGGTGGGCTATGCCTTCAGCGGCGAGGCCGAGGAGCAGCCCTCAGGGCGGCCGGCGGCCCTCCAGACACCGGCGGCGACGTGCCGGCTGTCATGGACTGGAGGCCACGCGCTGCTGGGGGTCGGGGAACACGTGATCGGCCGCAATCCTGCCTGCAGCGTGTGGCTCGACTTCGAAGGCGTGAGCCGGAAGCACGCGCGGGTCCGCATCGACGAGACACACCGCGCCGTCGTCGAAGACCTCGGCAGCACCAACGGGACGTTCGTGGGCGGCATGCCGGTGGCGGGGCCAGCGCCGCTCGGCGACGGCGACGTCATCAAGGTCGGCGAGACCGAGCTGACGTTTCGCGCCTGGGTCGATCGGCCGACCGAGCGAATCCGCCGCTAGGTGCCGCTCACACCCGGGCTGCGGCTGGACTGGGCTTCGACATCGCGGGCGGCTCGACCGCCTTGGCGCATTCGAACGCCGCGAGCACGAGCGGCGAAATCGGATCCCGATCGAGCGCGACCAGGCCGACGCTGTGCTCGACTACCGGCTCACTCAACTGCACCGCGCGGACATCGGAGATCGGCCCGATGACGTCCAGGAAGTACTCGGGGATGATGCTCGTCAGGCCCATCAGCCGCACGTTGGCGCACAGGTTGATCACCGAGTTGGTCTCGAGCCTCGGGATCGGCGCGCTGTTGGCGGCGCGGAAGGCGCGATCGATGATGCGGCGATTCTGCATGTCCGGCGTCAGCAGGCACAGCGGCTGCCTGGCGGCTTCCGCCCAGGTCACCGAGGACGCGCCCGCCAGCTCGTGATCGACGCGGACCAGCAGGCAGTAGCGCTCCATGTAGACGACCTCGGAGCGCATGCCTTCGATCGGCTCGTTGTCCAGATAGGTCAGCCCGATGTCGATGGCGAATTCCTCCAGGTGCCGCAGGATCTCAATCGAGCTCTGCGACAGCACGGTGAGCTCGATCCCGGGGTGGCGCAGCTGGATCGCCTTGGTCATCAGCGCGACCATCGGCAGCCCGGAGGGGATGACGCCGATGGACAGGCGCCCGGCCAGCGGGCCGGAGGTGTTGCGCAGCGTGGCGATTTCCTGCTGCAGCGATGTCCAGTCGTCCAGGATCGCGTGCGCCCACTTCAGCACCCGCTCGCCGTGCGGTGTCAGCCCGTGAAAGCGATGCCCCCGCTCGACGATCGGCACGCCCAGTTCCTGTTCGAGCTGGCGGATCCGGCCCGAGAGGGTCGGCTGCGACACGTTGCAGGTTTGCGCCGCGCGGGTGAAGTGCTTGTCGCGCGCCAGCGCCACCAGGTACTGCAGCTGGCGGATGTCCATGAAGGTCTCACTCTACACGCAGTGCCCGCTCCCTTCAGCGCGGCAGCGCTCCTGGGCGGTCCGCCGGTTGGCCGGCCGGCCAGGCGAAGAAGACCTGCCGGCCGTCTACGCGATAGCTCTCGACGGCCTGACGGCCCTCGCCGGCCGCCAGCCAGTCCGCGAATACCTGGGCGCCGGCCGCGTGTGGCCCGCGCGGATCGATGATGACCGAGTAGGTGTTCAGCAGTTCGGCATCTCCCTCGTGGACGATCACGAGCTGCAGAGAGTTCACCAGGCGCAGGAAGGTCGCTCGATCGGACAGGGAGTAGCTCTCGGTCTCGCTGGCGATGCGCAGCGTGGCGCCCATCGCCGCGCCCGCGACGACCAGCCGGCCGTCGGCGGGCCGGGCGCCGGCCGATTGCCAGAGCGCTTCCTCGCGCTCGTGCGTCCCGGACTGATCGCCGCGGGACAGGAACCGGGCCGTGGACCGGGCGATTCGGCGCATCGCGTCCGGAGTGTCCACGGCCTGCCGGACGCCCGCCGGATCAGCCGGCGGCCCGACCAGCACGAAGTCGTTGAACATGACCTTCTGGTAGCGCCACGCCGGGTGGGAGGAGAGCGCCGCGGCTTCCGCGGCCGGCGCGTGGCTGATCACCACGTCCACGTCGCCGCTTTCCAGCATCTTGAGCGCCAGGCCGCTGCCAACCAGGTGCGATCGGACCGCCGGACCGTGGTGCCGCTCGAACGCCGGCAGCAGGGTTTCGAGCAGGCCGGAGTTGCCGACGCTGGTGGTCGTTGCGAGCACCAGCGGCTCGGCCGGCGGGCGCGCGCACGCCGACAGCGTCAGCGCGCAGACAAGCAGGGAACCCAAAAGCCGCATCGTGCGTCCGTTGAATTATCGAACAGTCGGGCGCGGTCTTGCGCCGGCGACCGTACTGCTCATAGCATATGTAGCTATGACAGCTATAGACACGCGCATGCTCGATCGCGAGCTGAAGAAGGGATCGGCCGAGCTGATCATCCTGTCGATCGTCGAGCCGCGCGCGCGTCACGGCTACGAAATCAGCAAGCTGATCGAGCAGCGGTCGGCCGGACAGATGCGGTTCCACGTCGCCTCGCTGTACCCGTTGCTCTACCGGCTGGAGGAACGCGGCTGGCTGCAGGGGCGCTGGGTGGAGAAGGCCGGCGAGCGGCGGCGCCGCTTCTACGGCCTGACCGCCGAGGGCCGCCGAGTGCTGACGCGGCAGCGCGAGACGTGGAAGGCGTTCGTCCACGCGATGGGGCTCATCACCGGGGTGGACCATGCCTGACTGGAAGCCTGACGTTCGCCGCCGCCTGGCCCCGCTCCGGCTCGGGCCGATGCGCGAGGCCGAGATCATCGAGGAGCTGTCGCAGCATCTGGATCAACGCTACGAGGAGCTGCGAGCCAGCGGCGTCAGCGAGCCAGAGGCGATGCGTCTGGTTGCCGAGGAACTGCTGGAGCCGCAGGCACTCGCCAGCTTCATGCGGCCCTTGCGGCAGGCGAACCTGCCCGCGGCGATCGTCCTCGGAGAGCCGCGGCGATCCTGGCGCGAGGCCTTGGGGCAGGATCTGCGCTTCGCCGCACGGACGCTGTGGCGGCAGCCCAGCTTCGCCGCGGCGGCCATCCTGACGCTGGCGCTCGGCATCGGCGTCAACGGCGCGATCTTCGCGCTGGTGGACGCGGCGTTGCTGCGCCCGCTGCCATTCCAGAACCCGGAGCGCCTGGTGAAAGTGTGGGAGCGCACGGCGAGCTCGGCCCAGGAACGCGTCGCGCCGTTGAACCTGGCCGACTGGACGCAGCGGAGCCGCGCCTTCGATGCCATCGGCGGCTATATCCCCGGCGTCGGCGGCATGGTGATGAGCGGCGAAGGCGACAGCGCGGAAACCGTGCCGCGCCAGTGGGTCACGTCAGGCATCTTCGACGCGCTCGGCGTCCGCGCGGTCGCCGGACGCACCTTTCTGCCCTCGGACGATCGACAGGGCGCCAACGTCGCGGTGCTGGCCGAGGCGTTTTGGCGAACGCGCTTCAACGCGGATCCCAGCGTGGTGGGGCGGGTGATGCGCTTCGACGGCGTCAGCTATACGGTCGTCGGCGTGGCGCCCGACGAAGCGCAACTGCTGGGACGGACCAGCATGTGGGCGATGGTGTCGCTGGACCGCCTGCCGCCGCCCGCGCGGGGCGCCTACTTCCTGCACGTGATCGGACGGCTGAAACCCGGCATGACGCTCGAGCAGGCGGCCGCCGACATGGCGGGCGTGACGGCGGGGCTCGCTCGCGAGTTCCCGAAGACGAACACGGGCCGCGGCGCGGCGCTCGAGCCGCTGCAGACCGCCGTGATCGGCGCCGAGCTGCGGCAGACGTCGCTCCTGTTCCTCGGGGTCGTCGGTTTCGTCCTGCTGATCTGCTGCGCCAACGTCGCCAACCTGCTGCTGGCGCGCGCTACGGTGCGGCTGCGCGAGCTGGCGATCCGGTCGGCGCTGGGCGCCAGCCGGTGGCGCGTCGTGCGCCAGCTCGTGACCGAGAGCCTGATGCTGTCGCTCATCGGCGGTGTCCTGGGCGTCGCGGCCGGCGCGGTCGTCCTGAACGCTGCCGCCTCGGCGATTCCGCCGGACCTGTTGCCGCCGGGCGTGGTCGTCGAATTCGACGCGCGGGTCATCGGGTTTTGCGCCGTAGCGGCAGTCGTGGCCGGACTGCTGTTCGGCATCGCTCCAGCGTGGCAGGCGACGGCGCTCTCGGCGGCATCCGCGATGACGTCGGACAGCCGCACGACAACCAGCGGCCGCGGCGGCCTGCGAGGCTTGCTGGTTGTCGGCGAGGTGGCGACGGCGGTCATCCTGCTGTTCGGCGCCGGGTTGTTGCTGCGCACGCTGCTCGCGGTCGAGACCGTGGATCGCGGCTACCGGGCGGAGAGCGCCCTGACCATGATCGTGGACCCGTTGCAATCGAGCTATCCGACCCCCGAGCTGTTGATGCAGTTCTACCAGAGCGTCGAGCGGGAAGTGCGGACCGTTTCCGGCGTGCGTGACGTGGCGTGGGCCACCACGCTGCCGCTCGGCAGCTCGTACGCCGGCTCGTCCTTCGTGCAGGTGGCCGGCGGCCCAACCGGCGATCCAAGCCAGCGTCCGACCGCCGACTATCAGATCGTGAGCCCCACCTACTTCGGGACGCTGGATCTGCCGCTCGTCGCCGGCCGGGCCTTCACCGATCGCGACACGCCCACCACGCCGCTCGTGTGCATCGTCAACGAGGCGTTTGTCGCCGCGCATCTCCAGGGCCGCTCGCCGATTGGCGTGCGGGTCGCGATTCAGTCGTCGGCGATTCCGCAGGCCCCCGTGGTGGTGCGGGAGATCGTCGGCGTTGCCCGGCAGGTGAAGGGCCGACCCGACGAGACCCAGGATCTCGTGCAGGTCTACGTGCCGATCGCACAGAGCACCATCGACGACATCTACCTGGTCGTTCGCCCGGCTTGCCGGCGAGGCCGAGATGCTCGCCCCGGCGGTCCGGGCCGCCATCGGCCGCGTGGACAAGGAGCAACTGGTCAGCGTGCGCGACGTGGCCACGCTGGACGAGGTGGCGCGCGAAGCCACGGCGCGTCACCGCTTCCGCGCGGTGCTGGTCACGGCGTTCGCCGGGCTGGCGCTCCTGCTGGCAATGGTCGGACTGTTCGGCGTGCTGGCCTATGCCGTACAGCAGCGGGTGCGCGACTTCGGCGTGCGCCGCGTGCTCGGCGCCACCACCGGCGACGTGCTGCGGCTCGTAGTCGGCAGCGCCGCCGGTGTGATCGCGGCGGGGATCGTCATCGGACTGGCTTTGTCGATGATGCTGGGCCGGCTGCTGACGACGATGCTGTTCGGCGTGCAGCCGCTGGACCCGGCGACATTCGTGCTCGTGGCCGTGGTGCTGCTGCTGACGGCCGCCGCGTCGACGATCGGCCCGGCCTGGCGCGCGGCGCGCATCGATCCCGCCGTGGCCTTGCGCAGCGAATGATGTGTCGGCTGGATGCCGCGGCTAGCGTTATTCCGCGCGCAGCGCCGATGAGGGGTCGATGCGAGCGGTGCGCAGCGCTGGCACCAGCGCCGCCGACATCGTGCTCACGAGGACGATCGCTGCGCCGATGACGTAGGCGCGCAGGCCGAAGACCGGCACGACATCGGTGACGGCGCTGAGCGCGCGGGCAAGGCCAGCGGCGACGGCCAGGCCACCCGCCATGCCGAACGAGGCCGTCCGCAGCGTTTCGCCAAGCATCCCCGAGACAATCCTGGGGACGGTGGCGCCGAGCGCCAACCGGACGCCGAACTCGCGGGTGCGCTGCGCGACGAGGAACGACACCACGGCGAACGTGCCGGAGAACGCCAGCAGCAGCCCAAGGGCCCCGAGCAGCGACGCCGCGGCCGAGAAAGCCCCGAACACCCACGCCAGCACGCCAATCATCTGCCGCAGCCCGAAGAACTGGAACGGCGCATCGGGCTCGACGGCGTTCACTGCCGCGGCGACGGCCGCCCTCAACGGTGCCGCGTTGTCGATTCGCCCGCGCACCAGCAAGCTGAGCTCTCCGGGCGCTCCAAATCCTGTCGCGAAATACACACAGGTCAGATCCAGCCCGTCGATCAGCGTGCCGGTGACGACATCCTCGGTGATGCCGATGATCCGCACGCTGGTGTGGCGCGGCCGCCGCTCGGGCCGTGCCGTGGTCGGCGGCCTCACGTCGAGTGTGCGGCCGATCGGATCCAAGCCCGGCCACAGGGCCCGCGCGGTGGCGGCGCTGACCAATGCCACGGGCGCGTCTTCGTCGGCTTCGATCGCGGTGAAGGTCCGGCCGGCAATCAGGCGGACGTCGAAGGCCGGGAAATACTGCGGCGACACCACCATGAACCCGACGGCTCGTTCGATGCCGGTGTCGGACGCCACTACACCGAGCCTCCGAAGCGGGCCGTTGAGCGGCGGCTGCCACGAGGCGGCGACGCGTTCGACCGCCGGATCCGATTCGAGGCGCCTGGCCACGGCGGCCCGAAGCCGTTGGCTGATGTTCACGTTCGCGACGCGCTCGTAGCTCAGCCCGGTATCGAGGTTCGCCAGGCGGCTGGCCTCGTCCACCAGCCCCGTTGCGCCCACGAGGAACAGCATGCACGCGCCGATCTGCATCGCGACGAGGGCCGTTCGCAGCCGCGAGCGCTTCGGGTCCCATGCCGCCTCGCCCCGGGAGGCGCGCGGCAAATCGACTCGGGCGGCGCGGACGGCTGGAGCCAGGCTCACGAGGACGCTCGAGAGCACCGCCGCCGCGAACAAGAGGGCCATCACGCGCGCGTCGGGGTCCAGGGGCGCGAGTATCGTCTCGACCGGGGCAATGCCGTCCGGGAACGTGCCCAGCACGAGCGCGGGGAAGACCCGCGCGGTGACGATCGTCAGAGCGAGCCCCACGGCGGATGCGGGAACCGCCAGCACCAGGCTTTCGACGATCAGCTGCCGCGCGACGCGCCATCGGCTTGCCCCCAGCGCCAGCCGGACCGCGAGCTCACGTTGCCTGCTCAGCGCACGGGCCAGCATCAGATTCGTGACGTTTGCGCAGGCGACCAGCAGCACCAGCCCGAAGGCCGTCAGGATCACCATGAACATCGTCAACGTCTTGCCGGTGAGCGGCACCCGTGTGGCGCGCGATTCCACGGTCACCGACGTGGGAGCGTGCGGTGATTCGCGCGGGTACCGCTGTTCGAGCCACAGCTGCAGCCAGGCGCGAGCCTGCGGTTCCGTCCCACGCTGACGCAATCGGCCGACGACGGTCAGCGACGGCGTGTCGGGCTCGCTCCGCGGGTCGGCCACCCCGAATGCCGGGGCCGATGCCAGAGGCGCCCAGAACGACAGCCACCTCTTCGCCCAACAGCCCCGTGACACGGATGACCCCGACGACCTCGAGCCGTTGCCGTCCGAGCGTGATGGTCTGTCCCACGATCGACGGATCGGCGCCGTAGCTGGTGCGCCACATCCGATCCGACAACACCACCAGCCCGGTTGCGTCACCGGGCTGCAACGTACGCCCGAGCGCTGCTCGAGACCCGAGCAGCGTGAAATAGTTGTCGCTGACGAGCAGCCCGGTCACGGGCGTACTGTCCCGCATCACGACCGCGACTCTTCCCGCGGCGAGGCCGGTGAAGTGGGGCGCGGCGCCACGAGCGGTCTCGAAGTCGGACAGGCTGAACTGGTGCCGCCTGACGGTACTGGTATCCCAGCTCAGCGCCACCAGCGCATAGGGGTCGGGCAGATCGATTGGCCGCAGGACGTAGGCATTGACGAGCGTGAACGCCGAGGTCAGCACGCCAAGACCGAGACCGATCGTCGCCGCGACAGTGGCGGCGTACAGCGGCGCGCGACGGATACCCCGCAACGCGTAGCGGATGTCCTGCAGCAGCATGTCGAACATGGCCACCTCGGGCTATTCGGCGCGTAGCGCGTCGGCGGGATTGACCGCCGCGGCACGCCCGGCCGGAATGGCCCCGGCCGCGAAGGCGATCGCCAGCACGATCGCGGCGGCGCCCGCCAGCATCCGCGGCTCCACGCCGTTGACGCCGAAGAGCAGCGACTGGCCCAGCTGCCCGAGGACGGCGGCCAGCGCACAGCCCAGCGCCGTCCCGACGATGGCCATCCAGCTGACGTGCCCGAACACCAGCCGCCGGACCTGGCCGCCGGTCGCCCCGAGCGCCATGCGAATGCCCATCTCGCGCACGCGCCGCGCGACGCCGTAGGCCAGGACCGCATAGAGGCCCACCGCCGCGAGCAGCGTCGCCAGGCCGGCGAACGACACCGAGAGCGTGGACAGGATACGTTCTCGCGTGGCGCCTTCCCACAACCGGTCCGTCATCGTGCTCAGTTGCCCAACCGGCAGATTGGGGTCGAGTCGCGCGACGACCGCGGGGATCGCCGCCAGCACGGCGAGCGCATCGGACTGGTCCACGTGCACGTAGAACGTCAGCGGCCCGACGGGGCCTTGCCGGTAGGGCAGGAAGAACTGCGGCGGCGGGGCGCCACGCAGCTCGCTGAACTGGGCATCGCGCACCAGGCCGACGATCTCGATGTCGAGCGGCCGGTTGCCGCCTTCGCCACGCGCCATCCGCGCCCCGATGACCGATTGGCCCAGGTTGAACTTGCGCGCGAAGGCCTGGTTGACGATCGCGACCTTCGGGCGCATCCGCATCGTCGGCGGCCGTGAACTCGCGGCCGCTGAGCAGTGGGAGCCCGACCGTCGCGAAGTACTGTGGGCCGACGTCAGCAGTGGTGGCCCGCGTGTCCGCGCCTTCGGGCGCGTTGAACCGTTCCACCGTGACGTTGTTGGTCCGACTGTTGTCGGCCAACACCGGAAGCGACGACGCGCTGACGGAGCGCACGCCCGGGATGCCGGCGAGCGATTCTTCGACTCGGTCGAAGAAGGCCGCGGCCCGCTCGGCGGAGTAGCCGTTCAGCCCCGGAAACAGCGAGAACATCACCAGCCCGTCGCGCCGCATCCCGGTGTCGGCCCGCGAGAGGTTGACCAGGCTGGCGAGAAAGAGCCCCGACTGCGCCAGCAGCGCCGTGGCGAGCGCAATCTGCGCCGTCGCCAGGCTGGTGCGCAGCCGCCGGGCGCCGCGCGAGGCCGATGCGCGCCCCGGCTGGGCCTGCAGCCCGCCGGCCACGCTGGCGCGGACGCTGTGCAGCGCCGGCGCGAGGCCGAACACGAGCCCGGTCAGCAGGCCGGTGGCGATCGAGAACAGCAGCACCGGCGTGTTGACCCCGAAGGCCAGCATCGCGCTGTCCGCTGACGGGAACATCGTCATGAGCCCGGTCAGCGTCATCTGCGCGACCGCGACGGCGCCGATGCCGCCAAGGGCGCCGAGCGCCACGGCCTCGATCAGGAGCAGGCGAACCAGCTGTGCCGACGACGCGCCCAGCGACAGCCGCACCGCGATTTCCGGCGCGCGGTCGGCGCCCCGCGCCAACAGCAGGTTCGCCACGTTGGCGGCGGCAATGGCCAGCACCAGCCCGGTGACCGCGAACAGTACCGCCAGCACCAGTTGTGCCTCCTCGCGGCCGGAGTTGCGGCCGCGTTCGCCGTCGTCGAGGATCAGCCGGCGGGCCAGGAACTCGGCGCGGCCGGTGGTGCCGAGGCCGCTGCGCAGCAGCGGGAACTCGACCTCGCGCGTCAGGACGGCGAAGCGCGCATTCGTCCGCTGCTCCGCTTGCGAACGGGAGGTGCCGGGCGCCAGGCGCGCCGAGACGTAGAGCCAATGGTCGTTGCGGGCGTTGAAGCCGTCCCAGTCGGCGTGCAGCCGCGCGGTGCGCGCCATCGCCAGCGGCACGAAGATCTCGGGCGCATCCAGCGTAATCGTGCCGGAGAACCCGGCGGGGGCGACGCCGACGATCGTCATCGGGTCGCCGTTGACCACCACGGACGACCCGACCACGGAGCGGTCGGCGCCGAATCTGGTGCTCCAGTAGGCGTGGGACAGGACGACCACGGGGTGGCCGCCTTCGACGCGGTCGTCTTCGGGGCCGAGCAGCCGGCCAAGCGCCGGCGTCAGTCGCAGCGAAGAGAAGTAGGTACCCGAGACCAGGATGCCCTCGGCCTCGGAGCTGTGCCCGGCAAACGAGACGCTGGCGCCGAAGTCGCGGTGGGCGAAGACGCTGGCCAACCCGGTACCCTGGAGGCGCTCGAGGTCCTTGAAGAGGGGATAGCTGAGAATCGATTCGAGCCGGCCACCGTCGCCCGTGGACCGGTTCCCCGGCCGTGGGCCGGACACCCGCAGGTCGACGAGTTCGGCGGCCGCGGGCACGGGAAGCCGGCGCAGGAACAGGCGCTCGAAGGCCGAGAAGATCGCGCTGTTGACGCCGATGCCGAGCGCCAACGACACGATGGCTACCCCGGAGACCAGGGGCCGTCGCGCCAACCCTCGCACAGCGTGCCGGACGTCCTGCCAGAGGTTCTGGGTCATCCGTGTCCGCCAATGTCAAAGCCTATGCCAGAGGTTGATGCCGCAGATTGGCAATTTGCCGAGTAAATCCGCCGGCTCGTCCGTCCCAATCTCAGCCTCTGTCCGGCCGTGGGACGACGCCGTCCGCTCGGTGCGCTTGGTTCGAGAATTGCTCTTCGGTCCTCCAACCAGACGAGGAGGAATCGCATGAACTCGACGATTGCTAACCGTGGTCCGGCTTCTGCTCGTAAGTCGCGACAGGCATTTCAGCCGCATGCGGTGACGGCGCCAGCACATCGGTGACCCCGGCCAGTCCGACGAGCGTTCGCGCGTCGAGCACGACGGGCGCGGTGATCACGGGGCGCGTCAACAGCGTCAGCGCCGCGCCGTCGACCGCCATGGCGACGGACCGCTGGTCGGCTGCCGGCATCTCGACGATGGCCACCACCAGCATCACGGTCACGGTGGTCGGCACGTCGGTGACGACCCAGGTTGACGGCGCCGGGCAGTTCACCTTGACCGGCGTGCCGCCTGGCACCGTGCAGTTGAGATTCTCCGGCCCCGGCATCGACGCCACGCTGACACTGACCGGGGTCGCCGCCGACGACCGAATCGAGATCAACGTCACGCTGAACGGCAACCGCGCGCGCCTGGACTCGGACCGGCGGTCGTCGTCGAGCAATGGGGTGCTGGTAAACGGGCGGATCACAGGACTCAACACTGGGGCTCGATCGCTGCAGGTCGACAGCCAGACGGTGATGGTGCCCACGACAGCCGTCATCCGCCACGGCAACAGGACGCTGCTGTTCAGCGACTTGAGGATGGGCGATCACATCCAGGTAAAGGGCACGCGCGTCGGCTCGACGGTCACCGCGACCGAAGTCAAGGTCGAGCCGAGGGGCGACGACGACCCGATGACGACGATGACGACGACGAAGACGACGACGACACGGCACAGCAGAACTGTCTGGAACCGTGTCCGGTCGCGGCGGCACCTGTCCGTCAATCACGTTCACCGTCCGCAACACGGTCATCCGGACGAACGGCGCGACTGATTTCCGCGACGCCTGCAGCCTGATCCTGAACACCCTGCGCGTGGAGGTCAGAGGCACTCGTGAAGCGAACGGCCAGATCCTGGCCACCCGCGTCGAGCTGGACGACTAACGAGACGAGCCACCCCTCGCACCGAGGTCGGCGGCGCGTATTCAAACGCGCCGACGTCCCAATGGCGCTGCATGGGACGGGCGACGCCCAGGCGATCGGTGGTGACGGCCGTCAACGAGATGCCCGCGTCGATGGCGGGGCTGGTCGAGCGCAGCCGGTAGTCATGCTGGGTGGCATCGACGAAGTCGCTTGCCGGCACGGCCATGTTCGATGCGCCGGCCAGTTCGCTGGACGGCGAGCCCATGAATAGGACGTTCTTCACGTCCACCCCGGCCGCGGTGGAGGACGCAGCCCGGAATGCACGGACGACGCCGCTGCCGAAGGTGGAGTTCCAGACTTCCACACGCTCGATGTTGTCCTCGTAGCGGACGCCCGTGGTCACGTCGTAGACGACCGCGTTCTGTACACGCACCCATGCACCGCCGTTGGGCCCTGGGCCGCGCAGCCGGAACGCGATCTCGGAGCGTCGACACCGTAACGCGATCAAAGGTGGCGTTGACGTTCTCCTTGATGTTGAACGCCGCCATGTTCGTGATCAGCCCGCCTCGAAACCCCCACGCCTCCGTGTCGCGCACGATCAGCGTGGCCCGCGCCGCGGTGCCGCGGGCCTTGGTGTCGATGGCGTTCTCGCCGGGGACGGTGCCGGCGGCGAATCCGTTTTCCGGCGCCGCCAACGGCTCGGTCCAGAACTGGCAGCGCTCGATCGTCACGCGATCCCACCCCGGTGCCGCGCGACCGGGGTCCACCTGGATGGCGTCTCCGGAGAACGTGTGGACGCGGGTGTCGCGAATCGTGAGGTCGCGGACCGCGCCAGCCACGATCCCATGCGCGTCGGTCTGGCCGTTTGCGGCGTTCAGACAGTGGTGGACGAGCGCGCCTTCGATGACCACGCCGCCCGGCGCCCGGATGTCGATGCAATCCCTCGAGGTGCGCCGCACTTCCGTGTTCTGGAGCAGCAGGCCTTCCGCGGTGCTGTCGACAATCACCGCATCGAAGGCACCGTACTGTCCGTCAATGACGAGCCCCTGCACCGTCACGAAGGCGTGCGAGACCCGCAGCACCGTGTTGCCCCGGGTGGTCAGGAGCGCCGTTCCTGGCTGCTCCGCTTTGATGACGATGCGCTGGTCGCTGGTCCCGCCACGCACGGTCCGGATCGCTTCGGTATAGGTGCCCGGCCTCAGCACCACTTCATCGCCGGCCATCGCGACAGCGAGCGCGTCGGCCACGCGTCCAAACGGGCTCGCTGCGCTGCCATTGCCGGTTCCGCCCGGCGCGACGTACACGGTTGCTGCACTGGCCGGTAAGACCATCAAGGCGGCGACCGCGAGCACGTGGAAAGAATCCAATGCATCCTCGAGCCCAGTTTAGCTCCTGAGATTGTTGCAGCCGTTCGGCTTCCTTGAGGTGCAGGGCGACGCGCTCGCGAGTGGCGGTGAGATGCTGCTTCAGCGCCTCGTTCTGCGCCGTCTTGAGGAACTGTTCGACCTTCTGCAGCGCCTCGCGGTGCCCCGCCGCCATCTGATCCACGAATGCCCGTTCGAACTCCGGCCCCATCAAGGAGGTCAGCTTGCCATGCCCTTCCTTGCCCTTGGCGCGGAGCTGCTCGACGGCCGGGGTTTCCGCCGGCGTGACGCCGATCTTGGCCGCCAGCTCCTTCGTGTCTTGTGCGCCCTTGGCATGCTGGACGTGCAGCATCTTGGCGTAGTCCAGGACGGGCTGCGAGATCTTCTGCTGTTCGGTCGTGGACGCCTTCTGCTCCGCGGTCATGGCCGCGGCGACCTCGTTCTCGTTGAGCACGATCAGCCACGCCAGGATCTCGGCGTCGCCGCCGGCCTTTGCCGGGTCCGCGGCCGCGCTTCGTGGCGGGTTGTTCTGAGCCCAGGCTGTCCCGGCGACGCCAACAAGCGCGAGCAGGACCACCAGGGCAACACGTCGGACGATCAGCGTCGGCGATGACAGGTTCATGGTGACGATCTCCTTACAGGGAGCGGAGATCGTTGAAAAGTGCAATTGACCTGCCAGGGTGCCACGCTCGAGTCAGGCGATGCCGCAGGGTGCCGCCGCCCATGAGGAGCCACAGGCTCATCAGCCAGGCCACGACGCCAAGCCCCACCGCGAGCGGCCGTGCGCGAGCCGTCCGCTGGGTCCTGTTCCTCGCGACCGCATACAGCAGCAGGGGGGCGAACACCACGATCTCGACCGTCGCGACGTAGAGCCCGTACGGAGACAGGTAGCCCAGCCCGATAGGGGAAACCGGCAGCGGCGTCCACGGGGCGAAGTAGCGGGTCGAGATCGAAGGGCCAGAACAACGCGCAGCCCAGGCCGCCGTCGGTCAGCGTGTCGAGCAGCGCATGGCTGGCGACGACCAGCGCGGCCATGACGCCGGTCCGCAGCGCCGGGCGGCCGAAGCGCGGCGCCAGCAGGCCGATCGCGGCGCCGAGCGCCAGGGCAAACGCCAGCGAATGGGTGGCGCCCCGATGCCCCCAGGGATCCGCGTATCTGATCCCGAGACCGAAACCGATGACGTCGGCATCGGGCAGGAACGACAGCGCCGCCCAGAACAGCATCGCCGCCAGCGCCGGCCTGCGCCCACCGGTGCCCCCAGACTGGACGCGGGCGGCGGCCATTCCCACCACGATGTGCCCCACGCTGGCCATGGCGGTACTTTACGCGCCGTCGGGAGGGGAGGTTCGATTTTCCGTGAAACCTTTCATCGGCCAAGCCGTATTCGATGGCATGAAAGCCATCACTTTGTCCCTGCTGTGCGCCGTGCTGGTGCTGGCGTCATTGCCGGCGCAGACACCATCCGGAGTCGTCGGGCGCTGGCGGGCCATCGTGCTGATGCCCAACGGCGCCACGCAGGATGTCTCACTGAATTTAGAGGGCCAGGGGACCAGCGTCACCGGAACGGCGCTCGGGCTGCCGCTGACCGGCAAGGTCGAAGGGGAGACCGTCACGCTGTCGATGGCCATCCCCGGCCGTCCCGGCCAGGATGCCGTGTTCACCGGCCAGAAGGCCGGTGACGAGATTCTGTTTCGCGCGGTGGGACTCTTCCCGGCTCCGATCCAGTTCGTGGCCCGGCGCGACGCGCGTTTCACGGCGGCCGGCAGCGTGACGGATCAGGCGGCGGTGGAGCGGGTGCTCAAGCAGTTCAACGTGCCCGGCGTCAGCGTCGCCGTCATCAAGGATTTCAAGGTGGTGTTCGCCAGGGGCTACGGCATCGCCGACGCGGAGACGGGAGCGCCGGTGACCACGGAGACGATGTTCCAGGCCGCCTCGATCAGCAAGCCGGTGGCGGCGATGGTGTCGTTGAAGGCGGTGCAGGACCGCCGGTTCGGCCTCGATCAGGACATCAACACCATTCTCAAGTCCTGGAAGCTGCCGGACGGCTCGGGGAAGGACGGATCGCCGGCGGTGACGCCGCGCATGCTGATGAGTCACACCTCCGGCACCGGGGACGCCTTCGGCTTCCCGGGCTACGACCCCGGCACGCCGCTGCCGACGCTGCAGCAGATTCTCGATGGTGACAAACCGTCGAACCTGCGCGCCGTGCGGCTCGAACGCCAGCCCGGCAGCGGCTTCGAATACTCGGGCGGCGCGGTGCTGATTCAACAACTGGCCCTCGCCGAAGCCACCGGCAAACCGTTCGCGCAACTGGCGCACGACACCGTGCTGGGGCCGCTGGAGATGACGAACAGCACCTTCGAGCAGCCGTTGCCGGCTGGACGAGCCAGCCACGCCGCCCGCGCACACGGCCGGATGGGTCAACGCATGGGAGCGCCGTGGCACGTCTACCCCGAACAGGCGGCCGCCGGCTTGTGGACGACCGCGACGGATCTCGCACGGTTCGCGATCGAGGTCCAGCTGGCGACGCAGGGACGATCGGAGCGCGTGCTCTCCGCCACCATGGCGCGCGAGATGGTGACGCCGGTGGGCGTCGGACCCTTCGCGGTCGGCTTCGAGATGGCCAAGCAGGGCGAGGGCTGGTACTTCATGCACAGCGGCAGCAACTGGGGCTTCCAGTGCGATCTCACCGCGCATCGCTCCAAGGGCTACGGCGCGGTGATCATGGCCAACGGCGACAACGGCGGCGCGGTGATCGCCGAGCTGCGCCGCATGATTCAGCAGGAATACAAGTGGGACGTGCTCGACGAGCCGATCCCGCGCCGCTACGGCCCGACTTAGTCAGGCGCTCCGGCGGGTTGGCTCCATGTCGTTGGCGTACAGCACCGCGCCTACTCTGGGATGGTCGCTCACGAAGTGCGGATACGATGACGCCATGACCGAATCCCCGTACGATGGATGGCTCGAGCAATACCGGAAGGCGTGGATCGAGCGACACGCCGCCGCGGCGGGCGCCCTGTTCACCGAGGACGGCGTGTACCGCGACCACGCCTTCCAGGCGCCGCACGTCGGACGCGCCGCCATCGAGCGCTACTGGTCCACCGTGACCGCCAGCCAGACCGAGGTCGAGCTGCGCTACGGCGTACCCATCGTCGGCGGCCGGCGGCTGGCCGTCGAATGGTGGGCGAATCTCGTCGCCAACGGCGCCCCGATCACGTTGGCGGGAGAGTTTCTGTTGACGTTCGCCGAAAACGGCCAGTGCCGCGAGCTTCGTGAGTACCTGGGTGTTGACTGAAGGACGGGTCGAGCCGCCTGCCGGCTGGGGACAGTAAGAGAGCAAGACGCCTCGAACTTTTCCGCGGCCACGGTGTCTTAGGACGCAGCCGGTCGTGTTCGAGCTGAGTCCTGCGATTCCCGAGAGCAAGGCGCGCGCGGCGCTCAGGCGCGTACTCCGAGGCTTGCCCCGGCTCGGTCTGGCCGCGTTGTTCCTGTTCATCGGCTACACCAAGTTCGACGGCGACCCACGCGGTCCCTGGTACGGGATCTTCGAGCAGATCGGTCTGGGGCAATGGTTTCGCGTTTTTACCGGGGTGATGCAGGTGGCCGGCGCCGTGCTGATCGCATTTCGCCGCACCGTCACTGTTGGGGCCGCGCTGCTGGGCGCCACCATGCTTGGCGCGGCGGCTGTGGATGTCTTCCTGATGGGCTCGCCGGTCGTCGTGATCCCGCTGCTGCTCCTCTTCATCATCGCCACCGTGTGGGTGACCTCGGATTGAGCATCGAGTACGATCGCTCACTCGATGGGTCCTTCGAAGAGCGCCGCCAGGGGTGTCTTGTTTCTGCTCGTCTTGGGCACGCTGGCCGCTGCGGCCTACGTGGTCCCGTCCTTCAGTGCCCAGTTCGCGCTCAACCAGACGTGCTGCCAGGTCCCGTTCGCGCGCAACGTCGCCGTGACGGCCAACGAGCTGCTGGGCCGCGTCACCTATCCGTCGCAGATCGGCCAGGACAAGTGGGTGCTGGAAACGATGTTTCCCGGCGTCACCGACGGCTACTTCCTGGACGTCGGCTCGGGTGACGGGGAGTTCCACTCCAACACCGCCGCGCTCGAGCGGCGAGGCTGGACCGGCATCTGCGTGGATCCGTTTCCTTCCAACATGGGCAAGCGGACCTGCCAGGTGTTCAAGGAAGTGGTGTGGAGCGCGCCGGGCCGCGTGATGACCTTCCAGAAGGCCGAAGGGCTGGGCGGGCTGGCCGAGACCCTGGACCGCTGGAAGGACCAGGCGATGAAAGCCCCCAGCGTCGAGATGACGACCGTCACGCTGGACGACATCCTGACGCGCGCCAAGGCCCCGGCCTTCATCCACTTCATGAGCCTCGACATCGAAGGGGCCGAGCTCGAGGCGCTGCGCGCCTTTCCGTTCGACCGCATCCGCCTGGGCGCGCTGGCGCTCGAACACAACTACGAAGAGCCCAAACGGACGCAGCTGGTGGAGTTTCTCGCGGCGCGCGGCTACCGCCGCACGCATTCCTATCGCCAGGACGATTTCTACGCGCCAGCCGCCGCCCGCTGACCATAGTAGACTCTCGGCCGATCGCCCGCAGGCTCGGGACGGAGGGAAGACGAGATGGCCAAGATGCGCTCCGTGGATCGGCGAGGCTTCCTGAAGGGCACGGCCGCGACCGGTGCCGCCGCGCTGCTGCCCGGCGCCGTGACCTCAGCCGCGCAGGGGCCCGCGCCGGCCGCCGCTGAAGCGCGGACGCCGGCGCCCGCGGCCCGGCGCGAGACCGATCCGCCGGCCGAGGTCGAGGCGATCACCACCGACCGCCCGGGCGGCGACTTCATGGTTGACGTGTTGAAGTCCCTCGACTTCGAGTACGTGGCGTCGAATCCCGGCTCCAGCTTCCGCGGCATCCACGAGTCGATCATCAACTACGGCGGCAACCAGAAGCCGGAGTTCCTGACCTGCACCCACGAAGAATCGTCGGTGGCGATGGCCCACGCCTACTTCAAGGTCGAGGGCAAGCCGATGGCGGTGTTGTGCCATGGCACGGTGGGCCTGCAGCACGCGTCGATGGCGATCTACAACGCCTACTGCGACCGCGTGCCGGTGTTCATCCTGGCCGGCAACTCGCTCGACGCGACGATGCGGCGCCCGGGCGTGGAGTGGGCGCACAGCGTGCAGGACGCCGTGGCGATGGTGCGCGACTTCGTCAAGTGGGACGACAACCCGGTGTCGCTGCCGCACTTCGCCGAATCGGCGGTGCGCGCCTACAAGATCGCGATGACGCCGCCGATGATGCCGGTGGCGGTGGTGATCGACGGCGGGTTGCAGGAGGATCCGATCCCGGCCGAAGTGGCGGCGCGTCTGCGCGTGCCGCGGCTCACGGTGGCCACGCCGCCGCAGGGCGACGCCGGCGCGGTGGCCGAAGCGGCACGCCTGCTGGTGAACGCGCAGAACCCGGTGATCGTCGCGGACCGCGCCGCGCGCACGCCGGCAGGCATCGCCCGGCTGGTGGAGCTGGCCGAGGCGATCCAGGCGCCGGTGGTGGATCAGCAGGGCCGGATGAACTTCCCGAGCCACCACGCGCTCAACCACTCCGAGTCGGCGAATCAGCTGATTGCCAACGCCGATGTCATCCTGGGCCTCGAGCTGACCGACTTCTGGGGCACGGTGAACGCGTTCCGCGACGCGCTGCAGCGCACCTCGCGCCCGCGCGTGCGGCCGGGCACGCGGCTCATCAGCATCACCGCCGTCGATCTGTTCACCAAGAGCAACTTCCAGGATTTCCAGCGCTACCCGGAAGTGGACGTCGCCATGGCCGCCGACGCCGAGGCCACGCTGCCGGCGCTGACCGAGGCGTGCCGCAAGCTGGTGACGGCGGATCGGCGCGCGGCGTTCGCGGAGCGGCGCACGCGGCTCGAGCAGGCGCACGCGCGGGCGCGCGAGGTGGCGCGCGCCGAGGCCGCGCACGCGTGGGACGCGTCGCCGATCAGCACCGCCCGGATGGCCGCGGAGCTGTGGGCGCAAATTCGCAACGACGATTGGGCCCTGGTATCCGAGAGCGGCAACACCAGCGACTGGGTGCACCGGCTGTGGAACTTCGACAAGCACTACCAGCACCTGGGCGGGTCCGGCGGCGCGGGCGTGGGCTACGGCGCGCCGGCGGCCGTGGGCGGCGCACTGGCCAATCGCCGCCACGGGCGGCTGTCGGTGAACATCCAGGGCGACGGCGACATGCTCTATTCGCCCGGCGTCTTGTGGACGGCCGCGCATCACAAGATTCCGCTCCTGACCGTGATGCACAACAACCGCGGGTATCACCAGGAAGTGATGCACATCCAGCGGATGGCCAATCGCCACCAGCGCGGCATCACGCGCTGGGGCATCGGCACCACCATCGACACGCCGAACGTGGACTTCGCGAAGATCGCGCAGGGGATGGGCGTCTACGCGGAGGGGCCGATCGAGAACCCCAAGGATCTGGGACCGGCGCTGCAGCGGGCGCTCGCCGTCGTCAGGAAGGGCGAGCCGGCGCTGGTGGACGTCGTGACGCAGCCGCGTTGACGGCTGGAGGGAGTCGGCGATGCGCAGCTCGATTGCCTGTGGACTGATCGCGGCCGCGGCCTGGTCGGTGGTGGCGCACGCCCAGGCGCCAGCGCCAGCCGCCGCGCGACCCGCGCAGACCGCCACCGGCAGCGCGGAGGCAGGCAAGAAGCTGTGGGTCTCGTACGGGTGCTGGCAGTGCCATGGCTACGAGGGCCAGGGGGGTGCCGCCGGCCCGCGGCTGTCGGCGCGCAACCTGGCGTTCGCCGGCTTCGCGGCCTATGTGCGCCGGCCCGCCAACCAGATGCCGCCCTATACCGAGAAGGTGGTCTCCAACGCGGATCTGGTGAACATCCACGCGTTCATCCAGTCCCGGCCGGCGCCGCCCGCGGCAGCCAGCGTCCCGCTGTTGCAGAAATGACGGGAGGCGGGCACAGGCCCGCCCGGAGCCCTCTAACATTCGGCGTCATCGCGTTGCTCCCGCGATTTGACACTCCTGACATTTTCGTTCGCCGAGCGCCTGCCGCCAACCTTGCCGTAGGAATGGCACGCCGGCTTCGGCGCGACGCAGCTGGCGGAATCAGCCGAATAGCGCCGAACCAGCGGCCTTTCTCACGATTCGACGACGGTGGTCTGTCTCTTGCACTGAGAACGACGTAACAAGCTCCCCGACGAGTTTTTGCCCCGCGGCACCACCCAGCTTCGTCGCTTTCATCCACCAGCAGCCCACAGGTGCGCTCGATGCCACCGTGGACCAATCGTCATGAGGCTGTGACATGAAAGCCGTTTCCACTCTCGCCCTTGCTGCAACGCTTTTCGCCGGCGGCGTCCGTGCCGAAAATGCACCACCCCCATGCCTTCGATCCGATGATCCGCTCGTCACGAACCTCGTGACGCGGGGCCTGGACGGATCGGAAACGTTCCGCCGGCTCTATCAGCGGCTGGAAGACTCGAACCTGATCGTCCATTTACGCCGCAGCACGCAAATGCCGCAGGGCTCGGCCTACACCCAGTTCATTACTTACGCCGGCTCCTACAGATTCGTGCGGATCACGCTGAACGTCGCCGAAGCCGACGACACGTCGGTGGCTCTGCTCGGTCATGAGCTGCGGCACGCCGTGGAGCTGGCCGAGGCTCCGGCGGTCGACGACGACGGCGACTACCAGCGGCTGTACGACCGCATCGGCTACCTGTCGTGCACGCGCGCCGCGCCGCGGTGCTATGAGACGGTTGCCGCGGTGCGGGCGGGACGAGCCGTGCTGGTCGAACTGCGGGAAGCCGACGACGCGCCCTGAGGCGCTTAGCCTAGAACGCGTCGCCGATGAAGGGCAGCATGCGGCCGAAGTAAAGCACCGCGAACCACGAACCCAGGGACACGCCGCCGGCCAGCTTGAGACTGAGCGGCGTGTCCTGGCCCGGTCCGACGGCGGCGACGAGGGCCCGTGTCCCGGGCCGCAGCTCGAATACCGCGATGTTGAGCGCGGCCACGGCGAGGAACGCCACCTTCCACCACCAGGCGGAGTTGTGCAGGTACTGCCCGGGCGCGCCGGTGATGAACAGCAGCCCGGTCACCAGGTTGATCGACAGGCCCAGGGCCGCCCAGCCGCGCAGATCCATCACGGCGCTGAGCGAGACGCGCCTGATGAGCCCCAGCAGCCGGAGGTCGAACACCCCGGCTGTGCCGATCAGCAGCGCGAGGCCGATGAAGTGCAGCGTCTCGCAGATTGCCCACAGCCAGGGTTGGGTGACCATCGCGTGGCCGATGGCCGTTGTCGGGAGCCACGCCGAGAGCGAAGCAGCGGACTGCGCGAGCACGCTTGTCATATGGGCTCCTGCGGCTAGACGTAGGCCATGAAGCGGCCGGCGGTGATCGCGGCCCCCCACACTACCAGCGACACCACCGCCAGGGCCCTTGCCGGCCACGCGTGCTCGGCCCGTTCGGGGTCCCCGCCAAACACCACCCGCTCGATCAGCAGCACACTCGCGACCCCCACGGCCACCAGCCCCAGCTTGAAGACGAAGAGACGTGTCGCCCCTTTCGTGGACGCGTCCGCGGCAAAGAGCATCAACCCGGTGATCAGGTTCAGCCAGAAGCCGAACCACATCACCCGGAACGACTTCGACAGCGCGGCAACGGGAATGCGCGGCGCGAAGCCCAGGAGCCGGAGATCAAGCGCAGCGCTGGCGCCGACGAGCAGCGCCAGGCCGACGGTGTGCAGGGTGAGCACCGTCGGATACGCCCAGATGGTGTTGGACTCGCGCAGCCAGGTGGCGAACGAGGTGCTTTCGAGCGTGGTCAGGAACGACATCGCGGCTCCCTCCGATAAATCGAATCCTACGGAGAGAGCCGGGCGATGCCCGTGAAGAGTTCCTGACTTCCGTGTCAGGAGCCGAAAATTCAGGAGATCGTCAGGATGCGCCGCGGCTCGCACCGCGGCGCCGTGAACTTACCGGAAGCGAATCGACACCCGCTCCACCTCAAGCCTTATTTGAACAAGAACGACGTCGTCACGACGAGTTGGCGTGGGGCGCCGGGGTCGAGCGTCTCGCTGCCACCGCTCCAGTAGTACTCCTCGTCGAAGAGGTTCTTCGCCGCGACGGTCACGCGAAACGGTCCGCGGCGCCAGGTGCCTGCGATGTCCAGAAGTGTGTACACCGGCACAATGAACGTGTTGTCGCGGTCGCTCGCCGCGTCGCCGACGTGCTTGACATCGACGACGACGTTTGTCGACGCGGTCGGCAGGAACGTGGCGCCCCAGTTGACGACGTAATCCGGCGAGATGGGCAGCCGATTGCCCGTCAACGAGACGTCACCGGACGGATCGTCCGGGTCCTGAATCACGAAGTCGCCGAATCGGTTTTCATAAAACGAGGCGTTGACGTAGAGCGAGGCCTTCGACGACGCGGCGAAGCTGAGGCCTGTCTCGACGCCTTTGTACTTCAGTTCGCCGTCGTTCGTCGGGATGAAGAATGGGCCTTGCCGAATGCTCAACACCACGCCCTCTTCCTTCATTCGAAAGTACGTGGTCTCGAACGACACGCGACCATTGAGTGCGCTTCCCTTGAGACCGAACTCGTAGTTCTCGATGTCTTCGGGTTGGATGTTGTCGGCCACGTTGGCCGCCGTCAGCCCCGATGGCGCGCGCGGCGGCAGAAAGGCCTGTGAGTATGCCCCGTAGAGGTTGACCGTCGTCGGGCTGTTGGCGTCGACGCCGGCCAGTTTCACGGTTGCACTCAGCTTCGGACTGAACGCTTCGAACGTCTGTTCCAGGAGGGGCCCCGTCCCGCGTTGATTGTCGAGCGCCAGCCGGTCGTAGCGTCCGCCGGCAGTCACAATCAGCCGCGGCGCCGGCTCCAGCACGTCCTGGAAGAACAGGCCCGTGTTGCCAAGGTGATATTTCCTCGGGATGCTCGTAAACGACAGCCACTCGCTGCGGGGGGAATGATGGGATTGAGGTAGTTGATCGTGAAACCGTCCTCGTTCTCCTCGGTGTAGAAGAACTCGGAATTGGTGAGGCTGCCGCTGTTGTGTTCGTACGATCCGCCAACGATGAGCAAGTTCTTCACACGCGCGGTGGAAGTAAACTCCCCTCGCAACTCCTGGTAGACGATGTCCTCGTCCGCCTGCTGGCTGAACGGGAGCATCGTCAACGTATTGGCCTCGGTGTCGAACGGCGAGCCAATGAAATCGCCATCGTCGATGAACTTCGCCTGCACGTTCCGATAGCCGAAGATCTCGGTGACCTTGGCCCACGATGACAGCACGCGGCTGTAGTTCAGCGCGATGCGATCCTCGCCGTGGTGATAGTTCGGCCCGGGAATGTTGAAGCTGGTCAGGCGGTCGAAGCCGGGCTCGATCTCATGGAGCAGCTGTCCGTCGATGAAGGGCTCATTCGTCGGCGTGCTGTTGTCGGAGCGCACGGAGTTCACCGAGACGAAGCCCGCGGACCTGGCATCGGGCGCGAACGTCAGCTTGCCGAACAGCGACCATCGATCCTGTTTCACGTCCTCGGTCTTGGACTTGTAGAAGCCGCTGCTGCGCTCCGCCTCTGCCGAGACGTAGTAGCCGCCCCAGGTGCTTGCGGGCCCTGAGCCTTTGACGATGCCCTTTGCCACGCCGAACTGGCCGCCCGTGAAGTCCACGCCGAATTCCGGCTGGGGCGCCGGGGATGCCGTGAGCACGTTCACCGAGCCGCCAATGGCCGTGCGTCCGTACAGCGCCGAATTGGGGCCTCGAACCACCTCGATGCTGCTCGCATCATGTATGGGCAACCCAACGGTCCGTGCCGAGTTGCGCGAGTCCACCTGCGGGACTCCGTCGATCAGCAGCAGCGTGTTCGTGAACTCGTTGCCGTCTCGAGGCATGCCGCGCAGCTGCACCGATTCGAACATGCCGAGCTGTGTGGCAACGACGGCACCAGGCACATGGGAGACGGCCTGTACCAGCGACTGATGGTTCCTGTCGTCGATCGTCGAGCGGGTCACGATATCTGTCTGCGCGGCGACGTCGCCGATGCTCAGTTCCGTCTTGGTGGCGGTGACCTGGACGCGCTCCATAATGTTGGGCGTGTGTTCGAGCTCGACGATGAGCGATGTGGCATCGTTCGATGTCACTCGGACGTCGGGCACGCGCAACTGGAGGAAGCCCGGACCGGTCGCAACGATGACCACCTGGCCTGGCGGCACGCCTTCGAGTCGAAACCGCCCGACGCCGTTGGCGACCGCGGTCAGATTGGTGCCTTCGACGGCGACAGTGGCGTCGATGACAGGTTGTCCACCGTCGCGCGCCACCACCACGCCGGTGATGGTCCCTGTCGTCACTTGTGCCATGGCACCTTGCATGCTCAGAACGACGAGCGCCGACGACATGAACAGTAACCATCTCGAGATCATCAGTTGGCCTCCGGCGGGTCCGTTTGGAGCCCTTAACAATGGTTAGAGACGGCTGACTCTACCGGAGGGAGTCGAGGCGGCTTTCTGAAGTTTGCCTGAAGTTTCGCTCAGGAAGTCTTCAGGTTCTGGCGCTGTGACGCCTGGGTAGACTCCGCCACATGGCTCTCCGGCCGGCCGCGCTGCTCAAGCGGTCGCTCATCTTCGTCCATCGCTGGCTGGGCGTCGCGCTGTCGCTCGTGTTCCTGCTGTGGTTCGTGTCCGGCATCGTGATGATGTACTGGAGCTTTCCCAGCGTCGGCCCGGCCGATCGGTTGCAGCGAGCGCCGGTGCTGGTGCCCGAGCGCATCGCCGTCTCGGCTGAGCGCGCCTTCTCGGCGCTGGAGCGCGATGGCGCCGCTGCCCAGATACGACTCACGAGCTTCGACGGCCGCCCGGTCTACCGCTTCGGCGGCGGTCGCGGGGGGGCGCGGGTCTTTGCCGACGACGGCGCGGAAGTGGGCGAGGTGGACGCCGCGATGGTCGATCGCGCGGCCGCGCGGTGGGTGGGCCGGCCGGTTGGAGAAGCGCAGAAGACGCTGGTCGAGGACGTGGACCAGTGGACCGTGGGTGGCGCGGGCCGGAACCAGCGCCCTCTCTTCAAATACTCGTGGCCCGACGGCCAGCAGGCCTACGTCAGCGGTGTCACCGCCGATGTGGTCCAGTACACCACCAGGTCGTCCAGGTTCTGGGCCTATCTCGGCGCGATCCCGCACTGGCTCTACTTCACGCCGATCCGGAAGAACGCTCCGGAGTGGTCCTCGCTCGTCGTCTGGTCCTCGCTCATCGGCACCGTTGCGGCATTGATGGGCGTGGTCATCGCGGTCTGGATGTACTCGCCGCGGCAGCGTTATCGCCACGCCGGCACGCCGACCAGCATTCCTTACAAAGGGTGGAAGCGCTGGCACACGATCACCGGCCTGATCTTCGGCCTGGTCACCACCACCTGGGCGTTCAGCGGCCTGTTGTCGATGGGGCCGTTTCCGATCGTGCAGCGGCTGACCGATCTGACCGTACCGTCCGACGAGGAAGCCGATCTCGATCTCGAGCCGGCACTGCGCTCCGGTCCGCTGCCGCCATCGGCCTACGATGCCAAGCCGCCGGCGATGGCGCTCGCCAGCGTCCGCGACTTCCAGGCCAAGGATCTCGAGTACTCCTCCTACGACGGGCAACCACTGTATCTGGCCACCAATGGCCGCGGCGACACCCGGGTGATTCCCGTCCACGGCGAACCGATGTCCGGCTTCGATGCCGAAGCGCTGATGCAGCGGGTGCGGGAACAGGCAGGCGGCCGGCTCGCCGAGCTGCGGCTCATGCACGAGTACGACGCCTATTACCTCGATCGCCTTGGCCGGCGGCCGCTACCGGTGATTTACGCCCGCGTGAACGACGCCGTGGGCACGCGCTACTACATCGACCCCACGACCGCCGCCATCGTCGACCGCTACAGCACGCGCGAGTGGGTGAGCCGGTGGCTGTACCACGGCCTGCACTCGCTGGACTTCCCCTGGCTCTACAAGTACCGGCCGTTGTGGGACATCGTCGTCATCACCCTGATGCTGGGCGGCACCGCGATCTGCGTGACATCGATCATGCTGGCGTGGCGGGTGCTGGCGCGCAAGCTGTCGCGCGTCTGGGCAGGGCTTCGGCCGCCGGAAGAGGATCTCGCGTGACGACGATTCGATCGTTGACGCTGTGCGTGATCCTCGGCATCCTGAGCAGTCCAGCCATGGCCGATCCGGTTGCCGATACCTTTCTGAAGCAGGTAGACCTCGTCGAGCACGATCTGGTCGGCTTGGCCAGGGCCATGCCCGCCGACGCCTACGACTTTCGCCCGACAAGCGGCGCGTTCGAGGGGGTGCGCACCTTCGGCGAGCAGGTCAAGCACGCGGCGACGATGATCTTCATGACCGCCGCCATCGTGCTCCAGGAAAAATCGCCCAACGGCCCTGGGCCGAACGACAACGGCCCCAGCGATGTCCAGGGCAAGGAACGGATCGTCGCCTACCTGGAGGATTCGATCCGATACGCGCGCAAGGCGATGGCGTCGCTGACTACGGCGAACCATCTCGATCCGTTGACGAACCTATTTCGGCTCGCAGCCGCGTATCGAGGTGGCCGCGGGCGTGGCGTATCACAGCTACAACCACTACGGCCAGATGGTGGTCTATGCCCGTCATGAAGGGCATCGTGCCGCCCGCGAGCCGCCGAGAGGGAACGATAGAAGTCGAAGGGATGGGCGGAATCGCGCTAATCTTGATGAGCTAAGCTTCGTCTCGTTCCAATGAGTCCCCGACTCCGCGGCGCCTGGCTGACCGTCGTGCTGTGCCTGGCTTCGGCGGCGCTGACCGAAGCGCAGTCGCCGCCTGAGGCGCCGCAGGAATCGCCCGGCGACGACGACTTCCGCGCTCGTGCCCTGCCGACCCCGCAGCTCCGTTGGGGCGACCGGTTCACGATCGAGCTCATCACCAAGCTGCAAACCGACATCATCCGAGTCGACCCGGATCTCGACGGGAACGCGGACGACTTCGACTGGCGTCGGCGGCGATTCGGCGTCCGCGGACAGGTGTTCGGGTGGCTGTCGTATGAAGTCGAGCGCGAGTTTCGGGACAAGGCCGACCCGTGGCGGGACGTCTACGCCAACGCCAAGGTCAACGATTTGCTCGAGGTTCGCGCCGGCCTCTTCAAGGTGCCGTTCAGCCTCGACAATCTCACGGGATCGACGTCGCACGATTTTGTCTACAAATCGGTCGCCGCGCGCACCATCTCGCCGGGCCGCGACCCGGGTGTGCAGGCGTGGGGTCGCTCCGATGGCCGCCGCTTCACCTACTTCGTGGGCGTGTTCAGGGGCGCCGACGAAGAGACGACGCACGACGCAGTGCTCGACGACGACAAGGGGGGCGAGAGCCTCGGCCGGACGTTCAGCGCCCGCGTCACCGTCCAGCCGCTCGATGCGGTGGACCGCCTGCCGCGCGCCCTTCGCAACCTCGAATTCGGTGTCAACGGCGGATCGTCGACCGTTCCTGAAGGGCTGAATGGCGTGCGCGGCCGGTCGGTGTTCGGCTTCGAGTTCTTCGCGCCGGTGTACGTCAAGGGCCACCGCGTGCGTGCGGGCGTCGACGCCGCCCTGTTTGCAGGTCCGACCAGCGTGAAGGCCGAATGGATCGGTGCATGGGACGAGCGTCGCGATCAGGGACTGGGTGACGAGACCTTGCCCGACGTCTTCAGTCGCGGCTGGTACACGTCGGGCACGTGGCTCTTGACCGGCGAGCGCAAGGAAGACTCCGATGTCCGGCCGCGCCGGCCGATCTTCCAGGGGGGCTTCGGCGCTGTCGAAGCCGCCGTCAGGTTCGAACGGCTGTCGTTCGGGAGCAGCAGCACGAACGGCGAACCCGCCTTCGCCAACCCGAGGGCCGCCCATCTGTTGGGGAATCGCGACGACATCCTGACCATGGGCGTCACGTGGTACTTGAACCGGTGGTTCAAGGTGCAGACCAACGCCATCCATGAGACGCTCGAAGATCCCGAGCGCACTCCCCTCACGGGGGTGCGGAGTTATCTGGAGCTACGTGAGCCGGTTGCAGTTCGCCTTCTGACGGGAGCCGACACCATGACGACGATGCGGGTCAGCCTGGTTGTGCTCGTTCTGATCCTTGGGCAAGCTGGGGCGAGCGTGGCCCAGACCGTCGACGATCTGTTCAATCCGGCCGGACTGCACGACGTTCGTCTCGTGCTCCATTCTTCCGACTGGCAGAACCTGAAGAACAACTTCCTCGACAACACGTACTACCCGACCGACCTGAGTTGGGGAGGCGTCACGGTGCGCAACGTCGGCATCCGCTCGCGTGGTCTGGGCAGCCGCAGCCCGGTCAAGCCTGGACTGCGTGTCGATTTCGACCGCTACGCAAGCGGCCAGCGCTTCCTCGGCGTGAAGTCCATCATCCTCGACAACCTGACGCAGGACCCGTCGATGATGCGAGAAGTGCTCAGCATGAGCCTCTTCACCCGCCTGGGCCTGCCGGCTCCTCGTGAAGCGTTCGTGCGGCTGTACGTGAACAACACGCTGGTGGGCCTCTATGCCGTCGTCGAGTCCATCGACAAGCAGTTCCTCGAGCGTGTGTTCAACCAGGACAACGGGAACTTGTTCGAGTACGACTACACGATCGACTACAACTTCGAGTATCTGGGCCCGGACCTCGAGCCGTACGCGACCCTGTTCAGCCCGAAGACCAACGAAACCCACTCGAAGTTCGAGCTCTACGATCCGATCGAACGGATGGTGCGGGCCGTCAACCAGACGGCGGACGCCGCGTTCGAGGGCGTGATGACGCAGTTCCTCGACCTGGCGACGTTCATGAAACACGTCGCCGTCGAGACGTTCGTCGCCGAGAACGACGGATTGCTCGGCTACGCCGGCATGAACAACTTCTATCTCTATCAGTTCCAGGACCGTCCGCAGTTTCAGGTCATCACGTGGGACAAGGACAACGCGTTCCTTCAAGCCGATTTCCCGCTGTTCCTGCGTGCCGACCGAAACGTGCTGATGCGGCGGGCGCTGACGATTCCGGCCGCGCGACAGGCGTACCTCGATGGCGTGATCGCCGCCGCCGACAGCGCCGCTGAAGGGCAGGTCGGCGTCGATGGCGGCACTGGGTGGCTGGCGCGGGAGATCGAGCGGTTGTATGCGCTGATCCGGTCCGCGTCTCAACAAGACCAGAGCAAGCCGTACAGCGACGCTGACTTCGAGGCCGCCGTGGCAGGGCTGCGGGTGTTCGCGCGCGTTCGCGGCGGATTCGTGCGATGCGAGGTGGCCAACCTGTCGCGCGTGCCCCAGGCCTGTGCCGCGGCCGGGTCGCCGGCGGCCGCGGCGGGCGCACTGCGCATCCGAACCGACGTCCGCTAGAGACGTTTTCGGTTCTCGGTAGTCGGTCGTCAGTAATCGGGGGCTCGTATTCACCGAGAACCGACAACTGACAACTGAGAACCGCTCTAGGTCAGTGGCACGGTGCGACGCCGGAGTCGAGCCTCCCGCCGCCGACCGGAATGAAGTCCCACTCGAGCCTGTCGACGCTCAAGGTCAGCTTCAGGACCCCGAAGGCGCTGATCCGCATTTCGCTGTTGGGCTGCGAGCGGAAGTGCGGAGACAGCGCGGCTCCCCCCGTGCCGACGACGAAGCTGCGAAGCCCGCGCACCGGGTCGGGACGGCCATCGGCGTCCTGCGGCGCGAACCGTTCGTAGAGGTGGTCGTGTGCGGCCATCACCACGTCGGCGTCGGCGTCGTAGAGGGTCCGCCAGATCGTCTGCATGGCGCGCGTGTTCCCGTTCGGGCCCGACGAGAAGAGCGGATGGTGCCAGTACGCCAACGTGCAGCGTGCGCGGCTGGCGCGCAGATCGTCGCGCAGCCAGCGGACCTGCTCGGAGGACTCGCCGACGTCCACATTGCTGTTCAAGGCGATGATGTGCCAGGGACCGATGTCGAAGCTGTAGTAGCCATCCCCGAAGGGGCCTGCGGCTTCGCCGAAGTACTCGAAGTAGGGGAAGGCGCCGGCTGACTGGTACTCGTGATTCCCGGCCACGGGCCGCGTCCGCGCCCGGTGCCGGCCCCAGGTGGGACCGTAGCATGTGCGGTAGTCCTCCCGCGAGCCCGTGAAGTAGGCATTGTCTCCCAGCGTGAACACCGTGCCCGCAATCGAATCGAGCAGGCGTGCCGTGCCTTCGGACTTCGTCCGTGAAACAGTCGGCGATGTCGCCTGCCCCCACGAGCACTGCGGGCGAATCAGCGCCGCCTGGCGGAACTGGCGTCGGCACCACGGGATTGTTCGACCCGCATCCCGCGGCCAGGGCCGCCACCAGCACCGAGAGAACGCCAGTTCGCGCCGGCATCAGAGTTCAGCTGCAGGTACCGTAATATCAGCTTGTCCTATGGGCTCAGCCCAGTCGAAACGATCTTGGGACCGCCAGATTCGCGACCACTTTGGCGACCCTTCGAAACGGCGAGGGCTGCTCGTTGCCTTCGAGGGACCGGACGGTTCTGGGAAGACGACGCAGCGCAAACTGCTCAAGACGTGGCTGAAGGCGCTTGGAGAGTACAAGGTCGTCACCACCAAGTGGAACTCGTCGGAGCTGCTCAAACCGGTCATCAAGGCTCGCAAGGATATCCGAGTTTTGAGCCCTCAGGAGTTCTCGCTTTTGCACGCCGCCGACTTCCGGCACCGCGTGGAGCAGGAGGTCCTGCCCGCGCTGTGGAAAGGCCATCTGGTCATCGCCGATCGGTTCCTGTACACCGGACTGGCACGCGACGTGGCCAGAGGCCTCGACCTGGACTGGGTGCTGAAGCTCTATCAGCCCCTCGTCTGGCCAGACTTGGTGCTGTATTTTTCCGTCTCGCCCACGACGTCGACCGACCGCGTCACCGCGGCGCGCGTTCCGAATTTCTACGAATCGGGACAGGACATCACCGATCTGGACGACCCGACGGCGAGCTATCTGCGGTTCATCACGCGAATCATCGGCGAATACGAGTCGCTGGCGACCATCTTCAACTTCACCACCGTCAACGCCGAACAGGCCATCAACGAGCAGCATCAGGAGGTGCGCCGGTTGTTTCGGGAGAGGGAACAGCGTCCCTGGTCGGATTGGAACCTCGAGGCGTACGCTGAATGGCTGGCGCAGCGGGCATCGGCGTAGCCATGGCGCGCCGACCGGCGAAAGGCCGATTGGTTGCCGTCGACGGCGTCAAGGCAGACACGGTGAAGGGGACAGCCAGGACGGTGGCGACGGAGTGCCGGCCGCGCGCAGCCGTCAGCCACGAGGGGGCGTCGGGCATCTTTGACGACATCGCGGCGGGCGATCCGGGCGCGGGCCGACCTTCGGCTCGCACTCTGCTGTTGCTGTATGCCGCCGACCTCGCGTTTCGGCTCCGATGGGAGATTGGGCCGGCCCTGGAAGAAGGCCGATCGGTCGTGGTCGCCCCCTACGTCGACACGGCCATCGCCGTGGGGCGGGCCGCCGGCCTGCCCAAGCCGTGGCTCGTCAATCTGTTTGCGTTCGCGCCCAAGCCCAGCGAGCGCCGGGTCGTCACCATGCGGGCCGACGAGATCAGCCCGGGGCGTGCCCGGGGCTTCGTCGACCTCGCCTGCCGGTCGATGGCTGGAAGCGCGACTCCAGACGAGTTTGCCCGCAGCGTCGGCCGGCACCTCACACCGCGCCGTCGTTAGCCCAGGCGCTCCCGTCCACGGCCGACAGCAATTGGCCGACTGCCGCCTGGGTGTCCACCACCAGGGCGACCTCGCGCCGAAACTCCAGGCTGAGGGCGGTCATGGCGATGCTGCCCACCATCGCCAGCCGGTCGTCGATCACCAGAATCTTCCCGTGCGTCCTCAACCCGTGGAGGCTCTTCTCGGTCAGCAGCCGGACCTCCAGTCCCTCCCGGCGCCGCGCCGCCAACAAGGTCAGCATCGTCGGGTCGGACAGCTTGGCGTCGACGAGGATCAGGCGCCGGGTCGCTTTCCGGATGAGGGCCGCGATCTGCGCGCGCGCGCGCTCGGGGCCGACGATGAGTCGCGCCGGCAGGTCGGCCGGAAGCGCAGTGCCGTTTCGATCGGCCTGCAGGAGATGCCACAGGCCGCGTACGACGGCCGCGTCGTGCGTGACCACCAGCGCATCGAGCGTCCGTTTGAAGCACTTCTTCGTGAAGTTCAACGAGGTCACGATCGCCGGGCGGTCATCGACGACGAGATACTTGGCGTGGTACTTGACCACCGGGTCCAGATAGGGATGCACCGACACGCCACAGCGGGAGAGGGCGTCCGACAACCGGCGGAGGTCCTTCTTGCCCCCTTTCAACCGCGACGTGACGATGGCGTCGACGGTGACGCCGCGCTGCACGGCGGCGGCGAGGGCCTCGAACACGGCCTTGTCCGTGCAACGGTAGAGCGATAGGCCGATCCGATGGCGCGCCGACGCCAGCGCGTCGAGCATCGTGGTCCTGCGTTGGTCGATCGCCGTGACCACCCGATCGACCGGCCGGGGGCTGGCGACCGCCGCTGGCTTCAACGTTTGGGGTGCTGCCACGACACCTCGACCACGCCCGTGGCGTCGCGCATCAGCTGGTGGCTGAGATCGTCGAGGGAGATGCGGGGATCCATCCACGCCTGGTACTTGACGGTCGGCCGTTTGCCCTGGCTGATTTCGTGAGGCTCGAAGACGACGTGGTTGCGCGCCAGCACCTCCTCCACCTGACGTGAAGGAAAGGTCGAGCCTTCGGCGGCCACGACCTCGACGTTGATCCGGCGCGTCTGGCGCCTGCTGGCCCGGTCGAACGCCACCAGCATCAGGCAGAGAAGACCCGTGCCGAAGCCCGCGACGGCGAAGGTGCCAAGGCCCACGGACATGCCGAGGGCCATGAGGATGAACAAGGTCGTGGCATCCTTCGGGTCGTCCACCGGCGTCCGGAACCTGACGATGCTGGCGGCGCCGGCGACGCCGAACGCACGTGCGAGGTTGTTGCCGATGATGAGCATCATCAGGGCGCCGGCAACGCACAGGAGCACTTGCGACTGTGCCAGCGACCGGGACGGCACGTGCTCGGTGGCCGTCGGCTCGTGGACTGTCGTCACCAGCACGCCGATGAGGCCGGCCGCTGCCAGCTTGCCGAGGGCGACCAGGGACGCCCACCGTTCCGAGTCGGCCGATGGGAGCGGGTCGGCGCCCGGGTCCACGAAGCCGGTGGCAAGGGAGAGCGTCGGCGGCCAGCGGAGGCCAATCCAGATGAGCGCGGCGCACAGCCCGACGCCGGCCGCGGCGATCGCCATCTCGCGCCTCGGCCACGGCCGGGCGCGCGCGACGTCGACCGACGTGACAATCTCGAAGACGTCGGCCAGCTTTGTCCGTTGCAGAACCTCCAGCACGACGGACGCGGGTGAGACCAGGCGAAACGTCGCGCCCAGCCGGCGCGCCGTCGAGTGTCCTCGCACCAGGGCTCGCACACCCGCGCTGTCGATCGACGGGCGGTGCTCAGGTCCACGGCGAGGTGCCGGTAGCCCCGTCTGAACAGGTCCTGGAGCTCGCGCTCGAAGGCTTCGGCCGAGCCCCCAGCCAGCAGGCCCTCGGTTGGCGTCAGGACGATCGGCGTGCCCAGTTGGGCGGGCGTACGCGGAGTCATCGTGTGACGAGGAGACTATACGACAACGGTCGGGTTAGGCCGGCCGTTTGAGGGCGCTGAAGCGCCGTATACTGGCCGCGCATGGCGAAATTCACCCTTCGCGTAAACGGCGCGGCGCGCACGGTAGAGGTCGAGCCCGCCACTCCTCTTCTCTACGTCCTGCGCAACGACCTTGGTCTCCAGGGCCCGCGCTTCGGCTGCGGCCTGGGCCAGTGCGGGGCGTGCACCGTGATCATCGGCGGCCAGGCGGTGCGGTCGTGCATCCGGCCCGTCTCGATGGTCCAAGGCGCCGAGGTCACCACGCTCGAGGGCCTGTCGAAGGACGGCAAGCTGCACCCGCTGCAGCAGGCATGGATCGACGAGCAGGTGCCGGCGTGCGGGTTCTGCCAGAACGGCCAGATCATGACCGCGAAGGCGCTGCTCGATCGCAACCCCGCGCCGACCGACGCCCAGATCCGCCAGGGCATGGCGGGCACGCTGTGCCGCTGCATGACCTATTACCGCATCCAGGCCGCCATCAAGCGCGCGTCGAAGACGGCGACGGCGGCTGCCACCGAGACGGTGGAGGGCGTGAAGGGGGTGGTGGCATGAGCAGTCGCCGCGACTTCATCAAGCAGTCGGGCCTGCTGGTCGTCGGGTTGGGCGCGGTGCCCGACCTGCTGGCCGATCCGCTTCGCGCCGCCGCGCAAGCCGGCCTGGGCCCTGGTCCGTACCCCGATCTCGACTTCCGACAGCTGGACTCGTGGATCGTCGTCCGGCCCGACAACACCGCCACCTTCTACGTCGGCAAGACCGACCTGGGACAGGGCACCGGCACGGCCTTCCGCCAGATCATGGCCGACGAGCTGGACATGGCCTACGACCGGACCAGCGTCGTGATGGGCACGACCGACGTCACGGTCGATCAAGGCGGCTCGGGCGGATCGGACGCGTTGCAGACCGACGGCTGGCCGATGCGGCGCGTGGCCGCGGAAGCGCGGCGCGTGCTGCTCGACATGGCCTCGAACCGCCTCGGCGTGCCGGCCGGCCAGCTGGCGGTCTCCGCGGGCGTGGTGTCGGTGTCGGCGGACCCGTCGAAGCGCGTGAGCTACGGCGAGCTGATCGGCGGCCGCCGCTTCAACGTGACACTGAGCGGCGCCAACATCAACGCCACCACGGGCCAGGCGCCGCTCAAGGCGGTGCAGGACCTCAAGATCGTCGGGCAGTCGCCGCGGCGCGACGACATCCCGCCCAAGGTGGACGGCTCGCTGCGATGGGCGGTGGACGTCAAGCTGCCGGGCATGGTCCACGCGCGCAACGTGAAGCCGCCGTTTGCCGGCGCCACGCTGGTCAGCATCGACGAGGCCTCCGTGAAGGCGGTGCCCGGCCTCGTGCGCGTCGTCAGCAAGGGCAACTACGTGGCCGTGGTGTGCGAGCGCGAGGAGCACGCCATCCAGGCGGCGCGCCAGCTCAAGGTCGAGTGGAAGAAGCCGGCCACGGCGCCGTTCCCGACCTCGGAGAACTTGTTCGACTACATGCGGTCGACGACGCCGACCAGCATGGGCATGCCGACCGTCGCCGGCAATCTCGACGCGGCGATGGCGTCATCGGCCAAGCAGGTCGAGGCCGAGTACGAGGTGCCGTTCCAGGGCCACGTCGCGATTGGCCCGGCGCATGCCATGGCCGACCCCTCGAACGGCCAGATGACGATCTACTCCAACGACATGAAGTCGTACGGCCTGCGCGACGGCGTCGCGCGGTTCCTGGACATGCCGCGCGATCGGGTCCGGGTGGTGTGGATGGAAGGCCCGCAGGCCTACGGCCGTACCGCCGCGGACGACGCCGGCTTCGAAGCGGCGTTCCTGGCCAAGGAGATCGGCCGGCCCGTTCGTGTGCAGTGGATGCGGAACGAGGAGACCGCCTGGGACACCAAGGGCCCGGCGTTCCTGGTCAAGATGCGCGGCGGCCTCGACGCGCAGGGCAATCTCACGGCGATGGAGTTCGAGGCTCGGGCCGCCGACCACAACCACCTTGGCTACAACGAGCCCGACTCGGTGCTGATCGCGCAGCTGACCGGCCAGCGCAAGCCGATGCCGGCGCGGGGCGGCGGCGCGTTGCCGGACGAGCTGTACTTCATCCCGAACCGCCGCTTCGTGGCGCACGTGGTGGGGCTGCCGCTGGTGTGGGAGACGCCGCTGCGCACCGGCAACCTGCGCGATCCCAACGGGCCGCAGGTGGCGTTCGCGTCCGAATCGTTCATGGACGAACTGGCCGCGGCCGCCGGCACCGACCCGATCGCCTTCCGCCTGAAGCTGCTGACGGCGAGCACCACCGATGACAGCGGCTTCAAGCGCGCGCGCTCGATTGCCGTCGTGAAGGCGGCGGCGGAGAAGTACGGCTGGGACGAGCGGCCGTCGCCGAAGCGTGCGGCAACCGGCGACACGCTGACCGGGCGCGGCTTCGCCTACGCGGTCCGCAGCCAGACCGTGGTGGCCCAGATCGTCGAGGTGGAGGTCAACCGGCGCACCGGCCACGTGTGGGTGAAGCGCATCGTCTGCGCGCACGACTGCGGCCTGGTGATCAATCCCGAGGGTCTGCGCCGCACGGTCGAAGGCGGCATGCTGCACTCGCTCAGCCGCGCCCTCCACGAAGAGACGCGGTTCGACACCGAGAAGGTCACCAGCGTGGACTGGGTCAGCTATCCGACGCTGACGCATGCGGACACGCCCGAGTCGATCGAGGTGGTGATCGTCAACGGCGATCCCAATCCGAATCGTGCCGATCTGCCGCACTATGGCGCCGGCGAGACGGTGTGCAAGCCGCTGATCGCCGCCGTGGCCAACGCCATCTTCGACGCCACCGGCGTGCGCCTGCGCCGCGTGCCCTTCCGGGACGCGCGCGTGCTGGCGGCGTTGCGGGCGGCGAAGGTCTAGTCTTCGGTCTTCGGTCTTCGGTAAGACCTAAGAGAGCACGCCCGCCTTGCGCATCACGGCTTCCGACTTGCGCTTGATCTCGGAGGCGATCTGGAACGGGTCGCCCTGCTGGAAGCGGGGCAGGAACAGCTCCACCGACAGCGTGCCCGTGTATCCCTTCGCCTGCAGCGTGCGGAGGATCCTGTCGAGGGGCGCCACGCCGTCGCCGGGGATCTCGCGCGTCGTCTGATCCATCAGCTCCTGCGGGATGTTGGGGAGATCCTGGAAGTGCACGTGACCGATCTCGCCGGCGCGTACCGCATCCAGCTCGTCGAGCTTACTGGGCCCGGACAGGAAGTGGTAGAAGTCGAAGAGCGGCTTCATCGCCGGATGCCCGGCCTCGCGCGTCATGCGCAGCAGCGTGGCCATGGTGGCGATGAACGTCGAGTTGCGCACCGCTTCGGCCATGAACGTCAGCTTGTACTGGCTGGCAATCTCTCCCACCTCGCGCATGTTCGCGGCGCCGGCCTTGTAGTCGTCGGCCGTGAACTTCGCGGTGGCGATGGTGGGCTGATAGATGCGGGTGAGCCCCAGCTCGGCGAACATCTCGCAGCGGCGCTTCAACGTGTCCAGCGCGGCCGCGCGGTTGGGGTTCGGCTCGAAGATGCCGGCGGCGCCCGAGGCGGCCGACACCGGGGTCAGGCCGTTGTCGGTCAGCACCCGCTTGGCCGCCGCCAGCGTGTCGGTCTTCAGGAACTCGTCGACGAGCGGCGCCGTCAGCTCGACGTTGGTGATGCCGGCCTTGGCCCAGCCTTCGAGCGAGCGGCGGTAGCCGGCGCCCGATGACGTGTTCTGGTGGAGGCCGAGGGTCATGCGGCCCGCCGCCGGCTTCGCTTGGAGGGCGGCCAGCGCGAGCGGCGAGGCCAGGACGTCGCGTCGGGTAAGCACGCCGGCTACTATACGCCCGCCACACTGCCGGTGCGCCCGGCCGCGCGACTTGATTACAATACGGGCCGCGAGGTGTGTTCTCGCGGGAGGCAGTTCGACATGAGCACGGTTCAGCGCATCGTTCTTCTGGCCACGGCGGCGTTCTCGACCGCCCTGGGCGGCGCCATGATGCAGGCCCAGGCGCCCGCGGCGAAGACGCTGTGGGACGGCATCTACAGCGAGGCCCAGGCATCGCGCGGCAACCAGGTGTTCAGTTCGACCTGCACGAACTGTCACACGCTGGGCGCGGAAGGCAACCGGCCGCTGTCCGGGCAGAAGTTCTGGGACAGCTATGCCCAGAAGACCGTCGGCGACCTGTTCAACTTCATGCAGAAGAACATGCCCAACGGACAGGGCGGGTCGCTGTCGGAAACGACCTATGCCGATCTGGTGGCCCTGGTCCTGAAGTCCAACGGCATCCCCGCCGGCGCGACCGATCTGGTGCCGTCCGCGGTCGCCAGCATCGCCATCATCCCGAAGGACGGCCCGGTCGCTCTGCCGGACGGCACGCTGGTCCGCATGGTCGGCTGCCTGACCAAGGGTGGCGCCGGCTGGACCATCACCAACGCGACGGCTCCCGAGCGTACCGAGAAGACCGGCACGACGCCCGCCGATGCCACGCGCCCGTTGGGCGACAAGACGATGGAGTTGAAGTTCGTGATGGGCCGCCTGGACGCGAATGCCGGCAAGCGCATGTCCGTGACCGGCCTGCTGATCGGCGTCGGCGGCGCGGACGGCATCAACGTCTCCACCGTCACGCGGGTTGCCGATACCTGCCCGTGACCGCCCATCCTGACGGACGGAATTAGTCCGTCTCGACCTTTGCAAAACGCGATCGCGACGGCGGTATGAATACTCGCCGCCGTTGCGAACTCCGCAAGGGTCCGTGACTCGAAATCCTTTGTAGCGTGTGACTTGCGAAGGGTGTAGGATCTCGACGTTCGCATTGGTTTGAGCGGCGCCGGTCAATCTACGCCCGAGAACGCGCGGGCCAGTTCAGTCTCTTCGTCGCCGCCCCAATCACGCGAACCGGCCGGTTCGCACCGTCACCGAAACGTAGACGCATCGGTCCTCGATTACGAGGCTGGGGTCGAAGATGCAGATTGTTCGCGCAGCATGCTGGTTGGCTGTGGGTCACGCTGCTGGCTTTCGTCACCTTGTCCCCGGGCGGGCTCGGTCATGCCGCGGGTGACAGCGCGCTCGTAGACGCGGCCAAGCAGGGCAATTTCACCGCCGTGCGCGCCCAGATTGCCAGGCGCGCCAACGTGAACGAGCCCGCGCGCGACGGATCCACCGCGCTGCTGTGGGCGGCCTATCACTCGGACGTTGCCGCCATCCGCGCCCTGGTGGCGGCCGGCGCCAAGGTCAACGTCGCCAACAGGTACGGCGTCACGCCGCTGCTCCAGGCCAGCCGCGCGGGCGATGCGCCGGTCATGCAGGCGCTGATCGATGCCGGCGCCGACGTGTCGCTGGCGCATCCCGACGGCGAGACGCCGCTGATGGCCGCGGCGCGCACCGGCCGGACCGACGCCGTGCGTCTGCTGCTGGCGCGCGGCGCCAAGCCGAACGCCACCGACAGCTACCAGCAGCAGGCGCCGCTGATGTGGGCCGCGGCCGAGGGGCACGCCGAAGTGGTGGGCATGCTGCTCGAGGCCGGCGCCAACCCCAACGTGCGGGCGCACGTGACCGCGCTCGACAAGCGCGAGCACGCCGATCACCCGACCGGCGGCTTCACGCCGCTGATGTTCGCGGCGCGCAACGGGCACGAGGCGGCCATCCGCGCCCTGGTCAAGGGCGGCGCCGATCTCAGCATCACCAACGGCGACGGCGCCACGGCCATGACCATCGCCATCGTCAACGATCGGTTCGACCTGGCCAAGACGCTGCTCGATCTCGGCGCCGACCCGAACGACGGCTCGCTGTACTTCGCCGTGGACATGCACGACGCCACCACCGACATGCGGGCGCGCGATGGATCGCGGCTGCGCGCCGACCACCCCAACACGCTGAACGCGCTCGACCTGGTGAAGCTGCTCCTCGACAAGGGCGCCGACGCCAACAAGACCGTGCGTGGGCCAGCTGCACTCCACGTCGCTCTGCTGCGGCGACTTCGCCAATGGCTCCGCGTTCTATCGCGCCGCCATCGCCTCGGACGTCGAGGCGCTGAAGCTGATGATCGAACGGGGCGCGCAGATCGAATGGGTGCCGATCGAATACAAGGCCGCGACCGGCGAGAACGGCCGCGGCGCCAACGCCAACGTCGGCAAGACGCCGATCATGGTGGCGATGGCCGGCGGCCGCGGCGCCGGGCTGGCTGGCGGCCCCGGCTTCACCCGTCTGGGCCTGGCGCCGTTCCGCGAGCAGTCCAATCGCGAGCCGGTCGAGGCGCTGAAGGTGCTGCTCGCCGCCGGCGCCAACGTCAATGCCAAGGCGCCGGATGGATCCACGGCGCTGCACCAGGCCGTGCAGGCGCGCAAGCCCGAGCTGATCAAGACGCTGGTCGCGGCGGGCGCGAAGTTCGACGAGAAGAACCGCGATGGCCTGACGCCGCTCCAGCTGGCCGAGAAGCCGGAGGGCGCGGCGCGCGGCGCCGACACCCAGGATCCGAACCTGGTTCGCGAGAAGCGCGCGACCCGCCAGGAAGTGATCGTGCTGATGCGCGAGCTGATGGGGCTGCCGCCGGCCGACGCGGAAACCCTGGCGGGCACGAAGAAGGTCGAGGAAAAGAAGGACGAGAAGAAGCCGGATGCCGCGCGCGCCGGCCGCTGCTGCCGCGAACTGAGGAGCTGCACTCGATGAAGAACGTCGCAATCCTTGGCGCGCTGGTCTGGTTGGCGGCCGCAGGCCTGTCGGCGCAGTCCGCGCCTGCCGCCCCAGCGCCGACGACCGCAGGCCGCTGCCGCGCAATCCGGTGGCCCAGCACCGCGCGATGCTGAAGCAGGTACTGCGTCGGCTGCCACAACACCCGCAGCCCGCAGCCGGCATCGGAGCCGGTGAACCTCGAAACCGCGAACCTGGATGACGTGTCGGCCAGCGCCGCCACCTGGGAGCGCGTCCTGCGCAAGCTGAGCGTGCGGGCCATGCCGCCGCAGGGCATGCCGCATCCCAGCGAAACGGATTACCAGGCCTTCACGACCTGGCTGAGCGGGTCGCTGGACCGCGCCGCGGCCGCCAAGAACAACCCGGGACGCTTTGTGGCGCACCGGTTGAACCGCACCGAATACGGCAACGCCGTCCGAGACCTGCTGGCGCTGGACGTCAACGTGTCCGATCTGCTGCCGAGCGACGGCGGCGACCGCGGCTTCGACAACATCGCCACGTCGCTGCGCACGTCGCCGTTCCTGCTCGACCGCTACCTGACGGCCGCCCAGCGGATCAGCGCGATGGCCATCGGCAACCCGAAGGTGCCGGCCGGGACGACCGACTATTCCATCGGCCTCGAGGTCACGCAGCGCAGCCACGTCGCAGGGCCTGCCGCTCGGCACCCGCGGCGGCACGGTCGTGAAGCACGTGTTTCCCGCCGACGCGGACTACGAGCTGTTCGCGCGGCTGAACCGCACGATCCTCAACGGCTATGCCGGGGTCGAAGGCTGGGACAAGCCGCACGAGTTCGTGATCCTGGTGGACGGCGAAGAGGTGTTCAGCGCCAAGGTCGGCGGTCCCGAAGATCACGCGGCGGCGTCGAAGGACGCCATCGACATGATCCCGAAGATCGAGGAGCGGCTGAAGGGCAAGGTGTTCGTCACCGCGGGAACACACGAGGTGGGCTACACGTGGCGCGAGAAGCAGTTCGAGCGCCAGGACGTGTGGGAGACCTCGCTGCGGGACAGCCAGGAGGTGCACCTGGCCGGCGGCTTGCCGCGGCTGCGCACCGTGAGCGTCCGCGGCCCGTTCAACGTCAAGGGCGTCAGCAGCTCGCCCAGCCGCGAGCGCGTGCTGGTGTGCCGCCCGGCGACGGCCGCCGAGGAGCCGGCGTGCGCGCAGCGCATCTTCTCGACGCTGACCCGGCGCGCCTATCGCCGTCCGGTCACCGCCGAGGACGTGAACGCGCCGCTGTCGTTCTATAAGCAGGCGCGGACGAACGGCGGCGACTTCGACGCCGGCATCCGCGCCGGGGTGGCGCGCGTCCTGGCCAGCCCGTCCTTCCTGTATCGCGTGGAACGCGATCCCGCGCACGGTGCGTCCGGGCGCGGCGCACCCGATCAGCGACATCGAGCTGGCGTCGCGGCTCTCGTTCTTCCTGTGGAGCAGCATTCCGGACGACCAGCTGCTGAACGCGGCCACCGCCGGCACCCTGCGCCAGCCGGGCGTGCTGGAAGCGCAGGTGAAGCGCATGCTGGCCGACCCGCGAGCCGATGCCCTGGTGTCGAACTTCACCGGCCAGTGGCTGCAGCTGCGCGGGCTCGAGTCACGCGTGACGCCCGACCTGCTGCTGTTCCCGGACTTCGACGACAACATCCGCAAGGGGTTCCGGAAGGAAACGGAGCTGTTCTTCGCCCACATCCTGCGCCAGAACAAGAGCGCGCTGGAGCTGCTGACGGCCGATTACACCTTCGTGGACGAGCGGCTGGCCAGGCACTACGGCATTCCCGGGGTCTACGGCTCGCGCTTCCGGCAGGTCACAGCTGACGGACCCGAATCGGCGCGGGCTGCTGGGCCAGGGCAGCGTGCTGTCGCTGACGTCGGTGGCGACGCGAACCTCGCCGGTGCTGCGCGGCAAGTTCATCCTGACGACGTTCCTGAACACGCCGCCGCCGCCGCCGCCGCCGAACGTGCCCACGCTCGAGGAAAGCGCCAAGGGCCCCGACGGCGCCGAAGACCGTGCGGCAGCAGATGGAGCTGCACCGCAGCAACCCGACGTGCGCGTCGTGCCACCGCATCATCGACCCGGTGGGCTTCGCGCTCGAGAACTTCAACTCCGTCGGGCAGTGGCGCGACACCGGCGCCGACGGCGCGCCGATCGACGCCGCGGGCGTGCTGGCCGACGGCTCGAAGGTGGACGGTCCGGCCGCGCTGCGCCAGGTGATCCTGAACCGTCCCGAGGCGTTCGTCACCACGCTGACCGAGCGCATCCTGACCTACGCGCTCGGCCGCGGCGTGGAACCGACCGACATGCCCGTCGTGAGGAGCATCGTCAAGCAGTCGGCGCCGGTGAACTACCGCCTGTCGTCGATCATCACGGGGATCGTGAAGAGCGCGCCATTCCAGATGCGCACCAAGCTGGAGCAGGGCGAAACCGTCAACCAGGTCGCACAAACGAGGGTAGAGCAGCCATGATCATCACGAAGAAGCATCTGTCCCGCCGCACGTTCCTGCGGGGATCCGTCGGCACGATGCTGGCGCTGCCGATGCTGGATGCAATGGTTCCCGCGTTGACGGCTCAGTCGCGCGCCCCGCGGCCGTTCCGGTTCGGCGCCATCTACATGCCCAACGGCGTGTTTCCCGAGACGTGGCACCCGGCCACGGTGGGCGCCGACTTCGAGTTCAAGTCGGTGATGCAGCCGCTCGAGCCGTTCCGCGATCAGCTGGTGACGGTCAGCAAGCTGAAGGCGCCGTGGGGCGAGTCGGTGCACCTGGGCGCCAGCTCGGCGTTCCTGAACGGCACCGGGCCGGTCGGCTCGCGCGACGACTCGGGCGACGCGTTCGGCAAGATCCAGTCGACCAAGACCGTCGATCAGTGGATCGCCGACAAGGTGGCGGGCGATACGCCGCTGCGGTCGATCGAGGTCGGCACCGAGGACATGGGCACCTCGGCGGGCGCCTGCGACGGCTTCCCGTGCACGTTCTTCAACTCGCTGTCCTGGCTGGACAACACCACGCCGCTGCCGGTGGGCATCAACCCGCGCGTGACCTTCGAGCGCATGTTCGGCGAGACGGGCACGTCGGAGCAGCGCGAAGGCGGCCCTCAAGGAAAAGCAGAGCATGCTCGACTCGGTGACCGAGGAGACGGCGAAGCTGCGCGGCACGCTGGGCGCGTCCGACAAGGCCATCTTCGACGAGTACCTGAGCAACATCCGCCAGGTGGAGCAGCAGCTCGATCGCATGGAGAGCCGGCTCGGCACGCTGACCGGCAATCCCGAGGCGCCGGTCGGCCTGCCGGAGGCGTTCGACGACCACATGAGCGTGACCTACGACCTGATGCACCTGGCCTTCCAGGGCGACATCAGCCGCGTGTTCACGTTCCTGGTCGGCCACGAGGCCAGCAGCCGCAGCTACGCGCACATCGGCATCCCGGACGCGCACCACAGCATCTCGCATCACGGCAACGACGCCGAAAAGCTGGCCAAGTACGCCAAGATCGGGATGTATCAGATCGTCAAGCTGGGCGAGTTCCTCGACCGGCTGAAGGCGACGCCCGACGGCGACGGCAACCTGCTGGATCACTCGATGCTCTACTGGGGCAGCGGGATGAGCAACGGCAACCAGCACGATCGCGACAACCCGCCCGCGCTCATCGTCGGCGGCGCGCACGGCCGGCTGAAGGGCAACCGCCACGTCCAGGCCAAGGGCGAGCCCACCGCGAACCTGCTGCTGGCGATGGGCCACATCGCCGGCGTGGAGATCGAGAAGCTGGGCGCCAGCACCGGGCGGCTGGATATGTAGGGCCCGGGCTCCAGGCTCCGGGCTCCGAGGCTTCGGGCATGAACGGGCGGGTCTCGCGACCCGCCCGTTTTCTCTGTGATCGCCGCGTTATGGCGGTCCCGCCTGGTGTTGCCTGAGCATTCGGGCGGCACGCGGACAGCTCGGCATGACCTCCGACGCTCGTAGAAGGCGGTTCCGATGTCCACTATCACTCGGACGAGAGTTCGTCCGCACGGGGGCCCTGGTGGGCGTCGCCGCAGAACGCCATCGGCGACGCCGGTGCCGGCTCAGGCGCCGGCGGTCCGGGCCAGCGTCGCCAAGCCGGTCGTCATCGCCTCGGGCAACGGCCACCGGTTCAAGAACGGCGGTCCGCGGACGTGCGTCGAGGAGGCATTCCGGCTCCTCATCGGCGGGGCGGATCCGCTCGATGCCGTGATTGCCGGCGTCAACATCGTCGAGCGCGACCCCGAGGACACGAGCGTCGGCTACGGCGGCCTTCCCAACGCTGACGGCGTCGTCCAGCTGGACTCGTGCTGCATGCACGGCCCGAAGAAACGCGCGGGTGGCGTGGCCGCCTTGGAGGGGGTGCGAACGCCGTCGCTGGTGGCGAAGGCGGTGATGGAGCAGACCGACCATCACCTGTTGGTCGGCCCGGGGGCGCAGTCGTTCGCCCGCAACCTGGGGTTCGAGATCGAGCCGGATCTCAACACCCCGCGCTCACGCCAACTGTGGCTCGAGTGGAAGCGTCGGACCGATCCCCTGCACTATCTCGACCCGCAAAAACGGGCGGCCGCCGGCTTCGAGGCTGGGCTTCAGATGGTCGCCGAGGGACTGATCGAGCGCGACCACTTTTACGGCACCATCAATTGCAACGGCCTGTCGCCGCGCGGGGAGCTCGCTGGTGTGACGACGACGAGCGGACTGGCCTGGAAGATTCCGGGCCGCGTGGGTGACTCGCCGCTGCTGGGGGCCGGGCTCTATGTCGATGGGGACGTGGGCGCCGCGGGCTCGACCGGTCGTGGGGAAGCGAACGTATACGGCCTCTGCTCGTTCGTGATCGTCGAGAACATGCGCCGCGGCATGGCCCCCAAGGACGCCGGCATGGATGCGCTCAGGCGAATCAAGGCGGCTACCATCGAGCGTCGGCTTCTCAATAGTCGCGGCGAGCCAAACTTCAACGTCAACTTCTACGTCGTAAACGCCAAGGGTGAATATGCCGGGGTCGCGCTCTATGGGGCTGCGACGGCCACCTTCGGTGTCTGCACGGAAAACGGGGCCGAGAGTCGCCCGATCGAGCCCCTGTTGTCAGGAAGTCCTGACGCGTGATGGCCAGGTGATTCCGGGGCAGCAGTAACGCTTACCTTGGCGGCCCGGTGAACAGCGTCGCCGCGTCGACGAAGCACAGCGGGTTGCCGAACGGGTCGTGCATGTAGAACGACCGTTCGCCCCACGGCCGCGTGGCAATCTGGCCCATCCCCAGCTCGCCGTCCCCGGTTTCCACCGACAAGACCGCCGGTCTGCTCCGCCCGCTGGAACACGGCCTCCAGATCGTCCACGGCGAAATAGACATGGTCGAAGTTGGGGCGAGGCTCGCGCGGGTCGCCGTCGCCCCTCGGGCTGTAGATCGCCAGCGTCACGTCGCCGCACCGGAAGTAGTGCCTTCCGGGTGAGACGCGCATGCCGGGCTGGTCGAGCAGGGTCGAGTAGAACGGCACGGCGGATTCAAGTTCGCCGACCGGCAGGATCACGCGGTACAGTCGTGGCGTCGACATGGCTGCACTGTACCTGAGCCGCCTGGACCCCGGCAAGGGGGATGAGATGAGCACGCGATTTCTCCACGTCGCGAACGGCACCTGCACCACGCGGCTGATTGCAGCCGCCGGCATCCCCGGTGCGCTGTCCCTCTGGGCCGATCCCCTGCACGAGGGTCCGGTGCCCGGCCATTTGACCGATGCCGAGCTGCTGGAGGTGCGCCGGCGCTATCTGGCAGGGCCCGGCGAGGCCAGCATCGATCCGGTGAACGACCTGAGGCGCTGGCGGGCCGTTGTCGAAGAGCACGCGGCTTACGACGAGCTGGTGTTGTGGTTCGAACACGACCTGTTCGACCAGCTGAACCTGGTTCAGGTGCTCGAGTGGGTTCACCGCCATGTGCCCACGGAGAAGCCGGTGAGCCAGGTGTCGATCGACGCCTTTCCCGGGCACCCCGAGTTCAAGGGGTTGGGCGAGCTGGCGCCAGGCGACATGGTATTCCTCCTGACTGCCCGTCAGCCGGTGAGCGGCGCCCAGTTCGGTCTGGCCGGCCAGGCCTGGCGCGCGTTTCGTGAGCCGACACCGGAATCGCTGGACGCGCTCCGCCGCAGCGACACGACCGCCTTGCCGTTTCTATCGCGGGCAGTGACGCGGCTCCTGCACGAGCTGCCATGGACCACCGACGGGCTGTCGCGAACGGAGCGGCAGCTCCTGCAGGCTGGCCGCCGCTGGCCCGGTTGACCTCCGCGTCGGCGCTCCCGCGAATGCACGACGGGGAGGACGCGTACTACGTTACCGATACGGCGTTGGCCGATCTCGTCGCGGCGCTGTCGAAGACCACGCCGCCGCTGCTGCAAGGGGATCGAGCGCTTTCCGACACCGGGCGCGCCGTGCTCGCCGGCCAGGCTCGACCGGGTCGAGGCCTGTGGCATCGATCGATGGCTCGGAGGCACACACTTACGCAACGACAACGTGTGGCGGTGGGATGAGCCGCAGCAACGCGTTCTGCGGACAGGAGGAGCGCCGCCCTAACCGCCCTTGTCGTCGCTTTCCTCGCGCTGCGCCCGTGCCTGCCGGAGGTAGTGCGGGCTGTAGGTCAAGCCGTAGGAGGTCGGCTGGCTGGCGGCCGCCTTGTGCTCGTTGAACGACTGTCGCGACGCTTCGATGGCTTCGATCTCCGACGCCGTGCAGTCCCGGAACGTGACTTCTTCGCGGGGCACGAAGACCACCTGGCCGATTGGCAGCGTCGGCGAGACCGAGATGCCCTCGCCGGCCTGGAGCACGTAGCGGAACTCGGTTTCGTGCGCGTACCAGTCGGTCTCGACCCGCACCACCAGCATCGGCGCCACCGGCCGCTCGATCATGTTGAAGATCGGCGTGTAGACCGTGTCCCAGCCGGGCGGCGTCTGGAAGTTGGTGGCGCCCGCGCAGCGCGATGGCGCCCGGCGGCGTGCCGGTGTCCTCGGGCACCCAGAACACGCGCGCGACGGCGAGCGCGGCCTCGCGCGACAGCATCGGCACGCCGACGAACGTCACTTCTTCCTTGGCCATGCCGATGCTTCCCGCCGGCAAGCTCATCGTGACCTGGAAGAGCGGCGTCGGGCGCCCGCCCTGCGTCTGCAGGTAGTAGACGAACTTGTATTTCCCTTCGCCTTCGTACTCGAGGTAGAGCGATTCCTTCGGCTCCAGCGGCGCGTAGACCATGAAACCCAAGCGCGCTGCCCGCCTCGAGCACCGGACAGTGGCGGGCGTGCTGGGGGAGAAGGGGCCTGGTGCCTTCGCGCCGCGGCTTCTGGCCGACGCCGGGGCGGCGGGAGTTGGGGAACGTCCGAACTTCCATGCTCCGTATGGTACGCGCAACGCGCAGAGGTTCGCGATAAGCTCAATAAACGGGTGGGGTTCACGACCATCTGGTTGAGTTTTCCGTCTAATCCGATCGCAGGATGACCGAAGGCGCTCCTTCTCGCTTCCACCGGCTGGCCGGCCTTGTGGCCGCCGTTCCCCGAGGCGTGGCCCGTGCCTGGTCATGGCGCTGGGCGCGTCGCGCCGTCGCCGCCGCGGCCCTGGTGGTCGTGGTGCTGGGCGGCGGGTGGACGATCCGCCATGGGCTCGCGATCTACCGGTTGAATCGCGGCGTCGGCGGCACGATGTTCTACGACGCGAACGGCCAGCCCTGGTTCCCGCTGGACGAAGCCCGCCGCGACGTGCCGCTGGATCAGATCGCCACGTTCGCCAAGGACGCGGTGATCGCAGTCGAGGATCACCGCTACTACTACCACCCGGGCGTCGATCCGGTGGCGCTGGCACGCGCCGCCTTCTACAACGTGGGCCCAGGCGACGGCCGGCAGGGCGGCAGCACCATCACCCAGCAGCTGGCGCGCACGCTCTATCTGTCCAACACGCGTACCTACACGCGCAAGCTGAAGGAAGCGGCGCTGGCGGTGATGCTCGAGGTGCTGCTCAGCAAGCGGGAAATCCTGGAGCTGTATCTCAACCGCATCTACATGGGCAGCGGGTACTACGGCATGGAGGCCACGTCGCGGGCGGTGTTCGGCAAGCCGGCGGCGCGGCTGACGCTGGGCGAGGCGGCGATGCTGGCCGGCATCATCCGCGCGCCCGCCACGTATTCGCCCTGGAACCACCTCGAGGCCGCGAAACGCCGGAGCCAGGTGGTGCTGGCCCGGATGCGCGAAGAAGGCAAGATCACGGCGGCGCAGGAACGCGCCGCGCGCGCCGAGCGCATCGCGGTGCGGCCGCCGCCGGCGATCGCCGGCGCCCGTCACGGCTACGCCAAGGAGCTGCTGCGGCAGCAGTTTCGCGCCATCCACGGCGGCGACAACCCGCCCGACTGGATCGTCCGGACGACCTTCGTGCCCGAGGTGCAGGACGCGGCGGAAGCCGCCGTGCGAGAGGGGCTGAAGCGGGTCGGCGTCAAGGGGCTCGAGGCTGCGCTGGTGGCCATGGACCCGGCGACCGGCAACCTGCTGGCGATTGTCGGCGGCTCGAATTACGCATCGACGCCGTTCAACCGCGCCACCCGCAGCCGCCGCCAGCCCGGCTCGGCGTTCAAGCCGTTCGTGTACGCGGCGGCACTCGAAAGCGGCTTGTCGCCCGTGTCGGTCGTCAGCGGCTTGCGAGACGTGGCGGTGGCGGCGCCGGAGGGTGTGTGGATGCCGCGCGACCAGCGCGCCAACATGCCCGAGTCCCTGACGCTGCGCGAGGCCCTGCTCGAGTCCAACAACGCCGCCGCGGTGATGGTGCAGCAGCGGATCGGTTCGGGCCCGGTGCTCCAGCTGGCTCGCAGCGTCGGCGTCGACAACCAGCCGGACGTGCCGTCGCTGGCGCTGGGCAGCGGGCTGGTGACGCCGCTCGATCTCACCGCCGCCTACGCCGTGTTCCCGACGCTGGGCTATCGAGTGAAGCCGCGCGGGTTGGTGACCGTGGTCAACGCCGACGGCGACACCGTGTACCAGGTGCACATCGAGCGCTCGCGCGTGCTGCCCGAGGACACCGCCTTTCAGATGGTGACGATGCTGCAGGACGTCGTCAACCGCGGCACCGGGTCGGCGGCGCGAGCACGCGGCGTGCGCGGGGTGATCGGCGGCAAGACGGGCACGACCAACGACTCGCGGGATGCGTGGTTCGTCGGCTTCTCGTCGGCCGTGGTGGCGGGCGTGTGGGTGGGCTTCGATCAGCCCGAGTCGATTCGCGATGGCGCGTCCGGGGCCCGCGTGGCACTGCCCATCTGGGCCGACTTCATGCGCCGCACCGCGCGCCGGCTGCCGTCCCACGCGTTCGAGCAGCCGGCCGGCCTGCGGCGGGTCGAGATGTGCCGGTTGTCCTATCAGCGCCCCGTGGACGGATGCGACACCTATGTCGAGTACTTCAAGGAGGGCGACGACGTCCCGACCGCCCTCTGCCCGATCCATCCCGGGAGCTTCAAACAGGAGGCCAAGCGCGTCATCCAAGGCGTGCTGGGCGCGATCTTCAGAGGCTTCGGCGGCGGGGGCTCGCTGACGATACAATCGACGGCCATGGCACGTGACGCCGCCTACGCCAAATTCACAATTCACAATTCACAAGTCACAAACTGCTCGGGCCGGAGCTGCATTCGCGGTGATGGTCGCCGCAGCTCGCTGGCGTCTGACGGTGCCTCACGCGCGCAGAATCCCGGGCCGGCGGCCGACGCGCCGGTGGATCTGGCCGGCGAGTGGCTCGCCCACGCGCGGCAGGAGGACGAAGTCCACCGCATTCCCGGCGCGGAGCTGGGCGACTACGCCGGCTTTCCGCTGAACGACGCCGGCAAGCTGAAGGCCGAAACCTGGGACGCCTCGATCCTGTCGCAGCCCGAGCAGCAGGCGCGGCCGCACCCGGCGCAGTCCTCGATGCGCGGCCCCGGGCCCAACTTCCGCATGCTGCAGGTGGTGGACCCCTCCACCAGCCGGCTCGTGGCCTATCGCATCACCAACCTGTTCGGGAACGCCGACCGCACGATCTGGATGGACGGGCGCCCGCATCCCTCCCCGAACGCGGAGCACACCTGGGACGGCTTCTCGACCGGCGAGTGGGTACGCGGCGCACTGAAGGTCACCACGTCGCACATGAAGGCGGCGTTCATCAACCGCAACGGGCCGCCCGCCAGCGTGCGCAGCACGATGACCGAGTTCTTCGTCCGGCACGGGCGCTACCTGCTGCTGATGTCGATCGTGGACGATCCCGTGTACCTCGAGGAGCCGTTCGTACGCACCTCGACCTGGGCCTGGGCGCCCGGCACAGACGGTGCCCTCGCCGGTGCCGTTCGAAATCGTGGACGAGATGGCCCCGCGCCCGACCGGCTGGGTGCCCAGCTTCCCGATGGGCACGCGCCACGACGAGTTCGCCAAGCGGTTCGGCCTGCCATTCGAGGCGACCCGCGGCGGCGCGGTGACGATGTATCCGGAATACGCCGCCGTGCTCAAGCAAGGGGACGCGGCGGTCGCCGCGGCCGCTGCATCCGGTCGCGCCGCGCCGTCGGCGGCTGCCGCGGCGGCGACAGCGCCCCGCACCGAGCCGGAGGTGCTCCCGGTCCAGGGCCGCCTCCACGTGATCATCGCCAACGGTGCCAACGTCGTCGTGCAGGCGGGCGAGCAGGGAGCGTTCGTGGTGGACTCCGGAGACGGCACCGCCACCGATGCGTGCTGGCCGCCGTGAAGCGCCTGTCGCCGGCGCCCATCCGCTATCGTGGTCAACACCAGCGCCGACGCGGATCACATCGGCGGCAACGCGGCGCTGTCGGCCGCCGGCGTCAACTTCGCGGCGCAGAACGCGCCCGGCAACTCCGGCATCCCGATCGTGGCCGCGCCGATCGTCGCCCGCGAGGAAGTGCTGGCGCGGGTCAGCGCGCCCACCGGCGCGGTGGCCCCGATGCCGTTTGCGGCCTGGCCCAGCAGCACGTTCACGGGCGGGCTGAAGACCATGTTCGTGAACGGCGAAGGAATCGAGCTGCGGCACCAGCCGGCGGCCCACACCGACGGCGACACGCTGGTCTACTTCCGCGGCTCGGACGTGATTGCGGCCGGCGACCTGTTCTCGACCAACAGCTATCCGCGCATCGACGTCGCGCGCGGCGGCACCGTGCAAGGCGTGATCGACGCCCTGAACCGCATCATCGACATCACCATTCCGCGCTTCAACCAGCAGGGCGGGACGCGGGTGGTCCCGGGCCACGGCCGCATCTGCAACGAGGCCGACGTCGTCGAGTACCGGGACATGGTGACGATCATCCGCGACCGCGTGGCGCGATGGTCGGGCGGGGAATGACGCTGCCGCAGATCCTGGAGGCGCGGCCGACGCTCGACTACGACGGGGTCTACGGCGCGGCCAACGGCCCCTGGACGACGGCGCAGTTCATCGAGGCTGTGGTGACGACGCTGCCGCGTTAGGGCAGATTGCTCGAGGAGCTCATGAAATCAGAATTCAGAATTCAGAATTCAGAAACTGCAGTCGGAACTGTAGCCGTGGCCTTCCGGCCCGAACAGCCACGGCGAAGGCTCGAGAGAACCTTCGGCCTCAGTGATTCTGAATTCTGAATTCTGAATTCTGAATTGAACGAAGAACAGAGCCGAGCTCTTACTGGTCTTTCTGCGACGGCTTCCGGCTCCGCGTAAGGTCCGAATAAATCATCTCGATGAACATCTCGCCGGTCCACGACGGCGTCGAATACACGCCGTCATAGTCCTTGGTCACGCCGGCGGCCTTGACCTGGGCCAGGGTCTGGCCCTTGTCCACCATCGCCTTGATGCGGTCGCGGATGATGGTGGTCATGTCGCGATACTCGGCCACGTCCGACTCGTTGCTCAGGCGCCCGTGGCCGGGCACGACCAGCGTGCCGCCCTGGTTGTTGAACTCGGGCACGGCGATGTCCAGCACGCGGTTGAGCGCATCCAGCAGGCCCTGGATGCTGCCGCCGCGCTTCAGGTTCACCTGCGGGTAGGTGACGGTGGAATAGATGTCGCCGGTGGCGACGACGTCGGTCTTGCGAAACCACACCATCACGTCGCCGTCGGTGTGCGCGTTCGGCGCGTGCAGCATCTCCACGACCTCGCCGCCGAAGTAGAGCTGCTTCAGGCCGGTGTAGAAGGTGTCGTGCGGCCACACGCCGTAGGGCTGACGCTCCGGCTCTCCCTTGAGGCCGCTCATCAGGTGGAGCACGTTCTCGTGGGCAATCACCGGCGCGCCGTCGAGGCGGCTCGGCTCGCGGCCGTTCTGGCCGCCGATGCCGGCGTTCAGGTTCTTGCCGGAATTCGACAGGTTCTCGTTGCCGCCGGTGTGGTGCTCGTCGCCGCTGGTGTTGATGATGTGCCGCAGCGGCTTGTCGGAGAACGTGCGGATCGCCGCCAGCACCTTCTCGCTCATCGCCGCCACGCTCGAGTCCACGACCAGCAGGCCCTCGGGCGCGACCTGCACCGTGATGTTGGCGCCGGATCCGGCCACCAGGTGGACGTTGCCCTTGACCGTCAGCGCCTCGACGATGCCGTCGTCGTAGGCCGGCTTGACCGGGCGGGGTGTGGCCCGCTGCGCGGTCAGGTGGGCGGAGGTGGCGAAGGCGGCCAGCGCGGCCGCGAGAACCGTCGCGCGCGCTGGGCTCATCGCGTGCCCGAGGACGACGTGGATGCCGGCCCGTGCATCAGCTCCTTGAGCCGGTTCATGTATTCGGGATACGCCGTGTGCGCGCCGCCCTGGGTGGCCTCGAACGGGATGTGCTTCGAGTCGGCGTAGTCGTGATGCTTGGTGCCGAGCGGATACGCCGGCACCTGGCCGCGCTGGAGCGACGGCAGTTCCTCCGCGACCTCGAAGGGCAGCGGCGGCGGAACCGTCAGGTTCGGATCCCACCTGAAGGTCGAGGTGCGGACCAGCGGCTCGGTCAGGTAGATCGGATCCTCGACGATGATCGCCAGCGTCAACAGGTCGCCGCGCCGCCAGTCAGTACTCGGTCATCACGGCGTACGGGCTGAGCGGGATGCCGTTGCGGTGCACGAAGCTGTACTTGATGTGCGTGGTGGTGACCTTCAGCCCGCCGTTGATCCACTCCCCGGTCGAGAACCCCTGCCACTGGTGCTCGGCGTACTTCGACGGGTGCGGCCGCCCGTCCAGCCAGATCGTCCGGTCGGCGCGGCCGAACAGGTTGGTGATGGTGTAGCCGATCAGCCGCTCGGTCTGGGGATCGACCACCGGCCCCATCCGGAAGTCGGGCCGCGGCGCGCGCATCGAATAGGTGACCGGGTGCGGCCGGCCCTGCCATTCGAGCAGGGAGTGCATCGTCGGCGTCCAGGTCTCGGCGTGCTGCCGGGCGCCATCGGTCAACGGGATGCCGACATACTCGCCGACTTCCACGCCGGGGTCGCCGCGCAGCGGCAGTTCCTCGTGGTTGCCGCGCGTGGACGACCACATGCCGGCGAGATCGATCTGCTGGGCGCTGGCTGGTCCCGCCAGCAGCGCCAGCGCGGACGCGAACGTGACGATTCTGACGCGTGACGAGGCTGCGGCCATCGATCCTCCGGTGCTCGCGAATATACAGGGCCGGGCCCCAGGGCTCAAGGCCGATCCAGGCTTTGAATAAGTGCGCCTGCGCCATGCTTGCCGCGCAACGCCGCCGTGTGCAGCCCATGCGGCGCGGCAGACCCGCTAAAATAGCCGGCGCATGCGAGCCCGCGCTCTGACGCTGTGCCTGGTCGCGATAACCAGCGTGATGTCGTTCCTCCACGCCCAGGGCGATCCAGCAGGCACGCCCGCGCAGCCACACACCTCGTGGGTCGCGCCGGGGAGCGGCGTCGTGCTGCCGCGCGAGCTGGTGTTCGCCAACGGCCTCGGCCGCCTGGGCGTGCTGAACGTGAACGGTCCGATCGAGACCAAGGGCCACCCCTTCTTCGAGGCGATCGGCGCCAACGGACGCGCGTGCGTGACCTGCCACCAGCCGGCGAACGCGATGAGCGTCTCGGTGGAAACCATTCGTGCGCGCTGGCAAGCCACCGGCGGCAAGGACCCGATCTTCGCGGCCATCGACGGGTCGAACAATCCCAGCCTGCCGCAGGATCAAGCCAGCTCGCATTCGCTGCTGCTCGACCGCGGTCTGTTTCGGGTCGGCATGCCGTGGCCGCCCGCGGGCGTGACGCCCGAGTTCGCGATCGAGGTCGTGCGCGACCCCACCGGGGTGAATCGCGACCCGGTCTACGGGCTGCGCAGCCCGACGCCCACGGTGTCGGTGTTCCGCCGGCCGCGCCCGGCCGCGAACCTCAAATACGTCACCAGCCCCGACGGCCTGTTCAACGTCAAGCTGGGCGTGTTGATGGACAAGGATCCCGACACCGGGCTGCCGTCCAGCATGAACATCATGGCCGACGCCCGCGTGCCGAACCTGCGGATCCAGGCGCAAAGCGCCTATCACGATCACCAGGGCGGGACCACGCCGCTGACCGCGGCGCAGGTCGAGGGCATCCTCGGCTTCGAGAACCAGGTCTACATGGCGCAGACGTGGGATGCGCAGGGCGGCAGCCTGATCGAGCCCAACGGTCCGGCCGCGCTCGGTCCCGCCAACGTGGCCCGCAACGCGGTGCACGTGCTCAACAGCGCGAAGACGCCCGCGTTCCACTTCTTCGACATGTGGCAGCAGACGTCGTCGCCGGCCGATCAAAAGGCGGCGTTTCGCGCCTCGGTGGCTCGCGGCAACGACATCTTCGTGAACCGCCGCTTCTGGGTGAAGGACGTCGCGCACATCAACTCGATCGGCCTGGCCAACCCGGCCAAGCGCTCGTGCGCGGTGTGCCACAACGCCCAGATGTCGGGCATGGACCTCGCGCCCGGCTGGGTGGACCTCGGCACCACCAACTACCCGACCTGGACCGAGGCCAAGGTGTGGGACGAGGCCTCCGACCTGCCCGTGTTCAAGCTGACCTGCAAGGCCGACGCGCCGCCGCACCCGTTTCTGGGCCGCGTGATCTACACGTCGGATCCCGGCCGCGCGCTCGTGACCGGCCACTGCGCCGACATCGGCGCAATCACGATGGGGCAGTTCCGCGGCCTCGCCGCGCGCGCGCCCTATTTCTCCAACGGCTCGGCCAAGGACATCCGCGAGCTGGTGGACTATTACGACCGCCGCTTCGACATGCGCCTGACCGGGCAGGAGAAGCAGGACCTGATCAACTTCCTGGGGGTGCTGTGAGGCGCCATTCAGGTGCGGCGCTCGCCGTGCTGGCGATGGTGACCGCGCTCGACGTGCAGGCGCCCGAGGCGCAGCAGGGCAGTGTCAGTCCGGATGCCAGTCCGGATGCCAAACCGGGGGAGCGGCGCCAGTTCCTCACCTGTCCGATCGTGCGCGACACGAAGACGCAGCCGTGCTGGCTGGCCGAGTACGAAGGCCAGCTCTACTACCTGGGCCAGCAGAGCGGAGTGGCCGGCGACTTCTATCCGCCGCAGCTGGGGCACCAGGCGCTGGTCGAAGGCACCGTCGGCGAGGGCCGCGTCTGCGGCGGCATCCCCCTGCAGCCGGTGAAGGTGTCGGTGATGCGGGAGCTGACGCCCGCCTGCGACACGATTCTGCCGGCCGAGGACGGTATCGAGGCGCCGCCGCCGGTTGCGACTCCGCGCGGCCAGGCGCCGTCGTGGGTGAAGGTCGCCGACCCGGCCAACGTGACGCTGTACTTCGACTTCGACAACGACTTCCTGAGCGTGCACGTCACCAGCGCCCTGACCAGCCGTGGCCAAGCACGCGGTCGACGTGAAAGCGTCGCGGGTGGAGGTCGTCGGCTACCGCGCCGCCACCCGGCTGTCGGGCGGCCAGACGCTGACCGAGCGCGCCGGACATGGGCGGCATCCGCGCGCGCAAGGTGGCCGGCGTGCTGACTGGCCTGGGCGTGCCGTCAGCGGCCGTCTCGGTCAGCGCGCCGGAGGCGGCCGAACGCGCCGACGGGGTCAACGACCCCTGGAATCGGCGCGTCGTGATCCGCGTGAGATAACCGCCTACCGTGGTGCAGCGGGCGCCGGCGCGGCGGCCGGCTGGCCCGCGGCGGCCTTGGCGAAGTCCCCGGCCTTCACGAACGAGATGCGCTCGGGATCGATGTGCTTGGTCAGCGCGGCGCGGATATCCGCCGGCGTCAACGCCGCCACGCGCTTCTCGAAATCGCCGTCCCAGGTCGACGGTGCGGCCCACGAAGTTCAGCGTGTTCAGCCGCCCGGCCAGCGAGTTGTCCTGCGCGCGCGTGACCTGCTGCGACTGCAGCCAGCCGGCCTTGGCGGCCTTGACCTCGTCGTCGGTGAAGCCCTCGCGCAGGGCCTTCGCCACTTCCTCCTTGATCGCCGCCTCGAGCTTGGCGGCGTTCTGCGGCGCGTAGATCGCGAAGATCAGCAGGCTGCCGTTCTTGTCGAGCGAGCTGGCCTGGAGCTGCGAGCCGACGCCGTAGCTCAAGCCTTCCTTCTGCCGCACGCGCGTCGCCAGCCGCGAGTTCAGGAAGCCGCCGCCCAGCATGTAGTTGCCGAGCACCAGCGCCGCGTAGTCCGGGTCGTCGTCGCGCACGTTGAGGTTGAGGCCGGCGAGGAAGAACGCGTTGGCCTTGTCGGGCGTCTCGAACGTCCGGTTCACCGCCGTCACGTCGCGATAGCTGTCGCTCAGCCGCGTGAACGGCTTCGGCGATTTCCACGACCCGAACAGCTCGGTGGCCAGCTTGGTGATCTCGGCCGAATCGAAGTCGCCGACGACCGACAGCTCGCCGTTCGAGGCGCCGTAGAAGTCGGTGTAGAAGCGCTTGGCCTCGTCGAGCGTCGCCGCCCGCACGTTGGCGATCGACTCGTCCATCGTCGGGATGTAGCGGATGTCGTCCTTGCGGGAACGGGCGCAGGTACGACTGCAGGTTCTGCGACCGCGATCGCCTGCGGCTCGCTCTTGTCCTCCTCGAGCGACGCCAGCCGCTGCGGACTGCAGCTGCTCGAACTCGTCGGCGGGGAACGCCGGCTCGCGCAGCACCTCGGCCACCAGCCGAAGCACGGCCGGCAGGTTCTCGCGCGTCGTCTCCACCGACGCCGTCGCCGTGGCGCCGCTGCCGTTGACGTTGGCGCGCGCCTTCAGCTTGTCGAACTCGTCGGAGATCTGCTGCCGCGTGCGCTTGGTGGTGCCGCGCATCAGCATGCCGCCGGCCATCTGGGCCGCGGTCTGGCCGTCCCTTGAGCGAGGTTTCGTCGCCGAACCGCAGCGTCAGGTTCGCGACCACGGTCGCGCCGCGCGTCTTCTTGGGCAGGAGCGACAGCTTCAGGCTGGCCGGCAGGGCGCTGCGGCTGGTGCGCGATTCCACGTTGGCCGCGGACGGGTCGAACGCCTCGCCCACGGCCACCACCGCGCTGCCCTTGTAGTCCTTCAGCATCGACGACGACGTCGGGCGTCGGGGCAATCTCGGCGCGATCCGGCTGCGCCGTCGGGATGAAGAGGCCCATCGTCCGGTTGGCGGGCTTGAAGTACTTGGCCGCCACCTTGCGCACGTCCTCCACGGTCGCCGCCCGCAGCCGATCGCGGTGCAGGAACAGCAGGCGCCAGTCGCCCATGCCGATCCACTCGCTGATCTGCAGGCCGACGCGCTCCGCCGAGTTGAGGCCCAGCTCGATCTGGGTCAACAGCGTCGTGCGGGCGCGCTCGATCTCCTCGGCGGTCGGCGGGTTGGCGGCAATCTGCTCGACGGTCTGGATCAGCCCGTCGCGCGCGTTGTCCAGCGACGCGTCGGTACGCACCTGCGCGGCGAAGTAGGCGAGGCCCGGATCGTGGAACTGGAAGTTGCCGCCGAAGATCTGGCTGGCGCGCTTGGTCTCGACCAGCGCCTTGTGCAGGCGGCCCGAGGGCGTGTCGCCGAGCACCAGCGTCACCAGGTCGATGGCCGCGAACTCGGGGTCGGATCCGGCAGGCACGTGGTAGGCCGAGATCGCCCACTGCACGTCGCCGACGCGGCGCACCGTCACGCTGCGCTCGCCGTCCTGGGTCGGCTCGGCGGTGTAGAGCTTCTGCTGGCCGCGCGCCGGCTTCGGGATCACGCCGAAGTACTGCGCCACCAGATCCAGCGCCCGCTGCTCCTCGAAGCGCCCGGCGACAGCAGCACCGCGTTGTCGGGCTGGTAGTGCGTCTTGTAGAACGCCTGCAGCCGGTCGATCGGCACGTTCTCGAGGTCGCTGCGGCTGCCGATGGTGGACTTGCCGTAGTTGTGCCACAGGTAGGCGGTGGACATCACGCGGTCCATCGAGCACGCCGGTCGGGCTGTTCTCGCCGCTCTCGAACTCGTTGCGGACCACGGTCATCTCGCTGTCGAGGTCCTTCTTGGCGATGAAGGAGTTGACCATCCGGTCCGCTTCGAGGTCGAGCGCCCACCGCAGGTTGTCGTCGGTGGCCGGGAAGGTCTCGAAGTAGTTGGTGCGGTCGGTCCAGGTGGTGCCGTTCGGCCGCGTGCCGCGCTCGGTCAGCTCCTGCGGGATGTTGGGGTGCTTGGGCGTGCCCTTGAACACCAGGTGCTCGAGCAGGTGCGCCATGCCGGTCTCGCCGTAGTTCTCGTGGCGCGATCCCACCTTGTAGGTGACGTTCACCGTGATCGTCTGCTTCGACGGGTCGGGGAAGAGCAGCACCTGGAGGCCGTTTGGCAGCCGGTACTCGGTGATGCCCTCGACCGACGTGACCCGCTGGAATCCCCGCGGGAGCCGCAGCGCCCCGGGAGCCGCGGCCGGAGCGGGCGCAGGTGCCTGGGCGGCCGGCCGTGGCGGCGCCGGCGCGGCCTGGCCGTACGACCCCACGGGCGCCGTGACCACCGTTGCAAAGACTGCCAGCGCGACGAAGCCGACTCCACGAGACCGCTGCAAGACCTTCATCGTTCCTCCTTGACCGGATTCGTCACCGCCCCGATGCGAATTTTACCCTCCCCGGGCCACGCACACGACGTGCCGGGGGCCGCTGTGGTGGCAATACGACGGGATCGGCGCTGCCGTTCGTGGATTCCGCGTACCGCCACCTCGAGCGGGGCGGCAAATTCCAGACGTTGACGATCTTTAGACGGTATTTCGGCCTGACCGGACGCCGGCCGCGATAAACGGACTGATAGCCTGCGTGGTATAAGTCTTTCGGACCAGCACCGGTCCGCTCAAGGGGAGTCCATGCTTCGCGCTACTGTTGTCTCGTCCGCATTGCTCGTCGCCTTCCTGGCCCCCCCAGCGGCCGCGCAAAGCTCACTGAACGGGGACTGGAACGGGTTGTTTCACGAGGATCAGCCCGAGCGCGGGCCGGGCCCCGCGCTGGGCGACTACCTGGGCATTCCCCTCAACGAGGCCGGCCGCCAGTACGCCGACAGCTGGGATGCCTCGCGGCTGACGCTGCCCGAGCACCAGTGCCGGGCCCACGTCTCGCCCTACATCTACCGCGGGCCGATCCGCGTGAAGATCACCGAAGAGATCGATCCCGGCACGCAGACCGTCATCGCCATCCGGCACTTCCTCGGCACCTATGCCCAGGAACGGATGATTTGGCTCGACGGCCGCCCGCATCCGCCCGAGGATGCGCCGCACACCTGGATGGGGTTTTCCACCGGGCAGTGGCAGGGCAACGTGCTGCGCGTCGTCACGACCCACTTGAAGCAGGGGTGGCATCGCCGCAACGGCATCCCGATGAGCGCCAGGACGACGATGACGGAGTACTTCTTCCGTCACGGCAACGTGCTGACCCAGCTCAGCATCACGGAGGATCCGGTCTTCTTGTCCGAGCCGCTGGTGAAGACCACCAACCTGCTGCTGGTCGTGGACAGCCAGCCGGGCCCCTATCAGGCGTGGCTGTTCTGCCAGGCCGACGACGAGGTGCCCGGACGCGACCCCGCCTACGTGCCGCATCACCTCGTGGGCAAGAACCCATACCTCACCGAATTCGCGTCCCAGCACGCGTTGCCGGTGGAGCCCACCCGCGGCGGCGCCGAGACCATGTACCCCGAGTACGCCAACAAGGTGAAGACGATGCCGATTGCGCCGTCGTCGCGGCAGTCGAGCCGGTAGGAGCATCTGATGTCGGGGAGACGAGTCTTGAGTGCACGCGGGCTGCAGTGCGTCGCGGTGGCGGCAACAGTGGTGATGGGCGCGCTGTCGGCGTCCACGGTCGGCAACGCGCAGGGCGGTGGCGGACGCGGCGGCGGCGCGGGGGCCCGCGGCGGCGGCGATGCCAACGAGGCGCCGTTCCGCACCATGAAAGTGCAGGGCAACGTCCACGCGGTGTTTGGCGCCGGCTCGAACATCACCGTGCAGGTCGGTGACCTGGGCCTGATCGTCGTGGACACGGGCACCGGCGCCAACGCCGGGCGCGTGCTGGCCACGCTGCGGCAGCTGTCGCCGCGGCCGGTGCGCCACATCATCAACACCCACTCGCACGTCGATCACGTCGGCGGCAACGAGCGGATCGGCGCAGCGGGCGCGCCCATCTCGGGCCGCGGCGTCGCCCAGGTCGGCGCAGGCCTGGGGGCGCGGGCCGAGATCATCTCGCACGAGGAGACGCTGAACCGGATGAGCGCGCCGGCGGGCAACGCGGCGCCGACGCCGGTGGCCGCCTGGCCGACGGCCACGTTCTCCAGTGAGTACAAGGACTTCTACTACAACGGCGAGGGCGTCCACATCCGCCACATGCCATCGGCGCACACCGACGGCGACGCCGTGGCGTTCTTCCGCCGCTCGGACGTGATCGCCGCCGGCGACGTCTACTCGACCGTCAGCTTCCCGATCATCGACGCCGAGCGCGGCGGCAGCATCACCGGCGTCCTGGGTAGCCTGAACCGTCTGCTGGAGATGGTCATCGCCGGCGAGAAGACCGAGGGCGGCACCATGATCGTGCCTGGGCACGGGCGCATCTCGGACGAGGCGGATCTGGTGGAGTACCGCGACATGGTCACCATCATCCGCGACCGCGTGCAGGACATGGTGAACCGTGGGATGACGCTGGCACAGGTACAGGCCGCGAAGCCCACGATGGAATACGACGGCCTCTACGGCAGCGCCCCGGGCTGGTCCAGCGCGCAGTTCGTGGAGGCGATTTTCCGCGGCCTCAAACCCCAGCAGGCCTCGCGAGGCGCAGCGAGCAAGTAGCCTGGCCGAATTCCTCCTCCAGCGGCTGCCGCGGTTGGAGCCAGCGCTGTGGACGGCGCTGACCATCGGTGGAGCCTACCTGCTCGGCCATCTCCTCAATCTGATTGTCAGCGGCCGCCTGACGCGATGGGTGGGCCTCACGCAGGGCAAGTGGGACGACGTCCTGGTCCGCACGCTGACCGCGCGCATCCCGTTGTGGAGCGTGCTGGCCGGCGCATGGGTGTCGCTGGGCTACTGGCCGATCAGCGGGCGCTGGCTCCAGCTGGTCTCGCTCACGATCTACGCGCTCGGCGTCCTGTCGGTGACCAAGGCGGCGGCCGCCGTGGCCGCGGGTCTCGTGGTGGCCTACGGGACTCGCTCGGCGCCCGGCGCCACGGTCTCGGCGCTGACCCAGAACGTCGTCCGGCTGGTAGTCATCACGTTCGGCCTGCTGGTGGTGCTGAACGGGCATGGGCGTCGAGATCCGGCCGATGCTGGCCGCCCTGGGGGTCGGCGGCCTGGCGGTGGCCCTGGCGATGCAGGAGACGTTGTCGAATCTGTTTGCCGGCCTGTTCATCACCATGGCCGGCCAGATCCGGATCGGCGACTTCGTCAAGATGGACCCGGGGCTCGAGGGCCGGGTGGTGGATTTCAACTGGCGCTCCACCTTGCTCGAGGTCGGCACGGGCACCGCCGTCGTGCCGAACATCAAGCTGGCCCAGGCCATCGTGACCAATCACAGCCTGCCCACGCCCGAGGTCAACATCCCGGTGGACTTCGTGGTGGGCTATGCCAGCGACGCCCAGGCCGTGGAGGCGCTGGTGCTTGCCGTGGCCCGCGACGTGCAGCGGTCCGGCGAAGGCGCCGTGCACCACCTTCGAGCCGAACGTCCGCTTCAGCAGCTTCGGCGACGTGGGCCTGCGCGGCACGGTGCAGTTGCGCGCCAGGTCGCATCCCGATCAGGCGCTGGTGAAGCACGTGTTCATCAGGCGCCTGCACGCCGCTTTCCAGGCGCAGGGCATCGAGATTCCGACTATCATTCCCCCGAAATCCAACACGCTAGCCGCGGAGGCTCTCCATGCGGCAGACCACCATCGCCCTTGTGCTGACCGGCGCCCTGTCGTGGGCCGTTTCCTCGTCGGCACAGGAACCGCCCGCCACACCCCCCGCCGATTGGGGGCCGATGAGCATCAACCTCGAGGACGTGCCCTATCCGCATCCCGTCGCCTATCACTCCTTCAACCTGGAGGGACAGGACGTCCGGATGGCCTACATGGACGTGGCGCCCCAGGGCCCGGCCAACGGCAAGAGCGTGGTGCTGCTGCACGGCATGAACTTCTTCGGCGAGGCCTGGACCGGCACCATCGAGATCCTGCGGCGCGAGGGCTACCGCGTGATCGTGCCCGACCAGATCGGATACGGCCGGTCGTCGAAGCCGATCCTGCACTATTCGATCAGCACGCACGCGGCCAACACCAAGCGGCTGCTCGATCACCTGCGGATCGCGACCACCGACATGGTCACGCACTCGATGGGGGGCATGGTGGCGAGCCGCTTCGCCGCGTCGTACCCGGAGATGGTGGGTAACCTGGCGATGATCAACCAGATCGGGCTCACCGACGCGCGGGCGCAGCGTCCCTGGCGCGACGACTCCGAGGCCTACAAGGCGGCGCTGGCGCGCGACTACGCCGAGATCGTGCGCGGGATGCGCGCCTACTACGTGAACTGGAAGCCGGAGTACATGAAGTACGTGAAGATCCACTACGGCTGGATCACGAGCGGCGACTGGCCGCGGATGGCGATGGTGCGGGCGCTGCAGCAGCAGGCGATCTACGCCGACCCGGTGGTCTACGACTGGCCGCGGATCAAGGCGCGCACGCTCGTGATCGGCGGCGAGAAGGACGGGCCCGACTATCCCGGCCAGGCCAGGCGCGTCGCCGACACGGTGCACAACGGGCAGCTGGTCATCATCCCGAACATCGGCCACAACCCGCAGTTCGAGGCGCCCGACAAGCTGTATCCGCCGCTGCTCAAGTTCCTGAAGGGCGAGGACGTCGGCACGCGGACGCCGAAAGCGAGCCCATCCACCCGCTGACAGATCCGTAATCTGGGGTCGGGTTATTTCTGCCGGTCGATGACCTGACCGCCCGGGTCGAGCGTCAGCGTGCGCCCATCGCTGGTGATCGGGTTGCGGTTGTTCTCGGCGCAGGCATAGTCGTAGACGGTGCTGCCTGCGGGCAGCCGCGTGTAGGTGAAGGCGACGGGCCACGGCCGCGTCAGCGCCTCGGGATCGACGAGCACCAACGTCACCAGCAGGCGGTCCTTTCCGGCCAGGCGGATCCGGGTCGTGGTCTCGAGCTTGTCGCTCATCACCAAACCGTTGCGGCCGAGGATGGTCGAGCCCACGCCCTTGAGGGCAGTCGAGTGGAAGACCAGCGTGTCCTTCTCCCAGTGGCCGACGTTGTTGCCGGTGTAGGTCGCCCACAGGTCCTCGGCGGCGGGGTGCTTCCGGCCGTCGGTGTAAATGCGCACGGTGTTCGGCCCGTTCTCGGACAGGAGCCAGGTCTGCTCCGGCGGATCACGAACTCGTAGGCATCCGGCAGCTGCAGCATCCGGGGCCACCCGGCCGGGGTGCCGCAAATCGAGATCGGATCCGGAAACCGATCGGCGGCGACCCGCTGCAGGTTCTCCTTGTAGATCGCCTGGAACTTCGGCGTGTACGGCGGAATCCGGCGCGGCGAGTTCGCGGGCTGGCGGCGGCTCGAGTGCCTGCTCGGGCGTGGCCTCGAAGAAGCCGCCGCTGGCGCGGGACCACGCGCCGCTCCAGTCGGGCAGGTCTGCGGCGCGCGGCGTCTGTGCCGGCGCGGCGGTGGTGCACAGGCCGATCACCGCTGCGACGGCGAGAGCCCGGGTCGTGATACCAGCCATCGTCGTACCTACCGAGCCGCCGGCTGCTCGGCGCCAGGACCGAGCACGCGGCCGTCGGCCAGCGTGACGGTGATCAGCAGGCCGGCGTGCGTGCCGTCCTTCATTGGGTTGGCGACGACGACCACCTTGTCGCCGGGCTTGAACGTGGACGGCTTCCATCCCTGGCGCGACAGCGTGTTCGGGCTGCTGCACTCGATGCTCCATTCCGCCGGCTTGCCGTCGGGTCCAGGGGCCACCACCTGGATCCACGAGTGCGGGTTGGTCCACTGGAATTCCTTGATGACGCCGGTCAGCGTGACGCGCGCGTCGCGCTCGAACATCGCCGTGGAATGGTGGGCGCCGGCAAGGGCGGGCGCGATCACGGTGGCCAGGAGCAGAGCGAGGCCGGCATGGCGTCGATGCATGAAGTCCCTCGTTGCCGCGCCGAGCGTGGCGCGGCGACGCCGATTGTATCCTTGGGAAACGGCGGGGGCTGGCCCCGCATCAGCGAGGGGGATTCTTGCCGGAAGCGAAGGGTCTCAGCCGGGGCGCCGATGGGCGCGTCCGCTGCGCATGGGCGGCGGGGTCGCCGGACTACAGCGAATACCACGACCGCGAGTGGGGCCGGCCGACGGAGGACGATCGGTGGCTGTTCGAGAAGATCTGCCTCGAGGGGTTTCAGTCGGGCCTGTCGTGGCTGACCATCCTGCGCAAGCGCGACAACTTCCGCCGCGCGTTCTCGGACTTCGACGTCCGCCGCGTCGCGCGGTTCGGCGATCGCCACATCGAGAAGCTGCTGGCCGACGCCGGCATCGTCCGGCACCGCGGCAAGATCGCCTCGACCATCAACAACGCGGCCCGGGCGCTGGAGCTGCTCGAGGCGGAAGGGACGCTGGCCGGCTACGTGTGGCGCTTCGAGCCGGCCGCCGCGTCGCGGCCGAAGCGGCTCGACTGGGCGACGCTGATGACGATGCCGAAGACCGCCGAGTCGATCGCGCTGTCGAAGGACCTGAAGAAACGTGGCTGGAGCTTCGTCGGCCCGACCACGATGTACGCGTTCATGCAGAGCGCCGGAATCGTGAACGATCACGTGGAGGGGTGCTTCTGCCGCGCCGAGGTGGAGCGGGAGCGGCGCGCCTTCCGCCGTCCGTCGACGCGGCTCAGTCCGGCATCGAGTATCGCGCCAGCACCACGGTGACGTTGTCCTTTCCGCCGTTGGCCAGGGCCCGGTCGACGAGCAGGCGGCACGCCTCCTCGGACCGCGGCTCCCGTCTGAGCACTTCGGCGATCTCGCCATCCTCGACCATGTCGGTGAGACCGTCGCTGCACAGCAGCAGGCGGTCACCGTCGGCCAGCGTCGTGCGCTCGATCTCGGTACGCAGTGGCTCTGGAGGCCGCCCAGCGCGCTCGTGAGCACGTGACGGAGCCGGTGACGCGCCACGTCCTGCTGGCGGATCAGCCCTTCGTTCGCCAGCATCTGGGCGTGCGTCTGATCGCGAGTGAGGAGCTGCAACGTCCCATCACGGAACCGGTAGGCCCTGGAGTCCCCCACCTGCGCGATGAACAGGTCGCGGCCCAGGCTGTAGGCCGCCGTCATCGTCGTGCCCATGCCCCTCAGTTCAGGGTCGAGACGGGCCCGCTCCTGCAGCGCCTCGTGGATGACCCGGTACCGAGCCACCGCGCGATCCATCAGTCGTTCCGCGTGCTCGTCGTCGAGCCGCATGATCCAGTCGGGCGCATGAAGAATGATGTTGATCAGAGTGGCGATGGCCAGACGGCTGGCTACTTCCCCGCCCGCGTGGCCTCCCATCCCGTCAGCGACCACCAGCAGGTAGGCCGTTTCCTCGAACTGTGACGGGATATCTGCCGCCGGAACGTTGGTGACCAGCGTGGTGGCGCGGCGCCCGCCGCGGGCGACGTAGAAGTGGTCCTCGTTCCGCTCTCGAACCTTCCCCGGATCCGAGAGCGCGGCGACGTCGATCTGCACCTTGGACGACGCCTCTCGCGGAAGCTCGAGGCCGAGCTGGGGATAGGGAAACTCGGCGGTCTCAACGTCGCGCGGGTCAAACATTGCCTGGGGCCCTCTGTCGCAAGGCCGTCAGCATACAATGGCGCGAGCGTTTTCGGTGTGACGCTCTGCTGAGCGCCGGACCCCGCTCAGCGAGCCGTGAAGAATGGCTGATCGCCCGCATATCCCAGCGCTCACTCTCGGCAGCCGCCTGGGCCGCTACCGGATCGACGCGCTCCTCGGCGCCGGCGGCATGGGCGCCGTCTTCCGCGCCCACGACACCACGCTCGAGCGGCCGCTCGCCATCAAAGTGCTCCATGCCGATGCCGACGACCCGGCTCTGGGGGAGCGCCTGCTGCGGGAAGCGCGAAGCGCGTCGGCGCTGAATCATCCGGGCATCTGCACGGTGTACGAAGTCGGCGAGGATTCGGGCCGGGCCTTCATCGCCATGGAATACGTGGAGGGGCTGCCGCTGTCGATGCGGCTGGCTGACGGGCCGCTGACCCTCCGCGAGGCCGTGCAGTACGGCATCGACGTCGCCGATGCATTGGCGCACGCGCACGGCCGCGGCATCGTGCACCGCGATCTCAAGGCGGCCAACGCCATCCTGACGTTGAACGGACACCTGAAGCTCGTGGACTTCGGGCTCGCGCGCCGCCTGAATCCACGCGGAGGCGACGCCTCTACGGCCACGATTGCCAAGCATGGCGCCATAGTGGGCACGCCTTACGCCATGGCCCCGGAGCAGGTGCGGGGCGAGGCGGCTGACGCGCGTTCCGACGTCTGGGCGCTGGGGGTCCTCCTCTACGAGATGCTCACCGGGGCTCGTCCGTTTCGCCACGCGGTCCTCGCCGAGCTGTTGACCTCCATTCTTCGCGACGCCCACGAGCCACTGCCGCAGGCGGGCCTGCCGGCTTCCTTGCGGAAGGTGATCGATACGTGCCTCCACAAGGAGGCCGACCGGCGGTATCAGCGCGCCGAGGAGGTGCGCCTGGCTCTCGAGAAGGTTGCCGACGACCTGTCCTCGCGCTCGCGCTCGGTGGCGGTGCCGGCGGGGACCCCACTTCCTCCTCCGCTCCTCCTCGCGCGCGTGGACGGCGACTTCGCCTTCGTCGGACGAGAACGGGAACGGCAGCAGATTGGCGAGGTCTGGAAGCGCGCGAAGCTCGGTCGCCGTCAGTTGCTGCTGATTGCCGGCGAACCCGGCATCGGCAAGACGCGTCTGTCGCTCGAGTTCGCGCGCACGTGCGCGGACGAGCACGCCACGGTGCTGGTGGGACGCTGCGACGAGGACGCCCTCGTGCCGTACCAGCCGTTCGTCGAGGCGCTGGGCTGGTACGCGCGTGTCTGCCCGGAAGCCGACCTGCACGCGGCGCTCGCCGCGGCGGGTGGCGGCGGGGAGCTTGGCCCCTTCGTCACCGACTTCCTGGTGCGCGTGCCGGAGCTTCCGCCTCCGATGCCGATGAATGCGCAGGGTCAGCGCTACCGGCTGTTCGAAACCGTGAACGCGCTTCTCGGAGCAACCTCGAGTGCGTTTCCGGTCCTGCTCATCCTCGATGACCTGCATTGGGCCGACAAGCCCACGCTGTCGATGCTCCGTCATGTCGTCCGCGGCACCGATCCCGCTGCGTTGTGCATCGTCGGCACCTACCGCGAGAACGAGCTGGGCGAAGGGCATCCACTCGCCGAGCTGCTCGCCGACTTTCGCCGTGAGCAGGACGTCACGCGCCTCTCATTGACGGGGCTCGAGCCGGTGCAAGTCGGGAGACTGGTCGAGGCGCTGGCCAGCCCAGAGGTGTCGTCCAAGCTCGCCGGACAGATGACCGACAGCACGGGCGGCAACCCGTTCTTCGTCGCCGAGATGCTGCGTCACCTGCGCGAGACCGGCGCGCTCGCCGAGCTTCGGGAGGGCAGTCTGGTGTCGACCGGGCTGCCTGAGGGCGTTCGTGAAGTCATCAGCCGGCGCGTCTCCCGGTTGAGCGAAGGCTGTCGTCGCGCAATGAACCTGGCGTCGGTGCTCGGCCGCGAGTTCGACGTCGACGTGCTCGAAGCCCTCAGCGAGCTGTCTGAAGACGAAGTCCTCGACGCGATCGACGAGGCGAGGCGTGCGCAGATCATCGACGAGGTGCCCAGCAAGCCCGGGCGTCACAGCTTTCACCACGCGCTCATCAGGGACACGCTCTACGAAGGCCTGGCGACGTCGCGCCGGCTGCGGCTCCACCGCCGCGCCGGTGAAGCCATCGAGCGGTTGACCGCGCATCAAGCGGCGCCCCCGCTGACAGATCTGGCCCACCACTTCTTTCAAGCAGCACCCACCGGCGTCGCCGATCGCGCTGCCGACTACGCGACCCGCGCCGGCGACCGTATGGCAGACGCGCTCGCGCACGAGGAGGCCGCCCGGTTCTACGATCTGGCGCTCTCGGCGCTCGACTCGCTGCCGGCGGGACCGGAGATTGAACGGCAGCGGGCGGCGATTCAGCGGCGTCGCGGGCGGGCGTTCGGCAATCTCGGGCAGTGGGGGCAGCAACGGGCCGCGCTCGACAAGGCGCTGGCCCACCTGAGCGCGGATGCTCTCGAAGAGCGCTGCGAGATGCTTGCCGAGCTGAGCCAGGCATGCTTCTGGCTCTTCGATATTCCGTCGCTCGAGCGCTCGTCCACGGAGGCCCTGAGCCTTGCCGAGCGCACCGGGCGCCAGGATATCGCGGCCAGCTCCATTGGGCTGGCTGGCCCGGTGCCGGCAGGCAGGTGGCGCGCTGGTAGAAGTGATCGAAGACGGACCGGGCGACGATTGCGCGCTTCGGCGCCGCAGCCAAGGTGTCGCAGAGCTTTGGCTCGGCAGCGCTCTACTGGGCCGGCCGGGGAAAGGAGGGGGTGGCCGTCGCCGCGCAGGCGGCGGATGCTGCCGACACGTCGCACGACGCGACGTTCACCATGAACGCGCTGTCGCACTATGGCCTGAACCTGGCCGCCGTGGGGCGCTACGTCGAGGCCATCCGGATCTTCGGCCGCGCGCAGGAGTTTGGCCGGAAGAGTACGGCGCGCTGCCGCTGCTCGCGCGGCGTCACCTCGATGTCGGCGGGCTTCCGCTTGAGTCTCGGGCGATCTCGACGGCGGAGAGGCCGTTGCGCACGAGGCGCGTGAGCTGGCCCAGCGCGTGAAACTTTCCGCCGAGCCATCGTCAGCCCCGGCATCGATCTGCTGCTGATTGCCGCGCGGCGCGGCGAGCCCGGCCGGGTCGAGAAGCTCTTCGAGGAGACGATGGCCGCGTCGAAACGCACGCCAGGCTGGCACGGCTGGCTCTGGGACCTTCGGATGTGCCAGGTTCGCGCCGAGCTGGCATTCGCACGAGGAGAGTGGGAGGCCGCCCGCTTGGAGGCCACCGAGGGCATCGGGCAGAGCCGTAAGACCAGTCGCCGAAAATACGAAGCCCTGGGGTTGCTCACCCGGGCTCAGGCCCTGCAGCGTCTTAGGGCGCACACAGGAAGCGATCCTCGATGCGAAGCTGGCCGTTGCCGTGGCACGGAGCACGGAGGACCCGGCGCTGCTGCTGCAGGCGCTGGATCTACTGATTCAGATCGACGGCGACGACAGCCTTGCGGCAGAAGCGGGAGATACCCACCGTCGTATCGTTGACGCGTTGCCGGAAGGCGATCTGCGTCAGCGTTTCAGCGCGTGGGATGTGGCCCGGAGGGTGCAGAAGCTCTAGCGAGCTCCGGCTGGGCCGGTGGCGCGACTTGCTCAGCGGCCGGTCCAACCCGCGGGGGGCACCCACGGCCCGCCGCCGGGGCCGACCTCATCAACCCGCCCAGGCGGCAGCACCTTGTCCGCCCTGGCCCTGACGTAGACGTACAGATCTCCGATCTGCTTGTCGTCGAGGAGCTTGTCCCATGCCTGCATGCCCTTGTCGGGCACGCCGCTGCGGACGATTTTCATGAAAGCCGCCCGCGCCATCTTCCGGTTCGGGTCGATGCAGGTCCGGCGCCATGGTGGTGGCCACGGCGTTCGTGCCGTGGCAGCGGTAGCAGTAGACGTGCCACCACTTCCAGCCGTCGTAGACGTTCTTGTAGGTGTCCGACGCGCGGCGCCGCCGGCGCCGCCTGCGGCGGCGCGGCTCCGTCCACGCGCGCGGCGCGTTGCCGTCATCCAGGCAACGACGGCCAGGCACACCAGCAGCGACAGTACCCAGTCTCCTCATCGTCTCCTCGTCGCGAGTTGCTGCAGCGGCACGCCGTACTCCCGCAGGATGGCTTCGATCTCGGGCTGCCGCGCGATCGAGCACCTGCGCGAGCTTGCGTACGCGCGGCCTCGTTGCCCGCGCTTGACGCCCATCGCGATGTCGAACTGCGAACGGCAGGTCGCCCTTGCGCGACGGAATCGGCACCAGCTCCAGCGGCACACGCTGCCGCTGCGCGAAGTAGCCGGCAATCGGCCCCCAGACGATGGCCACGTCGATCGTGCCGTTCGCGACCGCATCGACGATCGCGCTGGGCGGGTTCTCGGCGGAGTAGAACGTGCTGAACCCGACCACGTTGTCCACGATGCCGCGCTTGCCCAGCTCGTGCACCGGCGGCGGGTTGGTGTAGTCGTCACCCAGCAGGTGCACGCCGATCTTGAGCTTCTTGAGCACCTGGATCGTCGAGCGATCGGATCGACAGCGCCCTTGCTCTTGGCGTAGACGAACACATAGGTGGAGCGGTAGTAGGGCCGCGTCGTGCTGACCAGGTCGTAGTTGGCCGGCACGCCGATCACGAAGTCGCAGCGCCCTTCCTTGAGCGTCGCGTTCATCGTGTTGCGGATGAAGCCCGCGGCGCTGCCCCCACCAGATGTAGCTGGGCGTGGCGCCGAAGTCCTTGGCGACGCAGCGCCGCGATCTTGTTCTCGAACCCTTCGCCCTTGTCGTTCGAGAACGGCATGTTCTCGGGATCGGCGCAGACGCGGAATCCGCCTGCGCCGGTCGCTGGCGATGCCGGCTTCGGCGCGACAGGCTGTCGCCTGCCCGGCAGCGAGCGCCGGGCAGGCGAGCGCGACGAAGAGGACGATGAGCTCCGGCGCGACACGCGACCGGCTACGGCAGCGAGAACACCGACAGCACGCCGCCCTGGTTGCTGAAGTTGGCCAGGTCGCTGAAGGCGCCGATGGCGCCGAGTCCGGCCGTCGGATCCTCGAGGCCCATCTCGGCGGCGACGCCGATGCCCGACCAGCCGCCGATGCCCGACAGGATCGCGACGTACTGCTTGCCGTCGGGGCCGACGTAGGTCATCGGGTTGCCGATGATGCCCGACGGCGTCTTGAACTTCCACAGCACGTCGCCGGTCTTGGCGTTGACCGCCTTGAGCCAGCCTTCCATCGTGCCGTAGAACACGACGTCGCCGGCCGGTGGACAGCGCGCCGCCCCAGGTCGAGAGGTTCTCCTTGATGCCCCACACCTTCTTGCCGGTGCTGGGATCCCAGGCGATGAACTCGCCGCGGTTGCCGCCGGGGCCCGGCTTGCTGACGACGATCGCGCCCACGTACGGCTGGCCGGCCTGGTACTTCACCTCCACGCCCTCGTAGTCCATGCACAGGTTGTTGGTCGGCACGTAGAAGAAGCCGGTGCGCGGCGAGAAGGACACCGGCTGCTGGTTCTTCGCGCCCATCGCCGACGGGCAGATGTCCTTGGTGTTCTTGCTGGCCGACGTGCGCTTCTCGGGGTTCTCGACCGGCTTGCCGGTCTTGAGGTCGATGCTCGTGGCCCAGTTCACGGCGCCGAACGGGTTGGCCTGCAGCAGCTCGCCGGTCTTGCGGTCGAGCACGTAGGAGAAGCCGTTGCGGTCGAAGTTCACCAGCACCTTGCGCGTCTGGCCGTTGATCGACGACGTCGGCGAGCACGTTCTCGTTGATGCCGTCGTAGTCCCACGCGTCGTGCGGCGTCTTCTGATACGCCCACGCGGCCTTGCCGGTGTCCGGGTTCCGGGCGAAGATCGTCATCGAGTACTTGTTGTCGCCCGGGCGCTGGTCGGGGTTCCACGATCCCGGGTTGCCGGTGCCGTAGTAGAAGAGGTCCAGCTCGGGGTCGTAGCTGTACCAGCCCCAGGTGGTGCCGCCGCCGCGCTTCCACTCGTCGCCCTTCCAGGTTTCGACCGATCCCGGGAAGCCGACCTCGGCCTCGGGGCCGGTGCTGTACATCCGCCACACCTGCTTGCCGGTGTTGACGTCGTTGGCGGTCACGAAGCCGCGCACGCCGAACTCGCCGCCCGAGATGCCGGAGATCACCTTGTCCTTGACCACCATCGGCGCGTTGGTGATGGTCTGGCCCTGGCGGTAATCGCCCTGCTTGACCTTCCACAGCTCCTTGCCCGTCTCGGCGTCGAGCGCCACGGTGGTGGTGTCGAGCTGGTTGAAGAAGATCTTGCCGTTCGTCGTAGGTCACGCCCCGGTTGACGGTGTCGCAGCAGGCGATCGGGATCACCGCCGGCGTCCTGCTTCGGCGAGTACTTCCACTTGACCGGCGCGCCTTCCTTGCTCAGGTCGAGCGCGTAGACGATGTTCGGAAACGGCGTTGCCAGGTACATCGTCGCAGCCGACGACGATCGGCTCGCCTTCGTGCCCGCGCAGCACGCCGGTGGAGAACGTCCAGGCGGCCTTGAGGTTCTTCACGTTCTCGGTGTTGATCTCGGTCAGCCCGCTGTAGCGCGTGGCCGACGAGGTTCTTGTTCGGCATCGTCCACTCTTTGTCGGCCGCCGGGGCCGACGCCGACGCGGCCGACGCGGGCGCGGCGGAATCCGACGCCGGCGCGGGCGCGCTCGAACAGGCGACCGCGACCACCGCCACCAGCGAGACGACGAGCAACGGCGAACACCGCAGTGTCTTCATATGCGCTCCTGTGTACGGACGAATGACGACGCCTGTGCCGTGTCACCGGCGCTTGCCTGGACCGGGCACGTTCTTGTTCACCCACGCCAGCATGATGTCCGCAATCTCGAGGTTCTTCTTGTCGAGCATCATCATGTGCGTGACGCCGAGGATTCCCATGTCATCGAGCTTGAGATACTCCGCCTTCGCGGTGCCCTGCTTGGCGGCGCGTCGGGCGTTGATCGCCTTTACCGTGTCCTCGCACACGGTGCTCGTGGCGGTGTAGTCGCCCTTGAGCGCCATGTACGGGATGTTGTCGAAGTCGGCGGCGGTCAGCCCGCTGTTGGGCAGCGAGCACGATCCTTCGAGGGTCATGAGGCCCTTCAGCATGTCCAGGTGTCCGCGCTCCTTGAGGATCCGGGCCATGTGGTGGCCCATGATCCCGGACTGCGAATGGGTGACGACGATGGCGCCGCCGAGCCGCTCGACCAGCGCGGCCAGGTTCTGCGGCGTCCAGGTGTTGGCGGGCGAAAGGGCCGACGGGTCGCAGGAGGCGCAGGTCGAGCCCGGCAGCGTCACCTCGGCGTTGGGCACCAGCTGCTTGTAGTACTCGTCCACCGCGTCGAGCGGGAAGAGCGGCGCCACGTGCTTGTGCGCGTCGGGCGTGGGATTGGGATCCTGCGCATCGCCGTGCGGGATCAGGCGCCCGGTCCGCACGTTCGAGCCCTCCGGCACCATGTGGCCGAACCATGCGGTCCACGCGCCGTTGTCGGTGATCCGTCCGAAGCTCGGAATCAGCTCCGCCGCGGCCTTGGCATCGCCGCCGGTCAGGCGCGCCTCGGCTTCGTGGAGCACCGACTGGTCGAAGCCCGATCGGCCGCGGCCCGCCTGATCGACCACGTAGCTGGGCACGCCGTGGCGGACGAAATAGGGATACCAGCCTTCGCGCCCGTCGGGCGTGGCCTCGAGGCACGCACCGGTATGGGTGGAGCCGTGGACCATGATCACCGGCCAGTCGCCGGCGTACTTCTTCGCCGGAATCTGGAACTGCACGTACATCTGACCGATGGTGATTTGCTGCGGCACTGGCGCCTGAGGTGCCGGCGCGCCCGGCGGTGGAACCGCGGCGTGGTCGGTGATCTTCTTGACGCCGCCGATGAAGAAGCTGCCCTGGTCCTCGATGACGAGCGGCCCGCCCAGGAACTTCTTCGACGGGTGCCCTTGACCCGAAACGCTGGCGGCTGCGAGCACGAAAAGACCCGCGAGGATGAGCGTGTGTCGCACGGCCACGTCCCTTTCGCCCCCGAGCGTCGTCGCGATCCGTGCTGGACGCCGGACTGGCGCGCGAATAATACCCGAAACGGTAGGCTTGCGCCCTGCCTATAACGAGGTAGCCTCGGCGTTGACCTCAGCCAGCACCGCCAGCAGCTCGGCCAGCACCATCGCAGTGGCCCCCCACACCTGCGCTCCGTCCACCTCGAAGTAGGGCACCTCCATCACGCCGCCGGGGGACAGCGTGCGGATCCGTTGCTCCCACCGCACCGTCGCTGGCTCCCGCAGGTGGGACAGCCGTGCTTCGACCAGCCGGTCCACTTCGGCGGCCGCCAGCGTGAACTGCGGGACGCGACGCGGCCAATCCGACCACAGGGTGCAGCAGGTGGCCGCTGACCGGGATGGGCAGGGGCGTCAGCGGTCCGAGGACCGTGACGCCCGCGGCAGGAAGGCCCACCTCTTCGTACGCTTCCCGCAGCGCCGCCTGCTCGATGGTTTCCCCAGCGTCCAGCCGGCCGCCAGGCAATGAGACCTGCCCGGTATGGTGGGGCAGCGTGGACGCGCGCACGGTGAGCGGCAGCCACCAGTCGCCGTCGGCGGGGTAGAGCAGCAGCAGTGCGGCGGCGTCCCGTAACGGCGGGCCATCCGGCGGCCACACCGGCCGGGGACGAGGCGCCATGCGCAGCTGTGCCTCGAAGCCGGGCAGCGGCTCGCGCAGCCGTCGGCGCAGCCCGTCGGGATCGACGATCATGGAGTCGATTGTGCTCTAACGCAGCGTCAGCGGCACGTCGGCGCTCGCCTCTCCGGCGATCGCCCGCAGGACGGCCCGCGTGGTGTCGGGCGGCACCTCGAACTCGACGGTCAGTCGCTGCGTCGCGCGGCCGGCGATCACGACGCTCGGAAAGACGGTCGGCGCCAGCACATCGTCGCCAACCACGAGTCGAAGGGTGAGCTCGCCGGAGAGGATCCCGGCGTCGCTGGCGGCCACCAGCCGCACGGGCAGATCGACCCGCAGGACGTTGGCGAAACGCCGTGTCGTCACTCCGGTCAGCGTGGCCGCAATCCGCGGCGTCGTCACCAGCGGGCGGGGTTCAGTGGCAATCGCCGTGACGATGGCGCGCGCGCTGCGTGCACCTGCGGCGGCCGGACCGCCCGCTGGCGGGCGGCCGGTGAAGTCCAACGGAATCTCGCCGGCCGAGTCGCCAGCGGTGATGCGAACGAGGCCGCGCGTGGCTCCAGCCGGCACGCTGAAGGTGACGGTCCCTTCTGCCGTCGCGTGGCCGGCCACGATCGCGTTCAAGCCGCTGTTGGGCGGCAGCACGTCGCCGTCAATGACCAGCCGGAACAAATCGTCCCAGAAGTTGACGCCGCCGTCGCTGTCGTTCTCGAGCGCGACCCGCAGGCGCAGCGTGTTCGACGAGCCTCCCGGCTCGAGGCGCGCCGACATCAGCGTGTAGACCAGCCCCCGCGATCCGACTTGCGAGATGCGGGGAATCGTGAGGTCGCGCGCGCCCGCGACGCCGGGAACGGCGGCCGCCGCTGCTGGCTCTGCCGCCGCCACGGCCGGCGGCGACGCTCCGCCGTCGGAAGCCGCCGGGGCCGCACCGGAGGCGTCGTCCTCGGGGCCGTCGTCCGAACGCCAGGCGTTGATGATGAGGGCCAGCAGGATCACGCCCGCTCACCGCTGCGGCGATGCGCCAATTCACCGGGAACGGCACCGCCGCCGGTGGCGCAACCGTGTGAGACGGCGCCATGGCTGGTTGGAGCGACTGGACCAGGCGGGCCACGTCGGCGTCCCAGGTGTCGTCGCGCAGCGAAACCGCCTGGCGCCTGGGCGAGTGCGCGGATCTCGGATGGCAGCGCGTCGGCCGGCGGCATCACCGCCCCCTCCACCAGCACGGGAATGACCAGCACTTCGGGCCGTGCCAGCGCCGCCGTCAGCTCCAGCCGCACGAAGTCGCCGGGCTGATCCAGCCGGCGCCGGCCCTCGTCGTCGCGCGCGTGCAGCCAATCGCGGCCGATCACGGCGAGGCAGACGCGGCACTGCCGGAGCCGCGCGTCGATGGCCTCGACGAAGTCCTGTCCGGGCGAGAGCCCGTCCACGTCGCGAAAAATCGGTTCGCTGGGCAGCAACCGCTCCAGGGAGTCGCACAGCCGGCCGGCAAAGCCCGCCGCATCCTCGCGCCGATAGCTGACGAACGCGCCGCCGTCCATGGGGTGCCGACACTATAGTCTTCGCCCGTGGCCGTCCTCCAGCCCGGCTGCACTCGTCAGCGGTGGTCTGGTGGCGGCTGGCCTCGTTCGATCAGGCTCTCGGTCAGCGTGCGACGGTCGGGCGAGAACTGAGCGGCGGCGGCCCGCACGTATGGGCCCAGTTGCGCGTTCGCATAGGCCCTGAAGCCGGCCGCCCGTGCCTCATCCAGCGTCCGGCGGTAATGGTCGAGGAGCTCTCCGGCCATCACGCTGCCGGCCCGGCCGACACCGATCGTCGTCGATGTCGAGAGCCATCGCACGTGGTCGGGCACGCTGCGGACCGCCGACACGGCCATCATCGACGAGGCCTCGAACACCGACATCTCCTGGCGAGCCGCCTCGGCTCGTAGCTGCTCCCAGAGGCCGGTCACGGCCTCCGCCGAAGGGAGACCGTGGGACGTGAGCGCCCGCGCCTCCTGGCGGAGGGCGTGCCACTCCGCGCGCAGCGCGGCGACGTCGAGCGGAGGCGTGTTCACGGTGGAGGCCATGCGCGACGTCGTCCGCTCCAGGCCGTCCAGCAACTGGTCCACGCTTTCGAAGGTGGCCTCGGGGTCCAGGAGCTGCTGGGCCTTGAGGGCTTCGGCGATCTGCGGAATGAGATGGCGGCCGAGCCCACACAGATCGGAAAGCGCCGCCAGGATCCAGACGGGTGAGGCGCGAAAGGCCACGAGCCCCAGGACCTCGAGAGCGTTTCCCGCCGTGCGGCGGATCAGGAAGTCGTCTGGCTGCCGCGCTTCCGCGTCGTACACGCCTTCGGCACCACCGACCCGCTCGATGAGGAAACGCAAGGTGCTCTCGACGAGGTTCTGATAGAGCTGGCCCTGACGAACCGCGTCGGGCAAGGCTACTTCGCCCACCTCACGGGTAAGCCCGGCTCCGAGCGCAACTACCGACCGGACCAGCCGCTCGGGCAGCGACAGCAGGTACGCGCGATCGATGGCCACCGCGGGTCTCCGCGTCCCGTCAACGCGTGCCGGTGAAACGCAGGATGAACAACCCGGTGCCGGCGCGATCGCTGGCATAGGCCAGGCCGCGGTGGTCGATGTCCACGTCGTTCATCTGCGTGACGGCGGGTTGTCCCATCACCATCGGGTGGGTGAGCGCCGTGGCCTTCGGCACGTAGTAGCCCACCTCGATCGGCCGCAGCGGGTCGGCCAGGTCCACCACGCGCACGCCGGCGTTGAAGTAGGCGATCCACGCCAGCTTGTCGGTGAAGCGGTTGATCTGCCCGTTCACGGTGTCGGCCGATTGGTGCGGGCCGAACCGGCCGCCCTTCTTGCAGTAGTCGCCGACCGGCACCTGCCAGACCGCCACCGGGACGGGCTTCTTCTCCTCGGTGATGTCCAGCATGTAGCTCGCCGACCGCACGCCGCCAGGGCACGGGCGTGATGTCCTCGGCGCCGGCTTCGTCCACCACCAGGGCGTAGGTGCGCGGCACGGCGGACGGGCCGTAGTTGGGCACGGTGTCGTAGCGAATCGGCGACACGGTATGCGGCCCGCGGAACGGCGGCTTCAGGTCGATCGACCAGGCCAGCGCGGGCTTGGCGGGATTGGAGATGTCGAACGCCGCCGCCTGCCCACCGGCGTTGCGGTAGCCGACGTACAGGCGCTTGGCGGCCTCGTCCACGATCGGGTGGTGGGAGTACTGGCCCTCGTACCCGGGTTCGCCGTTCTTGAGCCCGGGCAGCCAGGCGCGCCCGACGAAGCGCGGCGCCTTCGGGTTCTTCAAATCGAAGATCTGCACCACCACGTTGCGGAAGCCCGGCTCGCCCGACGCCGCGTAGAAGTAGCCGGTCTCGCGCGACCACCAGCCCTTGTGCGCGCGCAGGATGAACGGGCCGCCGCACCCGGGCCCGCACGAGTTGGGCGGTGTGCCGGTGATCTCCGCCACCAACGAAATGGCCGCCGGGTTGGTGGCGCGATCGGTGATGTCGAAGATCTGGTACTTCAGATCCTTGCCGGTCTCGCCTTCGGTCAGGATCTCCGAGTTGCGGATCAGGTAGTCGCGCCCCGAGCCGTCGAACGGGTAGTCGTAGACCACCGACACGCCTCGCGAGTTGCGATCGCCGTCGTTCGGGATGTGCCAGACCAGCTTGGGATTGGCCGGGTCGGCGACGTCGAGGATCGAGGTGCCGTTCCACTCCATCTTGCCGGTGATGGGGTTCAGCTTCGGTTTCTGGTCCCAGAAGCTCTCGTGGTGGCCGACGTAGACCCACGCGCCGTTGCGCTCGTCGGCCAGCGTCGTCACCACCAGCGACTCGCGGCCCTGAAGATCGTGATAGCCGACCAACTGGACGCCGCGCGCCTCGTCGGCGTGCGCGTCGGCGCCGCGTCGCGGCGGGCAACGGCGGTCCGCCGGTCGTCGGGGCCTGCGCCGTCTGGCAAGCCGTCACTACCAATGCGGAGACCACCGCTAATGCAGTCCGCACCTCCAGGCGACGACAGCTGTCCGTAGACTAGCGCAGTCGCACGCGCCCAGCTTAGCCGATTTACCCCCAGTGACGGCGTGAGACCGCGAGACGCGAGAGGCGAGGGGCCCGCATGATCGGGCCCCTCAGTGGCGCTATACGACTCGGACGTACCCGTGCATGAGGTCCTGGAAGTGGAACAGGAAGCCGCAGATCACGAGATAGACGCCGGGGTCGGGGAAGTTCACCATCTCGACACGGTCCAGCGGCAGCAGGCTCGGGTCGGGCCCGCGATAGAGGCGGCCATTCGGGTCGTTGATGATCGGCAGGCCCGTGAACGGTGCCGGCCCCGTCATCGGCGTGGTCAGGCTGATGTTGATGTCGCCCGGCTGCATGCCGTCCGCAAACACCTGCACGTTGTGCAGACCCGAGATGATGAAGCTGACACCCCCGCCGGCCTTGATCTTGACCTCGTTCGGCGTGATGAAATGGACGTTCCTTTCGGGGAGCGGCGGCTGGGTCATACGATCGAACGGCGGATCGATTCTCCAGTGACCGAAGTTGACGGTGGCGCTGGCCAGCGGTCCGCTGGGAGCGTCGCTCAGGCCGTGCGAGTGGCCGTTGCCTTGCGCGGCGGCATTGCTCGAGATGCCCGTGCGCAGCGCGACGCCGATGCCGGCAGCTGCTGCTCCGCCGGCCGCGACTGCGCGCAGCAGGTTCCTGCGTGAAGTTCTCTCCATAGAGGGTCTCCTCCTCGGTGCGATCACGACGCGACCGGCAGGGCACACAATCTCCCCGCTCAGTCGTGTGGTGACACCGGTCTGACCCCCGCCGCCGGACCCGGCCAGGGACGCCCGCCGAGCGCGTCCCCGAAACGAACCGGCGAAGTCTATCAGCAGGACGTGTCGTGCCTACTCAGCAAATGGCGAAACGTCTCACATTGAGGCCCCGCAGGAGATGCGTACCGTGAACGGATGGCGAACCCCATCCTCCAGGTGAGCCCGCTGGGCAGCCGATGGCAGACGGCGGACCCCTTTCTGTTCTGCGTCCACCACATCGACCATTTTCCAAAGGGAAACGACCAGCTTGGCCCGGCGGCGTCGCTCGCCGGCCGGGCGATCGGCGCCGACTTCGAGGGCAAGGACGGCTGGCGGATGTATCACGGCGACGTGGTGCCGGGCTTTCCGCAGCATCCCCATCGGGGTTTCGAGACGGTGACGATCGTGCGCACGGGCTACATCGACCACTCCGACTCGCTGGGTGCGACCGCCCGGTTCGGGATGGGGGACGTGCAGTGGCTGACGGCCGGCGCCGGCGTGGTGCACTCGGAGATGTTTCCGCTGCTCGACCCGGCCGGTCCAAACCCACTCGAGCTGTTTCAGATCTGGCTCAACCTGCCGGCGCGCGACAAGCTGGTGGAACCCTACTTCACGATGCTCTGGGACGCCGACATCCCGCGGCTGCGAACCACCGACGCGCAGGGGCGCCCGATTGTGGTGACCGTGATCGCGGGCGCGCTGAGCGGCGTGACGCCGCTCGCGCCGCCACCCAACTCGTGGGCGGCGCGCGAAGAAGCCGACCTCGCGATCTGGTCGATTGCGCTGGCCGACGGCGCCACCTGGACCGTCCCGGCGGCGCGGGGCATGCACACGGCGCGTACGCTCCACGTGTTCTCGGGTCGCGCGCTGCGCGTGGGCGAGACCACCGTGCCGTGCCCGGCCGCCATCACGGTGCACGCGAACCAGGACATCGAGATTCAGGCGGTTGACGGGCCGGTGGAGATCCTGTTGTTGCAGGGGCGGCCGATCGCCGAACCGGTGGCGCAGTACGGGCCGTTCGTCATGAACACGCGTTCGGAGCTGGAGCAGGCGTTCGCCGATTACCGGCGCACGCAGTTCGGCGGCTGGCCGTTCACGGAGAACGCGCCGGTGCACCCGCGCGACCAGGCGCGGTTCGCGCGCCACGCCGACGGGCGCGTGGAGCACGCGCCGGCGTAGCCAGGCCCTACGCCTTTTCGAAGACGGTCCCGAAGCCCTTGGCCTTCGGGCTCACCGTCTTGAGCAGGCGCACGCCGTTCATCAGGCCGTGCGGGGTGGACGACACCACCGGCACGCGGATGTTGCCCTCGAGCGGCGCCAGCAGATCCAGCGTGTTCAGCCGGCCGCACGACATCACCAGCGCGTCGGCCTTCTGCGACCGGCCGTAGCACGCCACCCCCAACTGGAACAGGATGTCGTTGGTCGCGGCGCCGTCCGGAATCGAGACGAAGCCCAGGCCCTGCGTGGACGTCACCACGTAGCCGTGCTCCTCGAGGAACACCTTGAGGCGCGCGGTCACTTCGTCCGTGTAGGCCGTGGCCACGGCGACGCGCTTCGCGTTGATCGTCTTCAGCCCGTCCAGCAGGCCCGCGCTCTGCGTCGTCGCGGTCTTGCCGGTGGCCTTGGCCACCTGCGCGATCAGATCCTCATGGAACTTGCGACCCTTGTAGAAGGTCAGCGACGACCCGAACACCGACACGACGTCCGCGCCCTGTTCCGCCAGTTGCTTGGCCATGGGCAGCACGCGAGGGATGGCTTCTTCGTAGCCTTCGATCGTCATCCCGCCCGGCAGCCCGACACCGTTGCTGATGAAGCGCACGCCCTTCGGGTAGAGGCGCTTGGCGTCCGGCGGAATCGGGTAGTTCAGCGGCGGGAAGATCAGGCCCAGCGTCGGCTCGGCGGCCTCTGCGGCGGTTGGCGCCAGCGCGGCAACTGCGGCCGCGGCACCGCCAATCTTCAAGAATTCGCGCCGCGAGTGGCTGGTGCTCATGCGCGTAGTATACGCCCGTGGCGCTGACGGCGACGATCTACACCTTCACCATCGACCTCTCCGACATGGACCGCAGCGTGTTCGAAACGCTGAGCCTGCGGGTCGCGCGCCACCCGTCCGAAACCGTCGAGTACATGGTGGTGCGGGTGCTGGCCTACTGCCTCGAGTTCCAGGAAGGCATCGAGCTGACCGAAGGCGTGTCGTCGGGCGACGAGCCGGCGCTGCTCGTGCGCGATCTCACGGGCCGGCCGACGGCCTGGATCGAAGTCGGGATGCCGGACGCGAACCGGCTCCATCGCGGCATGAAGCTGGCGGGCCGCGTCGCCGTCTACACCCACCGCGACACGCGGCAGCTGCTGGGGCAGCTGGCCGGCGCCCGGATTCACCGCGGCAACGAGATTCCGATCCGCGCCTTCGATCGGGCTGAGATCGAGGCGCTCGGCGCGCTGCTCGATCGCCGCGTGTCGCTGGCGATCTCGGTGTCCGGCGGACACCTGTTCGTGTCGCTCGGCGACCAGACGGTCACGCTGGCGATGACCGAGCACCGCCTGGAGCCGTCCAGGCCATCCTGAGCGTGTCTAGGGCACCTGCGCGGCCATGCTCCTGAGTGTCTGCGCCAGCCCGCGCAGACGCCGGCCGTCGGCGCCCGGCGCCGCCGCGGCGTCGCCGTCCAGTTGTGCGGCCTCGCGTTCCGCCTGCATCAGGAGCTCCGCGGCGCCGCGATCGCGCCGCGAGCGCAGGCGGTCCAGGCGCTCCGCCAGCGCGCGGACCTCGCCGGCGCGCGCGGGCGCCAGGCCGCTCGTGCGGCCCAGCTGATCCAGATAGGCGCGCGCCACCACGGCGCGCGCGGGCCAGGCGACGCGGGCCTGCTGCTGCACGTTGAGCTCGTCGGTGTGCACCAGCGCCGCCGCATCCAGTTCGTCCTTGGACAGGAACGCGCTCGGCGTCAGCCGGAACACGTCGATGCCGCGGGAAATCTCCGAGGCGTAGATGTAGCCGTTGTTCCAGTACGCGGACCAGAAGCCGCCCGTCACGAGCTGTGAGCCGTCGATGGGCCCGCGATCGAAGTAGGCGATCTCCACGGGCTTGGCCGGGTCGGTGAAGTCGAAGACCGACACACCGCCCTGATACCAGCCCTGCACCATGATGTCGCGCCCGGGCACGGGGATGATGGACCCGTTGTGCGCCACGCAGTTCTCGAGCGCCGACTGCGGCGCCGGCAGCTTGTAGTAGCCCGCGAACGTCAGCTTGCGGTCCACGATCTCGAAGACGGCGTCGGCGCCCCAGGCGGGGTTGTCGGCCGCACGGCAGCGTGGCCGGGTGCCGCCGCCCCATTCGTCCGTGAAGATCACCTTGCTGCCGTCGTTGTTGAACGTGGCCGAGTGGAAGAAGGCGAAGTTGGCGTCGGCGACCTGATCGATGCGCACGGGATTGGCCGGGTTGGAGATGTCGATCAGGATGCCGTTGCCCGCGCAGGCGCCAGCGGCGAGCCCCAGCGCAGGGAAGGCGGTGATGTCGTGGCACCGGGTGGTCGCGCTGGTTGTCTGCGTGCCGGGCCCGCCCTTGCTACCTTGCGACAGGCCGGCCAGCGCGCCCGTGGCCGGGTCGGCGAACAGGCGCGGCCGGCTGACGACGCGTGCCGTGGCCGGGGCAGCGAGCGGCACCTGGATCACGTCGATGCTGTACAGCGACGTGTTGGGATCTTCCTTCGGGTCCTTGCCGGAGCAGCCCGCCAGTTCCTCGCTCGAGCGCACGACGCCCGTGCCCGAGTTGTAGATGTAGACGTTCGCGGTGTCCTTGGGATCGACGATCAGGGTGTGCGTATGCGAGCCGCGGCACGTCTGCACTGCCGCAATCTGCCGTGGTTTGCGGATGTCGCTGATGTCGAAGATGCGCACGCCGCGGAACCGCTCTTTGCTGATCGGCTGGGCCACGCCGCCCGTGCCACAATCCACGCGCCCCCGCGTCTGCTCCACGGACATGAACAGCAGATTGCCGTGCACGGACAGGTCCCCTTGGCCGCCCGGACACACCACCGACGACACGAGCTGCGGCTTCCTGGCGTTCTCGATCACGTAGGCGTTGAAGCCGTTGAAGTTGCCCACGAACATGCGGTCGCCGCTGAACGCCAGATCCGAGTTGCCGAACGCGAGGCCCGCCCCGGCCTGTGGCGGTTGCGCGGGCCGCGGGACCGGGCCGGTCCTGCGCCGGAGCGTCCGCGTCGGGAGTGGCGGCGTCGGCGGGACGTTCCGGCGGTGTCGGTGGACCCGCCGGGGCCTTCGGGTCGAAGAAGCCGTCGGGCTTCGGCAGCGTGGACACCAGCTCGATGTTGAGCACCGCCTGCCCCGCGTCCCTGAACCCGGGCTTCAAGCCCACACGCGGATCGCCTGGCGCGGGGTTCTCACGGGACTGCGCGTGCACCGCCACGCCCGCGGCCGCCAGGGCCGTCGCCAGGCCGAGGACGAGGTGACGCGACGAGAGCCAGGTCTGCATGGGCCGTGTCTCCAGCGTCAGCGCGCGCTCAGCATGCTCTCCATGCGTCCGATTTCGATGCGCTGATCGGCATCGACGTCGGAGGCGAACGCGAAGATCTCGGTATCTTGTCCGGCCCCGGGGCGCCGAAGAGGTTCGCCACCATCTCCAGCGCTCCCGCATGATGCTTGATCATGCCTTCGAGGAACAAACGGTCGAAGTCAGGGCCCGCGGCGGACGCCAGGCGCGTCATCTCCTCGGCGGTGAGCATGCCCGGCATCAACATCCCGCCGTGCTCATGATGGGCGTGCGCGTCCGGGGCCGCGTGACCTCGTGCCTCCAGCCAGCGGCGCATGAACGCGATCTCGTCCTCCTGCGACGCCTCGATCCGGCCGGCCAGCAGCCGCATGTCGGCGCGGGCCGTGCGGGTGCGCAGCAGCGCCGTCATCTCCACGGCCTGCGCGTGGTGCGTGATCATGTCCTGCATGAACCGCACGTCCGCAAGTGTGGCGGAGGTGCGAGAGGTATCGCTGGCCTCGGCAGAGGAGATGGCCCGCGCGGCTTCCCCCGGTGCACCAGGCTGGATCAGAACCGGGCCGCCACCGTCGAGCGACCGGCACGCCGGGGCGCCCGCCAGCGTGGCGAGGCTCAGGACAGCCGCGCACCGATTCGCCCGCATCCCGCGACTATAATCCGGGCTGCGTGACTTTGACCCGGCGCGTTTCGGGCTACGATCGTGCCGTGGGAAGGGGTGGGCAGGTAGCGCGCGATGAAGCTGCAACGAGAGTGGCGGTAAGGTCCTGCCGAGGCGTTTGGCACGACCGGAGCGCTGGCGCGGTTCGAGCGCGAGGCGCACGCTGGCTCGCTGAACACCCCATATCGCCACGTGTACGGCTCGAGGAGCGGAGGGTATCCATGGCTGGTGATGGAGCTGGTGCGAAGGCCTGACGCTCGCCGACCGCATCGCGCGCGGAGACGCTGCCGATAGAGGAGGTGCTGCCGATCGCGCACGCAGATTGCCCGCGCGCTGGAAGCCGCGCACGAGCAGCGGCATCATCCACCGCGACCTCAAGCCCGCCAACGTCAAGGTGCGTGCCGACGGCGCCGTGAAGGTGCTGGACTTCGGTCTGGCCAAGGCTCTGGCTCGCCGGCGCCGATCGTCCAGCGCGTCGCAGATGCCGACGATCGCTACGCCGGCGCATGACACCGGAGCCGGGATGCTGGTAGGCACCGCCGCGTACATGAGCCCGAGCAGGCGCGCGGCCGGGACGTGGACAAGCGGGCCGACATCTGGGCCTTCGGCTGCGTGCTGTACGAGATGCTGAGCGGCCGTCAGGTGTTCGGCGCCAGCGACACGGTGTCGGAGCGTGGCGCAATGCTGACGCGCGAACCGGACTGGTCGACGCTGCCGGCGAGCACGCCTCAGCGCGTGCGGACGCTGCTGCAGCGCTGCCTGCAGAAGGACGCCGCGCGCCGCCTGCACCATGTGGCCGATGCGCGGATCGAACTGGAAGAACATGACACGCGGTTCTGGCATCGACCTGAGGCCATCCGCGCCGGTCGCGCGGTCACGCCGTCGCGCTGGCTGCTGGTGGCGACGACTGCGTTGGCGGTGCTGGCGTCGGGTAGTCGCCGCTGGGCCGGCTGGCGCCTGTGGACGGGCGACGGGCGGGCCGCCGCTGCGCCCCAGGTCACGCGGCTCGAGTTGAACCTGCCGGTAGGAGTCGAACTGTACACGGCCACGTCGCGAACGGTGGCCGCATCGCCAGACGGGAAGAGCGTGGCCTTCGTCGGCACGTACGGGGGCACCGTCCGCTGTACTTGCGACGTGTAGACGAGTTCGAGGCGACGCGCGATCGCGGCACCGACAACGCCACGACTGCCTTCTTCTCCCCTGACAGCCAGTCGTTGGGATTCGTGACCTCTGCTGGTGAGCTCAAGACGGTATCGATCGCCGATCAGTGGTGACGTCACTGCGACCAACGAAGCCAGCCTCGCTCTATGGAGCCACATGGACGCCGGACGACCATCTGATCTTCGTGCGTGGGGAGGCGCTATGGCAAAGTGCCACGCACCGCGGGCGAGACGAAAAGCGCTGACCACGCTCGGGCGCCGGCGAGACGGTGCACGCGTGGCCGATCGACGTGCCAGGCGGCCGCGCCGTGCTGTTCACTGCCAGGTAGGCGAGCGCTGGCGCATCGAGAGCCTGATCCTGGCGACGGGTGAGCGCAAGGTGGTGGTGCACTGACAGCACCCTGCCGCTGCTCGGTCCCGGCGGCTACCTCGATTCTTCTACCGGAAGGCGAGCTACTGGCCGTTCCGCTTCGATCCAGACCAACTTGCTCGTCACGGGACAAGCCGATCCGACGATCGAGAACAACCGCGCCATCGCGCTCGGCGCGCCGATCGCCGACGTGTCGCCGCCGGTGCCGTGCTCTTCGCACCCAGCACCGCGCTGAGACGCCTGATGTGGGTGTCCCGCGAGCGGCGGCGAGGAGCCCGTCGTCGACGACCCGCGCAGCTACACCAGACCCGCGTGTGTCGCCGGACGGCGATCGCATCGTCGTGCAGGCGGGCGCCGATGTGGGTGCTCGACCGCGGAGAAACACCTTCGAGCTGCTGGCGACGCAGAACACCGAGGGCAACGCCTTTCCGATGTGGCTGCCCGACGGCAAGAGCCTGATGCATCGCAGCGGCGTGGGCCTGCGGCGTCCAGACGACCGAGCGGCGGCCAGGGGCGAGCCACGCCGGGCACGACCGAGTTCGACTACCCGGCGGCAACGACGCCCGATGGCAAGACGCTGGGCTCTGCGCAGCGCGGCGGCGCTCGAACTTCGACCTGTCCGCGATGCCGCTCGACGATCCGACGCACGCAGCGCGCCGCTCGTACAGACTCCGCCTACGAAGGCGGCGCGCGGTGTCGCCCGACGGGCGATGGCTGGTACACGTCGAACGAATCCGGGCGCAACGAGGTCTACGTGCGGCCCTTCCCGGGCCGGACGCCGCTGGCAGGTCTCGACCGAGGGCGGCACGCAGCCCACCTGGAGCCGCGCGGGACGAGCTCTCTACCGCAGCGGCGACAAGATGGTGGCCGTGGGGGTCAAGACGGCGGGGCCGACGTGGCTGGCGCCACCGCAGTGCTGTTCGAGCGAACCTACGCTATGGCGCTGGCATCACCATCGCCAACTACGACGTGTCGCCGACGGCCGCGCTTCGTGATGGTGAAGGACGGTCACGGGGGTCGGGGTGATCCAACTGGTGCCGAGCGCGGCGCGCAACCAAATCCGTAATCCACTCGCATCGGGGTCGGGTGTCCCGCGCGGCCCGCCCGCCCGGAACCCAAGGCTAGGGCCGGTTCTCGAAGCTCCTGACGGCCTCGGCTTCCGACTCAAACCTTTCGAACACCGCATCGAGGCGTGTGATCCGCATCGCGTGATCGTTGCGCGGCGTCATCTGCACGAGCTTCACGTCGCCATGGCGGCGCCGCGCTTTCACACACGCCGCCACCAGCGCACCGAGGCCGGCGCTGTCGATCATCGACACAGCGGCGAGGTTCAACACCAGAAGCACGCAGCCGGCCTCCAGCAGCGTGCTGACTGCTTGTTTGAAGACCGGTTCCTCGTCCACGCTCAGGCGCCCGGTCAGTGACAGCACGGTCACGCGACCGGCTTTGCGCTCGGTGATTTCAAGACTGCGCATCGTTCGACCATTCTAGCGATGTCAGGGCGGCCCTCGCGATCGGGGTGGGTAGGGCCGACCACCGCATCACCCGGTGCGTCCAGGCGTCTCTCTGATCCTTCAGTCGTCGGTGGACACCGCGACGGCCGTGAGTGTCATGGCGCCCGTCACGTTCGCCGCGGTACGGAACATATCAGGGACCGCGTCCACGGCCAGCAGGATACCCAGGCCTTCCGGTGGCAGCCCGGCGCTCAACAGCACCGGGGTCATCGCGATGATGCTGCCGCCCGGCACGCCGGGCACGGCGATCGATGCGAAGAACACCGCGACCATCATCGACGCCAGCTGGAGCGGTGCCAGGGCGATGTCGTAGACGCGAGCCACGAACAGCGCCCCCACCGTCTGGGCAATCGCCGCGCCGAAATGAAAGGTCGAGAGCGCGATCGGCATGATGGCCGCGGCGCGGGCCGGCAAGCCGGCCGTGGCGGCGCACTCGAGCATCGACGGCAGAGCCGCCAGTGACGACCTGGCGGTGAAGGACAGTGCCTGGGCCGGCGCGCAGTAGGACGCGAACGCCGGCAGCCGAAGGCGCCCGGCCACGAGGGCAAGCGGGTAGAGGAGCAGCGTGGCGGCGGCGGTCAGGCCGACCACCAGGCCGATGTAGGCAAACACGGCCGCCGCGGCAGTCATGCCCAGGCCCGACGCCAGCGGCACGGCCAGCGCGAAGATCCCCACCGGGGCCGCGCGCAGCAAGCCGGCGACGATCCGCTGCATCACGTCGGCGACGCCGGTGGCGACGTTCAAGCACCGGGTCGCGCCTGGGCGGTTCCAGCTTCGGCGAGCGCCAGGCCGAACAGCACCGCGAAGATCACGACCGGCAGGATCAGGCCGTCGGCGGCCGAGCGGATGACATTGACCGGCACCAGCTCACGCGCCCACTGCGCGATCGTCGGCAGGGTCGAGGGGCCGGGGCTGGCGACGGCCGGGGTGGAGGCATTGCGCAGCGCCATCGCCGCGTCGCGGTCCACTTGCACGCGATCCAGCAGCGGCCGCGCGACGGCGAGGCTGAGCGTGATGGCGGCGATGAGCAGGATGGTGCCGCCGATCACGCGCCCGCACGCCGTCGCGTCCGAGGCTGCTCGAGCCTGCGGCGGCCCCGAGACTGCTGATGAGCAGCGACGTCACGAGGGGCAGCACGGTCATGCGAATCAGGTCGATGAAGATCGCGCCGATCGTGGCGAAAATGCCGATGACGGTGGCCGTCGCTGACGTGGGCACGGAGGCCAGGCCGAGCCCCAGCAGGAACCCGGCCAGTAGTCCCACGAGGCCGCCGAATGCCGTCGACATGTGCGCGAAAGGGCGCGCCGCTGGAGCGCGCGCGAGAGTGACACCCGACCCCAACGCGCCGGAATTACGGAAGCGTCATGGGGTCGGGCGTTCCTTCCGTGGCTACTTCTTGGTCGCGGTCCACGCGGTGCCGGCCGCGGTCGTGCCCTTCATCGAGTTGCCGCTGACCTGCCCGGTGTACTTGGTGCCGCCGGCCGTGAAGGTGATCTCGCTGCCGCGCATCTTCGCGTCGGAGATCGCCGTCGTGCCCAGCGTGCCGGTCAGCATCTGGAACTCCTGGGTCAGCGTCAGCGGGTTCGAGCCCAGCTGCCACGTGCCCGCGGCCTTTGCCGGGACGATCCACAGGTGCGCCGTGCACCAGCTGGTGCAGTCGCCGCCGACGTTCACGGTTTCGTCGGGCTGCCACGCTTCCATCGTGAACGAGTTGGACACCACGCGGGTGCCGGGCGTCATGTTCAGGATGGTGGGCCGCAGCCGCAGGTTCAGCGACGGCAGCAGGAAGAGCGTCAGCACCTGCGCCTTCGAGAAGTCGGTCTCGAAGATGTCGCCGCGGATGAATTGCGCCTTATCACCCACGCCGGCGGCGACGGCGTTGCGCTTGGCCAGGTCCACCATGTCGGGGTTGTATTCCACGCCCGTCGAGCGCGCGCCCCGCTTCACGGCGGTAATGACCGTCCGGCCGTCGCCCGAGCCGAGGTCCATGTGATAGTCCTGCGGCGTCAACTTGGCCATGTCCAGCATCTTGTCCACCAGAGCCTGGGGGGTGGGCACCCAGACCACGTCCTTGCCCGGCTGGCCGACCGTCGGCTCGAACGTGGCGGCGCCCCTGGCTTGGGCCCACGCCGGCGACGCGACACACGCGGTCAGCCCGGCGATGAGCAGGATTCGAAGCAGATGTCCAATGGGCGCGCTGCGCGAGCCTGTACGTGCGTGCATGTGGCGGTCTCCTGAAATTCCGATGAATGGCCCCACAGGGTACACCGAGTGCGCGGCGGCTGTACCCCGATACCGCTGAGTTCGAATACGACCGGGGCCGCCTTACTATTACGCCACTTCGCTGATGCCCCCCTCGTCGCCACAAAAAGCCGCAGTCTCCTCGGACAAGGTCCACGACCACGAACGGTTCATCCACCTCGACAAGCCGAACGGCGAGCCGCTGGTCGGCCTGGCGCTCTCTGGCGGAGGCATCCGCAGCGCCACCTTTGGCCTGGGGATCCTGCAGGCGATGAGGCGGCTGGGCCTCTTCTCCAGCCTGGACTACGTGTCCACGGTGTCGGGCGGCGGCTACATCGGCGGCTGGCTGCAGGCCGTGCTGGCCAATGGCATCGGCCTGGCGGCGCTCGACCTGGGCAACACCGAGCCGCGCGAGGTGCGGTTTCTGCGTGGCTTCAGCAATTACCTGACGCCCAAGTTGGGGCTCTTCAGCGGCGATACCTGGGCGGCGGTCGGCGTCAGCCTCCGCAACCTGATCCTCAATTTCACCATCCTCAGCCTGTCGCTGGCTGTGCCGTTGTTCCTGCCGTGGGTGGTCGCGATCCTGTTCTGGACCGTGGCGGCATGGCACGTCAGCTGGGGCGTCACCAGCTGCCTGATCGTGGTCGCGACGGCCGCCGTGCTCCTGGGCGCTACCTACCTTCATCGGCACGATGAACATGGCCAGGCCGACCCGGGACGGCAAGTGGACCAAGAGCGGGACGTCTCGGCTGAAAGCCTCAACGGTCTATGCGACGGCCGTGATCCCGTCGCTCGTCGCGGTCGGGTTGGCCAGCGGGCTCACGTGGGCACAGGCGTCTGGGGCGAGCCGCGTGATCAGCGACGGCATGTTCCTGCTGGCAGGCGCGCTGGCCTATGGCGGAGCTTGGCTGCTCGGGCTGGTCCTGGGTTTCGTGGTTGGCAACCCGGCTCGCAACGTCACGACGGACCAGACCGCGCGCTCAACGGCTACGAGGACCAGGCGCTGGGCCGCGCCATCTGGGCAGGAGCCGTGCTCGTCTGCACCGGACTCGTCGCCGGATTGGTTGGTACGGCCGTCTGGCTCTACGGCAGCAAGGCCCTCATCGGCGCCGTGCGGGAAGGCCCACGGCTGTGGCGCCTGTCCCTGCTGGTTTTCCCGCTGGGTGTGGCAAGCCTGTTCCTGTGCGTCACCACACACCTGGGCCTGGCGGGACGGCGCATGTCGGAGGAGACCCGCGAGTGGTGGGGGCGGGTCGGCGGCATCCAGCTGCTGGTGGCGCTGCTGTTGACGGTCGTCGGCATCATCGCGCTCGCCGGGCCGCATCTGCCGGCGTTTCTCGCCAGACAGTGGGCGTGGTTTGGGGAGCACCAGACAGCCGTCATGAGCGCCCTCGGCGGCCTGTGGGCGGCGCTGACCGGGGCCGGCGTCGCCGTCGGCCGCAGCGAGCGCACGGGCGGCGAAGGGCCGGCGCTCCTGGAGTGGATCGGACGCATCGCACCGGTCACGTTCGTGATCGGCTACCTGCTGATCCTGTCCAGCATCATTCACGACGTCGTGCGTCTGGATTCCTTGCGGACGATCGAACAACTCGAAGAGACGCTGCAAAGCTTCTCCAGCGCCGCGGCGGTGCGGGCGGTACCGCTTGAAGTCAGCTGGATGGATCTCGCCGTGCTGGCCGGCTTGTGCGTCGGCACGGGCACCGTGGCGCTGGCAGTGTCGTGGCTGGTAGACCTGAACGAGTTCTCGCTCCACAACTTGTACCGCAACCGGCTCGTGCGCTGCTTTCTTGGCGCCTCCCGGAAGCGGGAACCGAATCCCTTTACTGGTTTCGACAGCGACGACGACCTGCCGCTCTCGGCCGACGCCGCACGAGTGCCGCGGCCCATCCGCCCCTATCCGATCTACAACGTTGCGCTCAACCTGGTGGGCGGACAGAACCTGGCCTGGCAACAGCGCAAGGCCGCGTCGTTCATCTTCACGCCGTCCTACTGCGGCTTCGAGTACCGCACCGACGAACAGGGGGAAGACCTCGCCGACGACAGGCTGCACGCTTACGCGCCCACGAGCGAGCACGCCAGCGACAAGCGGTCGCTGACCGTGGGCATGGCGGTCGCCACCTCCGGGGCGGCCGCCTCCCCCAACATGGGCTACCACTCGTCGCCGACGCTGACCTTCCTGATGACGGTCTTCAACGTGCGGTTGGGCTGGTGGCTGCGCAATCCGCGCTGGCCGAAGGTCTGGGAGCGCCCGTCCGGCGGCCTGTCGCTGCGCGAGCTGCTGTACGAGCTGCTGGGAATGACCACCGATCGGCGCGAGTGGGTCTATCTTTCCGACGGCGGGCACTTCGAGAATCTGGGGATCTATGAGCTGGTCAGGCGCCGGTGCCGGTTCATCATCGCCTGCGACGCCGGCCAGGACGGCGCCGTCACGTTCGGCGATCTGGGGAACGCCATCGAGAAGTGCCGGTCGGACTTCGGCGTCGACATCGAGATCGACGTCAGCAAGATTCGCCCCGCGCCGGGCGGCACGACGAGCGAGTGGCACTGCGCCGTCGGCAGCATCCGCTACGACCGCCAGAACCGGCAGGAAGTGGCGGGCACCCTTCTCTACATCAAGAGCTCGCTGACCGGCGACGAGCCCACCGATGTGCTGCGCTACGCGGCCGAGCACCGCGCCTTTCCGCACGAGAGCACGTCGGACCAGTTCTTCGACGAATCGCAGTTCGAGAGCTATCGCGCGCTTGGCTACCACATCGCCAATGAGGTGTTCGGGCCGGCGCTCCGCAAGGGTCCGGCGGCGACTGCCGCCGAGACCATGGCCGGCCGGCCGCTGGCCGTGGAACAAGTAGACGAACTGGATCTCTTCACCCGGCTGAGTCAGGTGTGGTCCAAGCCGGCGCCGGCGCCCGAGAACGCGGTCCATCGCTATTCCACCGCGCTGACGCGGATCTGGAACACGGTGCGCACGACGGACCATCTGCGGTTCCTCGACGAGCAGATGTTCCCCGAGATGCCGACGCTGATCGGCTTGCCGTTCGACCTGTCGCCCGAGCTCGGCGTCGCGCCAACCCGCGCCACGCGCCGGCTGCCCGTGAACTACTGGCTGCCGCCGAGCGCCGAGGAGCGCCGCGCCGGGTTCTACGTCTGCAACGAGATGCTGCAGCTGATGGAGGACGTGTTCCTGGACTTCGACCTGAACCAGTACCACGACCACATCGACAACCGCGGCTGGATGAACCTGTTCCAGCACTGGGCCTGGTCGGGGATGCTGTGTGCCACCTGGGCGATGACGGGGTCGATGTTCGATCCGCGGTTCCAGCGCTTCTGCCGCTCACACCTGGATTTGCGTCCAGGCCGTGCCGGGCGTTGCGACCGCGGCCCCGGTGCTCCTGCCGTCGGGCGGCGTGTGGCGGGGGCAGGACGCCGCCGCCATGGACGCCGCCAAGGCCGAATGGCAGGAGAACGCCGGCTTGAACTTCTGGGAGGCCGAGCTCGTGGGCAAGTTCTTGCGCGCCACGCGCCACGAGTCGCTGAACCTGTATCCGGTCGTCGTCACGGTGGAGAGCCCGCGGCGCTCGGACGGCAACCCGCTCCAGTTCAACGTCGGATACCTGATCGGCGACATGATCCGCACCGACAGCGGATCGCGCTTCTTTCTCAACTACATGCGCATCCAGAACCATCTGCGCAAGATGGGCCTTGCGCGCGACGCGCTGAAGGCGCTCCAGCGAGCCGAACTGGTGGACATCGAGGTGGTGCAGCCGAACTTCGACGAGCGAGTGGCCGACGGCCGGCTGTCAGACGAGGGCCTGCCCCTGCCCGAGTCGGTGCGCTATATCGAGCGTCTGGTGCGTTCAATTCCGAAGCCAGGGCGTGAGTCTTCGGTCTTCAGTCTTCGGACTATAGACCTGCCATGAATGCAGTTCCGCACTGAAGGACCAAAAAGACTGAGACCGAAGACCGAAGACCGGCGGCTCGCGCCTACTTGCAGGAGCCGCCGTCTATCAGCCGCCAGCTCGACACGTCGATGATTGCCTGGTTGTAGGCGGGGTCGCGGGTCGGGTCGTACGTTCGGCGAGCGCGGCGCGCCACCGATCTGGCCGATCTGAACGCGCCCGCCGGCGATTGAGACGCCGTTGGGAGTGATCACCGCCTTGCGAACGAGCCCGGTGACCTCGATCATCCGTCCATCGCGGCGCTTGATGTCTTCGAGGATCTCCTTTCGGTCCTTCCAGCCGGAAGCGGCGGCCCGGCGCGATCGTCACCTGCTTGGGCTCGTGCTCGGGACCCTCGGCGACGATGAATGTCCGGTTCTTCGAGCAGCCCGGCAGCGAAACGCGCTCGGAATCCGGCGGGACCGGCCGTTCTTGAGCGTGCAGCACGGCGCTGGCTGCGACAGCGAGGGCAAGCGCCGGGACGCACCGGAGTGGCCGCCAGGGCATACGCCATAAGCGTATCGCAGTGGCGGCTCCCTACGCCCGCTTGATTACCACCAGGCTGACGTCGTCGGACGGCGGCGCGAAATCCAGGAGATCCGCCTTGATGGCCTCGAAAATCTCCCGGGCACGCAGATGGGCGACCCGTCCCAGTGCCTCTTCCAGGCGGCCAGGGACATAGGCTTCGTCGCCGTTCCGATGGTCGGTCAGTCCGTCCGTGTGGAGCAGCAGGATGTCGCCGGCGCCCATCAGCAGCCACTTGTTCATCTCGTAGTGGTTCTTGAACCCGAGGTCGCTGGTGGTGGTGCTGCGGTCGATGACGTCCCATGACGGCAGCATGCCGACCGGCGGGAACGTGATGCACATCTCCGGATCGACCTCCATGAACCGCCCGTGGCGCTGCGAATAGACCAGCGGAAAGGGCATCGCCGCCGACAGGAACCGGAAGGTGGAGTCCTCGGCGATCTCGCCGTAGATCATCGACACGAACTTGTGGGCGCCCGACGACTGATAGAACCGCGTATTCAGGTTCTCGAACAGCCGGCGGGTAATGCGTCCGAAAGTGTCGAGCTCGTAGATGGCGCCGAGCAGGAACGCCTGGTGAAACATCGCCGCCAGCAGCGCGTCCGTCATCCGGTGGCCGGCCACGTCCACCACGGCCAGGCCCGCCTTCCTGCGGCACCGCTGCAGCTCCGCCACCACGTCGGGGCGGCCGTCGGCGCTGGCGCGGGCGATGCGGGCATCCAGATCGTAGCGGCGGTTGAAATCGACATAGATGATGTGATCGCCGCCGGCCGAGCCGCTGAGCGGCAGGCTGCCGCCGAACACGTCGATGCCCGACAGGTTGGGGACCTCGCCCGGCGTCGGCAGGATGTAGGTGGCGATGTCGCGGAAGTTGTCGAGCTCGCGGGTCAACCGCTTGACCAGCGTGGTGACGTCGGTGTCCATGGCTGACCGCATCTCGGTCGCGTTCATTATCGGTGGCTCCGCCTAGCAGCATGCCCGATCGGCGGCGAGAAGGCATGACGGCGCCGTTGTACGGACGCCACGACCGGTCGAATGGGATAGAAACCGGCGCCAACGGCGCCCCTAAGAACCGGCGTCAAGCCGGTTCGGTAGACACTGAACCGGCGTTAAGCCGGTTCGGTAGACCTGTCAGACTGCCGCGGAGTGTCTGGCGGAGGCGTCGTCGGTGTCGACGGTGACCAGCGGGGGTGCGGGCAGCGGTTGGGCCGCGCCCCATCAGGCGCGGCACCAGATACAACGTCGCCGGCTCCTCGGCCTCGACTGCCGGCGCGCTGGAGCGCAGGCGCCCGGCCAGCCACTTCAGCCGGCCGCTGGACAACGTGCGCCCCGTCGCCGCGGTGGCCAGCGGATAGTAGGCCAGCGCCACGGCGCCGCAGGTCGCTATTATGGCCGTGCTGAGCGCGTAAGACAGAGCTGCGCCGGCGGCGACGACGCCGGCCAGCTCGGCCGCGGCACCAGCGATGCTGGACAGCGCGCGCTGGTAGGCCACGTGCCGTCCGTCCGGAAACGTGAGCCGCATCGGCTCCGGTGCCGGCAACGTCGTCGAATCATCGACCGGGCGCCCCTCCTCCGGAAAGAGCCGCACGAATTCGGCGACCAGCGGCTCGGCCGACGCGCCGATAGCGGCCGCGTAGTCGCGCAGGTAGGCGCGGCGGAAAAGGCCCAGAGGCCAGTGCGAGACATCACCGCGTTCCAGTTCGTCGAGCAAGGACAGCTTGATCTTCGTGGAATCAGCGATGGCCGCCAGCGAAACGCCGTGGCGCTCTCGTTGTGTGCGCAACCGCGCGCCAAACGCGTGTTGACCGATCAACGGTCCTCCAATGGGGCGGGAAGGAGCGGGGACGCCACAAGATAAGATCTTGCGGACGAGATGTGCAAGAGTGTTTTTACGATCGCGACGATGTTTTTTTCGCGACCTCATCTTGTTACATCTCACGCGCGACGAGCGGCAGTGTGATAGTGAACGTCGTGCCCTCTCCGCTCGACGACGCGCTCGCCTGACCACCATGGAGTTCCGCTATCCGCTTCGCCGCCTGCATCAGCGACAGGTTGCCCAGAGGCGAGGCCGCCGCCGGCCACGGCGCATCGAAGGTTCGCTCGACCCACGAATCTGGCACGGAAAGCGACGTCTGCGACACGGCGAAGGAGACCCGGTCCTGTTTAGCTGATGTGGTGAGCGCGGCGGGGCCACCGCGCTCGCCGACGAGCCCCGCGGTAGCCATCACCAGTCCGGCCACCGCCGACGCCAGCAGTTCCTCGTCGCCGCGGACCGCGGCATCGCCCACACCTTCGAACGACACCTGGACCTCAGCGGCGCGCAGCCGCCGCTCGGCAGCGGTCATCTGCATCGCGCGCTCGATCACGGCTTTCACCGGCACTTTGACTCGCGACACCGGCAACTCGTTGCCCAGCACACGGTTCGCGGTGAGCAGCTGAAGCGCACGCGCCGCTTCGGCCTTCACCAGATCGGCCGCCACGGCATTGGTCAGCGGCGAGCCGCTCGAGAGCAGGTTCGCCGAGGTGGCCAGCGCCATCAGCGTCTGCGCCAATTGCTCGGTGGCCTGGCCCGCGTTGGCCAGCGCTGCGCTCGAGGACGGCATCGGGGCGCCCGAACCCGCCGCCGGCGGCTCCTGTGCCGGGGTATTGGCGGCGTCGGCGAGCAGATTCGCCTGGTCTTCGTCCACCCGCTGCACCAGGCAGGGCACTTCGCGCACCCCTGCCGCCTGTGCGGCGGCCAGACGCTTGCGCCCGGCAATCAACCGGAAGCGGTTGCCGCGCGGCTGCACCAGGATCGGCTGCAGGATGCCGTGGCGCCGCACCGAGTCGACGAACGGCGCGGCCAGCCGGGGCTCGTCGCCGCGCACGTCGATGACGCGCGTCTCGATCAACCGGACAGGGGCTGGATTCGCGCCCTCGAGTTGTTCAACGTAGTGAGAGTCGGCGCGCATGCGATAGGCGGCGGGCAGCCCCTCGCGCACAGGCCGTTCGACAGGTTCGTTCGGGAGACCGGATTCGAATTCAGACATGGGGGTTCGGGGGGATAAGGGGCAACACGTACGGCTGAGTTCGCTATCTTCCGCGATCACGCCGAGCGGTGGCTAGCGAAAAAGTCCGGGCGCCCGGGGCCTGGCGCCCTTGAGCCCTATTTCCCGTCCACCGAGAACGCCAGCAGCACGTTGCCTGGCGTGCCGCCAGCGGTCGGATAGCCGGAATTCACGTAGACGATTCCGTTGGCGATCACCGGACCGGGACCGTCGAGCGAGCCGCCGCGTCCCAGGACGCCGTTCACGGCCTCGTAGATGTCGATGGTGTCAACATCCCAGACGACCTTGCCGTCGGTGGTGGAGTAGGCGCGCATGTGCCCGTCCACCGAGCCGGAGAACGCGATGCCGGGAATCGCGCTCACGGCAGCGGATTGAGCCGGGCTGCACCGCGGCCGAGTACCGCACCCCACGGGCGGCGTGTACCACACCCGCTCCCCATCGGCGAGGCGCAGCGCAAACATCCCACCACCCTGCTTCGGGTCGGCGTCGGTGCTGTTGCTGAAGTTCAGCATGACGCGACCGATGTCCGAGTTCGCCACGTAGACGTTCACGCCGTCGGTGGCCGAGCCCCACTGCACGCCGCCCATCGTGCCGCCCTTGCCGACACGCGTCTGCCACATCACCGCGCCGTCGCGATCGGGATCCAGCGCGTGCACGACGCCCGATTTCTGTCCCGCGACGAGCGCCCGGCGCCCGCCGGCCATCGTCACGAGCATGGGAGACGACCCAAAGTCGAAGTCCGGGCCGTTGGAATCGGCGCAATTGGTCTTGTCGGGCAGGCGGCACGCGGCCGTATAGGCGTCGGATGCGGTCATCTGCCGGTGCCACAGAATTTTGCCGGAGGCGATGTCCAGCGCCACGAAGGCGTCGCTCATGGTGGATCCGGGGTCGCTGTAGTTGTTGCCGGTCGTGATGTAGACGGCGTTCTTGACCGGGTCGATGGCCGGCGTACCCAGACAGGCGCGCCCGACGGCCCCCACAGTTGCGCGCCGACGGCGTTCTTTTTGGTCGGCTTAGGCTCCTCGACCAAATACGTTTTCCACACGCGCTGACCGGTCGCGGCGTCGAGCGCCACGAGGCTGCCTCGGAACTTGCAGCACTCGTAGGTGGGCACCGCGCCTGAGGCCTCTTCACCCGAGGCCACACCCACGTACAGCCGCCCGTTGTAGAACGTCGGCGAGCTGCTGATGCGCGCGGTAGGGAAGTCGTCGACCTTCACCTTCCACACCAGCTCGCCGGTGGCGGCATCCACGGCGTGCGTGATCGCCGCGCCGTCGCCGAAGAAGGCCAGCACGCGGGGGCCCGCGGACGTTTGCACCCGCCCGATGCTGACGGCCGACCGCACGCCGCTACCCGCGTCGTAATACCAATGGATGCAGCCGGTCGCCGCGTTCAGGGAGTAGACCTTGCCGCCCCAGCTGCCGACGAACAGGCGTCCGCCGGCGGCGGTGGCCTGCGAGTAGGACTGCAGATCGCCAGGAAAGGCGAAGGCCCATTTCAGCTTCAGCTTGGGCACGTCCGCGGCGGCCAGCCCGGCCTTGGCGGCCGTCTGGAACCGGTTGTTCGACGTGCCGTTGCCCCAGCCGTTCCACGCCGGGTCAGGGCCGGGATCGAACGGCTGGCGCGGGCCGGCGCACATCGCGCGCGGGGCCGGGGCAGTGCTGAGCGCGTTGGCAAACGTCTGGCCGGTCAGGAACTCGGCGATGGCGCGCCGCTCGGCGGCTGATCGGTTGTTGGCCATGGTGACCATCGAGCCGGTTTCCATCGCCGTCAGCACGCGGTCGGGTGACATAGCGCGGAATTGCTCCCGGCTGGGCGCGCGGCCGACGCCGGTTTCGTGGCACTGGGCGCACGAGCGCTTGTAGAGCTCGGCGCCGTCCGGGGCCGGGGGCGCCTGAGCCCCTGCGCCCACGGCCGCCAGCATCGCCGTCACGAAAACGCCGCCACCGAACCATCGCTCACACGCCATGCATCAACCTCTGCCCCAGGTCGCGAGGCGGGCCTCGGGATCGGGATTATAGTGCCCGCGATTGACGCTGTGCCCGGCCAACGGTAGCCTACGCTTCCCATGGCCTCGACACGCGCGTACCAGCCGGGTTTCGGCAACGAGTTCGCCACCGAGGCAACGCCTGGAGCGCTGCCGCGGGACCAGAACTCGCCGCAGCGGCATCCCCTGGGCCTCTACATCGAGCAACTGACCGGCACGGCGTTCACCGCGCCGCGCGGCGTCAGCCGATCGGTGTGGACCTATCGCATCCGCCCCTCGGCCACGCACAAGCCGTTTCGCCAGATTGAAAGCAGGTTGCTGCGCAGCGGTCCGTTCACCGACGTGCCGCCGACGCCGAACCAGATGCGCTGGCAGCCGATGCCGATTCCCTCGACGCCAACCGATTTCGTGGACGGCATCGCCACCCTGGGCGGCAACGGCAGTCCGGTGCTGCAGGAAGGCGCGGCCATCCACGTCTACGCGGCGAACCGCTCGATGACCGACCGCTTCTTCTACGACGCCGACGGCGAGCTGCTGATCGTGCCGCAGAAGGGGGCGCTGGTCGTGCACACCGAGTTCGGCGTCCTGGACGTAATGCCCGGCGAGATTTGCCTGGTGCCGCGCGGCGTGACCTTCCGGGTCGAGCTGGTGGATGGCCAGGCGCGTGGCTACGTCTGCGAGAACTACGGCCAGCATCTGCGGCTGCCGGAGTTGGGGCCGATTGGCACGTTCGGGTTGGCCAACTCGCGCGATTTCTTCGCGCCCGTCGCCGCGTACGAGGATCGTGAAGGCGACTTCCGGCTGGTGACGAAGTTCGGCGGCGGCTTGTGGGAGGCCGAGATCGATCACTCGCCGCTCAACATCGTCGCCTGGCGCGGCAACTACACGCCCTACAAGTACGACCTCAACCGGTTCCAATGCATCAACACGGTCACGTTCGACCATCCGGATCCGTCGATCTACTGCGTGCTGGCGTCGCCAACCGCCGTGCACGGCGTGTCGAACGTCGAAATCGGCTGCTTCCCGCCGCGGTGGTCGGTCGCGGAGCACACATTCCGCCCGCCGCCCTTCCACCGCAATGTGGCCAGCGAGTTCCTGGGGTTGATTTCCGGCCAGTACATCGGCAAGGGGGAAGGCTTTGCCCCCGGCAGCGCCAGCCTGCACAACTGCATGTCGGGGCACGGCCCCGACGCCGAGGCCTACGATCGCGGCGCCAGCGCCGAGCTGAAGCCGCAGTTCCTGGCCGACACGATGGTGTTCCTGTTCGAAACGCGCCTGCCCATCTGCCCGACGCGCTTCGCGCTCGAAACCGATCTGCTCGAGCGGGACTACTACACCCACTGGCAGGGCTTGAAGAAACGCTTCGTCGCCCAGACATGACGAACGTGACACGAGCTGCGTGGTTGGCGCTGGCCTTGTGCGGCGCCGTGCCGTCGGTGGCCTCCGCGCAGGGGGGACGCTGCGATCGCGCCTGCCTGATCGGCATCGCCAACCAGTACCTCGAGGCACTGGCCGCGAAGGATCCCGCCAAGGCCGGACTCGCCGGCAGCGTCCGCTACTCGGAGAACGGCCAGCGCCTGCGCATCGGCGACGGCGTGTGGAACTCCATGTCCGGCAAGGGGACCTATCAACTGCACGTCGCGGATGCCGTCGCCGGGCAGATCTTCAAGGTCGGAGAAGGGCCTGCTCCACGAGATCGAGGCTGTGCTCGAGCGCACGCCCTACGGTATGAGCTGGAGCTCGTTTGAGAACGGCATGAGCGACCAGATTCAGTGGGAGGACGGCAAGTAGTGCGCCGTGTCAACCGACTGGTCGCGTGCACTCGGCCCTCGCCACGCTCTGGCTGGTGGTGCTCACGGCACACCTGCCAGCACGAGCGGCCCGTCGATCCGCTGCGGGCTGCGATGAAGACGCTCGGGCGCCCGCAAGCTGCAGTCTCTGCGTTACTCCGATTTCGGCGCCACCGCTACACGACGGGCGTCGCGACGACACGGGTGCCGCTGCTGCGACAACCACGCCGGCATCGCGACCACGCCAGACGGGTTCCTGCAGGCGGCGGCGGCGAACCGCGCCGTCGCTCGCGCCCTGCCGCTCGGCGTCGAAGTCAGCTTCGAAGCGGGCGGGCGGCGATACGTCGGGCTTCTTGATGAGTCACACCGGCTGGACCGGGTCACGACCTGGGTTACGATCCGAAGCAGGGCGAGGTAGCCGTCGAGACGTTCTATCGCGACTACCAAAGGTTTGGGTCGAGTCCTGTTTCCGATGCATATCACGCAGGACCAGGCGCGACGTCCCATGCTCGATCTCTGGGTGTCTGCGGTCGCGGCACACCACCACAAGGAGAATCGTCGATGAAGCGCACATTTGTACTCTGGCTGCATCATATTGGGCGGGGCGGTCACCGCCGCCGTGTTGAGCGCGCAGCAGCCTGCCGCGCCAGCGCGGGGCGGGGCGGGGCGGCGGGCCGCAGTTTCCGCCCGTTGGCGCGATTGAGAAGGTGGCCGGCAACGTCTACATGGTGCCGGGACAGGGCGGCAACACCGGCGTGTTGCTGACCGCCAACGGCGTGGTCCTGGTGGACACCAAGCTGGCCAACAACGGGCAGGCCATCCTCGACCAGGTGCGCACTGTCAGCGACAAGCCGATCACGCACATCATCAACACCCACACCCACGGCGACCACACCGGCAGCAATCAGTACTTCCCGGCCTCGGTGGAGATCGTGGTGCAGGAGAACACCGCCGCCAACATGCAGAAGATGCCGGTGTTTCAGGAGCCGGCCAACAAGCAGGGGCTCGCGGACCGCACCTACAAGGACAAGCTGACGCTGCTCTCGGGCGCCGACGCCATCGACCTCTATTACTTCGGCGCCGCGCACACCAACGGCGACACCTTCGTGGTGTTCCGCAACGCGCGCGTGATGCACTCGGGCGATGCCTTCGCCAACAAGGCGCAGCCGTTCATCGACGCCGGCAACGGCGGCAGCGGCATCGCCTACGGCGAGACGCTGGGCAAGGCCGCCAAGGGCATTCCCAACGTCACCACGGTGATCCCAGGCCACAGCGCCGTGACGACCTGGCAGGACTTCGTGGACTTCGGCGAGTTCAACCGGCTGTTCCTCGAACACGCCCGCGCGTCGATGAAGGCGGGGAAGACGCCCGATCAGGCGATGATGGACTTCAAGCTGCCGGAGAAGTTCAAGGGCTACTCGCTGACCGGCGGCCGCGGCGGCCCGGGCGGCAACTTCAACCAGCTCTACATGGAACTGAAGCAGTAGCCGCCAGTGAAAGCCGTTCGCGTGCACGCGCCGGGGGGACCCGAGGCGCTGCGCTATGAAGACGTCGAGGTCCCGACCGCAGGCGAAGGCCAGGCCGTGGTGAGGATCGCGGCCTCCGGCCTCAATTTCATCGACGTCCAGTACCGGGCCGGCAAGTATCCGCCGCCGGCGACGCCGTTCACGCTCGGAATGGAAGGCGCCGGGACGGTCAGCGCCGTCGGACCCGGCGTGACCGGGCTGGCGATCGGCGATCGCGTCGCCTGCACGATGGTGATCGGCAGTTATGCGGAATACGCGGTGGTGCCGGCGGCGCGCCTCGTGCCGCTGCCGGCGCACGTTGATTTGAAGACCGCGGCTGCCGTGATGCTGCAGGGCACCACGGCGCACTACCTGACGTCGAGCACGTTTCCGTTGAAACCCGGCGACACGGCGCTCGTCCATGCGGCGGCGGGCGGCGTCGGACAGTTGATCGTGCAGGCCGCGCGCATTCGCGGCGCGCGCGTGATCGGCACCGCCGGCACGGCGGCCAAGGCCGCGCTGGCGCGCGCGGCTGGCGCCGACGAGGTCATCCTCTACACCGAGCAGGATTTCGAGGCCGAGGTGAAGAAGCTGACCGGCGGCCGCGGCGTGGACGTGGTCTACGACTCGGTGGGCAAGGACACCTTCGCGAAGAGCCTCAACTGCCTGCGGCCGCGCGGCCTGCTGGCGCTGTTCGGCTTCTCCAGCGGCCCGGTGGCGCCGTTCGACCCCGCGGTCCTCGGCGCCAAGGGGTCGCTGTTCCTGACGCGGCCGGGCCTCAACCAGTACATCGCCACGCGCGAAGAATTGCTGGCGCGCACCGACGATGTCTTCAGCTGGCTCGCCGATGGCCGCATGAAGGTCCGCATCGAGCGCGAGTACCCGCTTGCGGATGCTGCCGACGCCCACCGGGCCCTGGAGGCCCGGCAGACGACCGGCAAGGTGCTGCTCGTTCCGTCTCCCTGAACATTCCTATCCCCTGGCTGCGCCCGGGGCCGGATGTACCGCCCTCCCTGTGTCGTGCCGGTACTTGAAGACCAGCGGGAAGACGATGCCCAGGATGAGTGCGTAGCCCGCGAAGGTCAGCCAGATGCTCTGCCAGTCCTTCACGCCGTTCGCCGTGAAGTGATCGACGACCCAGCCGCTGGCGATGCCGCCGACGAAGGCACCGAGGCCGTTCGTCATGATCATGAAAAGACCCTGCGCGCTGGCGCGGATGGTCGCTTCCGATTCGCGGTCCACGAACAACGCGCCCGAGATGTTGAAGAAGTCGAAAGCCATGCCGTAGATGATCATCGACAGCACCAGCATCCAGAGGCCCGCGCCCGGATCGCCGACCGCGAACAGCCCGAAGCGGAACACCCAGGCGAAGATGCTGATCAGCATCACCTTCTTGATGCCGAAGCGCTGCAGGAAGAACGGGATGGTCAGGATGAAGAGCGTCTCGGAGATCTGCGAGATCGACAGCAGCAGGTTCGGATGTTCGACGCCGAAAGAGCCCGGATACGTGGTCTTGAAGTCGTCCAGGAACGCACCACCGAAGGCGTTGGTGACTTGCAGTGCCGCGCCCAGCATCATCGCGAAGAGGAAGAACACGAGCATCTGCTGGCGCCGGAACAGCACGAAAGCGTCGAGTCCGAGCGCCGAGACCAGCCTACGCTTTCCGTCCGACTTCGCCGGTGGGCACTTCGGCATCGTGAATGCGTAGCAGCCGAGGAAAAGCGCAGCGCCCGCGCTGATGTAGAGCTGCAGCTCGCTCTTGGTCCAGCCCGCGAGATCCACGATCCACATCGCTGCGATGAAGCCGACGGTGCCCCACACCCGGATCGGCGGAAATGTCTGGATGACCTTGAGGCCACCTTGCTCCAGAACCTTGTAGGACACGGTGTTGTTGAGCGCGATTGTCGGCATGTAGACCATCGCGTTCAGCAACATGATCAAGTACAGCAGGTCGAAGTCCTTGACGGTGGACGCCCAGAGCAGGAGGCCCGCGCCGACCAAGTGGCAGATGCCGTACATACGCTCCGCGTTGACCCAGCGGTCCGCGACGATTCCTATGAGGCCGGGCATGAAGAGCGAGCCGATGCCCATCGTCGCGAAGATGCTGCCCACCTGGCTGCCGGTGAAACCGAGCGTGACGATCATGTAGGCGCCGAGCGAGGTCAGCCACGAGCCCCAGACGAAGAACTGCATGAAGTTCATCACCGTGAGGCGGAATCGGATGCTCATGGGCGGCGAGTCTTGTTTTGCGTCGGGCGGGGTCGGGCGATATGTACCACACCACGAGCGATTGCGAAGTCTCAGCTCTGGCGAAGCCGGTGTTACGTGAACGTCTCGCGATCGTGATCGGGCCGTCACACGCCGCGGCTAGCCTCGAAGACGGGTGCACACGAGCAGGCGCCGCGAGGCGCGCCCATCCTGATGCCGCTGACGATCAGCGTCATCGTTTGCGCGCACAACGAGGCGCAGTATCTGCTCGGCGTGCCTCTATTCGGTGCTCGGACAGACGCGGCCGCCGGACGAAGTGCTGGTCATCGACAACGCCAGCGAGGACTCGACCCGCGAAATCGCGGCGCGGGTCCCCGGCGTGCGGGTGGTGCCCGAGCCGCGCAAGGGTCTGGTCAAGGCTCGCGAGACCGCGCGGCGCCAGGCGACGGGCAGCATCCTGGTCTACCTGGACGCCGACTGCCGCGCGCCGCTGACCTGGCTCGAGGCAATCGAGCGCCGATTCGAGCGGGATCCGGCGCTGATTGCGCTCTCGGCGCCTTATCGCTTCTACGACTGGGACTGGGTAGGCCGCGGCCTGATCCGCGGCTACGACCTTACGGTGGCACCGGCCACGCAGCTGCTGGTCAAGCACGTGCTGCGGCTCGGCACCATCTTCTACGGCGGCAACTTCGCGGTCCGCCGCGAGGCGCTGGCGGCAATCGGCGGATTCGATACGACGCATCGAATTTCACGGCGAGGACACCAACCTGGGCCGGCGCCTGTTCCGCGTCGGGAAGGTGGGCCTGTATCAGGACTGCTGGCTGTATACCTCGGCCCGCCGCTACGTTGCGTTGGGCAAGCGTAAAGTGATCCGGCTCTACGTCCGCAACTTCGGTCTCGGAGCTGCTACACCACCGGCCGAAGGACGCCACGCACATCGACGTGAGGCTGTGATGCCCGGATATGATCCCTTCCTGCTCTGCGACTTCCACGTCCACACGCGCTGGAGCGACGGCCGCCTCACCACGCGCGAGGTGGTGGACCTCTACGGCCAGACCGGCAAGTTCGACGTGATCGCGATCACCGATCACATTCTGATGAAGAAGGACCTGCTGGCCAACGTCGGCAGGGTGGCCACGCTCGGCCAGCGGCGCTTCGGGATCGTCGAGGACGAGTTCGAGGACTATCTGGCCGATATCGAGCTCGAGGGGACGCGCGCGCTGCGCGAATACGGGATGCTGGTGATTCCCGGCGCCGAGATCACGCAGAACCGGCTCAGCGGCAAGAAGAATTCCCACATCATCGCGCTGGATATCCAGCAGTACATCAGCGCGGACCAGAAGGCCGAGAGCATCCTGCGCGAGATCCGCAGCCAGGGCGCGCTCAGCATCGCCTGCCACCCGCATCACCGCACCACGCGCCGGATCGAGATCAGCACCTGCTACCTGTGGGACAACCGAGACACGCTGGCCGACCTGGTGGACGTGTGGGAAGCCGCCAACCGCGACGATCTGTTCTCGGTGACCAGCCTGAAGCACTACCCCTACGTCGCTAGCAGCGACTTCCACAAGCCGAAGCACCTCTACTCGTGGAAGACGCTGTTGCGCTGCGACAAGAGCCGCGACGATGTGAAGGAGGCGCTGCGGCGCAACGTGGACGTGGCGCTGACGCTGTTCCGCGACGGCGATTGGGTCGGGGCGGAGTAGGGGACGTGACTGCTACGGAAGCCCCATGCAGCTGGCGTAGTAGGTCACGGCCGCCGGCCAGTCCGAGAACACGCCGCGAACCCTGGCGTCGCGCGCCAGCACGTCGATCACGGTCATCAAGTCGCCGTCCTTCGAGATCGCCCGGTCGATGGTCTGGTAGTAGAAACCGTTCTTCCCGTCCGCCAGCACACCAGACCGCTCGAGCGTCCAGGTAATCAGATCGAGACCGGCCGCCTGCGCGTGCCTGGCCGCGTCTGAGGCAACAATGCGATTGTCGCTGTCGAGCGCCAGCAGGGCGAACGTTGGCGGCGCCCAGATGTTGATCCCGGCCTGCTTCAAGGACTGGAGCTCCGCCGCGCTCGGCAAGTCGGCCGGCGTCTGCGCATCGTCGAGAAAGACGGCCTGCCGCCCGAACTCCGGTTCAGCCTTGACCCAATAGAGCACGTCGGCGCGACTGAAGGATTGCGGGAACACGCGGCCCGGTGGCACGCCCGCCGCTTTGTATTCGTCGACCAGCTTCTGCGCGAAACGCTCCTGCGTGAAACCCTGAAACGGCATCGGCACCACCGGCGCCTTGAGCTCCGGGGTCATCTTCACGCCCAGCGTCTGGAACAATTCGATGCTCTCGCGATGGGTCATCAGGTGGCCGCTGGTCGGGCCGGCATACAGGTCGGTGCGGAAGGCCTCGGTGCCGCCCTGATACTCCTCGGGCGTGCGCGCCGCCGGATTGAACGCGTCCATCTTGCCGCGCAGTGTCCTGAACTCGGCCAGCGTCAGGTCGCTGGTACGGCACTCAGCCTTGGCCGGCGCGATCACGCGGCCGTCGGCGGCGAGGGCCGCGGGTGTGAACGGCGTGGTGCATTTGCTGGCCAGCGGCGTGACCAGGATGTTGGTGGTCGTGTGCAGATCGTTCTGCCCGTGCCGGCACACGAGCTCGAGGTCCTTCGTGAAAGTCACGTCGCACTCGATCACGCCGGCGCCCATGCGCGCGGCGGCCTCGTAGGACTCGCGCGTGTGTTCGGGGAACTGCAATGCCGCGCCGCGATGTCCGATCGAGAAGTCGGAGCGGCGAAACGGCCCGTTCGCGCACGCACGCAGGCGATCCTTGAGCGGCCCGTCGCGCATGTCGTTGACGAGGAAGAAGGGACGTGGGCCCAACTGAATGGACGCGTCGTGCCGTTCCTGCGTGGAAGCCGGTGCCGTGAGCAGGACGGCGCCGAGCGCCAGGCCAACGGTGTGCCTGACGCCCGCCGTCATCGGTGCCGCCGCAGCGTCGCCGGGCGCAGAAACCATCCGCTGCCCGTCAGCGTCTCTGCCAGCGCGATCTGGAACGCCTGCGCGGCGCCTTCGTCGCGGAAGCGATAGTGCGTGTAAGACAAATGCAGTCCTCCGACCGTCAGCGAGAGCCCATCCGGGCGGACAACCGAGATCCTATCGGTGTTGCGGACGAACTGCCACGACGAACCCGGGTGCGGACGATGGCGGCGGTGCACGGCGGAACCCTCCTGCCGCAGTGTGGAAGACCGCCGTGACGACCCGGAGTCGGCACTGTTCCGGGCGCGCAACGCGTCCGCGCGCCCGGGCGTTACCCCGCGAGCAGCCGGAGGATTTTGGGGGGAAGAAACCACACCAGCGTGCCGCGTGGAGGGCGGCCCCACGTCACGTCGATGCAGCCGATGCCGCCCTTCTTGAAGGGCAGAGGAGCGCTTTGCGTCCAGCAGATGCGCCGCCAGGTAGCCGAGGTCGGGCTCATGGCCGACGAGCGCCACCCGCTGCAGGTCGCCGAGCTTCCGTACTTGGGTCAGAACCTCGGATGCTGGGTATCCCGGTGACAGCTCGTCCATGATCGGTCATCGGCAGGGGCGGGTCGGCCGCCCGGGCCAACAGCTCGGCGGTTTGGCGCGCGCGCACCAGCGGGCTGGTGACGACCTTCTCGGGAGGCGTCGCGAAGGTGAAGAAGCCCCGCGCACCGTTCGAGAACCGCGACATGCCCTCCTCGGTCAACGGCCGAAGATCGTCGTTGGGCCACTGGTCCCCGCGTTCTTCGGCGATAGCGTGCCTGATGAGATAGATGGTGGTTTCCCTCATGAGGGCCCCCCTTACCGCAGCTGTCCGATACGCCACAAACGCACAAGTTGTTTTTTATCAATGGGTTAGGTGGATCAAGTGCTTTTGTCACATCTCCCTGATAAGATCGGGAACTCAGCTTGCAATCCTAACCCTCATCCCTCGTATGGATCGCCGCATCGCGTCCGTCGCCCCGGAACAGGGACCGCTCGACGGCATCGACCCCCAGGATCTCAAGAACCCGGCGCTGTACATCAACCGCGAGCTGGGCTGGCTCGAGTTCAACCGCCGCGTTTTGGCTCAGGCCTCCGATTCAACGCATCCGCTGCTCGAGCGGCTAAAGTTTCTCGGCATCACCGGCGCCAATCTGGACGAATTCTTCATGATCCGCCTGGCGACGACGATGCGGAAGCTCGGCGAGGGCATTGAGGATCATCCGCCGGACGGACTCGACATGGCGTCGCAGCTGCACCAGATGCGCCGGCCGATACAGAGACAACAAGTGTCTGTTTATCAATGAGTTAGGAGGCACGACGATTTGTCACATCTCCCTGCTATGATCGGGAACTCAGCTTGCAATCCTAATCCCCATCCATCGTATGGATCGCCGCAACGCGTCTGCCGCCCCGGAGCAGGGAACTCTCGACGCCATCGACCCCCAGGACCTCAAGAACCCGGCGCTGTACATCAACCGCGAGCTGGGCTGGCTCGAGTTCAACCGCCGCGTCCTGGCCCAGGTCTCCGACTCCACGCATCCGCTGCTCGAGCGGGTCAAGTTCCTCGGCATCACCGGCGCCAATCTCGACGAGTTCTTCATGATCCGGCTGGCGACAACGATGCGGAAGCTCGGCGAGGGCATCGAGGATCATCCGCCGGACGGGCTCGACATGGCGTCGCAGCTGCACCAGATGCGCCGCGTCGCCTACGAAATGCTCAACGAGCAGGCTGCCACGTGGAACAGCCTCCGGCGCCAGCTCGCCGACGAGCGGATCGTGTTCCTGGACCCGCATGAGTGGTCGTCGAAGATCCAGACCCACCTGCGGAAGTACTTCTCGCGGGACGTTTTCCCGGTGCTGACTCCGCTCGCGTTCGACCCCGGGCACCCGTTCCCGTTCGTCTCCAACCTGAGCACGAACCTGGCGGTGGCGGTGCAGCACGGGGGCCGCACCAAGTTCGCGCGCGTGAAAGTGCCGCGCAACCTGCCGCGGTTCGTGGAGTTGCCGCCGTCGCTGTCGGCGCCGGGCATATTGACGTTCGTCTTCATCGAGGACGTCATCAAGGCCAACATCCAGGCGCTGTTCCCAGACACGGTCGTCAAGGCTGCGCACCTGTTCCGCATCGTCCGCGACACGGACCTCGACTTCGACGGCGACGACGAGGGCGATGACCTGCTGGAGGCCGTTGACCGGGGCTTGAGGCAGCTGCGTGAGGGCGACTTGGCCTTTCTGCATGTCGAAAACGACATGCCCAAGCGCACGCTCGACATCCTGGTCGAGAACTTCGAGGCCTCCGACGAGGTGGTGCTCCGGAGCCGCGACCGGCTGGGGTTCGGGGACTGGATGCGCATGACCAGCATCCCCCGGCCCGATCTCGAAGTACGCGCCGTTCGCGGCGCCGCTGATGTGGCGGCTCGACGAGGATCCGGAATCGATTTTCGACCTGATCCGCTATCAGGACGTGCTGCTGCATCACCCATTCGAGGGGTTCGCCTCGGTGGAGACCTTCCTCCGTGCCGCGGTGCGCGATCCCCACGTCATCGCCATCAAGATGACGCTATACCGGATTGGGGAGAAGTCTCCGCTGGTGCCGCTGCTGATCGAAGCCGCCGAGGCCGGGAAGCAGGTCGCGGTGCTGGTGGAGCTGAAAGCGCGGTTCGACGAGCGCAACAACATCATCTGGGCACGGCAGCTGGAAGCGCACGGCATCCACGTGGTCTACGGGTTCGCCAACCTGAAGACCCACGCGAAGCTGTGCCTGGTGGTTCGCCAGAGCCCGCACGGCGTCCAGCAATACGTCCACACCAGCACCGGCAACTACAACCCGACGACCGCGCGGATGTACACCGACCTCGGCCTGATCACGTCGGATCCCAACATCGTGTGCGACGCCGCAGACGTGTTCAACCTGCTGACCGGCTACTCGAACCAGACCGAGTACCGCGGCCTGGTCGTGGCGCCGGCGCGCCTGAGGAAACACCTGGAAGAGCTGATCGAACGCGAGGCCGAGCACGCCAAGGCGGGCCGTCCCGCCCGCCTGATCATCAAGGTGAACGCCCTCACCGACGATCAGATGATCCGGGTGCTGTACCGGGCGTCACAGGCCGGCCTCGACATCGAGCTGCTGGTGCGGGGTGTGTGCTCGCTGCGGCCGGGAATCCCCGGCATCAGCGACCGCATCCACGTGCGCTCGATCGTCGGCCGCTTCCTGGAGCATTCCCGGATCTACTGGTTCAAGAACGGCGGCGACGAGGAGATGTACATCGGCAGCGCCGATCTGATGGAGCGCAACCTCGACCGGCGGGTCGAGACGCTGTGTCCGATCCGCGATCCCGAGATCCTGTCGCACCTGCGCGACATCGTGCTGGGCGCATACCTGCGCGACACCCGGCGTGCGATGGTCCTCAACGCCGACGGCAGCTACACGCGGCCGGCCGAGGGCGAAGAGTTCGACGCGCAGGAGTTCCTGATCAAGCACTACGCTGAGCTGTCGCGCGACTAGCCGCGCGCACCAGCCGAACGCGCCCGCGAAAGACGTTCACCCAATCGCAAGCGAGCGGGTATCATTACTCTCGATGCCTCGCTATGCGGCCATCGACGTCGGCAGTAATTCGATCCGACTGCTCGTGGCCGCGGTGGACTCCAAGGGGCGGTTCGACACCCTCGCCTCCGATCGCCAGGTGGTGCGGCTCGGCACCGGCGTCTTCCGCGACGGAAAAATGAGCGAGTCCTCGATGGACCTGGCGTGCCGCGTCCTCGAGCGGATGACCAGCGAGTACCGGGATTTCAAGGTGGAGGCGGTGCGGGCGGTCGGCACCTCGGCGCTGCGCGACGCGTCGAACCAGGTGGAGTTCGTGGCCCGCGCCTCGGCGATCATGCGCACGCCGCTCTATGTGATTAGCGGCGTCGAGGAGGCCCGCCTGGTCCAGCGGGGCGTCCAGGCACGCTGGCCGCAGCTGCGGAAGCCGGTGCTGATCGTGGACATCGGCGGCGGCAGCGCCCAGCTGATCCTCAGCGAAAACGGGCGGCTGGTGGATGCCTTCTCGAAGCAGCTCGGCGCCGTGCGGCTGACCGAGGTGTACCTCAAGAGCGATCCTCCCGATCCGCGTGAAATCGCGCGCCTCCAGAAGCACATACGCGAGCGCCTGGCGGGTCCGTTGGAGCGGTTCGGCCATGGGCAGGTGCACCGCATGATCGCCACCTCGTCGACCGCGGCGGCGGTGGTCTGCGCGGTCAACGAGATCAAGCGCTCCAAGCGCGACGAGGCCGACACCCTGGCCGCCAGCAGCAAGCAGGTGGCGGACCTGTTTCAGAGGGTCAGCTCGCTCGACTTGGAGGGCCGGGCCGCCGTGACCGGCGTTGGCCCCCGTCGAGCCGAGATCATCGTCGCCGGCGTGGCCGTGCTGTCAGAGATCATGGACGCGATTGGCCTGTCGCGTCTGCACTACTCGATCGCCGGGGTCCGCGACGGCGTGGTGGCCGATCTGGCCGCCGAGGCCATGGCCGGCGACGCCGCCTTGGTCAGCGCCCGCAACTAGACTCCATGGCCACAGTCGCAGTCGAAGCGGCCGATGGCCATCGTCGTCGCGGCCAGTCGTCCGACGGGCTCCGTCGGTCCACGCGCAGCCGAGCGACGCCCGCCGCTGCGGTGCCGGTCCGTCCAGCGCGGGGTGGCGGGCCTGGCGTCCGGCGGTGACCACGGTCGGCGCACCCGCGATCGCCGCGCCGGCGGTGAGCTGCAGCCGCGAGGCAACGACCGTCCGTTTGCCCTCCACGACCTCGTCCCAGGCCACCATCAGGCGATCGGCCTTCGCCCCGGCGATTTGCACATGTTCGGGATCGCGCCCTGCCAGGGCCGGAACCCGCACGCGGGGTGAGAAGCCGCCGCCGTCGCGCGCGGACGCATAGAAGATCGCGCCGGCGGGCTCGCGCCCACCGACCACGGTCGGCCACGCCAGGTGCAGCCGGCCGGCGTGGAACGCCACGCTGGGGCCGTTCTCGGGACAGCCGTCGATGGCCCAGCCGATCCTCGCTGACCCGCTGCGGCGCCGTGAAGGTAGCGGCCGACGTCGGCCGAGGTGACGGCGGCGATGTCCCTCAGGTTGCCGGGATACACGTGGCGCCACGCGGCCGCGATGCGATTGTCCGGCCCGGCCGCAACCGCCGTCTTGCAGCAGTAGCACACGCCTCGCGCCAGCAACCGCTCGGCGCGACCCTGCCGCCGACCTGTGCGTAGTAGAGCCCCGAGCGCTCGCCATGGCGGCGCCGTCGCGGTGGGCGTGGCCACCAGTGTCGTGACCGGGCGCAGCGGCCCGGCCGTGTCCCGGTGGTCGAGCCACACCACGTGCAGCGTGCCGTTCTCATCGGCGGTCATCGACGCCCAGCCCCGGTTGCCGGGCGCGCCGGCCGTCTGAATTTCGCGCGGCCGCGCAAACGTGCGGCCGCCGTCGCCCGAGCGCGCCAGCTTCAAGGTGGTGTGGGTGCCGCCGGCGGTCCACAAGACGGCTACATCGGGTGTCCCCTGGTCCGATGGCACCACGGCCACGACAGGCGGCCGTTCGGCGCTGATGCGCGCCTCGCCGGGTTCGGCGTTGGCGCGCACCGGCGCGCCGAAGGTGACTCCTCCGTCCCGGCTCACCGACACGTACACGTCCGTGCCCTTGCCGGGAGCGGTGACACCCCAGGCCACGGCGACGAACGAGCCGCGCGCACTCACCGTCGGGTGGGCATTGGCCGACCCGGCGACCCCGAGCTGACGTATCGCGGCCGGAACGCCGGTGCCCGGCCCCTGCGCGATCGCCACGCCCATCCAGCCGCCAGCGCGAGACAGCCACGCCGCTGCGCCCCGCATCAGAAACTCCACCGCAGCCCCAGCTGCAGCTGCCGTGGGATCGCCGGCCGCCGTCGGGCGCCCGAATGTCGGCGGCGGCGTCGGCCCCGTTCCGATCACGTTGTTCGGGAATCAGGTAGTTGGTCTGGTTGAGGACGTTGAACGCGTCGAGCGTGGCTTCGACCGTGTGCCCGCGGCCGACGGCGAATCGCCGCCCGACACGGACATCCAGCGTCGCCGACGAGAACCCGGTGCCGGTGTTGCGCCCGACGCCGGCCGGCCGATCGTTCACCGTGGTGTCGCCGTTGCGGTCGCCGCCGGTCTGGATGTTGAACGGCGGCGCCGATGCGGCGGCAAAGATGTAGGACAGGTCGAGGCCCCATTTCACGGGCGCCGCGCCGCTCAGGACCAGGCGATGGCGCTGGTCGTTGTCCGATCGCCCGTAGTCGTCGTCCACGTCGAAGTTGTCCTGCGGCGAGCTGAAGAACGCGTTGCCGGCGTTGTCGAGGGCCTTCGACAGCGTGTACGACGCGCGGTGGGATCCCCAGCGCCCGTCGGTGTGCCGCAGCGACAGCGTCATCCCGTCGTAGTCGGCTCGGCCGATGCTTTGGTACTGGCTGTTGTTGCCGACCGTCGAGTCGGGCCGGCCCAGGTTGGCCACATTCCGTGCTGCGGCCTCCACAGCGGTGAGCGTTGGCACGTTGACATTGCGCGACATGAGCATCCGTTCGCCCGACAAGTGGATGTACGCGGCGTGAACCGTGGTACGGCCGCCGAACTGCCGCTCAATCTGCAGGTCGAACTGACGTCCGACGCCGCTTTCGATGCCGGGATCGATGGTGGTCACGTTGCTCAGGATGCCGGCGGGGAAAGTGGGCAGCACCTGCGGGAACACCGGAGCCCCGGGCTGCTCGAAGGGCAGCAAGGCGACGCGATAGTCGAGCGCCGTTGCGCTGCAGCGCGTTGGATACCGCGCGCAACGGGATGCGGTCGTAGTAGAGGCCGCCACCGGCCCGGAACACTGTCCGCCCGTCTCCCGGCGCAACCGCGACGCCGAGGCGGGGAGCCAGGTTGTCGCCGTCGGCAGCAATCGGGTCGGCCAGCGTTTGCAGGTCGTAGCGCAGGCCCGCGTTCACCGTGATCGCGGGGCGCGGCCGCCATTCGTCCTGCAGAAAGGCCGCCACGCTGGTGCTGGTCTGGAACTGGGACTCCCGGCCGAAGGCCTGCTGGAAGTTGACGTAGCGCCCGGCGGTGAACGCGGCCAGCGACTGGAACGTGTAGACGCCCGGCGTTGCACCCGGGAACCCGATCGACAACCGCTCGTAGAGCAGATTGCCGCCGCCGGTCAGCAAATGGGTGCCTCGCTGCAGGGTCACGCTCTCGGCCAGCTCGTAGGTATCGAGGTCGCGGCGCTCGGGCGACGAGGTCGAGGAGCCGAAGTTGGCCACGCCCGAGATGTTGACGGCCGGACCACGGTGGTCGTTGGCCGGCGCGCCGAGCCGGCTCCAGGTCGACTGGCCTCGCAGCTCGTTGAGCAGGCGGGCGCCGGTGGTCGAGAACGTGGCGGCTGCCGCGTGGTCCTGGTTGTCGAGCCTGGTCCCGCGGCTGACCGCGTTCAGCCCGCCCACGTTCCGGGCATTGTCGCTTGCTACGTCATAGAAGGTGTAGCGCGCCGACAGGCGTGCGGCCGGCGCGGGCAGGTGGTCGACGCGGAAGAACACGTTGGAGGTCTGGTACCCGGTCGGGAACTCCCCCGTGGGGGGCGGGGCAGCCGCATAGCCGATCCTCGCCAGCGTGTCGGCAATGGTCGCGATCGCGCCCGGCGCGATGGTCACGATACCGGTGCGCTCGAGGTCGGTTCGTTCGACGTTCGCAAAATAGAAGGCCCGATCGCGGGTTATCGGCCCCGACAGGCTGCCGCCGTATTGCCACTGCGACAGCGGGTCTTCGCGGGTCGCGAGCGGGTTCCGTGCGTCGAGCGAGTCGTCGCGGACGTAGGCGTAGGCGCGGCCGCGGCGGGCTTGCCCGCCGGACTGCGTCACGATGTTCACTACGCCCGATGCGGCACGGCCGAAGATGGCCGGGGCGCCAGACGTGATCACCTGAAACTCGCGGATCACGTCCTGGCCGAAGTAGGTGCCGGCCAGCGCCGCGGCGTCGTCGTTGGCCGATAACCCGTCCACCACGTAGGCGTTGTTCAGGTTGCGCTGCCCGCTGATTGAGATGCCCGTGCCGGGCACTGCCGACGTCTCCGCGAACCGCTCGGTGCTGCGCTGCACCGTGCGCGAGACGCCGGGCGCCAGCAGCGCCAGGTCCAGGTAGTTCCGGCCGTTCAGCGGCAGCGTGTCGATCTCCTCCGGGAGCACGGTGTGCGCCACCTGCGTGCGGCGGGCCTCGACCAGCGGCGTCTGGGCGGTGACCTCTACGCTGGTCGTCACGTCGGCGAGCGCCAGCGAGATCGGGACCTCGAGGGCCTGGCCCACCAGGAGCCGCAGGTTCGAGACCGACGGCGTGAAGCCGTTGGCGGCGACGCGAAGCGTGTATTCACCCGGCGGCACCGACAGAAACGCGAACCGGCCGTCCGCGTCGGTCCGGCGCGCGATCGCTTCGCTGCGCGCCAGGCTGCGCAGCTCGACGTTCGCGGCCGCGATCGCGCCGCCGGTCGCGTCACGGACGACACCCGTGACCGACACCGCATCGACCGACTGCTGCGCGAGCGCGCGCGGCACGACGGCCAGCATCGCCGCCACGGCGGCGATGACCAACACCCGTCCTTGCATCGAGACTCCTGCCCCCGCCGTACGAACAATCCGCGGGCCCGAATGGCCCGAGCGGAACCGTCCGGGTCAGACGCGGGGAGGAGGTGTGGTGGGAAGGCGCAGGATGTCGATTGCGCTCGCGTCGGCCTGGCGCAGGCCGGGCCGCGGCGCGCCGTCATCGAGCAGGGTGAACGGCTGCAGTGGCAGGCCGGGGGCCATGAACAGCGTGGCGATGGCGTCGAGGGGGCCGTTGCACGTACCGCGCATCACGCAGGACCGGTCCTCATGTGCTGGCCGCGGGCTGTGGTGAACTGCGTGCCCGCCGTGGGCGGCGTGCGAGCCGGCCACGGTGGCGGCGCGCCGGTGGGCGGCGCAGCAGTCACGCGGAACGAATGCAGACACCGCGGCGAGCTGGCACACCAGCCAGACCGTGGCCCACATCCGCACCTGCCCCCGAACCCGATTCACGCCCACAAGGTACTGCGTGGTCGCGTAGATGGCAAGAGATAGCCATTCAGGTTGTAAGGGCTCCGGGCTCCGGGCTTCCGGCCTCAGACCTCAGGCTCGAGGCTTCGTTTCCCTCGCTTCGAGAGTCCTGACGATGGTGTGGAGTCGAGCGGCCAGATGTTCGAACGCGTCCTTCATGCGCTCCCCATTCGCCTGGCCGAGAAGGCCAAGCCGCGCAGGGAGAGCCACGAGATACGCATGGCGCTTGAAGCCTGAAGCCTGAAGCCTGAAGCCTGAAGCCGTATAGAATCGCGGCCTCGTGCCCCTTTCTCCCGGCGACACCCTCGGCCCCTACGAAATCCAAGCGCTTGTCGGCAAGGGCGGTATGGGCGAGGTCTATCGCGCCCGCGACCCGCGGCTGAATCGCGACGTCGCCGTCAAGCTGTCGAACACCGAGTTCACCGAGCGGTTCACGCGCGAGGCGCGCACGATTGCGGCACTGAACCACACCAACATCTGCCACCTCTACGATGTGGCGCCGGACTACCTGGTGATGGAGTACGTGGAGGGCGAGACGCTGCGCGGGCCGATGAGCCTCCGCGATGCGCTGCCGATTCTGCGGCAGATCATCGACGGCATCGAGGCGGCACACGAGAAGGGCATCGTCCATCGCGACCTCAAGCCCGCCAACATCAAGATCACGCCCGACGGCGTGGTGAAGATCCTGGACTTCGGCCTCGCCAAGGCGATGCTGCCAGGATCGGCCAGCGGCAGCAGTCCCGACGACTCGCCGACCTTGACCATCGCGGCTACGCAGGCGGGCACGATCCTCGGCACCGCCGCCTACATGAGCCCGGAGCAGGCCAAGGGCAAGACCGCGGACCAGCGTGCCGACATCTGGGCCTTCGGCGTCATCGTCCATGAACTCCTGACGGGCAAGAGCCTGTTCCTGGGCGAGACCGCGGTGGAGATTCTGGGCCAGGTGCTCAACCGGGAGCCCGACGTCTCGCAGGCGCCTGCCCGCGTCCAGCCGCTCTTGCGCTGGTGCCTCGAAAAGGAGCGCAAGGACCGACTGGCGGCGATCGGCGACGCGCGCCGGCTGCTGGCGGAGGATGCCGGCGCGTCGGTCACTGCGGCGGCTGCACGGCCCCTCTGGAAACGGCCGGCCGCGTGGGCGCTTGCGGGGTTAGCGGCGGTGGCGGTCGCCGCGCTTGCCGCGTTGTGGAACGGTCCCGCGCCAGTGGCCCCGACGTTGGCGCGATTGTCGATTGCGCTTCCGCCCGGACAGGAGCTGACGTCGTATCCCGCGATCACGGCCGACGGCAAGACCGTCGCCTATGCGGCGCGGCAGGGCTCGGACGAGCCGCTGTTGTATCTGCGCGACATCAACGCGTTCGACGCGCGTTCCGTGCCGGCCTCGAACGGCGCGAAGCAGCCGTTCTTCTCGCCCGATGGCCGATGGGCGGCCTTCTTCGCCCAGGGCCAGTTGCTCAAGGTGGAGGTGGCGGGCGGCACGCCGATCCCGGTGACGGCCGCGGCCATTGGTTACGGCGGGATGTGGCACGACGACGACACCATCGTTTATACGCCGACCCTGGGCTCGGGTCTGATGCGGGTTCCAGCGACGGGCGGCACGCCCGAGTCGCTGACCAAGCCGGACGGCGCCGCCAAGGGGTACGCGCACACCTACCCGGAGCGGATTCCCGGAAGCCGCGACTTCCTGTTCCAGGTCTGGGGCCAGAACAACGGTGCCGCGCTCCTTTCCCTCGGGTCCCGCGAGTGGCGGAATGTCGTGCCGGGGACGCAGTGGCACGCGCCGATCTTGGACTCACGCGAGGGTTCGGTCGGTCGCATCCTGGTCGGGGACCTGACCGGAGGGATCAGGGCTGCCCCGTTCGACGCGGCGAACCCGGTTCGCTCCGCTGCCGACGCGACCGTGCTCGACAACGTCTACTTCGACGTCGAGAACGAAACTCGCGCCTGGCTGGCGGTGTCACGAAGTGGCACGGCCGTTTACGCGCCCGCCAACCCAACCAAGATGTCCCTGGCGTGGGTTGGCCGCGACGGCGTTGTGGAACGCACCGACGCCGAGCAGGGTCTCTATCGCGAGGTGACGCTCTCGCCCGACGGCACGAGAGCCGTCGTGCGGCACGGCGTGGAGATCTGGATCCACGATCTGCAGCGGGCCACGCGCAGCCGGCTGGTTCAGGGTGCCGAGGCGGTCTCGAACATGTTTCCGCTCTGGAGCCGGGACGGCGCGCGAATCGTGTTCGCATCCAACGTTGGCGGCAACTGGGATCTGTACGCGCAGCCGGCGGACGGCTCGCAGCCCGCGCAGCGGATCCTCGATCGGCCTGGAGACCAGTTCCCGTTCGCGGTCGGGACGGATGGACGCGTGCTGTTCCTGGAACAGCCGCTGCAGACCGGCCGCGATCTCCTGGTGCTCCTGCCGGACGGTCAGGTCACGCCGGTGCGCGTCACGCCGGCCAACGAGACCGAGGGGCAGTTTTCGGCCGACGGCACGCGGCTCGCGTATGCGTCCGACGAGTCGGGCCGCTACGAGGTCTACGTGCAGTCGTATCCCAGCGGCGCAAACCGGACGCTTGTATCCTCCGGCGGCGGCTTCCAGCCGCGATGGTCCCGGGACGGGCGCGAGCTGTTCTATGTGACCGGCGACGCCATCATGGGCGTCGACGTGCGAGCAGACGGGTCGGTGGGAGTGCCTCGGCGCCTCGTCGACCGGGCCGATTACTTCATCAGGTTCCAGTCCTACGACGTGTCGCCGGACGGCAGGCGGTTCCTGATGATCAGGCGCGACGAGGGGTCCGTGCCCCGTCAGCTGAACGTCATCCTGAATTGGCGGGCCGAGAGCCGCTGAGTGCCTTACTCCAGTTCCCGGACGTCCACCTCGTCGCCTCCGACCGCGTCGATATACCGCCTCGTCCAGCGATCGACGTCGATCAGGGATTCGGCCGACACGACAACGTAGCCGCCAATCAGCTCCTTGGACTCTGTGAACGGGCCGTCGAGCACGGTGACGCCGTCGCGGGAATTCTTGTAGCGTCTACCTCTGGCGCTGGGCCGCATCGTTTCCGTGGCGAGGTGGACGTTTGTCCGTGTGGTCTCTTCGACCAACCGTGAAAGCTCCGCTCGCTGTTCGTTCGACGGCGCCTGGCCCGACTCCGTCGCGGCCGTGGCCTTCCGCAGCACCATGTAGCGCCGCGTGGTGAGATCGGCAGGCCTGGGGGCCATGCCGATGTCCCACGATTCAGTCACCGGCCGGATGTCGACTTCGCTGTCGCCCAGTACCTCGGCTTGACGGGAGGCCCACTCGATGGCCTCGTCAATCGACCGTGCGCGCACGATGCTGAAGGCACCCGGCAGCTCGTTGCCCCTGTCGAAGGGGCCCGTGCTGACGGTCCGCGTGCCCGCCGACAACCTCAGCCGCACACCTTCCGAGCTGGGGCGGAGGCCTTCCGCGCTGACGAGCACTCCGGCCTTCGCCAGGTCGCCGAGAAGTCCCCCGACACGCGCGATCAATTCCGGACTCGGGATGGCGCCGCTTTCCCAGTGCGCGTTCGTCTTGTGCATGATGATGAACCGCATGGCGGGTCAGCTCCGCGTCGGCGTGGGGGCTGCCGGGGCAGCCAGGAACTCCACGACCGCTGGTGTCAGCACATCGGGTTTCACGTTGTGCGTCTGTCCGGCCAGCTCCAGATGCTGTGCGCCGGGGACGACGGTGGCGAGCGCCCCCGCTGCGCCCTTCAACCGCGGATCGGTCTTCGTCCCGTTCATCACGAGCGTCGGTATCCGGATCGACGCAAAACGCGTGCGCGGGATTCTGAACTCCGTCATCACCCTGGCGTCGTAGGGCAGCGTATGTGCAACGGCTTCGAGTTTGCGCCAGATCCAGGGCATCAGTCGCATCACGACGATGACGGCAGCTGGCGCGCCGACCATGTCCTTCATGAAGTACTTCACCGCGCCGCCGCGATTGCCGTCAGCGAGGAGACGCTGGAGTTGATCCAGGTGCGCCGCACTGCCGCGTTGTCCTCCTTCGTCCACGTACGGCGGTTCGTACGCCACCACCTTCGTGACGGGGAGGCCGGCGGCGGCGGCTTCGAGCGCCAGCGCTCCGCCTGACGACAGCCCGAGGAGGGATGCTGACCCGCCCGCGGCCTCGACGAGCGCTGCGATGTCCTCCACTTCTCGTGCCGGGGAGTATGAAGGTGTATCACCGCTCTGCCCGCGGCCGCGGCGATCGTAGGCATACACGGTGAAGTGTCGCGCCAGCCTCGCCGCGAGCTTCGTCGAGGGGCCGAATGCACGGCTGCACAACGCGCCGTCGATCTGGATCAGCGCCGGGCCGCTGCCGGTTCGCGTGTAGGCGATTCGGGTTCCGTCCAGCGACCTCACTTCGCTCATGACTCCCTCCCGACTGGAAGCAACGTGCGCAACCGGGCGTCGCGCAGGATCAGGCCTCCCCACAGGAGGGCCGCGACGTAGGTGGGAAACAGTACGTGGGTGAACAGCGGGTTCTCCACCCGCGCGTGCGTGGCGACAGCGCCGCCGAGATAGCCTGTCAACAGCAGCGCGCCCAGCACTGACGTGCGCGGAATGACGTACATCGCGAGACAGGCGAACAGGATCAGCCCGAGGCTGAACACGATGTCGCGAGGGTACCCGAGCTGAATGGTTCCGTCGATCACCGGCTGCACCTGAAGAAGTTTGCCAACGCTATCGAAGAGGAGAAACAGCACGGCAAGCAAGCTGAGCGTTCGGCCGGTCCAGAGCCGGCCCTTCGAGATCTGGTGACTGCTGAGCCTGGTGCCGGCGAGTGAATGGTCCTGAGGGATCGTTCGCATAAATGTCGCCTCCACTTAGACGTCGAACGGGCGACGCGCAGATCGACGAATTCGCCGCGAGGGGACGGGATTCGATTAACCTTTGGCCTGTCTGTCACTTAGCGCACGACTCTCGTGGTTGGCGCGACGGGGTCTGTCGGCACCGAAGTCTCAGGCGCCTTAGTGCACGGGGAATCTGAAGGTCGTTACCGGGCCTGCTCCTGTGCCCGCACGCCGGACAAGATATTGCGCATCGCGTAGTTGCCTTCGTGGCACCCGTATTCGAAGACGGGCTCGTTGACTCTCTGCAGGGGAACGACTGCAGTCCACGGCCGTGTCCACGTCGCCGGGTCCTCGACCGTGAACTGGTAGAGCAGCGTGTCGGCGCCGGTGCGGGTGAAGCGCTCCACCAGACGCATCGATGCGCTGGATCCACGGAAGGCTGTCTCGCGCAGGAAGTTCGTGGTGTCCACGACGAGCGTGCGGCCATCCCAGCGGCCACGAGAAACGCCGCTGTACGGCCGGATGACCTGCGGCAGAAGTGGCCGCCCATCCAGCGGCACCACGCGCGGTTCGTGCACCATCTCCATGACGAACACCACGACTTCTGGTCCCTGCACAATCTGGACGCGGTTGTTGTAGGCACCCGGTGTGAAGGGTGGACCGGAGTTCAAGCCGACGATGCACCGGTCGACGAGCGAACGTGATTGCGCCGAGTCGGCGCGCACCGTGCCGAGCTGTTCGTCGCGCGCCTCGTCCGCCTGCGCATCGAGCCGGCGCTGGGCTTGCGGCGTCAACGAGGGAATCCTGCCGTCCGGCGGATCGACGATGAGTGATGTCCGTCTCGATCCCGCAATCCTGTTGCCGCGCTCGTACCAGAACTCGTTGTAGGGTACGACGCTGCCAGGGAGGTAGTTCAGGCCGCCCTTCTTGGGATCGATGAGGTCGCGATTCTGGCGCAGGTTCTCGGCCCGCTCGAAGGCCGCAGCCTCTTCCTCGCTGAAGGTCTGTTTGTCGCCCAGATTGGCCGGGCGCTCGAGGGGTGTGATCGTGCTGAAGTCCCACACGCCCTCGATGTCGATCTGGCCATCGACAGTGCGCGGCGGCGTCCACTCTCGATCCACGGCGACTGTCGGGCGGGGTGCGGTTTGCGCGCCGAGCGTAATCATTCGTATGGCGACGACGCCGAGGACGCCCATAAGAGCGAGTGACAACAGGCGCACGTATCGCATCGGGCCCTCCTTGGGGGCAAGCGTACGTCACCTCAGGCCCAGTTCCTACCACGACCGCGTGGGCCAGATGTGCTCCAGGTACGTCGCCAGCGCTGAGTGGAATGCCTCAATGGACGGATAACGCTTGTCGCAATCGGGGTCGACGGCCGGGAGCAGGATGTCCTTGAGCTCTGGGTCCAGTTCCCCATCCGCTCGAGCGCACGCGCCGACTTCGTCGTCCCACGTCCACCCATGGCCGGCCAGCAAGGTATAGAGCACCGCGCCCAGTGAAAACACGTCCGCGCGCGCATCCGGAGCCTGACGGGAGACCTCCGGCGCGGAATACCGTGGGGTCGTTGGCGGACTGTAGAACGTGCCGGTCGCATGCCGGGACGCTTCGTACGAGGATTCGAAGTCCACGATCCGGATCACGGGGTTGTGCTTTTCCGACCGGTACAGCACGTTCATGGGATTCAGATCGACGTGGAAGATCTGCAGACGATGCAGCTCGGCCAGGGCCTTTGCGACCTCGATCGCGGTCCTCAGGTGGCCGACCAGCCTGGCTCGCATCCGCTCCGCGCCGATGGAGGTGGCCAACGGACACTCGTCGAACAGAGTGGTGATCATGAAGACACGGCCATCGCGCAGAGCGCCGTGCTCTTTGACGAAAGGAAAGCAGCGAGAGTCCGGCAGCTCCCGATTGATGGTCGAGAGACTGGCGATTTCGTTGGTGAGATCCTGCTGGTAGACGAGCCCAGGCCTCGCGGTCACCTTGATCAGCACGCTCACCCGATGCGGCTTGTCACGCGCGACGTAGAGGTGATGCCGGGCACAGCCGTCTGAGCCTTTGCCGCTGCGATCCTTCGAGAGGCGATATATGCTCCTGAGCTGATCGAACGGCGCGGATTTGACGTCGATGTCGATCGGGTCCGTGCGCGACATGGCGAACCCCTGATGAGTCTCGCACGAACTCCCACCCCGTCCAGCTGAGCCGGCGTACTGGCAGGAAAGGAGCCGCTGCTATGAAATCGGACGAGTTTTTCGCCCTCGCGAATAAGCACAAGGCAGACATGGTGGATCTGAAGTTCGTCGACATGCTCGGCAGCTGGCAACACTGCTCGTTCCCGATTGATCTGTGGGACGACGGCACATTCAAGGAGGGCCTGGGGTTCGACGGCTCCTCGATTCGCGGCTGGATGGGGATTCACGAATCGGACATGCTCGCCGTCCCCGATCCCAATACGGCCTGCATCGACCCGTTCTTCGCGAGGCCGACGATCAGCGTGATCGCCAACATCGTCGACCCCGTTACCCACAAGGACTTCACGCGCGATCCACGACACATCGCCCGCAAGGCCGAGGCCTACTTGAAGGAGTCCGGGGTCGCCGACACCTGCTATATCGGTCCCGAGCCGGAGTTCTTCATCTTCGACGAAGTCCGCTACGAACAGAACCAGCACAGGGGCTACTACGAGATCGATTCAGCCGAGGGAGCGTGGAATACCGCGCGGATTGAAGAGCCCAATCTCGGGTACAAGCCGAGCTTCAAGGGCGGCTACTTCCCGGTGAGCCCGACCGACACCTACCACGATTTGCGCGGTGAGATGGTCGATGAAATGCGGAAGGTTGGCATCGTCGTCGAGGCGCACCATCACGAGGTGGCGACGGCCGGTCAGAGCGAAATCGACATGCAGTTCCAGCCGCTGCTCAAGATGGCGGATCAGTTCATGTGGTACAAGTACATCTGCAAGAACGTGGCGAAGCGCCGCGGCAAGACCGTGACGTTCATGCCCAAGCCGATTTTCGAAGACAACGGCAGCGGCATGCACTCGCACACGTCACTGTGGAAAGGCGGGAAGCCGCTGTTCGCCGGCAACGGGTATGCCGGATTGAGCGAGATGGGTCTCCATGCCGCCGGGGGCCTCCTGAAGCACGCACCGGCAATCCTGGCGTTCGCCGCGCCGACCACCAATTCCTACCGCCGTCTGGTTCCGGGGTTCGAGGCTCCGGTCAATCTCGCCCTGTCGGCCCGCAACCGCTCGGCGTCGATTCGGATTCCGATGTATTCAGCGAGCCCGAAGGCCAAACGGCTGGAGTTCCGGTGTCCGGATCCCAGCTGCAACGGCTATCTCGCCTGGTCGGCGATGCTGATGGCGATGCTCGACGGCATCAAGAACAAGATCGGTCCTGGCGAGCCACTGGACCGCGACATCTACGAGATGACACGGGAAGAGATGAAGCACATGGGTATCCGCACGACACCGGGCTCGCTCGAGGAGGCGATCGCCGCCCTCGAGCAGGATCACGCGTTCCTGCTTCAAGGCGATGTCTTCACCGAGGATCTGGTTCAGACCTGGATCACCTACAAGCGCACCAACGAGCTCGATCCGATCCGGCTCCGGCCCCATCCCCACGAGTTCTATCTGTATTACGACAACTGATCCGGCGGGACGTCGTCGTCACGCATCACCGCAGCCGCTCCGGGCGGCTGCGGTGCGAATAATCGAGGGGCCGGTGGGTGGTGGATCCGCGCACTGGAACTGACGGAGATCCAGGTGATTGGCGATTGACTGATCGCCGATCGATGATTGAGGATTGGCAATCGCCAATCGGCTCATCCCCAATTCTTCACCCCGGAGGCCCACATGACGAGGTCCGACGTGCGCGTCGAGGACTGGATTCGATCGCAGATTGACAGCGAACCGTACTGGTTCCACCGCATCGAATTGCCCAACGGCGTGGTGACGCCAGGCTGGAACGATCCGAGGGTCGAGAAGCTCCCGTACTTCGGCCTGCCCGACGACATGACCGGCATGCGCGTGCTGGATATCGGCCACGCGGAGGGCTTTTTCTCCTTCGAGGCCGAGCGGCGCGGCGCGTCAGAGATCATCGGTGTCGAGAACTACGGGCCCATGATCCGGAAGTTCAACACCTGCCGCGTCGCCCTCGGGTCGAAGGCCCAGTCGTTTCGCGCCGGCGTCTACGACCTCGATCCGCGCACGCTCGGCACCTTCGATGTGGTCTTTTTCTTCGGCGTGCTCTATCACCTTCGGCACCCGCTCCTGGCGCTGCAGAAGATTCACGACGTGTGCAGCGGGACGCTCCTGATGCAGACCGCGGTGTGCGCGGACAGGAGCGACACGCCGATGGCGGAGTTCCATCCCTTCGGCATCAAGAGCGGTCCACCGGAGGCCCCGCAGCACGATCCGACCTGTTTCTGGTTCCCGAACCCCGCGTGCTGCGCGGCGATGCTCGAACACGTGGGATTCACGCAGGTCGTGCGCATACACCCCAAGTCGAGCGCGGGGGCCATTTTCACGGCCGAGTCGAAGGCGCGCGAAAAGGGGAGGGCGCCGGACGAAATGACGGCACCCTGGTCGTAGGGTTCACGGGGGCGGCTGGGCGAACCGGACAATCGATTGAATCATCGCGTCTCCGGCGAGCAGCTCATAGTCGTTGTGATCGGCGTTGGGCAGTTCGAGGAGCGTCTTTGGCGAGAGGATGGCAGCGTAGAGACGCCTCGTGTGCTCGATGGGGACGACCGCGTCGCGATCGCCAGCGATCACCAGCACGGGACATCGGATGCGGTCGGCGATGTCGAGTGAGGCGAACCGGTCCCGAAGGAGCAGACGCACCGGTAGCATTGGGTAGTGATGCCGTCCGATGTCGGCCAGCGACGTGAACGGAGATCGCAGGATGAGCGCCGCTGGCGTGTGCTCGACGGCGAGGCGGACCGCGACGGCCGCTCCGAGCGACTCGCCGAAGTACACGATGCGGGAACGATCGACATCCGGCCGGCTCAGGAGGTAACCGAGCGCCGCCCGGGCATCGGCCGCGAGTCCCTCTTCGCGTGGAACCCCGGGGTTGCCGCCGTAACCACGGTAATCCGTGAGGAGGACCTGCAGTCCTTGCCGACGCAGCGCGGCAGCCAACGGTGCACGGTAGGCGCGATTGCCGGCATTTCCACTGAAGACCAGGATGGTCAGACGTGGCGGAGGGCCAGACCCCGGCAGAAACCAGGCGCCGAGCCGGAGCCCGTCGGAGGTGTCGAACGCGACCGCCTGACCGTCGTCGAGATCGGCGTCAGCGAGTGATGGCAGGGCAGTGACCGGGAAGTAGATCAGGTGCCGTTGCGCCACCCAGAGGAGCGCCAGGAAGGCGACGACGACGGCAACGAACGCGAGGGCGCCGATCACGGGCCGGCTTACTGACACATGAGGCAATCCTGGCCGATTATCTCTGCTTGACGAAGCCCGTGCCAGAATCTGCAGGCAACGCGACAGAGTCGGCGACGCCATGAGAGTGAGTCTCGAGCGGGCAGAACAGCTGGCGCACGAGAGCCTTCGCGCCCTCGGCTATTCCGCGCAGGAGTGCCGCACCATCGCCGGGCATCTGCTCGACTGCGAGCTGCGTGGACTCGAATACGGGGGCCTGGCGCGGATTCCAAGCATTGCGGAGCGCTTGTCGGCCTCTCCGCCCAAAGGCGAAGCGACGCGGGTCACGCGCGAGTCTGCGGTCTCGGCGCAGCTCGATGGCGCCGACCGGGTGGGCTACCTGGTCGCCGACGAGGCTACCCACATCGCGATCGAAAAGGCCAGAACGTCTGGAATAGGGGCCGTCGGCGCGAACAACACCTGGTACACCGGAATGCTTTCCCGCTACGCCGAGCAGATCGTGGCCGATGGGATGGTCGCGTGGATGGCCTCGAACGCGACGCCGTGGGTGGCGCCGTTCGGCGGATCCGAAGCGCGGTTCGGGACCAATCCCATGTGTGTCGGCTTTCCCAGCAACGGGGTGCCGGTGATCTGGGACATCGGCATCTCCGAGATCATTCACGCCCAGGCGGTCATCGCCGCGCGCACGGGCCGGCCGTTGCCCGCCGGAGTGGCCTACGACTTCGACGGAGCCCCCACGCGCGATCCGGTTGCTGCGCTCGCCGGGTCGTTCATCAACTGGGGCGGCCACCGCGGATCGGGGCTCGGAATCGTCGTCCAACTGCTGGGTGTGCTCGCCGGATCGCCGATTCTCCCTGGCCACCTCCAGGAGTTCGGATTCTTCGTGCTCGCGATGCGCCCGGACCTGTTCGTCGATCCTGGCGAGTTTCGAAAGAGCGTGTCCGAGTACGCGGCGCTGATCCGCGGCACACGGCGCCTCGATGGGGCGTCCCGGTCCGGGTTCCGTTCGAACGCTCGGTGGCGCTTCGGGCCAAGAGAATCGCGCGTGGATGGATCGACGTCGAGGACGTTGTCTATGCCGCCGTCCTTGCACTCTCGGAGAGGCGCCGGTGACGCGCCGCCCTGAGGTGAATCACGGACGTCCCTTCGGTTGGCGGGACGACGTGATCACACCCCAGGGTCGGGGCGGCTCGAGGCTCATGCCGGCGATTTCGCCAGCCGGCCGACCTGGCGAGCCTTCCTGGGAGCCGCGTGATACCCCAACTCGAGCGCCAGCGCCCCCCGCTCCGACGTGTCGGTCATGCGCAGCGCGATGGCCACGCTGAGGATGCCGACGCCGACGCCGGCGACGATGTCGGCAAGCCAATGGATCCCGAGGACGAACGTGGAGAGGATCACCGTCAATCCCAGTGCTGTCACCGTGTGGCGAAGACGGGCGTTGAACCACCAGCAGACGGCGATGAGGACGACGGTCAGCGAGACATGCGTGCTCGGAAAGGAGTTGTTGAGTGCGCTGATCGGCCGGATCAGAGCGATCAGATTCGAGGACCAGAGATCTGACAGCAGCATCGCGTTCGACTCGGGATACGCCCATCGTTCGGGAACGGGAAACAGCAGGAACCACGGCAAGCTGATGAAGTAGTCGAAGGCGACCGCCAGGCACAACACTCGCAGCGGCGCGATCTCGCGCCGGCGCGCGAAAGCCACCAGGAGCGACACGCCGAGGATCGGCAGAAACGCGAAGGTACGACACCGAATACGCGTACATCGCCCACATCGGCGTCCGATCGTGGAACTCGAAATTCACGACATTGTTTTCGAGCTTGTGGATCACGAACGCGCCTCGATGATCGGCAGTCGAGACCGGTGAACCGGTGTGCGCCTTCGTCTCCCACGACGTCTCCGCCAGGTTCACCAGGAACACGAGTGCCACCAGGGCAAGCAAGCCAGACTTACTGTTGATCAGCATCGTCTTTCAGGATCGCGATCGGCTTCAGGTGCAGCTTCAGCGCTCCATGCTCCAACTTTGAGTCGAATACCTTGCCGAACATCCAGGCCCGAAGCGTCGTCCCCGACGTCGGGTGGGAGAGCACCGCCGTGGACGGCAGTCCGATCTCCAGGGTCACCTTGTTCACCTGCCCAGGACCGTTCGTATCGCGGAGTTGCAGCGCGCTGCACAGGTCGCACTCGTAGATCAGCCGCCCGGCCGCGTCCGGCTCACGAATCGTCCAGGTTTGGCTGAAGAGACTGATTTCGCGCGTCGCCTTCTTGACGACGCTGCGGAAGTGATTCGACACCACCGACGACAGGGCGCCGTCAACACCGCCGAAGTGGGAGTCGAACGGCTTGTCGCAGATGCCCAGCGAGTGGAAGTGCCGTGACGCGATGGCATTCAACGCTTCCCACTCCATCGGCTTGGCCGGCGGCCGCGAACCGTCCCGGCCGACCTCCGGGAATCCGACGAAGTTCGACAGGCGACCCCTGCCGAGCAGCACGCTGATGAGCGTCTCGAGCGCCGCCACCACGCCTGCGTCGCGCGGTCCCAACAGGTCCTGTGGACGGCGGCTGATCATCCGCGACCCCGCCCGCACGAGGAACGACAGCCGCACAGGGATCGGGCCGAAGTTGAAGTCGTATCCACCGCGCCGGACGTCATCGAGGAAGGAGCCCTCGGCTCGGATCTCCTTGACCACCTCTTCCATGTAGTCGAGATCACACCTGACAATCTGGCCTTCCTCGATGTCCTTGTCCCGCCAGGGGCGATGGTAGCCCTCGACCATCGCCTGATAGGTCTCCATCAGTCCCACCGGCGGCGGCTGACGACGCCGCAGGTCAACGAGCAGTCCGACACACGCCAGCGCGAACAACCCGATGAAGCAATACGGGAGCGCTATCAGGATTCCATCCGGTTGTGGCTGACGGGCGACGACGACGCGGTAGGCCACGTTGCTCAGCGGATCGAAGTTGAGCGAGCCGTCAGCGGTCTTCGGGAACCCGATTTCGTCGGTCAGGCGAAACCGGCTCAGGTCGGTGTTGTTCTCGATGTAGGCGTCGAAGGGCATCTCCTTCTCGTATTCGTTCCGCTTGGGGTCGAGCCACTTGAGTCGTTGCACCAGCACGTGCCGGTCGGGTGTGAAGTCGAGGTCGCGCAGCACGCGCTGACGGTGCCGAACAGAAACGAGGTGACCAGCGTCACGTGGATCGCGGCCTGCAGATAGGCCAGCGATCGCAACGGCCTGAGCTCGGCGTAGCCGAATGCCTGAGGGAACCGCAGGGCGAGCACGATCCCGAAGCCGGCGATGCCCAGCACCGCTGAGGCGACGCCGCTGATGAAGCCGGAGCCGAACGCCGTCGGTTCCGCCGTTTCCAGCGCGAGCCGCTTGAATGGCGCTGGTTCCGGCCGCGGGTCAGCCACGGCCGGACGCCATCTCGCCGCCAGGCCGGTCAAACCGCGCTTCATAGCGCCGGTCGTCGTGTCGGGGGGGCACGCCGGTAACCCAGGTGATCGCAGATTCGAGGCGACGGAAGAATCTGATCGCATCCAGCGGCGCGTTGCACCAGCCGGTCGTGATGCAGTAGCCGCGATGGTACGGCCGCGCATGGTGGGCGGCGTGCTCGGTGTGGCCGAGGAGGAGACCGCACGCCTGCAGCGCCCGCACCGGCGCCGGCGGCGCCGGCATGTGCGCCCACTGGTGGATCTGGTTCGTGAGCGCCCCGAGCCCGCAGAACCCGAGCCCGAACACGGCGACGGCCTGGCCTGCCGCGGGTTCGAGCGGCACCGCTTGCAATGCCAGCAGGATCGGGACGGCCACGCAGGCCACCTCGCCGTTGGTGTCCACGAATCGCCGCCGCAGGAAGTCGTCCGGGTTGACGTGGTGGACGCGGAACGGGACCAGCAGGCGAGGGCCGATGACCGGACAATCGTCCCGGCCCCAGGTGTCCGCTGCCCAGTGAACGAGGCCCGATGCCGCGTCGGCCGCGGCCAGCCCTCCGAGAAGCGCCACGGGCACCCACCACTGCCCGACGGCGATGGTCGAGGTCACGCGCCACCCCAGCCATCCGAGCAGGGCCAGAGCTGCGGCGATCGCCAGCGACGACAGGAGGAAATGACCCGGCGTCAGCTCGTAGCATACGGGCAGCGTCGGCTGCGGCTCCTTCACGGATCTTCGTATCGGCTCGAACGTGCGCCGAGTGGAGTCCGAGCTGGCAAGGTCGCGGGACGCGTTTCGCTAGTGATACGCTCGCCGTCTTGAAGACTCAATCCAGGCGCGACTTCTTGAGCTACAGCGCAGCGCTGATTGCCGCGCCTGCATTGCGGCAACCGGCTGCCTTGCGGGTACGGACGATTGCCGGTACTGGCACCGCGGGAATGGCCGGTGACGGAACGCCCGCGGACACGGCGTCCATAAACAACCCCTATGGCGTCGTCATCGGGCCCGACGGCGCGCTCTATTGGGCTGACTTCGGCAGCCACCGGATTCTGCGGCTCGAGCTGCAAGGGCGCCGCATCAATGTGATCGCGGGAGACGGGACGAAGGGCCATTCCGGCGACGGTGGCCCGGCGCAGGCCGCGCAGTTGAGCGCGCCTCATGAGATCCGTTTCGACAGCAAGGGCAGCATCCTGGTGGCGGAGCGCGACAGCCACGTCGTCCGCCACATTGACATGAAGACCCGGATCATCACGACCGTGGCGGGAACCGGCGTGGCTGGCTACAGCGGCGACGGCGGTCCGGCGAAAGCGGCGCAACTCAATCAGCCGCACAGTATCGTTCTGGACTCGTCGGACAACGTCCTGATTTGCGACATCAACAATCACCGCGTCCGGAGAATAGACGCTCGGACTGGCGTGATCTCCACGTTCGCGGGAACTGGAGAGAGCGCCCCGAGTCCGGATCAAGGCGGGATGCTCACCAGTCCCCTCGCCGCGCCCCGTTCGATCGAGATTGCGCCAGACGGCACGATGTATCTGATCCTCCGCGCCGGCAACAAGGTGCTCGCGCTCAACCCCGCGCAAGGGCAGATGCGCCGAATTGCCGGAACCGGAGAGTTCGGATTCGAGGGCGACGGCGGCCCGGCCCTCGCGGCGAAGTTCGGCGCTCCGGGGTCGGCGTTCAATGGCCCCAAAGGGATTGCGCTCGGCGGGAACACGCTTTACATCGTCGACACCGAGAATCACGCCATCCGCGCCATCGATTTGCGTTCGGGAACGATCTCCACGGTAGCTGGCACAGGCCAGCGCGGCGACGGTCCGGATGGCGATCCGCGGGCCTGCAGGATGGCGCGCCCCCACGGCGTCTTCATTCAAGGGCGCAGCATCTACATCGGCGACAGCGAGAACCATCGGATCCGCGTCCTGGAGTGAGTGAAGACCACGGCGATGACAGCGGCTCGCCAGGCACGGCCGCCCACCGACACGCCGGCCTGTGCGCCTCGTGCGCGCACAGCAAGATCGTCACATCGTCTCGTGGATCGGTCTTCTACCTGTGCCAGCTCTCGTTGACGGATGCGCGGTTCCCCCGCTATCCCACACTGCCAGTGCTGTCGTGCTCGGGGTATGAGGCGGCACAGGTCGACCGACGGGATGGCCGATGAAGGTGAGCGATGTATAGGCAAATGATGTGACGACCGAATATCCCTTCGCCGCGAGGACGGTCGGCACGAGTTTGCCGAACCCGTAGTGGCCGAACGCCAGCAAGATCTGACTCAGTCGAAACAGGCTCCTCTGTCGCAGTCCAGAGCCACATCAGGTTGACCGGCTCTCGAACACGGCTCAGTACGCGAGGCATACACTGCGTGGCGCACAGGCTACCCGATCGCGGTGTGGCGCGCGCCGCCACGGCGCCGAACGCGAGGGACATGCGCCGCAACGCGCGTGGCACGCGCGTTGCGGGGAGGTGCATGTTCCCCCACTCAACCCAACGCGCCGGAAGACAGGACTCGTGCGAGCGCCGTCGCAGCGTGATGGGCTCGGCGAACGTCTCCGCGCCATTACTCACTCCCCTCAGGAGGTCACTATGCTTCAAAATTGGGCACTCGGGCCCTTCGGAGGGCAGACCGTCAACCCATCCATTCTCTCGTCTGCACCCCAGGTGATCCAGCTGCTTCAGGCTGTGCCGCAGCAGCTGCAGCAGCTCCAGCAGATCGAGGTACATCCGCCTGCAGCAGCTGCAGCAGATTCAGCAGCTGGTGCAGTACGCCGCGTATCAGCTGCAGGTGCTGGCTCAGCACCAGTCGCCCCAGTTGTCGCTCGGGGCCTTCGGCCCGCAGGCCTTCGCTCAGCCCTTCGGATCGATCGGCAGCGGTCTTCAGTCGGCGTTTCAGCCCTCGCCGCACGTGATGTAGGGAGCGAGCAATCCATGATTGAGCCATTATTCGTGCAGGTACCGCCCGTCTGGACCGGGCCGGCGCCGTGGCCCTCCAGCTGGCTGCCCCAGGTCGCCAGCTCTGTGTCCCCGCTAGCGGTGGCGGCGCAACCGCCGGTCGGGTCGGCGTCGACGCTCGTGGCGGCCGTTGCCGCTCGCCGCGGACAGCCCAACGGTCCCACCACCGATCCGGAGGTAGAGGAACTGATCTACGACACGCTCGAGCTCCTGCCGGGCGCGAGCGACGTCGAAGTTCGGTGCGAAGCCGGCCGCGTGACGCTATCGGGCACCGTCTCGCACAAGCGACTGAAGCGGGACATCGGCGAGATCGCGTGGTCCATCCCGAGCCTCATGGACGTGATGAACACCGTGACCATCACCTCGAGGCGGCGCACGCGTGGGTTCGCGCGGGAGGGCGAGTCGGCCGCGTCGGCCCCCGGACGGAAGCAGGCGTAATCGGGACACGGCAGGGGACGTGACGTCGTCCCCTGCCGGCCAAGACGCTGCCTCATCGTGGCACGCTTCGTGATGACCTTTCCTGTGGCGGGGGAAAGGCAGAGGTCGATGTCTGATGAGCATGCCCTGACGAGGCGGGAGTTCACGCTCGAGTCGGCGCTCGCGATTCTGAGCGCGGCGACGATCACCATTACCGGATGCGGTGACGATGACGACAACAGCACCGGCACCGGCCCTTCGGGCCAGGGCGAGGTCGGCACCATCAGCGCGAACCATGGACACGTGATCGCGTTGACTTCAACGCAGATTACCGCCGGTGGGGCGCTTACGGGTCTCCCCATCATGGGCACCGCAACGCACCCGCACTTCATCGATCTCACCGCGGCGCAGATCGTGGCGATCGGCCAGAACCAGCAGGTGTCGGTCGTCTCGACGACGAACGACGCTCACAATCACACGGTCACGTTCAATTGATGGATGGAGGGGCCGCCTGAGGGCGGCCTCTGCCACAGGCGGCGTGCCGACCAGCACGCCGTTCGCGCGAACACCGAACCGCCCTACTTGCTGACGCGTGCCAGATCCGACGCCGCAAGCCCCGCGACGAGGTACAGCGCGCTTCCCACCAGCATCGCGACCTGAAATCCGAACACCAGTGCGAGAAGCACCGTCGCGACCGATCCGATGACCGACATCACGCCGTTCAATCCCCAGTAGAACGGCGGCGCGGGCAGCGAGCCCTGGCCCGTCTGCCGCAGGCCCTGCGGGAACGGCATGCCCATCACGAGGCCGAGCGGGGCGATGAGGGCGACGGCCACCGCGATCCGCGCGCCAAGCCCGAGCGGCAGGAGCGCTGGAATCAAATGCGGCAGCGTGAAGGCCGCGACGGCACCGAGGCCCGCGGCGACAAGACAGGCGGTCCTCATTGACACGCGATTCGACAGCGCGCTGCCGACGCCGCCGGCCGCGAGGATCGCGCACAGGAGAATCGAGAGCGTGAAGATCGGATGGCCGAGGAGCAGCGTGAGGTGCTGGAGCAGCGACAGCTCGACGGCGATGAACCCGGCGCCGAGACAGCCGAAGTAGACGATGGACGCGGCGTACGGCCGCACGCGTTCGCCCTTCGGCTTGCCGAAGAGGACAAACACCGCGAGCAGCCCCAGCACCGGCATCACGAGCGCGCTGAGCGCCAGACGCATGCGATTCGGCACGCCCCACGGCCGCTCAGTCGCGAAGTAGAACGGACTGTCGTCGAACACCGGATCGATGCGCCGGTCATGCCCGGCGATGACGGCCTCGAGCGATTTCCGGCCGGCGAAGAGATCGCCGTATGGCGGATCCGCGTGCAGACCAGGCACGAGCACGGGTCTGGCCAGGCGGCTCCATTTCTCCATAACCTCCATACCCTCCGTGGTCCTGAAGGGACGCTTGCGCAACAGGAAGATCATCTGCGCCGGATCGTCGGGCGTGTCGCGCTTCTCGAGGACAGCGACGATCCGCTTCGCCGCTTCGTTCACGCCGAGGAACGACACCGTGTTCGTCACGAGACGCGGGATATCCATGTCCCATCTCATGATCGCCAGCACGCCATCGTCGGTCAGATGATCGTAGTACGCCTGGATCGCCTCGCGTCGTGTAGAGGTAGTTCTCTGAAAGCGACAGCCCGCCGGACGCGACGGAGGCCCAGGTGTCCACGAAGCCCATGAAGATGACGTCGAACTTCCGCTCGGTACGACTAATGAAGTTGCGGCCCTCGCTCTGGATCACTTCCACGTCCGGCCGGTTGTAGACGTTGCCCGCGGCCGGGCCATAGTGGCGTACGAATTCGAGCATCAGCGGATTGAGCTCGACGACGGTGACCTTGCGGCTGCCGGCGCCGAGCGCCATGATCGCGTCGGCGCCGCCGCCGGGGCCGATGACGAGCGTGTGGGCGTTGGGTGTGAAGCTGAAGGACAGCGCGCGGTAGGTGTCGCGCACATCGAGGCTCTCGACCCGGCCGTCCCAGCGGAGCGTGTTGGTCCACGCGTCCGAGTCGATGTACAGCCGCGCAAGGTATCGCGGCGCGAAGCCCTCGACCGCGTCGATGCGCGAGTAGGCGTTCCAGCCGGTCTGCGTCACGCGTGTGCCCGGCGTTTCGTTCATATGCCGCGGCAGCGCTTTCAGCTCGCCTGGCGTGACACGCAGGAACCCGGCGCGCCCATTTGCCAGTGCGGTGACGGCGAGGAGGACGGCGCCGATGGCCGCGACCGATCGCGCGCGCGTCGAGAGCACCGCCGCCGCGACTGCCGGCGCCACCGCGGCGATCAGCAGCGTCGTCTCGCCGCCGACGGCCTGAAGGAAGAACGTGACTGCCGCGGCACCAAGCGACGCGCCCGCCAGATCCGCGAAGTACAGCGACGTGGCCGTGTCGCGGCGCAGGGAGAAGATCATCGACAGCGCCATCCCGGCCAGCAGGAACGGCACCAGCGGCGCCAGAAAATACAGCGCCAGCCGATCCATCCGGAACGGAAACTGGCCCAGGATGGCGAGACACACCGGGATCGAGATCGCGTAGGCCAGCGTAACGACCGCGGCCAGGTCCATCGACGCCGTCACGCGCCGCCTGGCGAGATGCAGCATGAACCCGCCCAGCCCCCATCCGAGCAATGCCACGGACACCGCGACGAACGCGAAGTGGTACCAGATGGTCGCCGAGTAGATGCGCGTGAGCGCGATTTCGAAGATGAGGCCCGAGAAGGTGAGGAGAAAGACGGCCAGGTGAACCATGGAGACAAGAGTCTATAGAAACGCCTGAGCGCTATCCTCCGCCAGAGGACTGTGGCGGGCTATCATGGCGGCGTGCGCATCAGCCTGACGCTGACAGTGGTGGCGCTGGCGATTGCGGCGTCGGCGCCGTCGGCGCAAGACCAGGCAGCCAGCCAGTCGCAGCAGCCGACGTTCCGCGGCGGCATCAACGTGGTGCGGGTCGACAT
>CAVQMT010000049.1:0-45933 GCA_963713655.1 uncultured Acidobacteriota bacterium
GCTTGCAGGCGCGCCCGGAGGTTCATAGGCGTTGCGGTCGGCATGGCCTGCAGTAGCTGGGCGGGGGCACCAGCCACCGTGGCCGCGGCCTGGCTGGTACCAGAAAGTATCAGCCGGCGCCGGCCGTCCCCTTCAACGACTAGCTCAGGATGGTTCTTCACCAGAGTCGATCCCGGAGCTGCAAGGCCCAGGATTTTGTTGCCGGGCGCGGACAGGTCCGGCTTGATCAGGTGGTCGAACGGCGTCGGGCCCCAGCTGCTGTACGTCGCCATCACATCGTCGGACCGCGTAGGGGTGCCTTTCGTGTTCAGCGCTCCCACAGTGATCGCAAAGGGGCAGTTGCCGGGGCGCGTGATGCCGTGCTTGCCTCGGTTTCCGGCCGAGCCACTACCTGATGCCAGCACGATGCGCGTCTCCACGGCCTGGCACAGCGGGTCGTCGCGCCACGACTGCAGCACGGTCACCGCCCAGCGACATGTTGGCGACCTGGATGTTGTATTTCTCCTTGTTGGCGACGACCCACTCCAGGGCGGCGATCACGTTGCCGACGGGCCGGAGCCGCTGCCGTCGATTACCTTCAGGCTGATGATGTTCGCGCGCGGCGCCACGCCCCGCGTGTCGTCCTGGGCGGTCACGCCTCTGGCGGCGATGATGCCGGCCACGTGCGTGCCGTGCCCGAACTCGTCCCTGGTGTTGGTGCCGGTGAAGTCCAGGCTGGCCACCACGGCCTTGGCCAGTCTCCGGCAGGCGGCCACGCCGGAATCGAGCACCGCCACGCCGATGCCCTTGCCCGTCAGCGCCCGCGGGCGCCCAGCTCGCTGCTGTGCAGTAGGGCCGAGCCAATCGTCTCGTTGGTCACGGCCATCATGGACCGCACCACCGAGTTGCTGGACAACTGGTCGACGTCGCCGTCCTGCGCCAGAGCGGCCAGCGCGCCGGCCGGCACGTCCACCACCGCACCGCCGTTCAGCCGGCGCGACACGCGCAGGCCGTGCCGCGCGGCCAGCTCGTCAACCTGTCGCCTGGCTGCCCGACAGGATGACGGAGGTGGCCGAGGCGTCGCCCGCCTGAATTTTTCGCTCCAGATCCTCCGACAACCTCGCCCGCCTGCCCTGTGCGGCCGCATCGCTGGCGGCCAGCAGGGCCAGGCAGGATGCGAGCGCCAGGAGTCGACTCGAGGTTGCGAGACCCATGCGGAGAGACATTGCCATCAGGCGGTGCTCCGTTTAGCGGCTAGGAAGGTGGTTGGTGAACGACAGCAGCGAATCCACGAGGACGCGCTGGGATCCGTAGGTCCGGATGGTGATCAGGTGCCCGTCGCGAATGTGGTTGTAGATGGTCCGGCGAGAGACCCGCAGCAGCCGGGCTGCCTGCTCAAGGGACACGCTGCGGCCAAGCGTTTCCGGCAGCGTGATGGAGGTCTTCTTCGGGCCGTTTCAGAGAGGGTTTGTGTTTGCTCCATGCTTCCCGTAATGGCAGGGTCCGTACCGCCTCAGTTAGCCGGATGTGCTAGAGGATAAGTCATTTAGAATGTGTCTGTTGCACGTAATTCGTGCGGTGGGCACGAGCACGCGCCGATAAGCCCTCAAGCTGAGATCTGGCCCGCTAATGGGCCGGCCAGCTCCGACGGCCGGGCTGGGCGTAAAATGCCGGGCAATTCACGTTTTTCACACTATTTTTTGACCGGTTCTCGACCGGCCAAAAAATGAGCCGGGGTGGCGACAAATGGGCCGGATTTCCCGCTTCGCGGGCGCCTTGACCACTGCTTTGCTGGTGGTGGGAGGCCTGTGGTACTTCCGCCCGGCGGGTCCGAAGGCGCCGCTGGACGCGACGGCAGAGGCCCCGCGCCGGGGCGGCCAGCTGGTGGCCACGGTCCGGGCCGAACCCCGGTCCTTCAACCGCATCGCCGTCCGCACCCAGTCGGCCGACCTGTTCAGCGCCTGACCCAGGCCCGCCTGGTGCGGGTGAACCGGGCCACCTTCGAGCTGGAGCCGTGGCTGGCCGAGCGCTGGGACTCGAGCCCCGACGGCCTGACCCACACGCTGTATCTCGCGGGACGGGCTCAAGTGGTCCGACGGCACACCGCTGGCGGCGGAGGACGTGGCGTTTTCGGTTCAGGCAGGCACCGACGGGAAGGTCAGCGCGCTCGCATCGACCCTGATCGCCGGTGGCAAGCCGATCACCGCCACCGTCGTGGACCCGCGCACCGTGCGCGTGAGCTTTGCCGGCCCGTCGGGTCAAGGGTTGCGGATGCTGGACGCGTTGCCCATCGTGCCGCGGCACAAGCTGGAGTCGGCCTATCGCTCGGGCAAGTTCGCCGAGGCGTGGTCGATGCAGACGCCGCCGGCCGACGTGGTGGGCCTGGGGCCGTTCGTCTTCGCGTCCTACGAGCCTGGCCAGCGCGTGGTGCTGGAGCGCAATCCGCACTACTGGCGCAAGGCGCCCGACGGCACGCCGCTGCCGTATCTGGACCGCATCGTGCTGGAAGTGGTGCCGGACCAGAACGCCGAGCTGCTGCGATTGCAGTCGGGCCAGAGCGATCTGCCGCAGGACGCGATTCGATCTGAAGACTACGTGCCGGTGCGCCGCTCGGAGGAGCAGGGCTCGCTGAAGGTGGTGGAGCTGGGCGTGTCTCCCGACGCCGACGCGCTGTGGTTCTGCCTCAAGCCGGAAGCGAAGAAGAAGGACCCGCGGTTCGCCTTCGTCAGCCGCAAGGAATTTCGCCAGGCGCTGTCTCACGTGGTGGACCGCGAGGCGTTCGCGCAGACGGTGTTCCTTGGCGAGGCCGTGCCGGTATGGGGCCCGATCACGCCGGGCAACGCCGCGTGGTTCAACCCGAACCTGCACACGCTATCCCTACGACGTGGCCAAGGCCAAGGCGCTTCTGGCTGGCATCGGCCTGGCGGACCGCAACAAGAACGGCGTGGTGGAGGACGAGAAGGGCACGGAGGCGCGGTTCACCGTGATCACCCAGCGCGGCCTCGGCTGGTACGAGCGCGGCCTGCAGGTGATCGGCGAAGGCGCGAAGCAGATTGGCGTGGCCTTCGACGTCGCGCCGCTCGAGAACGGTGCGATGATTCAGCGCATGCTGGCGTGCGACTTCGACGCGATCTACATGCGCCTGCTGGCGGATCTCGAGCCGGCGGCGAATCTCGACTTCTGGCTCAGCTCGGGCTCCGCGCACGTGTGGAATCGCGAGCAGAAGACGCCGGCCACGCCGTGGGAGGCGCAGATCGACGAGCTGATGACCAGGCAGGCGGCGACGATGGATCAGGGCGAGCGACGAGCGCTGTTCAACAACGTGCAGCTGGTGATGGCGGAGAACCTGCCGATGCTCACGTTCGCGGCCCCGCGCATGTATTCGGCGCACACGGCGCGCCTGCGCGGCGTGGTGCCGTCGGTGATGCGGCCGCCCATCCTGTGGAATGCCGACTCGCTGAGCGTGGCCGACGCGCCGCCACGCTAGCCTGAATGGCCAGGTTCTTCCTCCGACGCGCCGCCTTCGCCGTCCTGCTCGTCGTGGTGGCGTCGTCGTCGGCGCTGGTGCTGACGCGCCTGGCGCCTGGCGACGTCACCGCGGACCTGGGTCCGCTGGCCAGGCCCGATGAAGTGCGCGCCGTGCGCGCGCAGCTCGATCTCGATCGCTCGATCGGCGCACAGTGGGCGCTGTGGGCCGGTCGCGTCCTGCGGGCGGACTTCGGCCGCTCCTATCTCTACAACCAGCCGGTGCGTGGCCTGGTGGCGCGCGCGGCGTTGAATACGGCGGTGCTGGCCGTGTCCGCGTTGCTGGTCGCCACGCTGGCGGGGGTGGGCCTTGGCGTGGTGACGGGCCGCGCGCGGCCGAGCGGCGTGGGTGAGGGCTGGCGCGAGGGCATCCGGGCGCTGTCGCTGCTGCTCGTGTCGGTGCCGCCGCTCGTGACCTCGTTGCTGCTCGTGCTGATCGCCGCGCGGACGGGATGGTTTCCCGTCGGCGGCATGTCGTCCACGGCGGCGGCGTCGATGACGTGGGGCGCCTGGCTGGTGGACCTCGGCTGGCACCTGTTGCTGCCAACGCTGGCGCTGGCGCTGCCGGTGGCCGCCGTGTTCGAGCGGCTGCAGTCGCAGGCGCTGGGCGAGGTGGCTGGCCAGCCCTATCTCACCGCCGCGTCTGCCCGCGGCGTGTCCGAGTCCGAGCGTGCTGTGGCGGCATGCGTGGCCGGCGTCGTTGCGGCCGATGTGCGCGGTGTTCGGCGTGGCTGTGGGCGCGCTGCTGTCCGGGTCCTTCATCGTCGAGCACGTGACGTCCTGGCCTGGCCTGGGCCGGTTGATGTTCGAGGCGCTGAAGGCGCGCGACATCTATCTGGTGGCCGGCTGCGCGGCGACCGGCTCGTTGTTCCTGGCCATCGGTTCACTGGTGGGCGATCTGCTGCTGGCGTTCGTGGACCCGCGCGTGTCGGAGGCAGGCGTGTGAGACGCCTCGGGGCGGCCCTCCTGACGGCCGTTGCGCTGGCCACCATGGGCGCGCCGTGGCTGGCGCCGAACCCGCCGGATCGGCGCTTCGACGCGCTGCTGTACGCGCCGCCTACACCGTGCACGTCTTCGACGACGGCCTCCGAGCGCCGTTCGTGCGTCCGCTGCGGATCGTCAGCCGCCTCGAGCGCCGGTTCGACGAGAACCCTGCGAGTGTCGTGCCGCTGCGCTGGCTGTCGTCGCAAACGCTCGTGACCGCCGACCCCGAGGGCGGCGCGCCCTTGCTGCTGCTGGGCGCCGATGGCTTCGGCCGCGATCTGTTCTCGCGCCTCCTGCACGCGGCCCGCGTCACGCTGGCGCTGGCCATCGTGTCTACCTCGGCGCGACGCTGCTGGGGACGCTGCTCGGCGGCCTGGCGGGCTATGCCGGCGGACGGCTGGACGCCTGCTGATGCGATCGTCCGAGTTCATCCTGGTGCTGCCGGCCATCTACGTGGTGCTGGCGCTGCGCGCGGCGCTGCCCCTGGTGGTGCCGCCATCGGTGACCTTTGTCGCGCTGGCCGGCATCTTCACGCTGTTCGGCTGGCCGATCGTGGCCCGCGGCGTCCGCGCCATCGTGCTGTCGGAAGGTCAACGGGAATACGTGCAGGCCGCGCGCGCCATGGGCGCCGGTCCGGGCCGCATCCTCGCCGTGCACGTGCTGCCGGCCGCGCTGGGCCACGTGGCCTCGCAGGCCACGCTGCTGATGCCGTCGTTCATCCTGGCGGAGGCGACGCTCTCGTACCTGGGGCTCGGCTTTCCCGACACCACGCCTACGTGGGGCACCTTGCTGCAGGATGCCGCGAACGTGGCGCTGCTCGGCGATGCGCCGTGGACGCTCGCGCCCGCCGCGGCCATTTTCATCGTCGTCGTGGGCGTGAATCTCCTGCTTCAAGGCCGCGGTCGGGTCCCTGTACAATGAGTAGGCACGTGCCTCCGCCGCTCCAAAGCCCGCGACGTCCGTTCGCGGGGATCCACACCCCGATTGCCACGCCGTTTCAGGCGGACGGCACCGTTGACGAGATTGCCCTGCGGCGCAACGTCGCGCGCTGGATGCAGTCGCCGCTGACGGGCCTGGTCGTACTGGGCTCCAACGGCGAAGCGCCTCAGCTGGACGACGCCGAGGCCGACCGCGTCGATAGCGATTGCGCGCGAGGACGTTCCGCGCGACCGCTCGTTCATCGTCGGCACCGGCCGCGAGTCCACCCGCGCCACCATCGCAGGCCGGCCGTCGCGCCGCGCACGCCGGGGCCGATGCCGTGCTGGTGCGCACGCCGGCGTTCTTCAAGGCGCAGATGACCGCCGAGGTGCTGGACCGGCACTACCGCGAGGTGGCCGACGCCTCGCCGGTGCCGGTGCTGCTCTACAACGTCACCATGTTCACGGGGGTGACGCTGCCCGTCGACAGCGTGGCGCGGCTGGCCGAACATCCCAACATCGTGGGGATGAAAGAATCGGGCAGCGACATCGGCTATATCGCCGATTGCGTGGCGCGCACGCCCGACGACTTCACGATGCTGGCCGGGTCGGCCACCACCTTCTTCCATGCCCTGTGCGCGGGGTGCGACGGGGGCGTGCTGGCCCTGGCGTCGCTCTTCCCGGCCGATCTGGTCCGCATGCGCGATTGGGTGCAGGCGGGGAAGCTGGACGAGGCCCGCGAGCTGCAGCGCCGGCTGACGCCGATAGCCCGCTCGATCGGCGGCATCTACGGCGTGGCCGGACTCAAGGCCGCCCTCGATCTCCTGGGCTATGCCGGCGGCCCGCCGCGCCCGCCGCTGCGTCCGGCGTCGCCAGCCGTCGTCGACATCATCCGCACCCAGCTCGAGGCGCTCGGCGCCTTGTCGCTGGTTTCATCCACCGCTTTGTCCCGTCACTGAGGCTGAGATTGACCGTCGAAACCCTGCCGCTGTCGCTCCCGTCCACTGAACGAATCCTGCTGGGCCCTGGGCCGAGCCTGATCTCTCCGCGCGTGATGCGCGCCATGGCCGCGCCCGTGCTCAGCCATCTCGATCCCGATTTCGTGCTGCTGCTGGACGACACGCGTCATCTGCTCGGGCGCGTGATGCGCGCCGACGGCTCGGCGCTCACGATCGCCACCTCCGGCACCGGCACGTCCGCGATGGAGGCCGCGGTGGCCAACACCGTGTCCGACGGCATGAAGGCGGTGGTGGTGGTCACCGGCTACTTCGGCGATCGCCTGGCGCAGATCATCGAGCGCTACGGCGCCACCGTCCGGCGCATCGACGTGGAGTGGGGCCGGGCCATCGATCCGGCGCGCCTCGCCGACGAGTTGAAACGCGAGGGCGCCGACATCGTCGGCGTGGTGCACGCCGAAACGTCCACCGGCGTGCTGAACCCGGTACGAGGAACTGGCCGCGATCGCGCGCGAGCACGGCGCCTTGACGATCGTGGACGCGGTGACGTCGCTCGGCGGCCACGAGCTGGACCTCGCCGGCTGGGGCATCGACGTCGCCTACTCCTGCAGCCAGAAGTGCATCGGCGCGCCGTCGGGTATGTCGCCGATCGCGGTGTCGGGCCCGGCGCGCGCGCGCATGGTGAAGTGCCGCAGCTTCTATCTGGACCTGAAGCTGCTGGAAGACTACTGGGTCAGCCGCAAGTACCACCACACGCTGTCGTCCACGATGATCTACGCGCTGCGCGAGGCGCTGCTGATGGTGGAGGAGGAAGGGTCTGGCGGCCCGTCACGCGCGGCACCGCAAGCACCACCGCGCGTTCGCCGCCGGCATCGAGGCGATGAGCCTGTCGCTGCTGCCGCCGCCCGGCGAGCGTCTGTGGACGCTGAACACCGTCCGCGTGCCCGCCGGCGTGGACGAGGCGGCCGTGCGCAGGACGCTCCTCACCGCCTTCAACACGGAAGTGGGTGCGGGACTCGGCCCGCTGGCGGGGAAGATCTGGCGCGTTGGCCTGATGGGCGCCAGCTCCTCGCCGCAAACCGTGCTGCAGTTCCTGGCGGCGCTGGAGGCGGCGCTGGCGGCCAATGGCTACCAAGCTCCGCCGGGCGCGGGGGTGGCGGCGGCGCAGGCGGCGCTGCGAACATAGGCGATGAGCCGATAACACGATGGCGGTGGCTGGCTGATGGGCCGCGGCAAGAAGCGCCGGATCGATTGGCCAAGGGTCCTGGCCGTGGTCGGCGCCGTGCTGTTCGGCCTGGTCATCGCCATGTACCTGACGCTGCCCGACGTCCGCGTGCTGGCGACGACGAATCCCACCATGACGGCGTTCATGCAGCTGCGCGCGGCTGAGGCCGAGGCCGAAGGCCGCAAGGTGCGGCGGGTCTACCAGTGGGTGCCGTACCGGCGCATCTCGCCGCACTTGAAGCGCGCGGTGCTGGTGGCCGAGGACAGCGCGTTCTGGGATCACGAGGGCATCGACATCGAGCAGATCAAGGTGTCGATCGAGACGGCGATCGAGAAAGGCGACGCGCCCGCGCGGCGCCAGCACCATCACGCAGCAGCTGGCCAAGAACCTCTACCTGTCGCCGTCGCGCGAATCCGCTGCGCAAGGTGAAGGAGCTGATCATCACCCGCCGGCTCGAGGCGGCGCTGCCCAAGGCGCGCATTCTCGAGCTCTACCTCAACGTGGTGGAGTGGGGCGACGGCATCTGGGGCGCCGAGGCGGCCGCGCGCCAGTACTTCGGCGTGTCGGCGTCGTCGTTGACGCCGCGCCAGGCGGCGCTGCTGGCCGGCGCGCTGATCAACCCGGTGCGCTACAGCCCGGGGCGCCCGCCCGCGCGGCTGCTGCGGCGGCAGCAGATCATCCTGGCGCGGATGGGGAGCGTGGAGCCCCGGCTCCCCGCCGCCGCCTCGCCCGAATCCCGAGAGCCGGCTGCCGCAGGACGTCGCAGGAGCCGGCGTCGACCGACGCGGTGCCACGCGAACGGGCGAGCGCGACCCGATCGGACGCCGGTCGTCCACGCCAGCGGCGCCGCAACTAACCCAGATTGAGCATCGAGCAGTCGCTCTATTCGATGCGGCGTGCGCCGAGGAGCCGCTGCGACCAGTAGGCCGTCGACAGCCGCTCCACGCGCACGACGCCCCGTGAGTTCGGGGCATGGACGAACGTCTGGCCGTCGAGCGCGATGGCGACGTGCGAGGCCCCGTCCGATTCGGTGTTGAAGAACAACAGGTCGCCCGGGCCGCAATTCGCCGGTGGCGATTTCGTAGCCGACCTGGAATTGCCGCCGCACGTCCCGTGGCAGCGCGATGCCCTGCCGCGCGAACACGTACTGCACCAGCCCGCTGCAGTCGAACCCCGAGGGGTCGCTGCCGCCGCTCCTGTACCGAACGCCACGCAAGTCCAGCGCCGTGGCCAGCGCCAGCGATCCCGGCGTGTCCAGCGGCGGCGCCCCGGGCGGCGCGACGGCCACGGCCGGCGGTGACGCGACTGGCGACGGGGGCCGGTCGGGCCCGGCTGTAATCGGCGCCGGCGGGTCCGCCGCCACGGGTGGCGCGGCCGCCCGGCTGAGCCCCGGGAAACGGCCGCGGCACGGCACCCGTCGAGGCGCATCCGGCCGCCGCCATGGTCAGGCAGACCAACACGACGAGAGGGCAGCTTGCGCATCGTCGTCTCACCTATCGGCGTAACCCACTGCGTTCGTTAGACGTTATGGTATCAGGCTGGCTTGACAGCGCCCAGCCGGGCACCGCATCATCCGGTATGGAGCAGACGCTCCTCCTGAACGCGTCGTACGAGCCTCTGAAGGTCGTTCACTGGCAGAAGGCGATTACGCTCTGGTGCCAGGGAAAGGTGGAGGTGATCGCGGTCCACGACCGCGAGATTAGGTCGGTGTCCGTCAGCTTCAAGCTGCCGTCGGTCATCCGCCTCCTCCGTTTCGTCAAGATTCGCCGCCGGTTCGATTACGTCCCCTTCTCCCGCGCCAACATCTACGCCCGCGACAATCACACCTGCCAGTACTGCCGGCAGGCGTTTCCCACCATGGATCTGACGTTCGACCACGTGGTGCCAGTGGCGCAGGGAGGCCGCAAGGACTGGGAGAACATCGTCACCTGCTGCATCGGCTGCAACCGCCGCAAGGGCGGGCGCACGCCCGCCGAGGCCGGCATGCGGCTGCTGCGGTCGCCGCGGCGTCCAGATTCGGCGCCGGCGATCCGCATCACGATCGGCATCGCCATGCGCAACGCGCCCGAGAGCTGGCGCGACTACCTGTACTGGAACGTCGAGCTCGACCAGGAATCGGAAGAGACGTAGGGCAGGCTTGATGATCGCGAGCCCCGGGCGGGCCGTTGAAGGGGCCCGCGTCACGCTGTCGGGGTCTGGTCTCGACGACGTCGCGCCTGGCGACGTCACCATCGACGGTACCCCTGCTCACCTGGTCTTCGCGTCCACCGCGCCGGCTCGTGATCGTCGTCCCTGCGGGCCTGGCCGGCGGCGCCATGCAGGTGCGCGGCAAGTCGGGCTGGACGGCCGGACCTCACGGTCGGCGCCACCTGGGCCACCGGCCTGCACCAGGTGGACAGCCCCGTGTTCGATCCCGGCGGCAACCTGCTGGTGACCTACAGCGGGCCGCGCGGCCAGGAATCGCCGGTCTCGGTGTTTCGCGTCACCCCCTCCGGGGCGCGCCAGCCTTTCGTCTCCGGGATCGTCAACGCCACCTCGCTGGCATACGGGCCCGACGGGTCACTGTACGTCTCGAGCCGGTTCGACGGCGCCGTGTATCGCATCGACGAGTCGGGGACGCCCGTGCAGGTGGCGTCGGACCTGGGCGTGGCGTGCGGGCTCGCGTTCGATGCGGACGGGTGGCTGTACGTGGGCGATCGGAGCGGCACCGTCTTTCGGGTGCGCGACGGCACCGTGGTGCCGTTTGTGACCCTGCCGCCCAGCGTCGCCGCGTTTCACCTGGCGATGAGCCCGGCCGGGGAGCTGTTCGTGACGCGCGCCTACACTGGGCTCCTACGACCACGTCTACAAGGTCGATCGCCAGGGCACGGTCGAGGCCTTGCCGCACGCGTTTGGCCGCCCGCAAGGGCTGGCGTTCGCGCCGGACGGATCGCTCCACGTCGCCGACGCGCTGGCCAACGGCGGCGGCGTGTACCGGTTCGCCGATCTGCGGTCGGAGCCGGAGCTGGTGATCGGCGGCAGCGGACTGATCGGCGTGGCGTTCGGCGTCGACGGCACATGCGTGGTGGCGTCCAATCACACGGCCTACAGGTTCGACGCCACGCCATGACCGCCGCGCCCGCGGCCTGAGACGAGAGACGATGCCAGGACTGTTCAGCAGAAAACCGATCGCCGACGTCGAACCGGACGACAGCAGCCACTCGTTGAAGCGCGTGCTCGGGGCCGGCGATCTGGTGATGCTGGCGATCGGCGCCGTCATCGGGGCCGGCATCTTCGGCGCCATCGGCACGGCGGCGGCTGGCCAGGTGGGGCCGGACGGGGTGGTAATCCGCTACGGCGCCGGGCCGGCGCTGGTGCTCTCGTTCCTGCTGCTCGGCGGGGTGTGCGCGTTGGCGGCCCTGTGCTATGCCGAGCTGGCGGCGATGATTCCGCAGGCCGGCAGCGCCTACGCCTACACCTACGCGACGCTGGGCGAAGTGGTCGCGTGGGTCATCGGCTGGGACCTGATTCTGGAGTACGCGGTCGGCAACGTGGCCGTCGCCATCTCGTGGGGCGACTATTTCGCCACGCTGCTCCGCGGTCTGGGCGTCGAGCTGCCGGCATGGCTGACCACCGGCTACCGCACCGCGCTGCTCAGCTCCAACGCCGATGTGAACGGCCTGCTGACGACGGCGCCGCACGTGCTGGGGCTGCCGATCCTCGTGAACCTCCCGGCCTTTGCGATCGTGATGGCCATCACCTGGCTGCTGCTGCGCGGCACCCGAGAAAGCTCCACGGTCAACAACGTCATGGTGGTGGTGAAGCTGGCGGCGCTGGCGCTCTTCATCGGCGTCGGCCTGATGGCGCTCGATCCCGTCAACTACACGCCGTTCGCGCCCAACGGCTTCACCGGCGTGCATCAGGGGGCGGCGATCGTGTTCTTTGCCTACATCGGGTTCGACGCGATCTCGACGGCCGGCGAAGAAACCCGGAACCCGCAGCGCAACCTGCCGATCGGCATTCTGGGGGGCCTGGCCGTGTGCACGGTCATCTACATGGTGGTCGGGGCGGTGCTCACCGGCATGGTGCCCTACGGACAGCTGGCCGTGGCCGATCCGTTGTCCCGGGCGCTCGAGCTGGCGGGCTATAGCGGCGTCGGGTGGGTGGTGGCGCTGGGTGCCGCCGTGTCGATGACGGCGGTGCTCCTGGTGTTCCAGTATGGCCAGCCGCGAATCTTCTACGCCATGGCGCGCGACGGACTGCTGCCCGCCTGGGCCGCGCGGGTGGACCCGAAGACTCGCGTCCCCTACGCCACCACGCTGATCACCGGCGTGGTGGTGGCGCTGGCCTCGCTGGTCGGGGATGCGGCCGAAACCTACGATCTCACCAACATCGGCACGCTGTTCGCGTTCGCGCTGGTGTGCGCCGGCGTGCTGGTGCTCCGCGTGGTGGAACCCCATCGCCCGCGGCCGTTTCGCGTGCCGGCGGTGTGGCTCGTGGCGCCGCTTGGCATCGCCGCCTGTGTGTTCGTGATGGCCGGGCTGCCGTACCAGGCCTGGGAACGGTTCGGGATCTGGCTGGTCGTCGGCGTGGCCTGCTACGCCGTCTACGGATACCGGCACAGCCGCCTGCGCTCCTGACCGCGGCGCTCGCCGCCGCGGCGTTTCTCCAGATTCGATAGAATAGAGGTTTCTGGCAGGGGCAGAGTTTCGAGCCATATGGCCCACGACTGGATTGCGGTCCGCGGCGCCCGCGTACACAACCTCAAGAACATCGACGTCGACCTGCCGCGCGACTGCCTGGTGGTCATTACCGGGCTGTCGGGCTCGGGCAAGTCGTCGCTCGCCTTCGACACGATCTACGCCGAAGGCCAGCGGCGGTACGTCGAGTCGCTGTCGGCCTACGCCCGACAGTTCCTCGAGCAGATGGAGAAGCCGGACGTGGACCTGATCGAGGGCCTGTCGCCGGCGATCTCGATCGAGCAGAAGACCACCGGCTCGAATCCGCGGTCCACGGTGGGCACCGTGACCGAGATCTACGACTACCTGCGGCTGCTCTTTGCCAACATCGGCGTGCCGCACTGCTCCAACTGCGGCCGTGAGATCGCGGCGCAGACGCTGGAGCGGATCCTGGACCTGGTGATGCTGTATCCCGCAGGACGCCCGCATCAACGTGCTGGCGCCGGTGGTCCGCGGGCGCAAGGGCGAGTTCAAGAAGGAGCTGCAGGCGCTGCGCCAGCGCGGCTTCAGCAAGGCGCGGATCGACGGCCAGTTCCGCTCGCTGGAAGAGGACCTGAAGCTCGACCGGCGCCGCAACCACAACATCGACGTGGTGGTGGATCGCCTGATCATCAAGTCCGGCATCGAGCGGCGCCTCGCCGAATCGCTGGAGGTCGCCCTCGGCCTGGCCGACGAGATCGTGATCGTCAACACCTTCGAGGGCGGCGACGAGCTGTTCTCGCGCAAGCTCGCCTGCGTGACCTGCGGCATCTCGATGCCCGAGCTGACGCCTCGCGCGTTCTCCTTCAACTCGCCGCACGGCGCCTGCACCGGGTGCCAGGGCCTGGGGGCCACCTACGACTTCGATCCGCGCCTGATTGTGCCGGACGAATCGAAATCGCTGCTCGACGGCGCCATCGCCCCGTGGGCCAAGGGCGACCGCAAGCTGGTGCGCGAAGCCGTGCTGGGCCTGGCCAAGGCGCATGGCTTCGATCCGCAGGCGCCGTTCGCCAAGCTGTCGAAGAAGCACCGCGACCTGATTCTCTATGGTCTCGGCACCGCCAGGCGCGCGGCGGCCAGCAACACGGCGGACGACGAGCCGGTGGAGGAGATGGAGGACGACGGCGAGGCCGAGTTCGAGATGCCGAAGGCGCGGCGGCCGTCGGGCGGCGACGCCCTGTTCGGCAAGACCTTCGAGGGCGTGATTCCGAACTTGCGGCGGCGCTACGAGGAAGGTTCCTGGGCGGTGCAGGAGGACCTGGAGTCGTTCCGCATGCTGCGCGAGTGCCCCGACTGCCATGGCCATCGCCTGAAGGCCGCAGAGCCTGGCGGTGAAGGTCAAGGGCCGCGGCATCGCCGAGTACGTCAGCCTGCCGATCAGCGAGGCCGTGGATGTGTTCGACGCGTTCGAGCTGACCGAACGCGAGGCGCTGATCGCCAGCCGGGTGCTGCGCGAGATCCGCGAGCGCGTGCGGTTCCTGCACGACGTGGGCGTGGGCTACCTGACCCTGAACCGCAGCGCGGCGACGCTGTCGGGCGGCGAAGGGCAGCGCATCCGGCTGGCCACCCAGATCGGCGCCCACCTGAGCGGCGTCCTCTACGTGCTGGACGAGCCGTCGATCGGCCTGCACCAGCGCGACAACCGGAAGCTCCTGTCCACGCTGTCGCGGCTGCGCGACCTGGGCAACACGGTGGTGGTGGTCGAGCACGACGAGGAGACCATCCGCACCGCCGACTACGTGGTGGACCTGGGACCAGGCGCCGGGGAGCACGGCGGGACCGTGATCTTCCAGGGGCTGCCGCAGGCGCTGATCTCGAGGCGCGCCCGACTCGCTGACCGGCGCCTACTTGCGCGGCGAGAGATCGATCGCGACGCCGGCGGTGCGGCGATCGCCGGCGCCGCGGGCTCGATTTGCATCCGCGGTGCGCGCGCCAACAACCTCAAGAACATCGACGTCAAGATTCCGATCGGCGCGCTGACGGCGGTGACCGGCGTCAGCGGCTCGGGCAAGTCCACGCTCGTCAACGACATCCTCTACCGCGCGCTGGCCAAGAACATCTATCGCGCCGCCGCCGAGCCCGGGCCGCACGACGGCATCGACGGCACCGAGCTTGATCGACAAGGTGATCGAGATCGACCAGTCGCCCATCGGCCGCACGCCGCGCTCCAATCCCGCCACCTACACCGGGATGTTCACTTACCTGCGCGAGCTGTTCGCGATGATGCCCGAGGCCAAGGCCCGCGGCTTCCGAGCGGGCCGGTTCTCGTTCAACGTCAAGGGCGGACGGTGCGAGGCCTGCCAGGGCGATGGCGTGATTGCCATCGAGATGCACTTCCTGCCCGACGTCTACGTGACGTGCGAGCAGTGCAAGGGCCGGCGCTACAACCGCGAGACGCTGGACGTGCAGTACCGCGGCCGGTCGATCGCCGAGATGCTGGATCTCACGGTCGATCAGGCGCTGCCGCTGCTCGAGAACTTCCCGCCGATCGCCAACAAGCTGCGGACGCTCGAGGACGTGGGCCTGGGTTACATCAAGCTGGGCCAGTCGGCGACGACGCTGAGCGGCGGTGAAGCGCAGCGCGTGAAGCTGGCGCGCGAGCTGTCACGACGCGGCACCGGGCGCACCCTCTACATCCTCGACGAGCCGACGACCGGCCTCCACTTCGAGGACACGCGGCGATCTGCTCGACGTGCTGAGCAAGCTGGTCGAACAGGGCAACACGGTGGTGGTGATCGAGCACAACCTCGACGTCATCCGCTGCGCGGACTACCTCATCGACCTCGGCCCCGAGGGCGGCCAGGGCGGCGGCCGCATCGTGGCCGAAGGCACACCGGAGCAGGTGGCGGCGTCGCAGGCGTCCGCCACCGGCGAGTTCCTGCGGCCGCTGCTCGGCAGCGCCGCCTGACCGGCTGTGGCTCGTTAGCCGCACCGCAACCCGCTTTTCGTGTGGCTGTCGAACCACAGGCGATCGCACTGATCGACCCGAATCGGGCCGGCCAGTCCGCCTGTAAAGTCTTGATCGATCTACCGATATTCCCAGAGATCGCCATTCTTTCGCGGCGGTATGGTTGTTGCTGTTGACTCGGAGCGGACCCCAGGGACTGTCGAGCCTCGATGACCCAGCAGCGCACAATTCGCCGATCGACGTCCTGCGCCGGAATCGGCCTCCATTCCGGCAGCAAGGTCACGCTTTCCCTCAAGCCCGCCCCGGCCAACTTCGGCATCCGGTTCCGCCGCGCGGACCTGAACGGCTTCGAGGTGCCAGCCACGGTGGGTCACGTCGGCGGCATCAACTACGCCACCGGCCTGGCCCGCGACGCGGTGCGAATCGACACGGTCGAGCACCTGCTGGCCGCGCTGGTGAGCCTGGGGATCGACAACGCGATCGTCGAGCTGAACTCGCCCGAAGTGCCGATCATGGACGGCAGCGCGGCGCCGTTCATCTACCTGATTCAGGAAGCGGGCGTGAAGACGCTGGCGGCTCCGCGGCGCTACATCAAGGTGCTGCGCCCGATGTCGCTGTCGCGCGGCGACAAGCGCATCGCGCTCTATCCCTCCGATCACTTCAAGGTCACCTACAGCATCGCCTACGACCACCCGCTGCTGCGGCGAGCAGTCGCGCACGCTGCGGCTCTCCGAGGCGGTGTTCGTGGACGAGATTGCGCCGGCGCGCACCTTCACGTTCCTGAAGGAAGTGGAGCAGCTGCGGCAGCACGGCCTGGCGCTCGGCGGCTCGCTGGAGAATGCCATCGTGATCGGCGAGACCGGCATCCTGAACAACGCGCTGCGGTTTGCCGACGAGTTCGTGCGCCACAAGATCCTGGACGCGATTGGCGACCTGGCGCTGCTCGGGCACCCGGTGGTCGGTCACCTGGTGGCCCATCGCGGCGGCCACGGGCTGCACACCGCGTTCGCGGCGCAGGTGATGGCCGAGACCGACGCCTGGACGCTGGTCGAAGGCGCTCCCGCGGCGTCGAGCGCCGGCTCGCTGGCCGCCGTCCCGCTCAAGGCCGAGCAGTAGCTGGCCCCGAGTCGCGGCGGCGCCGCGTTCCAGCTGCTGCCTACTTCGCGATCCTGCGCATGTAGGCTTCCAGCTTGTCGTTCTCGTACTTCACCGTATTCAGGAACAGGCTCTCGAGCAGGTAGGCCCGGCGCTCGTCCTCGCTCATCTGGTCGATGAGATGCGTGATCTCGCGGGTCATGTCCTCGAAGGATCGCTCGAGGCCGCGCCGCACGGTCACCTCGCGATACAAGGTCTCCATCACCGCCAGCAGATCGCCGTCGAGGGCGATCTCGGCGCCGGTGGTCGTCTTGATGCTGCGCATGGTCAGCCCCCAAAGCTGCGAACGGCAGCCGCTTCGTCGGCGTGAATCTCGAGGAAGTTGTGGGCTCCGGTCATCGACAGCATGGTCTCGACGCGCTTCTGCACGCCGGCCAGCTTCAGCACGCCGCCCGCCGCGGTGACCTGGCGATAGAGGTCCATCAGGCAGCCGATCGTCGCGCTGTCCACGTAGGTGACGCTGGACAGGTCGAGGACCAGCTTGCTGCCGGCGCCGATCAGCGGCGTGATGGCCCCGGTGAACTCCGGCAGCAGCGGGTACATCAAGCGCGCTTCGTTGACCCGCACGATGGCGACGTCCTGGTTCATGTCGGTGGTCAGGTTCATGTCGTGGCTCCACTCTTGCGCACCGCGTCCTGCTGCTCGCGCAGCCGTCGGATGTGACGCGCCAACTCGGTGCGCCCGCGGTTGATGCGCGATTTCACCGTGCCTTCAGGCAGCCGCAGCTCGGCGGCGATCTCGTGATAGGTGCGTTCCTGGATGTCGCGCAGCATCACCGCCGACCGCAGCGTCGGCGGCAGCGCGTCGAGCGCCTGGCGCAGCATCGCCACGCGATCGCGATGTTCCAGCTGCGCGTACGCGCTCAGACCCGGCGCCACCGGCGTCAGCTCGTTCGGATCGACGTCGCGGTTGATCGCCTCGCGCTCCTTGCGTGCGCTGCGATAGTGGTCGATGCACAGATTGCGGCTGACGCTCACCAGCCAGGTCTGAAAGTTCGCGCGGCGATCGAAGGTGTCGAGCGACCGATACAGCTTCAGGAACACGTCCTGCGTCAGATCCTCGGCCTGGTCGTGCCGGCCGACGAACTTGTAGGCGATGTTGAAGACGCGGCGCCAATGCTGGCGGACGATGATGTCCCACGCGGCCTGATCGCCGTCCAGGCACCTGGCGATGACGTCGTCCATCGCGTGCGCCGATGAGGGGTCAGCGGGCATGCGAGAAAGCGGCCGTGTCCGCGCGCGAGACGTCGATGGCTGGAATGTCGCGCATGATAACATGCCCGAACCGCGTGTACCTACCGTACGCACTCCAGGATCAGCGACTGCACTGCGACGGCGTAAGCCTCGAAGCCATCGTCCAGGACGTCGGCACCCCGGTCTACGTCTACAGCGCGCGCGCGATCCGCGAGGCATATCACGCCATCGACGGCGCGTTTGCCAGCCATCCCCACGCGATCCACTACGCACTGAAGGCGAATTCAACCCTCGCGCTCCTCCGCGTGCTGCGCCAGCTGGGCAGCCGCGCCGACGCGAACTCGGTGGGTGAGATCCAGGTTGCGCTGCGCGCCGGGTTCGCGCCGCGCGACATCGTCTTCACCGGCGTCGGCAAGACGCGCGACGAGCTGGCGTTCGCGGTCGCCACGGGCGTCAACGCCATCAACGTCGAGTCGCCGGGCGAGCTCGATCGCGTCGCCGCGATCGCCGCCGACCGCGGCGCCCGGTCCGCGTTGCGGTCCGGGTCAACCCCGACATCGACGCCCAGAGCCATCCCAATATCTCGACGGGATTGAAGACGAACAAGTTCGGCGTCGCGCTGGCCGAGGCGCCAGCGATCTATCGGGCGCGCCGCGGCGTGAAGAGCCTGCGGTTCGTGGGCGTCCATATCCATATCGGCTCGCAGATCACGACGGTGGAGCCGCTTGACCAGGGCCGCCGAGGCGCATCACCGGCCTGGCCCGGACGCTCCTGGACGACGGGGTGGCCCTGGAACACGTGGACCTCGGCGGCGGCCTCGGCGTGAACTACGACGGGCGGCCGACCATCACGCCGGCAGACTATGCCGACGGCCGTGTTGCCGGCCCTTCGCCGCTGCGGGCTGCCGGTGGTGCTCGAGCCGGGACGCGCCATGGTGGCGCACGCGGGAGCGCTGGTGGCCCGCGTCGTCGACACCAAGCAGATATCCGGACGGCCGCCGGTTCGCGGTGCTGGACGCGGGCATGAGCGAGCTGATGCGGCCGGCGCTCTACGGCTCATACCATCGCATCGTCCCGGTGACGCCGCGCGGCGGCGCGGAGTCGCCCTGGGACGTGGTCGGTCCCATCTGCGAGAGCAGCGACGCGTTCGCGCGCGACCGGGCGCTGCCGCCGCTCGAGGTGGACGACCTGGTGGCGCTGCTCGATACCGGCGCTTACGGCGCGGTGATGGCCTCCAACTACAATCGCCGGCTGCTGGCGCCGGAAGTGCTGGTGGACGACGGCGCGCTGGACGCTGATTCGCCGCCGCCAGACGATCGACGATCTGCTGGCCTACGAAGTCTGATGGCGCGCGGCCTGCTGGTGGTGTTCGAGGGGCTGGATCAGAGCGGCAAGCAGACGCAGGCCGAGGCGCTGCGCGACTGGCTGGTGTCGAGGGGCCGTGTGGTGCGGCTGCTGTCGTTTCCGACCTACGAGACGCCACATCGGCGCCGAGATCGGGCGGGCCCTGCACGGCGAGCGCGACTACGGCCCCGACGTGATGCAGCTGCTCTACGTCGCCAATCGGTTCGAGTGGAAGCCGGAGATCGAGCGCGAGCTGGCCGCCGGAACGGTGCTGGTCTGCGATCGCTACCTGGCGTCCAGCATCGCCTACGGCGAAGCGCAAGGCCTGAACCCGAAGTGGCTGTCCGAGATTCAGGCGCCCCTGCCGCAGCCGGATCTCACCGTGCTGCTCGACATGTCGCCCGACGTGTCACTCGCCCGCAAGCGCGTCGGCCGCGACAAGTACGAGCGGGATCTGCAGCTTCTCAGCCGCGTGCGCGCCAGCTACATCCGTCAGGCGCGCGAGCACGACTGGACGACGCTCGACGCCACGCGCGACCGCGCGGCTGGTCGCCGCGGACGCGCAGGATGCCGTGTCCGTGCGCCTGACGATCTAGAGGAACGGCCGGTCGCGGCCAGCCGGCCTGACCGGCGTCGCGGACTGGCGCCTGCGCCAGCGTCAGGCGTCGCACTTCTCCGGCACCCATCGACGTCAGCACCTGCGCGCACTCCGACAACGTGGCGCCGGTAGTGCGCACATCGTCCACCAGCACCACCACCCGGCCGGTGATCAAGGCGGCACGCTGCCGCTCGCCGCAACCACGGCGACGCGGCGAACGCGCCCTGGACGTTGCGCCGGCGCTGCGCGGCCGGCAGGCCGACCTGCGCCCGGGCCCATCGCGGCCGCCACAGGGCGTGCACCAGCGGCGGGCCGAGCTCCGCCGCCAGATCGGCGGCCTGGTTGAAGCCGCGCGTCAGGCGCTTCCACGGGTGCAGCGGCACGGGCACGACGCAGGCTGCATCGTGCAACACGTCACGGGCCGCCTCTGCCATCAGCCGCGCCAGCGGCCGGGTCAGCGATCGCCGGCGCCTCGTACTTGAACGCGTGGATGATGTCGCGCAGCGGGCCGCCGGTACTCGGCGGCCACGAGGTCGCGCGCCATCGCCGCGGACCGGCTGGCTGGCGGGCTGCACCGCCGACCAGCACGACGGGCATACCGGGCCGGCGAGCGGCGACTCGAGGATGTCGCCGCACGCGGCGCAGCCGGGCGCGAGTGCGACGGCCAGCAGCGCGTCGAGGGCCTGGCAGAAGACCCGCTGGCCGGAGACGAGATCAGGACGCCAGCGTGGCGCCCGCGGGAGGGATCTCGTGCCGGCCGGCGTCGCCCCACAGCCGCTCGAGGTCATAGAACGCCCGGCACTCGCGGCTGAAGACGTGCACGACGAAGTTGAAATAGTCCAGCAGTACCCATGCGGACGCGTCGGTGCCCTCGGTGATGCGCCGGCCGTTCGCCCTCCTGCTTCAGCGCCTCGCGCACGGCGTCCGCGATGGCGCTGATCTGCCGCGGGTTGGCTCCGGTGCAGATCACGAAGAAGTCCGTGAACCCGCCCGCCTTGCGCAAATCCAGCACCACGATGTCGAACGCCTTCTTGTCGCGAGCGGCCTCGATGGCGGTCGAGACGGACTTGGGGAAGCGGCTTCGCCGCGCTGGTGACTTCATTCCTGCGCTGGCCACCCGGTGTCGGCGCCAGCCGATACCCTGGCAGACACTGTTCTCGTCTTCCTATTCTCGCTATGCAAGCTCCCTACCGCTCCTGTACAGCCCGTAGGTCATGATATGCCGTTCGACCGTCGCCGGCACCAGGTCGGCGATGCTTTCGTTGTGACGAAGCCGCTGCCTGATGAGTGACGACGACACGTCCCGCGTCCGTCCCTCGACCGCAAAGATCCGGGTCTCGGCCGAGTTGGCCGGAGTGACCCCAACCGCCGTCAGACGGCCGGCCAGCTCCGGCGCATGCGCTGCCACCTGTGCCGCCGCGCCCGCCCGCGGGATCACGACGAAATTCGCCGCCTCGAGCACGGCCGGGTAGGCGCGCCAAGAGGCCACGTCGGCAAATGCGTCCACGCCGACAATGAAGAAAAGCTGCGCCGGCCGCCAGCCCTGGCCGTGCAGTTCTTTCAGCGTGTCGATGGTGTAGGACGGCCCGGCGCGTCGCAGCTCGATGTCGCTCGCCCGATAAGCGGGGTGTTCCGCTGCGACCAGCGACACCATCGCGAAGCGGTGAAACGGCGATGCCAGTGGATCCAGCGGCCGGTGCGGCGGATCGTGGGACGGCACGAACCACAGCTCGTCGAGCGCCAGGGCCTGGCGGGCCGCCTCCGCGGCGTCCAGATGGCCGAAGTGCACGGGATCGAGCGTGCCGCCCAGGATGCCCAGGCGCTGCGGCTCGTCGTCATGGCCGCGGGCGCAGCGTCGGACTGAGCAGGTCGGGTCCATCGTCGGCCCCGTCCGGCGCGGGCATCGGGCACGTCGCGCGCGGTCTGGTCGGTGCGGTGCGCCTCGATGATCTGCCACAGCGCTTCGAGCAGCGCGGGCAGCCCGTCGCCCGTCACCGCCGAGATCCGCATGAAGGGCAGGCCCAGCGACGTAACGTGCGCCTGCAGCCGCTCGAGGCGCTCGGGCTCGTCGAGCGCGTCGATCTTGCTGGCGACCGTCAACTGCGGCTTGGCGAACACATCCGGGTCGAAGAACCGCAGTTCCTCGCGAATCGTGTCGAAGTCATCGACCGGATCGCGGCCCGACGCGCTCGACACGTCCACCAGATGTACGAGCACCTTGGTCCGCTCGATGTGGCGCAGGAACTGGTGCCCGAGGCCATGGCCCACGCTGGCGCCTTCGATCAGCCCGGGCACGTCGGCGACCACGAAGCTGCGATCGCCGCTCAGCCGCACCATGCCGAGGTTCGGGATCAAGGTCGTGAACGGGTAGTCGGCGATCTTCGGCTTGGCCGCGGAGATGCGGGAGATCAGCGTCGACTTGCCCGCGTTGGGAAAGCCGATCAGGCCGACGTCGGCGACGAGCTTCAGTTGCAGATGAAGGGTCTTCTCCTCGCCGGGCAGGCCGGGCTCGATCCTCCGTGGCGCGCGATTGGTGGACGACACGAATTGGGCGTTGCCGCGGCCGCCGCGTCCACCCTGGGCGATGAGGATGCGGTCGCCCGCTTCCACCAGATCGGCCGCGAGCGCGCTCGACCCGTCGGGCAACCGCTCGAACACCTGCGTGCCGATCGGGACCGCGATCTCAAGGTCCGCGCCCGACGCACCGGTGCGGTTCGCGCCTTGCCCGTGCTGGCCGTGCCGCGCCTTGAACTCGGGATGGAAGCGAAAGTCGACCAGCGTGTTCTTGGTCGCTGCGGCGACGATGTAGACCGAGCCGCCGTGCCCGCCGTCGCCACCGTCGGGGCCGCCGCGGGGTACGAACTTCTCGCGGCGGAAGCTGAGGCACCCTCGGCCACCGTCTCCGGCCGAGACGTGAATATCGACGTCGTCGACGAACATGAGAGGCCGTCTAGCGGCGCTTCAACGGCGCCGCGAACCCCGCGCGACCGCGCGGGCAATCAGACACTGCTTTAGCGAGGCGCAGCCTCACGTTCATTGCCAGGAGGCGGAGCCTCGCTCTACTCGACCGGGATGATCGAGATCTTGCGGCCGTGGTGGCCGTGATCCTCGAACCGCACCTTGCCGGGGACCTTGGCGTAGAGCGTGTCGTCCTTGCCCAGGCCCACGTTCAGGCCGGGCTCGAACCGGCGGCCGCGCTGCCGCACCAGGATCGACCCGCCGGTGACGATGTTGCCGTCGTGCCGCTTGACGCCCAGCCGCTGCGAGTTGCTGTCGCGGCCGTTGCGGGAACTGCCTTGGCCCTTTTTGTGTGCCATGAGAGCAACCTATAGCTGAATGTCGGTCACGCGCACGCGCGTGAACACGCTGCGGTGGCCGCGCGTCTTGCGGAAGCCCTTGCGGCGCTTCTTCTTGAACACGCGCAGCTTCGGGCCGCGCGCCTCGCCGTCCACGACGCCCACCACCTTGGCGTTGGCCACGAAGGGCGAGCCCGCCACCACGTCGCCGGCGGCCTGCTCCACGAGCAGCACCTGGTCGAAGGTGAACGCCGACCCGGTTTCGCCCGGCGTGCCGTCCACTTCGACGACCGTGCCCGGCGTGACCTTCAACTGGCGGCCGCGGGCCTGAACAATCGCGTACACGTGCGTTACCTCGAGATTTAGGAGAGCGCGGTGCACAGGGCCACCCCCGAGCAGCCCGCACAAAGTTCTAAGCTTAGCAGAGGACCCGCAACTACTGCAAAAGGACCCTCGTGCCCTTCACTTTCTGGCTGCTCAGGGCGCTCAGGAAGCTCGGAAGGACCCGGTCCATCAGCTCGAAATACGAGGACAACGCCGGGGTGGCCTGGTTGGCGTTGTAGAGGATCTCTTCACGCGCCGACTGCGAGTGCATCACGGTTCCCGTGCGGCCGTCGATGAAGATGAACTTCGGGGTGAGCACGAAACCCTTGCGCTCCATGTAGGTGCGCACCGGCACCACGCGGCGGCGCCCGAACGAGTCGTAGACCTCTTCCTCGCGCTGGACGATGCTGTTGCGCTGGTGCGGGGTGAAGAGCACCGTGCCCGTGACGATCAGCGGCTGCTGGTATTCCTCGCCGATCTTCTTCCAGTACTCCACGTTGGCGAACACGCTGGAGTAGAGGTCCATCTCCTTCTCGTCCTTTGGCGTGGCCGGCGCCGGGCCGGCGGCGCCCGCTGCCGTTCGCCCCTCGCTCGCGACGTCCATCAGCGGCAGCGCGTCGGAGTCGATCACACGCAACCCCGACTTGGTGCGCAGCTGGCTGCGCAAGAGGCGCGTGGTTTCGAGGTTGCCGTCCACGTCGTCGGTGCCGCCGGAGATGAACCCGGCGACCAGCACGCGCTGAAACGCCGACACGTCCATCGTCGGCCGGATCGGCGTCTCGATCGGGATTTCGGAGTAGGAAGCGCAGGCGGCGGTCAATGCCGCCACCGCCACGCTACTGAGCGTCCTTGCGAGTCGTGCGGTCATTGATTTCCCTGAAGAGCTCGTAGTTTTGTTTGATGAGAGCGTTGTCCGGCTCGAGCTCCATGGCTTTTTCGTAGGCGCCACGAGCCTTGTCCAGCTCGCCCTCGTGCTCGTACGCGATCGCCAGGTTGTTGTGAGCGGCGGCGTAGGTGGGATCCAGCTTTGCCGCGCGCTCCCATCGGTAGATCGCCTCGCGCCACAGCCCCCGCTGCGCGACCGCGATGCCGAACTTCACCTGTTCCTTCGCGTCGTCCCGGGCGTCGGCCAGCGCGGGCCACGGCAGGCCGCCGAGAAGCCACCGCGAAGGCCAACGCTTTCATCCACATAGGGGTGTACTCGATTCCACTATATCACCGCGTCTGGCGAGATCGCCGCGCACTTCGCCGCGTCAGACGGCGTTGATTCAGCAAGCCATGTGCCACGGTAAATCCTTGGTAAACCTCGCGATCTCGCGTTCTGCAGAGCCTGGAGATACAGGACGTGCTTTCGAAATGTTGTCACCTGTCTCGCGTTGCGACGCCGGCAACGCGTCCCCTAGAATGCTGAGCGGGTCTGGTGCTTTCACGGCGGGCGAGCGTGCGCCCGCCTGGAGGACACCGATGACCCACGACCTACGCCGTCGCCCTGTCGCTGCTTCCGAGCCTGCCGCGAGCCGGCCTCTCCGGGCGGCTGCTGGCCGACGATCCGACCCTCGATCGAGCTGGCCCGGCCGCTGCTGACGGAGGCGCGCGACATCCGCGACGGCCGCGGCTCGCCGCGGGATCCACACCGTGGCGTGGAACGATCCGGCGTTCCCCGCGCACCTGCGCACGCTCTCCGACATGCCGCCGCTGCTCTGGTACCGCGGCCGGCTGGAGTGTCTGGCCGCGCCAGGGGTGGCGATCGTCGGCGCCCGCGCCGCCTCGACGGCTGCGCTCGAAGCCGCGCGGCGGCTCGCCGCCGACGTGGCCGCGCGCGGCATCACCGTGGTCAGCGGGCTGGCGCGCGGTGTGGATTCGGCGGCGCATCGCGGCGCGCTGAGCACCGGCCGGACGGCCGCGGTGCTGGGCGGCGACGTGGGCGACGTGTATCCGGCCGAGCACGCCGAACTGGCGGTCGAGGTCGCGGCGACCGGCGTGGTGCTCAGCGAGTACCCCCCGGGCACTCCTGCTCTTCCGTACCACTTCCCGCTGCGCAACCGCATCATCAGCGGGCTGGCGACGCGTGGTCGTCGTGGTAGAAGCGGCGGAGAAGTCGGGTTCGCTCATCACCGCGGCCTGTGCGCTCGAGCAGGGACGCGAGGTCATGGCCGTGCCGGGGTGCGTGCTCAACGGCCGCAACCGCGGCGGGCATGCGCTGATCCGCGACGGCGCAAAGATTGTCGAGACAGCGGACGATATCGTCGGCGAGCTGCGCGGTCCGGGGGGCGTGCCATCGGCCGCGCTGGCCGGTTCAAGTGTCGACCTGTCAAGCAGTTCAGGCCGCGTCCTGCTGGATGCGCTGCTGCCTGGGGAGGCCTACGACGTGGACGCGATGATGACCGCTTCGGGTCTCGACGGCCCCACGGTCCTGCGTGCGTTGACGGACCTGGAACTGGCCGGTTTGGTGCGTCGTACGCCGAGTGGCATTTGCATTCGAGTGTGATGACCGTGCTAGTGTCCTGTCGGGTGGATGTGGAGGTCCACGCCTGAGCAATGGCTAAACCGCTCGTCATCGTCGAATCGCCAGCCAAGGCCAAGACGCTCGGCCGCTTCCTCGGAGCCAAGTACCGCGTCGAGGCCAGCTTCGGCCACATCCGGGACCTGCCCGAGTCGGCCGCCTCGGTCCCCAAGGAGATCAAGGAGAAGGATTGGGGGCGCCTGGGCGTGGACGTGGACAGCGACTTCACTCCCTACTACGTGGTCCCGACCGAGAAGAAGAAGCAGGTCGCGCATCTCAAGACCGCGATCAAGGAGGCGTCCGAACTGCTGCTGGCCACCGACCCCGACCGCGAAGGCGAGTCGATCAGCTGGCACCTGACGCAGGTGCTGAAGCCGAAGATGCCGGTGCGCCGCATCGTCTTTCACGAGATCACCGAAGACGCGGTGAAAGAGGCGCTGGCAAACCCCTCCGACGTCAACGAGAACCTGGTGCGCGCCCAGGAGAGCCGGCGGATCCTGGACCGGCTCTACGGCTACACCCTGTCGCCGGTGCTGTGGAAGAAGGTGCAGACCGGCCTCAGCGCCGGACGCGTGCAGAGCGTGGCCGTGCGGCTGATCGTGGAGCGCGAGGAAGAGCGCCGCGCGTTCCGCTCGGCGGAGTATTGGGACCTCGAGGCCCGGCTGAAAGGCGACGGCCGCGAGTTCGTCGCCACCCTGGCGCGCGTCGGCGACCAGCCGCGTCGCTACCGGCAAGGATTTCGACGCCCAGAACGGTGCGCTGAAGAACGCAGTCCGCGCTGCTGCTCGACCAGCGCGGCGCCGGCGACCTCGCTCGAGGCCGTCGCAGGCCAACGTGCCCTGGCAGGTCACCTCGGTGGAAGCAGAAGCCCGGCGTCGAGCGCCCGGCGCCGCCGTTCACCACCTCCACGCTCACGCAGGAGGCCAGCCGCAAGCTCGGGTTCTCCACCGAACGCACGATGCAGGTGGCGCAGCGCCTGTTCCAGGGCGTGGACGTCGGCAAGGGCCAGGAAGGCCTCATCACCTACCACCGCACCGACTCGACCACGCTGTCGGAGAAGGCGCTGAACGAGTCCTCCCACGTGATCCGCGAGATGTTCGGCGGCGAGTTCTACGATGGGCCGCGGCGGTATCAGACCCGGGTCAAGAACGCACAGGAAGCCCACGAAGCCATTCGCCCGTCCGACTTCCGGCTGACGCCGAGCCAGCTCGAGCGCGTGCTCGACGCCGACGACTTCAAGGTCTACGACCTGATTTGGAAGCGGACGATGGCGTCGCAGATGGTGGACGCGCGCGTGCTGCGCACGACGATCGAGATCTCCGCCAAGGGCGCCGGCAACGACATGGCCGTGTTCACTGCCAGCGGCAAGGCGATCGAGTTCGCCGGCTTCCGGCGCGCCTACGTCGAAGGCAGCGACGATCCGGCCGCCGAGCTCGAGGAGCAGGAGACGATCCTGCCGCAGTGCAGCGTCGGCGACCGCATCGACTCGCGACGGGCACGGCCGATGACGCTGCTCGGCGCGGAGTCGAAGCGCCACGAAACGACGCCGCCGGCGCGGTTCACCGAAGCGTCGCTCATCAAGGAGCTGGAGCGGCTCGGCATCGGCCGGCCGTCCACCTACGCGCCGACGATCGCCACCATCGTCCGCCGCGGCTACGTGTTCCGCCAGTCGAAGGCGCTCGATACCCAGCTTCACCGCGTTCGCCGTCACCAAGCTGCTGCGCGACCACTTCGGCGACTTCGTCGAAACCGACTTCACCGCCGAGATGGAGGACGACCTCGACGAGATCTCGCGCGGCGAGCGCGAATCGTCGGCGTTCCTCAAGCAGTTCTACTTCGGCGACAAGAAGCATCGCGGGCTGCTGACCGCCGCCGAGCACGGGGCCGAGAAGGCCGACTATCCGGTGCTCGACCTCGGCACAGGACGACGAGAGCGGCGATGCCGTCCGCGTCCGCGTCGGCCGCTTCGGCCCGTTCGTGCAGGTGGGCGAGGGCGGTCCCGGCCGCACCGCCTCGCTGCCCGAGGACGTCGCGCCCGCCGATCTCACGGTCGAGCGCGCGACTCGAGCTGGTGCGCGCCAAGGCCGAAGGGCCGCGCACGCTCGGCACCGATCCGGCCACGGGCATGGCGGTGTTCGTGATGAACGGGCGCTACGGCGCCTACGTGCAGCTGGGCGAAACGCCGGAGGGGAAGAAGGCGGAGAAGCCGAAGCGCGCGTCGCTGCAGGGGGCGATGACCGAGTCGACCGTCACGCTGGACGAGGCGCTGAAGCTGCTGTCGCTGCCGCGCACCGTCGGCACGCACCCCGACGACGGCGCGCCGATCCTGGCCAACTTCGGACGCTTCGGTCCGTACCTCAAGCACGGCGACGAGTTCCGCTCGCTCGAGACCGAAGAGCAGGTGTTCGACATCGACCTCGATCGCGCCGTGGAGATTCTGCGCGCGCCGAAGCAGTCGCGCCGCCGTCAGTCGACGCAGAAGAAGGTGCTGCGCGAGCTGACGCACGAAGGCTCGACCATCAAGCTGCTGTCGGGTCGCTACGGCCCTTACGTGACCGACGGCACCGTGAACGCGTCGTTGCCCAAGACCAGCAACCCCGACGCGCTCACCTTCGCGCAGGCGACGGAGCTGCTGGCGGCTCGCCGGGACATGGCGCCCGCGCCGAAGCGCGGCGCCTTCGGCCGGAGCCGCGCGGTGAAGACGACGGCGGCGAAGAAGACGACGCGCGGCGAAGAAGAAGAAGACCGCGTAGAGGCTCCAGGCCAAGGCCCAGGCTCCGGGCTCCGGGCCCCGAGGCTGCGACTCCGTGCCTGGCCAGCCTGGAGCCCGAAGCCTGTAGCCTAAGACCATGGCCGTTCACATCGTCGGCGGCGGCCTCGCAGGATCCGAAGCCGCCTGGCAAGCGGCCACGGCCGGTGTGGCTGTGGTGCTGCACGAGATGCGGCCGGTGCGACCCACCGCCGTCCACAAGACCGACCACCTGGCGGAGCTGGTCTGCTCCAACTCCTTGCGCGGCGACAAGCTCGACAACGCCGTCGGCCTCCTGAAAGAAGAGATGCGCCGGCTGGGCTCGCTGGTGATGCAGGCGGCCGACCGGCATCGCGTGCCGGCGGGGGCGGCGCTGGCCGTCGATCGCGAGGGGTTTTCGCGCGCCATCACCGCCGCCGTGGCGGCCCATCCCCGCATCACCGTCGTGCGGGAAGAGGTCACGCGGATTCCGGACGACCCGGCGATGTTCCCGTTGGTGCTGGCCACGGGCCCGCTGACGAGCGAGGCGCTGTCGGCGGACATCGCGCGCCTGGTGGGCGGCGAGCACCTTTATTTCTACGACGCCATCAGCCCGATTGTGCTGGCCGAGTCGATCGACCGCTCGAAGGTGTTCCGCGCGTCGCGGTGGGATCGGAGCCTCCGCTCGCCCGAGCCCGAAGGGCCGGCGTGCGCGGCGGACGACGGGCAGGGCGACTACCTGAACTGTCCGATGACGCGCGAGGAGTACGACCGGTTTTACGACGCCGTGTCCGCCGCCGAGTCGGCCACGGTGCACGACCTGGATCGCGAGCGCTTCTTCGAAGGCTGCCTGCCGATCGAGGTGATGGCCCGGCGCGGCCGCGACACGCTGCGCTTCGGCCCGATGAAGCCGGTCGGCCTCACCGACCCGCGCACGGGACGCACGCCGTACGCCGTCGTGCAGCTGCGGCAGGACACGCTGGCCGGCGATCACTTCAGCCTGGTCGGCTTCCAGACCCAGCTCAAGTGGGGCGAGCAGGCCCGCGTCCTGACCATGATTCCCGGCCTCGAGCAGGCCGAGTTCGTGCGGTTCGGCATGGTGCACCGCAACACCTACATCAACGGGCCGACGGTGCTGCGCGACGACCTGGCAGACCCGGTTCCGCGACGACCTGCTGATGGCCGGACAGATGTCGGGCGTCGAAGGCTACGTGGAATCGGCGGCGTCGGGCCTGATCGCCGGCCGCAACGCCGCCGCACTGGCCCTCGGACGCGAGCCCAGCGCGCCGCCGCGCGAGACGGCGATCGGCGCCCTGGGCTATTACGTGTCGCACGCCGACCCGAAGCACTACGAGCCCACCAACATCACCTTCGGCATCATGCCCGCGCCCGAGCCGGCCACGGCGGGCAAGCGACTGAGCAAGGCCGATCGCAAGACCGCCACGTCCGCTCGCGCGCTGGCGGCGCTGGACGCCTGGGTTCAGACCGAGGCAGTGCCCACGTGACCGGCCACGTGTCGGCGTTCGTGGACTTTCTGGCGCTCAACCGCAACGCCTCGGCGCACACGGTCGCGGCCTATCGCCGCGACGTGCTGCAGTATCTGGACTGCGTCGGCCGCCTGCGGGGCCGTCGCGTCGAACAGCTTGGCGCCGTCGGACCTCGACCTGACCTCGGTCCGCGCGTTCCTGGCCGAATTGCACAAGCAGGGGCAGGCGCGCGCGTCCGCAGCGCGCAAGCTGTCGTCGCTGCGCGCCTTCGGACGCTATCTGCGGCGCGAGCAGATTGTCGAATCGGAGCCCGCCGCGCTCGCGGCCGCGCCGAAGCGTGAGCAGCGGATGCCGGCACACCTGACAGTGGACGAGATGACGCGGTTGCTCGAGATGCCGGATCGTTCGACGCCGCTGGGCCGGCGCGATCGGGCGATCCTGGAGTTGTTCTATGCGTCGGGGCTGCGGCTCAGCGAGCTGGTGGGCCTGGACCTCGAAGACCTGAACCTCAGCGCCCGGATGGTGCGGGTGATGGGCAAGGGCCGCAAGCAGCGCCTGGTGCCCTTCAACACGGCCGCCAGGGAGGCCATCGCCGCGTGGCTGAAGGACCGCGCCGGGCTGCTGCGCGGGTCCGCGCGATCCGCTGTTCCTGAACGCGCGCGGCTCGCGGCTGACCGGCCGCAGCGTGCAGCGCCTGGTCGCGCGCTACGTGTCCGGCTGCAGCACGCGCTTCGGCATCAGCCCGCATGCGCTGCGGCATTCGTTCGCGACGCACCTGCTGCAGTACGGCGCCGACCTCCGCGCGATTCAGGAGCTGCTCGGCCACGTGCAGCTGTCCACCACGCAGCGCTACACCCACGTGGACCTGGCCCAGCTGCAGGACGCCTACCGCCGCGCACATCCGCGCGCCCGCCTGACAGTGTCGAAGCCGTGATGGGCGTGCAGTCGCTGACGCTGGTTCTGGCCGTGCTGTCGGGCGCGGGCGTCTACGGTGTCCTGGCCAGCCGATCTCAGGAGCGGGTTGCGAGTGTCAGGGTTCTGGTTCGAGGACGTCTCGTTCGAGTCGTCGCGGCTCGGTGGACCGCTCACTCGCGAGGACGTGGCGAGAATCGCCCACGTCGCGCGGTCGGAGTTGACGGCGGCATTCGCCGGGCTTCGGGTCACGCTGTCCGGACGCCAGGACGCGCGCTATCGCGTCCGCGTCGTTCAGCAGCTGCTCGACCGCCGGTTCAAACGCGAGGTGGCGATCGCGGGCGAATCGCGTGCGATTCGCGGCTTCGGCGGCGTCGGGGCCGTGAGCTTCTACTTCCTGGCCAGCGGCGCGGTGGCCTCGGCGCCCGACCAGCGCCGATCGCGCGGCGCTGGTCGACGCCATCGGCCGTGGGGTGGGGCGCGCGGCCGTGCACGAGTTCGTGCACCAGTTGCTGCCGTTGGCGCCGATTCATGACAGCGGCGACGTTCAGAGCTACGAGTACGCGTCGGCGTCGCGGCGTGAGCAGTACTTCGGAGCGATGCGCTGGGGCCCGGCGAGGCCCCTTCTGCAGCGGGCCTACGGCGGCTAAAGGACGGCCGGCGTGGTGGTCTCGAACATCACCGGCACCGGCGCGGCGGCCGCGCGGGAAGTCGATGCCGAGCGTCTTGATCTTGTAGTTCATGACCCGGGGGCTGATCGCGAGCAGCTCCGCCGCGTCTTTCTGCACCCAGTTCGACATCTTCAGCGCCTCGATCAGCGCCAGCCGCTCCACTTCCTCGAGCGGGATGCCGGTGGGCGGAATCTTCACCACCGTCTGGCTGTCGCGCGGCGCGCCGAGGGTGCTGGTCTCGCCCAGGCGCAGGTCGGTGGCGGCGATCTGGATGCCGTCGGCGAGCAGCATCGCCCGCTCGATGGCGTTCTCCAGCTCGCGGATGTTGCCCGGCCAGTGATAGCGCATCAGGAGCTTGAGCGCATCCGGCGACAGCCCGTCCATCTTCTTCTTCAGCTCGCCGGCGAAGCGGCGGATGAAGAAGTTGGCCAGCGCGGCGACGTCGTCCTTGCGCTCGCGCAGCGGCGGCATCTCGATGGTCACGACGTTGAGGCGGTAGAAGAGGTCCTCGCGGAACGCGCCCGCGTCCACCATCGTCGGCAGGTCGCGATTGGTGGCCGCAATCAACCGCACGTCCACCTTGATGGTGCGCGTGCCGCCCAGGCGCTCGAACTCGTGCTCCTGCAGCACGCGCAGGATCTTGGCCTGCGTGTTCGGGCTCATGTCGCCGATTTCGTCCAGGAACAGCGTGCCGCCGTCGGCCTGCTCGAAGCGGCCGATGCGCTGCTTGTCGGCGCCGGTGAAGGCGCCCTTCTCGTGGCCGAAGAGCTCGGACTCGAGCAGGTTCTCCTGCAGCGCGGCGCAGTTGACCTTGATGAAGCTGCGCGAGGCCCGCTGCGAGCTGTGGTGCACGGCGCCGGCGATCAGCTCCTTGCCCGTGCCGGTCTCCCCGCGCACGAGCACGGTGGTGTTGCTCTTGGCCACCCGCTTGACCACGTTGAGCACGGTGGACAGCGCGCCGCTGGAGCCGATGATCTTGTCGAAGTTGTAGATCTCCCCCTGCGTATGCCGCAGGTAGTCGATCTCGTGCTGCATCCGGCGGAGGTCGAGCGCCTTCTGGATCTTGACCTCCATCTCCTCGATCTCGAACGGCTTCTGGACGTAGTCGAACGCGCCCGCCTTCATCGCCTCGACGGCGGTGGACACCGATCCGAACGCGGTCATCAGGATCACCGAGGCCGTGGGGTGCAGCGCCTTCGCCGTCTTCAGCACGTCGATGCCGGTGCTGCCGCCCATGCGCAGATCGCTGACCACGACGTCGAACGAGCCTTCGTGCAGCTTCTCGATCGCGGCGTTTCCGTTGGGCGCCTCTTCGATCTCGTGGCCCGCCTCGGTCAGCGCCTGCGCCAGCCCGCGGCGCAGCGTTTCGTGGTCGTCAGCGATCAGGATCCGTCCCATCAATACCTCGGTGCTAACGCTGTGCGTCGTCGCCGCCCGCCACGGGCAGCGTGATGCGGATGGTCGTGCCGTCGGGAGAAGTGCGCAGGTCCAGCCGGCCGTCGTGGGCGTCGACGATGCGACGCACGACGGCGAGTCCCAGCCCCGAGCCCTTGGCCTTGGTGGTGAAGAACAGGTCGAACACCTTGTCCTTCACGTCCGCCGGAATGCCGGGTCCGTCGTCGGCCACTTCGATCAGCACGCCGTCGCGGCCGATGCCGCTTTCCTCCATCCGGGTTGGTACGGCGCGCACGGTGACGTGCCCCTGGCCGTGCATCGCCTCGTAGGCGTTCACGAGCAGGTTGGTGAAGACCTGGGTCAGCCGGTGCCGATCCGCCTGGATGCGCGGCAGCGTCGGCGAGACGTCCACATCCACCGTGATCTGGCCGCGGCGGTCCTTGCTGTCGGCCTGCTGGATCGCGGCCGCCACCGCTTCGGCCAGCGCCGTGGTTTCGACCTGCAGCTGGATCGGCCGGACGAAGTCCAGCACCTCCTGGACGATGGCATTGGCCATCTTCGCGTCGGCCATGATGTCGCTCAGCAGCTGTTGAGCTTCGGGAGAAGACGGCACGCGGCGCCGGAGCAGGCCGGCGGCCACCTCGATGCCTGCGAGCGGGTTCTTCACCTCGTGCGCGAACACGGCTGCGAGCTCGCCCACAGCCACCAGCCGGTCGCGCAGCCGCTCCCGTTCAACCAGCTGCTCGACGCGGGTCAGGTCCTTGAAGAACATCGCCGCGCCAATCACCTGGCCGTAGTCGTCGCGGACGTGCGCCAGGGTGTAGCCAATCACCGTGCCGGTGGGCTTGAGGCGCATCTCGACGCGGTTGGGCAGCAGATCCAGCGTGAACGCCGAGCTCAGCACGCGCACCACGTCGGGATGCTGCTCGAGCGCGCGGGCGAACGGCTGGCCGAGCCAGGTGTCGTTTTGCGCCAATCCGAAAATGCGAAGGGCTTCGTCGTTGATCAGCGCGAGCGCGCCGTCGCGGGTGATGGCCAGCACACCATTGCGCATTCCTGCCACCATGTGGCGGTAGAACGCGCCGTCGATGCCGCCGGCCACACGTGTATGTCTCACGGTGGCGAGGCCGGTGTCGCTCGACCAGACGCAACTTCGACGTGGCTGCTGTTAGCGGCTCTAGAGTGCTGCTCACGAATCCCCGGGAGACACCGATGGGCATCAGGGCAGAAACCGGGGCAAAGGTCGTGCCCGAGCTTGGCTGTGAAAACCTCAGCCAACCACTCTGCCCGCCACAACCTTATCGGCAGGGAATCGTTCAGGCGCAGTTACGAATCTGTACGCGGATTACGATTTCTGCGTACAAAAGGGGTGCGCGGTCTTACCTTTCGGTGGCCGGTTCTTCGGCGGCGTGCTCCTGCAGGGCTTCCCACTGCGACATCAGATCGCCTACTTCCCACATCAACCTCTGATGGCGATCGATCACCGGCTTCGAGGCAATGGGATCGTCGAAAAACCCGGCGCCGGCCATGGTGGCCTCGAGCGTCTTCACTTCTTGTTCGTGCGCGGCGATGCGATTCTCCAGCTCGGCGATCCGCTTCTGCAAGGACTCGGCGGCGCGCTGCTTCTTGCGGCGTTCGGTCTCGACCTGCTTGCGCGCTTCACGGTCCTGCGCGGCGGGCGGCGGCGCGGCTGCCGGGGCGGTGCGTGCGGGCTTGGCGGGGTGGGCGGGCCCGCGGCTCGCGGGCGGCTTGGCCGAGGCGGCCGCCGGGTGCGGCAGCCTGGTGGTTCGCCTTGCTCCAGAGAAACTCTGTGTAGGTGCCGGGATAGACCTGGGCGCCGCCGTGGCCCACCTCCACGATCTTGGTCGCCAGCCGCTCCACGAAGTAGCGGTCGTGCGATACCAGGATCAGCGTGCCGCCATAGTCCTCCAGCGCTTCCAGCAGCACGTCCTTCGAATCGAGGTCGAGGTGGTTGGTCGGCTCGTCGAGCAGCAGCACGTTCGACGGTCGCAGCAGCATGCGGGCCACGGCCAGCCTGGTGCGTTCGCCACCCGACAGCACCGCCGCCTTCTTGTAGATGTCGTCGCCGGAAAAGAGGAATCCGCCCAGGATGTTCCGGATGGCCGGCACCATGTCGGTGGCCGAGCCCGCTTCCAGCGTTTCGTAGACGGTGAGGGCCGGGTCGAGGCGGGTGGCCTCGTCCTGGGCGAAGTACTCCGCCACGACGTTGTGCCCCAGCGTCCGCGTGCCGGCGTCCGGCGCCTCTTCTCCCACCAGCATCCGCATCAGCGTGGACTTGCCGGCGCCGTTCGGGCCCACCAGCGCGATGCGATCGCCGCGTTCGATGTGCAGGTTGACGCGCTCGAACACCGTCAGCGATCCGTAGGCCTTGTGCACGCCCGACAGCTCGAGCACCGTGCGACCGCTCTTCTGGCAGGTGGGAAACGTGAAGTGGATGCGCTTCCGCTCGGGCGGCACTTCGATCGGCACCACCTTTTCGAGCAGCTTGATCCGGCTCTGCACCTGGGCCGCCTTGGTGGCCTGGTAGCGGAAGCGGTCGATGAACATCTTCACCCGCGCCACTTCCTCGTCCTGCTCGCGCTTGGCCTGGCGCAGCCGCTCCAGCATGGCGTCCCGCTGGGCGACGTACTTCGTGTAGTTGCCCACGTAGTCGGTCAGCGACGCGCAGGTTGAGGTCGGTGATCCGGGTCACGACGGCGTCCAGGAAATAGCGGTCGTGCGAGACCAGGATGACGGCGTAGGGGTAGCCCGCCAGGTATTCCTCGAGCCAGTTGCGCGCGTCGAGATCGAGGTGGTTGGTGGGCTCGTCCAGCAGCAGCAGGTTTGGCCGGCCCAGCAGCAGCTTCGCCAGCGCGATGCGCATCTGCCAGCCGCCCGAGAACGTCTCGGCGGGGCGATCGGCGTCGGCGGGGCTGAACCCCAGCCCGCGCAGCACCGTGGCGATGCGCAAATCCATGCTGTAGCCGTCGCCGAGGCGGAACCGGTCCTGCAGGTCGGCATACCGCGACAGCAGGCCGTCGTGCTCCGCCTCGGGCAACGAGGGGTCCGCCAGCCGGTGCTCGATGTCGGTCATCTCCGCCTTCATGTCGAGCAGGGGCTGGAACGCGCCAGCCGCCTCCTCGAACACGGTGCGGCCCGCATGGGTCAGGCCGTCCTGGGGCAGGTAGCCGATGGTCAGGTCCGCCGGCTTGGCAATCACGCCCCCATCGGGCTCGTCGAGGCCCGCCAGCATCTTGAGCAGCGTGGTCTTGCCGGCGCCGTTCGGGCCGCACAGGCCGACGCGGTCGCCGTCCCCGATCTGCCAGGTGACGCGGTCCAGGAGGGTGCGGACGCCGAAGGCTTTGGTGACTTCTGAGAGCTGAATCACAGGGGCAAATCTCGATCTTACTGCGCCCTCACCGCCATTGCCTCGTCTAACCGCCGGATCGACAATGAGTTAAGGATGACGACCGGCCCCTGCCCGCCCGGATCCGGCGATCCGGCCGGACGGGAGGCCCCGCCGTCTAATGGAGTGAACGGTGCACGCGGCGACACCGATGGCATGGACCGACGAAGAACTCGTCGCCCGCTCGCGGAGCGGCGACGTGGACAGCTTCAACCAACTCATCACGCGATGGGAACGGCCGATCTATGCTCTGGCGTACCGCGTCATCGGCCAGGAGGAGGACGCCCGGGACGTCGTCCAGGAAACGTTCCTGCGGGCCTTCCGGGGCATCGGCGCGTTCAAGGGACAGGCGAAGTTCTCGTCATGGCTTTACCGAATTGCGCTCAACCTCTGCCGCGACTGGATTCGGCGAAAGCGCCGCAGTCCCATAGCGCTGGTCCCGGAAGACATGGAACTGGAGGACCTGGCCGCCGACACCGGACCGTCGGAATCGGTCGAGGACCTCGTCGCCCGGCGCGAGCTGAGTAGCGTCGTGGAAACGGCCATGGCCAAGCTGCCCGAGGAGCAGCGCACCGCGATCATCCTCAAGGAGTACCACGGCATGACGTTTCAGGAGATTGCCGACCTGCAAGGGTGCCCGCTGAGCACCGTCAAGACACGGCTCTACCAAGGGCTGTCCGTCTTGCGCCGCGATTTGGGCACGACGCAGGTCGCCGTGCCGCGCGGTGCGGCCGGAGGTCGCGCATGACGACGAACAACCAGGATCTGATGTGCGGCGATGCCGCGGCGCTCGTCGGCTATCTGTACGACGAGTGCGACGCGCTCGAGCGCGTCCGCATGGAGCGGCACCTCGAGACCTGCGACGCCTGCGCGACCGAGCTCACCGAGCTGGGCGGCGCCCGCCAGCAACTGAGCGCCTGGACACCGCCGGAGGCCGCGCTCGGCTTCCGTATTGCCACCGAGCGGCCGGCCCCGGTTGCGCCGATACGCCTGGCGTGGTGGCGGCAGCCGATGCCGGCGTGGGGGCAGGCCGTCGCCGCGGTGGCGCTGTTCGGCTTGGGCATGGCCGCCGGCAGCCGCTCGATCGGTGGCAGCATTCCCTGCGCCGGCGACCGAGAGTGCCCGAGCCACCGTGTCGGCCGACGCGCTGGCCCAGCTGGAAACGCGCATGAAGCAGGAAATCGCGGCCCTCCGCAGCCGCGCCGGCCGGCTCCGGCGCCGGCTCGCGCGTCGAGCGGCGCGGGCGAGGAAGCGATTCTGCGGCAGGTGCGCCAGCTGATTCGCGAAAGCGAGGGCCGGCAGGAAGAGGCGTTCGCCGTCCGCGCGGCGCAGCTGGCGCGCGACGCCGAGATCCAGCGGCGCGTGGACCAGGCGCAGATGCAGCAGACCTTCAGCCAGATGCAAGGCACGACCAGCGAGGAAGTGCGCCGCCAGCGCGAGATGTTGAACTACCTGGTCAACGTGTCGCAGCGGCGCTAGGCCGCCGATCTTGGCAAGTACAAGAGGTGGAATGACCGTGAGCACGATGAAAGTCGCAACCGCACAACGTTGGATTGGGGCGGCCTTCGTGGCCGCGGGCCTGTCGGTGGCGACGGGGCCCGCGCTGGCGCAGGCGCCCTCGAAGGAAGACGAGCAGGTGAAAGCGCGCCAGCGCATCTCGACGATGGAAGGGGTGCTCGAGCGCGCGGTGTCCAACGGCGCCGAGAACATGCTGCGCCAGGTCCGCACCGTGATGCCGGACGCGCCGATGCTGAGCGGCGTGCCCCAGGTGCGCGGGCTTCCGGCTCGACGGCTACGGCGTGTTCTTCGACGTCGAGGTGCCGGCGCTGCGGCTGCCGGTGACCTGGCCGCTGCGCTATCTGATCGAGGACAACCGCGCGGCGGTGTCCGCCACGCTGGCCGAGCTGCGGACGCTGATTGCCGATCAGCCGGCGCGTGACCGCGACCGCTTCGAGCTGCTGGCCCAGCGGCTCGAGTCGCGTGCGGTGATGCCGCGGGCGACGCCGCGCCAGGCCGATCCCGTGATCACCGAGCCCGACGTGGCCTACACCAATGCCGTGCGCGAGTCGCTGATCGACGCGATGATCGAGAACAGCGGTCCGATCCCGGTCGGCCCCGACGAGTGGCTGACGGTGGCGGCGCGCGACAACGTGCCGCGCGATCCGCTGATGCCCGGCGACACGGCCGGGCTGAACACGTTGATCTTCCGCGTCAAGGGCAGCGACCTGGCGGCGTTCCGCGCCGGGCGCATGACCTTGGAGGAAGCCCGCGGCCACGTCCTGGTACAAGAGCACTAGACGGCCGACGGCGCCTGAGCGACCCTGCCAGAATGGCTGACGTGCGCATTCGCCCGGACGAGGGCGTGTCCGGAGCGCGAATCGAAAGCCGAGCGCCGTCTTCGCAAGGAGGCCGAGCGGCTTGCGGATTCCAGGCCCCTCGAAGGGTGGGAACGCTACCGTGCGCTCGGCGACCTGGTGGACCATCTGACAGACATCGTCGAACTGGCGGACCGGCGAACGCGGTTCGCGCTGCTCATTCTGGCGGCATTGAACGCCGTGAACATGTTGATCGCGGTGCGCGCGGACCAGCTTGGCCTGGAAGGGCTGAGCCCGAGCCTTCTCCGGGTGTACTCGCCTCGTATGTGCTGTTGTCGCTCTACTTTTTCGCCTACGCCATCGCGGCGCTGCGGCCGCGCCTGCGGCAGCGCGGCCGTTCGGAAGCCCGGCAGAGGCCGCCTGCGCCTGGTGGACGACATCCTGGATCGAGTCCGGACGAGTACTACGCGGAGTGGCAGCAGGTGGAGATCGGCCAACTCAACCGCGAGATGTCCAACCACGCGCACATGCTGGCCCGGACGAATGCGGTCAAGTACGCAGCGCTGGGCCGGGTCTATCTGGGGCTCGTCGTCCTCGTCGCCCTGACCGCAATCATGGTGCTGACCGTCGGCCTCCACTTCATCGTCATGCGCCGCGTGCCGTGAGCCTGGCAGTCGCGAGTCGCCGCGGGCTCGGCAGGGAGCCAAATCGCCGCTCGTGGTGTCTCAATCACAGGTCCGTCGCCGTGGCCTACAATGCCGTCATGCGCGCGCGTCGGCGAAACGTGTCGCTTGGGCCTGTCTGCTGGCCTGTGTGTCGGTGCTCGGCTGCTCGAGCACGCGGGAGGTCGAGAAGGACCTCAAGCTGGTGGACGTGTCGACGGGCTGGTACGACCTGGGCGTCGTGAACGGCCAGAACAAGCTGGTGCCCAGCGTCACGCTGCAGCTCCAGAACGTCTCCGAACAGGACATCTCCCGCGTGCAGATCAACGCCATCTTCCGCCGCGTCGGCGAGGAGCAGGCGTGGGGCGAACACTTCGTCCGCGCGATCGGCTCGGACGGCCTGGCGCCCGGCAAGGTGGGCCCGAAGCTGGTGTTCCGGTCGACCCTGGGCTACACCGGCACGCAATCGCGGCAGCAGATGCTGCAGAACCGCGAGTTCGTGGACGCCAAGGTGGACGTCTTCGGCAAGCACGGCTCGCGGACCTGGGTGAAGATGGGCGAGTTCCCGGTCGAGCGCGCCCTGGTTCGCGCGCGCGCAGTAGAATCCCGCCTATAATCCGGCGCATGGTTTCAACTGCGCCGGCAACGGGCGAGAAGACACTCGGGTTCACCTCGCTCGTCTGTCTGATCATCGCCAACATGATCGGCGCGGGCGTGTTCACCACTTCCGGCTTCGCCCTCGGCGATCTGGGCTCGGCCAACCGGGTCATGGCCGCCTGGGTGGTCGGCGGCGTCATCGCCCTCTGCGGCGCGCTGAGCTACGCCGGCCTGGTCCGGCACATCACCGAGTCCGGCGGAGAGTATCTGTTCCTGTCGCGCCTCATCCACCCGCTGGCCGGCTTCATCGCCGGCTGGGTGTCGCTGCTGGCCGGCTTCACCGGCGCGATCGCCTTCGCGGCGCGCGCGTTCGAAACCTACGCGTTTCCCACGCGGCCCGACTGGCTGCCGAACGGCGCCGCCGCCGCCGGCATGGTGCTCGTGGCGGCGCTCCTGCACGGCATCAAGGTGCAGACCGGCGCGGCTCGCGCAGAACTTCGTCGTGTTCCTGAAGGTGGCGCTGCTGATCGGCTTCCTGGCGTTCGCGGCCAGCGTCGCGATGTCGCAGGGCATGGCCCCGGCGCCGCCGCGGCGATGCCGTTTTCGATCACCGTGTTCGCCGGCTCGCTGGTGTGGATCTCGCTCAGCTACTCGGGATTCAATGCCGCCGTTTACGTGGCCGGCGAGGCCAAGGACGCCCAGCGCAACGCGCCCAAGGCGCTCATCGTCGGGACGCTGATCGTCACGGTGCTTTACATCGCGTTGAACGCGGCCTTCGTCTATCTGCCGCCGTTCGAGGCCGTGGTCGGACAAGAGGACGTGGCTGCCGCTGCCGCGCAAGCGATCGGCGGCGCGCCCGCGGCGCTGGCGATCCGGTTCGTCACCGTGCTGGCGCTGATCACTTCGGTGTTCTCCCTGGTGATGGCGGGCCCGCGGGTCTACGCCCGCATGGCCGACGACGGCGTCTTCCCCAGTTTCTTCCGCTTTGGTGGCGCCGGCGCGCCCACCGCGGCCATCATGGCGCAGGCCGCGCTGGCCATCCTCCTCATCGTCGTCTCGGACTTGCGAGGGCTGCTGTCGTACCTGGGGTTCACGCTGTCGGTGAGCGCTGCGCTGACCGTGGCGTCGCTGTTCCTGATCGCCAAGCGTGAAGGGCGTGCGGCGGTGGCGGTTTGGGGCTACCCGTTCACGCCGGCGTTCTACGTGCTGGCGACCCTGATTCTCGCGGCGCTCGCCGGCCGCCGTTCGCCCATCGAGCTGCTGACCATGATCATCACGCTTGTCAGCGGCTCGGTGGTGTACTACGCGTTCGGGCTGCACCGCGCTGCGGCAGCGCCGGCGCGGAGCTTCAAGACCACCAGCGACCGTCGGCTCGACGTCCGCTACGGCTTGCTGGGAATCAGCTCGCTCTTGTAGTGGGTCGTGCGCCCCGGCGTGACCCGCACGTCGAACGTCAGCGTCTCCCAGCCCGGGCTTGCGAATCTCCACGCTGTAGCCGCCGGTTTCGAGCTCAGGCCCTGCATCCGGCCGTCGAAGTCGTCCACCTGGCCGGCGTAGTAGCCGTCGATGAACACCTCGGCGTCGCGCGGCTGCACTTCCAGCCGCACTCGGCCGGTGTTGCCGGCATAGCCGTAGCCGCCGCCGTAGGGGTAGGCGTAGGGGTAGGCATATGGATAGCCGCCGTAGGCGTACGGGTAGCCGCCATAGCCGGCCCCCAGCCCGCGCCCCAGTAGCCCCAGCGTGTTGAAACCGACGCCGTAGTAGAAGGACGAATACGGGTAGTAGTAGCGCGGGTAGTACGAGCGGTAGTACGGATAGCCGTAGTAGCCTCCCGGGTAGCCGCGACGCGCCACCGCGCGCCGGCCTCCGGGGTAACCGCCGGGCGCACCGCCGCCGACCGAACCACGCGGGACCGCCACGCGGCCTCCGCCGTCGCCGCCGCCGCCGCCGCCACGCACGCGCGCCGCCGCCACGGACCGTGCCGCCCGCCGCCTCCGCCGCCCGGGCTGCGGCGCTGTTCCAGCCGGCCCTGATCGACGGCGATGCGATCGCCGCTCGACACACGGCCGCCGTCGACGCTACCCGTCGCGCGCTCAGCGGGCCGTGCCGCCTCGACCGATGACCGCGCTGCGGGCTACCGCCGCGCGTCCGGTGGGCACGCTGGCCCCGCCATCGGCCGCCGTCGGCCACCGTCTGACGGTGCCTCCATCCGATGCGTCCTGAGCGAAGACCGCGGGTGCGGTGAGGACCAAGCCCAGCGACAGAGCGGCTGCGAAGACGAGGGAATGTGTACGCATGGCTCAATAACTTACAGCAACTCTTCTGCCAGAGCTGGCGTGCCGAAACGCCCCGAAAATGCCGCTCGCTCGAATGTAAAGCTTCGTGGCGCGGCTCCAGTGTCCCCGGCGTCCGGCCTCGCCAAGGGACAGTGCGATACTGGCGCTGTGATTCACGCCACGACCATTCTCGCCGTCCGCCACGGCGGCCGCACCGTGCTGGCCGGCGACGGCCAGGTGACGTTCGGCAACACCGTGCTGAAGCACGGGCGCGCGGAAGATCCGCCGCCTCTACAAGGGCAACGTCCTGGCCGGCTTCGCCGGCTCGGCCGCCGATTCGTTCGCGCTGTTCTCGCGTTTCGAAGCGAAGCTGGAACAGTACCGCGGCAACCTGGAGCGCGCGGCGGTCGAGCTGGCGCGCGACTGGCGGACCGATCGGCGCTGCGCCGGCTCGAGGCGATGCTGATCGTCGCCGACGCCGGCGCACGTTCCTGCTGTCGGGCACCGGCGATCTGATCGAGCCCGACGACGGCATCGTGGCCGTGGGATCCGGCGGGCCGTTCGCCATGGCCGCGGCGCGCGCGCTGGTGCGGCACACGACGCTCGACGCCCGGGAGATCGCCGAGCAGGCGATGGCGATCGCCGCCGAGATCTGCATCTACACCAACGCGAACCTCACGATCGAAGAGCTGTAAGTCATGGCCATCTCTCTTCCGGAACGCACGGCGTCGGCGGTGGGGTCGCTGACGCCGCGGGAGATCGTCGCCGAGCTGGACAAGTACGTCATCGGCCAGGCCAAGGCCAAGCGCGCCGTGGCCATCGCGCTGCGCAACCGCTTGCGGCGGCAGCAGCTGCCGGCCGAGATGGCCGAAGAGGTCACGCCGAAGAACATCCTGATGATCGGCCCGACCGGCGTCGGCAAGACCGAGATCGCCCGCCGGCTGGCGCGGCTGGCGCAGTCGCCGTTCATCAAGGTCGAGGCCTCGAAGTTCACCGAGGTCGGCTACGTCGGCCGCGACGTCGAGTCGATGGTGCGCGACCTGGTGGAGCTGGCCGTGGACATGGTGCGGGCGGAGCAGGCCGAGGAGGTGGGCGACAAGGCGCGGCTGGCCGCCGAGGAGCGGCTGCTGGATCTGCTGCTGCCGCCGACGCGCGGCTTCGCGCCCGGCCGACGCCGCCGGACGCCGGCGGCCTCGCCGCACCCGCGAGCGGATGCGCGAGCAGCTGCGCGCCGGCCGGCTCGACGAGCGCGATCGTCGAGATCGACACGCGCGAGCCGCCGCTGCCGTCGTTCGAGGTCATCGCCGGGTCGTCGGCGGAGGAGATCTCGCTCGAACCTGAAGGACATGATGGGCAAGTTCTTCCAGAGGGCGCCGAAGACGCGCAAGCTCCGCGTGCCCGAGGCGCTCGACGCACCTGGCGGCCGAGGAGCAGGCCAAGCTGGTGGACATGGAGTCGGTGAGCCGGACCGCGGTGCAGCGGGTCGAGCAGAGCGGCATCATCTTCATCGACGAGATCGACAAGATCGCCAGCCGCGACGGCGGCCAGGCGGCACGGCCCCGACGTCAGCCGCGAGGGCGTGCAGCGCGACATCCTGCCGATCGTCGAGGGCACGACCGTGAACACCAAGCACGGCATGGTGAAGACCGACCACATCCTGTTCATCGCCGCCGGCGCGTTCCACGTGTCGAAGCCGTCGGACCTGATCCCCGAGCTGCAGGGCCGCTTTCCGATCCGCGTCGAGCTGGAGCCGCTGACGCGCGACGACTTCGTGCGCATCCTCACCGAGCCGCGCGGCGCGCTGGTGAAGCAGTACACGGCGCTGCTCGGCGCCGAGGACGTCGACCCTGACGTTCACGCCCGACGCGGTGGAGCGGATCGCCGACTTCGCCGCCCGCGTCAACGACCACGCCGAGAACATCGGCGCCCGCCGGCTGCACACCGTGATGGAGCGCCTGCTCGACGAGCTGTCGTTCGAGGCGCCCGAGCTGCGCGAGAAGACCGTGATCATCGACGAGGCCTACGTCGACCGCATGCTGGCCGGACATCGTCGAAGAACGAGGATCTGTCGCGATACATCCTGTAGGATCTCAGGCTCCGGCCACCGGTCACAGGAACCGTTGGCTTTGGCCCCGACTGGGCCTGGAGCCCGGAGCCTGTAGCCTTAGCCGGATCGTTACACTCACGTTTAAACGATCCGATCGACCGACAAAACTGGTATGATTCTGCGTCAATGCCTGCCGCGAAGCCCGCTGTCGGATCGCGCCGCCGCGAGCGCGCGCCGCCTGTCGACCCTGCTCGAGGTCAGCCAGGCCCTGTCCGGCACGCTCAACCTGAAGGCCGCGATGCAGCGGGTGCTGGGCACGCTGATCCGCCACCACAGCGTCGTGCGCGGCATGGTCACGCTGCTGCGCGACGGCGAGCTGCACGTCGAGGCGGTCGAAGGGCTTCGAGGACCGCGCCCGCATCGGCGCGGATCAAGGTCGGCGAGGGCATCACCGGCAAGGTGGTCGAGAGCGGCAAGCCGATCGTCGTGCCGCGCGTCAGCCGGAGCCGGCGTTCCTCAACCTGGCGCCGCGCCGCCGCGACCACCTGAAGCAGGAGCTGAGCTTCATCTGCGTGCCGATCATGCTGAACCGCGCAGCCGTCGGCGCGCTCGGCGTCGACCTGCGCTTCAAGCCGGAGCGCGACTACGACAGCAGCGTCAAGTTCTTCGGCATCGTCAGCTCGATGATCGCGCAGGCGCTCAACGTGCAGCGCCTGGTCGAGGAGGAGCGCCGGCGCCTGCTCGACGAGAACACGCACCTGCGGCAGGAGCTGCGCGAGCGCTACGACTTCTCGAACATCATCGGCACCAGCGGCCCGACGCGGCAGATGTACGAGCAGGTGGCGCAGGTGGCGCAGACCAACACCACCGTGCTGATCCGCGGCGAGTCGGGCACCGGCAAGGAGCTCATCGCCCACGCCATCCACTACAACTCGCTGCGCGCCAAGAAGCCGTTCGTCAAGGTGAGCTGCGCCGCGCTGCCCGACACGCTGATCGAGTCGGAGCTGTTCGGCTACGAGAAGGGCGCGTTCACCGGCGCCGCGGCCCGCAAGAAGGGCCGCTTCGAGATGGCCGAGGGCGGCACGCTCTTCCTCGACGAGATCGGCGACATCAACCTGGGCACGCAGGTGAAGCTGCTGCGCGTGCTGCAGGAGCGCGAGTTCGAGCGCCTCGGCGGCACCGAGACGGTCAAGGTCAACGTGCGCCTGATCGCCGCCACCAACAAGGACATGGAGAAGGCGATCGCGGAGGGCACGTTCCGCGAGGACCTCTACTACCGCCTGAACGTCTTCACGATCTTCGTGCCGCCGCTGCGCGAGCGGAAGGCCGACCTGCTGCTGCTGGCCGACCACTTCCTCGAGAAGTTCTCGCGCGAGCACGGCAAGGTGATCAAGCGCATCTCCACGCCCGCCATCGACATGCTGATGGCCTATCACTGGCCGGGCAACGTGCGCGAGCTGGAGAACGCGCTCGAGCGCGCCGTGCTGGTCTGCGACGGCGCGGTCATCCACGGCCACCACCTGCCGCCGTCGCTGCAGACCGCCGAGTCGTCGGGCACGGTGACGCGCGTGTCGCTCAAGGACGCGGTGGCGGCCTACGAGCGCGACCTGATCCTGGACGCGCTGAAGACCACGCGCGGCAACCGCGCCAAGGCGGCGCGGCTGCTCGACACGACCGAGCGCATCCTCAACTACAAGGTGCGGGGCTACGGCATCGACGTGCGCCGCTTTCGCGTGTCCGACGTGGCAGCCGGCGGCGGGCCCGCGCCGAGGCCGACGCTCCCACGGACGGGTTCACCCTCTAGCCGGGCGCCGTGGACGTCACGCGGGGTGTG
>CAVQMT010000050.1:0-79078 GCA_963713655.1 uncultured Acidobacteriota bacterium
AAGAACTCCAGCAGGTCGCGATAGCTGATACGTGTCGGCTCGTAAATCTGATCTCGATGGCCTCGGCGTGAGATCCATGGTTGCGATAAGTCGCGTTCGGCACATCGCCGCCCGTGTATCCGACGCGTGTGTTGACCACGCCGGGCAGCTTGCGGATCAGGTCCTGCATGCCCCAGAAGCAACCGCCGGCAAAGAACAGCACGTTCAAGGTTGCTAGTTGTCATAGGTCCTCTCTTTCCCCACGTGGTCGTTGACGTCGTCGAGATTTCTATTGTGCTTCATGGGGGCCACTTTTGCCTCTTCGCGTATGCGAGGTCGCCCGGTCTCGCCAACCGGCCCCATCGCCACTGTGCGCACGACACTGCCCGTGTCCGCGTCGAAGCCCTTGATCGTGTGATCGCCGCGGTTTGCGACTCCAAATCGTTCCGTTCACCGATCGCGAGGAAGTCGGTCAGCGCCAACGACTTATGGAATCGATAACCGTCGAAACGAACCGCTACCGTCTGATGATGGGGTCGAAATGCGCAGTCGAGGTCGATCCGAGCCGGTTCTTAGAGCTGGCAGGGACAATTTCAGGGACAATGTTGGGGACCGGAGGATTCACCGTAACTAGAAGACTGTCGTCATATACTTAGTTTTCCCGTGCGGTGAGGTGGCCGAGAGGCTGAAGGCGGCGGTTTGCTAAGGCTGCCAAAATCACAGAACGGGCCTGAAATCGATGATTTCAGGCCCGTTTTTTATTGCGACTTGGTTGGCGTTGGCTGCCGAATGATGGTTCTCGGACCGCGTTTGGGCACATCTTGGGCACACTAAAGCCGACGCCAACGTGTGCCTTATGGGCACACATCGTGCTATTCTGTAGGCGGTGAAGTACTTCGCCTGGGACGACGCGAAGAACGCGAAGCTCAGGACGGAGCGCGGCATCGGGTTCGAGGACATCGTCTTCCACATCGAGCGGGGCGACCTGCTCGACATCCTGGAGCACCCGAACCCCGACCGTTACGTCGGCCAGCGCATCTTCGTCGTCCGGCGCGAGGACTACGTGTACCTGGTGCCGTTCGTCGAGGATGAGCACACGGTCTTCCTGAAGACGATCATCCCGAGTCGGAAGGCCACGAAGCAGTACCTCGGTGAGGAGTCCGACGATGAAGATGGACGCTGACGAGAAAGAGTTGCTCGAGTCCGTCGAGCGAGGCGAGTGGAAGTCCGCCGGCGGCGGCAAGCGCGAGCGCACTCGGTACTCGCGCTACGCGAAGGCCACGTTCCGCAAGGACCGGCGGCTGAACATCCGGCTCTCGAGCAAGGACCTGGAGGCGATCCAGAAGCGGGCGCTCGCCGAGGGGTTGCCGTACCAGACGCTGATCGCGAGCCTGCTGCACAAGTACGCGTCCGGGCGGCTCAAAGAAGTCTGAATGGGAGAGTGCGATATGCGATTCTCTGTGTTCTTGGGCACCCGCTTCGTTGCACGCCCAGCCTATCCCCGATCGAGAAGGTCTCCCGCACATCGGCAAGGTAAGGACAAGGGACGCCCGATCCTCGCGGGCCTGCCGCCAGAATGGCCGCCACTGCCCGCGATGGCTGTCGCCCACTCCCTGCGCCGCGCTCATGACCGCAAACACGATCGCCCAGATGGACATATACGCCAGGTGGCGCTGGCCCGGCGCAAGCGATCGGGTGAGCGCCGCAGGATCGAACGCCCGGAGCATCCTGGAGCGCGCGGATCGATCGATCCACTTGGTCGCAGGTTCAAGAGCGGCACCTGTAGAAGCTTGTCGTAGAGGGTCGGCATGCCGGCGCTGCCAAGCAGCTGGACAAGGCGACAGTGCTCAGCCCGTAGAGCGCCGCCCTCGAATCAAACTGTGGATTAAACCGCCACCCACGGACCTTTCAATTGGCGGGCCTGCACTCGCCTAGGCTAGGCCCACCCTCGCTGGCCTTCGCCCTCCGAGACGGCAGGTTGACCAGACTTTTCTGAGTAAGCGCCGGGATGAATTACCGAACGACGCTTGGAGTAGACTGGCAGCATTCTGAGCCTGATCGACCGGCTTCGCGCGTTCGCGATTCTGATTGACGATCGTCGATGAGATGGCACTGAGCGCCGGTACCCTTGGCTCGGTGAAGCGGACTCGCCGCCATCGGCGCAGGCGGGATGGGTGAGGTGTACCGTGCGCGCGATCCGCGGCTCGGGCGCGAGGTGGCCATCAAGATCCTGCCGGCGGCGTATGCGTCGGATGCCGACCGGTTGCGGCGCTTCGAGCAGGAGGCTCGAGCGGCCTCGGCGCTGGACCACCCGAACCTTCCACTATCTACGATGTCGGCACTGCCGACGGGTCGCCGTACCTCGTCTCGGAGTTACTCGAAGGGCAGACGCTGCGCCAGCGGATGGCCGGTACGCCGCTGTCGTCGTGGCGAGCGGTCGACTACGCGCGGCAAATCGCCCACGGCCTCGCGGCGACGCACGAGAAGGGGATCCTCCACCGGGATCCGAAGCCCGAGAACGTCTTCATCACCAAAGACGAGCGGGTCAAGATCCTCCATTTTGGCCTCGCCAAACTGGGGGCAAGTAGGGCGGGTGGAGAAGACTTCACGCAAGCGCAGACGGTGCCGGCGCAACCGAACCTGGATTGGTGCTGGGGACCGTCGGGTACATGTCGCCGGAGCAAGTGCGTGGGCTGACAACGGACGCTCGCTCGGACATTTTCTCCTTCGGCGCCATCGTCTACGAAATGATTGCGGGTCGGCGGGCCTTTTCGCGCGAGTCATCGGTCGAGACGATGAACGCGATTCTTGCGGCGGAGCCGCCGGAGCTCTCGTCCGCGGCGGTGGAGTCTCCCCCGGAATTGAGCGGATCGTCCGCCACTGTCTCGAGAAGAGTCCCGAGGCGCGCTTCCAATCGGCGCGCGATCTCGCGTTCGCACTCGGGGAGGTGGCATCTGGCGGCGCATCAGCGGTGCGATCGGCTGGCGCCGAACCTGTCGCGAGCCGGTCGCGCCCAGCGATCCAGATTGCTGCAGTCGTCACGGCGGCCGTCGCTCTTCTCCTGATACTGGTCGTGGCGAACGTCGGCGGCATTCGGACGCGCGTGGTCGGAGTACCTCCCCGGGCACATCGGCTCGATCGCCGTCTTTCCGCTCGAGAACTTCTCGAACGATCCCGAGCAGGAATACTTCGCCGACGGCATGACCGAGGCGCTCATCACGGATCTGGCGCAGATCGGCGCGCTCCGGGTGATTCCACGTACGTCCGTCATGGCCTACAAAACCGCGAAGAAGCCGTTGCCGCAGATCGGCAAGGAACTTGGCGTCGACGCGGTGATCGGAGGCTCGGTCCAGAAGATTGGCGACCGAGTCCGCATCACTGCGCAGTTGGTTGACGCTGCCACCGACCGGCACTTGTGGGCGAAGAGCTACGAACGCGAGCTGACGGATGTCCTCTCACTCCAAAGCGATATTGCCCGATTGGTTGGGAGCGAGGTTGGCGTGGCGCTGTCGCCGCAGGAGCAGACGGGCTGGCGGCGGCCAAGCCGGTCGATCCGGAGGTGCACGATTCTATTTGAAGGGCCTCTTCCACTCAAACCGGGGAACCGAAGAGGAGCTCGGCAAGGCAATCGTGTTCTTCGAGCAAGCGCTTGCGAAAGACGCCCACGATGCTCCAGCATTGGCGGAACTTTCCGACTCGTACCTCTTCCTCTGGGACCGTTACCGGCCGCCTTCAGAGGTCATGCCGAAGGCGGAAACGGCGGCGAAGCGGGCGCTCGAGCTGGACGAGAGCCTCGCAGAAGCTCACTCGGCGCTCACAACCGTCCGCCCCCAGCGGGACCGTGGACTGGCCCGGCGCGGAAGAGAAGCGAAGCGTGCGTTAGAGCTGAAGCCCAGCTCCGGCATGGCGCGCGCCCGATACGCGACCGTCTTGTCGGCGACGGGGCGGCACAACGAAGCCGTGGCCGAGGCCGGACGAGCGCAACAGCAAGATCCGTTCTCGCTTCGGGTGAATTATAGGGCCGGGTTTTCCAACTTCTGGGCCCGCCGGTTCGATCAGGCCATCGTCGAGTTCCGCAAGGCGATCGACATCGAGCCGCGCTACGGCTTTGCCCACGCCGGGGTTGCGATTTCCGAAGCGCAGAAAGGACGCCTCGCCGAAGCGGTGGCCGCGGCGCAAAAGGGCGTGGAGGTAGACAAAGGCCCCATAGTGCTAGCAATGGCCGGGGGGGTCTACGCCGCTGCCGGACAGGCAGGCATGGCACTCAAGCTCAAGGAGATGTCGCTGCGAGGCTTTGTGTGCGCGTACGAGATCGCGATTATCCATATCAACCTGAGAGAGACGGACGAGGCATTTCGCTGGTTGGAGAAAGCGTTTCACGACCGGCCTGTCTGCATGCCGTACGCGAAGGTCGACCCGCGTCTCGACCCGGTAAACTCCGACCCGCGTTACGCCAATCTCATTCGCCGCATGGGATTCCCACGGTGACAGGTATGGCTGAACTCGCAGATCAGACGGCGTTGTTCGAGGCGATCGCAGCCGGTGACCTTGATCGTGTCAAGGCCCCGGTCTCTAATCCGGGCTATCGTCAGATCGCTCTGGCGCGTCTTTTGACCATCATGCGGACCTGCCACATGCAGCAGCTCAAGGCGCTGGCCCATTTGACTGCGGCGATTCGATGTCATCGTCGTGGTCAAGCTGTCGCATCGCTGCTGCCGAAACGTCCGTGACCGCCTGACCTGTTACCTTCCGGAGGATCACCGTCGCCGGGTCGATCGAGATTTCGGAAAGCCGCGGCAAGTTCCGGGCTCGACCGCCACGAGCAGCTGGATACCCCCATATGCGATCGCCAGGCCCAGCGCGCCGCCGATCAGCGCGAGCATCATGCTCTCGACCAGCAGCGCCCGCGCCACTCGCGTCCACTTCGCACCAAACGCGGCGCGAATCGCGAACTCCCGGCGCCGTGATTCAGCGCGCACCAGCATCAGGTTCGCGACGTTCGCACATGCCATCAATAACACCAGGGCGATGGTCCCCATCAGGACCCATAGCGTCGGGCCCACGTCGCCGAACAGATCCAGCTTGAGCGGGACGAGTGACGGCACCACCGCACCGCGCGCGCTGTATTCGCACGGAATTTGTCGAAATAGATCTCGAGCATGCGCGCGATGTCAGCGTTGGCCTGCGCCAACGTGACGCCTGGCTTCATCCGCGCCACGCCATTCAGGCGGAAGAGCGGCACGAGACGTGGGGGGGCGATGCGCAGCGGGAGCAGGACGTCGAACTCTCAGCCGAAATCGAAGTGGGCCGGCATCACGCCGATGATCTGGACGATAGGAACGATTAGCGGCGGTTTTCGGAAGGATCCGTTATGCGAGGGTGCCGCCAGTACAGACCCCGGGCACAGCTGCGACACGCTGGGGAGTACTGCCACGACGCAGAACGCGCGCCATCGGCATGTCCCCGAATTGTCGATGTCTCTTCGCGAGTGTGCCCAGACTTCGTGAGCTGTCATTGGGAAGTCTGGCGATTCTCCGGGCGAATTTGGCGAAGGGCGCAGGCGGTCTGAAAAACCGTCGCCTTGCGTCGTTTTCCTTCCGTTTTCTGACAACGAGTGAAAGAACGCAGGCGTGTGTGCCCAAGAGTGTGCCCAGAACGGTGTGCCCAAACGATCCGTCATCACAACGTACGCAACTCATTCTTGTTGCCTGCACTTAGCGCCGAGGCGGCGGTTTGAACGCGAACCGCCTTCACTGCTTCGCCGTCGAGCGCTTCCGCGTAAGTGTCTATGTCACGTATACTTGGAAACCTGCGGTGAGGTGGCCGAGAGGCTGAAGGCGGCGGTTTGCTAAACCGTTGTAGGGCTTAAACTGTACCCAGGGTTCGAATCCCTGCCTCACCGCCAGTTTCGGTCGCTTCGCTCCCTCATCGGCGGTTCGGCAGGTCTTCAGGCATCGCGCTGACTGCTCCGCAGTCAGCGACTCGGCACGAATCCCAGAGGTCTTCGTCGGTGCGACAGCGGAGCGCAGGCTCACGATGAATGACACCGACTCCGCTGCCGCGTTTCTCGCCAGCCGCGATTGCATTCTGAAACACCGGACCGATTACGACGCGGCGGTCCGGGAATTCAGATGGCCGCGCCAGGAGCGCTTCAACTGGGCGCTCGACTACTTCGATGTGGTCGCTACCGGCAACGGTCGTCCCGCTCTACACCTCGTTGAAGAGGACGGAACAGAGACGATTCGGTCCTTCGCGGAACTGTCGGCGGCATCGAATCGAGTCGCGAACTTCTTGCACGACCTCGGCGCACGACGGGGTGACTGCCTGATGCTGATGCTCGGCAACGAGGTGGCGCTCTGGGAAACGCTGCTCGCCGCGATAAAGCTTGGCGTTGTCGTGACACCTGCAACGACTTTGCTCACAACCGCTGACATTCAGGACCGCATCGACCGTGGACGTGTTCGTCACGTCGTCGCTGGCGCGGCCAACCTGTCGAGGTTCGACGGCGTGACCGGCTCATTTACGAAGATTGCCGTCGGTGACGTGACGTCCGGGTGGCAGCGCTACGAGTCGGCCCGTCACGCCGACCTCGTATTTACCCCGCGGGGCGCGACAGCTGCCAGCGATCCGATGCTGATGTACTTCACGTCGGGAACGACGGCACATCCGAAGCTCGTGGTGCACACGCATCAAAGCTATCCCGTGGGCCACCTCTCGACGATGTACTGGATCGGTCTGCAACGCGGCGATCGTCACTGGAACATAAGCTCACCAGGATGGGCCAAACATGCGTGGAGCTGCGTCTTTGCGCCGTGGAACGCCGAGGCGACTGTCTTCATCGTCAATTACGCGCGCTTCCATGCGAAGGCCGTGCTCGATGCGCTCGTCCAGCATCGCGTGACGACTTTGTGCGCGCCGCCGACGGTCTGGCGGATGCTGATCCAGGAGCCGCTGGGCGATTACCGCGTCGTGTTGCGCGAGGCGCTGTCGGCCGGCGAGCCGCTCAATCCGGAAGTCATTGAACGGGTAGAGAACGCGTGGGGACTGACCATCCGGGATGGCTATGGCCAGACTGAGACCACCGCGCAGATCGGCAACTCGCCGGGCCAGGCCGTGAAGGCTGGCTCGATGGGTCGGCCGCTTCCCGGCTACGACGTTGTGCTACTCGATCCTGAAGGACGCGTGTCGGCGACGGAGGGCGAGGTCTGTCTGTGCCTCGATGAGCCGCCGCTCGGCCTGACCGGCGGCTATGCCGATGACGACTCGAGGACGTCGGATGCGATGCGAGGCGGCTACTACCACACCGGCGACATTGCGTCGCGCGACAGCGACGGCTACTTCACGTTTGTCGGTCGCGCAGACGACGTCTTCAAAGCGTCGGATTACAGACTGAGCCCGTTCGAGCTCGAGAGCGCGCTGATTGAACATCCAGCGGTGGCGGAGGCTGCTGTCGTGCCGAGCCCCGATCCGCTACGCCAGGCCGTGCCGAAAGCATTCGTGACGCTGGCCGCAGGCTTCAGCCCCTCGCGCGAGCTCGCAGCGGCGATCCTGGCGCATTGCCGCAACACGCTCGCTCCGTACAAACGGATTCGCCGGATCGAGTTTGCGCCGCTGCCGAAAACGATCTCAGGAAAGATCCGACGGATTGAGCTGCGGCAGGCCGAGGCCGCCCGACGCGCCACGGGCGAACGCGGCGTGTACGAATTCTTCGAAGAAGACTTGTAGGAAGTGTAACTTCTCCGTCACGTCTAGCCTGCCTCGTCTGACCAACGACGTCCGGCTGAAGCCGGACACTATGTGCGGATGGCGAATCGCTGAATTGGCAGCGATGCCCACGACGGCATCGCCGGCACCTGCATCTTGCGCGTCATCATCGGCGTCGCCGAGGTGTAGGTGAACGTCGCGAGAATCCGGACGCCTGACGTCGGCTTGCCGCCGCGGTGATAGCCGACGGTGTCGGCAAGGATCATCGATCCGGCACTGCCGGTGCAGACCTTCCACGTCGAGGGCGGGAAGACCTTGCTCACCTTGGCATCTGACAGGCGCAGTGAATTGCCGCACCGCCGCGCCTGTTCGACCGCAGCGCCGAACGGCTGCGTGCGCGGGATGTACGAAAAGGGACCCGAGTGTTCCTTGACGTCCGACAGGTAGATGAAGACCTTGAGGAGCCGCAGGTCCTCGGGATCGCGATGCCACAATTGCGACACTGCCGGCGGCTGGTCGGTGGGGTAGTTGAGCCACGCGGCGATCGAGAACAGCGTCGGCCACATCTCGAGGTAGGCGGCCACGATCTCGAGCAGCTGCTGATCGAGCGCCACCTTGAGCAGCGGTTCGTCGGGCGGCACGCCCTTGCCGTACTTCACCAGGTGGATGAGAAAGTCTTTCTTGTCCTCATTCGTTTCGTTGCCGGCGATGATCCTGCGCACACGATCGCTGTTGGCTGTGGCGAGGATCCCGGATGAGGCGTCGGCCAGCGCGGCGCGACCACCTTCGGTCAGAAACCGATCCGTCTCCGCCATGACGATCCCCTGCTCGCGGAGAGCGGCGATTGTGTCCTGGTGTCGCTGGTCGTGGCGCCGCATCCGCATCGCGTGATACGTCGGCACCGCGTTGGCGGCGAACTTCCACGCATAGAAGGCGAAGTTTGGAGCGGAGATGGCGTGCCGCTTATAGCGGTTCGTCAGCCAGGTGATCATGGTTTCGGCCTATCTTACCTGGCAAGAACGAAGGGGGGTCGGAGGGACTGGCCGCTACCGCCGCTTCGCGGTGAGCGCCAGGCCAGCGGCGAGTCCCACGAGCAGCACTCCAGACGTCCACGTCAGGGCCACGACCAACGCCGGCCGGTATCGCAACGTGACTTCGCGGACCCCCGGAGGCACGTCGACCGCGATCAGGCCCGCCCAGGCCGGTGCGACCGGAAGGGAACGCCCGCCGGCGCGCGCCTGCCACCCGGGCCTGTACATCTCGGATACCAGCAGGCGGCGAGGTCCGTCGCCTGGCGCGAAGGTGGCCCAGAGCGTGCCGTGCCGGCGCGTCAGGGTCACGCGCGTGTCATGTGGGGCGTCAACGACACCCGAAAAGTCGTGGCAGAGCAGTCCCGGCTGCCCGCAGTTGTCGAGGTCGGGCAAGGGCCCCGCCAGCACGGCGGGATCGACGAAGGCCGCGCCGGGCCACGCTCCCGGGTTTCGCAGCACGCGAACCTCGGCGCTGGTGACGGGGACACGCGCCACTTCCTCGAGCGACGGTGCAACCGGTTCGTCGCTGGCGGCCAGCACCACGCCGATGCCGAGGACGTCGAGACCGGGCGCGTGCCCGACGGTCGCCTCGTGTCCCTCGATGCGCCCGAATCGGCAGGCTGCCGCTGGGATAGAGGGCGTCGGCCGAGATGCCCTTGAACCTGCCGTTGACGACAGGCAGCCCACGATAGAGCCACGTGTCCTGCCAGAGGCCTTCGTCGAGGAAGTTGCCTTTCCGGATGCGCGCGTCGAGGACGGGTGCCACATACCAGCGGCCAGGCAGCTGCGCTGCCCAGTCGCCGAGGGTCCGCATGACGGGCATCGGGCCGACGGCGCGGCGGTCGTCCGAGCTGCGGGACGCGTTGTAGACGAAGGGCGCCGCTCCGGCAACGAGCAGCACCACCTGCGCGGCGCCGATCGCGAGCGCGGTCCGCGGCCGCCGGCCGGCGATGGCCTCCAGCATCAGGCAGCCGAGCACGAGGCCGAAGAGCGCGATGGGGTCGCGGAAGGCGTAGAGGCCGGACCCGGCGCTGCCTCCGACGAGCCCAGGCTCGAACAGCACCGCGAGCGACGCCACGAAGGCGGCACCGACGCCCCATCGCGGGCGGGCGCCAAGGTTGCGGACGACGAGCGCGCCGATGGCCAGCACCAGCAGGGGGGCGCCGAAATAGGGTACGTGAGCGCGCCGTTCGGACAGGGTCGCGGCGGCGCTCTCCGACAGCCATCCCGTAGCGGGCTGCAGGAGCATGTTGGCTGCCGTCACCCCGTCTGCCGTGACGTCGACGGTGATCCGTGCCAGCCGGGGCGGGAACCGCTCGAGTTCGCCCGTCAGGCGCACCAGCGAGGGTGCGGCGATACAGGCGCCGATGAGGGCCGCCATGGCCAGCGCCGGGAGCCTGCGGAGGGTCCGGCGGGCCTCCACGGCGCACATCACCGCAATGGGGAGGGCGAGGACCGGTATCTGACCGAAGTGCCCGTTGGCCCCCAGGAAGCCCGCGCCCAGGCCCAGCACGAGCGCCGGACGCCACGGCTGGCCGGTTCCGTCGTAGTCCAGGACGCGGCGCACGCCGAGGACGAGCCAGGGATAGATCGACCATCCGAAGTAACTCGAGAGCCACAGGCTCGCGAGCGCGTAGTCGAGGCTCGATGTCGAGAGCGCCCACGTGCTGGCCGCGAGGGCCGCCACCTCACGCCGCACTCCGAAGTGCCGGACGAGGATCCAGCAGCCGGTAGCCCCAACGGCCCCGTGCACCGCGTAGAGGATTCGCACCGCGGCGGATGGCGGCACCAATCCGAAGAGAGGCAGGAGTGGGTGAAACTGGAAGGACGGGTGCATCGGGTGCGGCAGGCCGAACCCGAGGGCGGACGTCCAGAACGGGAACTCGCCGTCGAATAGCGCGCGCGCCTGCAGCACCACGCTGGCGATGATGTTGCGGTACTCCTCCTCGTCCATCGTCGAGCCAATCATCATCCCGCTGAGGACGAACGCAACCGAGAGCGCTGGCAGCAGCGCCCACGCGACGTCCGCCGCGGTCCATGGCGTGGTTCGGTCGCGGCTCAATCCGCCCAAAGATACTTCATGACGGCCCGCCCCGCCGAAGGCGGCCGGCAAGAACCGTCGGCGATCAGGCGATCGTGCTCAGCCTGATCAGAAGTTCATCTCGAGATTGAGGTGGATGACGTTGCCGTTCGCGCCAACCGGCATCGGGTACGCCGTGTAACCGACCGGGCTCTTGTTGACATGAATGAATTCGGCGTTGACGCGAACGCCGCGCTGCTTCAGGAAGTACCAGTTCTGGCCCACACGCCACTCCGATGGATCGCCGTAGTTGCCGAAAATCTGCGACCAGCCGACGTACAGCTGGAGGACCTTCGGAACCGCCATCACCGAAGTCTGCATCTGGTAACCGTTGTCGCTGATGTCGGGGATGCCCTCGGTGTTCATGCCGACGTAGTCGTTCAACCAGCGGCGGTAGTACTCGCCCTCGACCGACATGCCCTTGTATTTGAAGCCCGCGTCGAGGCTCATCATCCGGTAGTTCACCTGATTCACCGAGATGCCGGGACCGAACAGATTGGGAGTGAAGATGACGCTGCCGTCGGTAAGCCGGATCTGGCTGTTCTCGATCCCCTCGGTTCCAGGCTGAGTCTGCTTGTCTTCGACGCTATGCGTGTAGTGCCCGGCGACCCTGGTGGCGGCCTTCTGGTGATAGTCGTAGTCGCCGAAGGTACCCCACAGCCCGAACTCGCCCGTCGTCGGCAGCCACTGGAGCGCGTAGGACTGGGTGTTGAACTGGTTGTCGAGTTGCGCGGCGCTGACGCCCAGCGTGCTGAGGTTGTTGGCGAGCATCACGTGGTACTTGACGTTGTTCTCGAGCTCGCCCTTCAGCCAGGCGCCCGTCGTGTACGAACCGCGGAAGAACTCGTCGGCTATCAGGCGGGCATCCACGGTGAGCCAGTACGGGAACTGGCCTTCGGTGCTCCGCGTCGACGGCAGCGATGTGATGCCGAAGCCTGCCGTGATGAAGCGGTTCCAGGTCCAGCTCAGGTTGCCGGCGCCAACCACTTGCGCCGCATCGCCCTGTGACGCGTTGGACGACCAGACGTACAGGTAGTAACGGAACCGCGGATCGAGGAACCAGCCCGAAAACGGCGCGAAGAACTTCGCCAGCTGCATGTCCTGGCGACGCTGCACCGATTTCGTGTTGCCGAAGGCGTCCACGTAGGTCTCATCGAGGTTCCGCTGATTCAGGTAGCGCGCGTAGCTGAACAGCCGGAAGTAGATTTGTCCCTTGTCACCGTTGAACAGCAGAAACCCCCCGTTCGGCACGTACGCAGGTGCGTTCTGCTTGACTTCAGTAATCTGCACCTGCGCCACCCCGCCGACGAGAAACACGCCGCTGCAGCCGTCGGAGACCCAGATACCGACAGCGTCGAAGCCCCAGGTGTCGCCGTAGAGGCACGGAGCGGCGCCCCTCGATCGAACCAGCGCGACGCCCGCCGACGTATCGACCGCGCACTGGATGCGCTGGCCGAGCTGCGACGAGCAGGTCACGAGGTTTGCCGACTGACCGCCCGCAGGCGCAGCCTGAGTGGGTGCAGGAGGAGCCGATTGGTCAGCCGCGGGTGGAGCCGCCTGGTCAGCCGCGGGCGCGGCCGGCTGGTCGCCGGCGTCAGCGTCCGAAGATTGTGCGTGCGCCGTTCCCGTCAGCAGCAAGAGGCACAGACTCATAGTCTGGAGGCACCTCCAGTTCGTCATAGTCAAGCGTTTCTCCTTGATGAGCGCTCAAGCCTTCGATGTGGTCCGGTCCGGGATGAGCCGAGTCCGTGCCGTTTTGGACGCGATCCGAGAGGGCTGATGTCAGTCCGGTCACGATGGGTCGTGGCTCTAACGGCCGGTCGTGTCGTGGCCTCTCCCTGAAATGGGCTGGAACGCGCGATTCGCGCACCAGAGACATCAGGTTGAGCAAGAGGTATGCCGCCCGGCTGGACGGGAGTCGTCACCGCGAGGCGCTCGTCAGCTGCTGCCTTCGAATCGTAAATTGACCAGCAAGGCCCTTCGCCCAGGCGCTGTCCTGCTCGTAGACATCGCGGCGGAAATTGACACGACCCTGCGGATCGACCCACGCCGTCCAATAGGCGAGCAGCACCGGGATCTTTCGTTTCAGCGTGACATTCTGCGTCTGGCCGGAGTCGAGCGCCTGCGCAATCGACGCGTCGGTCCATTGCGCCGGATCATCGAGCAGCAGTCGGGCCAACTCCAGCGGGTTCTCGACGCGGACGCACCCCGAACTGAAGCTGCGGTCCGCTGCGTCGAACAGGGTCGTCGAAGGTGTGTCGTGAAGGTACACGGCGTAGTCGTTTGGGAACATGAACTTCACGCGCCCGAGCGCATTCTTGGGGCCCGGATCCTGCCGCAACGTATAGGGAATGTTCCCGGAGCGAAACGCGCTCCAGTCGATGGTTGCGGGATCGACGTCTCGCCCGCCGCGGTCCAGCACTCTCAGTCCGCGGCGGGTGATTGAGGCTGCATCACGCCGCGCGCCCGGCAGAATGTCGTTCGCAATGATGCCAGGCGGGACTGTCCAGGTCGGGTTCCACACCAGGTAGGTGATCTGCGAACGAAAGATCGGGGTGCGTCGATACGGCTTGCCCACCTGGACACGCGTTCTCCACACCACCTCACCGCCCCGGACGATATAGAGCTGATAGCCGGCCACATTGACGACGACGAACTCGCTGGGCAGATCGTGCAACAGCACGCGGCCTCGATCGAGGTTGATGCGGATTTGTTCGATCCGCTGCGAGATGGGGACGTTGAGTTCGGCAATCGTACGCGCTCCCGCCGCGCCGTCAGCTTCGAGGCCCAGGCGTTCCTGATAACTGCGCACCGCGTTCTCCAACGCTGCGTCGTAAGCCTGCGGATCCGCGGCTGAGGGGCCGGCATCACCCGTACTCTGCAGGCGACTGCGAAGTGCGGCCACCCGTGCATCGACGGCGCCTGGCTTGAGCGCCGGCCCTGCGGGAATCGGTTTCCAGCCGCCCGCCGCAGCCAACTTGCGGTAGCGCGCGAACTCACGCTTGAGATTGACATAGAGGTAGTGGGTCGGCTTCAGCGCCTCGATCCGGCCGTACACGTCGTCGGCGTCGAGTGCCTGTTCGATGGACTGCGCAACGTTCAGGTTCCTGAGAGTGCGCCCATAGTTCCACTGTGAGTCGAAGGACTGCGGATCGACCTTACCGAAGCTCAGGTGATAACCGAGCCGAATCACCGCTTCGGTGTTGAGCAGGTCGAACTGTGCACGCAGTTCGGTACTTGCTTTGTCGGAGCGTAGCTCGGCGGCCATCGCTTCGAGCTCACTGCTGTAGTAGTCCCTGGGATCGAGTCCGTCGTCGCGGCTGTCGCGCAATGCCCGATGCAGGTCGTTGACGACGCCAGGTCGATCCCACGCCGGGCGAAAACCGCGCTGCGCATAAAACTCGTGAATCAACTGCGGCCAGGCGATGCTCAGGCCTCTGATCTGCGCGGCGCCCGGCTGTGTCAGGCCAGCGATCTGCGATTCAATCGCGACGGCCACCGACCGATCCGCGGCGACCTGCGCGTGTGCGATGCCCGCGGAATACAGAATGCAGGCGCACACCAAGAGTCGGTGCAGAGTTCGTTTGCCGGACGTCGAAGACGAGAACATGGCCTGACCCCTTGACTGGCTCGCCCAGTGGACCCAGTAGAGTTCATTACCACATTCGCGATCATGGCGCCCGCCGGCGTGCGATCCGGTGTGCCGGCCCGTGTCCGTCGTTCTGGAACGGCTGAGACGCTGAGACGCGCCGCAAGGGGCGCGGCGCCTACCGGAAGACCCGGTACGGGTCGAGGGCGGTGCCGCGCCACCACTGCTTGTCATCGCCCATCTTGAAGATCGCGAAGTGGAGGTGCGGTGTGTCGCGGCGCGCGTTGCCGGTGGTGCCCACGTAGCCGACTACCTGTCCGCGGCTGACGGGGTCCTTCTCCTTGAGCCCAGGCGCGTAGCCCTCGAGATGGGCGTAGTAGTAAACGTAGCGTGCCGTCGGGTCGAACTGGTAGAGCGTGATGCCGCCGGCCTCGCTCAGGAACAGCCTGGCCACCGTGCCGTCCTCGACCGCCAGCACCGGCGTGTGGCGCGGCGCCAGCACGTCGATCGCCTCGTGGCGCCGGCTGCCGCCGCGCAGCTCGTTGAAGCTGTCGCGGATGTCGTCGGCGGCGATGCTCTGCACCGGCAGCGTCAGTTGCCGCCGCCGCAGATCCTCGATCGGGTCCGCCGAGATCACGGGCGGCGCGGTGGACGGCGGAGGCGCCGGGGGCGCGACCGGCGGGGGAGTTTCGGCCGAAGCCGGCTTGACTTCGATGGTCGCTGCTACCGGCCGCGGCTGTGGAGGCACCGGGCGGATGGCCGCGGTCACCGCGACGCCGGCCAGGAAGCCGGCACCAGCGGCGTACATCAGCCACGACGGGCGCGGACCAGCCTTCCTCCTCATTCCACGAACTCCACCTTGGTGCCTTTGCCCACCATCGCCGCGAGCCGCAGCGCGTCCCAGTTGGTCAGGCGCACGCAACCGTGGGAGGCGGTGTGACCGACCGTCGCGGGCTCCGGTGTGCCGTGAATCCCGTAGTGCGGCTTGCTGATCTCGATCCACACCACGCCCACCGGGCCGTTCGGCCCCGGCGGCAGCGTGGCTTTGGCGTGCTTCGGGTCGGCATCCCAGAACAGATCCGGGTTGTAGTTGAAGCTCGGATTCCGGGCCACCGCCGTCACGGTCCACGAACCGATCGGCAGCGGGTCGTGTTCGCTGCCGCTGGTCACCGGCGCGTGCATCACCACTTTGCCGGATGCGTCCGTGACGGTCAGAACAGATGGCTGCTTCGAAACTCGAACGACGATGCCCGCCATCGGCTTGGCTTCGGCGCTCGACACCACCTGCACGTTCGGCACGTCGATCCGTTCCCCGGCGGCGAACTGCGCCGCCGGGTTCAGGCGCTTCAACAGGTTGGGCGAGGCGTGGAACCGTTCTCCCAGCATCTCGACGATGGAGGTGTAATCGAGCCGCTTGAGCTTCGCCTTCGCCATCATGTCTTCGGGGATCTCCGGCGTCAGCGGCGCCGCGGCGTCCTCTGCGGTGATGGTGTAGGCGATGGTCGCCGGTTCGGTGGCCGCTGCGAGCGCGCTGGCGATCGTCGTGCCGGTTCGCCTGCTCGAACGCCGCTGATCGCCGCGTCTGTGTTGGCGCCAGCGCGGCCGTCGATCTCGCCCGGCGAGAAGCCGGCCCGATCGACCAGCACCTGGGCCGGCAGCATGTCCGGCGCGGCGTGCGCATCTGACGAGCCGCCGCGGCGCTGGGCCAGGCCGTCCAGCCCGCTCAGCAGCACTGCAACGAGGCCCGCAAAGATGAGCCTGCCGGGCAGTCGCATGCCCAGGATGGAGCAAGCGACATGCCGCGGTGAGGCGATTAGATGAGGTGCGTGATGTTGGGCTCGACGCCGAGCAGCGCCTTCCCGTAAACCTCGAGGTTCACCTGCCACTCGGTGATGGCGTGATGGCTGGCCACGTGGACGTCGCGCCAGAGCCGCTGCAGGCGGTTCCAGTCGCCGAAGCTCGACGTGCCGTGCGCCGCCACCAGCAGCTCCACCGCGTCGCGGCAGTACTTGGCCGCCAGCGCCGTGTCCATGCGCACGCGGGCGCGGGCCACCAGGTCGAGCTGCTCCGACGCGTCGGCGGCCCGATCGATGTCGTCCGCCGCACGGCGGACGTGCATGAACGCCGTGTCCAGCTTCATCGCCGCCTCCGCGACCTGCATCTGGAAGCCGGCCGAGTCCCGCTGCAGCGGGAACGTCGTGTGCGTGATCCCCCGCTTGGCGGCGTGCGCCATCACGTGGTCGAGCGCCGCCCGCGTGGCGCCCAGCTGTGCGCCGGCCAGGATCAGCACGGTGACCGGCACGAGAGCGGATCGGTAGACCGACTCGTCCAGGTGCTCGGTGCGATAGACCCCGGTGAAGGCCTGGGGATAGGGCAGGAAGCGGTGTTCGGGCACGAAGGTGCCCTCCGCCACGATCGTGTTGCTGCCGGTACCCTTCATGCCGGCGACGAACCACGTGTCGTCGATGCGCACCTCGCGCATCGGCATCAGCGACAGCCCGAGGTTCGCGAACTCGCCGGAGGGCCCCTTCATGTGAATCCCGCACGCGGCCCACTGCGCGTGCAGGCTGCCCGACGCCCACGGCCACCGGCCGGTCACGCGCCACCCGCCGTCCACGGGCGTTGCTTCGCCGAGCGGCGCCAGCGACCCGGCCACCCAGGCGTCCGGCGCGTCGCCCCACACGTCGCGCTGGGCTTGCTCCGGGAACAGCGCGGCCAGCCACGCGCAGACGTTGATCAGGCTCGCCACCCACGCGGTTGACGCGCAGCCGCGCCCCACCTCCGCCATCACCTCGATGTAGGTGCGAATGCTGGTCTGGTAGCCGCCGAAGCGGCGGGGCACCATCAGCCGGCACAGCCCCGTGTCCAGCAACGCCTGCACGTTGCCGTCGGCCAGCCGGCGGCCCGCGTCGGTCTCGTCCGCGTTGGCTTCGAGAATCGGCCGGATCGCGGCGGCGCGATCCATCAAGGTCGGCAAGTCGGGGGCGTCAGGCATCGGCAGCGCCCCACAGTGTTTCCTAACGGCGCCGGGTTGTGCAATTCGATGCCGCGTGGCGGCACGCCGCCGGACAGCCGCCTGGACTCTAACGCTTCTTCGCGGCTTCCTCCGCCGCGCGCAGCTCCATCTTCATCCGCTCGATGGCCTGGTTGGTCTCGGCGATCTGCCGCTGCAGCTCCTGCTGCTTCTGCACCAGAGCCTCGCGCTGGCGGTTCAGCTCCGCCATTTGCTGCGTGAGCATCATCGATCGCTGCTGGACGTTCTGGCCTGCCCGTGTCTGGCTCTGCACCATCTGCATCAGCTCTTCCAGCTTGCGCCGGGCCTGTGCCAGCTCGGCGCGATCGTCTACGGTCAGCCGGACCGTGGCGGCGGCCTGCTCGTCGACCTGCGCGAGCTGCGTTTCGAGCACTCGCAGCGCGGTGTCAACGGCCTCCTGCTCGGTCGCCGGACTCTTGAGGCGCAGCACCACCTCATCGCTGCTCGGCGGGAGCGGCGGCTGCGGCGGCAGGGGAGGCGCGACTGGCGGAGCCACGGGCGCCGCGGGTGCCGCTTGTGCCGGTGGCGGCGCGGGCGGTGCCGGCAGCGCTGGAGCAGCCGGAGCCTGCGGGCGGCGCGGGCGGCAGCGCGCGAGCGCCGGCGGCGGGCGGCGCCGGAGGCGCTGGCAGCGCCGGCAGTGCGGGGGGCGCCGGCGGGCGTTGCGCCACGATCTCCACCGGCGCGAGCGCCAGCAGGGCGGCGGCCGCCAGGCCGGCCGTCATCATCCGGGACGCGCGGGACGCCGTCTTCGACGAGGTGTGCTGCAGCATGTCCAGTCTCCTTCTCAGGTTCGACGCCGACGCCGCGGCCGACGACGCCACCAGGGCAGATCGCGATCGCGCTACGCCGAGACGCACCAGCAGGCGGCCGTAGTCGTCCGCCGGGACATCGAGCGCGCGCACCACCGCCGCGTCGCAGGCGGCTTCGCGGGCCATCACGTACTCGTGCGCCGCCAGCCGTGCCAGCGGGTGAAAGAAGTACAGGCGCTCGGCCAGCGCCGGCACGCATCCCAGCAGCACGTCCCGCCGGCGCACGTGCATCAGCTCGTGGCCCAGGGCCATCTGCCACTCTGTCAGGCGTGAACCGGCCGCGCGCATCGGCCGGCAGCAGCACCACCGGATCGCGGAAGCCGATCACCTGCGGTACCGTGACCTCGGGTGACGCGCGCACCCGCGGCAGGCGCGTCGAGGCCGATGGCGGCGGCCATGCGCGACACGGCTGCCAGATCGACGCCTGACAGCCGCGTGGCGCGCCGCACCAGGCTTCGGGCCGTGACCGCGGCGCGCACCAGCAGCAGGCCGTGCAGCAGCACTCCCAGCCAGCCAGACGCCGGCGAACAGCGCGAGCCACGTCAGTCGGACGGCGCCCGAGGATTGCGCCTGCATGGTCGGTATCGATGCGCACGTCCGCCACGCGGCCCGCGCTTATCGTCTGCACGGTGGGTCGAGCCGCGGCGCCGTCACCGGATGCGGGGAGCAGCGGCACGGGGACTGCGGGGAGCGGCAGCAGAGCGACCACCAGCTTCGCCGCCACCAGCCACCACACCCAGGTCTGCAGCGCCGCCGGGACGCGTGGGATCCAGCGGCACGCGGCCCACGCCAGCGCGATGACCACGGCTCCTTGCAGCGAGCCGATGGCGAGGCGTTCGCCGATCCAGGCCGACGCGTCGAACAGCTCGTGCCACATGGCTCAGTCCTTCGACGGCCGCCGCCGCCGCAGCCGGGTCAACGCCGTCTCCAGCTCGGCCAGCTCGGCGTCCGACAGCTGCTCGCGCTCCGCCAGATAGGCGACGAACGGCGAGATGGAGCCGCCGAGCGCGCGCTCAACGAACGAGGCCACGGCGCGCCCGACGGCGGCGTTTGGCGACGAGCGCGGCGCGTATCTATAGACGCCGTCCACCAGCTTTCGGCCGAGGTAGCCCTTCTTCCGCAGCCGCTCCATCATCGTCAGCACCGTCGAGCGCGCCAGCCGGCGAGGCTGGCCGAACCCGGCCGCGGCTTCGCCGACGGTGGCGTCCTCGCGCGCACCGACGTAGCGCAGGAGCGCCAGCTCCTGCTCGCCGACCGATTTGACGGATCGTTGACTACTCATGTCGTCACCGGCAGTCTAGCCGTGACGACACGTGTAGTCAATACCGGCCGTGCCGGCGCTTGCGCGCCGGTCGACTCGAGCGTTACGTCCGCCTGTAGCGCGCAGCGCTGGAGCTCGCCGAAGTCCGGGCGCCGGCTCCGCTGAGGCGAGCGGGGCCCGAGTAGCCAGCCATGTCGCATGCCGGCACGATTCTCCCGAATCATGCGCGTTTTGCCCAGCGAATCTGACGAGAAATTCACGAACTCGTCAGGACCACGCCAGCCGCCCGCACGGCTACGATCCGTAGTCATGACCACCACACGCGTGCGCGGGGACCATGCTTCGACGGGTGATGTTCGCGGTCGGCGGAATCTGCGTCGGCGGTGCTGCTGCAGCAGTGCGCGTCGCAGCCGGCGCCGGCGCCCGAGGCGGCGAAGAACGCCTGGGTCGCCGACGTCAAGCCGACGCTGACCATCCGCGAGCTGATGACGCACTTCATCGACCCGACGGCCGACTTCGTGTTCGATGCGGTGGTGTTCGACTCGAGCACGGCCGGCACGACCCACACGGTGCCGGTCAGCGAGGACGACTGGGCCAAGGTGGAGCGCGGGGCGTGGCAGCTGGCCGAAAGCGCCAACCTGCTGATGATCCCGCGTCAGGCCGAGCCGCCCAATACCCCCGGCGTCGAGCTGCGTCCGGGCGAGCGGGCGCCCGAGCTGTCGGGTGCCGAGATCGAGGCCAAGATCGACGCCGACCGTGCCAAGTGGAATCAGCACGCCGACGCCCTGCGCGTGGCGTCGCTCAAGGCGATCGAGATGGTCAAGGCCCGCAAGCCCGAGGCCATCTTCGACGCCGGCTCCGAGATCGACAAGGCGTGCGAGAGCTGTCATCTCGAGTACTGGTATCCAGGCGACCGCGCGGCCGTGCGTGGCGGATCAGGAGAAGAAGGTCACCTTCGATCCGCCGAAGAAGAAGTAGCCCGCTCCACGCACAGCGCGCCGGCGTAGCCGGGCACCGGGACGAACGACGAGAAGCTCCATCGCTCCGGCTCGGACGGCGCATCGGCCACCCGCACCAGCCGCGGCCGATCGGCCGCGAGGGACACGTCGAAGTCGCGCAGGACCGCCAGGTTGTCGCCGCGCGCCTTGATGTAGGCTTCCTTCCGCGTCCAACCCGCAAAGAACGCATCCTGCTGGCGTGACGCGGGCACGCCGCGCAGCTCCTCCAACTCAGCCGCCGAGAATGCCGTCTGCGCCAGCCGCAGCACGTCGGGCAGCGGGCGCTGCTTCTCGATGTCCACCCCCACCGCGCCGATGACGCGTCACGGCCACGAGCGCCCACTGGTCCGAGTGGGACAGGTTGAAGTGCACCGTTGGCGCGATGGCGCCGCTGAGCGACGGCTTTCCGGCCGGGCTGTAAGCGAAGGCCAGCGTTTCCGGCGCGCCGCCGGCTTCGGCGGCGAGGATGCGCCGCAAGGCTGCGCGGCCGGCGATGAACCGGCGCCGGTGACGGTCGAAGACGAACCGCGACGCGCGCGCGGTCTCGTCGCTCGACAGCAGCATCGCGCCGGCTTCGGCGCCGGGCGCGTCGAGATCGATCAGCCACATCCGCACGTCAGGATGCACGTCAGGAACGGCCGTCGTCATCAAGCTGTTCACAGGGTTGATCATAGAATGCGAGTCTTGCCGCGCGCCCACCCCACCTTCGACGCGGTCCTGGTCGTCTCCTTCGGCGGGCCCTCCGGCCTCGCCGACATCCGCCCGTTCCTGGCGAACGTGCTGCGAGGCCGGCGCGTCGCGCCCGAGCGCGTCGAACAGGTGGCCCATCACTACGAGCTGTTCGGCGGCGTGTCGCCGATTACGGCAATCACCCGGCGTCAGGCCGAGGGGCTGGAGCAGCGGCTGGCGCGGGCCGGGCACCCGCTCCCGGTGTTCGTCGGCATGCGCAACTGGCACCCGCTGCTGGCCGACACGCTCGAGCAGATGCAGGCTGCCGGCGTGCGGCAGGCGGTCGGGTTCATCGCCGCCGCGCAGCACTCGTATTCGAGCTGCCAGCAGTACCGGGAGAACGTTGCCGCGGCGCGGACGGAACTGCGCGCGCGCACTGGCCAGGACATCGACGTGACGTTCGTGGACAGCTGGTACGCGCACCACGGCTTCGTCGCGGCCAACGCGGCGCATGTCGCGGCCGCCCGCGTCCGACGCTCCCTGCCGACGTGGCCGGGCGCGCGCGGCTGATCTTCACCGCCCACAGCATTCCGGCGGCGATGGCCGGCCGGTCGCGGTATCGCGAGCAGCTGGCGGAATCGGCGCGGCTGGTCGCCGAGGCGTCGGGCATGCCGGACCACGTGCTGGTCTACCAGAGCCGCAGCGGGCGGCCGGAGGATCCGTGGCTGGGGCCGGACGTCTGCGACTACCTGCGCGAGGCGCGTCGCGCCGGGCTGGAGGCCGCCGTGCTGTGCCCGATCGGGTTCGTGTGCGACCACATCGAGGTCCTGTACGACCTCGACCACGAGGCGGCGGCGGTGAGCCGCGAGATTGGCCTGGCGATGGCGCGCGCCGAGAGCCGTCAACGACGATCCCCTGTTTCTCGACATGATGGCCGACGTCGTGCTGCGCACCTTGCGCCGCCACGAGCGGGGCCGCCCGCTCCCCCTGGCGCCGGCCGAACCGCCTGTCCGGCCCGCCCCTTAGAGTGTGCGGGCCGCTGCCCACTGCACGCCTACACGCTACTGTCTACCCGTCTCTGTCGCCGGGGTGCGCACTCCGCACCCGGCCTACCGAGAGTGCTCAGAAGTCCATCTGCACGCCGAGCTTGATGAACCGGGCGTACATGATGACTTGCGGTCGCTGCCAGGTCGCGTAGTTGTTGTTTTGCGTCAGCACGGCGTTCGCATTCATCAGGTTGAAGACGTCGAGGCTGAGTTGTGTGCGCGTGCCGCGCATGTTGAGGAGCTTCGAGATGCGCAGGTCGACCTGGTTGGACCGCTCGCCGTAGAGCGTGCCGGGCGCCACCAGGTTGACCGTGGCGTTGGCGGCGTTGCCCGAGAGCGGACGGCCAAGCGACGGCTGAATGATCGCGTTGGCAGCCACGTAGTTGGCCGCGATCACCGGTCCCGGATTCGACTGCAGGGTTCCGCTGACCTGCACGTCGATCTTGGGGAGCGTGTAGGACCCGATGGCTTTCACCTGCGTCAGGAAGTTGGTCGTCTGCCGGCAATAGGGAAGGCCGGCCGTTCCCAACTCCGGTAGCTTCGCCAGCACCTCGCAGTTGTCGGTCACCGTACGTCCCGTGCTGATACCGCCCTGCAGCAGAATGCCACGCGCAAGACGGGTGTTGGCGCTCAAGTCGACGCCGTGCCAGTACTCGAGCTGTTTGCCGTAGTTGTCGGCAAAGGTGAAGTAGTTGTTCACCTGTCCGACTTTGTCCGGGTTCAGATCCTTCAGGCCACTGATCGTCTGCCCCCCGCCACCCGGCAGCGTCGGGTCCGCCGGCGCCACGATCTGATACGTGCCGTAGTCGGCCGCCGCGGTCGCCAGGTTGTCGGTGAGGGTGAAGTTGCCATAGACGCGGCGGAAGTAGGCCGCGTTGACCGAGACCCCCGCGAGCAGTTCGTGCTGGACGCCGCCGGAGAACTCCCAGTTGAAGCCGCGCTTGCCCCAGCCGACCAGGGTGTCCGTGTCGTAGTTGGTGCTGAGCGTTGGCTGCCCGAAGTTCCGGTCGGACATGGCGCCGCACTCACCGTTGGCGAGCACATTGGTGAGATCGCACTGCGGGACGAAGTCGCGGTTGGCATCGTTCCACGACCGCGTGACGTTGATCGCCGAGCGATTGATTGGGTTGGCGTTGTTACCGAAGTCGCCCTGCAGCCCGAAGCCGACCATGTACTTGTTCAGGCTGACCTTCAGCGCCGTCTTGCCGTCGCCGAAGAGATCGTACACCGCCGCCAGACGAGGCGTGATGTCCTTCCAGTTCACCCATGGGATCTCCGGGAAGTCGATGTTCCGGTTGGGCACGAGCAGGCCCGGTCCGAGGTGCTGCGCCGGGAAGTAGGTCGTGAAGTAGTCGAAGCGCACGCCGGCGTTGAGCGTGAGCTTCTTCACCGTCCAGCGGTCCTGCGCGAACAGACCCAGATCCCAACCGATGTTTTCGCGGCGCGTGTAGGGCGTCGCTTTCTCGGTGATCTGGTTCGGGACGCCGTTGTTGAAGCGGTAGACCACGTGGATGTCGTCGTCGCGCACGTCGGCTGTGCGTGAGGAGTGCGAGTCGCCGAAGCCAAACTTGAACGAGTGGCTGCCGGTGACGTACAGACATCGACGCACGATAGTTGTTCACGATCCCTTCAGTGACCTGCGCGGGCTGGGTGACCTGCGAAGCCCCCACGCTTTGCGCCCGGTAGGCGAGGCCCGTGGACTGCTCGACGACGCCGGGCATGTTCAGCGTCGGCTGGCCGTACTTCTCCGGGTAGCGTGGGTAGTACCACTTCTCAGGCCGATACGAGTAGCCCGCTTCAAGAAGCAGGCGGCTCGTCATTGGCGCCGACCAGGTCGCGGATGCGAACGGTCGGTACGGATAGACGATGGTGTCGGCCGCTTCCGGCGACACGTTCACGTTGGGCCGCGTGCACTGACAGCGGTACTGCTGATCCCAGAGGAAGTTGAACTTGTTCTTCTGGTTCTGCTGCCAGGTGACGTTGGTGGAGTAGCTGCGCTGGACGGCGCGGAAGACGCCCGGCTGGGTCAGATCCGGGGTGTAGGTCCAGACATTCGGGTTGTACGCATCCTTGTTCCAGAACAGACCGCCGATGTAGTTCTGGTTGCTGTTCCAGCGCCCTGCCGCAAAGAACCAGAGGCGGTCTCGCAGGATGGGTCCTCCGACACCAGGATTGATGTCGTACTGCACCTTATTGGAGTTCGCCGTCAGCAGGCCTCTCGCTTTGAGGTCGTCGGACAGGTTGCTGTTCTGCCACGCCTCGTGGGTGCCATTGGCGAAGAAGGTGCCCCGGAAGGTATTGCCGCCATCGCGCGGGATGACGTTGATCCGCACGCCGCCGCTCGACGTTTCAGCCGAGCCCGCCGCGAAGTCCACCGAAATTTCCTGCGTCCCGCTGATATTCGGCAGCACGCCGCTGAAGTTGCCGGCACCCTCGGCGTTTTGCGTCGACAGGCCGTTGATGCTGACTCTGGAATCGGTGGTACGGCTGCCGTGAGAGGTCAGGTTGACGAGGGCGATGGCGTTGGTGCCGCCGACGTCGGTGTTGTTGCTGGTCTGGATCCCGGGAATGAGCGTGGCGACCTCGAAGTGGGTGCGTCCGCTCGGGATGGCGTCCACGACGTCTTTGCTCAGGACGCGCTGCTGGGCCGCACTCTGCACGTCGACCACCGGCGATTCGCCGGTGACCGTGATGGTTTCCTCGATGGCCCCGACCCGCATGTCAGCGTTGACCGTGGCGGTGAAGGACCCCGTGAGCTCGATATTCTCGCGTTTGACTGTGTTGAAGCCACCCAGGGTGAAGGTGACGGTATAGAGACCGGGTCTCAGGTCGACGATCCTGAACAGTCCGTTCCCGTCGGTAACCACTGACCGCGCCTTCTCGATGAGGGCGGGGCTGGACGCCTCGACCGTGACGCCGGGCAAGACGGCTCCAGACGTGTCCTTGACCAGGCCCGCGATGGTGGCCTGCGCGAGTGCAACTGATGGGATTGCCAGCGCCAGGGCGCAGGTGGCCATGTACCGAGTGAGCATTCGACCCATTGACTCTCCCCCCTCCGACAGAAGTAAAGGGAACGCCAACTTCGCGTATCATCGTCGCCGCCCGGATGGTCTGAGATGTCAGACGTGGCGGGGATTCTACCGCCGAATCGTCGGGAACGCGCTGAAAACGTGTCCGCGCGCGTCTGACGATCGGGGGCCGGAGGGCTTGAGCGGAAGCGCGCCGATGGAGGTCACGATGCGGGCGAACTGGCAGTCTCTGGCGCGCGTCCTGCGGTCGGCGGCGCTCGTGCTACTGATATGGCTCATCGCCGGCGTGGCGCCTCGTGGCCAGCGCGGGCCGCTCACGGCCACGACGGTTCCCACGACGCTTGCGACGGGCACGTTGAAGGACGGGACCGTCTACACGCTCGTCAAGCCCGAGAAGTGGAACGGCACTCTCTTCGTGGACCTCGACTCCGGCGACCTGAACTCAGGGACCTCGAACTGGCTCTACGCACGCGGCGTCGCGCGAGCCGGAACCACACGCGTCCAGATCGGATCGCTCGTCGATCGCGCCGCTGACAACCTGGTCGAGACGCTCGACGCCTTCACCGCGAAGTTCGGGAAGCCGACGCGGCCGCTCATCTCGGGGAGCTCCCTGGGCGGCCAGGTCGCGGCCGTCGCGGCGTTCAGACATCCCGACCGCTTTCAAGGCGCACTCGCGTTCTGCGGTGGCCTGATGGGCTGGGCGCCGTATCTCAACACCAATCTCGACGTGGCCTACACGGTCAGGACCTTGGTGGCGCCGCAGGCCGACCTGCCGCTAGTGCGCATCCCCCAGGACGACGCCGCTCTGACCGCGCGATGGCAGGAAGTGCTGAAGGCGGCGCAGCAGACGCCCCAGGGGCGAGCGCGCATCATGCTCGCCGTCGTGCTGGGACAGGCGCCCATCTGGTCCACTCCCGACGTGCCCGAGCCGTCCAGGACCGACGCGCACGCGCGCCAGGAGGCGGCCCACCGCACGCTGCTCGACTTCAGCAGGCAGTTCACGGCGCTGCGTCGTCGCCTCGAAGAGCCCGCCGGCGGGGGCACCTCGTGGAATACAGGCGTCGACTACACCGCGGCGTACAGGACCCGTGGCGCGGCCGAGCGACAGGCGGTCGAGGCGTTGTACCGGGAGGCTGGGCTCTCGCTCGAAACCGACCTCCGCGCCCTCGATGCCGCGCCGCGCGTGCCCGCCGAACCTGGTCCCGTGGCCTTCGTGCGCCGCCTCTATCCCTTCGACGGCAACATCACCATCCCCGTCATGACGACGAGCAACACCGGCGATCCGTATGTATGGACGGCGATCGACTCGGCATACGCGGCCGCGGTGCGCAACGCCGGCAAGTCGGACCTGCTGCGGATGACGTACGTGCACTCGGCGGGACATTGCGGGTTCTCACAGGCCGAGCGGATCGCGTCCTTCCAGGTCCTGCTCGAGCGACTCGACACCGGACGATGGCCCGAGACGACGCCCGCCGCCATGAACGCGCGCGCCACGGCTGCCAACCTTGGCGCCGCGCGCTTCTGGGACTACACGCCTCCCGCGATCGAGCGAGCGTCGCTGACTCCCTGATCCCCCAAGACTGCGTCATTCGAAGAGCGCTCTCACCGCAACGCCGCTCGCGCCGAACGAGGAGGATAGACAGCTGGACGTCCGCCCTCCCCCTCCAGAGCGCAGAGTTCAGAAAGAAGAGCGGATCCGCAGTTCCGGTCCTACCGAAGACCGAAGACCGAAGACCGAAAACGCCTACAACTCCAACCGTCCCGTGCTGTCGCCGATGGCGTCCACCCGCGCGCCCATCATGTCCAGCATGCTGAGGAGCAGGTTGGCCATCGGCGTGTGCGGCGCGTAGCGGACGTGCCGGCCGCCCTTGAGCCGGCCCGACGCGCCGCCGGCCAGCAGCACCGGCAGCGGATCGAAGTCGTGCTCGTTGCCGTCGCTCAGGCTGCTGCCGTAGAGCACCATCGAGTGATCCAGCAGGGTGCCGTCGCCGTCGGGCGTGGCCCGAAGCTTCTCGAGGAAATAGGTCAGCGTCTTGATGTGGTACTGGTTCAGGACCGCGAACTGGTCCATGTTGCGGCGCTCGTTCGAGTGGTGCGAGGCGTTGTGGAACCCCTCGCGGACGCCGCTGCCGGGGTAGACGGCGTTGCTGTTCTCGCGCGCCAGCATCAGCGTCGAGATGCGGGTCACGTCGGCCTTGTAGGCCAGCACCTGGAGGTCGAACATCAGCTTCAGGTGATCCTCGAAGGCCACCGGGATGCCCGACGGCACCTCCGGCAGGTCGAGGCTGGCCGACAGCTTGGCGTCCACCTGCTGCACGCGCCGCTCGATCTCGCGCACCTCATCCAGGTAGTCGCGCAGGCGCCGGCGGTCGCCGGCGGGCAGATCCTTCTCGAGCGACGGCACCTGATCGCGGATCGAATCGAGCAGGCTCTTCGCCTGCTGCCGCCGCTCCTGGCGCTGCGCGTCGGTGCTGCCGTCGCCGAACAGCCGCTCGAACACGATCTGCGGGTTGTTCTCCATCGGCAGCGGCAGCGTCGCCGACTTCCACGACAGCGTGTTGCGGTAGGCGCAGGTGAAGCCCGCGTCGCCGCAGGTCAGGTTCAGCGGCTCCATCGACAGCTCGATCGACGGCAGCGGCGTGTCCTGCCCGACGTGGGCCGCGGCCACCTGATCGACGGTGACGCCGACAAACGCTTCGTTCTTCTTCACCGGGTGCGCGCCGCTCAGGAACACCGCGGCCGCGCGCACGTGGTTCTCGGCGCCGCCGGTGTCCTCGCCGGTCCACGGCGCCACGCCTTTGTGCGCGAGGTTGCTGACCACGGTGACCCGATCCCGGAACGGCTCGAGCGGCTTCAGGATCTCCGAGAACTCGAATCCCGTGCCCTCCGCCGCCGGCGTCCACTTGTCCATCGTGGCGCCGTGCGGGATGTAGATGCAGCCGAGGCGGGTCTTGGGTGTCGCCGCCGTCTGCGCCAGCGCGGTGCGCGCCGGCACCATCGACTCGAGCAGCGGCAGCGCCAGCGAGACGCCGGTCCCCTTGAGGAACGTCCGCCGCGAGAGATGCCTCTTCGTGATGAACGTCACGGCTGTGCGCCTCCCACCTTCTTCTTCATCTGGAACGGCGTGCTGTGCACGATCCCGACGACGAGCGCCGAGAACCGGTAGTCCTCACGCGCCGCGCCGTGCACCACCGCGCGCACGGCCGGCATGTCGAAGTGCTCGACCTTGCGGCCCACCGCATAGGTCAGCAGCCGTTCCGCCGCCGTGGCCACGAAGGCGTCCTGCCGGCCCAGCAGTGCCTGCCGGAGGCCGGCGGGTCCGTCGATGGCCGTCCCGTCGGCCAGTCTACCCGAGGCCGCCACCGGCACGCCGCCGTCGGTGTCGCGCCATTTCCCGGCCAGGTCGAAGTTTTCCAGCGAGAACCCGATCGGATCCATCACCGCGTGGCACGAGGCACAGGCCGGGCTGGCACGGTGACGCTCCATGCGCTGCCGCAGCGAGGTGGCCGCGCTGCCCGCCTTGGAGGGCTCGAGGTTGACCTCGACGCCCGGCGGCGGCGACGGCACCGGGGCGCCGAGCAGGTTCTCGAGAATCCACTTGCCGCGCTTGACCGGCGAGGTGCGGTTGCCCACCGACGTCGCCGTCAGCACGCTGCCGTGGCCCAGCAGGCCGCGGCGCGCGTCGTCGCTCACCGTGACACGGCGGAACCGGCTGCCGCGCACGTTGGGGACGCCGTAGTGGCGGGCCAGGCGCTCGTCCAGGAACGTGTAGTCGGCGCGCAGCAGATCGAGAACGCTGCGGTCTTCTTCGAGGATCGACTCGAAAAGCAGCTCCGTCTCACGCTTGAACGAGTAGCGCAGGTTGCCGTCGAAATCCCTCGAGGCCGGCGCCGCGTTTTCCAGGTCGCGCAGCAGCAGCCACTGGCCGGCCAGGTTGTCCACCATCGCATGGGCCCGTTCGTCGGCCAGCATCCGCCGCGTCTGCTGCTCCAGCACCGCGCGGTCCCTCAGCCGTCCGCTCGCGGCCACGGTCAGCAGTTCCTCGTCGGGCACGCTGCTCCAGAGGAAGAACGACAGCCGCGACGCCAGCTCGAGATCGCTCACCCGGTACACGGCCCCCACCGGCAGATTCGCCGGCTCGCGCTCGAAGCGGAAGATGAACTGCGGATCGACCAGCAGCCGCGCGAGCGCGTACTGGATTCCCGCCTCGAAGCCGCGCAGCTCGTGGCCCGACCGGTAGAAGCCGAGCAGCGTGTCGATGGCCGGGTCGGCTTCGGCAACCGGCCGCCGGAAGCGCGCGCGTGGCCAGGCGGGCCAGGATCCGGCGCGCGCACGGCGCCTCGTCCGTGCTCGGACGCCGGCCGGCAGACGAAGATCCGGCGCCGGCTCGGCGTGTCCCCGGGCCCGGTCGGCGCGAACGGTCCGCTGATCGAGACCCCCGAGACGCCGACGCTCATGGCGTATTCGGAGAACAAATCGTCCACGCCGCGCGCGTTCGCCTTGCGCACCACGGCCACGCCGACGCTGTGCGGTCCGGCGGGAACCTTGAGGCGCACGTCGCGCGCGTCGCGGCCCAGCACGCCGCAGCCGCTCGCCGTCGAGCGTGATCTCGATCTGCTCGTCGCCGCCCACCGCCGTCAGGCCGAAGCCGGAGCCGGTGCGGCCGACGCGGAAGTCGTACTCGGCGTCGAGCGGGAACACGTGCCGGACCACGATGCCGCCGCGCGTGCCGAGCGGCTGCCCCTCGCGGTGATCGGCCTGGGACAGGCCGCGCGGGGCGGGGTAGGTGGTGATGCCCGGGCTGGTGGTCGGATCGCCCACGGCCAGGCGGCTGATCTTCGCCGCGGCCGAGACGTAGGCCTGCATCAGCGCCGGCGACACGCTGAGCACGCTGGCGATGTTGTCGAAGCCCTCCGCCGAGTCGTCGCCGGGCAGCAGCGTCGCCGGATCGACCGGGATGTCCAGCAGATCGCGGACCGCGTTGGCGTACTCGGTCCGGTTGAGCCGGTGCAGCACGCGGACGCCCGGATCCGGCGCCGACGCTGCTGCCTTGTCGAGGATCCCTTCGACGTGGGCGGCCAGGCCGTCGAGCGTCGCGCGGTCGGGCCGCGGGGCGCCGGCCGGCGGCATCATCCCGGTGCGCAGCTTGCGCACGGCCTTTTCCCAGACGACGGCGTGCGCGCCGGCCTGTCCGATGTCGAGGCCGGCCAGGGACAAGCCGCCCGCCCGCACCCGGTCGCTGTGGCAGGTCGCGCAGGTACTGCTCGACCAGCTTTTGCGGCGGCGCGGGCTCGCGCTGCGCGCCACCGCTCTGTGAGCTGACACTACCCTGCGCTGCCAGAATCAGGATCGCCGCCGTGCCGGCCAGCCCCGCCTTCCTCATCGCGGCGCGCCCAGCTTTTCCAGCAGCGCGATCGTCGCCGGCTTGCGCTCCGCACCCACGGCGGCCAGGAACACGCCCTCGGCCCAGCGGATGGCGTTGCGGCCTTCCTTGTCCTTGACGTCGAGCCGCGCGCCCTTCTTGACCAGCAGCTCGATGATGTCGTTCGAGCCGCGGTTGGCCGCGCCCAGGAGCGCCGTCAGCCCCATCGAGTTGGCGGCATTCACATCCGCGCCCAGCTCCAGGCACAGCTCCACGGCCTTCAGCCGCGCCTCCACGGACTCGGTGTAGGTCTGCGCCACCACCCAGTTCACGCCCGCGGCCGCCATCAGCGGCGTGGTGCCCGCCGGGGTCGCGAGATTGGGGTCGGCGCCGTGCTGCACCAGGAGCCGCATCGTGGTCGTGTCGGCCGAGAGAGCCGCGCGCAGGAACGGGGTCTGGCCGGTGAAGTCCACCCAGGACACGTCGTTGAGCGAGTACAGCCACCGGCGGCTGGGCGGCACTTCGCGGGTGCGGACGTTCGGGTTGGCGCCCTTGTCCAGCAGCAGCGTGATGAAGTCCAGGCTCGGCCCGCGATCGACGCCGTTGTCGGTCGGGCTGTCCTGGTCCTTGTTGTTCATGTCGAGGTTGCGATACTCGACCGCCGCCCAGAGCGGCGATCGTCCCCAGAAGTCGTCGGCGTTGACCTGCGCGCCCCGATCGACCAGCAGGCGCGCGACGTCGAGCTGATTGTTCAGCGCCGCCGTCAGCAGCGGCCGGATGCCGTTGACGTCGGGCAGCTCCACGTCGGCGCCGGCCGCCACCAGCAGGCGCGCGACCTCCGTATGACCGTCGCGCGCCGCGTACAGCAGCGGCGTCATGCCGCCTTTGGCCTCGAGGCGCCGGCCGCGGTCGGGCAGCCCGCCACGGTTGATGCCGACGCCCTCCGAGCCGCATCCGGTGCCCTTGCACGGCGGCACGAACGGGGGAATGGGTCCCTTGCGCGTCTGCGCGTTGGCGTCGGCCTTGCGCTCGAGCAGCAGCTGCACGGCCGCCGCGTGACCTTCCCGCGCGGCGATCATCAGCGCCGTCTGCTGGAACTCCGGATCGCGCGCGTCCACCCGCGCGCCGCGATCGAGCAGCACGCGCAGGACGTCGGGGATCCCGGTGCGCGCGGCGGTCATCAGCGCGGTCTCGCCGGTGGGATCGGCGGCGTTCGGATCGACGCCCGCGTCGAGCAGCCGTCCGACGATCGCGGCGTTGCCGTTGAGGGAGGCCAGGTACAGCGGCGTGACGCCGTAGCGATCGGCGGCGCCGGCCGAGGCGCCGGCCGCCAGCAGCGTCTGCACGATGTCGAGTCGATCCGCTTGCACGGCGGCGTGAAGCGCCGTGGTGCCGTCCACCCGGCGTGCATTGGGATCGGCGCCTTGCGCAATCAACGCGCGCACGCTCGTCAGATCGCCCTGTTCCGCCGCGGCCGCCAGCGGCGCATCGGCGGCCCAGGCACCCCAGGCCGCCAGCAGCACGCCAACGGCGAGCGTACCGGTGTAGAAGAGCCGTCTCGAATTGCCCATGGCCATCGCTAGTATAGGTCCCTAGCCCTTCACGTAGGACAGCTTCTCGGCCACTTTCCCGTCGCGAACGCGAAACACATCCACGCCGCGGACGTGGCCGGGCCCCGATTCCTTCACCCACGAATACACCCACCGCACCACACAGCGGTCGCCGGCGGCAAAGGCGTCTTCGGACTCGAATCGCGCCCGCGGTGAGGAACGGAAGAACTGCTCCCAGAACGCGCGGACGGCCTGCTGCCCCTCGATGCGCGTGCCGTCGGGCGCGGGCCTGGTGTTCTCGAACACGCAGTCCTCGGTCATCAGCGCCATCACCCCGTCCACGTCGTGGCGGCCGAACGCGTCATTGAACCGGTTGACCACGTCGAGTGTCGCTTGGCTCATGCGGGATCTTCTATCAGCCAAGGGCTCCTTCCCTCAAGACGTCTTATCCTGAGCCCTTGTCTGTTGCACATTTTTATCTGGCGCGCCGGCCGGCGATCTTGGCAGCGCCGCCGCTCTTTGTCATGATCCGTCCATGCGGCTCACCGCGTTTCTGGCCCTGGCGCTGCTTTTCGCCGCTCGTCCCGTTTTTGCCGAGCTGGTCGAGAAGACCGGCCGGTACGGCGGCTTGTCGCTGACCTACAAGGTGCTGCTGCCGCCCAACTACGACGCCGCCAAATCGTACCCGGTGGTGCTGGTGTTCACCGGGGGACCGCAGCAGCTGCGCGGCGCCGAGAACACCGTCAACACCGACTGGCGCGGGGAAGCGGAGAAGCGCGGCTACATCGTGATCAGCCCGGGGACACCGGACGGCAGCCTCTTCTTCGAGAACGCGGACCGCGTCTTCCCCGAGTTCCTGGACGCGATCCTGCGCGACTACAAGGTGCGGGGCGGCAAGCTGCACGTGGCCGGCCACTCCAATGGCGGGCTGAGCGCGTTTCACGTCGCGGCGAAGTACCCGCAGTACTTTCTCACCGTGACCGGCTACCCGGGCCTGCTTGAGAACCAGTCCGACCCGTCGCGCATCAACGTGCTGAAGCCGATGTGCCTCTTCATGCACGTGGGCGATCAGGATCCGTCGTGGGCCTCGGCGATGCAGATGCAGTACGAACGGCTGCAGAAGCAGGGCTTCAAGATCCGCTACGCCGTCGAGCGGAACCAGGTTCACCGCCTGAAGGCGGCGGAGATCAACCTGTCGCAGCGCCTCTTCGATCAGATCGAGGGCTGCAAGTGACACGGCTGGCGCGCGGGTCGCGCGCGGCGGTCGCCGCGGCGTGCTGGCTGTCTGTCGCGACAGCGGCGCTGGCGCAGGCGACAGCCCGCCGGTGTCGGTGCCGGTGTCGTACACGCTGAGCTTTCCGCAGCGGGCGCATCGCCTGATGAACGTCGAGGTGACGTTCGCCGAGGTTCCCGCCGGCGTGCTCCAGCTGCGCATGAGCCGGTCGTCGCCGGGACGCTACGCGATCCACGAGTTCGCGAAGAACGTGTTCGACGTAGCGATCACGGACGGCGCCGGCCAGCGCCTGGCTTTCACCCGGCCCAACCCGCACCAGTGGGACGTCCAGCAGCCGGGCGGCACCGTCCGTGTGTCGTATCGCGTCTTCGGCGATCGCGTGGACGGCACCTATCTGGCCATCGACTCCACCCACGCGCACATCAACATGCCGGCGGCGATGATCTGGGCCCGGGGACTGGCCGAGCGGGCGGTGCAGGTTCGCTTCGAGCCGCCGCCCGGGACCAGCTGGCGGGTCGCGACGCAGCTGTTTCCCGGCGCCGATGCGTTCACCTTCACCGCGCCGAACCTGCAGTACCTGATGGATAGCCCGTCCGAGTTCGGCGCCTTCGACGTCCGGACCTTCACCGTGCCCGACGGCGCGCGCAAGCCGGAGTTCCGCGTCGCGGTCCATCACCAGGGAGACGGCAGCGAGCTGGACGGCTTCGTCCGCGACGTCGAGAAGATCGTGCGCGAGGCCCGCAACGTCTTCGGCGAGTTCGCGCCGTTCGACGGCAACGCCTACACCTTCCTGGCGGACTACGTGCCGTGGGCCGACGGCGACGGCATGGAGCACCGCAACAGCACGGTGATCACCTCCGCGTCGTCGATCCGCGGCAACCGCGCCGACCTGCTGGACACGGTGGCGCACGAGTTCTTCCACTCGTGGAACGTGGAGCGGATTCGCCCGGCGTCGCTCGAGCCGTTCAACCTCGAGGACGCGAACATCTCGGGCGAGCTGTGGTTCGCCGAGGGCTTCACCAGCTACTACGCGCCGCTGATCACGACGCGAGCCGGCCTGACCAACGTCCGCGAGTTCGCGCAGGAAATGGGGCGGGCGGTGAGCGCCGTCGTGAGCAGCCCCGGACGCCAGGTGCGGACCGCGGAGCAGATGAGCCAGCAGGCGCCGTTCGTGGACGCGGCCACATCGATCGACCGGACCAACTTCGACAACACCTTCATCTCCTACTACACCTGGGGCGAGGCGATCGGCCTCGGCCTGGACCTGTCGCTTCGCGAGCGGTCGAACGGGCGGATCACGCTGGACGCGCTGATGCGCGCGCTGTGGCAGGTGCACGGCAAGCCCGGCGGGAAGGCGCCCGGCTACGTGGACAAGCCCTACACGATGGACGATCTGAAGCGCGCGCTGGCCGAGGTGTCGGGCGACGCCGCGTTCGCCGGCGATTTCTTCGCCCGCTACATCCAGGGCCACGAGGTGGTGGACTACCAGGCGCTGCTCGCCCGTGCCGGCTTCGTGCTGCGGCCGCTGCCGGGGAGCGGCGTGTTCGTCGGCGGCCTGCGGCTGGAGGATTCGCCGGGCGGCGTGCGGGTTGCGGCGCTGGTGCCGCTGGGGTCGCCCGCCTTCGACGCCGGGTTGGATCGCGAGGACGTGATCGTGTCGGTAGGCGGCATGGCCGTAACCACCGAAGCGGAGCTGCGCAAGCGGCTGGCGCAGGGCAAGCCCGGCGACGAGCTGCCGATCTCGTTCGAGCGCCGCGGTGAGCGCGTCTCGTCGACGATTCGCCTGGCGCAGGATCCGCGCCGGGAAGTGGTGCCCGATCGAGGACACGGGTCAGAGCCTGACCGCGGCGCAGAGGCGGTTTCGCGACGCGTGGCTGGCCCCGGCGGCACGCTAGCGAAGCGATGTCTGGCAGGTTCGCGCCGCCGCGGGCAGCGGGGCTCGGCGCAGCCCATATAGAATGCGGACATGGCAACACGGCACACGGCCTCCTGCGTGCTTCTCGCCGCGACGCTGCTCATGACCGACGCCCCCGCGGTCTTCGCCCAGGCCCCCGAACCCATCCGCTACACCCTCAGCTTCCCGGCGGCGCACACCCACTACGCGGAAGTCACGGCCACGGTGCCGACCGGCGGCCAGCCGGTGGCCGAGCTGATGATGGCGGTGTGGACGCCAGGCTCCTACATGGTGCGGGAGTACTCGCGGAACGTGGAGGCCGTGACGGCGGCGGCGCCCGACGGCCGCGCCTTGGCAGTGGAGAAGTCCGAGAAGAACCGCTGGCGCGTCACCACCGGCGGCGCCCCGAGCATCACCGTGAAGTACCGCGTCTACGGACGCGAGATGTCGGTGCGCACCAACTGGATCGAGGCGGGCTTCGCGCTGATCAACGGCGCTCCCACGTTCATCACGCTGGCCGACCGCACGCCGCGCGCGCACGAGGTGGTGATCAGCCCGGCGGCCACGTGGGCGAAGTCGCTGACCGGCTTGCCGGAGATGACCGGCGGGCCGCACCGTTACCGCGCGCCCGATTTCGACACGCTGGCCGACTCGCCGATCGTGCTGGGCAACCCCGCGGTCTACGAGTTCACGGTCGACAACAAGAAGCACTACCTCGTGAACGAGGGCGAGGGCGGTGTGTTCGACGGCCCGCGCGCCGCCAAGGATCTCGAGGCGATGGTGCGCGAGCACCACCGCATGTGGGGCAGCCTGCCCTACGACAAGTACCTGTTCCTGAACCTGCTGACCGAGGCGGGCGGCGGGCTGGAGCACAAGAACTCCACCGTGCTGATGGGCTCGCGCTGGCTGACCCGGACGCGCCGCGCCTACGTGTCGTGGCTCGAGCTGGCGAGCCACGAGTACTTCCACGTCTGGAACGTCAAGCGGCTGCGCCCGGTGGAGCTCGGACCGTTCGACTACGAGAACGAGGTCCACACCCGGAGCCTGTGGATTGTCGAGGGCGTCACCGACTACTACGGCGACCTGGCGGTGCACCGGGCCGGGTTGGGGAGCCGCGAGGAGTTCCTCGACTCGCTGTCGGCCAAGATCGAGGAGCTGCAGACGACGCCGGGACGGACCGTGCAGTCGGTGGAGCTGGCGTCGTTCGACGCCTGGATCAAGTACTACCGCCCCGACGAGAACTCGCTCAACACGTCGATCAGCTACTACACGAAGGGCGCGGTGGCCGCGTTCCTGCTCGACGCCAAGATCCGCAAGCTGACCAGCGGGACGCGCAGCCTCGACGACGTGATGCGCGCCGCCTACGACAAATTCGCCGGCACCAAGGGCTACACCGCCGACGAGTTCCGGGTGGTGGCCGAGCAGGTGGCGGGCACCAGCCTCAAGCCGTTCTGGGACGCGGCGGTCACCGGGACGCAGGAGCTGGATTACACGGAGGCGCTCGACGTGTTCGGCCTGCGCTTCCGTTCCGTGTCGGCTCCGGCCGACGGCGGCCGCGCGTATCTGGGCGCGTCCACGCGCAACGACTCGGGCCGCCTGGTGGTCACGCAGGTACGCCGGGACACGCCGGCTGCCGAAGCCGGGCTGAACGTGGACGACGAGATCCTGGCGATTGGCGACTACCGCGTGCGCGCCGACCGCCTGGACAACCGGCTGGACCAGTATCGGCCCGGCGATCGTGTGACGCTGCTGGTGGCGCGCCGCGAGCAGCTGCTGCGCCTGAATCTGACCTTCGGCGCCGAGCCGGCTCGCTGCTGGCGGCTGGAGGTGCATCCCTCGGCCCAGGACGGCCAGCAAAGCGCCCGGCAGAAGTGGCTGTCGGCCGGCAAGGCGTGAGTCAGCCCGACGGCGCGGCGGTCCGGCGACGGCGACGGCGGCGCAGCTACGGCCGCGTGCTGCTGGTGTGGGTGCTGGTGCTCGCCGGCCTCTACTCTTTCCAGGAATATTTCAGCTGAGGCGTAGCCTCGCTCGCACCATGCTGTTCGGCCGCGCCCTCATCATCATCCTGCTGATCGTCGTCGTGTTCTGGATCGTCGGCGGCATGCTGCGCGACGCGCGCAGCCGCCGGCGGCGCTGACGGCGGAGTCTTTCGAGACGCTCGAACCGCTGCCCTGAAGCGCCGCTACCTGACGCGGTAGGTTACGGTCTCGCCTGGGATGATCCGCACGTCGAACTCGATCGGCGGGGCGGCCTCGTCGACGACGATCTCGATGTGATGCGGACCCGGCGTGAGGTTCAACTGCTGGAAGACGCGGTCGAACTCGTCCACCTCGCCGGCGTAGTAGCCATCCACGAATACCTGGGCGAAGGGCGGGGCATCGACGATCTGCAGCGACCCGTAGACGAAGCCGGCGTCGATGGCGTAATAGCCGTAGCCCGTGTTGCCGTAGATGGGCAGTCTGTAGGGGCGGCCGAAATAGAGGTTGAAGCTCCAGCCGGGCCGATACCCGTAGGGACGATAGCCGTAGGGCATGACATACGACCGGCGCGGATACGAGTGGTAGCCGCCATACGACTGGTACTGCTGCGGTGGTACGAGGTCGGGACGAGGCACTGCGCGCCGGCTGGTGTCGCCGTGCTGACCGCCCCATCCCGAGCGGTTGTCCGAGAGTGACCGGCCTTCGAGCGGTGGCTGGTAGCCGATGCCTGGCTGGGCCGCGGTACGCCGCTGGACCTGCGCGCGCGGCTGCCCGTCCGCGCGATCGATAGCCGGCCTGGGCGGGGTCCGTCGGCCGCTGCCGTCGTCCGCGCGGCCCGGCCGATTGCCGCCATCCGCCCTCCTGCTCCCAATCGCTCGTTCGTCGCGCGCGCCACCTCGCGGTTCGGCGCTGCGGCCCTGCCCCTGGCCTCCCTGGGCCTGGCGTCCCTGGCCCTGACTTCCCTGGCCGCCCGGGTAGCGCCGTCCCTGAGCAAGAGCAGTGTCGGTGGCGAGCGCGAGGCCCGCCAGCAAGACCGCGGCATACGCGAAACGCGTGGACATGGCGAGGGGCTCCTCCAACCCGCAGCAGCGGCAAACACGGCGGGGGCAACACTCTACACCCCTGGCGCTCAGCCGGCTATCGACCCGCCGCAGCTCGAGCCCGCGCCGGCGGTGCAGCCGAAACAGTGGCGGCCGACGGCGATGCGGCGGCCGGCGAGGCCCTGCACGGTGGCGTCGAAGATGGTTTGCGGGGTGTCCGGGGCGACGGCCATGTCAATCATCTGGTTGAAGTCGCAGTCGTAGAGCCGGCCGTCCCAGCCCACCGACAGCGTCGAGCGGCACATCAAGCCGTCCACCGTTGCGGGGTTGAACGCGCCCACCAGCTTTTCCATGTAGGCCTGCAGGTTCCCGGACGCCAGCAGGAACTCGAGGTAGCGGCTGATCGGCATGTTGGTGATCGTGAACAGGCGGTTGAACGAGAGGCCGAAGCGGCGCGCCAGCTCCCGCTTCCAGTCGCGCTCGAGCGCAGCCTGCGCCGCCGGCAGGAACGCGCCCACCGGGTTGGTGACGAGGTTCAGGATCAGTCCCGAACCTTCCAGTCCGTAGCCCAGCTGGTTGAAGCGGCGCAGCGCCGCGATCGACTGCTCGAACACGCCCTCGCCGCGCTGCGCGTCGGTCTGGCGCGCGGCGAAGGAAGGCAGCGACGCCACCACCTCGACCCGGTGCTGCGCCAGGAACTCCGGCAGGTCGGCGTAATTCGGCAGCTGCGTGATGGTCAGGTTGCAGCGGTCCATGACGTGCCGGCCCGCGGCGCGCGCGCGCACCACCAGGTCCTTGAAACGGGGGTGCAGCTCCGGGGCGCCGCCGGTGATGTCCAGCGTGGCCACGTCCGAGCGTTCGAGAAACGCCAGGCACGCGTCCACGACGGGATCGGGCATCACTTCCGTCCGATCCGGTCCCGCGTCCACGTGGCAATGGTGGCAGGCCTGGTTGCAGCGCTTGCCGACGTTGACCTGCAGCACCTCGACGCCGCGAGCACGCAGCGGCTCGTGCCCCGCCGCGGCCACCGCCCCCGCGAACGACGCGTCGATCGGCAAGCGCGTCGAGGATCGAGCGCTGCGTGGCCGCGTCCGCGAGCGGGTTCTTCGAGTTGAGCAGAGTGAGCAGCGCCACTATGCGGGCTCCAGGCTCCGGGCTCACGGGCTCCAGGCCAACTACATCGAGAGCTTCTCGACGTGGTTGCGCATTTGCACGCCATGAACCAAGCGACGAGCCGCCACGAATCGCTGCCGCGACGTGCACGGCCTCGGTCATCTGCTCCGGCGTCGACCCCTTCTCCAGGCATGCGGTGGAGTAGGCGTCGATGCAATACGGGCACTGCACGGTGTGCGCCACGGCCAGGGCGATGAGCGCCTTCTCCCGCTCGGTGAGCGCGCCCTCCTTGAAGACAGCGGTGTACCACTCCAGGAACTTCTGCCACAGCTCGGGCGCTTCCTTCCCCATGTCCGGGAAGTGGCCGAGGTCCTTCGGGTGGTAGTAGGTGTCCATCAGGCGATCCCGGGAAAGAAGAACAGGTCGTGCTCGCCGGGCGGATCGATCCCTGTCACCCGTGCCGCATAGGCTACCTGGGCCCAGTGCCGCAGCTCGTGCAGCACGATGTGCGACGCCAGCTTCCGCCGGCTCATCGTGACGGGGCCGCTGGGGATCGAGAAGGTGAACGAGCTGGCGGCCTCGGCGTCGTCGAGGCCCGCCACGTACTGTCGTAGGTCGGCTCGCACCAGGTCCGCGTACTCGAACGAGCGCGGCCCAATCGCCCGGCGCGACGCCGGTGCTCTCCGGCGGTGTACCGCCTTCGAGGCGAGCGAGGTGACGCCGCTCCACCAGGAAGACGTGCTCCAGCACGCTCCACACCGTGGGGAACCGCGCCCCGGCCTGAAAAGGCAGGTTCAACCGCGCGGGATCCGCCTGCACCCACGCTTTCCACTTGCCGCGCTCGTAGTCGGAGTAGTCGAGCAGCTCGGTCAGGGCCAGGCCGACGCTCATGGCAGCACCTCGTCCACCGACAGGGCGCGAAGCGGCGCCAGGTTCAGCCCGCGGATGCCGGGCTCGATGGTCTTCTGGTCGCCCACCACCACCACCGCGAACTTGCCCGGCTGGATGTAGGTGGCGGCCGCCTTCTGCACCTCCGCGGCGGTGACGGCTTGGATCCTCGTCACGTAGTCCGCGTAGTAGTTGTCGGGCAGCTTGTAGACCACCATCTCCTCGAGCCGGCCGGACAAGTCGCCGATGGTCTCGAAGTCGCTCGGGAAGCCGAGCGCCAGGTAGTTCTTGGCCTTGGCCAGCTCCTCGGCGCTGATGGGCGCGCCGATGGCGTTCAGCTCCTTGAAGAACTCCTTCAGGGATTCCGCGGTCTTGTCGGTCTGCACGCCGGCGCCCGCCAGGAACGGCCCGGCGGATAGCCGCATGTCGAAGCGCGAGTTGGCGCCGTAGGAGTAGCCGTGCTCCTCGCGCAGGTTCTGGTTCAGGCGCGACGTGAACGAGCCACCGAGCACCGTATTCAACACCTGCAGCGCGAAGTAGTCGGGGGTGGATCGCGGCACGCCTACCCAGCCGATGCGAATCTGCGACTGCTCGGCCGAGGGCATGTCCACGACCACCACCTGCCCCGCGGTGAGCTGCGGCGCCGCCGGAACCGGGGTGCGAGACACCGCCGCGCCGCCCTTCCAGCCGCCGAACGCCTGCTCGAGCAGCGGCATCACGCCGGCCGTGCTCACGTCGCCGACGACGATCAGCGTGGCGTTGCCGGGCTGATAGTGCCGGGCGTGGAACACCTTCAGCTCCTCCGGCGTGAAGGCCTTCAGCGTGGCGGTGGTGCCGTTCGCACCGGTGCCGTAGCGATGCGTCTTGCCGAAGACCACCTGCGAGAAGGCGGGGCCGACGACAGCGGTGGCGTCGTCGCGCGCCTGGAGGATGGCCGTCAGCCGTCTCCTGCCTCAGCCGGTCCAGCTCCGCGGCCGGAAACGTCGGCCGCAGCGCCACGTCGGCCATCAGCGGCAGCGCATCGGCCAGCCGGCGCACGGGCACATTGAGCCGGACCGCCGACGCATCGAACGAGCTGGAGGTGGTCAGGTTCGCGCCCAGGAACTCGGCGGCGTCGGCGATGTCGAGCGCACTGCGGCTGCCCGCGCCTTCATCCAGCATCGCCGCCGTCAGGCTGGCCACGCCGAACTGGCCCTGCGGGGTCGTCGCCGCTGCCTGCCATCACCACCAGGCTGACCTGGACCAGCGGCACCTCGTGCGCTTCCACCACCCATACCGGCACACCGTTGGCGAGCGCGCGCTTCTCAATCGGCGGCAGCGTCAGGCGGGCCACCGGCCCCAGCGCCGGCGGCTTCGAGCGATCCGGCCGCTCTTGAGTGAACCCGGCCGCTGATCCGATCAGAACCACGACGAGCGTAGCGAGGCTCGTTGCCAACGAGCCCGGAAGCCGGGAGCCGGAAGCCGGAAGCCTTCTGCCGCGCATCACTTCTTCGCCTCCGGTTCGACCACCAGCTCCACGCGGCGATCGGCGGGCAGCCACTCCAGCGCGGCCGCCTGGATGTCCGACGCGGTCAACGTGGTGTAGCGCGCCAGATCTTCGGCGAAGAAATCGGGCCCGCCGCCGGCGGCGAAGTAGGCATTCAGCTGGTCGGCCTTGCCGTAGAACCCGCCCACGCGTTCCATCCGCCGGTAGAAGCCGGCCTCGATCTGGTTGATCGCGCGCTGCACCTCGCGCGCGTCCGGCGGCTGCCGTTTCAGCCGCTCGATCTCCTCGTCGATGGCCTTCTGCATCTCGGCGACGGTGTGGCCCGGCCGCGCAGTCGCGATGATCTGGAAGGAGCTGCCGAGGGCGGCAGAGCCCTGGTAGGCCGTCACCTCCTGCGCCATCTGCGTGTCGTAGATCAGGCGCTTGTAGAGGCGCGAGTTCTTGCCGCCGGTGAGCACCGACGACAGCACGTCCAGCGCCGCGTCGCCGGGCGCGAACAGGCGCGGCGTCAGCCACGCCAGGTAGAGACGCGGCAGCCGCACCTGATCGGTCAGCGTCTGCCGCTTCACGCTGGTCAGCCGGGCGCTGGGCGGCGCCACCGGCGGCCACGTCGGCACCCCGCGGAATCTCGCCGAACCACTTCTCGACCAGCGCCTTGGTGCGATCGAAGTCGATGTCGCCGCCGATCACGAGGCTGGCGTTGTTGGGCGCGTAGTAGGTCTTGAAGAACTGCACCACGTCGTCGTGGCTCGCGGCCGTCAAATCCTCCATGTGGCCGATCGTCGGCCAGCTGTAGGGGTGATTGGCCGGCCACAGCATCTTGTCGATCTCCAGCGATGCCATGCCGTAGGGGCGGTTCTCGTAGCTCTGGCGCCGCTCGTTCTTCACCACGTCGCGCTGGCCGTCCACCCGCGCCGGCGACATCGTGTCCAGCAGGTATCCCATGCGATCCGACTCGAGAAAGAGCGCCAGCTCCAACGCGTTTGCGGGCACGTCGATCACGTAGTTGGTGCGGTCGTTGGTCGTGGAGCCGTTGTTGTTGCCACCGGCGCCCTCGAGCCGGGTGTCGAACTCGCCCTCCTTCACGTTCTTCGAGCCCTCGAACATCAGGTGCTCGAACAGGTGCGCGAAGCCCGTGCGCCCTGGCCGCTCGTTGGCCGAGCCGACGTGGTACCAGACGTTCACCGTGGCGATCGGCACACTGGTGTCGCGGTGCATGATGACGTTGAGCCCGTTTGGCAAGCTGGAACTGCCGGTACGGCACTTCGAGCGTGGCGGGCGGCGACGCTGCGGGCGCCGCCGGCCGCGACTGCGCGTCGAGCGAAGCGGCCGGTGGAATCGAGGCGAGCGGCGAGCAGCGGCAGGAGCACGAGGCGCATCGGCGGGTCTCCTCGAGTGGGAACAGGTCCATTCTCCCTGATCTGCCCGTGCGATAGAATCGAGGCTCCCGTGCCGCCTGGAAGCCAATTGTGAGTCAGCCGCCGGCGCCGCTCGTCGCGGTGATCATGGGCTCCACGTCCGACTGGGACACGATGCAGCATGCCGTGGACGTGCTGGAGAAGTTCGGCGTGCCGCACGAGCGGCACGTCGTGTCCGCCCACCGCACGCCGGCCTGGATGGCCGAGTTCGCGACCGGCGCCGAGGGCCGCGGCGTCGAGGTCATCATCGCCGGCGCCGGCGGCGCCGCGCATCTGCCCGGCATGGTGGCCGCACACACGGTGGTGCCGGTGCTGGGCGTGCCGGTGCAGAGCGCCGCGCTCCAGGGGCTCGATTCCCTGCTCTCGATCGTGCAGATGCCGGGCGGCGTGCCGGTCGCCACGCTCGCCATCGGCAAGCCCGGGGCGACCAACGCGGGCCTGCTGGCTGTGTCGATTCTCTCGAACTCCCGGCCGGAGCTGCGCGCCAGGCTGCGCGCGTTCCGCGACGAGCAGACGCAGAAGGTTCGCGCCGAGCAGCTGCCCGGATCCCGATGATCGCGCCGGGTGCGGTGCTGGGCGTGCTGGGCAGCGGCCAGCTGGGGCGCATGTTCACCATCGCCGCGCGGCGCATGGGCTACCGCGTCCACACCTATTCGCCGGATTCCGACACGCCCACCGGACAGGTGGCCGACGTCGAGGTGGTCGCCTCCTACGACGACGCCGACGCGCTGCGCGCGTTCGCCGGCAAGGTGAACGTGGTCACCTTCGAGTTCGAGAACGTGCCGAGCGCCGCCACCGAAGTGCTGGCCTCGATGGTGCCGGTGCGGCCGTCTCCGCTCGCGCTGCACGTCGCGCAGCAGCGGGCGCGCGAGAAGCGCTTCCTGGCCGCGCACGGCATCCCCACCGTGCCGTTCGAGGTCGCCACCACCGCCGCGGAGCTGACCACGGCGCTCGAGCGCATCGGCACGCCCGCCATCGTCAAGACCGCCGCGTTCGGCTACGACGGCAAGGGTCAGCAGACCGCACACGCCGCCAGCGACGGAGCGCGCATCTGGACGGCGCTCGGCGGCGGCGAGCTGGTGGTCGAGAAGCGCATCAGCCTGCAGGCGGAGCTGTCGGTGATCGCCGCGCGCGGCGTGGACGGGCAGGTGGCGCAGTATCCCTTGTTCGAGAACCGCCACCACAATCACATCCTCGACGTCACCACCTCGCCGGCGCTGGTGCCGCCGACAGTCGCCGCGCAGGCCACCGAGATCGGGCGGGCGGTGCTGGAGGCGCTGAACTACGTGGGCCTGCTGTGCATCGAGTTCTTCCTCAGCACCGACGGCGAGCTGATGGTGAACGAGCTGGCGCCGCGTCCGCACAACTCGGGCCACCTGACCTTCGATGCCGCGGTGACGAGCCAGTTCGAGCAGCAGGTGCGCGCGGTGTGCGGCCTGCCGCTGGGATCCACGGACTTGATGCGGCCGGCGGCGATGGCCAACCTGCTCGGCGACCTGTGGGCCGAGGGCGAGCCCAACTGGGCCGCGGCCTGCGCGCATCCCGACGTGAAGCTGCACCTCTACGGCAAGGTCACGCCCAAGCCGGGTCGGAAGATGGGCCACCTGACGGCCACCGGCCGCACGGTGCACGAGGCGCAGGACCGCGTGGTTGCGGCCCGCGACGCCCTTTTGCGTTAGGCTCTAGAAAACTTGACCTTTGAGGATCTGAACATGAGTCAAGTTTTCTACGCCCCGCGGAGCGGGGCCAAAAGACACTGCTCTAGCGAGGCGGAGCCTCGAGGGGCTGAGGCGTAGCCTCGCTAGCCGTGGCGGCCGGACCCCTCTACTCGTTCGGGCCATTCCAGCTCGATGCCGGCGCTCGCCGGCTGACCCGCGACGGCGCGGCGCTGCCGGTGCCGGCGCGTCATCTCGACGTGCTGGCGGCGCTCGTCGCCCGCGCGGGCACGGTCGTGTCCAAGAACGCGCTCGTGGAGGCGGCCTGGCCCGACGTGGCCGTGACCGACAACAGTCTCGAGCAAGCGGTTTCGGTGCTGCGCCGCGCGCTCGGTCCGGCACCAGGCGGCGACACCTATATCCAGACCGTGCCGCGACAGGGCTACCGCTTCGTCGAGAGCCGTACGGACCGAGTCGGCTCGCGCCAGCGACGCCGAGCTCGAGTCGCTGATCGCCCCGCATCGCGCCTGGGTGGAGGGCCGGGCCGCGCTGGAGTCGCTCGATGCCGGCCGCATCGCCAGGGCGCGGGCCGCGTTCGAAACCGTGCTGCAGGCCAGCCCCGCCGATGCGATCGCCCACGTCGGCCTGGCCAACGCTTGCGTGATGCAGTTCGAAACGACGCGCGCCAGCGGGTCGCCCGACCTGGCGTCGCTGGCCGCGGCGGCGCGCCACGCGCGCGAGGCCTGCCGTCTCGACCCCCGCAGCGGCGAAGCGTGGGCGACGAACGGCTTCGTCCTCGACCGCACCGGCCACGGAGTGGACGCGATGGCGGCGCTCGGCCGGGCGGTGTCGCTCGAGCCCGACAACTGGCGGCACCACTTCCGGCTGTCGTTCGTCAGTTGGGGCGAAGCCCGGCTGCGCGAGGCGCGCCGCACGCTGGCGCTGCTGCCCGGCTTGCCGCTCGCGCATTGGCTGGCGGCCACGGTGCACGTGGCGCGGCAGAACCTCGATGAGGCGGAGGCCGAATTGCGCGCCGGCCTGGATTCGATGCAGGCCACGCGGCGGCGAGGCGGCCAAGTTTCCCGGGGTCGCGCTCGAGTGGCTGCTCGGCCTGATCGAGCTGGCGCGCGGCGCGGAGGACGCGGCGCTGGCGTGCTTCGAGCGCGAGCTGGCACTCGAGGGCCAGAATCATCTCTACGGGCGCGAGTGCTGCGCGAACAGTTGGTACGCCATCGGCGCCGTGCACCTTCGGCGCGGCCAACGCGACGACGGCGCGCGGGCGTTTCGTCAGGCGCTCGACCGCGTGCCGCGCCACCCGGCTGCCGTCGCCCTTGCCGCGGGAGCCCTGGCCCAGGGCGCCACGGCGCCCGCTGTGAGCAGTGTCTCTTCCGGCGCCAGCGCGGTGGACCTGCGCGCTCGCCGACGCGGTTGCTCGCGTGGCAGCGGGCGCCAGCGCCGAGGCAGCGGAGATCATGGCCAGGGCCCTGGCGAACTGCGAGCCTGGCAGCCACGGCTGGTGGCTGCCGGTCGAGCCCATGCTGGGAGTGGCCGCGCAGCCCGACACCTGGGCGCCCGTGCTTGCACAGCTTCGCAGCCGCGCGTCGTAGAGCGGTTCTCGGTTGTCGGTTGTCGGTTCTCAGTAAGTAACGGAAGTGGACTTACCGAGAACCGACAACCGACAACCGACAACTGTTTTTCAGGAGTTTTCAGGAGCCGCGTCAGGACATCGCGGCGGGCCGGAGCGCACCATCCATCGCATGGAGGTGCGTATGCGTTTCATCACGTTCGCGGTGCTGTCGGTGGTTTGTGGCCTGGTCCCGGCTGCTCATGCCCAATCGGTGATCGAGCCGCCGCCGTTTGCCAAGACCGTCAACCTGTCGGGCCCACGGTTCGGCATGACGGCGCTCAGCCCGGGCGTCGTCGAGCGAGCTGGCAGAAGCGATCGATCGACGGTCGGCTCCAACATCTCGCAGTTCGGCTGGCAGTTCGAGAAGGAGTTCTACGCCAAGGGCAGCGGCCTGGCCGCGGTCAACGAATGGGTGGTGCTCGTCGGCGGGCTCGAGCAGGGACACGTCCTGCCCAGCCTGAGCTGGCTGGTGGGCCTCCGGACGCGCGAGGGCGTGGAGTTCGGCGTCGGTCCCAACGTGACGCCGGTGGGTGTGGCGCTGGTGTCGCGGCGGGCGTGACCATGCGCACCGAGCACCTTCAACGTGCCGCTGAACGTGGCAATCGTGCCGTCCAAGGTCGGCACGCGGGTGAGCGTGTTGACGGGGTTCAATATGCGGCGGCGATGAAGGGCTACGGGCTCCAGGCTCCAGGCTCCAGGCCTGCTGTGCGGAACTGCAGTCCGCCTGGAGTGCTACAGTGCCGCAACTGCGGGCCTGTGGAGCCTGGAGCCCGGAGCCTGGAGCCTCTACGGAACCAGCGTCAACGTATGTTCCGCTGGTCCCGGGAGGAACGGCGTGGGTTCGCCCTCTCGTCCACGCGTCATGCGAGTTCGAGTAAAACGGCGACAGCGGGTGCCCGCTCTGACCGGTGGGCATGTGCATGATCCCCTCCTGCTCGTGTCCCGGCGACACCACCATTCGCTCCGACGCACCGGAGGAGCCGAAGTGCATGCGGGTGGTGAACAGGTCGCCGGGCATGTCTACCGCCGGCATGTCCAGGAACCGGCCGAAGACCGGCACCGCGCTGGACAGCGGATGGCGAAAGACCAGCCGGTTGTAGTCGGCCCATGTGCGCGCCGACAGGTCGCCGCCGTCCTGGCGGTTGGCCTGGTCGATCAGGGCTTCAATCGAGGCGGTGAACAGGTCCGCGCCAGGACCCGTAGCGTGGGTTCAGCAGGTGGATGGGCCGCTCGTGCGCGAGCTTCCACACCGGGCCCTCGCGCTTACGCACCAGGGTGTAGTCGAAGTTGGCGTCGGCTTCGTAGCACGCGGCGAGCACGAACGAGATCACCCGGTCCATCACCTGGTCGCGGAACATCCGCGTCAGCCGATAGGCCGCTGAATCCGGCGACGCCTGTCCCGACCAGCCCTTGTCGACGATGTCGCGGAACCGCTGCCGCGCCGGGTCGCCGGCCACGACATCCTCGGTCAGGTGCTCCAGGATCAAATCGCGCCAGCGGGCCAGGAACGTCGCCCGCGCGTCGAGCTGGATGTCCAGCATGTCGCGCGGCGTGAACGACGTCGCGCGTCCCGCAGGCGATCGCGCACCATCGTTGCGCGCGCGCCCACTTCGTAGCTGCCGTCGCCGAGCTGGGCCAGCATGGCGCCGTCCACCACCCGGGCGTTCGCGGTCCAGATGCGGTCGCCGGGCGGATCGATCAGCCGCGGGTAGTCGACGGGGTCGAGCCACCCGTTCCAGCCGCGCCACCCGTCGGCCCACGACGACGGCAGCCGGCCGTCGAAGCCGACGCGGTTGGGGATGGCGCCGAAGATCGTCCAGCCGATGCGCCCCGATCGCTCGCCGAGGACCAGGTTCTGCCCCGGCACGCCGGCGCCGTTCGCCGCCTCGAACGCTTCTTCCAGCGTGCGCACTCGCTCGAGCGGCATCAGCGACGCTCCGAGCCGGTCCGGCGCGTGCCCCACCCAGCGCGCCGCGCGCAGGCGGCCCATGAAGTCGGTGCCGACAACCGGCCCCCAGATCGTCCAGCGCACGGTCAGGCGCTCGGTATCCTGGCCGGCGACGGCGATTTCCTCGTTGTACTGGGTGAAGCGCTGCCATCCGTCCGGCGTCTTGTAGCGGTTCGAGTCGGTGGGGTCCAGGTCCAGCAGGACCAGGTCGGTCCAGTCCGCGTAGGTGTTGGTGAAGCCCCAGGCCACGTGCGTGTTGCTGCCGGTGACGAGCGACGGCACGCCCGGGAGCGTCGTGCCCACGACCACGTGCGGCTCGGCGGTGACCTCGTCGGGCCACTCCAGGCGCGCGCGATACCAGGTGTTGGGCACCCGGATGGCCAGGTGCATGTCGTTGGCCACCAGCGCGCTGCCATTGCGGGTCAGGCTGCCCGCCACCGCCCAGTTGTTGCTGCCCAGCGCCACGTCCGGCTCGCCGGCGTCCCAAGGCATCCGGCCGTCGCGCTCGACGATGTCGGATCGGTCGGGCAGCTCGATCTCGGGCTTGCCGGTCCGCATCCGCCGCAGGTTGTAGACCTCCGCTCCAGGCACCGGCGGGGTCTCGAACGGCAGGCCCACCACCGGTGCATCCCATTCGGTGCCGGCTGGCGCCATCAGGTCGAACATCTCCGGCGGCAGCACCTCGTGCATCGTCGCCAGCGTGGACTCGTACTCGCCGTCCTCGTCCTGGAGCGTGAGGAACATCGACAGCACGACCAGCATGGTGTCCTCGGGACGCCAGGCCACCGGATCCTGACGCAGGAGCGTGTACTCGAAGGGCGGTGCCGCCAGCGCCTGCAGGCCGGCGTTGACGCCCTCCACGTACGCTCGCAGAACGCCTTGCTCCTCGTGCGACAGCAGCGCGACTGCCGTCCGTGCTTCGGGCCGCAGGCGGTGCACGCGTGCCCGTCGATCGACGGGGAGCGCCTGAGGGCCGACCAGCGCCGCCAGTTCTCCGGCCGCCCGCCGGCGGGAGAGATCCATCTGGAAGAAGCGATCCTGTGCGTGAAGAAAACCGGTGGCGCGGGCGACGTCCTGGCGGGAACGCCCGCGGATGGAGGGGACGCCGAGTCCGTCGCGTTCGACGGTCACAGGCGCGCCCAGCCCCGCCAGCTTCAACTGGCCGTCCAGCCTGGGCAGGCTGGCCGACAGCCGGCCGTAGGCCCACCATCCGCCCCCGGCCAATCCGAGCACCAGGAGCGCGCCCACCCCTGCCGTGATGTGCAGCGCCTCGCCGCATGGCTGACGCATCTTAGCAAGGGCGCCGGCCGCAGTGAGGGCGGCGGGTCGCGGAGTGCGCGTCAAGTACTGGAGAATGCTGGGATGCCCACTCGATACGGTCAATCGCCGTGGATCGCCGCGACGCGCCGAACGCTGCCTGCGTCTCCTCGACTGCGCGGCAGCCACGAGGCGGACGTCGTCATCGTCGGCGGCGGCCTGACGGGCACCGCGACGGCGCTGGCGTGCGCGACGGCCGGCATGAAGCCGATGGTCCTCGAGGGCGACGCGATCGGCCAGGGCTGGACGGGCCACTCGAGCGGGCTCCTGCTGCCGGACCCCGGACCGCTCTTCAGGGACGTGTCGCGCGCGCACGGCCTGCGCACGGCGAAACTGGTCTTCACGGCCTGGCGGCGCGCCGTCGCTCGATGCCGCGGCGCTGCTGCGCCGCCTGGGCGTGCGTTGCGGGCTCGAGCCTCGTGACAGCCTGCTGGTGGCGCAGGCGGGCGAGGAGAAGGAGCTCCTGCGCGAGTACCGACGCCCGCGAGGAGGGCGGAGTGTCGGTGGCGTGGCTCACGCGCCGGCAGGTGACCGCGGTGACGCCCCTGGATGTGCCGGCGGCGATGCGATCGCGCGACGCCTTCGTGTTCGATCCCTACCGCGCCTGTCTGGGTCTGGCCCGGGCGGCCTCGGCGCGCGGGGCGCGCTTCTTCGAGCGCTCGGCGGTGAAGAAGGTCCGCTTCGGCCGCAAGAACGTGGAGATCGTCACCGCCGACGCGTCGGTGCGCGCGCGCACGGTGATCGTGGCCACCGGCCGCGCCACGCGCGGAGTTCCGGCCGCTGCAGCGGCATTTCAAGACGCGCGAGATCTACGCGGCGCTGTCCTCGCCGATGCCGGCGGCGATGCGGAAGCAGGTCGGAGACCGATCGGTGACGGCGCGCGATCTGACGGGCGCCGGGCGCCGCGTGATCTGGACCAGCGACGGGCGGATGCTGGTCGTGGGCGCGGACCGCGACGAGCCGCCAGCGCGGCAGCGGGACGCCGTCCTGCATCAGCGTACCGGACAGCTGATGTATGAGGCGCTGATGATGTATCCGTCCATCTCGGGGCTGACGGTGGACTACGGGTGGGGAACGACCTACGGCGACACCGCCGACGGCTTGATGTACGTCGGCGCGCATCGCAACTACCCGCGGCACCTCTTCGCCCTCGGCGGCCCGGGCGATTCGGCCACCGGCGCGTTCCTGTCGGCGCGGATCCTGCTGCGGGCGCTGCAGGACGCTCCCGACAAGGCCGACGCCGCGTTCGGATGGACCCGGTGAGCGCCGCGCCGGATCCCGTGGATCTGCTGGTGTTCGGGCCGCATCCCGACGACATCGAGATCGGCATGGCCGGCGCCGTGGCCAAGCACGCGGCGCTCGGCCACCGCGTCGGCCTGTGCGACCTGACGGCAGGGGAAATGGGCAGCAACGGCACCGTGGACGAGCGGCTGGCCGAGGCCGAGGCCGCGCGCGCCGTGCTGGGCGCCCGATGGCGCGTGAACCTGCGCCTGCCCGACCGCGCGCTCGGCACCAGCGACACCCACGCCCGGGCAGTCGCCGGCCTGGTGCGAGCCGCGCGGCCGCGCACCGTGGCGGTGCCGTACTGGTCGGACCGCCACCCCGACCACGTCCGGGCCAGCGAGCTCGTGACCGACGCTGTCTTCTCGCGCCGGGCTGCGGCGCTACGACGCCGAGGGCGAGGCGTGGAAGCCGGCCTGGGTGTGCTACTACTTCATCAACGACCACGCGCCGCCCTCCTTCGTCGTAGACGTGAGCCACCACTACGATGTGAAGCGCCGCGCCCTGGCTTGCCATGTTTCGCAGTTCGCGCCGCGCGGCGCCGACGCAGTGTCCACCCGGCTCACGTCCAGCCGGTTCAACCAGCTCGTCGAGAGCCGCGACGCGCAGTTCGGCGCCCAGATCGGCGTGGCTTTCGCGGAAGGGTTCGTGGTCAGGCAGCCGATCCAGCGTCCGGATCTGATGCCGGCTTAGGTAGCCGTCCTCATGAACATCGGGATCATCTGTTACGCCTCGGTCGGAGGCAGCGGCATCGTCGCCACCGAGCTCGGCAAGGCGCTCGCGGCGCGCGGCCACCGTGTCCACGTCATCAGCACCGAGACGCCGTTCAGGTTCGGCGACTACCAGGCGGGCTTGACCTTTCACCAGGTCGCGGCGCCCTCCTATCCGCTGTTTCGGGAGCCGCAGTATCTGCTCTCGATCGCGAACAAGGTGGTGGAGGTTGCGCGTGCGTTCAGCCTGGACGTCGTCCACGCGCACTACGCCGTGCCGCACGCGACAGCCGCGTTCCTCGCCAAGCAGGTGCTGGCCGCCGGCCCGGGCCGCGCACCCAGCGTGGTCACCACGCTGCACGGCACCGACATCACGCTGGTCGGCAACGACGCCTCCTACTCCGAGATCGTCGCGTTCTCGATCGAGCAGTCCGACCACGTCACGGCGGTGTCCCAGAGCCTGCGCGACTCGACCTACGCCGAGCTGGGCGTGAAGCGGGACATCGAAGTGATCCCCAACTTCCTCGACTGTGCCGTGCATTGCCGTCAGGAACTGCCCGATCTGCGCAAGCGCCTCACCGACGGTGATCCGGCGGCCAAGATCCTGGTCCACGTGTCGAACTTCCGGCCGGTCAAGCGGATCGACTACGTGATGGCGATCTTCGACCGCGTCAGGCGCCAGGTGCCGGCGCGGCTGCTGCTCGTCGGCGACGGGCCCGACCTGCCGCTGGCGCTGCGGACCGCGCGCGAGCTGGGCATCTCCAACCTGATTCATGCCGTGGGTGCGCAGGAAGAGGTGCAGCCGCTCCTGTCGGTGAGCGACGTCTTCCTGCTGCCGTCCAAGGAAGAGAGCTTCGGGCTGGCCGCGCTCGAAGCGATGGCCTGCGGCGTGCCGGTCGTCGGGGCGCGTGTCGGCGGCGTGCCCGAGGTGATCGAGCACGGCGTCAGCGGCTTCCTGCACGACCCGGACGCGGTGGACGAGATGGCCGCCAGCGCGATGCGGCTGCTGACCTCGCCTGAACTGCACCGCCGGATGGCCGACGCCGCCTGCCGGCGCGTGCGCGACCGGTTCGGCGCCGACCGCGTGGTGCCGCTCTACGAAGCCGCCTATGAGCGGCTGCTCGCGAAGGTGTAGGGCTCCAGGCTCCAGGCTCCCGGCTCCGGAGCTGCAGTCTCGATTACTCGCGGGCGGCTCCGCGAAGGGCACCAGCTTCTTGAACGTCGCCACCACCCAGCGATAGCCGTCGGGGTCGGTCACCACGGCCGCGCGGTCGCCCCACGCCGTGTCCTCGGCGACGCCGCAGCCGGCGCCGGCGTCGCGGGCTCGCGCCAGCGCGACGTCCACGTCGCTCACGTAGGTGTAGAGCGCCGCCGCGCCTCCCGCAGGCGCGGTGTCGTCGCCCTTGCGGACCAGCATGATCACCATCTCCCCCTTCCGCATCTCGGCGTAGCGCGGCTGGCCGCCGCCGTCGAGCAGCACCAGGGCCGGCGTGAACGCCAGGGTCTGTTCCAGGAATCGCATCGACGCCTGGACGTTCGCCACCGCCAGATAGGGGCTGACGGCCTGCATGCCGGGCGCGACGCCGCTGCCGGCGTCCTGCTTCGCCCGGCGCGTCTCCGCTCCGGTTCGGCGGCGCGCGGCCGAGCTTGGCGGCGAACCGCGGGCCGGCGCGCGGCGGGGCGCCGCGCCGCTTTCTTGTTCTTCGACTTTCGGGCGGCGGTCATGCGCAGGGTGGAGCCGGGAGGCAATCCATGGCTGCACAGGATATCAAGGCCTGCCGATTGCAATCGCAGCCCGTCTCTCGCGACGGGGACAGGCGCTCGGGCGTAAGATACTCGCCCTCCCGAGTCCGCGGCGGCCGCGCGGCGGATCACGAAAGCGTGATCGCCGGACCGAGACCGTTTTTTCTGGAGTGCGAGCGCGATGGCACGAACCCAGCTGCACCTCGAGCACCTGCTTCGCCGGGGCGGCTTTGGTGCGAGTCCCGGCGAGCTCGCGGCGCTCGGCGACATGTCGATGTCGCAGGGGATCTCATACCTCCTGAACTACGAGGATCGGCCCGACGACGTCGACTCCAAGATCGGGCAGCCCAACTACGTCAGCGTGACCGCGCGCGGCGCCTTCGGCACCAACATCGACGACGCCCGCCAGCGGTGGTTGTTCCGGATGGTGCATTCGCAGCGCCCGCTCCAGGAGAAGATGGCGCTCTTCTGGCACAACCACTTCGCCACCGCCTACAGCAAGATCGCCGGCGGCGTCGGCGCGGTGCAGGCCACCAAGATGCTGGCGCTCAAGGAAGGGGAGCTGCCGGGCCCGCGCGGCCAGCTGGAGACCTTTCGCGCCTACGCGCTGGGCAGCTTTCGCGATCTCCTGATCGAAGTGGCCAAGGACCCGGCGATGCTGGTGTGGCTGGATGGCCGCCTGAACACGCGGCAGCGGCCGCAGGAGAACTTCGGCCGCGAGATCATGGAGCTGTTCACGTTCGGCATCGGCAACTACACGGAGGAGGACGTGTATGCCGCGGCCCGCGTGTTCACCGGATGGAACCTGCGGCATCGTGAACCGCGGCGCCGACGCCGAGAACTACTACGAGTTCCAGTACGTCCCCAACAACCACGACACGGCGGAGAAGACGTTCACGTTCGCGATCTACGGCAACGGATCGAAGACGATTCCGGCGCGGGCCGCGGCCGAGGGCATGCAGGACGGCGTCGACTTCATCACCGCGCTCGCCACGCACCCGAAGACGGCCGAGCGGCTGGCGCGGAAGCTGTGGCACTACTTCGTCACCGACGCTTTCGATCCGGATCCCGACTTCGTCCGCGGCGCCTCCAGCATCTATCTGGCGAACCAGACACGCATCGAGCCCGTGATTCGATACGTGATGCAGTCGCGCTGGTTTCAGAACCCCGGCAACTGGTTCTCGCGTTATTCCTGGCCGGTGGAGTTCGCGGTACGCGCGGTGAAGGAGGTGGGCTACACCGGCTTCTCGGTGGACGGCATGCGCGCGCCGCTGGCCGCGATGGGGCAGGTGCTGTTCGAGCCCCCCGACGTCAACGGCTGGGAGCTGGGCCAGGGCTGGTTCTCGACCGGGGCGATGCTGGCGCGCATGAACTTCGCGTCCACCATCGCCTTCAACCAACGCTTCCTGCTGGCCGCCGCCGCGGCGGGGGCCAAGGAATCGCCGGAGAAGATGGTGGCGTTCTTCCTCGATCGTCTGTCGGCTGCGCCGTTCGACGACGGTCCGCTGGACGAGTTGCACGGCTACTTGCGGGCCGGCGCCGCCTGGACCGGATCCGCGGCGCAGCTGCAGACGAAGGCGGCCGGCCTGTCGCGGCTGATCGTCGGGTCCGCCGAGTATCAGCTGGTGTAGAGGAACGGAGCACGCGATGCCTATCTCACGGCGCCAATTCATCCGCGGCGGCGTTTCTGCGTTCACCGTCAGCTTCGCGGCGCCCGCATTCCTGTGCGACATCGCGCGGGCCCAGGGCGCACGGGCGCGCAACCTGGTGGTGGTGTACCTGAGCGGCGGCAACGACTCGCTCAGTACCGTCGTGCCCTACCAGGACCCCTTCTATTACAGCCGCCGCCCCACCATTGCCGTACCGGCGGGGCAGGTGCTGCAGATCGGCACCGATTCGAGCGGCAAGGCGCTGGGTCTTCACCCGCGCCTGGGAGGGCTGCGCGCGATCTTCGACGCGGGGCGGCTGGCCGTGGTGCAGCGCAGCGGCTACCCGAACTCCAGCCGGTCGCACTTCCAGGGCCTGGATATCTGGGGCACGGCGAGCCCAAGTGCACCCACCGGCGAAGGGTGGCTGGGGCGCTACCTCGAGACCGTCCCGGCCGATCCGCTGGTCGGGTGGGCGGCGACGCAGGAGCTGCCCCGGGCGCTGTCGTCGCGCGAGGTCAACGTGCCGGCGATCCCGAACGCCGCCACCTATGCGTTCAACAGCCCCAACGGCGGAGCCGAAGCCCTCAACGAACGCGCCGCCGCCACGCGGATGGCGTCGCACCTGCCTGCCGAACGCCCCAACCTGGCGTTCGTGAACGCCAGCGCGCAGGCGGCGTTCGCGACGCTGGACCGCGTGGGCTCGGTGATCAGCTACACCGGCACCGTCACCTATCCGAACAACGGCTTCTCGCTGGCGCTGCGGACGGTGGCGGGCGCGATCGTACGCAACGTCGGCACGCGCGTGTTCTGGGTACAGACGGGCGGCTTCGACACGCATGCGCAGCAGGGCGTCGGCGGCGCCGGCGGGTACGGCAACCTGATGGGCACCTACGGCGACGGGGTGGCAGCGTTCTACAACGACCTGCGCAACCAGGGGGCGCTGAACGACACGCTGATCCTGCAGTTTTCGGAGTTTGGCCGCCGGATCTCCGAGAACGGCAGCCAGGGCACCGACCACGGCGCCGGCGCGATCATGATGGCGATGGGCGGCGCGGTGCGCGGCGGCATCTACGGCACGGCCCCGTCGCTCGACCCGAACCCGGCCAATCCCGCGCTCGAAAACAACGGCGGCGATGTGCGGTTCGAAACCGACTTCCGATCGGTGTACGCGCGCGTGCTGGACACCTGGCTGGGCGCCAACTCGACGGCGATCCTCGGCGGCGACTTCCGGGCCGGGGCGCCGGCGATCGTGTAGCGCCCTTCATCAAGTCAGAAGTCAGAAGTCAGAATTCAGAAACTCCACTGAGGCAGAAGGTTCTCGCGAACCTTCCTTCGCTGACCCCCACGTGTATAATCGCCCACCCTTGTCTTTGCCTCCTGGGTCGGTTTCGACCCCCTCTCAAGTGACCCGAGTGTTGTCCGGCGGCCCGACTCCGCATCTGGTGCAGGAGCGCAATCGATTTCTGGATGGCGTAGAGCGGTTGGGCAACGCCCTGCCCGACCCAGTGCTGATCTTCGTCGGCTTGATCGCGCTCCTGTTGGCGATGTCTGCGGTCGGCGCCGCTGCCGGCTGGTCGGCGGTCAATCCCGTCACCGGCGAGACACTGATCGTGAAGAGCCTGTTGTCGGAACAGTCACTTCAGTTGCTCATTACCGAGATCCCGCGCACCTATGCGGCCTTCGCGCCGCTCGGCATCGCGCTCACGATCATGCTGGGCGCGGGTGTGGCCGATCGCAGCGGTCTCTTCGTCGCGCTCGTGCGGATCGGTCTCAGCGTCGTACCTGAGTGGGCGCTCGTACCTGCCGTGATGTTGGCAGGCATGCTGACGACCCATGCCTTCGATGCCGGTTACATAGTCTTCGTACCGCTGGCAGGTGTGATGTTCGCTGCCGCCGGGCCGGCACCCTGTCCTTGGACTCGCGGTTGGTTTCGCTGGGACGTGCGTCGGCCTCGCGGGCAATCTGCTGCCGGGCCAATACGACGTGCTGATTCTGAGCATCACCGAAACCGGTGCTCGGCTGATCCAGCCCGGGTGGACGATGAATCCCGTGGGCAACTGGTGGTTCAGCCTCGGAATCGCCGCCTTGTTCACCGGGCTGGGTTGGATCGTCACGGCCCGCGTTGTCGCACCGCGACTCGGAGCTTGGCACGGTGAACGCCCGGCGGCGACCGAATGGCATGCCACCGCGCTCACGACGGCGCAGCGACGCGGCCTCTGGGCAGCAGGGCTGGCCGCGCTGTGTGTCATCGCATTGTTCGGCGCGCTGTCGCTCTACCCGGGTTTCACGCCGCTGTACGACGAGGCCGCCGCACCGGGCCAGCGCCTGACGCCGCTCTTTCGCGCTCTGATTCCCGGATTCTTTCTGCTCTTCCTCGCCACCGGCTGGGCGTACGGCGCGATCGCCGGCACGATCCGTTCCCATCGCGACGTCGTCGCGATGATGGCCAACGGCTTGGAAGGCATGCTGCCCTATCTGGTGCTGGTGTTCTTCGCCGCCCAGTTCGTGGCCATGTTCGGTTGGTCGAACCTGGGGCCGATCACCGCGATCGTCGGCGCGGACCAGCTGCGTGCCATGCATGCGCCGCCGGCGCTGCTGCTGCCGATGTTGACGACCATGTCGGCCTGGCTCGACTTCCTGATCGCTTCCGGTTCGGCGAAGTGGACGGCGATGGCACCGGTGGCTGCCCCGATGATGATGCTGCTGGGCATCTCGCCTGAAATGACTACGGCGGCCTATCGGGTCGGCGACACCGTCACCAACCTGATCTCACCGCTCAATCCCTACTTTGTGCTGACGCTGACCTTCTGCCGGCGCTGGATTCCGGACTTCCGCCTGGGTTCGCTGCTCGCTCTGCTGCTGCCCCTGAGCATCGCGTTTTTCCTCGGGGGCGCCGCCCTGACGGCGATCTGGGTGGCGCTTCGAAATTCCCGTCGGACCCGGCGCGGCAGTGTCGTACGCACCACTCGTTCCGGTACGCTGACCAAGTCTGTCCGCGTCCACCTCGCACAGATGCAGAGTCGACTGTAGTTTCTGCCTTCTGCTTTCTGCCTTCTGAACTCACCCGCCGTAGATCGAGTGGATCGCGGGCGCCAGATGCGCGTAGCGGAACGCGTAACCCTCGGCCTCCGCCTTGCGCGGCAGCACGCGCTGCCCGCCGAGGATCAACGAGTCGGCCATTTCGCCCAGGAGCAGCCGCATCGCGAAGGCCGGAGCGCGCATGAAGCCGGGGCGGTGCAGCTCACCGGCCAGCGTGCGCGAGAACTCCGCGTTGGTCACTGGAGAAGGCGCGGTCAGATTCAACGGGCCGCTGACCGTCTCGCGATCGAGCGCCCATAACGCCAGGTTCACCCAGTCCTGGAGGTGAATCCATGACAGGTACTGCGCGCCCGATCCGATCGGGCCGCCGACACCCAGGCGGAACGGGCGCGCCATCTGCGGCAGCGCGCCGGCGCGCTTGTCCAGGACGATGCCGGTCCGCAGCAGCACGACGCGCGTGCGCCCGGCCGCGCCCTGCGCCGCGGCTTCCCACTCGGCGCACACCTGGCCAAGGAAGTCGGCACCGTTGCTCGACGACTCGTCGAGCGGCGTGTCGTCGCGCACGCCGTAGAAACCGATCGCGGACCCGCTGAGGAACACCGCGGGCGGCGAGGCCGCCGCCGCGATCGCCGCTGCCAGTGCGCTCGTGACGTGTACCCGGCTGACACGGATCGCCTGCTTGCGTGCGGGCGTCCACCTCGCGCCGGCGATCGACTCGCCGGCCAGGTTGATGACGGCGTCGGTGCGGTCCACGCGGGCCAGCAGCTCGCCCTCCAGCCCGTCCGCCGGCCACAGGGCCTCGCCCGGTTGACTGGGGTGCCGGCTGAGCACCGTGACGTGGTGGCCGCGATGCCTCAACGCCCGTACGAGGACCGTTCCAAGGAACCCGGTGCCGCCGGTCATCAGCACGTTCACGGCCATTACGTTAGCGCAGGGTGCCTTGGGCGCCCTGCGAGCGGACGCCGCCGGACAAGGCTCGTTGCTTTTGCTCTTAGATTGTGTTAACTAACTGGTTGGTTAACACGTGCCCGAGGCTCAGGAGGCAGTCGCCGCCGATACCGGCACAGCCGGCGCGATCTTCGCCGCCGCCGCCCAGGAGTTCGCCGAGCGCGGCTTCGACGCCGCGGGCGTGGACCGCATCGCCACCCGCGCCGGCGTGAACAAGGCGATGCTCTACTACCACTTCGGCAGCAAGAAGGCGCTCTACACCGAAGTGCTCCGCGACATGTTCCGCGCCGTGGGCCAGCGCGCGCGCGCGATTGCCGACGCTCCTGGTCCGGCGGGCGACAAGCTGGACGCCTGGATCAGCACCATCATCGAGCAGGCGGCCGCGCGCCCCTGGTTTCCGCCAATCATGCTGCGCGAGCTGGCTTCCGGCGCCCCGCGGCTCGATCCCGATACGTTCGCGATGATGAACGTCGTCTACGGTGCGGTGCGCGACATCGTCGCGCAGGGCCAGCGCGAAGGCGTGTTCGCCGATGTGGATCCGCTGATGACCCACCTCACGATCATGCCGCCCATCCTGATCTACTTCGCCCGCGAGCGTGTGCTGGCGGCGCACCACGAACACGGGGGCGTGGCCGCGCCGCGGCGGCTCGACGAGTTCGTGGTTCACATGCGGCGCGCGGCGCGGAAGATGGTTTCGAACACGTAAAGGAGCCGATCGTGACATCCATGCCGACTGCTCGCGCGCTGACCGTCGCCGCCCTGGGCGGCTTGCTCGTCGCGTGCGCAGAGCAAGCGCCCTCCAACGAGCTGCGAGCCTCGGGCTACGTCGAGGCCACCGAGGTCACGGTGGCGGCGGAAGTGGGCGGCCGACTGGTGGAGGTGGCCGTCAAGGAAGGGGACCGCGTTGCGCAGGGCGCCGTGATTGCGCGGCTGGACACCAGGGACACCGAGCTGCAGATGGCCCGCATCCGCGCCGAGCGCGACGTGGCCGCCGCGCAACTCACGCTCGTCGAGGCGGCGCCGCGGGCCGAGGACGTCCGCTACGCCCAGGCGCAGGTGGACGCGGCGGAGGCCGACGTCACGACGCTCGAGGTGGAGTCGAAGTCGGCCGCGCTGGACCTGGCGCGATTCGAGTCGCTGCTCGCAGCCAACGCCGGATCACAGAAGCAGCGGGACGACGCCCAGGCCAAGCTGGACGCGCTGCGGGAGCGCCAGCGCGGCGCCCGCGAACGGGTGCGCGTGGCGCGCGAGGCCCTGGCCCGGGTCCAGGCACCGGCACGCCCGGAGGAGGTCGGCGCGGCCCGCACCCGCATCGGCGTGGTGACGGCGCAGCTGGCGGCGCTGGAGAAGAACATCGACGACGCGGTGGTGAAGTCGCCCGCCGCGGGCATCGTCACGCAGGATCTCGTGGAGGCGGGCGAGATCGTGGCGCCGCGGATGCCGCTGGTCGTGGTGACCGACCTCGATCGTGCCTGGGCCAACGCGTTCGTGCCCGAGCCGGCGGTGCCGCGTATCAAGCTGGGGCAGACCGCCACGGTTCACACCGACGCTGGCCAGATGCTCCAGGGGACAGTGACGTTCGTGGCCTCGCGCGCGGAGTTCACTCCTCGCAACGTGCAGACCGCCGAGGAGCGCTCGCGGCTGGTCTACCGCATCAAGGTCAGCGTGGACAATTCCGCCGGGATCCTCAAGCAGGGCATGCCGGTGGACGTCACGATGGTGCTGCAGTGAGCGGCGACGCGGTGCGCTTCACGGCAGTCGACAAGCGCTTCGGCGCGACGGCGGCGCTGGCAGGTTTGAGCTTCGACGTCGCCAAAGGCGAGATGTTCGGGCTGATTGGCCCGGACGGCGCCGGCAAGACCACGGCCATCCGGCTGCTGTGCGGCCTGCTGCACCCCGACGCCGGCTCGGTGCGCGTGCTGGGCGCGGACCCGGCCCGCGAGCACGCCGTCGATCACCGCAGCGGGTGGGCTACCTGTCGCAGCGGTTCACGCTCTACGGCGACCTGACCATCGACGAGAACATCGAGTTCTTCGCCGAGATCCACGGGGTTCGCGAACTTCCGGCCACGCCGCGAGCAGCTGCTCGAGATGACGCGCCTGACCCCGTTCCGCAAGCGGCTGGCCGAACGCCTGTCGGGCGGCATGAAGCAGAAGCTGGCGCTGGCCTGCACGCTCGTCCATCAGCCGGAACTGGTGGTGCTGGACGAGCCGACGACGGGCGTGGACCCGGTGTCGCGCCGCGAGTTCTGGAAGCTGCTGTCGGAGTTCCTGGCGCGGGGCGTCACTATCGTGATGTCCACACCGTATCTGGACGAAGCCGAACGCTGCACGCGCGTGGCGCTGATGCACGAGGGGCAGGTGCTGGCCGCCGACCAGCCGGGGCGTCTGCGCGCGCAGCTGTCCGGCGGCATGGTGGAAGTGGTGGCGTCCGGCGCTGCGGCGGCCGCTGGACGCCGTGCGGGCCTTGCCAGGGGTAGCCGATGCGCAGGCGTTCGGCGATCGGCTGCACGTGCGGCTGAACGCGGCCGACGCAGCAACCGTCGACGCGTTCGCCGGGAGCCTGCGGTCGGATCTGCTGCCCGATGCTCGCGTCCGAACCGTGGAGGCGTCGCTCGAAGACGTCTTCATCGCGACCCTCGAGCAGAAGGAGCGGGCCCATGCGTAATCTCGTTGGATGGGCGCTCGCCGCCGCCTGGCTCGTTGGCGTGCCCGGCCTCGTGCGCGCCCAGGAGCAGCCGGTGCTGCGGCTGTCGTTGGCGGACGCTCGTGCGCGAGCGCTCGAAACCAGCCACCGCCTCGCCGAGGCGCGCGCACGGGAAGCCGCGACGCTGGCCGGCGTCGACGCGCGGGTAGCGGCGGATCGTCCGCTCGTGAGCGCAAACGCCGGCTACACCCGGACCAATCACGTGGCGGAGTTCGCGGTGCCCGCGGCCGGGGCGGGCGGCCTGACCCGGATCCTCTACCCCGACGTGCCCGACAACTACCGCACCAGGCTGGACGTGCAGTGGCCGATTTACACCGGCGGACGGACGGACGCCCTGGTCCGCGCGGCCCGCGCGGAGGCCGACGCGGCCGTGGCGGAGACCGCGGTGACGCGGGCCGACTTGCGGCTCGAGGTGTCGCGCGCGTTCTGGGCCGTCGTGACCGGGCGCGCGGCCGTGACCGTGCTCGAGCAGGCGCTGGTTCGCGCCGAGGCCAACGTGGCCGATGCGCGCGCGCGTCTGAACGCGGGCCTGGTGCCGCCGAACGAGGTGGCGACGGCCGAGGCGCAGGGCGGCCCGCCAGCGGATGCTGCTCGTGGAGGCTCGCAACCTGCGCGACGTGTCCGCGGCAGACCTGGCGCGCCTGGTCGGCGCGGCCCCGGGGCAGGAAGTCGAGCCGCAGGCCGTGCTTGAAGACGCGGCAACGGCGCCCGCGGCCCGCGACGTGCTGGCGGCCGAGGCGCGGCAGCAGCGCGCCGAGCGGACGGTGCTGGGGCTCCGCGTCGATCTCGCCAGCGCCAACCGCGCCGCCGCCGAAGCGACCCGGCGGCCGCAGCTTGCCGTGACCGGCGGCGTGGACTACGCGCGTCCGAACCCGCGCATCTTCCCGAGAGCCGACCGGTGGGACGACTCCTGGGACGCCGGCGTCTCGGTGAACTGGTCGCTGTGGGACGGCGGGCGCGCGGCGGCCGACGCCGCCCAGGCGACGTTCCAGGGTGAGGCAGCGCGCCAGCGCCTGCTGGAATTCGACTCCGGGCTGTCGGTGGAGGTCACGCAGCGGTCGCTCGAGATCGCGTCGGGCCAGGCGGCCGTGGCCGCGGCGGACGAGGGCGTTCGCGCCGCCACCGAGGCCAGGCGCGTGGTGGGAGAGCGCTTCAGCGCCGGGGTAATCGCGCAGAGCGAGGTGCTGGACGCCGACCTGGACCTGCTGCAGGCCCAACTGGACCGTACGCGAGCGCTGGCCAACGTCCGCCTGGCCGAGGCCCGGCTCGATCGAGCGATCGGCCGATGACGGCGATCGAAGTCAAGCAGCTGACGCGCCGGTTCGGCGACTTCGTCGCCGTCAGCGACGTGTCGTTCGACGTCAAGGCCGGCGAGATCTTCGGCTTCCTGGGCAGCAACGGTGCTGGCAAGTCCACCACCATCCGCATGCTGTGCGGCCTGCTGCGGCCCACCTCGGGCACGGCGATCGTCGGCGGCATCGACGTCGGCCGCGATCCGGAAGGCGTGAAGCGCCGGATCGGCTACATGTCGCAGCGCTTCTCGCTTTACGAGGCCCTGACCGTTGACCAGAACATCGCCTTCTTCGGCGGCGTCTACGGCCTCGAAGGCGATCGGCTGGCGGCACGGCGCGCGATGGTGCTCGAGATGGCCGGACTGCAGGGCCGCGAGAACACGCTTGCCGGAGACCTGTCCGGCGGCTGGCGCCAGCGGCTCGCGCTCGGCTGCGCCATCCTGCACGAGCCGTCGATCGTCTTCCTGGACGAGCCCACCGGCGGCGTCGACCCGCTGTCGCGCCGGCGCTTCTGGCGCCTGATCGACGGCCTGTCCAAGGCCGGCGTGGCGGTGCTGGTGACGACCCACTACCTGGATGAGGCCGAGCACTGCCACCGCGTCGCCATCATCCAGGCGGGCAAGCTCGCGGCACTCGGCACGGTGGACGAGCTGAAGTCGATTTTCGCCTCGCGGCCCATCTTCGAGCTGCGGTCCCCGCGGCCCGTGGACGCGATGCAGGCGCTGGATCGGATGCCTGAAGTAGAGAAGACCAGCATCTTCGGCACCGCCGTACATGCGGTGATGCGCTCGGCCGATGCGGACGCCGAGACGCTGGCCGGGCGGCTGCGGGCCGCAGGGCATCGAGGTGACGTCGTCCACCCGCGTGGTGCCGTCGCTCGAAGACGTGTTCCTCGACGTGGCGGAGAAAGGCGCGGCGGCGTGACCTTCCTCGGCCGGGTCCTCGCCGTGACCCGCAAGGAGCTGCGGCAGATCAGCCGCGACAAGCGGACCCTGCTGATCCTGTTGTTCGTGCCGGCGTTCTTCCTCTTCGTCTACGGCTACGCGCTCAACTTCGACATCCGCAACATCGCGCTGGCGGTCGAGGACAACGACCAGTCGGTGCAGAGCCGGCAGCTGGTGTCGGCGTTTGTCCGCTCGGGCTACTTCGACCTGATCGCGGCGGTGCAGGACGAACGGGAGGTGGTACGGCTGCTGGATACCGGCGGCGCGCGCGCCGTGCTGGTGATTCCCGCCCGCTTCGGCGCCCGGGCGTCGAGCGGTGAGCGCGTGGCCGTGCAGGTGCTGATCAACGGCGACAACGCCAACACGGCCACGACAGTGATGGGCTATGTGGTCGGCATCGTGAGCGCAGAGTCGGCACGCTATCAGGTGCAGGCGCGAGTGGGGTCGCTGGCGGCGCCGCTCCTGACGCTGGAGCCGCGGGTCTGGTACAACCCCGAGCTCCGCAGCGCGCTGTTCCTGGTGCCGGGCCTCATCGCCTACATCGCCATGCTGACGGCGGTCGTGTCCACGGCGCTGTCGGTGGTGCGGGAAAAGGAAGCCGGGACCATGGAGCAGATTCGGATGGCGCCCATCAGCCCGGCCGGCTTCGTGCTGGGGAAGACGGTCCCGTACTTCGTCGTCTCGCTGGCCTCGGCCATGGGCGTCGTCGCCGTGTCGATGGCGCTCTTCGACCTGCCGATGCGCGGCTCGTGGCCGCTGCTGGTCGGCTCGGTGTCCTTGTTCCTGGTCGGCGCGCTGGCCATGGGGCTGCTGATCTCCACCGTGGCCGAGTCCCAGCAGGTGGCGTTCCAGATGGCGCTGCTGTCCTCGTTCCTGCCGACGCTGATGCTGTCCGGCTTCATCTTCCCGATCTCCAGCATGCCGGCGTTTCTCCAGGGCGTGACCCGGGTGGTCCCCGCCCGCTATTTCCTCAACGTCCTGCGCGGCGTGCTGCTCAAGGGCGTCGGCACCGAGGTGTTGTGGCGCGACCTGTTGGCGCTGGCGGTGATCGCCGTGCTGCTGCTGACGCTGGCGTCGGCGCGCCTGAAGCGGCAGTGGGCCTGACGCATGAAGCGCCTGCTGCACCTGTTTCGCAAGGAACTGATCGAGCTGCGGCGCGATCCGCGGCTGTTCAGCATCGTCATCATCGCGCCGATCGTCCAGCTGGCGATCCTGGCCTACGCCGCCACGACCGACGTGCGCGACGTGCCGGTGATAGTCATGGACCAGGACCAATCCACCGAGAGCCGGGCGCTGATCGAGCGGTTCGACGCCTCCGCGAACTTCACCGTCGTGGACGCGGCGACGTCGACGGGAGAATTGGAGACGGCGCTGAACAGCCGCACCGCGTGGATGGCGCTGACGATTCCCCACGATTACAGCGACCGGCTGCGGGCCGCGTCGCCGGCGACGGTGCAGATCGTGGCCGACGGCACCGACGCGAACTCGACCAACGTCGCGCTGGGCTACGCCGGCGCGCTCGATCTCGGGTTACGCCGCGGAGCTGGCGGCGGCCGCCGGGCGCTGCCGCCCCGGGCCGCTCGTGTCGGTCGAGGTGCGGGTGTGGTTCAACCCGCAGCTCGAGAGCCGGTTCTTCATGATCCCCGGCATCGTCGCCCTGCTGCTGCTGCTGGTCACGACCAACTTGTCGTCGATGGCGATCGTGCGGGAGCGCGAGGTGGGCACACTGGAGCAGCTCAGCGTCACGCCGATCGCCCGGTGGGAGCTGATCGCCGGCAAGCTCCTGCCTTATGCCTTCATCGGCATGGTGGATGTCGTGCTGGTGCTGTTGGTCTCGATTCTCTGGTTCGAGGTGCCGCTGCGCGGCAGCGTGTGGCTGCTGTTCGCGATGTGCGGCGTCTACCTGCTGAGCACGCTGGGTCTCGGACTGCTGGTCTCGACGATCTCGAGAACGCAACAGCAGGCGATGATGACGGCGTCGTTCTTCTTCATGATCCCGATGGTGTTCCTGTCGGGCTTCGTGTTCCCGATCGAGAACATGCCGAAGGTGGTCCAGCCGGTGACGTATCTGGTGCCGCTGCGCTACTTCCTGATCATCCTGCGCGGCATCTTCCTGAAGGGCGTCGGGCTGGAGACGCTGTGGCCGCAGGCGACGGCGCTCTTCGCCTGGGGCGTCGTGGTGCTGACGCTGGCGACGCTGCGTTCCAGCAAGCGGCTGGGGTGAGCGAGGGCAGCTGCGGGTTTCAGTCGTCGGTTCTCAGTAAGTATCGGTTTGAAATCGGAGCATAAGGGAGACTGACAACTGACTACCGCGGCCTCTACTTGAAGCGGTCGGTCACCGGCGGTGTCTCGGCCTGGCGATCGGCGGGATCGAGAATCCAGACGTGCGTGGTCTCGCCGATGTCGGCGCGGGGCGTCCAGTCCAGCGCGGCCAGCGCCGACTTGGGGAACCGCGCCCGCAGGTTCGGGCGCTCCCAGTCCTCGACCACGAAGATCGGGTGCAGGCCGCGTTGGCGGAAGGCCGAGACGGAATCCTCGAGATCGTGCGGCATGTAGTCCCAGCGCGAAATCGGCGCGCCGGTGTAGTAGTGGATCGACCCACTCTCCTGGAAGGTGATCACGACGGGGTTCGGCGGCAGCGTCTCCTTCAGGTAATGCCCGACCGTGCGATAGCGCGACTCGTAGAACCGCAGGTTGAAGACCTGCTCCCGGGTCGCCGCCGCGACGTTGGCGGTGCATACGGCCGTCATCCCGACGATCAGCGCCGGGCCGCGCACCCAGTCGGGCAGCCGCTCGGCAGCCTCGGCGGTCAGCGCGCCTACGAGCACGAACGCGACCGCAAGGCCGGGCAGCAGGAAGCGCAGGTAGGCCCAGTCCGGGAAGATGCCGTAGGGAAGGTAAACGGCGAGCATCAGTGCGCCGACGCCTCCCGCGACCAGCGCGCTCGCCCGCAGTCCGCCCTCCGGCGAGCCCGGAGGCCTCGAGCCGCGGCGCAGCAGCAGGATCGCGATCGCCGACGCCGTCAGCCACAGCGCCGGCAGTTCACCTCGCAGGATCCGCTCGAGGTAGTCGCCGACGTTCGGCAGGATGTTGGCGCGCGTGAAGTACTGATCGAGGCCGCCGTAGCCGGTGGAGGTCGCCGAGCCGTACAGCCATAGGTTCATCGCCATCAGCGGCCCGAGCACCGGAACGAGCCCGAGCCCCAGGAGCGCCACGCGCAGCACCCGCGGCTGCCGCCACGACCGGTGCGGCCATCCTGCCGCGCAGGCCGCCACGACGAGGGCCAGCGGCGCCAGGTTGGGCCGGGTGGCCGCCGCCATTCCCAGGCACATGCCGGCCGCGACCGCCGAGGGCCAGCGGTCGCCCAGCGCTGCGGCCAGGGCCAGCACCAGCCACGCGGCCGCGGGCACGTCGCTCATCGGCTGCACGACGTGAAAGAGCTGCACCGGGCTGGTCGCGACGAGCGCCGCCGCCACCAGACCGCCGATCGCGGGAGTGGAGCCGGCACCCGAGCAGGAAGCACCCCAGCACCAGGGCCGCACCCAGCAGCGGGACGGCGGCGTATTCGCCGAACTCGCCGAACACGGCGCGCGTCAGCGCCATGACGACGGGCAGGCCCATCGGGTAGGTGGGGACGATTTCGCCCTCCGCGACCCCCGGCCGGTGACCAAGCGGAGAGAAATTCCAGCCGCCGCCGTACCATTCGAATGTCTTCACCAGCGGCTCTACGCGCACCAGGTTGCCATCGAGCAGCATCTTCGACGTGCTGACGTAGCCCGAGGGATCGGTGCTGTGCGCGGCGAACGTGTTGAACCCGAAGCCGGTGCCGGCGCACGCCGCGGCGATCACGATGGCGATGGCCGTGGCGTGGCGCTGAAGGAAGGGCGCCACCTGCCTCGTCGTGCGCGCCAGCGCAGCCGGGCCGAGGAGCAGCAGCAGGCCCCACGCCGCGCCGGCGATGATCAGCGGGTTCCTGATGCCGCGGGCGGTCAGGCGAAGTGGACCGGCCTCGAGGATGAAGCCGCCGGTCGCCACGATCACCACCAGCGCCACCAGCGCCAGGGTGCCGACCGTGACGAGGAACCGGCGGATCACGGGCGGACGGCCGCGTTACACCGCCGCGTAGTCGGTGTAGCCCTTCTCGCCGGGCGTGTAGAACGTCTCGGCATTCCAGGGCGTGATCTCGGCACCGTTGGAGAAGCGCGCCGGCAGGTCGGGGTTCGACGTGAACAGCTTGCCGAACACGATGTAGTCGGCGCCGCCCGAAGCCAGCAGCGCGTTGCCTTTGTCACGGTCGAACCCGCCGCCGGCCGCGAACGGCCCCTTGAAGAGTGGCCGCAGCAGCTCGAACGTGTTCGGGATCGTGGTGCGCAGCACGTGCAGGTAGCCGAGGCCGAGCGGCGAGATGGCCTTCACCAGCGTGGTGTAGGTTTCCACCGGGTTGTCGTCGGTACAGTCGTTGAACGGCATCGCCGGGCTGATCTTCATGCCGACGCGGCCCGACGAGCCGGCTGCCGCGATCATCGCTTCCAGCGCCTCGACCACGAACCGGATGCGGTTGTTGACGCTGCCGCCGTAGGCATCGGTGCGCCTGTTGGTGCCGGTCGAGAGGAACTGCATCGGCAGGTAGCCCGACGCGGAGTGCAGCTCGACGCCGTCGAAGCCGGCTGCCAGGGCGTTGCGCGTCGCCTGCGCGTACTCCTCGATGACGCCGGGGATCTCGCTCAGCTCCAGCGCACGCGGCGTGTCGAAGTCCTGCAGCCCCGCCTTGTCGGTCCACATCTGGCCGGCGGCCTTGACCACCGACGGCGCCACCGGCGGCTCGTCGGTGTAGCGGTTGAACGAGTGGGCGATGCGGCCGACGTGCATGAACTGCATGTACATGCGGCCGCCCTTGGCATGCACGGCGTCGGTGATTTTCTTCCAGGCTGCGATCTGTTCCTGCGAATGGACGGCCGGCGTGCGCGCGTAGCCGAGGCCGACCGCCGACGGGGCAGTGCCCTCGGTCAGGATCAGGCCGGCGGAGGCGCGCTGCGAGTAGTGCGTGATCGCGAGCTCGGACGGCACGCCGTCGACGTGGGCGCGGCTGCGCGTCATCGGCGCCATGATCATCCGGTTCTTGGTGTCGAAGCCGTCGATCCGGCCAGGGGTCAGCAGGTTGATGTCAGCCATGGTTGGGCAGCGGTCTCTCTTTCTGATGGTTGGTGGAAACCAAAATGGTAGCCCAAGGAAGGCTCCAGGCTCCAGGCTGCGGGCTCCAGGCTCCAGGCCCAGGCTCCGGGCCAGGCGGGCTCAGTTCGGTTCTGGAACCTGCGAGGCTCGTTGGATCACGACGACGTCGAGGGGCGCGCGCCGGCCTTCGAGCCTCAATCCGAGCTGCTCCTGGACGGCGGCGAACAGGCTGGGACGATCCGGGGGCGGTGCGATGGCGTCTGTCGGTAGGGCGGCCGTGTCCGGCGCCCATTCGAGCTGGACCTCGTAGAAGCCGTCGAGCCCGGTGCGATCCACCACCAACTGCTGTTCGAATCGCGACAGCAGCGATGCCAGCAGCCGCATTGGCATTCGCCGGTGATTGATTCGGCCGCGAAGCTGCGCAGTCGGCATCGGCGGCTCGGTGCTGGCCTTGAGCTTCGAGCCGCCCTTGCCGACGACAAGGGCGATGTGCCGGAGCGTGCGCTGTTCGGTACGCGTGGCCAGGTGCAGGCGCTCCTCGAGCAGGTGGCGCACCATCAGGCGCAACTGCCCGGGCGGCGTGTCCCACGGAGCGATCGCCTCGACGTCGAACCGCACGGTGTCGCTCCAGTCCAGGCCGACGAGCAGCTCCTTCGAAGGGAGATCGAAGGCGAACAGCACCGCGTCGTTCAGCGTGACGTTGCCGAGCGTGAACCGGCCGTTCTGGAACGTCCCGAGGTTGATGCTGATGGAGGCGGCGGCCGGCGGCGGCGACAGCTTCAGCGTCGCGACTTCGAACTCGGGTACTCGGCTCCTGCGCAAAAGCGGGAGCCGGACTTCGAAGATCGCCAGGATGACGAGCGCGGGCCGACACCACCCAGGCATGACACCTTGGACACCGGCCCGGTCGGACCTGGCCCCACGCGCGCCTTACTTGGTCGCGGGGTGTACGCCTCCGGACGTTCCAACTGCCACCCAGCTGCCGTCGATCCGAACAACGAGCGTTCCTGTTGGCCGGCCGCGGAAGTCCGTTCCCTCGATCGCGGAACCCGATGTCGGCCCCCGACAACACCTGCGGTTGGGGGGACCGCGTCTGAGCAAACACGAGAGTCGTTGTCGCTGCCGCCAACGCCGCCGCAATCCAAGAAAGAACCCTGCGACTCATGAGCCCTCCTCCTTCGCCGTTCTATTGGACGATGGACCGCCGACCGAAGACTGGAGACCCCAAGCCACGGCATACGTTCTGCGATATAATTGACGTCTCCAGGCATACGAACATATCGTATTTGTATGCGTACGACCTTGGACCTTCCGGCGGAGTTGATCGAACAGGCGCGTCTGGCCGTGGGTTTCAAGTCCAAGACCGATACCGTGATCTTTGCGCTCCGTGAGCTGGTCCGTCGCCAGCGCCTCGACGAGCTGAAGGCGCTGATGGGCTCGATCACGTTCGACTTCGACCCGGTCGAGGTCCGCAAACGGGACCGCCGGCGCGTGTCGGCCCGCAAATGATCGTTGTCGACACCTCGGTCTGGGTCGCGGCCCGCCGGCAGTCCCCTGGGAACGTCGCGCCGGCGTTGAACGCCCTGCTCGACGCCGACGAGGTAGCACTTGCGCTTCCCGTCCGGCTGGAACTCTGGGCCGGTACAGCCAAGGCCGATCGCGGGCGCTTTCGCCGCGCGTTCAGCGCGCTGCCGCTCCTGGTGCCAACCGAGGAAACCTGGAAGCCGCTCGACGACTGGATCGCGCGTGCGGGCGACAGCGGCCTGCGGTTCGGGCTGACCGACCTGCTGATCGCGCGGCTGGCCGATGAGGCCGGCGCGCTCGTCTGGTCCCTCGACGCCGACTTCGAGCAGTTGGCGAAGCTGGAGATGGTGCGGCTCTATCGATGAACTCGTCCGGCGCTCGCTCTAACCGCGTGACCGGGCGTAGGCTTCGCCCTCTTCGACGTCCACGCGGGTGAGCACCAGCGCGCCCAGGATGAAGAACAGGATCACCGACAGGACCGCCAGCCGGCTGGAGCCGAAGAGCGTGACCGACAGGGCGAAGAACGCGGGGCCGGCGATGCCGGCAAACTTCTCGAACACGGCGAAGAAGCCGAAGTACTCCGACGACTTGTGCTTGGGGATCATCCGGGCGAAAAGCGATCGGCTGAGCGCCTGGGTCCCGCCCTGCACCGTTCCCACCAGGAACGCCAGCGCGAAGAACTGCCAGGTGCTGCGCATGAAGTAGCCCAGGATGCTGATGCCGACGTAGATCACCAGGCCGCCGAACAGCGCGCGCTTCGGCCCGATCCGGTCGGCCAGTGCCCCGAATACGAACGCGCACGGCACGCCGACGAACTGCACGAGCACGAAGGCGGCCACTTGCGCGTTGCGATCGATGCCGATCTCGGCGCCGTAGATCGACGCCATCCGGATGATGGTCTGGATGCCGTCGTTGTAGAGCAGGAACGCGACCAGCATCAGGAACGCCTGCCTGTAGGCGCGCAGCTCGTGGAAGGTTTCCCAGACCCGGACGAACGCCGCGCGAATCGCGCTGTCGCGGCCGCTCTCGTCCGCTTCGAGCGCTGCCGGCGGCTCCGGCACGCCCCGCAGTAGCGGCAGGCTGAAGACGAACCACCACACCGCCACGCTGACGAACGACAGCTTGATCGCCGCCAGCGTGTCGGGCAGCCCGAACGTGCCCGGCGACAGGATCCACGCCAGGTTGACGAGCAGCAGCACGCCGCCCCCGACGAACCCCATCGCGAAGCCCGCCGTCGAGACGCGGTCCAGTTCGCCGGGCCGGGCGAGATGTGGCAGCAGCGAATCGTAGAACACCAGGCTCGCGGCGACGCCGATGTTGCCCAGCATGAAGAGAATGGCGGCGTACTCCCACTGGCCGCGGCCGATGGTGGCCATGAGCAGCGTAGCCGTCACGCCCAACGCCATCGAGACCGCGAGCAGGCGTTTCTTCATCGCGCGGTAGTCGGCGATGGCGCCCAGAATCGGGCCCATGATCGCCACCAGCGTCACCGCGATCGTGGTGGCCCAGGCGAACCGCGCCGTGGCCACGGCCGGTGGAATGCCCGCCGAGGCGTAGTCGGCGAAGAAGGGGGGGAAGACGGCCAGGACCACGGTGCACCAGAAGGCGGAGTTGGCCCAGTCGTACATGGCCCATGCCCGCAGCTCCGGCCGGTCCAGCCCGACGCGCGCCAGCCACGCGGTCACAGTGTCTGCCTCACAGCGTCTTCTTCAAAACGTCTTCCTCGCCACCCACTCGCGGAACAGCGAGTCCACCACCACGTGCCGCGGGCCTTCTTTCATCACCAGGTCCTGCTTGGCCAGCGCCGCCAGCGCCGCCTGGGTGCTGGACGCCACGCCCAGACGGTGGCGCGCGCGCGTGTCGGCCGACAGCAGCTCGCGGCCGTTCTGGAGGACGACGGCGCGCAGCACCGCCCGCTGCACCAGCGTCAGCCGCTGCCACAGCGCTTCGAACATCGTGTCCTGCTCCGCGAGCAGCCGCGACAGCGTGGCGTGCAGGTGGTCGAGCGCGGCACGCTTGCCGCCGGCGGCGCGCACGTCGTCCCAGGTTTCGTGCGCCAGACGCTGGACGTCGTAGGGCAGGTTGCCCGCCAGGTCCACGATCGCGGCGCCCAGGCCTTCCTCCGGCTTGATGCCGCTCTTGGCGAAGCGTCGATCGATCGCGTCGGCGAAGACGTCGCCGGGAATCTTGTCGAGCCGCATCACCGGGCCCGCCTTGTAGAAGGGGCGGCGCGGGCCGATCATCTGCTCCATCAGGCTGGGCTCGGATCCGGCGAACACGTAGCCGACGCGCCGCTGCTGCTGGGCCGCGGCCCGCAGCGCGTGCTCGACGCTGCCGCCGTTGAAGCCGTTCACGGCCTGGAACTCGTCCAGCGCCACGACCACGGTCCGCTTGCGGGCATCGGCCAGCTGTCCGGGCAGCGCGAAGACCTCGTTGGCCAGCCGGGTCACATCGCGCTCGGTCTTCACCAGCGGGAAGGCCACCGAGAACCGGCCCAGGCCGGTGTCCTTGGGCTCGTAGCGCAGCTCGGGCCGGGTCGAGCGGATGGCGGTGCCGAACCAGGTCTTGGCGCGATCCCACTTGGTATCCAGCGCCGCCAGCGCGCCGGCGTAGCCCTCGAGGAACGACAGGTACGAGCTGTAGCTGCTGACCGTCACCTCGGTCGTGAGGGCGTTCTGCCGGGCCAGGGCCGTGAGCGCCTGGCGGACGAGCGACGACTTGCCGTAGCGGCGCGGCGAGATGAGGAAGACCTTCTGGCCGCCGGCCAGGTCCGTCACCAGACGGTCGAGCTCGACCTCGCGATCGACAAACGCCTCGTCCGGGACGATTTCGCCGTAGACGAACGGGTTCTGCATCGATTACGTAAAAGTCCGTAATGGTTACGTCATCTAACGTAACATGGCTGGCGAGGCTACGCCAGAAAGCCAGCTCGGTCAGCGGTCGAGCGGCAGCTGGCCGGTGTAGATCGCCATGCCGACCACCGCGTCCACGCCGGCGGCGTCCAGCGCGTCGATGTCCTGCCAGGTGGTGATGCCGCCGGCGGCGGTGACCCGCCGGGCCGTCGCCCGGCGCACGGCCAGGATCGCGTCCATGTCGGTGCCCTGCATCAGCCCCTCCTTGTCCACGTGGGTGTAGAGGAACTCGTCGCAGTAGGGCTCCAGCGCCTTCACGGCGTCGACGGCCGTGATCGGCAGCACCGTCTTCCAGCCGTGAATGGCGACGCGGCCGCCGCGGCTGTCCACCGCCGCGATCACGCGCTCGCGCCCGACGGCGTCGGCCAGCTCGGCGGCGAAACGCGGTGTCCACGGCGCCGTCGCGGAACAGCGCCGAGCTGGCGATCACGGCGTGCGCGCCGGCGTCCAGCACGGATCTGGCACGCGCCACCGAACGAATGCCGCCGCCGACGCGGCAGGGAAGCCGGCCGCAGATGCCGGCGACGATGGCGGCGTTGTCGCCCTTGCCCATCGCCGCGTCGAGGTCGATCAGCTGCACGCGCGGGAAGCGCGAGAACTTCTGGATCCAGGGCTCGGCATCATCGGCCTTGATCGCGAGCTTCTCGCCCTGCACCAGCTGGACGACACTTCCGCCTTGAAGGTCGATCGAGGGGATCAGCATCGAGGCCTGGAGCCCGTGAGCCTGGAGCCTGGAGCCCGTAGCACGTGCGGCCGAGTCGCGGGAGCAGCCGGACCGCGTTCTCGCGCTCGATCGCGCGCACCTCCGCCGCGCTGAACATGCCCAGCTCGGCCAGCGCCTTCACGTACTCGGCGCTGGTGCCGCCGGGCGGGAAGTCGGTGCCGAAGAGCACCTGCGACGGCGTGACCAGCTGCAGCAGCGACGCCACCGCGCCCTTGTTCGTCGCGCCGGCCAGGTCGTAGTAGAAGCGCTTGATGGCGGCGGTGAAGCCGTCCGGCAGCCGATCGCCGGCGCCGCGCGAGGCGCCCTCGATGCGGCCGGCCAGGAACGGCGCCGTGCCGCCGGCGTGCGACCAGATCCACCGCACGTTGGGGTAGCGGCGCGCGTCGCCGCTGAACGCCACGCCGATGATCGCGCGGGTGGTGTCGGTGCCGTACTCCATGCTGCCCGGCGCGACCCCGCGCTCGAGGTTGCGGCAGCAGTTGGCCGCGGTGGGGTGCACGTGCACCACGGCGTTGCGCCGGTTCAGCTCCTGCCATCACCGGCTGGAACTTCGCGTTGCCCAGCCAGGTGTCGCCGTAGCTGGTGAAGAGGCCGATGCCGTCCACCTTCAGCGTGTCGTAGGCGTAGGCGATCTCGGCCAGCGTGGCGTCCACGTCCGGCATCGGCATCGCCGCGAACAGGCCGAACCGCTTCGGATGGTCCTGCACCAGCCGCGCGCCGTAGTCGTTGCAGGCGCGCGCCAGCGTCTTCGTCATCGGCGCGTCGCCGAACCACAGGCCGGGGTTGGTGATCGACACCATCGACGTCGCCACGCCGCCGCGGTCCATGTCCTCGATCGACTTGGCCGGCGTCCACGTCGTGTTGGCCGGCTGCAGCAGCGGCCGGCCCTTGACGGCCGTCACCCACGCCGGCGGCGCGAAGTGATGGTGGATGTCCACCCGGTGCGGCGCCGCCTGCGCCAGCAGGCGAAGCGCGGGCGGCAGCGAGGCCACGCCGAGCCCCCCGAGGATCCCGCCGATCGCGCTTCGTCTGTCCAGCATCATCTGCGCCTCGCGCCTCTACTTGTTCGTCCGCTTGTCGATCAGGACCTTGCCGTCCCGCAGCACGACCTTCGTCTTCAGCATCTCGTAGACGTTCAGTGTCGGGTCGCCGTCGAGCAGGATGATGTCGGCGGTCTTGCCCACCTCGAGCGTGCCGATCTGATCGGCCATGCCGACGTAGCGCGCGGCGTTGGCGCCGATGATGCGGTGGATGTCGGGCATCGAGAACACGATGCTGAACGACTTCAGCTCGTGCTCCAGCACCACGATGTCGGCGGCGTTCTGGTCGGTCGAATACGAGATCGTCTGATGCATCGGGTCCGCGTCCCAGATGCGGCGGGCGTTGATGATGGTGTAGCCGCCCTCGGTGCCGGTGGCGCGGCCCTTCGGGTCGCGGTTGGCGCCGGCGATCGCTTCGGGCCACGGCTTGCCGTCGCGGAACTTCGGATTGTTGTCCTTCGGCCACTGCACCTGGGCCGGCGCCGGCGACAGGGTATCGATGTTCGGCGCGCCGAACGCGATCAGGCCGGCGACGATCGCGCCCGCCTGGGCCACCTTCTCGGCCTGCTCGTAGGTGGTGAAGTCCTTGTTCGGCAGGTGCACCAGGCGGGTCACGCCGGCGTCCACCGCCGCGGCCATCGCCGGGCTGCTGACCGCGTGCACGTTCACCTGGATGCCCGCCTTCTTGGCCTCGTCCACGATGGCCTTGAGCGTTTCGATCTCGGCCTGCGGCGGCGCGGGCTCGGGCGTCAGGCCGATCTCGCCGGTGTGCTTCACGCCCTTGGCGGCCAGCGCCTGGACGGCGGCGCGTGCTTCCGCCGGCGTCTGCCGCAGTTGCACCTGTCCCGACGGGATGATGCGGGGGCCGATGAACTCGCCCTTGTCGATCCGATCGCGCAGCGCGATGTTGGCGTCGGCCTGCCCGCCGCCGGCGAGCACCGTGGTGTAGCCGGCCTCGAGCAGCGACCGCATCTGCGCCGCCGCGGTCTCGCCGTTGTTGACGTGCTTGTGGCCGTCGATGAAGCCGGCCATCGCGCTCATGCCCTTGCCGTCGATGACCTGCACGCCCTGCGGCACCGTCCGGCCGGCGGCGACCGAAGCGATCTTGCCGCCGCGCACGACGATGGTGCCCGAGTCGATCACGGTGCCGTTGCCGACAATCACCTTGACGTTGGTGATCGCCACGTCCTGGGCCGATGCCGGCCCGGCGGCGACACACACGGCGAGCGCCATGCTCGCCACGCCGACCCAAACCCGGTGCACAAGTGCTGTTCTCATGTGGTTGGACACTCCTGGAAAGACGTTCCAGTCGATTATGGGCCCATTTTACCGATCCTCTCGTCTCAGCCGGGCTTAACGTTTCGGCACCGGCGTGCCCATCATCGTCAACGTCAGCTGGCGCCGCTGGGCGCCGTCGAACTCCACGAAGATCACCCGCTGCCAGCGTCCCAGGTCCAGCAGGCCGCCGCGCACGGCCAGCGTTTCCGAGCTGCGCAGCAGCGCCGCCCGGCAGTGCGCGTGGCCGTTCGGCCGCTCGTCCGGCGGTCAGGTTCACGGTGCGCCGCAGGAAATCGTCGTGGGCGTAGTCGAACGCGAGCGGGCGCCAGCCGCTCGAACAACGCGCGGAAGTCCGCCAGCAGCAGCGGCTCGTACTCGTTGATCAGGATGCCCGTCGTGGTGTGCCGCGTCTGCACTGTCACGATCCCCGGAGTGGAGGCCGGCGTGCTGCACGGCCGCCTCGATCAGCCGCGTCACGTCCATGAACTGCGTCGGGTGCACGGTGTGCAGCGTCAGGGTCTTGTGCTGGACCGCCGGCGCCGCGGCGTCCAGCAGCGGAGGTCGCTAACGGCTGCCATGGGGAAGCTCCCCCGGACGCCGGCCTGCGGCGGCGCCGCCCGCGAACACGTCGTCCCAGGACACGCGCGCCGTGATCTGCATCAGCACGAACAGCGTGATCACCGCGCCGATGGTGATCGCCAGCCCGGTGAAGCCCTCGAAGAAGAACGCGTAGCTGAAGAGGACCAGGAACACGGCCTGGGCCGCGCCGGCCTGGAACAGCGCGTGGCGCATGCCGGTGACCAGCCGCAGGTAGCTGACGACCAGCGCCAGGCTGACCGCGGCCGAGACGCCGAACGCCGCGTGCACCGAGATGTGGTCCACCAGGTAGGCCAGCAGCAGATGGAAGGCGAAGAAGGCGGCGGCGACGAACCAGTAGTGCATCGGGTGCAGCGGCGGGCCCGAGGTGGCGCCCATGATCACCATCACCGCCAGGAAGAACAGCAGGCCTACCGGCGCGAAGAAGGTGACGCGCGCGGCGAACGGGCCGGGGTTCAGCTTCTCGGGCAGCGTCACGCCGATCGTCTGGCCCGACAGCAGGTTGTTGAACCTCCACTTCACGCGCCAGCCGTCGGCCGTGCGGGTCCGCTGGTTCGGCGACATCGTGCCGGCGGGGAAGTCGATGTCCACGACGTTGGTGTCCACGGTCAGCTGGAAGTCGCGAACGCGGGCGGTGCCGCCGTGGTTGCCGGCGGCGAACGCATAGGTCCATGTCCCCAGACCGCGCGACCGGTAGCCGACGTCCAGCGTGACCACCGCGTCCGGCGCCGCGGTCACCGTGGCGACCATCTCCTTCGACACGTCGCCCGCCAGCGGCGCGGGCTGGCCGTTCACGCTGAAGACGAAGTCGTCGAAGAGCGCGTTCTCGGCGGGCAGCGGAAGCCGCACGCCCATCAGCGCGCTCCACGGCGTCCGGATTGCGGAAGGGTAGGTGCCCTTGAAGGCGACGGTGTAGGTGGCGTACCAGAGCAGCCCCTTGCGCCGGTGTTCCAGATTCAGGTCGGCCGTGGCGCGCGTGGAGTCCAGCCCACGGGCACGCGCCGAACCACGGGCTTGGTGACCTGGCGCTTGCGTGACCCGGCCGTCGGCGGCCTTGGTCTCCTCGATCTCGGTGTCGGTACCGGGGCGTTCGATCCACGCGTCGGGCGCCGTCTGCCGGTGCGGGCCGCCCCAGAGCAGGTGCACCTCTTGCTCCAGCCGGCCGTCGAACTGCCCGGTCCGGGCCAGGACCGACGAGCCGAGAATCGTCCAGGCCGCCGATGCTCCGACGAAGATGAGCGCGACCGCCGCCAGTTTGCGAAATGTCACAAGTCCTCCTTCATGTTGCGTGCGTCGAGGAGGATGACGGCTGCGGCACGCGGAAGTCGTCAGCGAAACGTGAGCGATCGCTGAACTGTGGGTGAAGTCGTTGGTCGTTCGGTCGTTGGTCGTTGGTCTTAGGAGCTCGAGGCGAGGGCGGCGGGTCAGGCCGTAGGCCAGGGCGGCGCCGAAGACGCCGCCCTCGAACGCGCCGAGCAGTGCTTGGGTGAGTGGCCCAAAGCCCGGTTCGCCGATGAACCGCCCGAGCGGCGCGAGCAGCAGCTCGCCGTCGCGTGGCGGCCTGCGCCACGGCGTGCACGTAGCCGCCGACCAGCGGGCAGCCCGAGCGCGCTCAGCGCCACGCGCCGAGCGGCGCACCCCAATCCGACGACGGCCATGACCCGGAGCCGGCGCCGTCCGGCGGGCGCGGCGACGCCGCCACCCGGGGGCTGTGGCGTGGCGAGCGCGTACCACAGGCCCGCCGCGGCACCGATGACCAGACCCTCGACGGCCCCGCCG
>CAVQMT010000051.1:0-30008 GCA_963713655.1 uncultured Acidobacteriota bacterium
CCGGATGGGTGCTGCTGCTGGTTCCCTTGGTACGCCTGCGCCGGCGAGCCCGCCATGGAGCCGGGCAACCCTGGTGCTGCACGGCGGCAAGATCATCACCGTGGACGAGGCCAGGCCCGAGGTAGATGCGCTCCTGGCTCGTGGCTCGCGCATCGTCGCCATGGGCACGGCCGAAGAGGTGCAAGCCTACATCGGTCCTGCCACCGAGGTCCATCGATTTGACCGGGTTGACGGCCTGCCAGGCCTCATCGACAGCCACGCCCATTTCATGGGCCTTGGCCAGTCGCGCATGGTGCTGGACCTCACCGATGCGCAAACCTGGGACGACATCGTGACGATGGTGCGCCGGGCCGCGGCCGCCGCCGAGCCCGGCGAGTGGATTCGCGGCCGCGGCTGGCATCAGGAGAAGTGGTCGGCGCCGCCGCAGCCGAACGTGGAAGGGTTTCCGGTCGCACGACGCACTGAGCCAGGCGTCGCCGAACAACCCGGTGTTCCTTGAACATGCCAGCGGCCACGCCGGGTTCGTCAACGCCGGGCGCTCGCGGCGGCGAAGATCACGGCCGCCACCAGGAACCCGCCGGGCGGCGAAATCCTGAAGGATCGTGCCGGCCGTCCCACCGGCCTCTTGCGTGAAACGGCGTCCGATATCGCCGAGCAGGCGCTCGCCGACTGGCTGGCGACGCGCACGGCCGACGCGCAGGCCGCCGACGCCAGGCGCGCCATCGCCCTGGCGGTGGAAGAGAGCTTGCGCAACGGCATCACGTCGCTGCAGGACGCCGGCGAAAGCTTCGCCGCGATCGACCTGTTGAAGCAGGCGGCCGCCGACGGCGCCCTCGGCATCCGGCTCTGGGTGATGGTCCGCGACAGCAACGAGACCATCGCCGCGAGGATGGCGTCGTACAAGGTGGTGGGGCTGGCCGACGACCACCTGACCATCGCGGCGATCAAGAAGACGATCGACGGCGCCATCGGCTCGCGCGGCGCCTGGCTGCTCGAGCCCTACAGCGATCTGCCGTCGAGCACCGGCCTCAACACCGCGCCGGTCGAGGAGGTGCGGGCGCTGGCGGCGCTGGCCGCCGCCAACGGCGTCCAGCTGGCCGTGCACGCCATCGGCGATCGGGCCAACCGCGAGGTGCTCGACATCTACGAGGCCACCTTCGCCGCCAACCCGTCGGTGAAGGACTGGCGGTGGCGAATCGAACACGCGCAGCATCTCGACCCCCAGGACATCCCGCGCTTCGCGCAGCTGGGGGTGATTGCGTCGATGCAGGGCATCCATGCCACATCTGACGCGCCCTACGTGCGCGCCCGCCTGGGTGATGCACGCATCGCCGAGGGCGGCTACGTGTGGCGGAAACTGATCGACTCGGGGGCGACGTTGACCAACGGCACGGACGCGCCGGTCGAACGCATCAGCCCGATCCAGAACTTCCACGCCTCCGTCACCCGCCGGCAGCGTGACGGCAGCCTGTTCTTTCCGGGTCAGCGGATGTCGCGCGTCGAGGCGCTGCGGTCCTACACCCTCAACGCCGCGTATGCCGCCAAGGAGGAGCACCTGAAAGGATCGCTGGCGGTCGGCAAGCTGGCCGATATCACGGTGCTCACCCGGGACATCATCGTTGCGCCCGACAACGACCTTCCGTCAACCGAGGTCGCCTACACCATCGTCGGCGGCAAGGTGATGTACCGGCGGTGCGGCCGCCGGCTCAGGCGGGCGTTAGCGCCAGCTGGCGTTCCAGGTAGTCCACAACGCGATCGAACGGATCGAAACCGAAGGCGGCCGCAACCGACGGCCGCAGGTTCGAGTTGGCGTTGATGTCGTAGAACACGCGACGGCCGGCCGGCGTCTCCAGATATTCGATGCCGCCGACATCGAGGCGCGCGGCTCGGACGATCGCCGCCGCCGTCTTCACAGCCTCGCGCGGCACGTCCGGATAGGGGTAGAACTCCACCGGCGGCGCCGCCACTTCGACCACCGGCACTTCACAGACGCCATCGCCGTCATCCGGGTTGCAGACCGGCGACGGGCACAGGTTGAAACGGCCGTGCGTCTTCACCCGCATCGCGTACCAGAAGTTCGCCACCCAGGAACTCCAGCCGGACGATGCCCTGCTCCGGGTCGTGCGGCAGGTATTCCTGGAGCAGGAACAGATTGTCCGGCAGCCACACCTCCGGGTCCGCGGTGAAGATCGCCTCGATCTCCTTCATCGAGTTGACGACCTGGATACGCGCGCCGCTGCCGCCCTGGTCCGGCTTCAGCAGCGCCGGCCAGGTGATCGACGGCTCGATCCGGCGCAGCGCGCTGACGTCGTTGAACGTGATTGACCGCGGCGTGTCGATGCCGAGGGTCTGGAGCAGCGTGGCTTGGGCGCTCTTGCTCAACTCCAGGGCAAAGACGTCCGCGCCATTCAGCACCCGCGCTCCACGGCGCTCCAGCGTCCGCATGTAGGCCAGGGCCAGGGGCACCGCCCGCGCGTTGCCGCGCACGTAGGCGCTGGGGCTGGCCTGGTTGAAGTAGAGCCGCGCCGCCGGCTCTTCGAGGTTGCTGAACGCCGCTCGTTTCAGGTCGAAGGGCGCATACGACACCCCGCGCCGCTCGAGTGCCTCGAACAACGGCTTCTGCCAGTCGGGGTGCTCGTGGATGACGATCAGGTCGGGCTTCATGAAGCCGATCCTGCCACATGCCGATAACCGGCTAGAATGCGGGCACTATGACTCCACACTCCCACGCTGCCGCCGTTGGAATCGCTGTCGCCATCAGCCTGGGCGCCCTGTCTCCGCTTGTGCTCGCGCAGGCGCCCCCGCCGGCCTCGAGGCCCGCACTCCTCTTCAAGGAGGACTGGAAGCTGCCGCCTCATCAGGGGGCCCCGAACGACGAGAACATGCGCGTCACGCCGGCGGTCGTGACCAACCCGAATCTGGAAGTGAAGCTGTACGGCACGCACGCCTCGGTGATCCGCGCCGCCGAGCACGAAGGGCGCTTCGATCTGTGGACCGGCATGGCCACGTCGCCGGTGGCGGTGACGCTCAGGGACAAACGCAACCTCGTGGACCTGACCGGTCTGGCACGCCTGCGCTGGATGGTCCGCACGTCCAGCATCCACACGCTGTATCCAGTGGTGAAGCTGGCCGACGGGACCTTCCTCGCCGGCAACCGCGGCGTGTCGACCGATGGCGAGTTCCTGCAGGTCGAGATCTCGTTCGGCAACATGAAGTGGTTCAAGCTGGACCCGGCCAAGGTCGTGGTGACCTCGCAAGTGATGAATCCGGACCTGACCAAGGTCGACGAGGTGGGAGTGGTGACCTTGGCGCCGGGCGGCGGCCACGGCGTCGCCGGATCGGCCAATCTCTCCACCGTCGAACTCTTTGCCAAGCCCGTACCCCGATAGCCCCGATAACACTGTCGCTGGAGACCTGGATGATTGAGACTCGTGCCCGTGCCGCTCTTGCCGTCGTTTTGGCGCTGACCATCAGCGCCTGTTCGGACAACGAATCTACGGCGCCGACCCCGGTCGCCACGCCCGCTCCAGCGCCAGCCCCGGCCCCTACTCCCTCTGGTCCGACCTTCACGGTCAGCGGCACCATCTCAGAGACGGCGCCCACGACCTCGACCCGCGTGCCCGACGCCGAAGTGCTGCTGTCGGGCGGCGTGGCCACGGGCTCGATCGCCGACGGCACGTTTACCGTCCCGAATGTCGCCAACGGCACCTACACCCTGCGGGTCGCGAAGGCGGGCTACGAAACGGCGACGCGGTCGGTCACCGTGTCGGGCGGGAACGTCAGCGGCATCCAGGTCAATCTGCTGCCCGTATTCCGCTGGGTGGACCAGGAGTTCTATCACCAGCTCGGACCGGGCAATGCGTCGTCGTGCCCGGGCCTGACCGACGGCCGGCCGTGCCGGTCCTATCGCGGTGGCGTCGCACCACAGCGGCGACGTGCGGGCGTTCGCGGCCTGGAACTCCACCGCGGCGGATTTCGATATGGAGTTTTGGTGTGGCAGCATCCGCGTGGAGCGCCGTGGCCAGGTGGGCAAGGACCACGATGAGATCCTGCCCCACATCAACGCCGGACAGTCGTGCGCCATCTACGTCGTGCACATGAGTGGCAGCACGATGCAATACACGCTCTATCTCCGGTATCCCTACTGAGGAGCACTCATGACCCGCGCAGCTGCACCGCTGGTATGCGGCCTGGCCATGACCGCATGGCTGACACCCCGAGCCGCGCTGGCGCAGGCTGCCCGACTGGAGCGGCGTCTGGACGATGGTGGGGCCCACCGTGTTCGACACCGCGACGCAGACCGGCAAGGGCGCCGTTACCACGCCGGGTGTGCGCGAGCACCCGCCGTACAACGCCGAGTGGGAGGCGATCTACCGCACCCACCTCGATCTGCGGGACAAGAACCGCTTTCCCGACACCATCTCGAACTGCGGCGTCCCGGCAGGCTTTCCCCGCCTCTTCAACCTGCCCGATACCTACGAGTTCATCGTCCGGCCCGAACAGGTGTGGGTGCTCACCGAGAACGGCCCCAACATCCTGCGCGTCTACACCGACGGCCGCCCTCACCTCGCGGACCAGTGGGAGACCTACACCGGTGATTCCGTCGGCCGCTGGGAGGGCGACACGCTGGTGTTCACGACGCGGGCGCTGAAGGGCTTCCGCGACAAGGACGTGATCCTGGACCGCACGGGCCTGGTGCTGAGCGACAAGGCCCACGTCACGACGCGCGTACGCAAGCTCGACCCGGCCACGCTCGAAGTGCGGATGACGATCGAGGATCCGGTATCGCTCACCAGGCCGTGGCCGGTCACGAAGCAGTTTCGCAAGCAGCCGGTCGGGACCCGCGTCTACGACTACGGCTGCGCCGAGAACAACCGCAATCCCGTGGACGCAACTTCCGGGAAGACGCTGATTCTCGGTCCCGACGGCGCCGTGCTCAACAAGTAGCGTTGCAGGAGACAGCCATGCGAACGACGTTCAAGGTGGCGATGCTCATCACGCTTGGCTGTGCTGGGCGCGCGCCGGCTGCGCGCGCACCATTCGGCGGCCGGGTTCGACAACACCAAGGTCAAGGAGATCACCGGCACGATCAAGGAGTTCCAGTTCAAGAACCCGCACAGCTGGATCCAGGTGATGGTCGAGGACGACAAGGGCCAGCAGACGGAGTGGAGCGTCGAGTGGGGCAGCCCGAACAACCTCGGGCGGCAGGGCATCCGGCCGTCCACGTTCCCGCCCGGCGCCAAGGTCACCATCCGACTCAACCCGATGGAGAACGGTGGCCCCGCCGGCGGGTTCGTCGGGGCGAAGTTCCCGGACGGCAAGACGATCGGCCGCTGGGAATAGAGGTCCCGCCCGCGGCGAAAAGAATCCCAGCCGTGGTAAGATTCTTACCAGTCTTATTCTTACCATGCGGATCACCAGCAAAGGCCAGGTCACCATCCCACAGGCGATCCGCGAACAGCTCGGCCTGTTGCCGAACACGGAAGTCGAGTTCGCGATCGAGCGGGGTGTCGCGGTTCTCCGTCCGAAGCGTGGAACCCTTCCGCGGGCACAACGCCTCGTCGGCCACTTGAAAACGCACGGCGCCAAGATGCGGATGTCGAGCGCGGAGCTGCTGGCACTGCTCCGGGAAGAGCCGGATGAGCTCGACGCTGGTTGACTCGAACGTACTCATCGACCTGTTCGACGAGGATTCGGAGTGGCGCGAATGGTCGGAGGCGATGCTGACCCGATGCGCCTCCCGGGGTCCCCTGGTCATCAACCCGATAGTCTTTGCTGAAGTGGCAGCCGGCTTCGACTCCATCGAGGACGTGGAGTCGGCGCTCCCTGAGACCTACCTGCGGCGTGAACCGCTGCCGTGGGCAGCGGCGTTCCTCGCCGGGCGAGCGTTCGTCCAGTACCGCCGGCGTGGCGGCAAGACCACGGCGCCATTGCCCGATTTCTACATCGGCGCCCACGCGGCCGTTGCCGGCCATGCGCTGCTGACCCGGGACGCCCGCCGATACCGCGACTACTTTCCCAGGTTACGCGTGATCGCCCCGTAGAACACACGAGTAACGCCATCGCCGCGGTGGACAAGAATGGACATCCCACACGGTGATCCGACAAGTTCGGCGCGACCGGCCTCCAAATGACTTGTTCGTGCTAGGTTAGCCGTGTTTTTTGGGGGACAAGGCCGGGTTGCCTGCCCTCACGGGTTGTTGGCGTTCCCTGTTGCGCGCCGCCATGTCGCACAGCGTCCTTCGTGCCGTCGTCGCCCTCTCGACCCTGGCAGCTGCCTCGACGCAGCTCCACGCCGAGGCGCCGCGCCTCGTGATCCGCATGTACGACGTGGCCGCGGTCGGACCCGGGGTGCGCGCCGAGGCCATGCGGACCGCCGCGGACATCGTGGACCACGCTGGCGTGATGGTGACGTGGATGGACTGCAGCCTGGGCGGCGCTGACCACCCCTGTCGCACGGTGCCCGGCGCGCGCGAGCTGGTGGTGCGCATCATGCCAGCGCCCGATGCGGCGCTGAGCCGGTCGCGAGAGGCGCTCTCGATTCGAGCTTTCTCAGGCGCCGTCGATCTGCAACTCGGGTTCGCCGCGGTGGGCGATCCGTCGAGATGGGGAATTCTTGCCACCGTCTACTACGAAAGCGCCCAGTCGGTGGCCCGGAACAGCGGCGTTCCGGCGAGCCGCTTGCTGGGCCGCGCGATTGCGCACGAAGTCGGACACCTGCTGTTGCCGGGTGGACGGCACAGCCCCAGCGGCCTGATGCGGGCACCGTGGGTCTATGAAGAGTTGGTGGAAAACCGGCGAGAAGACTGGGTTTTCTCGCCGCAGGATCGCCGCCAGCTGCGTGCAGCCGTCGCGCGCCAGCCTGACTAGCGAAGTACCAAAGACGGCGGTCGATCGACGACGCCAGCCGCAGAAGCGGCAGCCCCAGCACGGCCGTTCCCGCACGTATTCCGACAAATTCGACGTAAGGGCGCCGCTCGCGTTCAGGATTGTCCCGAGGGTCCGGCCTCTCGCCGCCGCGCGGCTCCGCCTCAACTCGCGGTTCTACGCCGGGATTTACGCACGCAGCGTCGAGCGCCCGCCATGGGCGACGCATGGCGCACATATTGCTCTTGGAGTGAGAACATCGTGCGCCCCGCGGCGCACGCCGCTACCAGCTCGCCGCCCCGATTGCGGCCACTGCCCCGACGCGCTCGAACGGCCCGGACGCCACGGCAGGGATGCGACTCCCTGGATGTGTTCAGGAGAAGCCATGCATTCACGCGCGGCGGCGCGGCTATGCGCCTTCACGTCATCGACAATCACCACGGAAAATGCGGTTTCCGTCCGATGAACCCGGCAACGCCGGCTCCGGCTCGGCCGGAAATCGCGCATGCCAATTCTCCCCATAGGTTCGCCATGTCCTCCTTCCCGGCATCTGCGCAACGGATCCGCGCGACTGCGCCTGAACCCGGCGCAGAAAGCGTAGAGGATCTGGCCGCGCTCGATCAGGTCGCGCGAGTGCTGGCCGGTGAAGCCGAGCTCCGGCTGGCGCTCGCCGGCGCGCTCAAGAGCCTGACGCTCAGGCGTCACGGCGGGGTCGTGCGCGGCATCGTCTTTGTGTTGGGCGACGCGCGCCGCCAGAGCGACATTCGCGTCACCGAGGGTGCACCGGCGGTGTGGCGGCGAGGCGCAGCGGCACGCGCCGACGCCTCCATCCGCAGGGCGCTGGAGGGTGGACGTCCGGTCACGATTGCGCGGGCGTCGGAGGATGCCGGCACCGGTTCGATCGCGGGCACGCGTGGCGGGCAGGAGCTCACGATCATCGCCGTGCCGCTTTTGCTCGAAGGGCGCGCGGCGGGAGCCGTTGCGCTCGAGTACAGGATTCAGCCCCGAGCGCGATCTCGATCAGACCGCGGCCTTCGTCGGCCTGTTCGCATCGATGCTGGCCCAGGCGGTGGCTGCAGACCGGCGCCTGGAGCAGGAGCGCCAGCGGTTCCAGGAGGAGGCCGGGGAACTGAATCCGGTCGGCCAGCCGGTGCTGTCGAAGCTCGTTGGCACCAGCGGACCGCTGGGGCAGGTCCGCACCCTCGTCGGCCAGGTGGCGCCGTCGAACACCACCGTCCTGCTGCGCGGCGAGTCCGGCACCGGCAAGGGCCTGATCGCTTACGCGATTCACAAGAACTCGCCGCGCGCCAAGAAGCCCTTCGTCACCGTCAGCTGTGCCGCGTTGCCGCGCGAGCTCATCGAGTCGGAGCTCTTCGGCTACGAACAAGGAGCGTTCACGGGCGCGGACTCCGCCAAGAAAGGCCGGCTCGACCTGGCCAAGGGCGGCACCCTGTTCCTCGACGAGGTGGGCGAGCTGCCGCCCGAGGTCCAGGTGAAGCTGCTGCGCGTCCTCCAGGAGCGCGAGTTCGAGCGCCTGGGCGGCACGCAGACGATCAGCCTCGACGTGCGCGTGCTGGCGGCCACCAACCGCAACCTGGACAAGGCGATCGCCGCCGGCGAGTTTCGCGAGGACCTCTACTACCGCCTGAGCGTGTTCCCCATCTTCGTGCCGCCGCTGCGAGAGCGAAAAGCCGACGTGCTGCTGCTGGCGGACCACTTCCTCGAGAAGTTCGCGCGCGAACAGGGCAAGCAGATCGCCCGGATCGCGACCCCGGCGATCGACATGCTGATGAGCTACCACTGGCCGGGCAACGTGCGGGAGCTGTCCAACGCGATCGAGCGCGCCGTGGTGGTGTGCGACGGCGGCGTGATTCACTCGCACCATCTGCCGCCGACGTTACAGACCGCCGAGTCCACCGGCACGGTCACGAACCGGTCGCTGCAGGAACTGGTGGAGGCCGTGGAGAAGGACGCCCTGCAGGACGCGCTCAAGAGCGCGCGCGGCAATCGCGCGACGGCGGCCCGGCTGCTGCGGACCACGCGCCGCATTCTCAATTACCGGCTGAAGGCCTACGGCATCGACTGGCGACGCTTCCTCGACTGACGCCGCGCCGCGCGTGAATTCGTAGCGGTCGCGGGGCTGGGCCTGTCGGCCGGCGCCTCCCATTCCGCACACCGGAAATCTCTCGTCCCTCCTGCCCGTTCGTGACACCGCAACTAGGCCTTGAGTCCACCGACAACCATCGTGGCATTCACCACCCGGGTAGTCAGCGGCCGATGCATTTACGCGTCACGCGGAACGAAGTTGCGGTGATTCGTCGGGACGATTCGATTTCGTGGCGCTCGATGTCGGTGTGCTCCATAGGGAGTCGCCGGCCGACAGGCCCAACCCCGCGCCCGACTCGCAGTGACGGCCTCGCTCGTGACCGCTCAAGCCTTTGGCAATACGGTGCCTCCCGAGGAGCTCCAGGCGAGAGGGCTTGCGTGATGCTGCACACCCCGCATTGATTCGACGATATGCCGGCAGGCTACTCATAGATTAGCCGGGCAGACCAGCGAGATCTTGAAGTGGCGTTGTCCTGGCTACAACTCGCGCCGTTCGTGATGGAAGTCTATGAACTGACTGGGACGCTTCTGACCCATCTCGACGAACTCGAACGGATCTCGGTGATATGGGTGCGAGACAAGGATCTGGTGGATCACCAGGTCTCGTTGGGCACAGATGCTGGACCAGGCGGCACTGACGGACCTCCTGAGATCACAGGTTCAGCTACAGACGCAGTTGTTTGACAGTGTCCTTTGCACTCCACTCGTCCTGGCCGCCGCTTTGGAGTATCCGCCGATTGTCTCGGGTCGATGCGTTCCGTGGCGTCAATGCAGCCAACGTGTCACACGACCCTTCGGAGCCGGACCGCCTCCGAATTCCGATCGTCCGAGGCTGTTTTGGGACTATTGTCCCGCTGGGTCGTGACCTCATTGAACTGCACGAGGACTGGAGATTAGCGACATGCGAATGCTTCTCGCGTTTCTGATTGTCTCTGCTAGCGCGTTACAACCTTCGCAACTAAAGTCGTTCGACGTAATCGAAGCCACAATCGACGATGTGCAGACGGCACTGAGGTCGAAACGGATACCTGCCGTGACTTAGTAAATGGGTACATCGCCGGATCGCGGCTTATGACAAAACCGGTCCATCGTTAAACGCTGTCCAGACGATCAATCCGAGTGCGGCGACGGAAGCGGATCGGCTTGATGCCGCATTTGCGGCCTCAGGCCCGATTGGACCGCTTCATTGCGTTCCGATCCTCGTAAGGATCAAGTGGAGACCAGCGACATGCCGACGACGTACGGGTCGGCGGTCTTCAAGGACTTCATTCCCGAACGCGACGCAACGATCGTCACGAAGCTGAAGAAAGCGGGCGCTGTGATCGTTGCCAAGACGACGATGGGTGAATTCGCTTCGGGCTACCTGGGCTCGGCGTTTGGGGCCGTTCGCAATGCGTACGATCCGACCCGGATGGCCAGTGGCTCGTCGGGGGGCACCGGGTCTGGAATCGCAGCAAATTTTGCGACGGTGGGGATAGGGGAAGACACCGGAGGTTCTATCCGCGGGCCCGCGGCGGTCAACAATCTGGTGGGACTTCGGCCGACCGTGCCGCTCGTCAGCCGGTTCGGAATGTTACCGGCGAAGCCAAGCACCGACACGCTTGGTCCGATCGGACGCTCGGTGAAGGACGTTGCCATCGTCCTTGACGTGATCGCTGGCTACGATCCGAATGATCCAGTGACGGCGGAGGCGACTGGACAGATACCCGTGACGTACACCGAGTCGCTCACGACGGATGGACTGAAAGGCAGACGCGTGGGCGTTTTACGCGAACCACTCGATCCAAAGGCTGACAAAGGAGCGGAGGAATACCAGAATGTGCGAACTGTCATGGATCGCGCGCTTGCGGATCTGGAGCGGCTCGGCGCCGTGATCGTGGATGCGACGCCGATTCCTGATCTCGGTAGTCGCTCCGCGCGGCTCTACGACGACAACGTGTTCGAAACCGAAGCAGCCACGAACAAGTATTTGGCACAACACGCGAAGGCACCCGTGAAGACTCTTGCCGAGATTCTGCTGTCCGGTAAGGTCGTGCCGGCCCGTGCTCGCGTACTGACGAACGTGCTCGGGCGCTCTACCAATGATTTGGGCTACCTACAGCTGCTTCTCGCCCGTGAGCAGTTGCGGCAGGAAGTCTTCGTCGTAATGGCGGACCAACGCCTTGATGCGCTTGCCTATGCCACGTTCGACTATCCACCGCCGAAGATCCCGGCTGATGCGCTAACGCGTACCACGATCGATTCAACCGGTCCTGGCAACAACCGTCGTCTCAGTCCGGTCATAGGATTTCCGGCGATCACCGTGCCAGCCGGCTTCACGGTTGACGGGCTGCCTGTAGGACTCGAGCTGATGGGGCGGGCCTTTTCCGAGCCGCTTCTCTTGAAGTTGGCATTTGCGTACGAGCAGGGGACTCGCCATCGGCGACCTCCGGCGTCGACGCCGCCTCTGCCAAATGAGCGGATCCGGCGATGAGAATGACGGTCGCACGCGGGGTGCGCAACCGCCCGATCACGAGGGGGTTTGAATGATTTCGAGGCTGTGTCGTATCGGAGCCGCAACGGCAATCATCACCGTTCTGCTCCTGACGCGACTCGCGGTTGCTGCAGACGAGATCAAGGTGATGACGTCAGGAGCTTTTACTGCGGCGTATCTCGAACTCGCGCGCGAATTCGAACGTTCGACTGGCCATCGTATCGTGACCGAGGCCACGTCGATGGGAACCGGCTCGACGTCCATCCCTGCTCGGCTCGATCGTGGAGAAGCAATTGACGTCGTGATTGTCGCCGACGGGGACCTCGAACAGCTGATCAAGGCTGGCCGCATCCGTCCCGGCACTCGCGTCGACCTCGCGCGTTCAGCGATCGGTATGGCGGTTCGACGTGGCGCGCCGAAACCAGACATCAGCTCGGTCGATGCGCTGCGGCGAACGCTTCTAGAAGCCAAGTCGATCGCGTACTCCGCGAGCGTCAGCGGAGCGTATCTATCGATGGAGCTGTTTCAGCAATTGGGGATCGCCGATCGCGTGCTGCCGAAGAGCCGCAGAATCGAGGGCGAGCGTGTCGGCGCCGTCGTGGCGCGTGGTGAAGCCGAGATCGGTTTCCAGCAGATTAGCGAGTTGCTCCCCGTGCCTGGTATAGATTTGGTGGGACCGCTGCCATCGGACGTGCAGCGAGTGACCGTGTTCTCTGCCGGCATCGGTGTGGCTGCCACGCAACCCGAGGTGGCAAAGAGCTTTATCGCCTTCCTGTCATCGACCGCTGCGGTTCCGGCGATCCGGAACAGCGCGCTCGAAGCCGTCACTGCCGCGCCTTGAACGACTCGGCTTCGTGCTGGCGCCAGAGTGGGGGCTGAACAGCACCGACCGTGACCGCTAATCGAATGATTGCCAGGCAATGGCGACACACTGCCGGCGAAGGCTTACGCGATTCGAACGGGCTTGTAATCCTGTTCGGCCATTGAAGGCTCTCCGAGTTCGGCAAGGAGCTGGTTCAGTCGCTCCAGGGGGACCGTCTGTGGAGCAGTGATCGTTTGGTGGGCCGATCGTAGCACCCGATGACAGCGTTCAGGAGTGCCGCTGATGCCATCCGGCCGACGGCGCACGAGCCGTCAACCTTCGCCTGGCTCGAACACTACATTAGCAGTTACAAAAACGCTAAGCCTTTGCGTCGCGCCAGTTGTCGCCGATGCCGATGTCCACCGTCAGGGGCACGGCCAGGGTCACTGCGCCTTCCATCCGCGACCGTACCAGGGCGGCCACGGCTTCGGCCTCGGCCCGCGGGGACTCGAACAGCAGCTCGTCGTGCACGGTCAGGATCATGCGGGCGCTGCTGCCGTGGGCCTTCAGTTCGCCGTGCACGTCGATCATCGCCCGCTTCAGGATGTCGGCCGCCGTGCCCTGGATCGGCATGTTCACCGTGGCGCGTTCCGCGCCCGCTCGCACCTGGCCATTGCGGCTGTTGAGATCCGGTACCAGCCGCCGGCGGCCGAACATCGTCTTGACGACGCCAGTGTGCCGCGCGCTCTCCAGTGTGTCGTCAATGAACTTACGAACGCGCGGGAAGCCGGCGAAGTAGGCATCGATGAAGTCCTGCGCCGCCTCCTTGGTGACGCCGATGTCGCGTGCCAGCGTGAAGGCGGTCTTGCCGTAGAGCAGCGCGTAGTTGACGATCTTCGCGCGGCGCCGCAGCTCGTGCGGATCCAGGCCGGGGGACGGGCCGAACACCTTCAGCGCCGTCCGGTCGTGGATGTCCTCGCCGGACTCGAACGCCTGGATCAAGGTCTCGTCGCCCGCCAGGTGCGCCAGCACCCGCAGCTCGATCTGCGAGTAGTCCGCGGAGATCAGCACGTGGTCCGGCGCGGCGATGAAGGCGCGGCGGATCTCGCGGCCGATCTCGGTGCGGATCGGAATGTTCTGCAGGTTGGGGTCGGAGCTGCTCAACCGGCCGGTGGCGGCCACCGCCTGGTTGAAGCTGGTGTGGACGCGCCCGGTCTTCGGATTGACCAGCAAGGGCAGCGCATCGATGTAGGTGCCCTTGAGCTTCTGCAGGCTGCGCCAATCCAGGATCAGGCGCGGCAGCTCGTGTGATTCGGCCAGCTCCTCCAGCACCTCGACCGCGGTCGAGGCCGAGCGCGTCTTGCCCGTCTTCTTGAGCGCCGGCAGGTTCAGGCGCTCGAACAGCACCTCGCCCAGCTGTTTGGGCGAGTTGACGTTGAACTCCATTCCCGCCATCGCGTAGATGCGCGCCGACAGCTCGGCCAGCTGCGCTTCGAGCCGGCGGGACTGCACCGCCAACGCCTCGGTGTCGACGCGCACGCCGGCCCGCTCGATGTCCGCCAGCACCGCCACCAGCGGCAGCTCGAACTGCTCGTTCACCGCTGCCAGGCCTTCGGCTTCGATCGTGGCCGCGAGCCCCCGCGACAATTGCCGCGCGAGATCCGCCCGTTCGGCCGCGTAGCGCAACAGTGTTTCAGGCGCGACGTCGCTCGCCCGGACCGCTTTGGCGCCCGCGCCCAGAAGCTCGGTCTCGTTCACCGCCTTGTAGCCCAGATGCTCCAGCGCCGTGTCCGCCACCCCATGCTGCGACCGCGTTGGATCGAGCAGGTAGCTGGCGAGCATGGAGTCGAACGCCACGCTCACGTCGACGCCGTACGGCGCCAGCGCCATCAGCACCGGCTTCGCGTCGTGGGCGAGTATCCGAACGGCCGGATCCTCGAGCAGCGGACGCAACGCATCGACGGCGGACGCACGGTCCACCTGCACCGGGGTGGAGGACACGCTCAACAGGTCGTCCGCGGGACCGGGGCTGCCGTGACCCAGCGGCAGGTAGGCGCCTTGCCGATCGGCGTGCGAGAACGCCAACCCGACCAGCTCCGCCTCCACGCCACCGGGTGCATTTGTCACGACGTCCACCGCGAACTCGCCGGCGGCGCGACAGCTCGCGATCAGCGCCTCGAGCTCTTCGCTGGTCGTGATCAGCGAGTACGCGGTCGTGGTGCTGTCGGCCGACGGCGCGTACTCGTTCATCAACGACCGGAAAGCCAGCCGCGAGAACAGGCTGTAACACTTGTCGCGTGATGCGCCCTGGTAGCGCAGCGACTCGAAGTCGACGTCGAGTGGCACGTCGGTGCGGATGGTGACCAGCGACTGACTGCGCAGCGCGTCCTCGCGGTGTGTGGTCAGCGCCTCTCGCTGCTTGCCCTTCAGCTTGTCGGCTTGTTCGAGCAGGCTGCTGAGGCTGCCGTATTGCGAGATCAAATCGATCGCGCCCTTCTTGCCGATGCCCGGCACGCCGGCCACGTTGTCGCTGGTGTCGCCGACGAGCGCCAGCACGTCAACCACCTGGCCGGGCACGACCCCGAATTTTTCCCTCACGCCGCCGGCGTCGAACCACTGGCCGTCCTCGCGAGGGTCGTAGACGCGGACGTTGTCGCCGACCAGCTGGAAGAAGTCCTTGTCGATCGAGACCAGGGCCACGTCGAAGCCGGCATCGGCCGCTCGGCGGGCCAGGGTTCCCAGCACGTCGTCGGCCTCGTAGCCCGGGGCGGTCAGGATCGGCACGCCCAGCGCCTCGCACGCCTCGCGTACCCACGCGGTCTGCTCGGCCAGGTCGTCGGGCATGGCCGCGCGGTTGGCCTTGTAGTCCTCGGCCAGCTCCTTGCGGAACGTCGGACCGGCCAGGTCGAACGACGCGGCGATGAGCGGCGGCGCGTGGTCGGCGATCAGCTTGCGCAGCATCGTCACGAATACATAGACGGCGTGCGTGCTCTGCCCTTCCTGGTTCGACAGCCCCTTGCCGCGGAAGGCATGGTAGGCGCGGTACATCTGCGAGCTGCCGTCGATGAGGAAGATTTGCGGGCGGGGCATTGCGGCGGCGCCGCGGAGGCGCGGCAAGGGCAAGGATATCATTGGGAATCGTGTCGATGTCTCCGCGGCGGCTGGCGCAGGCGGCCGCGCTGCTCTTCGTGCTGTTGGCGCCCGCGTGCGCGGGTTCGCCGCTCGGCCGGCGGCTCTACGAGTACGAGGAGGAGATCTACCTCGACGTCGACGGCACGGCCACAGTCAATGTCAACGCATCGGTGCCGTCGCTGGTGGCGCTGCGCGGTGCCGACCTGCCGGTGGATCCGCAGGCGCGGCTCGATCGCGATCAGGTGCGTGCGTTCTTCTCCGGACCGGGCGCCACCGTGACGCGCGTCAGCCTGTCGCGGCGCGACGGGCGCCGCTTCGTCCACGTCAGCATCGAGGTCGACGACATCCGCCGGCTGTCGAAGGTGCCGCCGTTTGCCTGGTCCAGCTATCGGCTCGATCGCCGCGACGACGCGCTCGAGTTCCGACAGGTGGTGGGTGCCGCGGCCGGCAGGTCCGTCGGCGACGTGGGATGGTCCGGCGACGAGGCCGTGCGGTTTCGCGTCCACGTGCCCAGCGAGATCCCGTTCCACAACTCACGCAGCGGCGTGGAGCGCGGAAACATCCTGCGGTGGGACCAGCCGCTCGCCGAGCGCGCAGAGGGGGCTCCCCTGGAGATGGAGTTCCAGATGCAGCCCGAGTCGATCCTCTATTCGACGCTGTTATTGTTCGGGGGCACGATTGTGGCGGCGGGGCTGGCCTTCGCGATCGCGATCTGGCTGCTCGTCCGACGGGGTCGGCGGGCCGACATCATCGAATCGGCCCGCTGACCCTGGAGCGTTAGTCGTAAAGAACTACCAACGACCAACTACCAACTTGCGGTGCGCCTCAGAGTTTTTCCAATTCGGCGCTCGCCTCTGCCGTGGTCCTCAGCTCGTTCTTGACCTCGAACGCCAGCACCTGGGACGCGATCGAGTTCGCGATCTGCCGGTCGACGTTGTTGTTGACCACGCCTTCCAGCGTGACGCGGCCGCGCTCCACGATGATGTGGATGGGCGGGTTGACCATCGACGCAAACGGCCTGAACGCCGGGTTGCCGTAGATGGCCCGTGCCAGCTGGCGGCGCAGACGATCGTCGAACTGCGACACCGGCAGCACGTCGATCTTGTTGACGACCTGCCTCACGCCGTCCACTCTCGCCACCCGCTGCTCGAGATCGCTGCGCTTGTAAGGCATCGTCACCTTGCCGTGCAGCACCACGACGCCGTCGTTGACCTGCGCTTCGACGTTGTCGAAGATGCTGAACCACGAGTAGCCGAGGACCTGCTTCTGCACGTCGCGGAAGAGTTGCAGGTTCTCGGTGCCGGCCGCTCGGGCGGGGGCGCCCAATACGCCGATCAGCAGGGCCGCTGTCAGTAGTCGCGTCACCATCGGAGCCTCCATCGCGGTTCGGCCGCCCTTAGGGGCCGGCCGCTTCGGTACTCATCTCGTTGCCTATCTAAATGGCAAGGAGCTTGCCAGGCTCGGCACCGACAAAGGGTTGGAAATCCGTAAGGAAACCGTCAGCTTCCGGCGCGCTGTCCTCTCTCGCGGACGGGCTGGAAGCTAGAGGACCAGCATCGTGGCGATGCCGGCCGCGATGAGGAGGATCTGGCGGAGCGAGCTGGCATCGGTGCGGCCGCGGTGCAACCCCGGAATCAGGTCGGCCATGGCGACGTAGAGGAAGCTGGCCGCTGCCAGGGCGAGGAAATACGGCAGCATCCGTGGGATGACGTCGAACGCCGCGAACGCCGCCACCGCTCCAACCGCGCTGGCACCCGCCGAGAGCACATTGAGCAGCATGGCCCGGCTGCGGCTGTACCCCGAGTGCAGCAGGATGGCGAAGTCGCCGAGCTCCTGGGGGATCTCGTGCGCCGCCACCGCCACCGCGGTGCTGATGCCGAGCGGAATCGACGTCATCACCGCCGCGGCGATCACGGCGCCGTCCACGAAGTTGTGAAAGGCGTCGCCGACCAACACGGGCACCACCGACCCGTCGTGCACTTCACAGTCGTGGGTGTGGCAATGCCGCCACAACACCAGCTTCTCGAGGACGAAGAACAGCAGGATGCCCGCCAGCAGCGTTCCCAGGACGTGCGTCGCAGGCAGCTGGTCGAAGGTCTGGGGCAGGATCGCCAGCATCGACGCGCCCAGCAGCGCGCCGACAGCGTAGCTGACCAGCCAGGGCACCAGCGCCGAGCGGGTGGAGTCGCGCACCAGCAGCAGTCCGGACGCGACGAGCAGGCCGCCCAGGCCGCCGACAACGCTCAGCCCAAGCGCGATCAGGAACGTCGACACAAACCGCCATCATAGCCAGTGTCGCGGGCCCAGGCTTCGGCGGTTACGGGTCGAGGTCTGACTGTTTGCCTTCTGAATTCTGAATTGCTGACTTGGGCGCTACGATGCGACGTACCCCCGCCTGGCCCGGACGATGAACTTCCGATCTCGCACGTCGACGCGGATGCTGTGCCAGCGGCCGTCCTTTGGCTCGGTAGAGGAGAAACCCAGGTAGTACTGCATGCTCAGCTCGCTCGCCAGGCGAGCCGTGGCGCCATCCAGTCCGTTGAAACCGCGGACGATCTCCGTGCGGCCGCCGGTGTCGTCGGTCAGCAGGCGCAGCGCATCGCCGTTGACCCGCTCGCCCGGCGTCACCCTGGGCGGCCGGCCACCGCCGCCGAAGATGATCGGCGGCTGGCCGCGCCGGGTACCGCGGCCGGCGCCCGGCCACGGAAACGGCCGGGGAGTGGGGAAGGGCGGCAGCCTCGTGTATCCCGTGTCGACAGGGATCGTGCTGTCCACGCCAAGGGCGTACACCAGCACGTCGCTCTCGCGAATCCTCGTGCGCAGCTGGCCCGGCGAGATGTTGCTGCTCGTGTCGTTGCCGTCGGAGATCACGAGGATGGCCTTCTTGCGGTGCTGTCCCAAGCCCGCCATCGGCAGGGCTTGCGCCACAGCGTCGTAGATCGCGGTGCCGCCCGCAACCTCCACCTGCTCGACGGCGCGGCTGATCGCGGCGCGGTCGGTGGTCCACTCCTGTGTGACCCGGGCCCGCGTCGCGAACTTCATGAAGAAGATCTCGTCCTCGTCGTCCAGCAGGTCGAAGATGAAGCGATTGATGGCGGATCGCGCCGCCGCCATCTTTTCCGGCGTCATGCTGGCGCTGACGTCAAGGGCGATGCCGAGGCTGACCGGCACCCTGCCCGAGCTGAAGTGCGAGACCTCCTGCGACTTCCCGTTTTCGTAGACGATGAAGTCCTCTTTCCGCAGCGAGTCCACGAAGCGGCCGTCGCCGTCGGTCACGGTAGCGGTGACGTTCACCAGCTCGATTCCGCTGGTGAAGCGCGCCACGTCCTGGTCCTGTCCGGCCGGCACCGCGCCGAGCGAAAGTGCCGTAACGATGGCCAGGGCCGTGGTCCGGGCCGGGCCCGAGGACGGTAGTGTGCCGGGAGGCGCCATAGGTGAATCGATCCACTGCGCACGATAGGCAAAAGCCTTGCCTGTCGATGGATGCCGGAAAGGGCCCGGATCTGGACACTGGCCGCACGGATGTCCAAATTATTGGCCGCCCCCGGCTGCTTTGATTCCCTCGGCGAACCGTAAGCCCTCCCGATCACCGAGTTCGCGGACCGGCGAGAACCCGGCCAGCCCGAAGGTCGGCCAGGGCGCCGCCGCCAGCATCGTAGGTCGCCTGCGAGGGCGGCACCGGCTTGAACATCGAGCGAAGGCCGGTGCGCGTGCCTGGTTCGATCACGAGGATCCGGCCACCGGCCCGCAGCGTGCGAGCCGACTCGGCGAGCAGCGCCCGTCGCGCTGGTGCATCCAGCGAGGCCAGCAGCCCCGACACGCTGTGGATCACGGCGACGTCGAACGCGTGGTCGGGGTGCGGCAGCGTGCCGGCTGGTACGACGGCGATCTCCATGAGCACGCCTGCCTGATCGGCGCCACCTTTCGCTTTTGCCGCCTGTTGCTCGTCGGCGACCACGCAAGCCGCGGAACCGCTGAGTCCGGTTTTCGCCGCGATCAGCCCCACCAGGCGCGCGTCGTCGACGCCCACTTGCAGCACGCGCTCACCGAGGCGCACGCCGCTCATGGCCACCGCCAACGGATCGCGCACGTGCGTGGAACGCCGCAAAAACATGCCCATTTCCCCATGATATAGCGGCCGATTGTGACTCAACCTTGCTGAAACGCCAGTTTCAGGGGGTCCAAATCGTCCAAGAGCGGCAGTCGTCAAACCGAAATCTAATAAGGCAAGGTTTGGACGAAAGAGGGTGGAAAACGACGTCTGACGCCCGCGCGGTGAGTTGGTTCGCCTCGTCGAACGGCCGGCACGTTTCCGGAGTGAATCAGGGAGAGAGTCGAGACGGTAATCGGTTACTTTCGGAGCGCCGCGGCCCAGTTGAGCACCACCGTGAACGGCGTCGGCTTGCGGAAGGCAGACATAACGTGCGCGATCGTACGAGCGAGCAGATTCTGACACTGAACAACGGGCCACTCATACTCCCACTCAGGCGGATCCCAGAGTGAGACGGAGAAACGCCCGCCGATCGACCGTCATCATCGTGGCTCGTTAGGAACGAAGTTTACGAGAGCAAAGGTGTGTCCGGTTGGTGGACAAACATCCGTGAGACCGAAAGTCTCACTCATGAAACCGGGTCTCCGATAACCCAGGGGTGGTTCACAACCGACGGGACCACTTGCTTCTGATCTATTCTATTCGCCTATGGGCGCGTTGAGATTCTCGCATTGCTCTCGTCTGCGTCTTCACACTCACCTCGGCGGTGTACACGCAATCGCGTTCCGACCCGCCCGCCGACTTCGAGGTCTACGTCGCACGCGTGTTGAAGGCGTTCGACGTGCCGGGCCTCTCGCTCACGATCGTGAAGGACGGGAAGGTGATCGTCGCGAAGGGCTACGGGGTACGGAGACTGGGCGAGTCCGCGCGGTGGACGCCGCACGCTTTTCGGCATCGCTTCCAACACGAAGCTGTTCACCTCGCTCGCGCTGGGCCTGCTGGTGGAGGAGGGCAAGGTCGACTGGGATGCGCCGGTGATCAACTATCTGCCGTGGTTTCAGATGTAGGACTAGGTCACACGGGAGATCACGGTTCGCGATCTGCTCGTGCACCGCAGCGGCCTCGGGCTCGGCGCCGGCGACCTCCTCTGGTGGCCGACGAGTAACCCGGAGCGGAAGGAGTCGCGCGACGGCTCAGGTTCATCAGTCCGGCCACGAGCTTCCGAAGCGTACGCGTACGACAACGTGCTGTATCTGGTCGCCGGCGAGCTCATCGAGGCGGTGTCGGGGCAGACATGGGAAGACTTCGTGCGTATCCGCATCCTCAGAAGGCGGGAATGACGACGAGCATCTCGCGACTCTCGACGACGGCGCAGCAACAACGCCACCGCGCAGCGGCCGTCGACGGCAAGGTGCGGCCGATCGCCAGATTCGACAGCGACAACACGAACCCGGCCGGAGGAATCAAGTCCAACGCCGACGACATGGCTCATGGATCACGGCCAACTCGCGCGGGAAGATCGCTGACGGCACGCGACTGTTCGCCGAGTCCACCTGGCGGCAGCTGACGAGCTCGTGACGCCGATCCCATCGACAGCGTGCCGCCGGAGCTGGCAAGGCCCGAAGGCCGACTTCCAGGGCTACGCGCTCGGCCTCAATCATGCGGGACTATCGGGGTTAGAAGGTGGTGACGCACAGCGGCGGGCTTCCCGGGTTCGTCTCGGAGGTGGTCATCATTCCCGATGCGCCTTGGCGTTGCGGTGCTCACGAACCAGGAGTCGGGCGCGGCCTTCAGCGCGATCGCGTCTCACATCGTCGACTACTATATCGGGGCGCCAAATTCGACTGGCTCGATGCGTACGGAAGATCTCAGCCCGTCAGAACACCGACTCGACGAAGACACGAGGAACGTGCGGCGAGCGCGTCGAAACACCGACTCGCGGCCGTCGCTGCCGCTGTCCAAGTACGCGGGCACGTACACAGACGACTGGTATGGCGACATCGTCACCGACGACAAGGCGGCAGCTGACGATCCGCTTCACCCACTCGCCGGTGCTCGTCGGCAAGCTCGACCACTGGCAGTACGACACGTTCGTAGCGAAGTGGACCGATCGTGAAGTACGCGCCGACGCTTACGTGACGTTCACGCTGGACCCCGACGGGAAGGTCGAGCAAGCGAAGATGGTGCCGGCGTCGCCGGACGTGGATTTCAGCTTCGACTTCCAGGATCTCCTGCTGAAGCCGAAGAAGACGCCGTAATTCGTTCACACATTCCGTGCCGGGGGAGAGCGATTAGGGGGACCCAAGGTCGCATAACGGGCAAAAAAAAAGATAGTGCCAGGGCACGAAGTTGCGCGAGCGTTCGAAGTGCAGGGAGGAACGTTGTGAAGAGACTCATCCTGACACCCTTGTTCTGGTTCCTGTTCGCACTTGGAGCGAGTGCGCAGGGAAACTCTCCACAAGAGGCGGTGGAGATCTTGACGAAGTCTCGCAGTGAGCTAAATCGGACGAATGCGTGGCCTGGGAGAGTCTTGCCACCGCAGAGCGTCTCGGTGGGTCGACGCAGCGATCTCCTGCCAGGCACTGTCACGTACAGGCCGACACAAGACATCGTGCACGTCGCACCTGTACCTGAGGTGATTGTGAGACTGGTGAAGTGATGGCCGAGACTGCTTACGAGACTTACAGGTAGAGGGCCGAGAGACCACACGAGACCTCATCAAACCGAACCAGGCTTGCCGCTTCAGTATTCCAGAGGTACCATGGCCGATTGTGACTCAATCAACTCGACATCGCCCCGGCACGCGGCAAGCTGGGCGTCCTGCTGGCCGGGCTCGGGGCCGTCAGCACCACGACCATCGCCGGCGTGGTGGCCATCCGGAAGAACCTGGCCAAGCCAATCGGCTCGCTGACCCAGATGGGCACGATCCGTCTCGGCAAGCGCACCGAAGCGCGCGCGCCGAAGATCAACGAGTTCGTGCCGCTGGCGGGCCTCGACGACATCGTGTTCGGCGGCTGGGACATCTTCGAGGCGGACTGCTACGAGGCGGCGCGCGACGGCGGGCGTGCTGGAAACGGCGCAGCTCGATCAGGTGAGCGGCGAACTGGAGGCCGTCAAGCCCATGCCGGCCGTGTTCGACCAGCGCTACGTCAAGCGGCTGGACGGCCCCAACGTCAAGAAGGGCAAGAACAAGCGGGACCTGGCCGAGCAGCTGATCGCCGACATCCGGGCGTTCAAGGCCAACACATGGCTGCGACCGGCTGGTGATGCTGTGGGTGGGCAGCACCGAGGTGTTCATGAAGGAAGGCGCCGGTGCACCAGACCCTGGCCGTCCTTCGAGAAGGGTCTCGAGGAGAGCGACGACGCCATCCCGTCGAGCATGGTCTATGCCTACGCCGCCATCCGCGAGGGCCTGCCGTTCGCCAACGCCGCGCCCAACCTGACGGTCGACATCCCGGCGCTGCAGGAGCTGGCCGCCCAGACCAAGTCCCGCTCGCCGGCAACGACTTGAAGACCGGCCAGACGCTGATGAAGACGATCATCGCGCCCGGGTTGAAGGCGCGCCTGCTGGGCGTGAACGGCTGGTACTCCACCAACATCCTGGGCAACCGCGACGGCGAGGTGCTGGACGATCCCGAGTCGTTCAAGACCAAGGAAGAGAGCAAGAAGTCGGCGCTCGACTACATCCTCCAGCCGCACCTCTACCCGGACCTCTACGAGGACCTGACCCACGTCGTGCGCATCAACTACTACCCGCCGCGCGGCGACAACAAGGAAGGCTGGGACAACATCGACCTGATCGGCTGGCTGGGCTACCCGATGCAGATCAAGATCAACTTCCTGTGCCGCGACTCCATCCTGGCGGCGCCGATCGTGCTCGACATGGCGCTGTTCATGGACCTGGCCAAGCGGGCGGGGATGTCGGGGATCCAGGAGTGGCTCTCGTTCTACTTCAAGGCGCCGATGCACGCGCCGTCGGTGTACCCGGAGCACGACCTCTTCATCCAGCTCATGAAGCTGAAGAACACGCTGCGCCACATGATGGGCGAGGAGCTCATCACCCACCTCGGCCGCGAATACTACGACTAGCATGGCGTCTGCCGACAGGCTCCGGGCTCCAGGCTCCAGGCTCCGGGCTCTTACCGAAGACCGAAGACCGAAGACCGAAGACTGAAGGCTCTGCATGCTCCGCCCCGCGGCGCTCGGCGGCCTCTTCATCGGCATCCTGTCGGCCCTGCCGATTGTCGGCGCGGCCAACTGCTGCTGCTGCCTGTGGATCGTGTCGGGGGGCGTGTTCGCGGCCTATCTGGCCGGCCTCAATCAACCGGCGACGCTGACGCCGGGTGAGGGGGCCATCGTCGGCGGGTCGGCGGGCCTCATCGGCGCGTTCGTCTGGATTCCCGTGGCGCTGCTGATGGACCTGCTGATGGCCCCGCTGCAGCAGGCCGTCATCGGCTCCATCCTCAGCAACGCCCGGGACCTGCCGCCCGAGGCGCGCGAGGTGCTCGAGAGTCTGGGCGAGCCGTCATCAGCCGGGCGCTTCGTGTTCGGGTTCATGCTGATGTTCTTCGGCGGCGGCGTGTTCGCCGCCATCGGCGGTGTGCTGGCCGCGATGTTCTTCCGCAAGGATGTCCCGCCCGCCCTCGGCGGGTCGGCCCCCCCGCCACCCCTGCCGGACGATCTCAATCAGCCTCCGCCTTTGACGCCCGGGTAGCGTCGCACCAGGCGCGCAGTGGGACGAGGAAGGATTCGGCGGTTACGGCGCGGCCTGGCGCGATCGTGGCAACGGCGGCGCAGCGTGGCGCTGGAGCGGCTGCGGCAGTGGGTGTGGGCGCCGCGGCCGGTGCCGCTCGTGTACGACGGCAGCCGCATCTGGCTGCTGGCCACCTCTGACATCGAGCGCCGCTATCGCGTGCGCAACGCCGACAAGGAGCCGTGGACGATCGAGTGGCTGCACTCGAGTTTGCGGCCCGGCGAGGTGCTGTACGACATCGGCGCCAACGTCGGAGTGTTCTCGCTGGTCGGCGCCCGGGCGGCCCGCGGCGTCCGCGTCGTGGCCTTCGAGCCAGGGTTTGCCAACTACGCGCGGCTGTGCGAGAACATTCAGCTCAACGACTGCGGCAACCAGGTGACGGCGCTCCCCTGGCTGCTCGCCGATCGTGAGGGGATGCGCACCTTCACCTACCGCTCGACCGAGCCCGGCCAGAGCCGCCACGAGATGTCGCTCGACGAGCCGGCCGCAATGCCGCCGTCGCCCGACGCCATCACCCAGCAGATGGCCGCGATCGCGCTTGACACCGCCGTCGAGCGATTCGGCCTGCCGGTGCCGCATCACATAAAGCTGGACGTGGACGGCGCGGAGGCTCTGGTACTGATCGGCGCCGCGGCGACCCTGCGAGGAACGCAGCTGCGTTCAGTGCTCGTGGAGGCCAACGCCGCGACCGGAGACGAAGTGACGGCGCTCTTGAGCGCCGCCGGGCTGCGCCTGGTCAGCACCGCGGTTCGCGACAAGGCTGGAGCCCCCTGGTACGGCGTCTTCCAGCGGTCGCCGGCCGCGCCCTGACTGCGCCATGACCAGGGCCCTGACGTTCTTGTTCGTCGTCAAGCAGAAGAAGAACGTCGACACGTTCGAGGGCGTGATCGACGAGCTGCTGGCCGGCGGCCACTCGATCAAGCTCGCCGTGCAGCAGCGTGACGAGGAGCGCGACCGCCGCCTGGCCGCGCGGTTCGGCTCGCCCCGCTTCGAGCTGGTCACGCCACCCGGCGGCCGAGGCGACCGCTGGCGGTCTGCGGCCCCCCTGGTACGCGCGGCGCGCGACCTGGCCCAGTACACCCGGCCCAGTTATCGCGCCGCGTCGAAGCTGCGCCAGCGCGCGGTGGACCGCTTTCTCAAGGAGCTCGGCGCCGAGGGCCGAATGGGCGCCGACACGCTCGCGATGGGCACCCCGGCATCGGAACGGCTGCGCACGGTCCTCGAACAGATCGAACTGGCGCTGCCGAGCGATCCGCTGCACGAGGAGTTTCTCGCCCGCCACGCTCCCGACGCCGTGCTGATCACCCCGGGGGTCCACTTTGGATCGGTCCAGAGCGACGTGATCAAGAGCGCGCAGGCGCGCGGGATCCCGGTCTGGATGCTGCTCTTCAGCTGGGACAACCTGAGCTCCAAGGGCGCGCTGCACGTGGCGCCGGATCTGCTGTTCGCCTGGAACGAGCGCCAGCGCGTCGAGGCCGGCGAGCTGCACGGCTACCCGGCGAAGCGGGTGGTGGTGGTGGGCGCGCCACGGTTCGACGAGTTCTTCACCCTGCGGCCCCAGCTGGCCCGGCCCGCGTTCTTCGCGCCGCTCGGTCTCGACCCCTCGCGGCTCACGCTGCTCTATGTCTGCTCGTCGCGCTTCATCGCCGAGCGCGAGCTCCCATTCGTCCGCCAATGGCTGGCGGCGGTCCGATCGGGGCCGGAGCCACTGCGCGGCGTCAACGTCATCGTGCGGCCTCATCCAGACGTGGTGCTGGACGACGAGAGCGCCACCGAGACCATCGCATGGGACGGGATGCCGCGGGCCACGGGCTGGGTGCAGCGCCCGTTCGATGATCCAGGCGCGGTCGTCCTGCGGACGACCTATGCCACTCCACAGGCCTTCTTCGAGTGTCTGCACCACGCCGCCGCCGTCGTCGGGCTGAATACGAGCGCCGAGCTGGAGGCAGGCATTGCCGGCCGCCCCGTGCTCACGCTGTTGTCGCGCGAAGCGGGCGCGGACGGCCAAGCGAACACGCTGCACTTCAACTACCTGCTGCGCGAGCACGGCGGCTTCGTCGCCTGCGCGCAGACAATGGCGGAACACATCGACGCGTTGGCCGGCACCTTGGCCGATCCGCCGGATCCCGCCGCCATCAGGCGCTTCATCGACGCGTTTCTGCGCCCCAACGGCGAGCAGCCCGTATCACCGCTCCTGGCGCGCACGCTCGTCGATCGAGTGACCGCCGCCACGCCGGCTGACGAGAGCGCGCCCGACGGGTCGGTGGACGCCGTCGCCACTCCTGTTGCGCACGACAAGCTCCTGTACGTGCATACGGCCGGCGCGGCTGCCCGGGTGCACGTGACCCCGGAGACGCGCCGCTGGAGGCGTGAGGGGATCCTGCACCTGGATCCTGTAGTCGTGGCGTGGCTGGCGGAGCATATGCGCCCCGGAGAGGTGTTCTACGACATCGGCGCGGGCATCGGGGGCTACGCCCTGCTCGCCGCCCTGGAGCGCGGCGGCCTGGCGGTGGCCTTCGAGTCAGGGTTCGCAAGCTTCCACCGTTTGTGCGACAACCTGCTGCTGAACGGCTGCTATCGCAGCGTGATTCCGGTGCCGGTGGCGCTCGCGGCCGCACGCCGGTCTCGCCGAGATGGTGTATCCGCACACGCCGGGGGAGGATACCCACGCCGTGACCAGCCGCCCCTGGCGCGCCCGCCAGGACCGGTTCGAATCGCGCTACGTGCAGCCGGTGTGCGCCGAACGCCTCGACGACCTGGCCGCCCGCCAGCATCTGCCATCGCCGCACGTGATGCGGGTCAACGTGCGCAAGGCCGCTGACCGCGTCCTGGACGGCGCCGCGAAGGTGCTGGGCCAACCGCAGCTCCGATCGGTCCTGGTGACGATGGCGGACGACACGCAGACCGAGTCCGTGCTGCGCGCCGTGCACGGGCTTGGCTTCGTGCACACGCTGGTCGCGCCCGCCGCCGGCTTCGACGCATCGCTGTGCCTGGTGCGGAGCGGTCCGGTGCGCCGGCAGCCGCTGCATGCCGTCCGACGGGCGGTTGCCGGGCTCCGGTCGGGGACGGGACGCGTGGTTCGCCACCGCTAAAATGCGGTAAGGTTTCAGATTCATGTCTGAACCGAAGGTTTCATCGACGTTCGCCGACCTGCTGCAGGAGGATCGTACGTTCGCGCCGCCGGACGCCTTCCGCGATCGAGCGAACGTACCCTCGGAGGACGTCTACGCGCGCGCCGAGCGCGACCCCGAAGGTTTCTGGGAAGGCTTCGCCGACGAGCTGGAATGGTTCACGCGCTGGACTCGCGTGCTGGACTGGCAGCCGCCGCATGCCAGGTGGTTCGTCGGCGGGACGCTGAACGCCAGCGTGAACTGCGTCGATCGCCACGTGCGCGGCCCGCGACGGAACAAGGCCGCCCTGATCTGGGAAGGCGAGCCAGGCGATCGCCGCACGCTGACCTACTTCGACCTCTACCGCCAGGTCAGCCAGTTCGCCAACGTGCTCAGGTCGCTCGGCGTGTCACGCGGCGACCGGGTGGCCATCTACCTGCCGCTCGTGCCGGAGCTGGCGATCGCGATGCTGGCCTGCGCCCGCATCGGCGCCGTGCATTCGGTGGTCTTCGGCGGCTTCAGCTCCGAATCCCTGCGCGATCGGATCAACGACGCCCAGGCCACGCTCCTCGTCACCGCCGACGGCGGCTGGCGCCGCGGGCAACTGGTGCCGCTGAAGCAGATGGCCGACGTGGCGCTCGAGGCCACGCCGTCGATCAAGCACGTCGTCGTGGTGCAGCGGCTGCGTCGGCTCGCCGGTGCAGCTGCACATCAAGGAGGGCCGCGACCACTGGTACCACCGGCTGATGCTGGATGCCTCGTACGTGTGCGAGCCTGAGCGCATGGACGCCGAGGACATGCTCTACACGCTCTACACCTCGGGCACCACAGGGAAGCCCAAAGGCATCGTGCACACGACCGGTGGCTATCTGGTTGGCACCTACGCCACCACCAAGTGGGTGTTCGATCTGAAGGAAGACGACGTCTACTGGTGCACCGCCGACATCGGCTGGGTCACCGGCCACAGCTACGTGGTCTACGGGCCGCTGTCGAACGGCGCCACCGTCGTGATGTACGAGGGCGCGCCGGATTGGCCGCAGAAGGATCGGTTCTGGGAGATCGTTGAGCGATACGGGGTGACGGTCTTCTACACCGCCCCGACGGCGATCCGCGCGTTCATGAAATGGGGCACCGAGTGGCCGGGGCGGCGCGACATGTCCACGCTGCGGCTCCTTGGATCGGTGGGCGAGCCGATCAACCCCGAGGCGTGGGTCTGGTACCACCGTTTCATCGGCGGCGAACGCTGCCCGATCGTGGACACGTGGTGGCAGACCGAGACCGGCGCGATCATGATCACGCCCCTGCCGGGCATCACGCACACGAAGCCGGGCTCGGCCGCGCGGCCGTTTCCCGGCATCAAGGCCGAGATCAAAAGGGACGACGGCTCCAGTATCGAGGGCGCCGGCGGCGGCTTGCTGGTGCTGACCCGGCCGTGGCCGGCGATGCTGCGCGGCATCTACGGCGACCCGGACCGGTACGTGCAGCAGGTACTGGAGCCGCTGGACCCCGGACGTCTACGTCACCGGCGACGGAGCCAAGCGCGACGCGGACGGCTTCTTCTGGCTGCTCGGGCGGGTGGACGACGTGCTGAACGTCGCCGGCCATCGGATCGGCACCATGGAAGTGGAGAGCGCGCTAGTGGATCACCCCAGCGTCGCCGAGTCCGCGGTGGTGGGGCGCCCGCACGAGATCAAGGGCCAGGCCGTGGCTGCCTTCGTCACCCTGAAGGAGGGGGTCAAGGGCGGCGAGTCCCTGGTGGCGGAGCTCAAGGAGCACGTGGTCAAGAAGATCGGCGCCATCGCCCGTCCCGACGACGTGATCTTCACCGCCGACCTGCCCAAGACCCGGTCCGGCAAGATCATGCGGCGGCTGCTCCGCGACATCGCCGAGGGCAAGGCCCTGGGCGATACGACCACGCTGGCCGACCCAGGCGTCGTCGCCCGGTTGAAGGAACAGTACCAAGACGAGCATTGAGCCAGGGCTCCAGGCTCCAGGCTCCGGGCTCCGGGAGGGCCGGGCAGGAACCCGTCGACCCCAGTACCTTGCGTATCGAGACAACATGGCGCTGATTGAGACCCGGGACCTGTGGAAGACCTATGTCATGGGCGAGGAGGAGATCCACGCGCTCCGGGGCGTGTCGATCCAGATCGAGCGCGGCGAATACGTGGCGATCATGGGCCCGTCCGGCTCGGGCAAGTCCACCCTCATGAACCTGATCGGCTGCCTGGATACCCCGTCCAAGGGCGACTACCTCCTGAACGGCAAGATGGTCAGCGAGATGAACGACAACGAGCTGGCCCGGATCCGCAACCAGGAGATTGGCTTCGTGTTCCAGACCTTCAACCTGCTGCCGCGGGCCTCGGCGCTTGCAGAACGTCGAGCTGCCGCTGGTCTACGCGGGCGTCTCGGCGAAGGACCGGCAGGTGCGCGCCAAGGACGCGCTCGAGAAGGTGGAGTTGGCGAGCCGCATGACCCATCGGCCCAACGAGCTCTCGGGCGGCCAGCGGCAGCGCGTGGCCATCGCGCGCGCGCTCGTGAACGCGCCGTCGATTCTCCTCGCCGACGAGCCGACCGGTAACCTGGACTCGAAGACCGGCGCCGAGATCATGGCGCTCTTCGCCCGCCTGCATCAGGCCGGCAACACCATCGTGCTGGTCACGCACGAAGCCGACGTCGCTGCGTTCGCGCATCGGACCATCTCGGTTCAGAGACGGTCAGGTCGAGAAGGACGTCCGCCGCGCCGCCTGAGACGGCAGGGTGCTGAAAGACGCCCT
>CAVQMT010000052.1:0-134563 GCA_963713655.1 uncultured Acidobacteriota bacterium
CGTTCGAACGACGGGCGCAGGAGCGAGCCGGCTCAGCCACCAGACAGAGACACCCGCCAGAGCGGCGGCGGCTGCTGCGGGCAGCGACCATGGGGAGCGCACGCCGCCACACTTGACGGCGCGGCGGCTGAAGAGTGGTCGGGCCATCCACTCGGTCAACGAGCTGGCCCGCATGTTCGAGAACGAACGACGCCGCGCTGATGTCGGCAGGGCGGCGGCCCCGCTCCTTCTCTAGGCAACGACGGAGCAGGGTCACAATCGCGACCGGGACACCCACCGGGAGCAGCTTCCAGTCCGGTTGGCTTTTCAGCACGTTGGCGAGCGTGTCGGAGACGTCGTCGCCGCCGAAGGCGCGCCGGCCGGTGAGCATCTCGTAGAGCACGCAGCCGAACGCCCAGACGTCGCTGCGCTTGTCGGCCGACGCGGCCCTTGCGCCTGCTCCGGGCACATGTAGGCCGCGGTGCCGAGGATCATGCCGATGCCGGTCATCATGCCGGCGAGGTGATGGTCGGCGACTGCGACAGGTCCGGCGTCCTCGGCCGGCTCGGCCGGTCCCGTCAGCTTGGCCAGCCCGAAGTCGAGCACCTTCACCGCGCCGTCGGGCGTGACCTTGATGTTGGCGGGCTTCAGGTCGCGATGGACGATGCCCTGCTCGTGCGCCGCCTCGAGCGCCTCGGCGATCTGCCGCGCGATGGGCAGCGCCTCGTCGACGGGAAGCGGGCCGCGGGCGATCCGGTCGGCGAGCGTGTCGCCCTCGACCAGCTCGAGGACGAGCGCGTGGCGTCTCGCCGCTGTCCTCGAACCCGTAGATCGCCGCCGATGTGCGGATGGTTGAGCGAGGCCAGCACCTGCGCTTCGCGCTGGAACCGCGCGAGGCGCTCGGGATCGGCGGCAAAGGCGTCCGGCAGGATCTTCAGCGCGACGTCGCGTCCGAGTCGGTGTCGCGCGCGCGATAGACCTCGCCCATGCCGCCGGCGCCCAGCGTGCCGGTGATCTCGTACGGGCCGACGCGGGTGCCGATGGCGAGCGGCATCAGTTGGTCGGCACCAGGCGTTTCAACTCTTCAAACCAGTTCTGCACCAGGATCATGTTCGAGGCGCTGCCGCCGGCGACTTCCGTCCGGTCGCCCTGAATCACCACGAACCGTCCATCGGGCGCGATGTCGTACGGTCGAGCGCCCCCGCAGGCGCCGAACATGGCTAATTCGAACAACAACTGCGGGCGCCCGGCGATCGAGCGTCGTCCCGGACTGCACCGCGACCGCGAAATCTGCCGGGCGTCCAGACCGACGAAGAACAGCTCCCGGCCGTCACGCGACCAGGCTGGGAAACGTCCCGCCACCACCCGAGATCTGTTTCGCGGTCTCCGAGCTCCGGATACCGCTCGACATAGATCTCGAATCGACCGGACACGTCGCGACGATAGGCCATCCAGCGTCCGTCCGGAGAGAGGCCGCGTGGGCATTGCAGACCTCGTTCTTCAGCAGCACGCTGTCCCTCCGACCGGGCGCTCGATCGGCGACCTGCCCGATCGCGCACTGACAGCTTCCCGTTACCTCGGTAAACAGCAGCTGTGCCGTCCGGCGACCAACCGTTGGCGAGCAGATCGAGGAGATCCTTTCCCGCGCGTGAGGAGGCGCTGTCGCTGCCGGTGCCATCCGCCGGCCGCCAGAACAGTTCGGGATAGCCGCCTGGATTCGACGTAAAGATGATGCGCTGCGCTGTCGGGCGTCCAGAGCGGGCTGACTCGCGAGCAGTTCGGTCGTCAGCCGGCTCAGCGCGGCGCGTGCGACATCGTAGGTCCCACATCGTTGTCGGATCGCGAGCGCGAGCCGCGCGCCGTCGGGGGACACCCGGACGTCGCGGTAGAATCCGAGTGGGAGGCCCGGCAGCGGCGAGGCACGTCCCTGTCGATCCATCGACACCACGGTGCGCGTCCGGCCCTGCCGATCGCCCCGGGACGTAGATCGAGCGAGCCGTTGGCGGCCACCGCGGCGTTCGTGGCCCCATCTCTGCGTCGTCACGACGCCTTCGAGCACCTGTTCATGCGTCCCGATGATCTCCAGACGTTCGAGATCGAAGGGGACAGCCCGCAACGTGCCCGGGTGCACCGTAGACCAGATGCCCGGTCGGCACATAGCGCGCGTGGCTGCCGCCACGAAACAGGATCTTCACGTGCTGGTCTTCAGATCCAGCACCGCGATCTGCGCGTTCTCGCGGCCCCCCCGCTCGGACATGATGGTGAAGAGCACCGCCTGGCCATCCGGCAGAAACTCGGGCCACTGGTGGTCCCGCTCCCCGCTCACGATTGGGCGTCGTCAGCACGACGGGCCGACCTCCTGACGCCGCCACGCGCTGCAGGCCGATCGCCGGAGAGCTTGTCGCGAAGACGATCGTGCCGTCGACACCCCATGTGGCACCGCGCGGATCGCCGTCCTCCTGGATGAGAACACCGTCTCCGGCGGCCCGCCGGTGATCGCCACCCTCTTCATCGTGCCGCCGTCGAAAAACCCGACCGACTGCCCGTCAGGCGAGAGGAAAACGCCGCGTGCGCGCACCAACACCGGCCAGCACCTCGGGCTCGAGCTGATTCAGCGCACGAACCAGCAGCTGGTTATTGCCGCGATAAACAATGCGCGAACCGTCGGGTGTAATGGCGAGGTCGCGGTCGCTGCCCTGACAGCGTCAATTCGGTCGGGCCCGGACGTGGTGATCGTCGTGACGACGATCGGAGGCGGCGGCGGGCGCAAGGCCAACCACGTGAGCATGACGGCGAGGCCGGCCACCACCAGCGCACCGGCGGTCAGTGCCGCGATGCGCGGCCATCGCGGTCCCGGTGACGGCCGCGCGCAGCGCCGCCTCGCTGCCGGGCGCAGGAGCGGCCTGATGATCGAGCACGAACAGTGCCGCCGCGACATCGGCGATCCGGCGCGCGGCGATCCTTGACCAGGCATCTGTGCAGCAGCGTGCGGACGGCCGGCGGCACATCGGCCGGGAGGGCCGCCCAGTCCGGCTCGGCGCGGACCACGGCGGCGAGCACCTCGGTCATGTCCTCGCCATCAAACGCACGCCGGGCCGTCAGCATCTCGTAGAGCACGCAGCCGAACGCCCACACGTCGCTGCGCTTGTCGGCCGGGCGGCCCTTGCGCCTGCTCCGGGCGACATGTAGGCGGCGGTGCCGAGCAGCATGCCGACGCCGGTCATCATCGCCGGCGACGTGATCGTCGGCGAGAGCGACAGCGTCGCGGCGTGCGTGGGGACCGGACTCGGCCGGTGCCGTCAGCTTGGCCAGGCCGAAGTCGAGCACCTTGACCACGCCGTCGGGCGTGACCTTGATGTTGGCCGGCTTCAGATCGCGGTGGATGATGCCGTGCTCGTGTGCCGCTTCAAGCGCCTCCGCGATCTGCCGCGCGATCGGCAGCGCCTCGTCGAAGGGCAGCGGACCGCGGGCGATCCGGTCGGCGAGCGTGTCGCCCTCGACCAGCTCGAGGACGAGCGCGTGGTCGTCGCCGCTGTCCTCGAACCCGTAGATGGCCCCGATGTGCGGATGGTTGAGGGAGGCCAGCACCTGCGCCTCGCGGCGGAAGCGGGCGAGCCGCTCCTGATCGAGCGCGAAGGCGTCGGCAGATACCTTCAACGCCACGTCGCGATTGAGCTTGGTGTCGCGGGCGCGATAGACCTCGCCCATGCCACCCACCCCGAGCAGGGACGCGACTTCGTACGACCCGACGCGGGCGCCCGGACTCAAGGACATCCTATTGAATTGATTGGGATTATAGTCGACGGGGTCGGATGCTACGTTCCGCCAGCTCGTCCTTTCGGACTGCGGACTTCACACCAAAGACGAGTGCCCACCGCTGGCGGACCACCACCAGCACCTACGCGCTGGAGGAACTGGTGCGCTGCGCCAAAAACCCCAACCTCCGCAACGGGCTCAAGCTGCACCCGGGCAACGCCGTGGTGGATTACCACAACACCGCGCAGGTGAATTACGGCCACGACGAGGCTGCGATCTTCTTCAACGAGATTCTGTCGGCTGCACCGGACGTGGACGTGCAGGTCGCCCACCTGGCCGGGGCCGGCGGCTCGAAGTGCCCGGCCGGGGACCAGACGCTGCAGGTGTTCGTCGACGCGATTGCCAGAAAGGATCCACGGGCTCAGCGGCTGTGGTTCGACGTGATGACGGTCTTCTTCCCCAAGACGCCAGCGGACCTCGCCGCATTGATCGCGCGGGGGAGATGTACTGTGCTATCCTCTCGTAGAGGCCGCTGCCCCAGTCGGTGGAATCTCCCGGCGGAGGGGAACTCCGGGCCGCTTCGGATCGTATTCGGGGTCATGCCGCGGACGCTCGTCGCCGTCTTGTTCCTGCTGGCATCCTCGAGCGCCGGTGCCCAGCCGCTGGCGGACCACCACCAGCACCTGTTCAGCCCTGAACTCGCGGCGCTCATCTCGGGAACGCCGCCGGCCCGGCCCATTCCGCCGATCACTGCCGCCGACCTCATCCGTCATCTGGACGACGCCGGCATCAAGCGCGCCGCCGTGCTGTCCACGGCCTACATCTTCGGGCAGCCGACGCGGAAGGTAGAGAACGAGCGGCAGAAGCTGATGGCCGACAACGACTGGACGGCGGCCCAGGTGGCGCAGTATCCGGGCCGTCTGGTCGGCTTCTGCGGCATCAGCCCGCTCAAGGACTACGCGCTGGAGGAACTGGCGCGCTGCGCCAAGAACCCCAACCTCCGCAACGGGCTCAAGCTGCACCTGGGCAACGCCGTGGTGGATTACCACAACCCCGCGCACGTGGAGCAGATGCGCCGCGTGTTCCGCGCCGCCAACGGCTACGGCATGCCGATAGTCGTCCACATGCGCTCGTCCACCACGGCGAAGCTGCCGTACGGCCGCGACGAGGCCGCGATCTTCTTCAACGAGATTCTGCCGGCCGCGCCGGACGTGGCCGTGCAGATCGCCCACCTGGCCGGGGCCGGCGGCTACGAAGTGCCGGCCGGGGATCAGGCGCTGCAGGTGTTCGTCGACGCGATTGCCAGGAAGGATCCACGGGCGCAGCGGCTGTGGTTCGACGTGACGACGGTCGTCTTGCCCAAGACGCCAGCGGAACTCGCCGCATTGATCGCGCAGCGGATCCGCGAGCTGGGTGTTCAGCGGATCCTCTTCGGATCCGACGCGCCGACCGAGGACAGCTTCGCGCCCAAGGCCGCATGGGCGGCGTTTCGCACGCTGCCGCTGACCGAGGCCGAGTTCCAGACCATCGCCGGCAACGTGCCGCCCTACATGCGCTAAATGGCGTCGGTCCAGCCGACGTCTCTGAGATTGGGCGCTAAAATCCTTCCACGGTCAGCCGTGTGCGACGCCTTGTGCCACGTCAGCACTGGAGTGTAGCAATTTGGGCATCAGGCTGCCGAGTATCTCATGGCAAATAATGGTCAAATGCCGGCCGGGGACCAGGCGCTGCAGGGACCGGCAGCATACGGTATAGACAGCAGAAGGGAGAACGATCGTGATCTTTGTCGTGGCTTTGCTTGCCGTCGTGGCTGGTGTGACGCTCGGCGGACAGGGGGCCGGCTCCCGGCAGGAAGCGGTCAACCGTCCAAACGCGCAGCCGAACCCGTACCGCACGACCGAGAACTGGGTCCAGCTCCCGCCCGGGATGGATTGGGCGCAAGGCACGCCCCAACAGTTGGCCGGGCAGGTCGTCGGAGTTGACTTCGACGCTGCGGGCAACATCATCGTGATTCGCCGCGCCGATCCGCCGCTGCTCAAGTTCGATCCGACCGGCCGGCGATTGCTGCAGCGTTGGGGCGAAGGTCTCTTCGTCCAGACTCACGGCCTGTACGTCGATCGCGAGGGCTTCATCTGGGCCACGGATTCGGATGGACAGGAGGGCAAGGGATATCAGGTCTTCAAGTTCAGTCCGGAAGGACAGGTCGTGATGACGCTGGGGAAACGAGGTGTCTCGAGCGAAGAGCCCGGTGCCTTGGTCGCACCGACCGATCTGACGATTGCGCCGAATGGCGACATCTTCATCTCGGACGGCCACGCCACGGGCGGTCTCAATCACCGAATCGTCAAGTACTCGAAGGACGGTCGATTCATCAAGGCGTGGGGGAAAACGGGTTCCGGGCCCGGAGAGTTCGACGGACCGCATGACATCGCCATGGACTCGAAAGGCCGGATCTTCGTCGCCGATCGCGGCAACAGCCGTGTGCAGATCTTCGACCAGAATGGAACGCTTCTGGACGAGTGGCGTCAATTCGGCCGGCCGGAAGTCATGACAATCAAGAACGACATGCTCTATGTGACCGACTCGCAATCCGGTCAGCGGGTGAACGCACCGTACAGACGAGGTATCCGAATCGGCAGCGTCAACGACGGCATCGTCCGGTCTTTCATTCCGGACACGGCGAACCCACAGAGCAATTCGAGCGGCGCCGTCGCCATCGGGGTCGATCAGAGGGGCGACGTCTACACGGCGGACATTTTTGGAGAAGCCGGCGGACATGCGCACATGCTGAAGAAATATGCGCGGTGACGCTGGCCCTCGATGACCTGAAAGGTGGTGCGGGAAGGAGCGACGGAAATACGATGAAACGACGAGAGTTGATCAAGCACGGGGCCGCGGCGCTCGCCGGCGCTGGCTCCCTTGGCGGTGACACCGCGGTGGCGCAGCAGCCGGGCGGCGCGACGCCGCAGAGCCAGGCCGGGCGGCGCTTCAGAGCGTTCGTCCGGACCACCGAAGGTGGTGCCGTCCGCGAGGTGCGCATGCGGGCGCTGGGTGACGACATGGTCGTCATCCGCAGCGAGGCCACGCAGTGCTGCTACACCATCGTCAATCAGGCGCTCGGAGCCGGGCCGGCCGGCGGCGCCGGCGGAGCGGTGCCGGCACGGATCCTCGGTCACGGCGGCGTGGGCGTCGTCGATGCCGTGGGTGCGAAGGTGACGCGCGTGCAGCCGGGCGATCGCGTGCTCGTGACCAATACACCAAACTGCGGAGAGTGCTACGACTGCCTCCGCGGACGGGGCGACATCTGCCAGATGAATCCGTCGGCCGGTGAGCCGCTCGTGCCGATCGGCGAGCTCGCCGACGGGACGCCCGTGCACCAGCACAACAACACGGGCGGATTCGCGGAGCTCATGATCACCTACGACTGGTACTGCGTGCCGGCGTTGACGAAGGCCCCTGGTGCCGAACTGGCCGTGCTCGGCTGCGTGGGTGCGACCGGGCTCGGGGCGGTCACGACGTTCGTCCCGGTGGCGTTTGGTGAAAGCGTCGTCGTGATGGGGGCCGGTCCCATCGGGCTGAGTGCCGTGCAGGGGGCCCGGATCATGGGAGCGTCGCCCATCGTTTGCGTCGAACCGATTGCGGTGCGTCGGGCGCTGGCGCTGAAGATGGGGGCGACGCACGTGCTCGACCCCAACGTCGAAGGCGACGGGCTCGTGCGCAGGGTGCGCGACATCTGCAGCGCGGCGAATCCCCGCAAGTTGCTCGGTGGGCGCGATACCGACCCCGACGGCGACAGTCGCGGCGCCGACTACGTGGTGGCCACCGTGGGCGCCGACGTCATTGCGCCGACGGTGGAGCGCGGCCCGGACCCGACGGGGCTCGTGCCGACCCGCCAGGCATGGGAGATGACCCGCGCCGGCGGCAACCTCGTCACACTGGGGCTGCCGCGGGGCAACATCAGCCTGCCGGCCGGCGCATGGTCGAACCGCGGGCGCCATCATCACGCGGGACAGTACGGCGGCGTGAACGCCAAGAAGGACGTCCCGCGCTTCGTGAAGCTTGTGGATCAGGGGCTCTTCGACGCGAAGTCGATCGTCACGGCGACCTACCCCCTGGAGCGCACGCGCGAGGCCTTCCAAGCGGTGGGAGAGCGCACCACGACCTGCGCAGTGGTGGTGTTCAGCTGACACCCTGTGGTGCGCGGGCGGGAGAGGGCAGCACAGAACCGATCGAAGCGACGACGTCGTCACTTCAGAGTTGGACAACGGCCAGGGAGCGGCCCGCCGGTCCCACCGGTAAGTCCCTCGGCGGTCATTGGTCGTTGGTGGTTGGTCGTTGGTCGTTGGTCGAACGGGAAGCCGGAAGCCGGAAGGCTAACGCTCGACGGTTATCGTGGCCGGGTTCTCCAGGCGGACGGTGATTGGGGCGCCCGCCGGCAGCGTCGCGGCGTTGCGCCCGCCCGCGTAGACGGCCGCCGACCCCGCGCCGGCGCCAATCGATCCGCCGATGGCCGCACCTTTGGCGCCGCCGAGGATGCCACCGATGATGGCACCGCCAATCGCGCCGCCGCCAATCTTGGCCGCGCTTTCGTTGCGTGGCGAGTCGCCTTCCCGGGAGATCGCTTCGGTGACGATCGGGACGCGGGTGCCGTCCGCCAGCGTCACGGAGGTGAAGCGTACGCCCAGCCGGGCGCGGTCCTTCAGGCGCCCGCCACGCTCGACCAGGGTCACAAGGCCCGTCGCGCGGGAGCCTGCAGGGATCACCACGCGATCGCCAACGCGAACGTCACGCGTCACGCGGCCATTCACCGCGTCTTCCACCTGCGCGGTCTCGCTTGACAAAGTGCTGTCGAGCTGGATGCCGATCACCGACTGCGCCGGCAGCACCAGGTCTTCGAACTTGGGTTGCTCCACCGCTGCTATCACGTCGGGTTTGAGGTCGGTCAGAGGCTCGGGCGCAGGTACCACAGGAGCGGGCGCTACCTGCCATGCCGGAGTCTCCGCCCGGGCGGAATCGCTCACGACGGGGCGCCGAGCTGTGACGGCGGCACTAGAGGATGCCTGCCGGGGCGAAGGTGTCGTGACGGCGGGCCGGCGTTCGACTGGAGACTGAGTAACCGGCGGCTTGGGCGTCTCAGTTGCCACCGGCTCAAGGGGCACATCGGTGGCCTGGACCTCGACAGCGGGCGGCGCCTCGACAGCGGCCGGCACGCCCTCCGCCGACGTTCCGGCGCGGGTCATTACGAATGCCCCCACCGCACCGGCCACGATGCCGAGTGCCAACACCAAGCCCAGAAGGCGCCTGTTCTCCATGACGAAAGCTCCTACTCTCAGAATGAGGTCCACTTACGGCGTCGCGACGTATCCCTTGCGCGCGCGCACTTTCAGCGTCGGATCCTTGAGCTCCACGCGAATCGTGTGCCAGCGCCCGTCCTTGAATCCAGGGCTCGGGTAACCCAGGAAGTACTGCTGGCTCAGTTCGTCGGCGATGCTGGCGACGGCCGGGTCGAGGTCGCGGTAGTCGCGCACGATCTCCGTGCGGCCGCCACTGTCGTCGGTCATCTCGCGCAACGCCATCACGTTCACGCGATCGTCGGCGCCCGCGGCGACCGCCGCCGATCGGCGGCATGGGCGGCAGCGGAGAGCCCCCGCGCCTACGCTGGCCGGTGCCTGGGGGCGGGAAAGGAATCGGCAGGCGCGTCTGCGGCCGCCACACGGGCGGCCAGTTGAACGTCGCTTCGCCCTGCCCGTCGATACCCACCGCGTAGACCAACACTTCGGTTTCGCGCACGAGCTGCCGCACTTCCGAGACGTCGACGTGGCTGCTGGTGTCGTTGCCGTCGGAAATGATCACCACCGCCTTCTTGCGGTTCTTGCCACCCTGTGCCATCGGCACCGCTTCCGCGGCCGCATCGTACATGGCCGTGCCGCCGACCGGGCGGATGCGCCCCAATGAGGTGGCGAGCCGATCGCGATTGTTGGTCCAGTCCGCCACCAGGTCCGGGCTGGCGCTGAAACGATAGAGGAAGAACTCGTCGAGCTCGTCGTTCATCATCGGAAGAAACGGTCGATGGCGTTTACGGCCGAGGACCATTTCTCACCGGCCATGCTGCCGCTGGTGTCCACCACGATCCCGAGGCTCACCGGCGTGCGCTCGGCACTGAAGTGTGTGACTTCGACCGGCTTGTTGTCCTCGTAGACCAGGAAGTCTTCCTTGCGCAGCTGGCTGTAGAAGCGCCCCGTGCGATCAGTGACCGTTGCCGTGACGTTGATCAGCTCGACGCCGCTCTTGAAGCGGAAGCCGCCCTGCTGTTGCGCGGATACAGTGGCGCAGGCGAGGGCCAACGCCGACACGATGGCAATCCGGCCCGGCCCACTTCTGAGACCCGAGATCCGAGATACGAAATCCACGACAGCCCTCACTTCCGTGAGACTTTGACGGGTTGATCGCCTTCGGCCGGCACCGGCGATGCCGACCGCTTGTCGATGTGCGGCACGACACCCTCATCGGTCCGGAAGCTCAGCCGGTAGCGCGCTACCGTCGGCGGCGCATCCAGCGACACTACGAACGGCGTCTCGTCGCCCGCGCCCAGTGTCAGGAAGTCGACGCGCGCGCGCGAGCTCGCCACGAACGTGCCGGTCTTGTCGAACAGCAACACAACGGCCGAAAGGCGCTCGACGGGCTTGCCGGCCACCGGGTTGCGCACCAGGCCCGACACCGCGAGCTTGTCGTTCTGCCGCGTGTGACTGAGCGACGTCAATTCGAGCGGCGCGTCCGGGACCATCGCTGCCGCCGTCGTGCCGCGCGGCCCCGACATCATCCACACGAGCCCACCCGACAGCACGAAGAACAGGATCACCGACGCCAACGCCAGCGACCGCTGCCGGCCGCCGCCGTCGTCGCGCCCGTCCGCCGACGCGCTGAGAAAGCCCGTGGCGTGCGTGGCCGTCGGCTCGACGACGGGAACCGATTCCACGCGCGGCTCAAAGCCGATCGCACTCGGCGGCACCACGGCGGCACCGGCCGCAACCGACAACGCGGCGACGCGCGCCGCCGAGCGCCGCTTCTCGTCGCGCAGGAGCCGCCACAAAGCCGCGCCCATGACGAGCGCGACCGCCAGGGACACGACTGTGATTCCAACGAGGATGGTTGCCATAGCTCTTGCTCTAGCGAAGTCGGAACTCGACGCCCACTTCGACGACGACGTCGACGGGCGTGCCCTTCATGCGTCCCGGCGCAAACCGCCACTGCCGCACAGCCTGCACGGCGCGATCGTTCAACCCGCCGCGCAGACCGCGTATTAGCTTCACCTCGCCAACTGTGCCGTCGCGCCGCACCACAATCTCGAGTTCGACTTCGCCCTCGATGTTCCCGCGGCGGGCTTCATCCGTGTAATCCGCTTTCACTTCCCGCAGCAGGCGAGGCGGCTCCACGCCGCTGCCGGGACGAAAGGGCCCGCCGCCGTAGCCGCCGCCGGATCCGTCGCCGACGCCCGTGCCGTCACCGGGTCCGAGGCCCGTACCCTGTCCCGATCCCGCGCCGCCGCCGGTGCCGGATCCCTGGCTGGGCGGGACTTCCGGCGCCTTCGCAAGCACGCCCTCACGGTCCTGCGTCTCAGCGGGTTTGGTGGGAATCGGCGCCATCACCGGTGGCAACTGCTTCGCCTCGAGCGGCTTGGGCGGCTCCGGCGGTGTCGGTTGCGGCTGCGTCGGCGACGGAAGCTTCCGCGCCGGCAGGGGGCTGCTCACCTTCGCCGGCCCCTTACGCTCCGCGCGCGGCGGGGGCGTCTTCATTTTCAGTCCGCCGCCGCCACCGCCGCCGCCAGGTCCCGGAATCGAGAGGAACACCATCCGGATCGGCTCCTGTTCAGTCGGGGCGGTGCGCTCGTCGGCCACAGCGAGCCCGAGGCTGGCGATGAAGAGGATGGTGGCGACCGCGAACCCATGCAGGCTCGTCGAAAGAATCAGCGGCATGGTGGCCGAGCGTTGCGCGTGCGCCGATGGCGCGAAAAGCTCGCGGCCCAACCCCAGCGCGCCGGCAACGCCGACGGCGGAGCCCGTCTTGAGCGCGCGCACGGCGCGCACCGCCTCGTCGTGCGCGACGAAGCCGGCCAGGCTCGCGTCTCCCGCAATCGGCAGTTGCGCCGCGATCGACCGAAGCTCGCCGCGCGAGAGCAGCGCTATGACCTGGGTTTCCGACACCCCGGCCGCTTCCGCGATGTCGCGGGCGGTATAGACGTCAGGCGGAACGGAGGAGTTGCGCAACACTTTGCCCTGGCTACCGCAAAAGCCTTGCCGTGACCTGCTTGAAGCCATGACGGCCTTTTCGGCCGGAAATCCAGATGTCTGTGGCGCTTCACACCACCCATCTGTTGTGTTTTGCGGACGCCTGTCCCCGCCATGATGCAGCTCGTGCTTGCTCTGAAACACCAACGACTGGCCGGCTTGGTTGTGTTGTGTCGTGGGGGGGGCGTGCTGGCGCTGCCGAGCTGCGCTTGTGCGTCTCATTTTTGGACCTGCGGCGTCCGCGGTGCCGCTGTGCGGCTGTGCGAGGGACACCCCAGGACAGCCCTTACCGTCACGCGGTAGGTCGTGGACAGCGCATCCCTTCCGTCTGGGTTTCCGGTGGGTTGTTCAGAAAAGTGGTCAGGTCAGTCCGTCCACGCGTGTCTCCCGACCAGCGAATAGAGGCCGCCACGCCGCTGCCCCATGCGTGAACGAGGTGCCCCGCGCCCGTTGCCGCCAGTTGGCCGGCCCGTGATGCGCTGCCTGCCGTGCGAACGCGGAGGAGGCCCCGACCGGGAGGGCGGAACCAGCCGCTTCATTGTCGCTGCCGGGCAGGCCTACCCACTGATGACACCGCCGAAGATCAACTGTCGATCTGGCCGGCGGCTACGAGCTGACCACTGCCGTCGATCTCAACGATGTGGCCGACATGGTGTGGGACCGTGCCCCGCAGCTGCGGTTTACGTATCGTCCATCGCCGGCGTTCAACTGGGCCGTCTCTGCCGAAACCCCGAGCAGCAGATCGGAACCGGCGTAGAGGCTGCCGGGGCGCGTCCTGCACGAGCGATTTGCAGGCGCAGTACAACGTCGGCACGAACGGCTTGAGCGTGCCGAACCTGATGCCCGACATCGTCTCGCGCGTCGCCTTCAATGGCGCGGGGTTGCATCTGGATGCCGGCGGCGTGTTTCGTGTATTTCGGCACACGCTGAAGCCCTATGACGACAGCTTCAAACAGGCAGGCGGCGGTATCAGCCTCGACTCGCGGCGATGCCGTTATCCTATGTTACCCACTTAGCAAGACGGGGGATGCGCCGTCACGAACGGCTAGAAGGCGCGCAGGAACGCCTGCGGCTGCTCGATGAAGGGAAAGTGCCCGGCGCCCGCGACGCGCAGGAGGGTCGCCGCGGAAAGGCGTTCTCCCATTCCTGGGCCGACGCCAGCGGAATCGGGGCCTTGTCGCCGTGCACCGAGGGATTCGGTAGGATGAGGGTCATGTGCCGCGCGTTTGTTATCGCAGCGTTGGCCGTTGCCGCCTCGGTCGCGACCGCGGGTCAGACGCTCGTGTATCCGCGTTCGAGTCGCCGCTGACCGACGCCAACGGACGCACCACGCCGGTTGCCCGCCACGCATTGATCTCAGCGACAATATTTCGACGACGGAGGCAGTCTCGTTCGTGCCCTCGCTGGCTGGCCCCTCCTTCCGTGGCGGCCCCTGTTCAGGCTGGCTTTCTTAAGGTAGTTCTTAATCGTGGTCGGGCGCGACGCGGCTCTCGACTTCACGCTCGGTCGCGACTGCGGGCCAGACGCTCGTGGCACTCCGCATTCGAGTCGCCGTGACCGACGCCAACGGACGCACCACGCCGGTTGCCCGCCACGCCTTGATCATCAGCGACAATCCGCCGACGATGGAGGTGCGCCGAGTCCTCACCGGTCTCGATGGCACCGTCAGCGTGAGGCTGAGCCCCGCCAACTACACGGTCGAGTCGGACGAGCCCCTGGTGTTTCAAGGACAGGCCTATCACTGGAGGCAGACCCTGGACATCGTGGCCGGGCGCGACGCGGCCCTCGACTTCACGCTCGCCAACGCCATCGCCGAACCGCTCGCCGCGGGGTCGCCCAACGCCGATACGCGCCCCTCGAACGATATCTGGCTGCTGCGGCAGCAGTGGCTGGACAGCGTCGTCGAACTGTGGACTCCGACTGCACACGCGTCGGGATTCCTTGTCGATTCGGCCGGACTCATTGTCACGAACCAGAAAGTGGTTGGCGACGCGACGTCCGTCGAGGTCCAGCTCTCCCGGTCGATCAAGGTCGTGGGAACCGTCGTCGAGGCCGATCGTCAACGCGACGTTGCCGTGATCCGGATCAATCCCGCCGTGATGGCGTCGATCGCGCCGGTGCCGCTTGGATGCTCGGGCAGCCGCCCGCCGCCCGCCTCCAGCGAGCAAGAGATCTTCGCGCTGGCCGCGCCTCTTGGCCGGAACAAGGGGTGGACGCCCGGATTCATGAGTCGCACCAACGCACGCGTGTTCCCGGTCGACCTGTCGCTCGGCACGGGCGGCACGGGAGGACCGGTGTTCACCACCTCGGGTGAGCTCGTCGGACTGACCACTCCTCCGGACGAGCGCGAGGAGCGGAGGCACGACGAGACGCGGGTCGTTCGCATCGATGCTGCGTGCGAACTCGTGGCGGTGGCGGCGAAGAAGGCCAACGGCGTTCCGGCACCGAGCGCCGCGCATCTTCCGGTGGAACCGGAGCAGCCGGCGGCCGTCGACGCGCTCAAAGACGCCGTCAAGCGGCGCGCGGGCAATCTGCGGCCCTATGCGATGTCTACCTCCGAGTTCGACGTGGCCTTCATCACCCCGGTGCTCAACCTCGCCGGGCAGTCTCAGCCGAACCAGGACTTCAGCAACTGGTCCGCCTACGTCGCGGACATCCCGCCGGTGCTGCTCATCCGCGTGACGCCAAAGATGGCGGAACCGTTCTGGGCGAAGATGGCGCGGGGCGCCGCGTACACACAGGGCATGGCCCTCCCAGCGCTCAAGCGGCTGAAGTCGGGCTTCGATCGACTGCAGGCGTTCTGTGACCGCACGGAAGTGGCCCCGATTCATCCCTTCAAGCTCGACCTGCGCGTCTCAGAGACGGATACCGTCTACGAAGGGTTGTACGCGTTCGATCCGGCAGCGCTGGGGCCAGCGTGTGCCACGGTGACGCTGGCACTCTATTCGGAGAAGGAGCCAGCGAAGGCGGACACGCGGGTCATCGATCCAAAGATCCTTCGACAGATCTGGCAAGACCTCGAGCTCGACGGCAGACGCTAGAAGAGCACGCGTCAGTGACCGTTCAGCTCGTGGTAGAGAGACGCCCGTGCCGCTGCCTTGCGGCCGCGAGTGCCATGGTTACCGACCTGGGCGTGGCAACGCGAACCGCGCCACACGGTCGTCGTTGCTGCCAACCCAGATCTCGTTGCCCACGCGCATCGCCGCGCTCACGGCCTGCATCGCGGCGGTTTGATCCGCACCGCCGAGTCGCGAGAAGGTCAACGTCTCGGGATCCACTTCCAGCACCGACCAGCCGGTCGAACAGCCCGGGCCGCTGCACACGGCCGGCGCGACATAGTTGGGGCCGGCGGTCAGGAGCTTGCCATCGAGGGCCCAGTGGACGTTGTCCGGCCGAATGGGCACCGATACCGCGCGCTTGGTCATCGGTGTCGCCCGACGATCGAAACGGACCACTTCCTGCGAGCCGATCGCAGCGACGAACACGTAACGCTCGTCCTTCGAGACATCGATGCCGTTCGGCAGCGACATCTCGGTGCCTGCCAACCGCTGCGGTTGGCCGCCTGGATGCCATTCGATCAACCAGCCGGTGATTCCGGCCGAGACGCCAGGAGTGGCTCGGTAGGACTGGTCCCGCATTCGGGTCGCGATGAATCCACCGTCGGCAAGCCGGGCGACGCTGTTGTGGTAACTGTCCTGCTGCAAAACGACGCAGCCTTTCCAGGTCAGCATCGGCGTCGCGCCGGCGAGATCGAGATCGTAGATCTCGATGGCCTCGCGTGCACCGTGACTCGTCGTGTACAGACTGAAGCGCCGCGGCGACGTTTCGGCCAAGCTGAGGCCATGGGTGTCGAAGGCCTGCAGGTTCAGCGGTCCCGGGCAGTTGGGGTAGGCGCGTGTGTCGTGCTGCAACTTGAAGTTGGCACCATGGATGAGCTCTGACTGCGTCCGCGTCGCAGGATCGATCAAATACAGGTGACCGGGCGCTCGATGGCCGGACGCGAGCAAAAGACCTGTCGTCCCCACGGTCAGGATGTCTTCCGGAACACTGAGCTGACAGATATAGGACAGTCCCTGCTCGTCGCGACAAGGAGGCGAAGGCGCTACCCGTTGCTCAGCAGGTTGCGCAACGTTGGGATTCTGAGCGTCGGCTAGGGACGTAACGCCGATGAAAAGAGCGACGGCAACGGGGACCCAACGTCGCGGCCTGATCATGACGCACCCTCCTTCTGCCTGCTCGGTCACGAGGTTGTCGATGCTCTGGTAGTTTGCACTAAACTGACGCGCGGCTGCGGATCAGGTTCACCACGAGGCGTGTCGCTGTAACGGAGGAATCATGGCCATGCTGTCCCGACTCGTTCTGGGTGTGTGCGCGTCGTTGCTGGTGTCGGCCGTGGCGCTCGCGCAGCACGGAGCCGTCGTGCAGTGCCGGCGGATAAGGCCGCCGAGATCATGCAGAAGGGCGGACAAGTGGCCGCCGCGCCAGACGCCACGGTGTCGTTCAACCGGAGGAACGGACCGGGCATGTCCGAGATCCACGAGAAGGAGACCGACACCTTCTACGTGCTCGAAGGCGACGCCACCTTCGTGACCGGCGGCACGATGGTCGGGGGCAAGTCTACGGGACCGGGCCAGCTCCGAGGCACGGGCATCGACGGCGGCCAGACCATGCAGCTCAAGAAGGGCGACGTCGTGCTCGTCCCGGCCGGCACGCCGCACTGGTTCAAGGAGGTGCCGAAGTCGGTCGTGTACTACACGGTCAAAGCCATCCGGCCGTAGCGCTACTTGCTGACGTTGGGTGGGGAACTAGGGCACTTTTCGGAGGACTGGCACCTACACCGATACGAAAAGTGCCTTAGTCCACGCCGAAGGCCAGGAGCACGTTGCCCGGGCGGGCGGCGATGCCGCCGTAGCCGGAGTTCACGAAGATCATTCCGCCGCCGACGATGAGCGGCGAGCCGTCGATGCTGGCGCCCGTGCCTGGCACGCCGTTCACGGTCTCGAACGCGCGGTTGGTGTCGAACTGCCACAAGATCTTGCCATCGTCCGCGGCGTAGGCGCGGAGTCCGCCGTCGATCGAGCCCGCCAGCACTGCGCCGGGGATGGCCGTCGTGGCGCCCGCCTGCGACGCGTTGCAGCGCGGCTGGCCGGCGCACAGCGCCGGCTGCGGCGGCGACGCTCCACGCCTCCTGGCCCGTGCCCCGCGCACCGCCGCACGCCGCCCGGCGCCGGCGACCGGTAGCTGCCGTTACCGAAGTACGCCTGCCGGCCGTCGAACGAGCCGCCGTACTGGCCGCCGAGGGCGTCGCCCGCGCCGAAGCGGTACTGCCACACCAGCGCGCCCGTGTCCGGATTGATCGCGTGCGCCACGCCCGACTTCTGCGGCACGACGAATCAGTTGCCGGCCTTCGACCGTCGCCAGCATCGGCGCGGCCGAGAAGTCGTGGTCCGGGCCCATCGTTTCCGGGCAGCCGGAATTGCCGTCGCTCTTCGCCGGGCATCCGCCGAGCCAGTTGTCGTTCGGGCGTGCCCTGATAGACCCACTTCACCTTGCCGCTCTCCATGTCCATGGCGACCACGGCATCGGTCATCGGCTGCCCGGATCGGCGTAGGCGTTGCCGGTCGCGACGTAGACCGAACGGCGCGCCATGTCGACGGTGGGCGACGACCAGATGCCGCCGCCGGCGGGTCCGAACGCGTCGGTGCCGTTGCGCGCGTTCTTGCCACGCAGCTTCGGCTCGTCCACGGTGTAGGTCTTCCACAGCTGGCGCCGGTGTTGACGTCGAGCGCGGTCAGGTTGCCGCGGAAGTGCAGCACGCGTTGTCTGCCCGCGCCGGCCGTGGTCTTCCTCGCCGAGCCCCTGAATCGGCACGAACGCCTTGCCGTCGGCGACGGCAATCGCGCCGGTGATCGCCGCGTTCGGATGGTCGTCGGCCTTGCGCTTCCAGACCAACTGGCCCGTCACGCTGTCCACCGCGTAGGCGTTGGCCTTCTGGTCGCCGAAGAACACGGCGTAGCGGGTGGCGCTGCCGCTGCGGTACGGCCACACGCTGAGTGCGCTGCGGACGCCGAACTCGGCTTTGTATGTCCAGTAGGTGCAGCCGGTCTTCGGATCGAGCGCGTGCAGTTCGCCGTTGTCGCTCGCGGCGAACAGCTTGCTGCCCGCCAGGGCCGGCTGGACGCGGGCGGAGGTCGCGCCCTCGTAGGCGAACGCCCATTTCAACTTCAGACGCGGCAGGTCCTGGGCGGTCAACCCGCCCTGCGGCGCGTAGCGGGTGTTGGTGGTGTCGTTGCCCCACGCCATCCAGCGCGGCCCCTGCATCGGATCGGTCGTCGGCGTTGCGGCGGTGCACTGGTTCGACGCGGCCCGTCGCGCCGCGAGCGTGCGCCCGGTCAGGAACTGCGCGACCGCACGCGCTCGGCTGTCGTGAGCGTGGCGCCCTGGGCGGCCATCTTGCCGTTGGTGAGGGCGTTCACGATGGCTTCCGGCGTGTAGGCGCGTAGCGCATCCGGCGGCGGCACGGCCGTCTGCCCGGCCTGATGGCAGTTGGCGCAGGCGCGCGTGAACACCGCGTCGCCGGCTGGCGGCTGGGGCTGCTGTGCCGAACGCTGCGGCGGGAACAGCAAGCAGCAGGGAGACGAAGACACCTTTCACGCGCATTCCTCCTTGCGGTAGCACGCGATGTTACAGCGAGGGCTCACCGAAGCCGAGGCCATGTTAGAGCAGCAAATACTCACCCGGCCTGGCTTGCACAGGCCGCGCAATAATCTGGTAGGATGCGCGCCATGAGACACGCGACTCTTTTGCTCGTTCTCGCGGCGGCAGCCCTCAATGCGCAGTCGGCCAGGCCGCCGTTGCCGTCGGACATCGACCCGAAGTCGGTACTCGCGCCTGCCCCTCATCATGAAGGGCTCGCTCGATGCCGAGGGGAAGCGAATCTTCGAGGCCATCAACGGCAAGGAGGGCGACGCGCCGCGGCATCGGCCCGCCGGCAAACTCCATGTACAGCCTGGCGGCGGCCGAGCCCTACGACCGGCTGAACCAGCTGCTGGCGCAAGACGGTCGCGGGCCGCAGTTCTTCGAGATCAGCACGCTCGTGCCGGCGCGCGAGTTCAATCAGCAGTACGAGTGGTCGGCGCACGAGGTCGGTGCGAGGCGCGCGGGCGTCGATCAGAGGAGGTGATCGACGTCATCAAGTTCGACCGCCCTGTCACCGGCCTTCCCGAGAAGGAAGCGACGGTCATCGAGTTCGGCCGTACGCATGTTGCGGGGCAACCCAGGTGCCACGCCGAGATGTGGGCGAAGATGGTGGCGCTGTTCGGCCGTCAGGGCACGATGGACATCGTCATGGTCATGGGCGACTACGCCATGACGGCGATGCTGCTCAACGCCGTCAATCAGCAGCTGCCGCCGGACCGCGAGCCGCTTCTGCCGCCGCGGTAGACGAGACAGGCCCGGCAAATAGTGGTCAAATCAGCGCCCGGCCCGGTTGCGCAGGCCGTCGGAACCCCATAATCCGACCGGCGCCGCTCTTCATTCGACGCGGCCGGGAGACTCGATGGTTCGCCGCTTGTCGCTCGTCGTCGTGCTCGTCGTCGTCGCGATTGTCGTCGCCACGCCGGCGTGGGCGCAGAGTCACCTGAACGGCGACTGGGTGGGCCTGTTCCACGAGGACGAGCCCGAGCGCGCTCCGGGTCCCGATCCGGGCGACTACGCCGGCCTGCCGGTCAACGCGGCCGGCCGGCTGTATGCCGACAGCTGGGACGCGGGGCGCCTGACGCTGCCCGAGCACCAGTGCCGCGCCCACGTGTCGCCCTACATCCTGCGCGGCCCGATCCGCGTGCGGATCACCGAAGAGCGCGACCCGACGTCCCAGGACGTCGTCGCCTTGAAGCAGTTCATGAGCACCTGGGCGCAGGAGCGGACGATCTGGCTCGACGGGCGGCCTCATCCATCGGAGAAGGCGCCGCACACCTGGATGGGGTTCTCGACGGGCGAGTGGATCGGCCAGACGCTGAAGGTCGTCACCACGCACATCAAGCAAGGCTGGCACCGCCGGAATGGCGTGCCCATGAGCGCCCGGACGAGGATGACCGAGTACTACTTTCGCCACGGCGAGGTCCTGACGCAGGTCAGCATCACCGAGGATCCCGTGTTCCTGTCCGAGCCGCTCGTGAAGTCCACCGATCTGCGGCTCGACCTGAACACGCGTCCGGCCGACTATCAGCGCTGGCTCTTCTGCCAGGCGGACGAGGAGATCCTGCGTGGCGCCGGCGACGTGCCCCACTATCTGCCCGGCCAGAACCCTTACGTCGAGGAGTTCGCCACGCGCGTCCACCTTCCGCTCGAAGCGGTGCGAGGTGGCGCCGAGACGATGTATCCGGAGTACGCCCGCCGGATCCCCACGATGCCTGTTCCCACGGCGAGGCCCGCGTCGGCCTCCAGCCGATAGCGCGGGTGGTGCCTGTGTCCGCTTCCTGGGAACGCTCGATCCGGGCCGGCTGCATCGCCGGCGTGTGCGCCGCCGCGGCGCTGGCCGGCGAATGGGCCAGCGTGCGCGCCGCGCAGGGCCCGGCGCCGGCTGGTCGTGCGGTGCCGGCGCTCGAGACGCTGCACGTGCAGGGCGCGGTGCACCTGGTGGATGCCGCCGGGACGAACGTGGTCGTGCAGATCGGGCAGGTGGGTGCCGTGGTGGTGGACCCTGGTCCCGAGGCCCAGGGCGCGTCCGTGAGGGACGCCGTCCGGCGGCTCAGCACGACGCCGATCCGGTTCCTCATCAACACGCACTTCGATCCGGACCACACGGGCGCCAACGAGGTGCTGGCCGCATCTGGCGCCGGCCTCGGCTCGCGCAATGTGGCGACTGTCGGCTCCGGGCAGCTGGGACGGCCCGAGATCATCGCGCACCAGCACGTCCTGGACACGATGAGCGGCGACAGCCGCGTGCCTGCCGGTGCGTGGCCCACGGCGACGTTCTCGCTCGACGAGAAGTCCATCTTCATGAACGGCGAGGCGATCCAGATCGTGCACCAGCCCGCCGCGCACTCGGACGGCGACAGCCTGGTCTTCTTCCGGCGGTCGGACGTGATTGCCGCCGGGGATCTGTACTCGACCGAGTCCTATCCCATCATCGACGCCGGGCGGGGCGGCACGATCGCCGGTGTGCTGGCGGCGCTCAACCGGCTGCTGGCGCTGGCGGTGTCTGGCGAGAAGGTGGAAGGCGGCACGCTGATCGTGCCCGGCCACGGCCGCATCTCGGACGAAGCGGACCTGGTGGAATACCGCGACATGGTCACCATCGTCCGGGACCGCGTCCAGGCCCTGCGCGCCAAGGGCCAGACGCTGGCGCAGGTGCAGGCCGCGCGGCCCACGCTCGAGTACGACGCGCTGTACGGAAGCGCCCGCGGCTGGTCGGCGGAGCAGTTCGTCGAAGCCGTGTACCGAACGCTCCGCTAACCAGCCAAGGGGCTTTGCCCCTGATATCGCCGAGCCAGCGCTGACTACTTGCTCAGACTGACATTAGGTCCCAGCAGGCGCTGGGAATCCTTCTCGTTCTCGAGACAGAACTCCTCGATCATCTGGGTGTCGATCATGATCTTCATGTTCATGTCGACAGTCCACGGTTTCGTATACGCCTTGGGATCGTCGACGGTGATCACGATGTTGAGCGTCCCGTAGTTCGGCCGCGTGATCCGTTCGGTCATTGTTGCGGCGCTCGTCATCGGATGGCCGGGCGTGTCCACCCACTCGCTTTCACGGAAGCCCTTCGTGGTGATCACGAACGTGTCGCCCTCCCACTTCCCAATCGAATACCCGCTATAGATGGGGTGCATGTCCTCGGGAAACGGTCGGCCGTCCGTGTAGATCTGCCGGAACTGGGCGTTCCATTCGTTGAGCATCAGCAGTAATCCCGGGACATGAAAGATCTTCGTGTAGTGCGGAAGCCAATACACGCGCGGGTAGTTGTCCGGCTGGCAGCGGGCGTGCGGGTCGTCTTTGGAGAGATCCGCCGTTCGTTGCTTGACGAGGTCCGCAGCCCAGGGCTGAAGTCGGCATGCCGCCGGGCACTGACGCGGGACCGAGAGGCACCGTCACCTTCTCGCCGGGCTTGCACGGTTGCGCCAAACGCACCCGTGAAGCCAGATCCGGCGTGCAATCCCGCTGGCGGTCAGGCTGCCAGAAGCCGATGAAGTCGGGCTTGCCGTCTGGCTGTCGCGGCGCCGGCGCGTTCAGGTTCGGCTTGCCGTCGGCAAGCCGGGGCACGTTCGGGGTCGGGTACGTCACCCACTGGCCAAACGTGACGTGCGCCGAGGACGTCAGTACCGAACGCGCTGAAGACGACAGCGCCCTTTGCCCATGCGCCCTTCATGGGTTCGAACCCTGGCTCGATCCCGCAAACAGCCTCTGCCCCGTGCTTGCCAAGACCATGACCCGGGCGTTGGCATGCAGGCTGCCGTCTCTCGCGCGGCTTCCCTCGACAGTGACCGTGTCACCCTGCTTCAGCGAGTTGCGCGTCCAGCCCAGTCGCAGGAGCGCGTTGGGGTTGCCCATCTCGAAGCCCCAGTTCTCGGTCTTGCCGGACGCCTCGTTCTTCACGTCGACGTAGAAGAAGCAGTGGGGATTCGTCCACTCGATCTTCGTCACCGTCCCAGTGAGCTTGATAGGCTTCTCGGCGTCGTACTCGGCCGCGAACGAATGATGGGCCACCACAGGCACGGCGGCGAGCAGGGCAGCGATACAGACAACCGCAACGGTCAACCTGGTTCTCATCGAACTAACCTCCGTGAAGAAACCGCGTGGGGCGTCAAGCGTCGAAAGCTAGCAAATCTTAGCGTGAATCCGGCCTTTTGACCTGGCGGCGCCTGGGGTATAGCGTAGGCGGCTGTCGAGGCGTTCCTGAGGCCTTCGCGACAGGTGGGCCGTCCCGGGAGGGAGAGCATGAAAGGCACGACGAGGCCCGAGTTCTCGCGCCGCGAGTTCCTGGCCGGCGCCTCCGCGCTCGGAGGCGTGGCGATGGCGTCCGCCGCTGGGGCGGCGCAGATCACGACCATGGCGCCGTTCGAGAAGCTGCCGCCGTACGGCAACAACACGCTTCCCGCCGGGGTCAAGCCGCGGCTCGTGCCGAACGTCAACGGCCTCACCGTCAACATGCTCGAGGCAGGGACGCAGGGGCGGCCGCTGGTCCTGCTGCTCCATGGGTTTCCGAACCTCGCCTACAGCTGGCGCAAGGTGATGCCGGCGATCGCCGACGCCGGCTACTACGTCGTGGCGCCGGACTGCCGCGGGTTCGGGCGCACGGTTGGCTGGGACAAGTCGTGGGACGCGGACCCCACGGCGTTCACGACGCTGAACATGGTTCGTGACCAGATCGCCCTCGTCTATGCGCTGGGCTACCGCAAGGTCGACATGATCGTCGGCCACGATCAGGGCCAGCTGATGGCGTCGTATGCCGTGATCATCCGGCCCGACATGTTTCTCCGGCTCACGACGGTCTCCGGTGCGGCTGCCATACCGCCCTCGCTCCCCTTCGGCGGAACGGCACGGGGAGGCGGCTATACCGCGGCGGAGCTCGACGCGGAGTTCGCGAAGCTCAACCCGCCTCGCCGGGACTATCAGGAGTATTGGGCCAGCCGGCAGGCCGACGAAGACATGAAGCACATGCCCCAGAGCATGAGCGACTTCTTCCGCGCGTTCTATTACACGAAGGGCGGCGAATTTCCCGCCAACCAGAACCTGACGCCGCTGCGGCCCATGCCGACCGCCAGAGAGGCCGCCGTCGAAAACGCGCGGATGCCGGAGTACTACGTGATGAGGCGGGACCGGGGCATGCCGGCCACCATGGTCGCGTTCATGCCGTCGAAGGACTACATCGCGAACTGCAAGTGGTTCACGCAGGCGGAATGCGATGTCTACGGCCAGGAGTACACCGCCTCGGGGTGGACCGGCGCCCTGCACAACTATCGGCACCGGCGCACGGCGTTTGCCCCCAACATCGCCGAGCAACTCACCTTCTCTGGTCGAACCATCGACGTCCCCGCTTTGTTCATCGCCGGCAAACAGGATTGGGGCGCCAACCGGATCGCGGGCGGACCCGAGGCCGTTGGACGGAACGGCTACACGAAGTTCATGGGAACGCAGCTGGTGGATCGTGCCGGTCACTGGCCTCAGGAGGAACAGCCGGAGATCGTGAGCAAGCAGATGGTCGGCTTCCTGCAGTCCACCTGAACGGTCAGAATTTCCTATCCTCACACGTAGGAGAGATCGACATGACTTCAGAACAAGCGAAAGCCGCGGCCGACCTGATGGCCACCGTCTGGGAAGCCGAGTTCCCGGCCACGTGTCAGGTGCTTGCGGCAGTGAAGGACGACAACCGCCACTACAAGCCCGACGCCAAGTCACGCACGGCGTGGGAGCTGGCGACGCATCTGGCCCACGCCGACATCTGGTTCATGGACAGCGTCTTGAACGGTGCCTTCGTGTGGGACCCCGATGCGGTGAAGCAGGCCGAGTCGGAGTTCAAGACCGTCGACGACATCGTGGCGTTCTACAAGAAGGCCTTCCCCGAGAGGCTGAAAGCGCTGCGTGCGCTGCCGGGCGACAAACTGACGTCGACCATCGACTGCTTCGGCAACTTCAACTGGCCGGCTGTGCGGTACATCGGCTTCGCCAACAATCACAGCATGCACCATCGCGGCCAGCTCGCCGCCTACCTGCGCGCCATGGGCTCGAAGGTTCCGAACATCTACGGCCCGAGCGCGGACGACAAAGGGGTAGCCGTAGGCCGCTGCCAGGTCTATTCGTATCTCAACGCCGCCATCGGTTCGATGCGCGTCGCCCTGCGAGCGGCCACATAGCCCGCCAGCAGGCCGATTGCGCCCAGAACCAGCGGCACCAGGATGAACGTCTGCGGGTCGTGCGGGGTCACGCCGAACAGGAATCCGCCGAGCAGCCTGGCGAGCGCCACCGAACCAGCGCACCCGAGAACGAGGCCGAGTCCCACGAGCGTCGCCGTTTCGCCGAGGACCCGACGTACCAGGTCGCCCGGCGTCGCGCCCATGGCCAGATAGACGCCGAATTCCCGCGACCTCCGGGACGACGGTCACCTGCTGCCTTGGGAGCAGGGACCGGGAAACAGTCGGAAGGCGAACCCCTCGACGGCTAGCGGCTGGGTGGCGCGGACCGCATCTGCTCGATGACGCGCATGTACTCGGGGTAAGTCGTCGCCTTACCGCCCTGGGTTGCCTCGAAGGGGATATTGAACTGGTCGGCGAGATCGCGATGCACGGTCCCCATCGGAAAGCTGGGCACCCAGCCGAGTGGCTTGTCGCCCAGCTCGTCCACCGTGTCGAAGGGGACGGGATTCGCCAGGTTCTGTCCCGGGTTCGACAGCCAGTCGGTCGTCCGCACGATGGGTTCCTCGAGATAGATCGGGTCGTCGACCCACTGGAACACGCCCAGGTGATTGCCGTGACGCGTCCAGAACTCGACCATCGTCGCGTAGGGGCTCGCCGGCACGCCGTTGCGTTGAATCACGCCCCACTTCATGTGCGTCGTCGTGACCTTCAGCGCCGATCCCACCCATTCGCCGGTCGAGAATCCGTCCCACGTGTGTTCGGCGTACTCAGACGGGTGGGGGCGCCCATCCATCCAGATCGTCCGCGTGTAGCCGCCGAAGAAGCAGCACAGCTCGAAGGCGAGCAGCTGTCTCGTCACCGGATCGAGCACCTTGGAGATGTGCAGGTTGGGGCCGCCGCCACCGCGTACGGAATACTGCGCCGGGTGCGGCTGTGCCTGGCGTTCCGGCTGCGACAGCACCGAGGCGTCCCAGCTGCGCGCCTTCAGGCGTGCGGCGTCGTTGATGGGCAGGCCGGTATAGTCGCCGAGCGTGGCACCCGGCACGCGATGTGGCTGATCCTCGCTGACGCCGTTCAGCGCGCCCCACTCGCCAGCGAGGTCCACCTGCGCAAAGGCGCGGGGCGCCAGGGCGAACAGCAGCACGGCGGCCAGGGCCGCGCCAGGTCCTAACGCCCGCTGCTGGTCGGCCGGTTGCGGTTGCTGAGGTCACGGTACATCGCCTCCACGAACATCGAGGTCGTCCACGTGGTGTTGCGGCCGTAAACGCCCTCGTAATCCAGCACCGGGTTGGCCGCGCGCACCTGTTCGAGCGTCATCTTCTGGTCGATCATGCGCTGGATGCGATCGCGCACGATCGTGGCCATGTCGCGGTATTCGACGACATCGGACTCGTTGCTGATGCGGCCGTGGCCTGGGACTACCCGCGTCCCGCCCTGCTGATTGAAGAGCGGCACCGTGATGTCGATGATACGGTTCAGGGCGTCGAGCATCCCCTGGACGCTCCCGCCGCGGGCGAGATCAATCATGGGGAACCGGTCTGGCGTGTAGGCATCCCCGGCCGCAATCACATCCGAGCGCCGGAACCAGACCAGCAGGTCCCCGTCGCTGTGCGCCGCCGGCACGTGCAGTAGCTCAATCGCCTCGCCGTTGAACGACAGCGTCTTCTTGGCGGTGAAGAAGGTGTCGGTCGGCCACAGCGCCACCGGCACCGGCGCGGCTCCCCTGGTTGGCGCGCTCAACCGCTGCAGCACTTCTTCCCGAGCGTAGATCTGCGCACTCGACGGACGCAGTCCTCCCACGCCGCCACCGCCACCGCCACCACCGCCTTGCCGCCCACCGATGCCGGCGAGGTTGGGGACCGGCGTGGCGAAGTTCAGCCCGGCGGCCGCGACACGGTCGTTGCCCCGGATGTGATCGGGATCGGCGTTGGAGTTGACGACGTAGCGGATGGGCTTCGACGTCAGCTTGCGCACCGCCGCGATCAGCTGCTCGCTGGCACCCTCGGTGCTCGTGTCGACCACAAGCGCGCCTTCCGCGGCCGCCTGGACGACGACGTTGGCGCCGGTGCCTGCAAGGAGGTACACGTCACCCATGACCGGCAGGACTTCGAGCCGGCTGGCAACCTGGGCTGGCGGTGCCTGTTGAGCGGCGGGGGAGGAGATTGTCGTCGCGGCAAGCGCGCCGCCAATCGCTATCGAAGCGAGCAGTCGATCCACAGGTAGCGGGCGCGTCATCAGATGTCTATTATGATAGCATCAGTCATCATGCGAACAACGGTGGATATCGATGACCCGATTCTGCGTGAGGTGAAGGCCATTCACGAGAAGGAGGGTCGTTCGATGGGGGCTGTCGTGTCGGAACTGCTGGCGGACGCGCTGGCTCGGCGTCGGTCGTCGCGCACCCGGCCAGCCTTTCGCTGGAGTTCGCGTCCGATGAAGGCGTTGGTTGATCTGTCGGACAAGGATGCTCTGTACGCGGCACTCGATAGCGATCGATCATGAGCTACTCGCTCGACGTCAACGTCCTCCTCTACGCCTCCGATCAATCCAGCGAACGGCATGACGCGGCCCGTGCGTTCCTGGACTCCTGCGCGGCGCAGCCGGAAGTTCTCTGTCTGACCTGGCCGACGCTCATGTCCTACGTCCGCATCGCCACCCATCCGAGCGTCTTTGCTGCACCCTTGGCACCGGCGGAGGCGCTGAACAACATCGGCGCCCTCCTGGCGCTGCCGCACGCGAGAGTTGTGTCGGAGCAGGAAGGATTCATGGAGGCGTACAAACACGTCACCGCGGACATGCCGGTGCGCGGAAACCTCGTGCCTGATGCGCACATCGCGGCCATCCTCTTCCAGAACGGTGTGCGTACACTGTACTCGAACGACCGCGATTTCCGGAAGTTCGAATCGCTCCAAGTCACGCGATCCGTTCGCCTGACCTGTTCCGTGCGGAGTCTGGCTTGCGTTCAGCGGCCGTTCAGCCCCTGCGCGGCCAACGCTTCGCGCAGAATCCGGGCAGACCCCGGGGAGGTCTTGTGGGCATTCGCGATGTAGAGGCCGCCCGCCATCATCAGCGGCGTCCACCCCAGCCGGTTCTTGGCGTTCACCTCTGCGCCCTGCTCGATCAGGTGCTTGACGATTGACGGCTGGTTGCAGATCACCGCGCCGTGCAGCGCGGTCATCTCGGCAAAGCGCGGGTCACCCGTGCCCAAATCGATGATGTCCTGAAAGTTGTCCGGATAGCGCAGCAGCGTGGCCTCCGGCGTGCCAATCATCTTGTAATCACCGAAGGTGGTCCGGGCGTTGATCTTGTTACCCAGCGCGAGCGCCAGCTTCACGGCCTCCAGCCGTTGGGATTCCGGAACGCCCGAGAACGGCCCGGCGGTCTCGCCCTCGTAGTAGTCGAGACAGGCGGCGGCCATCAACGGCGTGACGCCGAAGCGGGTGGGCTTCACGGGATCGGCGCCGCCGGCGGCGAGCACGCGCATCATCGGTTCGTCGCCGTTGCGGGCCGCCAGATAAAAAGGCGTGGCGCCCTCGTAGCTCAGGTAATGTCGCCCGATATTCAGGCTGATCGGGCTTCGCGCCACCCCGGCGCTGTTGAAGCGGCGTTCGGCCCAGGTGACGACGCCATTCGGGTCGGCGCCTTTCGCGAGCAGCTTCTTCGCCATGTCGAGGTGCGAGAGCCTGCCGCGGGGACGCGGGACCGGCTGCGGGATCTTCGCCGTTCATCGCGAAGTCGGGCGGTGCCCCAGGCTGGTGCGACCAGACGACCACGTGCAGCGGATGGCCGCGCGGGTCGGGCGCGTTCGGATCCGCGCCAGAGTCCAGCAGCATCGCCGCGAGATCGAAATCGGCGTTCAGAATCGCCAGGCTGAGCGCCGTCGTGCCGTCGGGTATCCGATCGTTGACGTTCGCGCCCTGCTCCAGGAGAAACTTGACGGTCTCGAACCGGTTGTTGCGCACTGCGAAGATCAGCGGCGAGTAGCCGCCCTTCGAGCGCTCGTTCAGCTTCGCACCGAACTCGAGCAGCAGCCTGGCGGCGTCCGTGTTGCCTTCGCCGGCGGCGAACATCAGCGCCGTCTGCCCGCGGACGGATTCCGTCAGGCCCACCTGCGAGCCGCGCTTCAGCAGCGCGCGCACGGCTGCGGGGCTGCCGTTGCGGGCAGCGGTCATGAGCGCGGTCTGTCCTTCTTCGGACACCGTGTCGGGATTGGCACCGGCGTTCAGCAGCCGCTCGACGATCGCCGCGTTGCCGTTCTGTGCCGCCAGCGTCAGCGGCGCGATCCTGTAGCGAGTCACGGCGTCCGGCTTGGCGCCGGCATCGAGCAGCGCGTTCAGCATGGCCAGGTTGTCGCCATGGACCGCCCAGTGCACGGCAGTCGAGCCATCCGGCGCCGCCTGGTTCGGGTCGGCGCCGCCTTTGAGCAGCGAGCGGACCGCGTCCACATTGCCGTTCCTGGCGGCGTCGACCAGCCCCGGGCCGTCGGCGGCGAGTGACGCCGAGGCGCAGAACATTCCCAGCGCAACGCTGACGCTTCGAAGGACCGTCGAGACGACTTGACTCAATCGCATCGGTTCCGGCTCCGTGATCAACCTCGCGCGCGTGCCGCGCCCGCGCGCTCGTAGTCGAGCAGCAGCTGCCCCGTGCTGTCGCCCAGCTTCGCGATCGGCACGCCCACGTGGTCCAGCATCGTCACGAGCAGGTTCGCCATCGGCGTGTCCGGTGTGTAGTCGAAGCTGTAGCCGGTCCGGAACCTGCCGTGCAGCTTGCCCGCCAGCAGGACGGGCAGGTCGTTGTGGCGATGCAGGTTTCCGTCGCCCATGCCGCTGCCGAAGAGGATGGCGCTGTGGTCGAGCAGCGAGCCGTCGCCGTCCGGCGTGTCGCGCATCCGCTCCAGGAAGTAGTTGAGCAGTCGCATGTGATGCGTGTCGATCCTGGCCTTCTGCGACTTCAGCTGGGCGTCCTCGCGATGGTGCGAAATCAGGTGAGCGTTGCCGGGCACACCGATCTGGCTGTAGGAACGCCCGCTCAGCTCGCGCGCCACGATCAGCGAGAACACGCGCGTGATGTCGCTGCGGAAGGCCAGCAGCTGCAGATCGAACATCAGCTGCGCGTACTCCTCGAAGCTGGCAGGGATGCCAATCGGGCGGTCGGGCAGCTCGATCGATTCCTCGAGACTGGATTCCGCGTGCTGGATGCGCTGCTCCACTTCGCGCACCGAGTCCAGGTACTCGCGCACCTTCGACGTGTCGGCGCGGCCGAGTGTCGCCGTGAGCGAACGTGTTTCCTCGAGCACCGAGTCGAGGATGCTGCCCTGCTTCCGGATGACCGCGCGCCGCTCGTCGGCGCTGCCGCCGTCGCCAAACAGACGCTCGAAGATGACGCGCGGGTGGATCTCGGGCATGTTGGGCGACGTCTCGCTGCGCCACGAGACGGTGTTGACGTAGAAGCAGTCGCCGGAATCGCACGCCCCCTGCGTCGCCGGATCGAGCGTCATCTCAATCGAGGGGACTCGGCTGTCCTTGCCCAGATGCCTGGCGGCGATCTGATCGGCCGACGTCGCCAGGCGGATCTCGGCGCCCGGACGCGTGCGGTCGTAGGCGTGCACGCCGGTGAGCCACGCCCCGGCGGCGCGGTTGTGATCGCCGCTGCCGTCGCCCTTGCTGTCGGCTTCGAGATGCGACAGGTTCGTGAGGATGTTGAAGTGATCGCGCACGCCTGCAAGGGGCTGCAGGTTGGGCGGCAGCTCGTACCCGCGGCCCGTCTGGCGCGGCTTCCACTCCGAATGGATGATGCCGTGCGCCGCGTAGACGAACCCGAGCCGCATCGGCGCCTGCCTAGCCCCTGCCGCCTGGGCGGAGAGCGCGGGCATCATGGAATCCAGCAGCGGCAGCGCGACGCTCGCGCCCATTCCCTTCAGCATCGTCCGCCGCGTCAGTGTTCTTCTGGTCAGGAACGTCATGCGGTCTCCTGCGTCTACCGGGGCGCGGCCTGCGCCATTCGGCTCTGGAACGTTACACTGTTCACGACGCCCAGCACCAGCGAGGGAAAGGTGTAGTTCTGGCGCGCCGATTCCCGGGCGATCACGCGGATCGTCGGCTGGTCGTAGTGCTGGACGTTGCGTGTCAGCGCATACATCAACAGCTTGCCGGTGATCGCCTCGACGAAGAGCGCCGGGTCGCGCAGCACGAGTTGGCGCACGCCCTCGACGCCGTCGACGACCGTCCCGTCCGGCAGCGCGCTCGCGACCTCGAGCGGACGCCCGTTCTCCTCCGCGCGATACCGCCCGAGCGCGTCGAAGTTCTCCAGCGCGAAGCCGATCGGATCCATCTTGGCGTGGCATCCGGCGCACGCCGGATTGGCGCGGTGCAGCTGCATCGCTTCCTTCATCGACAGCGGCTTCCCGGACCGTTCGGTGTTGAGCGACGGCACATCGGCCGGCGGCGGTGGCGGCGGCGACGCGAGCAGATTTTCGAGCACGTACTTGCCCCGCAGCACGGCGGATGTGCGCGTGCTGTAGGACGTGATCGACAGGACGCTTCCGTGACCGAGCAACCCCCGGCGCGGACTCCCCTTGGGCAGCGTCACGCGACGGAAATGGCTGCCGGTGATCTGCGGGATGCCGTAATGCCTGGCCAGCGGTTCGTTCAGGAACGTATAGTCGGCCGTCAGGAGCTCCAGGACGCTGCGATTCGCGCGAAGGATGCTGTCCAGGAACAGCTCGGTCTCACGCACGAACGCGGCGCGCACACCCTCGTCGAACTCGCGGAACAGGTAGACGTCCGGCTCCTTGGTTTCGACGTCGCGCAGGAACAGCCACTGGGCGGCGAAGTTGGTCACCAGCGAGCGGCTGCGCGGATCGGCAAGCATCCGCGTCACATGGCGGCGCAGGACGTCGGGTTGGCGCAGCGTTCCCGCGGCCGCGGCATCCAGCAGCTCGTCGTCGGGCATGCTGGACCAGAGGAAGAACGAGAGGCGTGAGGCCAGCTCGAAATCGCCGACGCGGTGGACCGAACCCGGCGCGGCGCCGGCCGGATCCTGCTCGATGCGGAACAGGAACTGCGGGCTGACCAGCACGCGTTCCAACGCCCGCTGGATGCCGAGGTCGAAATCGCGTTCGGCGCGGCCGGCTTCGTAGAACTGCCGCACGCGGCGCAGATCGTCGGCGGTGACGTTGCGGCGGTAGGCGCGGCGCAGCAGCGTCGTCAGGATGCGGTCCGCGCACGCGGATTCCTGGTCGGCGCTGGCGGGGCGGCACACGAACAGCCGCCGGCGGCTGGGCGTGTCGCCGGGCCCGGTCGCGTTGAACGGCCCGGTGATGGTGACCGACACGACCGACGGCAGAGCGCCACGATTCCGGCCCGGCGGCCGCAGAGGAGCCTCCGACAGCGCCTCGCTGCGCTCCACGAAGGCCACGCTCACGCTGCGCGGCCCTGCCGGCACCGCGAAGCGGAACGCGCCCTGGTTGTTCGGCGCATCATCTGCGGCCGGAACCCCCGGCCTTCTCGAGACGTTCGTAATGGCCTTGCGCTCGCCGTCGATGCTGATCTCCAGCTGGTGTACGTCGGCGCCGGCGCCGTCGGTTTCGACCTTGAACTCGTATTCAGCCGTCCAGCGGGAAATAGCCGTCGATCTGCAGTCCGCCGCGCGTGCCGAAGGGCAGTGCCTCGTTGCGGCGATCTTGCGGCTGCCGCACCGGCGTGATGTGAGTGTTCACCAGCGCACCCATGCCGGGATCGCCCACCGCCACGCGGCTAATCTTGAGTGCCGCCGCCAGATAGCGCTCCATGGTCGCCGGCGAGACAAACAGCGTGTCAGCCAGATTGTCGAAGCCGCTGCTCGCGTTGTCGGCCGGCAGCAGCGTGGCGTAGTCGAACTCCTTGGGCAGATCCGGCAGCGCCAGCAGATCGCGGATCACGTTGGCGTATTCGGTCCGCGTCAGGCGGTGGGCCAGCGGCAGTGGGCCGGGATTGGGGCGTGCCGCGGCGCCGGCCTCGAGCTCGCGCGCCAGGTAGCCGGCCGCGCGCGCATAGAGCGCCTGCGGCGGACGAGCGGCGCCCGGAGGCGGCATCGTTCCAGCGCGCAACTGACGCAGGACCTTCTCCCAGGTCTCGGACTGATCGCCGGGACGCGCAACGCCCGCCGGATCGAGCACGAGGCCGGCGGTCTTCAGCCGCTCGCTGTGGCAGGTGGTGCAGTACTTCGCAATGGCCGCCTGCGTTTCCGCGCGGGCGTCGGGTGAGTTGTCAGTGACGGCAGCGGAGGTCTCGGCGCGGGCGCCGGGCGGGTTCTGCGAGAAGCCCTCGGAGTGGGCCAGAAACAGGCCCCAACCCAGTCCCGTGAACGCGATGCCGGCGATGAGACGCCTCCGCGCCATGATGCGCGCATGATAGCGCGTCGCTCCCGCAGACGAGGACGAAAACCCCTAGACCCCTCGAAGCTCTACGACGGTCCCGTCGACATCGCGGAACCGCAAGCCATTCGCACCGGTGGAGGGCAGCACCGTGACGCCGATCGCGCCCAGCTTACGGGTGATGGCGTCGCGGTCGAACGCGGCCACACGGATGCCGAAGCGATCGATGTGCGGCATCTGGCCCTCGGCCATCTTCTCCAGCCCCAGGCGTGTACGCGCGGCGGTGAACCAGATGCGCTCGGGCGTCCGCTCTCGGGAACTCTCCTTGCCGAAGAACCTGCCGTAGAAGGCGGCCGACTTCTCGAGATCCGGGACCTGCAGCACGACGTGGTCCAGGCCAACGGCTTCGCAGATCGCATCGTCCTGGGTCACACGCGTCGATGGAATGATCGTCTGCAGCAGCCCGCCTGGCGTGGCCATGAACTGCATGCGAATGCCGTCGGGATCGGTCACGGCGTTGAAGCCGGGAGCGCCCGCCAGATTGAGGCCCATGAGTCTTGAGCTCCGCACGCATCTCGTCGAGGCGATAGTCCTCGACAGTCGCGCAAAAGTGGTCGATCCGCGCCGCGGCGTGGGGTTGGCATTGGGATTCGGGCCGAAGGCCACGTAGCCGATGCCGAGCCGGCAGTAGTAGCGAAGCGGCGGGCTCATCTCCTGGAAGATCTGCGGATCGAAGATCCGGCCGTAGAACGCCGCAGACTTCTGCGGGTCGGGCACGGTGAACCCCACGTGCTCCAGGCCCGAAGTCCTGAGCGGCAACTGCGACCCCTGGGCAGCTAAGGCGGCGGGCGCCACCGCCATCATCGCCAGTGCTTCGCGCCGGGAAAGGAAGATAGACACGTCGAACCTCGCGGAGCTGAACGGAATCGGCGGGAGCCTACAGGCAACGCCCGTTCACGTCAATCGACGCGTGCCTTTCAGGATTCGCCTCATGACTTTCAAGAGCCGTTCGGGAGAACCGCTTACAATCCGATCGATCCATGTCTCGCCTGGCCGCCGCCATCGGCGTGATGCTCGCGCTCGTCGTCGTCACGGGCGGCGGGTCGCTGGCGCAGCGCGGCGTATTCGAAGGCGCCGGAGCCGGCATCCGGGTTCCGCCGCGCAACTTCAGCGACGGGGGCTTCACGGTCTGCAAATGGATGTTTCGGAGCGTCCGGTCGGAACCCAGCGGGATCGGCTGGAGCACGGACTACCCGTTCGGCGAAATCAACTTTCTCACGCGGCTCGCCGACTTCACCAAGGTTCACGTCAGTCGTGACGCCGGCGGCGGCGTCAACTACTGGGTGGTGCGACTCAGCGACGATCAGTTGTTCGAGTGTCCGATCCTGGTCGGGTCCGACGTCGGAACCGCTGGCCTCTCGGATATCGAGGTGCAGCGCCTGCGGCAATACCTGCTGAAGGGTGGTTTCCTGTGGGTCGACGACTTCTGGGGCACGCCCGCCTGGAAGCAGTGGACCAGCCAGATCACGCGCGTGCTGCCGGAGTTCCCGATTGTCGACATCGATACGCTCGGATCCGATCCGCCACGCCATGTTCACGATCGCCAAGATCAAGCAGATCCCCAGCATCTTCGCGTGGGGCGGACCGGGGAGCGACCCTCGGGAGCGCGGCGAGGACAGTCCGCACGCGAATTTCCGCGCCATCGCCGACGGGCACGGCCGCATCATGGTGGCGATGACCCACAACACCGACATCGGCGACTCGATGGAGCGCGAGGGAGACGACCCGCAATATTTCGCGGAGTACTCACCCGACGGCTACGCGCTGGCGACGAACATCGCGCTGTATGCGTTGACGCATTGAATTCTCGGCCGCGTTCATCGGCCAGCGCGGCAGCCGCGCCGTGAACTCCGTCCACCGCGGCGGTCCCTACTTGGTGGGCGGCCCCTTCTCCAGTTCGGTTTTCACGAAGGCGGTTCGGCTCGTGACGTAGGGCACGATGCCCGAGCTGCCGGCGACAACCCGATCGAAGTGCTGCAGCCACTCCTTGCCCTCGAGTTCGACTGACGGGCGGATGGCTGGCCCAATCTCGCCGACCTGTTGCATCAGTCGCTCAGGCACGAAGAGCCGTTCCGAGAACTCGGTCATCCGGGCCAGATACTTCGAGCGGAACGCGTCGACGCCGTAGAGGCGCGACAGGAACCGGCTTCCCGTCCACGCGGCATAGATCGACCAGGTGCCGTTGTTCCGTGAGTTCCCGAACGAGAAGTCCTGGTCCCAGGCGATGAAGTGCATCCGGTTGGTATCAGGGTGGAGGTAGGTGTAGAAGTTCTGGCCGTTCTGGAGCAGGCTGTCATGGTTGGCCAGCCAGACCAGGACGGCGAAGTATCTGGCGAAGTCGTCGAGGTCCACGTAGTCGCCGATTTGCGCCGCGAACTCCTGATCGGATCCGCTCGACACCAGGCGCCCGAGCGCGATGACGCGCTGCTTCTGCGCGTCGGTGAGATCGGTCTTGGGGTCGTAGGACTGGTTGTAGGCCGCCCAGTCGGGGCCCCAGTCGGTGAACAGCTCCTGCGTGGACGGCTTGAGGATCGCGCCCTTCCTGGTGCCGAACCGGTCCTCGGCGAAGTTCTCGTCCACGTTCTCGGCGATCGAGTAGAGGCCGAGGTATCGCCTGTCGCGCTCGCCTTCGACGGTGAGGTATACCTGCGCGTAGGTGGTCCGAGGCGCCAGCGCGCCGGCGTCGCGATACAGGCGGTAGGCCAGCACCTCGTTCATCCAGCCGCTGTCCGTGATGTTGTTCTGGAAGTTGATGGTGGTGAGCCCGGCCAGCTTCTGGCCCTTCACGTACTTGTTGAGATCGACCTTGAGCGAAATCTTGCCGCTGCCGCCGCGGGTGGCGCGAAGGAACGAGCCGTTGCCCTTGAAGCGCACCGCCACGTCGCGAAAGGTCCAGTCGCCGATCTGCAGCGTGGCGTGGGTGTAGTCGAACTCGATGCCTTGCCTGGCGGCGACGCCGTTGCGGCCTCCAGGTGGGCCGAGGAACCGGTTGCCGCCGAAGCCGCTGCCGGCGGTTCTCGTCCCGTACCGCGGCTGCATCGCCCGCCAGGCCTCGGCCGGCATCGACAGGTGCGCCGTCCAGACCTTGGCCGGCGCGAAGAAGTCCGCGGCGCGGATCGAGGTGATGTCCGCGGGCGCCCTGTCCTGGTGCGCCGCGAAGGGCCCCGTCCACAGCAGGGTTTGAACGACCAGGGGTGCGGCGACCAGGCAGACGAACGCGTGGCGCATGGGATATTGTCGCCCAGGTGAGTCTTCACGGCCGGCCCATGTTCCGTCTCGTGGCCCTGATGACCGGTGCGCTGGTGCTGGCCTCGGCCGCGCTTGCGCTGGCGCAGTTCCGTGGCCGGGGCCTGGACGTCCGCGCGCTGGCGCCGGCGCAGTTTCCCGACGGCGATGTCGTGATCTGCCGGCTCGTCTACACCGAGGTGCGCCGCTACGGTGTGGGCTGGCGCACGGATTACCCGCTGGGCGAGCGCAACCTCAGCATCCGGTTATCGGAGCTGACGCGCACGCGAGTCAGCCGCGGCAGGCAACGGACAGCCCAATCACTACCTGGTGCGCCTGAGCGACGACCAGCTGTTCTCGTGCCCGCTCCTCGTGGCGGGCGACATCGCCTCTGCCGGTCTCAGTCCGGCCGATGCGGAGCGGCTGCGCGAGTACCTGTTGAAGGGCGGCTTCCTCTGGACCGACGACCACTGGGGAACCGAGGAATGGGAGGTCTGGACGCGAGAGCTGGCGAAGGTGTTCCCTCCCGGCGAGTACCCGATCGAGTTGGTGACGCCGGCCGATCCGATCTTCTCCACCCAGGTCGTGGTGAAGCAGATGCCGCAGATTCCCAATATCGGCTACTGGCGGGGAAGTGGCGGCGACACCTCCGAGCAGGGGGCCGACAGCGCGGTGCCGCACTTTTACGCCGTGCGCGACCACCACGGCCGCATCATGCTGGCGATGACGCACAACACCGACATCTTCGACGCGTTCGAGCGCGAAGCCGACGACCCGAGGTTCTTCGCGCGGTTTTCGCCGACCGGCTATGCGCTGGGGATCAACGTGCTGCTCTACGCGATGACCCACTAGCGAGGTGGGCTACCTTTTGTCGTAGCGGAGGGAAACGGCCATCCCAACATGTTGCTCCCTCTCGAGGAAGGTCTGGGTGCCGTAGGCCGCCACGTCGACCCCCCAGTTGCGTGTCAGGTTGTAGCCGACTCCGGCTGTCGGATTCCAGCCGTTTGAATAGCGGCCTGCTCCCCTCAGTTCCACCGGACCGAGTCTGTACTCCAAGCCGGCGCGGTACTGGTTGCCCTGGAAACCGTGCGCGAATTCTGTCAACACGGACCACTTTTCCCGGTGATAGGAGACATTGGTTGTATACGTGACCGGCAGCTCGAGCCGACGCGTGCGTTCGGTGGCGGGGAGCTTGATGTGGACGAACTCGTTGCCGCCGAAGAGGCTCACAAGAGTGAGGTGGTGTCGCGTGATGTCCCGCCAGTCGATCCGGTTGGCGACGCCGCCCACCCCCACGCCGAAATCCCAGCGATTGACGACGAAGGCTACGCCAAGATCAACGGCCATGCCGCGGCCATGCGACGAGGTTTCCCACTCCAGATCAAAGGGAGTCGTGGGCGGGTCCGGCCTGAGGAGACCATTCGAGTCGGTGTCCAGTTGCAGGTTCGCATTGAACTCGTCGAGGCGGAGTCCCCACAAGTAGTGAAAGTTCGCGGCGAGATACATGCCATTGCGACTGGCCCCAGCCCCCTCCTGCGCGAAGAACGGCAGGCGTGCCCGGTACCCCCCGGTAATCGCGACGGCAAGCTGGTCGGTTTCCCCTCCCGCGGTGCCAAGACTCGCATTTGGCAAGTACTTGTTGTCCGACTCGTTCAGGATGTCGACAAGCTCGGCGTCGAACGCCCCATACGCTTTCGCGGCCATATACGGACCCGCACCGACGTAGATCCCCTGATAGCTCCGGTCGACCTGGTGCACCATGAACGTCTTGCCCCAGTTCTCCGACAGGAGACCTTCTTCCATGAAAGAAGGCGAAGGGTCGAATCCGCTATAGGCGTTGAGGTCTGGCTGCAGTTGGGCCTGGACGATATCGCGGAAGAACGTCCGGCCGGTCATGTCGTCGCCTCGCCCGAACACCGTGTGAACCGGGCTGGAGGCGAACTCTACGGCGCGAGAGAAATCGAAGTCCTCGCGATTCGGGTAGAAGACGCGGACATTGCTCAACACCTTGATCATCCCCACCGGGATCAGGGTCAATCGGTACCGGCGCTGCCGTTCCACCTGCTTCCATGCCAGATTCGGGGTCCCTCCGGCACCTCCTAACGCGACGCGCCTGGCGTCGAAGCTGTAGTCCTGGGCGAACGCCGATGTGGCTGCTGACGCGAACAGGAGCACCGCGACGAGTGCGCCACGCCACCTCGGCGTGAGCCTGCTGGCTTGTCTCCGGTTGTGACGACGCGTCTCTGACCGTGTCACGGCTCCTCGACCCCCTGTGGCGTGATTCGCCACGCCCGCGCTCCTTGCGGCACAGGGCCAAGCACTGGTCTGTTGCGCCCATCGCTTCTCTGCCAAGTACACAAACACCAATCGTAGCTCGTCCGGAATAGCCAGTTCGCCAAAAAACTTCGAGTCGCCGGATACCCGCGGATCACCGGCACTTCCCGCTAAATTCGGCGCGCGCCGCCGAGTGAGAATCGCCGAGCGCCATCCGAGCGGCGCACCGCGAGGGAGTTAGCGGTGCGAGTACGACGCTCGTGCTAACCTGCGTTATCGGTAAAGGAAAGTCGGAGGGGCGAATTTTTATGGCGAAACGCATGATGGCCGCCGCCCTGGTGTTGTGCGTGGCGTGCGGGTCGCCGGCACAGCCGCAGAAGGCGCAGCTGCCGGCCGGCACGATCGATCAACTGCTTGCGCCGATCGCCCTCTATCCGGACCAGTTGCTCGCACAGATACTGATCAGCGCGACCGAGCCCGACAAAGTCACCGAGCTCAACAAGTGGATGGCAGGCAACCAGAAGCTGAAGGGCACTCAGCTGCAGGACGCCGCGGTGAAAGCCGGGTTCGACGCCAGCTTTGTGGCGTTGGTCCTCTTCCCCAAGGTCGTTGCCTACATGGCGGACCAGATCGCGTGGACGGGGTTGCTAGGGAACGCATTCACGACGGATCGAAGCGCCGTCTTCGCCAGCATTCAGAAATTGCGGCTGCAGGCGAAGGACGTGGGCACGTTGAAGAGCACTCCGCAGCAGGCGGTCGAGACGAAAAGGACCACCGCCGGCGAGGAAGTGATCGTCATCGAGCCGACCAATCCCCAGGTTGTCTACGTCCCGCAGTACAACCCGCAAGTCGTGTATACACAGGCGCCAACCACAGTGATCATTCAAGAGGACGACGACGATGCGGAGTTGGCGGTTGCCGCCGGCCTGATCGGGTTCACTGCGGGGATCGCGATTGGCGCCACCATGAACAACAGCTACTACTACGGTCCCTACGGCTGGCGCGGCGGCGCCTACATGTACAACGACGCCTGGGACGACTACTACGACCACCGCGAAGACGCCCGCGAGGATTGGATGGATCACCGGGAAGATCTGGTCGAAGAGCGCAGCGACCGGTTCGAGGACCGGTCGGAAACACGGTCCGACCGGCTCGAGAACACCCAGGAACAGCGCACCGATCGTCAGCAGAACCGGCAGGAAAACCGGCCTGAATCGCAGGCGCAGCGGAGTGAGCGCAGAACCCAGGCACAAAGCGCCTCGACACAGAGAGCCTCGACAGAGAGAGCCTCGACAGAGAGAGCGACAGCGGCAACACAGCAAACCCAACGGACCCAGCAAGCTCAACAGACACAGCAAACTCAACGGAGCCGCACCGGCAGCACGGAAGCTCGCGGTTACGAGAGCGGGGAAAGTCGAGCGGCCAGCCAACGGAGCAGTTCGGACGCATTCTCCGGCTATTCGAGCGGCTCGTCGCAGCGTTCCTCCAGTGATCGGGGACAGCGCAGCCGCAGCAGCAGCGCCTCGCGTCGCGGCGGTGGCGGCGGCGGCCGGCGTCGATGATTGCTATCGCTCTGGGTTCGAACTGTCAGTGAGCTTGACGGGCGGCGGACTTTTCGAACCGTCGTCGAATGCGCAACGCTCTTCGACTGACCCGCTGTGCCTGCCCTTCGACGGCGCACTCAGCCAAGACGTAGTGGATGAAGCTCAGCTTCGTCACGACGCCCGGGCTCAGCACGAACGGGTAGATGTCAGGCTGTCCCATGCTGCGCGCCGTCTCGTTCAGCACCGCGGTCAGAATTCCCCACGCGTTGATCCATTCGAGGAGCGCCTGCGACTCATTGGACTCCGGCTTGTAGAGCACAGCGGCAGGAAACGGGGTGATCAGGTACCCGCGCCCGCGTGATGTCGAGGCCGTAGCTGGTCGCCGTCTGCAGCGTCGAGCGGATGTGCATGTAGTGCGCCCAGGTTTCGGCCCAGTCCTCCCACGGATGTGCCGAGGCGTAGCTGCTGATGCAACGAGTGGTCCAGTCGGCCGGCGCCCCTTCCTTGTAGTGTCGCTTTAGCGCCTCGCCGTAATCCGCCTCCTCGTTGCCGAACGTCTCGCGAAAGCGCGGTTGCCATTCCGTGCCCCGAATCAAGACGTTCCAGTAGTAGTGCCCCACTTCGTGCCGCATGTGGCCGAGCACCGTGCGATAGGGTTCCTTCAGGGCCTCGCGATTCTTCTCGCGATAGTCGCTGTCGGCCTCCGCGACGTTGATGGTGATCAGCCCTTCGGCGTGGCCCGTGAGCACGGCCGGGGCGCCGGGCATCGACTCCAGGAAGTCGAAGGCGAGGCCATCCGGGTCCTGGTCGGTCTTGGGATCAACGGGCAGGCCCCAGCTCTGGAGCGAAAACAGCAGATCCCGCTTTGCGGCCTCCAGCACCCCAAATCGCGTAATGTTCTTTGGCCGGGACAGAACCGGCATCGCCAGCGTCAACCGGCACGACAGGCAGTCGATCTCGGTCTCGTCGGCCGGAATCAGCCAGTTGCAGACCGCCGCTTCTGATCGCTGGCTACAGAACCGGAAGCGGGGCGCCGGCTGGCGGACGTCCCTGGCGATCGTCCAGGCTCCGTCGTCTGTGGCCGTCAGCGCGCCCAGCACGTGGGAGGTTGGGTCGTAGGCCACGTCGGCCCCGCAGGCAAGGCAGCGGAGGTTGTGGAAGAAGAGGGGATGGTTACAGGTGCACTGGAATGTCTTCATGAGGTGTCAGACCGGCATTTGTACTGATTACGCTGGCGATGTCGGTCACTGCCGGCGCACAGTCGCGCCAGCCTCGCCCCCGTATCGGCGTGGCGTTCGGCGGCGGCAGCGCGCGCGGACTCGCACATGTGGGTGTCGTGCGTTGGTTCGAAGAGCACCATATTCCGATCGACGTGATTGCCGGCACCAGCATGGGGGGGCTCATCGGCGGCGGCTTCGCCGCTGGCATGTCCGCCGACGAACTCAGCCGGCTGCTCGATCAAACCAATTGGGACGAGATGTTCGGATTCTCCTCGTTCCAGGTACAAGAACGTGCGCCGCAAGGAGGACGCTCGTGACTACCCGTCGCGAATCGAGTTTGGCCTCAAGCGCGGCCTCGCGCTCCCGTTGGCCCTGAACAGCGGGCAGCAGGTCGATTTCCTGCTGGCGCGAATCGCCGGCCCCTACATGAGCCTCGCGAGTTTCGACGAGTTGCCAACGCCCTTCCGTGCGGTTGCCGTCGATCTCGTCACCGCGCAGCAGGTCATCCTCGACAAGGGGGCGCTGGCCAGCGCGATGCGCGCCACCATGTCGTTGCCCGGCGTCTTCCCGCCGGTCGAGCGTGACGGGATGGTGCTGGTGGACGGCGGCGCGATGAACAACGTGCCGGCCGACGTCGTGCGTGCCATGGGCGCCGACACGGTGATCGCCATCGACGTCGGCTTCATGGGCGACACGCGCACGGTGAGCCGATCGATGCTCGGTCTGATGAGCCAGACCGTCGAGACCATGATGCAGGCCAACACCCGCCGGTCGATGGCGAGCGCGGACATCGTCATCAACCCGACCCTGACCGATTACGACAGCCTGGACTGGCGCCGGAGCGCCGAGCTCGCCGTCGAAGGGTACCGCGCGGCCGAGGCGATGAGAGACAAGCTGTTGCCGCTCGCCGTGAGCGACAGCGAGTGGGCCTTGTACCAGCAGCAACGCCAGGGGCGGCGCAGGACGGACTGGCCCGTTCCGCAGTTCGTCACGGTGTCGGGGGCCGTTGCGGCAGACGCCGCGCGCATCCAGCAACTGCTGGCGGCGCGTGTGGCACAGCCGCTCGATGTCGCCGCGCTCGAAGCGGATCTCGAAGAACTGACGGGCCTCGATCGCTACGAAACCGTGGGGTGGCATCTGGACGAATCCAGCGGACGCGTGGGCCTGGTCGTCGAGGCACGGCCGAAGGCGCATGCGCCGCCGTTCCTGATGCTCGGCATGAACCTGCAGAACACAACTACCGAGACCTTCAGCTTTCAATTGGCCGCGCGCTATCTGACCTTCGACCGGCTCGGTGCCGGCTCCGAGCTGCGAATCGACGGAATAATCGGCGCGCAGCCAGGCGTGGCGGCCGAGGCCTATTGGCCGCTGTGGGGCAGCCCACTATTCGTCACAACGGCTGCCTCGGCGCAACGTAGCACGCTCAATTTCGTCGTGGACGACGTGGTCGCAGCGCGGTACGACGAGACCCGGGCGCGGGTTGGGTTCACGGCGGGCGTCAACCTGACGGCTGTGAGCGACCTGCGCATCGGCATGTCGTTCGGTCATCTCGACACCTCGATCCAGGCCGGGGATCCGCAGTTGCCTGAGCTGAGCGGCCAAGAGACACGCGCGCGTCTGCAGTTTCGTACCGACGGGCAGGATAGCCCTGTCGTTCCGTCTCGCGGGCTGCGCGCCGTCGCCGCGGTAGATCACATCCTGAGCGCACCGGATCTCCCGCCGACGTCGCTAACGACCCGCTCGAACGCTGGCGTCACACAGGCCGAGGCTCGCGCGTCGAGTTTTTGGTCGCTCGGGCAGCGCGGCCGCACATTTCTCGTCGGCGGCGTTGGCACGAGCTGGGGGCGTCCGCTGCCGACAGAGCAGTTCGAGCTCGGATCGCCGCTACGCCTTGGAGCGCTCGATGTCGGCGAGCTTCGCGGCGACCATTACGGCGTCCTCACGGCCGGATACACGCACGGCATCATGCGGCTACCGGACTTCGTCGGCGGGACGGTGTGGTTCGGCGGATGGCTGGAGAACGGTTCGGCGTTCAACGACATCGACACTGCGAAGTGGCAGACCAACGTCAGTACCGGTGTGCTGGCCGACACACTCATCGGGCCCACGCTGCTCGCCGCGAGCATCGACGTCCGAGGCGGCTGGCGCTACTACATTGGCGTGGGCCGGCTGTTCTGAGCGGCGAGCAGCATTGAAACACGGTCGGGCGCGGCGGCGGCTCCGGTGCTATTCTTGCGCTCGCTTGGCGAAAGGCAGCGCATGAGCAACCGCACACCACCCGCCCGCCGGCGCTTCCTGCGCGACTCGGCGCTCGCCGCCGCGGGGGTCGCCGGGGCGCTGGCGCACCCATCAGCCGCCGCACTCGTGCGGCTCGCCCAGGAACCTGGAGCCCGACGAGCCGGATCGCCCAGGCCGCTCAGCCGGCAGTTCGCCCAGTGGGTGGTGGGGCTGCGCTTCGAGGATCTGCCGGCGGCCGTAGTGGACCGCGCCAAGGGCCTCACGCTCCAGAACCTCGCGTCCGCGCTCCTCGGGTCCCAGATGCCCGCCGGTCAGCAGGCGGTGCAGCTCGTGGCCGGCGAGGAGGCCGGGGTGCCGAGCGGCGCCACCATCCTGGTGGCGGGGACCCGTGTCACCAGGGGCGGCGCGGCGTTCGCCAACGCCGAGATGATGCTGGCGGGCGGAAAGTGGGACACCTTCCGCATGCTCACGCACCCGGGCACCGCCATCATTCCCGCCGGGCTCGTCGCGGCGGAGACGGAGGGTGCGTCGGGACGCGACTTCATCACCGGCATCGTGGCCGGCTACGAGGTGATGGAGCGGATGGCGGCGGACTGGATTCCGACCGTCATGGCCCGCGGCTTTCACGCCGGCCCGGTGTTCAGCATCTTCGGCGCCGCGATCGCGGCGGCCAAGATCCTGCGCTTCGACGAGAACCAGGTGCACGGCGTGATCTCGCTCTGCACCAACCTGGCGGGGAGCAACCTCGAGAGCCGCGCCCTGCGCGAGGGGGCCGCGGTGCGGAACGCCATGCTGGCCGTCGCGCTGGCGAAACAGGGCCCGGTGGGCGGCGGCGAAGCCGTGCTCGAGGGGCCGGCGGGCTTCTACCGCGCCTACGCCGGCAACAACCACGGCGACCTGACCCACAGCTTCACCGGCGACACCCGCACGAGCCTCGACAACCTGACCGTCAACCTGGGCACGTCGTGGATGTTCCTGGAAACGCTGTACCGGATCTATTCCTTCGCCGGCTACAACATCCCGCACATCGACGTGACCGCGCGTCTCTGCGAGGAGCACGACATCCGGTATCAGGACGTCGATCGGGTGGAGGCCGAGGTCAACTGGCTCGAAACGCAGTATCCCAGTCCGGCCTTCGCGACGCAGCGAGAAGATATCGGGGAGCCGCGGCGGGGGAGCACCCGGTTCTACAGCGCCTACGCCGTCGTGAAGCGCGGGTTCCCGTTACTGTCCGGGACGCCGGATCCGCCGGAGGTCCTGGAGCTGATGAAGCGGGTGACGATCGTGCCCTCGCACCGGATGGCGCTCTTCGCGCCGCGCATCACCATCGTCATGAAGGACGGCAGGAGCTACACGAAGCAGGCCACGGGCCGCGAGTTCATGTGGGACTTCGACGAGGAGGTCCGCCGCATCCGCGGCGTCGTGCCGGGGCTGCCGATCTCCGCGGCGCAGTTCGATCGGCTGATCGCGACCTGCCGCGATCTCGATCGCGAGCCCAAAGCCGCGACGCTGGTCGGGCTCACGCTCAAGCAGTAGTCCTGCGCCGCCCTACACGGTCACCGGATCGTGTAGAGCACCTTGGCTTCGCCGAGCGACGCGATCCTCTGGTCGAACAGCTGGACGAGCCGATCGCGCCGGATGAACAGGGCCTCGATCTCGTCCTTGGTCAATATGGTCTTGACCGCCTCGACGAAGGCCCCACGGTCGAGCGCGCGCAGCTTCTCGAACAGCGAGCGCTCGACGCGCGCGAGGCTGCCCGGGTTCCGGAGATCCCTGCCCAAGCGGAAGGCACGCGTGTGATCGATCATCCACATCCTGCTGTCGCGTTCCCATATGATGTTGCCGGCATTCCGATCGCGGTTCTGAATCAACTCGTCGAACACGTACATGACGCCGTAATAATCGGCCGCGCGCAGCGGATTCGAATGTGCGAGTTTCTCCTTTCGGCGATCGCCTTCGTCCATCACTTCCTCGAGCCACCACGTCACCGCCGCGGGCTTGTCTTCTACAACCCGCTTGACCGACATCGGCACGTTGTCGAGTCCGAGGAGCACGGCCAGGCGATACGCCGCGATGTTGTAGCAGTAGCAATCCCTGAAGTTGATCTCGGTCTGTTTCGGCGCCACCTCGAACAGCGGCTTGGCGATGTCCACGGTCTGGATCTGCGCGTCGTGTGTGACCACGCCGTTCGAGAGCGTGACCTGTCGGGCGTCGGTGACGCCTTTCAATACTCGTTTGTGCTTGACGACCTTCCCGTCCAGCAGAAACCTCTCCATCTCAGCCGGGCTGAGTGAAGGGGCCGCAGGCGCGGTGACCGCGGTCTGTGCGGCGACTGGCGACGAGGCAGCCACGAGGGCGATCAGGGCCACGACCAGGACGCGAAGCATCGTGCTCATGCGCTGTGTCTCCTACCGTGACGAGATCGGTCCACCACGAACGACGGATTATCGAGACCGTCCGAACAGCGTGCCACCGTCGATGACGGTGGCCTTGGTCGGGCCGTAACCGCTGATCGCTACCCAGGTGTCCTCGTTCAAGGCGCCATCGTAGTGCGGGCCACCTTTGGGATGGCGCATAAAGTCGCCTGGCTTCAGTGGGATCGTCTCAGCCGGCCGGAAGACCTCGCCCTCGTCGGTGTGCCACGTTCCCCGCAGCACGATGACGTAGCGCTCGTCGGGGTGATAGTGCGGACGGCTCATGACGCCGGCGGGGAAGTGATTGATCGTGAGGTAGTAGCCCGGCTTCGAGGGGTCGCCTTCGACCACCGCGGTCTCGACGCCGAGCGTGTTGCCTTCGGTGGGCCGCCACGTCAACTTGTCGAACTCGACGCGGACGAACGGCCGTTCGGGATATCCACTCGGCAGCGTCACCGTTCCAGACGGGGCAGCGTCGGGTGCAGGTGCCGCCGCGCCGCCGCAGCCCACCAGCGACAGGGCCGCCAGACATCCGGCCGCGACTCTCATCAATCCGCCTCGAACATGTGCGCCTGATAGGGGAAGCCGTTCATCGCCAGGCGGCACGAGCGCAGCCCCTCCTGCCCGCCAAAACTCGCCAGATGCCACGTCTGGCGCGGGGCGTACACGACGTCGCCCTCGTCGGCTTCAAACTCGGCCAGGCCCTCGATCTTGTAACGAATCTTGCCGAGCATGACCAGCCAGAACTCGCCACCCTCTTCGTGATAGTGGCCCTTGTTGCCCGGCTGCGGCGCCTGATACCGCCCCATGATGATGTTCGCGAAACTCCAATCGTCGGTGACGAACGCGCCACCGCGCTCCTCGCCGGCCACCACCTTGTTGAAGTCCACCACCGGCCGGTTCTGTGGGTCGAGCACGCCTCGGCCGCCCGTCACGCGCGTCGGGACGTAGTCGAAGCCCGGCATCGGTACCTGGAGTCTCGTCCATTGGGTACAGCTTCCGCGCGCGGGTCACGTTCACTTCAAAGCGGAGCGCTGGTTCGGTGCCAATGTTCTCGATCTGGTAGAGCGTGCGATAAGGCACCTGCACCATGACGCCCTTGGTGGCGACAACCGGCTCACGGCCCTCAATCGTGAAACGCAGCGTGCCCGACTGCACGATCCACCACTCACGAGTGTCGCCGTTCATGCGCCGGGGCGTCTTGCCGCCCGGCCCCATCGAGATCCACTGCGCGAACAGGCTTTCGTCGTCGACGATGGTCTCGGCCCAGTCCGCGTGGCCCTTGTGTCGCGCCAGCACGTCGCGCAGCTTCGTATGTGGCCGATGCACACCTGTCCACCCAGGCGACTTCGCCTTCGGCGACAGGACCAGCAAAGGGGGATCCTGCGCCGCCGGTGGCCTGGCCGCGGCGCCGGTCGGAGTCTGCCCGGTCGACTGCGTGCTTGCGGTGGCGACGAGGACGGCCAGCATCATGGCCACGCGCCGCCAACTCGCGTCGCGCGGTTCCCATCGATTCATATCGTCCTCCTGCCGCGAGGTGCGTGACTCGATTTGAGATGAATTGTGACCCTAGACGTCGCCCTGGGACCGCGCTGATGATGGATCCCACAGGGCGAGCTGTCAAACGCACAGGTCGCAGCCGCTACCGCGTCGTATCCGCGGGTCTCAGGCCCGCCGTCCCGTGGGGTCCAGCTCGCGATAGAATCCGAGATCCGCTCCCTGTAGCTGCTTCGTGATGTAGAGAATCTGGCCGTAGTGCATGCCGAAATGATCGACCACGGGGTAGATCGCCTCGAGTCCGGTGGTGTCATAGCCCTGAATGGTCATGCTGGCGAGCAGCTCGGCGTCGGTCAGCGAAGCGATGCCGACGCTGTGGCTCGCTTCATCCGGTCGCCACCAGATCTGCGCGTCGGTCAACGATTCGACGCAGCCATGCAGACGCGGCCACTGCTCGTCGATCATCGTCCAGCGTGAGTTGGGACCTCTGCTCAACAGCTCAGCAATAAGGAGCCGAGCCGTGGCACCTCGCTTGCAATTCTAGCCACGGCGCAAGTTCGGTCTGTCGTCGTCACTGGAGCCAACACATGGTGCGAGAGGCCTGGACCAGGTTCCCCGACGCGGTGAGAATGACGCGGTGAGAATACAGAAGCTGCAACCCCTTGTCGCATTCAGGGGGAACGTAGAATACGAGCCCAGCCCGTTATCGAATAGTTGAGCTGGCAACCGCACCGGTGGCTGCGATGGGGTCTTTGTTCCAACACATCGTCGAACGCGCACGCCCCTTCCTTCGTTACCACTTGTTGCTACCGATGGCCACCCTCACGGCAGCCGCAGTCGCCGGCGGGTGCGAGTCCAAGTCGGAGGTGACGACAGTCCCGACGCAACTGAAGTGTCAGGTGACATTAGCGGCCTCCTCCCCGAGTATCGGCCCCGACGGCGGAATGGGCACCGTCACCATCACGACGGCCCCCGAATGCCCCTGGGACGTATCGACCGCGGCGAATTGGCTATCCGGCCTGTCGCCCACCTCGGGACAAGGCACGAGCACGGTGGAGTTTCGTGTGGCGCCCAATCCCCTGCCTTCGAGTCCGGGAAGGCGAGATCGTCGTCAACGACAATCGCGTCCGGGTCTCGCAACAGGCGGCGCCTTGCCGATTCGAACTCCGTCCAAGCAGCTTCACCATCGACGCCAGAGGGGGAACCCGAGAAGTCGCCGTGTCAACGGTGAGCGCGCTGTTCATGGACCATCGCGACGGACGCCAACTGGATCTCGTTGGCGATGCGGCACTGGAAGCGGTACCGAAACCGTGCGTGTGACCATCGCGCGCAATCCCTTCGATGAGCGGCGGATCGGAACGATCATCCTGGGAGACCAGAGGTCCACCGTTACACAGACGGGGGAGGCGGATGCACCGGAAGTGCCGACAGTGCCAGGGCCAACGCCAGCACCAGCACCAGCTTGCACGTATCTGGTCGGTCCATTGAATGCCGAGATAGCCGCGACGGGCGGTACCGGGACCGTCGTGGTGTCCGCTGGCGCCGGCTGCGCCTGGACGGCGAGCAGCAACGCAGCGTGGGTGTCCGTCACCTCGGGCGCCAGCGGCAGCGGGAACGGTCCGGTCACGTTCAGCGTGGCGGCCAACCCCGGCGGCGCCCGCTCGGGCACTCTCACTATCGCAGGCCAGGCGTTCACCGTGACGCAAGCGGCCGCGGCCGCGCCCCCGCCCCCGCCCGTCTCGTGCACCTACTCGATCAGCCCGACAAGTTCCTCGATTGCCGCGGCGGGCGGGACCGGGACGGTCGCCGTGTCCGCGGGCACTGGCTGCGCGTGGACCGCGGGCAGTAGCGCATCGTGGGTGGCCGTCACCTCGGGCTCGAGCGGCAGCGGGGACGGTCCCGTCACGTTCAGCGTGGCGGCTAACCCCGGCGACGCCCGCTCGGGCACCCTCACTATCGCGGGCCAGACGTTCACCGTGACGCAAGCGGCCGCGCCCCGCCTCTACCTCCGCCCCCACCCCCACCCCCACCCCAGCCCCGCCCGTCTCGTGCACCTATTCGATCAGCCCAACAAGCGTCTCCATATCCGGGTCGGCGACCGGCACCGTCGCCGTCTCCACTGGCAGCGGCTGCGCGTGGACGGCGAGCAGCAGCGAGGATTGGATCACGGTGACGTCGGGTGCGAGCGGCACTGGAAGCGGATCCGTCGCGTACAGCGCCGCGGCACCCCGAGGCAAGAATGACAGGACCGGCAAAGTGACGATTGCAGGACATACTTTCACGGTCATGCAAAAGAACTGATCTGCCGCCATGCGTTCACTTTCTCGAGGCCCTCGTTCTGGCACGCCGCTGTTGGCACTCTGCATCCTGTTGGGCAGCACCGCGGGGCCGGCGTCCGCTCAACAGTCGATCACGGATGTGCTGACGTTCCTCCTGACCAACCGCTCGATCCCGACGGGCGATTTCGTTCGTGATGAGCAAGCCGCGGCCGAGACCGGCGATATCGTCGCGAGGTTTCTCGTACTCGATGTTGCGACCCTTCCCGTCTCCTCGTCGTCGGGAGGGTTCACGTATCGTCTGGATCCCACTCTCGGGACCGTGGTCCGATCGAGCGACAGCTTCGGTCCGTTCTTCACTGAACGGTCGTTGACCGCCGGTCGGAGCCAGGCGTCGTTAGGGATTGGCTATTACAGCACGACGTTCGATAATATCGACGGCCGCAACCTGCGGGACGGAACGCTGGTTTCGACCGCGAGCATCCTGCGCGGCGAGCCAGCGCCATTCGATATCGAAACGGTCGAGCTGCGGCTCCGCACGGACACGATGACCATGACGGGCAATTACGGCGTCACCGATCGGTTCGATATCGGCGGCGCAATTCCCTTCGTGCGAGTGAGCCTGCAAGGCCAACGGGTTGACACCTATCGTGGCCGCGAGCTTGTGCAGGCCGCTGGCACTGCATCGGCCTCGGGGCTCGGCGACGCCGTGGTGCGCGCCAAATACAACGTGCTGCGTGACGGCGGGAGCGGACTGGCGATAGGCGTCGAGGCAAGACTTCCAACCGGACGCGAAGAGGACTTGCTCGGCAGCGGGCGCACCAGCCTCGCACCACGCCTGATTGGCTCGTATGAAAGAGATCGCGTGGGCGTTCACGGTGAGCTCGGGTACTCGTTTCGCGGGGTGTCGGACATCCTCGGCTACGCGGCGGCCGTCACCGTGGTCGCTGTGTCGCGTCTCACCATCGTTGGCGAGTTGTCGGGACTCCGAATCGGTGGGCTTGGACGGCTGGCCGAGACAACGCAGTCGCATCCGGGCCTGGTCGGAGTCGACACGATCAGGCTGACCGGCGTCGAACAGACCACCGATCGCATCGTTGCCGTCGCGGGCTTCAAATGGAACGTCGCGAACACGTGGCTTTTGACCGCCAACGTCCGCCGGCCACTCACCGACGTCGGCCTCAACGCGGGCTGGGTGCCGACCATCACGTTCGACTATTCGTTCGGCCGATGACATGAAGGCCCAGATGTCCGGCCAATCGGATCGGCACCCTCGACCGTCGCTGGAGGAGGCATCTCCCGAGCGGGTTCAGTTGGTGGACTCGACCGGGGGGCTCGACGAGTTTGCCCCGGAGCCGGAGCGGTCGCTGTTGCGGAGCGAGCCGCCGGGTGCGCCGACCCCAAGGCCGAAGGTCATCCTCGGTGGGACGGGCACGGATGTCACGCGCGTCCAGCCGTCACGGTTTGACTGGACACGACATGCCAGCCGAGTGGCGCTCGTTAGTGCGGTTGTCGTCGCGGCGGTAGCCGGGACCGTGGTGCTCCAATCACCTGCGACCCCGCCGTCGGCGGTCGACCCGACTGAGCCGGTGACCGACTCGGCCCCTCAGCTCACTGTGGCCGACCCGCCCCCGGTTTCCCCTTCGGTTGTCTCGACCGCTCCGAGCGAGCCGCCGAGCGTCGAGGCCCCCATTCCGTCCGAGGTCATTCCTCCTCCCAGGGGCAACCTCCGTGGCACACCATCCACCAGGGCGCGGGACACCGACAGTCGGTCGATTCCCAGAGTCATGGCGCCATCAGCGTCTCTCGCCGTTTCCGCGACGACACCCGTACCACCGCGTCGTGGCGACTGCTGCACCCGTCGGCGCGCTGGCGCACTCCTGCCGAGAGCACGGCAGCGGTCGCTGGGTCATCCTTGCTCTCCATTCCACCCGTGGCCGCTGCGACACTCGCGCCCGATGGGGCGACTTCCACCGCGTCTCCCCCGGCTCCGGGCCTTTCGCCAGTCGTCGCCGGCCCGCGCGCCGCGGCATCCCCGCCTGCGGAGACGTTTCGTTCCGCCTCCACGGACGTGCCGGTGGACGCGGTGGCCAGGCCAACAGGTCGTGAGCTGGACGCTCGCGCCATCGAGAACGTGCTGGGCCGATACCGAAATGCGTTCAACAGGCTCGACGCCGGCGCCGCAGTGGCGGTGTGGCCGAAGGTGAACGAGAAGACCCTCGCCAGGGCATTCGACAGCCTCGACGACCAGGACGTGTCATTCGACAGCTGCACGATCGAGGTCGGCGGCGTTCACGCCGAGGCTGCGTGCAGCGGCACCGCCCGCTATGTTCCGAAGGTGGGCAGCCGAACGCCCAGGGCCGAGCCACGGCAATGGAGATTCATCCTCCGAAGGGCCAGCGATGGATGGCTGATCGACCATGTCGACGCGCGTTGAAAAGGAAGAGGTCAGTAGTCACCTGCGAGCGAAGCGGTAGTTCCCGGAGACGTGCTTCACGAACAGGCCGCCGTCGATGAACTGGACGCCCAGTCCATAGAGGCCGCTGAACTCGGTGTCTGACGCCGCGATCAGTTCCTGCTTGCCCCGTCCATCCATCTCGCCCACCAGCCGCCCGTCCACCACCGTGATCTGCACCGTGCGGCCACTGACCTGGGCCGCCCCCGTGATCTGCACGCTTCTCCAGAACGGGGCCTGCTCGTCGTAGGTGCCGATATAGCGCGCGAGCACCGCCGGCGACACCTTCACCTCGTTCTTCCGTTCGTCCGAGGCCTTGCCCACCCAGTGCACCAGGCTGCGGCCCGCGCCCTCGTTGCACACCCACTCGAGCATCTCGGTATCGGCCGCGTACTCGGACACGACCTTCACCGTCCACGGCCTGGTGTAGGCACCCGGGTCGTTGAAGGTGACCTCGGTCTCCAGCTTTCCGAAGCTCGGGCGGCGATACCGCTCGGTGAGGCGCAGCTGCTCGGTGTGGGGATGACCGTCCCGATCGAGCCAGGTTCCGGGGTGGAAGCCGTAACTCTCGACCACCAGCGTATCGCCCTCCCATCGTCCGACGGAGTAGCCCATCCACGACGCGTTCGGGTTCGCTTCGAGCGCGCGGCCGTCCATCCAGATCTGCCGGTAGGTGAGGTCGGGGTTCAGCATCACGATGAGCTGCGGCGTCTGGACGATGCGCATCATCTCCGACCCGGTGCTGTCGCCGGAGGTGGCGTAGGCCGGGCCGAGCGGCAAGCACTTCACCTGCATGCCGTCCTTGCCGAGATCCTCGCGGTGACGCTCGACCGTCGCGCGTGCCGGCGGACGGATCTCCTCGGGCTTGAGATCCGCGGCGATGTTGCGCGCGTACTTCGGCGACGTCTTCGCCCACAGCCCCGAGAGATCGGGTTTGCCGTCCGGCGCCCGCGGTGGCGGCGCCGTCAGATTCGGCTTGCCGTCAGGCGTGCGGGGAATGCCCGCAGTCGACTGCCCGAGCCACTGGGCCGCGAGCGCGGCGCTGGAGGCGACTACGAGTACGGCGACGAAACCTGCTTTCATGGCCCACGCCCCTTTCGCGAGCGGATTGTGCCATGAAGCGCCCGCCGCCACCACGGCGCCCTCAGCAGAGCTCACGAGCCGATCAGTTTCGAGAAGAACCGCTGCACCAGTTCCAAGACGGTGTATTCGAACGCCAGCAAGGGCAGCAGGGGGACGATCGCGGCCAGTGCCATCAGGGTAAGCAGGCGGCGGCTGACCGTGATCCACCGCATTCCGCCCACGACGCTTATGGCCTGGCCCAGGTCCGCCAGGGCCTGCAGGTCTGGGGTCCCGAGCAACTTGTCGCGCGCGGGAGGATCGCCGCCAGTCCACTTCGCCTCGAACGCGGTCACGTAGCGCGCCGCAAGGGCCATGTATGCGCCCAGGCCCCCCGCGCGTGCGGCCCACAGCTTGTCGGTGAATACGAGCAGCGGGCTGAGGAAGAGCGCGGCATCCAGCAACAGCGTCATGGCCAGATGGGGATAGACGGCGGTGACCTCGAGCGTGCCTGTGGCAATAGACTCCGCCAGCGAGGCGCACGCGAGGACCGAGAGCGCGGCTACAAGCGGAACGAACCTCTCGTGCACGGCTTCAAGAACCCCCAGGCCGCCGGCACGATCCGGGTGCCCCGGAATCAGCATCAGGTCGAGTCGTGACACGCGCCAGAGAAACCAGGTCCAGAGCCCGAGTTTCCAGGCCCAGCGAAAGAGCAGGAATCGGAACAGCGTCAAGCCGACGCCAAAGTACATGACGCCGGCCGTCGCTGCGCCTGAGGTGTCGGCGGCGCCGGTTGTCCCGACGTTCGGCAACCCGGAACCAAGAACCCACGGGCCGCTGGCGGCCAGCAGGCACATGGCTTCAGGCCACCAGGCGTCCACCCACCGGCCTGTGCGCGCCACCTCAGCATCCAGTGCTGGCATCACGCCAGGCGGCACGATCCCCCTCGTGACGATCGTCTTCACGAAGCCGGTCATCTGAGGCGACACCCAGGATTCGGCGACGAAAAACAGCGGGATCACCAGCAGCAAACGTGCATGGACGGCCACAACAGACATCGTGAACAGCCGGTCGGTGAAGCCCTGGAGCGCCGCGAATCCGACGACCACGAGCCACATGCCGACGCCCAGAGCCAGCCCGAGGTGAACCGTATCGGTTCCGCGCACGAGGCCGAGCCATCGGCCTATCCGGTGGAGAGGGCCCCCGAGCAGAGAGAAGGTCCCTGCCTCCGGTCCAGTGTGACGATCGGGCATTGATCGAGTGTATGGCGGGTGTATGGCGGCTGCCGCGTTCCGCGGTGAGATGCAAAAGATTCTCCGGCGAGCCGAGCCGGCGCGATCCTTGCCTTACACAGGGTGCCGATAGGCCGAATCCACGGATTCTCTTCGGGATTTGCTTCGGATCGTCCGTGAACGCCACGGTATGTCGGTGACCGCCACGGTATTTGGTGACCAACGTAACGAGGGGCTGGCAGCGAGCAGACCAACCGTTTCGAAAAGAGAGGCAGGGAATGCAGATATTAGTTGGCGTCGTATTCGCCGTTGTGGCGTGGGTCGGGGTGGCAAATGCGCAGGCCCCAGCGCAGCTCACACCAACGGAGTCCATCACCTATACCGGGACCATAACGGAGGTCAACGCGCCCAAGCGCATCATCACGACAATGGGTCCCGACGGCCTAGTCGCCACGTGGGAGGTGCCCGTGACGGTACCTCAGGCGCAGATCGACGCGCTCAAGGTCGGCCAGACCCTCACCGTGACTTACTCGGACGCGATCTCGATTCGCCAGCAAGCCGGCAGGCGAGGACGAAGTCAACTCCATCGATCGTGCCACGAACATCCGCACCTCGACCGTTACGGTCAGCGCCGTCGATGTCGGGGCGCGCACCGTGACCTTCGCTGGTTCACGCGGCCGCAGCCACCCCAGGCGCATCGCCCAGCAAAACGCCGAGCTGCTGAAGACGATCGCGGTCGGGGACCGTGTAGACGTCAGTTGGGTCGAGACAATGCAGTTCGTCGCCGGTGACGCAGAGGCGTGGAAGAGGAACCGCTCCACCGTGGGCGTCCAGTGGGGACCTGACAACCAGTTCTCCGGTCATATGATCAAGGAGTCCTCTGGACAGACCGTCGGTGGCGTGCCGATCAATCTGAACGAGACGACCTTCGACGAGGTCTATGGCCGGATGGCGTTCTTCAAGTTCTCCTACACCTACAAGACCAGCCCGAAGGTCGAAGGAGTGTTCAATTTCGTGCTCTCCCGAAGCAGTTCGGAGACCGTCAACATAGGCACGGTCAGCGCGGCCAACGTGCCGGTGCCAGCGAAGTTCGACGACTACAACTACTGGGGCATCGAAGGCGGCCAGCGGTTCTTCTTCTTCAACGTTCGCTTCTCGCCCTACTTCGGCTACCTCGTGGGCATCAACCGGCACGACGACATCCGGGTCGAGTTCGTCAATGTTCCGCCGAGTCTCCTGCCCGGGTATGCAGCCCAGGACCGGAAGATGTTCGAGAAGTCCTGGGCGCTCAGCCTCGGCCCTATCGGCGGTCTGGTCATTCCCATGGGCCCGGTCGAGATCCTCGGAGAGGTGGGGTTCCGATTCATGGGCGGATTGTCGGATGTCGATTGGCTCGTCGAGGAGGGCCTGAAGGACATCAACGATGAGAGCGGGCGTTGGTCGGTGCCGTTGCTCATCGGCGCGCGCGTGAGGTTCTAGGACAGGCTTGTCGTTGGTGCAGCGGCAGCGGGTAGACCGCTGTCGCTGCCCATCGCCTTCTTTCGTCCTGGCCTATTCGTCGGCCCCTCGGAAACGAACCGTGTGCCCGTCCGGGTACTGAATCGCTACCAGGAGCCCAATCGGGCTCTTGCCGTCCAGCGCCGGCATGTGCGTGACAATGATCTCGTCCCCAGCCTTGAGGGAATTGGGGCCGGATCTGCCGACTCCGAGCCGCGCGAACTGCTGGACGCTGCCGCCGAGAAAGTTCCACTCGACAACGGAGCCATCCGTGCCCTTGACGTCGAGCTTCATCGACGAGTGGGGATTGATGAGCCTGAATGCCTTGAACGCCCCGGTCACCTTCGCTTCCTTTCCCAAGGCGTACATGCCCGCCAGGGAATGATGCGCCTGCAACGAAGCGCCGGCCAGGAGCGCCCCGCATACGACGACCCATCGCACAGTCCAGTTACTCATTTGTATGCCTCCTAATGCCGAATCTGCGAGGCGGCCGCTTCGGTCTCGAAATCGGTCTCGCAGTTGCCTCGTTCTCGCAGTAGGCCCGCGTTGGGATTGGTGTTACGCCGCAGCGTCCGTGTCGGGAACACCCACGGCTCCAGCAGCACCTCAGGGTCTTCGATCGTGACGTCGTAGAAGATCGCATCGCCCTGACGCCTGAATTTCTCTACGACATGCATGCGATCGGAATGGAAGAATCCGCCGCGCCCGATCCAAGTCGTATCGATGAACGCGATGGAGTCGAGCACGAGCGTGTCGCCCTCCCAGCGTCCCACCGTGTTCCCCATGTAGGTGATATCGAACTCCGCATTCTTGTCGCGCGGGCGGTTGTCGGTCGGGATGATGCGGTATTCGCCGTATCCACCCCCGGCATCGCCACCAAAGTAGAGAAACGTAATGTCGTTCTCCGACTGGTAGATGCGCCGCGGTGGGCCCTGCCGCGGGACTCCCAGCGGCTGGCAGGTCATGACCGGGTCGAACTTGTTCGTCCACATGTCGAGCTCCTGAACCTTGTCCCAGAGCTCCGGCTTGTAGAGCGGACGATTCAATTGGCCGAACCGCGAGGGCGAGTAGAGCTCGAAATCCTCGGTCTGGTTGATGCTCCGGTTGCAGTCTTTGTCCTGCGTCGGACCGCAACGGCGCCCGCCTCCCGTCATGTAGTTCCCAATCCAGTCCGTGTACGCCCAGTTGCCCGTCAGGTCAGGGTGCCCGCCCAGCCGCGGCGTGGGCGCCGATGTGTTGACGGCGGCGTCCGGCTTGGCGAACACGCCAGTGGGAACCTGCCCGGTGGGCTGGATCGCGGCCCGCACGCTTGGCGGCACGGGCACGACCACGTAGACGTTGCCGGTCTCCGTCACGTCCGTCGTCAGGTCGCGGACCACCGCGCCGTTCCGGCGCTCGACCATCTTGCCGGCGTAGAACACCTCGATCTTGTTCAGCGGGTTGTTCCAGTCCTTGTAGCCGCTGTAGGTGAACTCCGTGGTCGTCGCGCCCTGGGTGACCACGACGCGTTCGGTCATGTACTTCGCGTCGAGCGTGGCTGTCGCGGTCGCCCCGGGAACGCCAGGAATCGAGAACGTCACGACCGGCTTGCCCGCCTCCCACGACACGGAGGTCGTTCCCACCTTCGCGACACCGTCCGGGAACAGCGTGCCTGGGTTGGCCCCCAGATGGAATGTCTCCGTGGTTCCTGCCAGCGCGGCTTTCGCGGCGCCCTGCGGGCTTGCCCAGATGCGGATCAGCCGCTCCTGCACGGCCGCCGCCATCGGAGTCGCCTTCCCCTTTGTCGAACCAATCTCGGCACCGGGCGTGTCCTCGTTCCAGGCGTACAGCCCGCTGACCACCTCGATGTTCGAGTACTTCTGTCCGTTTGCCCGCGTGCAGGCGTACTGGATCCGCTGACTGAAGGTCTGGTAGTTCGTGCTCGCACGAAGTCTCGTCAGCGTGCACGGTTGCCCGTCTACCTGCATCGTGCCCTTGCCTTGATATTCGAGCGTGGCGACCATGTCGCGTTCGTCATGGCCCTTCAGCATGCCCATGCCCCACATCCAGTTGAAGAGCACGGCCTTCAGGTCTTTGGCGTCCTTTGCGGGCGTGTAGGGTTCCGTCGTCGACGCCCCTGGGGGAGTCTGCGCAGCGGCCGTCAAGGCCATGCCGATCGCGAGGACGACCCCGAGCGCGACCCGTATCCAACTACTCCTTCGACCAAGATCCATGGTGGTCATCTCCTTGTCTCAGCGTGCTGCAGGTGCGGCAATTGTAGCCGGATCCCAGTGCTCGTCGGCCTTGCCGTTGACAAACCGCCAGGTATCGAACCAGGTCGTGTAGTACTCCTTGCCGGGAGTCCGCGGATCCGGGTATTTCCGTGGCATGAGCACGGTGACGTAGTCGTCGTCGGCTATCACGGCGACGACCTCCGTGGTCAGCTTGTCGCACTTGTCCAGGCGCTTGACCTTCATCACCTTGGTGAAAAAGGCGACGACGCCATCCAGCCCGGACGCGGCGTTGGGATTGTGCTGGTGATAGGCCTGGGTCAACCACTCGCCGGCGCGATCCCACTGTCCGCACTGCAGCAGCTCGCGCATGATGTGCAGCGCCGCCTGCTTGTTCCGGTTGAGCATCGGATCCGGGTCCTTGAACAGCGACTCGGGATCCTTGACCCCGACGACCGGCTCCTGCGCATGAAGCATGGACCCGACCGACAAGAGCGCCGCTACCAGCACCATCGTTCGCATGGTCATGACCGCCCCTTCCACGGCTTGAACGCGTTGTCGTCCTCCAACCCTTCCATCGCGAACGCGAGCGACGGGAAGTGCCGCAAGATGATGTCCTTCATGGAGGTTTCTTCCACCCAGTCGATCCCCTGCTTCGTGTAGATCTCCGGGCGATAGTCCTGCGACAGGAATCGATCGCTCTTGAGCCGGCGCGATGCCATCAGGAGGAAGATGCGGAAGGCGGTGTCACTGAAGCCCATGCCCTCCGGCAGCGGCTCGGCCATCAGGCCCACCATCGTGTCCACCATCTCGAGGTCGTTGTTGTAGACGCGCTTGATCTCGGCGGCCCACTCGGGGTTGTCCGTCAACTCCTCGAAGCTCTTGATCGGTGCCTTGTGAAGGAGGCGCCGGAAGCGGTTGTAGCGCGGCACGCCGCGCTCGCGGTCGCGAAGAATGTCGATCGTGCCGAGGTCGAACCGCTCGCCGTTGTCCTGCACCAGGTTCTGCAGGAACTTCGGGTAGTTGTGCAGCCGAACCGCGCCCGGATTGTGGATGCCGAAGGAGTAGAACAGATCCGCGGGGTTGAACCGCGCCAGGAACTCGATGCCGCGCTGGCCCGACAACTCGGGCAGGTCGGCGTTCGCCAGGCCCTTGCCGGTGTCGGCGGAGACAATCGTGAAGTGATCCGGCATCAGCGTGTGCATCCGGTAGACCGACACGAACTCCTCCGTCAGCGAAAACGACACGCCGGTGTGGTCCGTCGGCGACCCTGGAATGCCGGAGAAGATGTCGTTGTCGGCCAGCTTCGGAAAGAGATTCTGCAGCCTGCTGAACCGTCCGTGCCAGGCGGTTCTCAGTCCGGTCGAGAGAACCTCCTTCGGCAGGATGGCCGTGGACCACTCGACGGTGTGGATCTTCGCGAGCAGCGCCGCGTTGACGAGACGGGCCTGCTGGAACAGGCGTTCGTCGTCCCAGAGCGGATTGTGCTTCTTCAACTGATCGCAGATGGCGTTGTGCTCCAAGGCGAACAGCGCGTGCAGCAGGCTGAGTCCGACCCAGAGGTTCTCGTTGAACCCGGTGATCTCCCGGCCGGTGACCGGATCGACGCCGAGCCGCCCGCTCGGGCTGACCAGCACCTTGCCCTCGCGCCCGGCGCGGAGCGACGCCTGGCCAGCCGGACTGCTGCCATACACCTGCGAGCCGTCCCACCAGTGCGTGTTCTCGTTGATGTAGGCCGGCGGCAGTTTCGAGCCCGCAACCTTGGGTGGCTCGGCCGGCGTCTTCGGCACACGCATCGGCCGCTCGTGCCAGCCGTCACCCTGCTGCAGCGGGATGTCGTGGGTATGGGTCCAGGTGCCCTTCTTGTGCACGAACCAGTCGTGGACCATGAACTGGATCCACGCCGCGGCGATCACGTTGAGGATCGTGGCGGGCTGGAAGGTGGTGCGGGTCAGAAGCTCGAGGCTGACCTGTCGCGGGCTGGGTGTGAGCAGGTTGGCGGTGTCGGGGAACGCTTCGCTCAAGGGCACGTTGCGACCGAACCGCATGCCCACGCTGCCCATCCGAGGGCACTTGAGGTCGTTGTAGGTGCCGTCGCTGGTGCGCACGTTGTAGGCGTCACCAGCCGGGGGCGCCGTGGAGCTTTCGAGCGGCGGCTCCTCCGTGTCGTGAAGATTCTTCTCCCGTAGCTCCTCGCGAGTCTGGTACAGCTTGATGCCCTGGGCGGGTCGGGGCAGGTCGAACCAGTCGTTGGCAACTTTGCTCATGGCGAAACTCCGTAGTTGACGTTTGACTGTGCGAGGCGGGAAGGGGGACACCGTAATGCCGCGATCGCACGGGTGTCAACACTTCAGCCGCCAGTATGATCGTCGCAATGTCCGGCTGGCGCCTAGAGCACACCTACGCGGACCTCCCACAGCTCTTCTATTCGGCTGCGGCGCCAGCCATGGTTCGTGAGCCGCGCCTGGTCGCCTTCAACCGGCCGCTGGCGACCTCGCTTGGACTCGAGCCTGATGTGCTCGACAGTCCCGAAGGCGCCGCGATCTTCGCCGGCAACGCCCTGCCCGAAGGTGGCCGGCCAATCGCGCAGGCGTACGCCGGTCACCAGTTCGGCAATTTCACCGCTCTCGGGGATGGCCGCGCGATCCTGCTCGGCGAGCAGATCACGCCGTGCGGCGATCGCGTCGACATTCAGTTGAAAGGGGCAGGGCAGACGCGGTTCTCCCGCCGCGGCGATGGGCGCGCCGCGCTCGGGCCCATGCTGCGGGAATACATCATCAGCGAGGCGATGCACGCGCTCGGCATCCCGACCACCCGGAGCCTGGCCGTGGTGACGACGGGGGAGCCCGTGTATCGCGAGGGCGTGCTCGAGGGCGCGGTGCTCACGCGCGTGGCCGCGAGCCACATCCGCGTCGGCACCATGCAGTGGGCCGCGGGGCACGACAAGGAAGCGACGCGGGCGCTCGCGGATTACACGCGGGCGCGACATTACCCGGAGCTCGCCGATGTCGCCCGAACCCTACCTGGAGCTGTTCCGCGCGATCGTCGCCCGGCAAGCGTCGCTGATTGCGCGCTGGCAGCTGGTCGGCTTCATCCACGGCGTGATGAACACCGACAACATGGCCCTCTCCGGCGAAACCATCGACTACGGGCCGTGCGCGTTCATGGACGCCTACGATCCCGCCACCGTGTTCAGCTCGATTGACCACGGCGGCCGATACGCCTACGGCAACCAGCCGCCGATCGCGCAGTGGAACCTGGCACGACTGGCCGAGGCGATGCTGCCGCTGTTCGATCCGGACGCCGACCGAGCGGTGGAGCGGGCCACCGAGGCGCTCGATCGCTTCCCGGATCTGTTCAACCAGCACATGCTGGACGGCATGCGGGCGAAGCTCGGCCTGTTTACGACGGAAGGCGACGATCAAGTGCTCGTCAACGACCTGCTGGCCTGGATGCAGCAACGGTCTGCCGACTTCACGAACACGTTCCGCTCGTTGACCAGCGGGCGGCTGGCTGGAGATACAACGGGCGCTGATTTGCAGCTGGCGAGCTGGCATCGCCGTTGGGAGGCGCGGTGCGAACGGCAGCCGCAGTCACCCGCCGAGCGCGAAATCCTGATGCAGCAGCACAACCCGGCGGTCATCCCGCGCAATCACCAGGTGGAAGCGGCGCTGGCCGCCGCCACCACGCGGCACGACTATTCGGTGATGGCACGACTGCTCGAGGTGCTGGCGGCACCGTTCGACCACGAACGCGACCTGCCGATGTTCAGCGAGCCGGGGTCCGGGAGACAGCCCTACCGCACGTTTTGCGGCACGTAGACCGCGACCCGCATCAGCGACCGGTCAAATTCGCGTAGGCGGCCTCGACGTTCATGCGCCGCAGCCGCTCGTAGTTCGCCCATCCCTTGTAGCGCTCGAGACTGATGGTCTCGACGAGATCCGCAAGCGGACGCCCCGACTTGATGCCCGCCGAGACCTGGGCGACCAGATACTCGAAGTACTCGCGCGTCTCGGTCACGACGGACTTGTCGAACACGTCGCCGTGACCCGGCGCCACGCGGTCGAAGTCCATGGCCTCCACCGTCCGGTAGGAACGAATCCACTCGGACAGCGGATGCCGGTCGAAGCCGCTGCAGGCGCTCGGCAACGACCGCGGATTGGTGGTGACGAGCGCGTCGGCCAGGAACTCGGTGGCGAACACCACCCGTTCGTCCCGGAAGTGCATCACCGTGGCGTCGTCGGAATGGTTCAGCCCGGGATGAAGCAGGTCCACCGCCCGCCCGCCGAGCGTAATCCGCATCCGCTCCGAATAGACGACGTCCGGCGGACGGATGTCGGCCTGCAGCTCCGCCGGCGGCACCAGACCGCTCTTGTCGCGGTCGATCGACGCGAAGAAACCCGGCCCCATGCCGCAGATGCCCGGTGCCGCATTCGTCGGGATGTCGATTTCGTCGGCATCGATGGCGCCGTTGCGATTGCGATCGACCATGTCGCCTGGCATGTGCGGGTAGCGGCCGTCGAGGTTCCGCAGCATGTGCTCGTGGGCGACGAACGTGGCGGTGTCGGCAAAGGCGGCTCCGCCGGCCGCGTGATCGAAATGGCTGTGGCTGTAGACCACGTAGCGCACCGGCACCTTGAACCGGCTGCCGAGCTCGCCCTTCAGCCAGGTCGCGAACGCCGGATTGATCGGATCGCCGAGGATGATGCCGTCGCGGGTGACGAGAAAGATGGTGTACCAGTTGCCGTTGCGCGCCCGGTAGAGGTCGCCGGCGAGCGGAATGATCTCCCGGACCGGCCCTCGTGGCTGGGCTTGTCCGACCGTGATGATCGAGAGCAACGTCGCGGCCAGGGCCGCGAGCCATGTCCGCCGTCCGCGATTCATGAAGCCGGCTCGATCCGCAACAGCGCGCCGTCGTCCTCGTCGGTCAACAGATACAGCAGCCCGTCAGGCCCTTGACGGACTTCCCGGATGCGCTGCCGCAGCTCGTTGAGCATCGACTCGCGACGCAGTTCCTCGGTCTTGGCGTTGAACACGATCCGTTCCAGGTGGCCGGTGCCGGCAATCCCGCCGGTGCGCATGCTGCCGACGAAGACGTTGCCCTTCCACGCCGGAAAGCGGTCGCCGGTGTAGACGGTCAGGCCGGCCGCCGCGATTTGCGGCAGCCAGGCGACGAGCGGCGACTCCATCCCCTCGCGCGTGGGATGCTCGGAGATCCGTGGGCCGGGATAGTCGCGCCCGAAGCTGACGACCGGCCATCCGTAGTTGCGCCCCGGCAGGATGATGTTGATCTCGTCGCCGCCGTTGGGACCGTTCTCGCTATTCCACAGCAGGCCCGTCTCCGGGTGAACGATCAGGGCGAGCGTGTTGCGGTGTCCGAGGGTGTAGATCTCCGGGCGATAGCCGGCGCGACCCGCGAACGGGTTGTCGGGAGGAACGGAGCCGTCGTCGCGAAGGCGCAGGATCTTGCCGCGCAGGCTCGCGGGGTCCTGCGCCACCTTGCCGATGTTGCCGCCGGTGGAGAAGTAGACCATGCCGTCGCGCCCGAAGGTCACGCGGCCGTTCAAGCCGCCGTTGCCTTCATAGGCGTCGGGCACCAGCAGATCGCGGACCTCGGTGAGCGCATGGCCGTCGAGCCGGCCTCGCGCCAGTGACGGGGTCCCTTTGCCGTTCTCGACCGGCTTGGTGTAGGTGAGATAGACCAGCCGATTCTCGGCAAACCGGGGATGAAGCGCCACATCCATCAGCCCGCCGTTGCCATCGGTTCTCACGACGCGGCACACCCGCGACCGGCATCGGATCGAGCTTGCCGTCTCGCACGAACCGGAGCCGGCCGGGCCGTTCCGCAATCAGCATCGCCCCGTCGGGGAGGAAGGCGAGGCTCCACGGATGCGAGAGCCCCTTGGTGACGACGCTGACGCGGATCCTGGGCTGTTCGGCGGTAGTGAACACGAACGGTCCGTCGCCGAGCGGCGGCACGGGGACTCCGACCTGCTGCTGGGCATGGCCGACGGTCACCATGGTGACGAACGTGAACGCGATCCAACGGATGAAAGGACGGCTAGTCATGCGCTTCTCCGAAAAAGCCTGTGCGTCGTCAGCCTATGTGCCGGGCTGAGAGTCTGTCCGGACCGTTCGAGGCTGGCACCATCGCAGGTTTCCTGGCAAGCGCCAGGTACAGCCCGGCGCTCAGCAGGAAGGTGACGAACCAGGCGTAGGTGTACAGCGTGTCGAACACGGTCGGGTTGGCCACCCTACCGCCTGGTGTGGCCGCCGCACGGAGGAACCCGGGAACGACGGGCAGTACGGCCAGCACCAGTGCCCACATGGCGCGCCTGTTCACGCCGTTCGTGTAGGCGTATTGTCCGTCGGGCTTGAACAGATCGGGCAGCGACAGCTGCCGGCGCCGCAGCAGCCAGTAGTCCGCGATCAGCACGCCGCCGATCGCACCCATCAGGCTGGAGTATCCCAGCAGCCAGGTGAAGATGTACGCCGCGGCGTCGGCATACAGCTTCCACGGCATCATGATGATGCCGATCGCCGCGGTGATCAGGCCGCCGGCGACATAACTGATTCGTCGCGGCGCGAGGCTCGAGAAGTCGTTGGCCGGCGACACGACGTTGGCGGCCATGTTGGTCGTGAGCTGTGCCAGCAGGATGATGACGGCGCCGAAGATGATCACGGGCGCGTTGCCGATGCGCGCGATGAGCGCTACCGGATCCCAGATGGCCTCGCCGAAGAGGACGATCGTGGCGCTGGTCACCGCCACGCCGATGAAGGCGAAAGCCGTCATGGTGGCCGGGAGGCCGAGCGCCTGGCCGAGGGCCTGCGACCGCTGGCTTCGAGCGTAGCGAGTGAAGTCGGGGATGTTCAGGCTGAGCGTCGCCCAGTAGCCGACGTTGGCGGTCAGCGCGGCGGGGAACAGCTGCCAGAACGGCGTGCTGGCCGTCTGCAGGCGCGTCGATTCAGCGAGGATTCGGCCCAGTCCGCCGCCGCGCACGATCGCCCATCCCAGCAGCAGCGCGCCGCCGGCCAGCAGCAGCGGCGCCGACCAGCCCTCGAGTTTCTTGATGGCTTCCAGTCCGTTGAGGATGATGGCCACCTGGACGAGCCAGAAGGCCGCGAACGACACCCACACGTGGCCCGGAACGCCTGCCCATCCCGGCCACGCGGCCAGCATCAGCGTGTCGAGCGCCAGGCCACCGATCCAGGTCTGGATCCCGAACCAGCCGCAGGCGACCAGCGCCCGCAGCGTCGCCGGCACGTTGGCGCCGCGGACGCCGAAGCTGGCGCGACATAGCACCGGGAACGACACGCCGTACTTGGTGCCGGCGTGTGCGTTGAGGATCATCGGGACCAGCACGACGGAGTTGCCGAGCAGGATCGTCAACATCGCCTGCCACCACGTCATGCCTTGCTGAAGCAGCCCGGAGGCCAGCGTGTACGTGGTGATCACCACGCTCATGCCGATCCAGAGCGCGGCGATGTGATAGGTGGACCAGGTTCGCTTCGACAGCGGCGTCGGCGCCAGGTCGGGGTTCCACAGCGGACTGTGCGACACGTCCTCCGTGAGCTCGACGACGTCGCCGCCCGTTGCCATCGTCAGCGTTCGGTGGCGGCCGCCGGCTCGGCGGCGGCGTAGCCCTCGACGTCGTAGCCGCCACGATAGGCCTCGCCGCTGGGGCGGCGGATCTTCGAGTGCACCACCACGCGGTCGCGCCGAAAGCCGCGGAAGTCTTCGAGCGATGACCAGCCGTGGCGCTCCATCGCTTCGGCCATGCCGAGGGTGAGCCGCTTCAGCACATTGGGTCCGATCGCGTGATCGAGCATGGCGGCGGTGCACACCTGCACCGTGCCGCATCCGAGCAGGAAGTAGTTGAGCGCGTGGCCGAACTCGGCGATGCCGCCGATGCCGGAGAAGGCGCGATCGGGAAACGCGTGCGTGAGCTGCGCCATCTTGGCGATCGACTGCGGCAGGATCGCCGGGCCGCCCAGGCCGCCGCTCGACACGAAGCCATCCACGTTCATCTCGAACTCGAGCGTCTCGGGATCGATGAGCGGCAGCGACGGAAACGTGTTGGTGGAGGAGACGGCGTCGGCGCCGCCGAGGAACGCGCCGCGCGCCTCGACCACGATGTCGGTGGTGGACGGCGTGAGCTTCGCCCACACCGGGACGCGGGCGACTTCCTTGACCGCCTGCGCCACCACCGACACCAGCTCGGGGTCCTTGCCGATGTTCGAGCCCATGTCGGGCCAATCCATGTGCGGGCACGACAGGTTGAGCTCCAGCGCATCGGCGCCTTCGTCCTGGCACGCCCTGGCGAGCGTCTGCCAGTTGGCGAGCTCCGAGTCGCTGCCCGAGCCGGCCATGATCGACGCCACCAGCACGTGGTGCGGATACGCCTTCTTGATCCGTCCGATGCGCGGCACCCACCAGTCAAGCGTCTTGTCCGAGATGAGTTCCCAGTTCCAGGACGAGTGCAGCGCCGCGCCCGGCCGCTTCTTCATCGACAGCTGTGTCGAGTCGGGCGTGGCGCGCAGGAACTTGGTCTTGGGGCCGTCCACGTTCACCACCGGGTGCAGCCCGATCGTCTTCGTCACCACGCCGCCCCAGCCCGCGTCGAAGGCGCGCGTGATGTTCGACTCCGACTCGGTGGGCGGCGCCGACGCGAGCAGGAACGGGTTCGGGAACCGCAGGCCAGTGAACGTGACGGTCAGGTCGATAGCCATGGCGCCGCCCTCGGGGAAAACCGCGCTAGCCGCCCGCACGAAGTGCGGGCCAGAGATACTGCGCTCGCGAGGCTATGCCTCGCGAGCCCTAACTATAATGCCCTCCATGCCACGAACAGTCGTTGGCGGCCTGATTCAGGCGGCCACACCCCTCACAGACCCGGCGACGCCCATCGAGCGGATCCGGCAGGCGGCCATCGACGTGCACCTGCCCCTGGTGGACGAGGCGGGCAAGAAGGGCGTCCAGATCCTCGGCCTGCAGGAGATTTTCAACGGCCCGTACTTCTGCCCGTCACAGGATGCGCACTGGTACGACATCGCCGAACCGGTGCCGGGGCCGACCACCAACCTGATCGCCGAGCGCGCCAGGCAGTACGGGATGGCGGTCGTGGTGCCGGTCTACGAGCGCGAGCAGGCCGGCGTGTATTACAACACCGCGGCGGTATACGACCACGACGGCACCTATCTCGGGAAGTACCGCAAGAATCACATCCCGCACACGTCGGGATTCTGGGAGAAGTACTTCTTCAAACCCGGCAACCTCGGTTACCCGGTATTCAAGACGCGATTCGCCACCATCGGCGTCTACATCTGCTACGACCGCCATTTCCCCGAAGGCGCTCGCCTGCTCGGGCTGAACGGCGCCGAGATCGTCTTCAATCCGTCGGCCACCGTGGCCGGGCTGTCGCAGTATCTGTGGAAGCTTGAACAGCCGGCGCACGCGGTGGCCAACGGCTACTTCATGGCCTGCAGCAACCGCGTCGGCACCGAAGGGCCGTGGAACATCGGCCGCTTCTACGGCTCGTCCTACTTCGTCGATCCGCGCGGCAACTTCCTGGCGACAGGGTCCGAGGACAAGACCGAGCTGGTGGTCGCGGAAATGGACCTCGACCTGATCGAGGAGGTGCGGCGGGTGTGGCAGTTCTACCGTGATCGGCGCCCGGATTCGTACGGCCCGATGGCGGAGCAGCTGCCATGAGCACGCTGCTGATCAGGAACGGCACGATCGTCACCGCCACCGACCTCTACAAAGGCGACGTGTTCGTGGACGGCGACCGCATCTCGACCATCGGCACCGCGCTGACGATGCCGGCCGACCGCAGCATCGACGCCGCCGGCAAGTACGTGCTGCCAGGGGGCATCGACGTCCACACGCACCTCGACATGCCGTTTGGCGGCACCACCTCCGCCGACGATTTCGAGTCCGGCACGATTGCGGCGGCGCACGGCGGCACGACGACGATCGTGGACTTCGCCATCCAATACAAGGGCCAGACGCTGCACCACGCCTGGGAGACCTGGATGCAGAAGGCCGAAGGGAAGGCCGTGATCGACTACGGCTTCCACATGATCATCACCGAGCTCTCCGATCAGGTGGAGCAGGAGATGGACGCGCTGGTGCGGCAGGGCGTCACCTCGTTCAAGCTGTTCATGGCGTATCCGGGCGTCTTCATGCTCGACGACGCCAGCATCTTTCGCGCGCTGCTGCGCACCGGGCAGAACGGCGGCACGATCTGCATGCACGCCGAGAACGGCGGCGTCATAGACGTGCTGGTGAAGAAGGCGCTGGCCGAAGGCAAGACGGCGCCGAAATACCACGCGCTCACGCGGCCGGCGCGCGCGGAGGGCGAGGCTACGCACCGGGCGATCGCACTTGCCGAGATGGCCGGCGTGCCGATCTACATCGTGCACTTGTCGGCGGCCGAGGCACTGGAGATGGTGACCGAGGCGCGCGATCGGGGCCTGCCCGCCTACGCGGAAACCTGTCCGCAGTACCTGTTTCTGTCCTACGACAACTACGAGGAGCCGGGCTTCGAGGGGGCGAAGTACGTGATGAGCCCGCCGCTGCGGCCCCGGGAGACGCAGGATCGGCTGTGGCGCGGGCTCGCCTTCAACGACCTGCAGGCCATCTCCACCGACCACTGCCCGTTCTGCATGAAAGAGCAGAAGGAGCTGGGGAGCGGCGACTTCTCGAAGATCCCGAACGGCGCACCGGGCATCGAGACGCGCATGAGCCTGGTCTACGACGGCGGCGTACGCACCGGACGCATTTCCCTGAACCGCTTCGTCGAGCTCACCTCGACCTCGCCGGCGAAGATTTTCGGGCTGTTCCCACGGAAGGGGACGATCGCCCCCGGTTCCGACGCGGACATCGTCATCTTCGATCCCAACCGCTCGATGCGTTTGGGGGCGCAGACGCTCCACATGAAGGTGGACTACAACCCGTACGAGGGGCGGGAGGTGACCGGCGTCACGGACACGGTGATCTCGCGCGGCAAGGTGATCGTGGACGGCGAGACATTCACGGGGCGCGCCGGCGCTGGCTCGTTCCTGAAGCGGAGCACGCGATGACAGGCGATGAGATAGTCGCGCTCTCGAAGAAGCACACCATCACCGAATACGCCGTCCAGGATGCGGTCAACCCGATTCCGGTGGCCAGGGCGAAGGGCGTCTACTTCTGGACGCCCGAAGGCAAGCGCTTCATCGACTTCAACAGCCAGCTGATGTCGGTCAACATCGGCCACGGCGATCCCCGCGTCATCGCGGCGATTACCGAGCAGGCGCAGAAAGTCACCTACGTCACGCCCTCGCTGACGACGGAGGTGCGCGCGCGGCTGGGTGCCAAGCTGGCCGAGCTCGCCCCGGGCGACATCGACGCGTTCTTCTTCACCAACGCTGGCGCCGAGGCCAACGAGAACGCGTTCAAGATCGCCCGCGCCGTCACCGGCCGCCAGAAGATCCTGGCTCGCTACCGCTCGTATCACGGCGGCACGGCCGCGGCGATCGCCGCCACCGGCGAGCCGCGGGCCTGGAGCCAGCCGCCGATGCCCGGCTTCGTGCACGTGCTCGACCCCTATCACGGCGTGGCGCGGGGCTGGGACGACGCCGCTGCCACCTCGTTGGCCTACCTCGAGGAGGTGATCCAGCTCGAAGGGCCGCATACGATCGCGGCGTTCATCCTGGAGACCGTCACCGGCACCAACGGCATCCTGGTGCCGCCGGACGGCTACCTGCAGGGCGTGCGGGCGCTGTGCGACAAGTACGGCATCCTGATGATTGCCGACGAGATCATGACGGGGTTCGGACGCACCGGCCGGTGGTTCGCCGTCGAGCACTGGGGCGTCGTGCCCGACATGATTACGATGGCCAAGGGGCTCACCAGCTCATACGTCCAGCTGGGCGCCGTCGGCGTCCGCCGTTCGATCGCGGACTACTTCAAGGACAAGATGTTCCCGGGGGGGCTCACCTACAGCAGCCACCCGGTCGCGTGCGCGGCCGCCTTGGCGACGATCGCCGTGTACGAAGAGGACGGCCTGATCGCGAAGGCGGAGCAGACCGGCAAGCTGCTGAAGACGCTGCACGCGGACCTGGCCGAGAAGCACCCATCGGTCGGCGCCACGCGATCGATCGGCCTCTTCGGGATCATCGAGCTCGTGCGCAACCGACAGACCCGGGAGCCGATGGCGCCCATGAACGGCACGTCGCCCGAGATGGCCGCGCTCGGCAAGTTCTTCCGCGACGAGGGCCTCTTCACTTTCGTTCGGTGGAACTACTTCTTCACCAACCCGCCGCTCTGCATCACCGAGCAGGAGCTGCGCGACGGCATCGCCATCATCGACCGCGGCCTGGAGATTACCGACCAGGCCGTTCAAGGGTAGGGAGCGGAGACGATGTTACCCGGCCCAGCGGCAAGTTGAGCCGATCTCGAACAACGCCTTCGGCGGACCCGACATGAAGACGCTCTACGTGACGGCAGGGAAGACGCTCTACAAGCTCCAGAACGATATTGCTGGTCTGCCGCGCTAAGGTCGAGGCGTGTAGGTCGCCTCGCCCTCGGTTTGACCCAGGACCATTCGCGTCACGACGCCACGGGTATCCAGAAAGAACTCGGCGATCGCGCCGCTCGACTCGAATTTCGTGTCGGAAAGCGCAATCAACGGCAGGGCGTTCAAATAGAGCCGGCCGTCGACCAGTGTCACGTTCTGGTCCATGCCCATGAAACCCGCAACCGTCCGCGACCCGCCATTGAAGGAGTACCGTCCCACGTAGCGCCCGAGAACGGCCGCATCGAGTGGCACCCCCGTACGCTCGACGCCCACCAGGCGAGGGATGTCCCGGTTGTTCTCGGCACACACGTTCTCGAGCATGTCGGTGTCGGGCCTGTAGGTCACCGCCAGCGAGAGCGTCAATGGCTTCGTCAGCGTCTCCGGGTCGTCGAACGTGATCTGATACTGCACGTGCCCGAAGTCGACGCGGCGGAACCGCTCGATCACGCGCAGCCTTTCGGAGTGCGGATGACCTGCTCGGTCCAGCCACGTCCGATCGTTGAATCCGGCGGACTCGACCACCAGCGTGTCGCGATCCCAACGGCCTACTGAATAGCCAAGCCACGTCGGGTTCGGATCGTGCGGCAGCGTCCGGCCGTCCATGTGGATCTGCCGGGAGCGTCCAGTGCCGTTCTCGTAGAGCAGTGCGATCACCGTCGGCGACTGGATCACTCTGTACATCCCACTCAACATGTCCGACGGGCCGCCTGGCAGGCAGTTCGTTACCGGATCGTCCCGCCTGAAGTCGACAACGCGCTTCCGGAACAGCGCCTCTGCAGCGGGGCGGAAGATCGCCTGGTCCTGCCGGTCCTGGATCAGGTTGAAGCGGTATGGGTTGGGTTCGGGCCCCCACAAGCCCGAGAGATCCGGAGTGCCGTCGGCTGTTCGAGGCGCGGGAGCGGCCAGGTTCGGGCGGCCGTCAGCGGTACGCGGAATCCCCGGCGTGCGCCAGTCCAGCCACTGTGCGCCCACCGAAACCGGCAGCAGGAACAACGCAACGAGGGCGATTCTCGACATGGCGAATGATAGACCCCGCGCTGTCTCAGGGCAACGCGAACACGTGTAGCGATTCGTTCCCGCCTTGGCCCTGCGTCGCGGCCACGACGGCGACGTACTGCTTGCCGTTCCGGCCCATGTAGCTGATCGGAATCGCGGTGACGTTGTAGTCGAACCGCGTGGACCACAGCTCCTTGCCGTTGCGTGAGTCGAAGGCGCGGAAGCGGCGATCGCGCGTGGCGCCGATGAACACCAGGCCGCCCGCCGTCACGATCGGGCCGCCGTAGCCGGGGGAGCCGACGTTCTTCTTGCCCTCGGGCATGGCGTCGTTCACGCCCAGCGGCACGCGCCACACGAACTCCCCGGTGGCGGCGTTCACCGCCATCAGGCTGGCCCAGGGCGGACGGAAGCAGGGTAGGTTGCCGAGCGACCGCCCGTCCCCATCGCGCGCCTCGGCGCTGACCGGACCGCCGTTCTGCTGCACGTAGGGAAACTCCGTGTCTTTCGTCTGCTCGTTGTAACGCGGGTTGGGGGCAATCCAGCCGGTGGTCGGCTCGTCCTTCGAGTTCACGAAGATGTAGCCCAGCTCGGGATCGGTGGCGGTGCCACCCCAGTTCACGCCGCCGGTGATGCCCGGGAAGATCAGCGACGGCGGGCTGCCGTTGGGCCGGTAGTTCCACGGCGTGTAGGGGCCGTCGTTGCGGAACTGCACCTTGTCCCACAGTGCGCGGCAGGCCTCGGCGTGCGCGGGCGTGGTGTCTTCCGCCCGGACGAGGTCGTTGCGCGTCATGCTGACCCGCGCGAGCGGCCCGGGCTTCTTCGGGATCGGCTGCGTGGCCGGGAACCACTCGCCCGGCACGTCCGACTTCGCCTGCGGCCGTTCGTCCACGCCGTGCACCGGCGCCCCGGTCTCGCGGTTCAAAATGAACATGAAGCCGGATTTCCCCACCTGCACGAGCGCGGGAATGGTCTTGCCGTCCTTTCTGATGTCGATGAGACCAGGTGTGGGCGGCAGGTTGTAGTCCCACATCTCGTGGCGAATCACCTGGAAGTGCCAGCGCAGCTTGCCCGTCAGCGCGTCCAGCGCGACGGTGGAGTTGCTGAACAGGTTGTTCCCCGGCCGGTCGCCCCCGTAGTAGTTCATGCCCGGACCGCTGACCGGCATGTAGACGAGGCCGCGCTCCTCATCGACGGTCAGCGTGAACGCCCAGACGTTGTTGCCGGTGCGATCCTGCCAGCTGCCGTTGCCCCAGGTGTCGTTCCCGACCTCGCCGGGCCGGGGAATGGTGTGAAACGTCCACAGCTTCGCGCCCGTGCGCGCGTCGTAGGCGTGCACGTCGCCCTTCTCGCCCTTGCTGGTCGTGAGGTGCGGGCCGATGTGGCGCTGGCCGGGGCCGAAGAAATTGGAGCCCATCAGCACGACGTTCCGGTAGAGCACAGGCACGCCGGCGTAGGGAATCTCGAGATCGATGTGGCCGCCCTTGCCGAACGCCGTGTCCAGCGCGCCGGTGTCGGCGCGCAGCGCGATCAGCTTCCGCAGGCTGGTGAAGAAGATGCGCGCGGGCAGGCGGCCGTCGCCGGGCCAGTAGGCGACGCCGCGGAACGAGGCCAGCCCTTCGGGCAGCTCGTAGCGCCAGATCTCCTTGCCGGTCTCCGGCTCGAGCGCGACGACGCGGTGGCCTGAGGGCAGATACATCACGCCGTTCACCACGATCGGCGTCACCTCCTGAAAGATCTCGAACGAGCTGGCGGGCTTGTCGATCGCGGGGACGGAGCGGCCCGGCTCGGGGCGCAGGCGATGCGACCACGCCTGCGTCAGCCTGGCGACGTTTGTCGTGTTGATCTGGTTGAGAGGGGAGTAGCGAGTGCCGGCGAGGTCGCGGTTGTAGGTGGGCCAATCCCACGCCGGGTTGCGTCGGCCGGCAGCCTGCTGTGCGGCGAGCTGGGCAACGAACGCGCCCAGCACCACCGCTCCGATCACGCCACGTCTGATGCGCACTCCAGGACTCCGTGTCAGCGAACCTTCACATACTTCCGCAGCTGGCGAGGACGCGGTTCACCGCCGAAGACGTTGCCGTGGCGATCGACGGTCACGAACTCGGGGCCGCTCCCGGTCTGCGCGTTCGGGTTGCCGCCCTGATCGAGGATGAAATACTTCACCCAGCCGGTTCGGGCGTCGCCGATACGGATGCCCTGCTCCCACCCGGGGTTGTTGACCTGGTCCGACTCGGAATCGGCCACGTAGATCTGATCCTGATCGTCGAAGAAGATGCCGCTCGGCGTACCGAACTGCGTCCAGATCTGCAGAAACTTGCCCTCCTGATCGAACAGCTGGATCCGGTTGTTGGCGCGGTCGGCCACGAACACTCGTCCCCGCATGTCGATCGCCAGCGCGTGCATCGACCGGAACTCGCCCGGCGCATACCCGGTCTTGCCCCACGCCTTGATGAACTTGCCGTCCTTGGAGAACTTCACGACGCGGTTGTTGCCGTTGACCTCGTGACCATCGGCCACGAAGATGTCGCCGTTGGCGGCAACAGCCACCGCGCTCGGCGAGGCGAAGTGTGATTCGTCGTTTCCGGCCACGCCGGCTTCGCCCAGCCGCATCAGCACCTTGCCGTCCGGGCTGAACTTCACCACCTGGTGGCCCACCTTCACGCCGGCCTTCGCCGCCATCTCGACGCCTCGCGCGCTCACCGCATCGGTCACCCAGACGTTGCCCTCGCGATCGACGTGCAGCCCGTGCGGCCAGGCGAACATGCCGCTGCCGAAGCTCCGCACGACGTTGCCCTTGGGGTCGAACTTGAAAATCGTATCGATGTTCTTGATCCGGCCGTTGGCATCCAGGCAATCGATTCCGAACCGGCCGCCGGCGCCCACGGGCAGCGGGCTGGTCTCGTCGCAGCGGATGGCCGCCCAGATGCTCTCCCCGTCGATGTCGACGTGAACCGAGGCGGGCGGCCCCATCTCCCGCCCGTTCGGAAGCCGTGCCCAAGGGCCGCCGGGCACGCTGGGTCCGCCGCCATCCGCAAGCCCCTGCACAGGTCGATAGGGATTGGGCAGCCCCGACTGAGCGGCGAGCTGCGCAGCCGCAGCGAGTACAGCGGCGCCGACCAACAGCCTCATTCCGTCTCGACGTGGCACCATGATGAGGACCTCCTATTCAAGCGAACGCAGGCGGGCGGTGGCGCACTCTTCCGCGACCTTCAGATACCTGCGAGCCGCCGCGTTACCGACGACATAGGGATGCGGGCTGCCGGGTGCGCGCGATGCCATCCGCGGCAGATAGACCTTCGAGCCGTCCCAATCGGTGTGGTTCGACAGGATGATGTCCGCGCCGGCCTTCTGCACGATGCCGTCGAACCGCTGCGCCGACTTGATGTAGGTGCTGATGGACTCGCGGTCCGGGTTCAGGCCGGTTCCGCCCCACAGCGCGGCCAGATGCGTCCGGGCGCCGTCTCGCACCGGAATGAGCGCGGAGAGCGTGCCCGGCGTGTGGCCTGGGGTGATGTAAAGCGTCACCGTCGTGTCGCCGAGCGTCAGCTTGTCGCCGTCCGTCGCGACCATGTCCCGTACCGGCTTCGTGCCCGGGAGCCGATCGATGACGTCCCAGTCAGGCCCGGACATCACGACGCGGGCCTTGTAGCGGTCCTGCAGGAACTTCGCGCCGCCGTGGTGGTCGGGATGTGGATGGCTGACCACGGCGTAGCGGATCGTCGCGGGATCGAGCCCCATCTTCTTCAACCCGCCGGCCACCTCTTCTTCGACCGAGTAGTCGAAGAGCGTGTCGAACAGGATGATGCCCTCCGACGTTGTCACCGCCCACGCGGAATACTCGGACTGGCCGACGAAGTAGAGGTTGTCGAACACCTTCACGGGCTCGGCATACCAGGTCGAACGGTCCGGCGGCCCCGGCGGGCGCGCGCCGCCGCGTGCGCCTGCGGCTGGCCCGCCGGCTCGCGGAGCCGGAACGGTGCAAAGGAAGTTGAACAGGTTCCGATACGCGTCGCCGGCTGCCGCCTTCGCGACTGCGACGTGGGCCTCTGGCGTGTTGGCGGCGTTCTGCCCTGCAACCAGGGAGGTCGCCATCAGCACGCCCAGCACCGTCTTCATGAGTGTTCTCCCGGCAGGGATCATCGCATGGCCTGTCTATAATCGGACGTGGCCTCTGAACCACCGGCACTCGCCGACGACACCTCCAGCGACGCCGAGCGGCACCAGATCGAACTGTGGCGCCGTATGACACCGACGCAGAAGCTGGCGCTGGTGTCGAGCGCGTCGCGCAGCGTGCAGGCGATGGCGGCTGCCGGCGTGCGCCAGCGGTATCCCCAAGCCAGTGAGCGGGAGATCTTCCTCAGGTTGGCCGTCCTTCGGTTGGGCCACCAGCTCGCACTCGAGGTCTTTCCCGAGGTCGAGAACCTCGCGCCGTGACGTCCGTCGACGACCCGCTGGCAGTGGCAGCGCTGGTAGGGCGGGCACTCGAAGGAGTCGGCGTGCGTTATTCGATCGGCGGCTCCATCGCGAGCTCGATGGGCGGCGAGCCGCGATCGACGCTCGACGTTGACGTCGTGACCGAACTGACGTCCGAGTCGCTTCCTCGGCTGGTGAAGACTCTGGGCGGTCGCTTCTACGTGCCGATCGATGCGTTGAGAACTGCGGTGCACGACAAGTCCAGCGCCAACGTCATCGACAACGTGACGTCCGTCAAGGTGGATCTCTTTATTGCCGGTGGCACGCCGCTGGACAGGTCGCTGCTGGATCGCCGCGTGCAGGTGACGGTGGGCGATCACGGCGAAACCTTGTGGGTGCATTCACCCGAGGACATCCTGCTGCAGAAGCTTCGATGGTTCAGGCTTGGGGGCGAGCGATCCGATCGCCAGTGGCGAGACGTGCTCGGCCTTGTGCGCGTGCAGGGTGGGCGGCTCGATGTCGGTTATCTACGAATCTGGGCCGAGCGACTGGCTGTGACCGATCTACTGGATAGGGCCCTCGCTCAGATGCCTTTGTAGGGCGGGTGCTATCATTCGCCGCGCCATGGTCCGTCACATCGGCATCGCGGTCGCATTGATGCTCTGCTGGGTGTCCGGCAATGCGCAGGCGCAGCAGGCTGTTGCGAAGCCATCCACCTGGAAGCAGCCGATGACGCCCTGGGGCGAGCCCGACCTGCGCGGGATCTGGCCGCTCAACCACCTGATCAGCACGCCATTCCAGCGGCCCGAACGGTTCGGTGAGCGTCGCTTCCTGACCGACGAGGAGTTCGCGGCGGCGCAGAAGGGCGCCGAGGATCGCAACAAGCGCTTTCTATCAGGGGCGATCCCTCAGGCTGACGCGGGCCAGGCCACGCGCCTCACGTCGCTGATGGTGGATCCGCCGAATGGGCGGTTTCCCGCGCTCACGCCGAAGGGGAAAGAGCTGTACGACCAGATGCGCGGCAGCTACAAGCCAGGGCAAACGGTCTTCGACAGCCCCGAGGACTTCGACAGCTGGGACCGCTGCATCACCCGCGGCCTGCCGGTGTCGATGCTGCCTCGCAATTACAACAACGGCATCCGCATCATGCAGTTTCCCGGATCCGTGGTGATTCTCCTCGAGATGGCGCACGAGGCCCGCATTATCCCGACCACGCCCCGTCCGCCACTCGATGGCGCGATCCGCCAGTACCTGGGCGAGTCGCGAGGCCGCTGGGACGGCAACACGCTGGTGGTCGAGACCACGAACTTCAACGGCAAGACCGCGATGACCAACCTCGGCGTGCCCGGGTCGCCGGCACTGACGCCGTCGACGCCGAACCTGCGCTTCACCGAGCGTTTCACGCGCACGGCGCCGGACACGATCGAGTATCAGATGACGGTGGAGGACCCGGAGATTCTCACGACGGGGAAGTGGTCGGCGGCGTTTCCGATGAAGCTCGACAACGACTACAAGATGTTCGAGTACGCCTGCCACGAGGGCAACACGGCCATTCGCAACTACATCGAGACCTCGCGCTTCGAGCGCACGCAGAAGAAGCCGTAAGGAACAGATCATGCGCAGGCACTTGTCGTCCCTTGGCGTCTCGCTCGTCCTCGCGTTCACCTTGGCGGCGGCCCAGGCACCCGCGGACATGGAACGCCACGTCGCCGCGGCCAAGGCCGCCGCGGGCAACGATCACGTTGGCCTGTTCGATCGGACCTGCACGCAGGCGCGGGACTTCGCCGCGGCGCGAGCTGCGGCTCCAGCCAGCGGGGCCCGGGCCGGCGGTGCCCGCGCAGGGGGCGCGGGCCGTGGAGCCGGGCCGCCGGCGCGCGACACATGGCATGCCGAGCCGGCCAAGGTGTTCGACAACCTCTACTACGTGGGCGAGATCGAGTACTCGGCCTGGGCCGTGACGACGTCGGCCGGCATCATCCTGATCGACGCGATCTTCGACTACTCCGTCGAGGACGAAGTCGTGGGCGGCCTGAAGAAGCTGGGCCTGGACCCCGCCCAGATCAAATACGTCGTCGTGAGCCACGCCCACGGGGACCACGCGGCGGGCGCCAAGTTCCTGCAGGAGCGCTTCGGTGCGCGTCTGGTGATGTCGGCGGCCGACTACGACCTGCTCGACACGCAGAACCCGCCGTGGAAGCCGAAGCGCGACATCGTGGCCACCGACGGCTACAAGCTGACCCTTGGCGATACCACCTTGACCCTGACGCTCACGCCCGGCCACACGCTAGGCACCATCTCGACGCTGGTGCCGGTGCGCGATGGCGGCCGGACGCACCTGGCCGCGGCCTGGGGCGGCACCGCGTTCAACTTTGGCCCCGACAAGGACCGCCTGCGCATGTACATCGACTCGTCGGTCAAGTTCCGGGACATCGTGCAGAAGGCGGGTGCCGACGTCCTGATCGCGAACCACACGGTGTTCGACGGCTCGAAGACGAAGATCCCGGCGCTGGCGGCGCGCAAGCCCGGCGCGCCGCACCCCTACGTCATCGGACCGGATGCGGTGCGCCGCTATTTGACGGTCGCCAACGAGTGCGCCCAGGCCGCGCTCGCCGCGCTGTCCTAGAGCTGTCATCAGGTGCGGCTGTCGGTTGTCGGTAAATCCGAGCCCCTTCAGCGAGGCTTGGCCGTGATGCGGATCCCCTTGAGCACGGCGAGATCGTCGCCGAGTTCCTTGGGGCCCGCCGGGTAGCCGTTCTTCTGCGCGATGAACGCCAGGATGTCGGCGTAGGCCGGGCCCGACAGGCTGCCCGGCCGATCCGACGGCATTCTCGTGCGCGTGCGCTCGAAAAGATCGCCGAGGGACATGTCGTCCCATAGGAAGGCAAAGCTCTCCTCGATGAGGCTCGGGGCGGTGCTCCGGCCGCGCAGGTCGTCGGCATGGCAGGAAGCGCAGGACATGGCGTACGCCACGCGGCCGCGCTCGGCCTGCGCCTCCGTGTAGACGCCGTCCCAGACGCTGGTCCGCTCCTGCCCCGCGGCGCCCAGAAGCGCTCCGGCCAGCAAGACGACAGCCGCCCGTGGCGCGAGTCTTTCGCCGCGGTCGCACATCTTCAGCGCGCAGGCCCCGGCAGCGCGAACACCATCATCACGTTCCCGGAGTTCGGCCGGCGGATCTCGGGCGCGAGCTCCGGCGCGATGAGCGTCGACCAGCTGCCGCCGCCGATCCCGGCCGGCATCGCCACGTACTGCCTGCCGCCGGCGAGGTAGGTGATGGGGAACCCCTGCGCCGACGTCGGCAGGCGCGTCTGCCACAGGACCTTGCCCGTGGCCGAGTCGTACGCATACATGTGGCGATCCCAGTCCCCGCCGAACACCACACCGCCGGCGGTGGCGAGCGCGGCCGTGTTCGACGGCGAGGCCGTTCGATGCGTCCACAACACCTTCCCCGACCGCACGTCCAGCGCGAGGAACTGGCCCAGATACCCGTCCGACATCGGGTGCCTGGTGTTCTTGCGCCGCACCGGTCCCGTGCCTCCGCCGCCCAGCGTCCGCGCCGTTGGTCCGAACGTGGCCACCTCGCAGTTCAGGTTCATCGGGATATAGAGCGCGTTGCTTCGCGGATCGAACGCCATCGCGCGCCAGCTCTTGAAGCCGGCCGTGCTGGGGCAGAAGTCCAGCTGTTTGCCCACCTCAGGGATCTTGCCGGGCCGGTACGTGACCTTCCCCGTCCCCGGCTGGACGTCGAGGATGTTCTGCAAGCCGAGATCGGTGGCGCGGACGAACGCGCCGGTCTTGCGATCGAGCTGCCAGAGGATCGCCAGCTTGCCCATCTTGAGCAGCGAGGGCCGTCCGTCGACGTCGATGAGGATGTTCTCGAACACCTCGTCCATGTCCAGCGTCTCGCCCGGGATGTGCTGGTAGTGCCACCGGATCTGTCCGGTGTCGGGGTCGAGCGCGAGCGTAGAGTTCGTGTAGAGCGCGGCGCCGTCTGTGCCTCGTACCGCGCGGGCCCACGGTTTGGCCTGGGCCGTGCCGAAGTAGACGAGATTCGCGGCGGGGTCGTAGCTGCCGGGAATCCAGGCGTCGCTCCCGGCGCGGAACTGCAGCGGCAAGTCGCCCCACGTGTCGCCGCCGGGCTCGCCCGGGCGGGCGACAGTGGAGGTTCGCCACACCTGCTTGCCCGTCTCTGCGTCGTGCCCGGAGATGAAGCAGACGTCGTCCTTGTAGCGGCTGCACCCGGACATGCCGGCGATCACCTTGCCGCGCACGACAATCGGACCGGACGTGTACTCGTAGCCGAGCTTCTCGTCGGCCACGGTCACGTCCCACACCAGCCGCCCGGTGCGCGCATCCAGCGCCACGATGTGCGCGTCGTTGGTCGTGCCGAAGATCAGGTTGCCGTAGATCGCGACGTTGCGCTGGATGCCGCGTCCGGTGTCTCCGCCGGCCGAGGAGGGCCGCTGCGCGAGACGAGGAATGTCCGTCTGCTCACCGCCGCCACGGCCCGAGGCCACCGCCGGCGCAGGTGCCGCGCCTGGCCGGTATTCCCAGATCAACGTCCCGGTTGCCGCATCGAGCGCCTGGATGACGCCACGCGGGTTCGGCAGGTACATGACGCCGTCATGAACCAGCGGCGTCGCTTGCTGCGAGCCCGTGTCGTCCATCGACCACGACCAGGCGAGCTGCAGCTGTCCGACGTTCTGGCGGGTGATCTGGTCGAGCGGGCTAAAACCCCAGGCGTTGTCCGTGCGGCGCCAGTTCAACCAGTCGCCCGGCGCGGGGTTGCGTAGCATCGCCTCGGTCACCGGGCGAAAGCTCCTGTCCTGTCCGTGCAGGAGCAGCGTGCCCGACAGCACCGCAAGCGCAACGGGGAACACGAGGCGCAGCGTCATGGCACTCCTCCAGACTACCGTTCCCTCCCATTCGCACGGCGCAGACTAGCACGGTCTCGCGCCAGGGGCTCCATCTCCATCGACACGGCGACTACTTCGGCGCGATCGTGGGGGCGCCTGAGCCGCCGAGATCCAGCTGACGGCCGTCGGGGAACCGAAGTTCGCGCGAGCTGGCCCGCAGCGAGCCGTCCTTCGCCTGAAAGCCCACTACCGTGACCCTGGTGCCGATCGGCAGGGAGTTCCGGTTCCAGCCCAGACGGAACAACACCGACGGCGAGCCGCCCTCGATCTTCCACCGCTCGACGGTGCCGTCTGGCTTCTTCACGTCGATGTGCAGCCACGAGTGCGGGTTCACCCACTCCATCATGGCCACCTGGCCGTCCAGCGTCACTTGCCTGGTCGAGTCGAACTCGGCGGCAAAAGAATGATGCGCCGACGCGGTGCCGGCAAGCGCCACCAGCAGGCCCGCCGCCGCCACTGCCACTCTCATCAGTCGCGCGTGCATTCGTCTCACCTCTTGCCGTCCTTCTCCAGCAGGTCCTGGTAGAGCAACCTGTCGGCAAAGGGGACGCACTTGTGCTCCAGAAGTTGATCCTGGGGCTCGACCAGGCGGTAGAGCATCATCTCGATAGTCCACGGCCGCGTGAACGTGGCCGGGTCGTCCAGCGTGGCTTCGTACCAGAGGTGGCTCGGATCCCGCAGCGTGAAGCGCTCGGTGACGGTCAGCTGGTTGCTGGCGTGATTGCCGGCCCGGTCCAGCCACGATTGGCCGTTCTGCCATCTGGTGGTGACGACGAGCACATCTTTCTCCCACGTGCCGTCGGACTTGCCCATCCAGGAATCGACCGGCAGCTCGGAGCGATCGGTCAGGTAGATGACCCGGTTCGCGGCCGCGAACGGGTACACCATCAGCAAGTCGCCCTCGCCCTGGAAGATCTGGAACGGCATGTTGTGGTAGGTGACGCGCGGCACGCCCAGCATGTAGCAGTTGGCCTCGGGATCTGCGGCCGGCCACTTCGAGCGGTTGTCGTTGCGCTTCGCCAGCGCCTCGGGCCGGTAGGGAATCGTGCCGCCGCGCACTACGCCTCGCCCGGCAGGGATCGCGGCGATCGCGCCGAGCTGCCAGGCTTGGTTCAAGGCCTCGGCCGAGTGGCTTTCCAGATTCCAGTACGCCGTGTTCAGCGCCTGCCAGATGCCGTTGAAGTTGGGGCGCCCGGCGATGCGTGCCGGGCGGTCCAGTTGCGGCTGCGCCCGGGCGGCGCCGACGGCGAGCACGATCGCCGCCGCCACCGTGAGCACCCGGATCCATCGCTTCGATCGGTGTCGCATCCGTCCAGTCCCTATCGTATAGGATGGGTCCGTCGACCGATTCAGCCAGAGGACACAAGATGCCGGACCAACATCCGCTTGCCGAGCGAGGCCGCGCACTCGAGGAAGAGTACTTCCGCAAGAAGGACCGCGAGCTGATCGAGAAGATCCAGCAGGCGGCCGCCGCCGAGCAGGCCCGCGAAGCACTCAGCAGTACGTCGGGCCTCAAGGATCCCCAGCTTCTCCGCGAGCTGGGAGACCTTGGCTTCACGCCGGAGACGGTCGGTCTGCTGCCGATCGTCCCCATCATCCAGATAGCCTGGGCGGAAGGAGGCGTTTCTCCCGCGGAGCGCGATCTCATCGTCCGTCTCGCCAGAACTCGTGGCGTCGAAGAGGGGAGCCCTGCCGACCGGCAGTTGACCGAATGGATGACGACGCGGCCGTCTGACGCGGTGTTCGCGAGCGCCGGCCGACTCATTCGCGCCATGCTCGATGCCGGTTCCGCCGCCGGCGGCCTCTCCGCGGACGATCTCGTGGCCTACTGCGAACAGATCGCCTCCGCGTCGGGCGGCGTTTTTGGCTTTGGCCGCGTCTCCGGCGAGGAGCGCGCGCTGCTCAAGCGGATTGCCGACACCTTGAAGGCGCGCAACTAGCCGACTCGGCCCATTCTGACCGGCCGGACGCTCCTTGAGCTAGCGGGGCGACGAAGTGTTCTTCGGCGGCCACTCGGGCCAGACATTGCCGGCTGTCGCCTCGATCGGAACCGGCCCCTGCAGCGAGAATCCTGGGACGAAGCCCGCGGGCTGCGGGCGTGGCGGCGGTGGCGGCTGGTGGTCCGCGGCCGTCGTGCACCGCATCTCGTTCCAGCCGACGTGCGCGGTCACGTGCTTGGCGAACGTCGGCAGCTCGCCGTCGGCCCAGTCCTCGTGGAGGATGTTGAACCTCAGCGTGTCACCCTCGATCCGGAAGTCGTCCAGCGCCGCCATGGTGTAGGGGTTGTCGCAGGTGCCGCACACCATGCCGCGAAGCTTGTCGCCGACCTTCTTGATGATGAAAAACTGTTTCGGCGCCCCGACACCGAAGCCGAGCCATACGCCGACCACGTCTTTCTCGGTCAGCTTCGACTTCCAGGGCCCCGGCTGGATGTAGGGCAGGCCGTCGGCACCGTCGGGGTTCCGGCGCTGGGGGTTTGCCGGAATGGGCGGACCCTTCGGCAGGACGGACACCATCGCCGGTATCGGATCGGGTCCACGCGGGTCCTTGATGAGCACGCGCTCGAAGCGGCCGCCGCCGCGCGCGCCGCTCGTGCCCGTCACGATCAGGCGGCCCTGGCTGAACGTCGCGAGCGCCTTGTCCTTGTGCGCCGTGCTGCCGTCCGCGTTCACGTGGGTGACCTCGAACCTGAGCCCGTCCGGCCCAAACGTCCCATCGACGAAGGCCAGGGTGGTCGCGTCGGCGCAGTAGGTGCAGTAGATACCCCTGACGACCGAGCCGCGGATCGAGAACTCGTAGGTGTGGGCTTCGCCGCTGTCGGTGCGCCAGCCGCCGCGATAGTCGTCCGGGTTCTGCCCCGCCGCCGCATGCGCGAACGCCGCCAGCACGGCGACCACCATCACCCCCTGCTTCATCAGGTCCTCCGGCTTGTGACGTGGTTCCTTCGGGCAGTGTACCTGAACCACCCGCACGCAAAGAGCGCGCGGACGAGAGGAGACGAGCGCAGGAGTCACACGCTGCGGTACTGCGCTCACGGTATGTTGTGAGCAGCGTCCGCTTCCCGGCTACACGTCAGTCCGAAGCGCGCGCTGATTACGCCGAGATTTCTCCCATAATCGTCGCGGGGCCGCTCGACCCCAAAAGTGGATCGAACCTTGCGGGCGTGCCAGGCTATCAATGACAGAGCTGCGGCTTAGGTCGCGCGGGACGGCCGTTTCTTGTCTGACGCTCATCGCCGTCCTCGCTGGCGGCGCCGCGCTCAGCGCGCAAAGCGCCGCTCCGGCAGAACCCCTCCTCGACCAGGCCATCGCCCTGGTCGAGAACGACGCGTCCGGACAGGACCAGGGCGGCGCCGGAGATGCGGACACATGGGCCAGCGAGCGCCGCGCCTGCGAAGGCTGTCCCCCGCGAAGTGTGGGCCGTGCGTTCTTCCAGGCCACGATGATCAACGTCTTCTACGAGATGGCAAATCTCGTGCGCGGCCAGGTCACCGCGGAGATTACCCCTAAGACGTGGTGGGCCAACATGGAGCAGGGGTGGGTGTGGGACCTGGACGATTTCGTCGTCAACCAGGTCGGCCACCCGTATCAGGGCAACAACTACTTCACTGCCGGGCGCGCGAACGGGCTGAGCTTCTGGGAGTCGGCCGGTGTCACCGCGTTTGGCAGCGGCACCTGGGAGTACTTCGGCGAGACCAATCACGCCTCGTTGAACGACCTGATCAACACGACGCTGGGCGGCATCGCGCTGGGCGAGATGTTTCATCGCACGGCGTGGCTGGTGCGCGACACGCGCCTCAGCGGCCGGAAACGGTTGTGGAAGGAGATCGGGGCGACGGCGATCGACCCGGTGACCGGGGTCAACCGCTTCATGCGAGGTGACTCCTCGCGCGTGTCGGCGATGCCCGAGGACCTGGTGCCATCGACGATGGGCGCCCTGGCCTCCGCTGGCGTGCTCTGGCGAGGCACGAACACGAATGCCTTCGAGGGGGAGGGGGATCCGTTCCTCGAGCTGGATCTGCGCTACGGCGATCCGACCTCGGGCCGCAGCCGGATCCCGTACGACGCCTTCGGCGTCCTGCTCCGCTTCGGCGGTGGCGGAGCCTTCAGCGAAGCCAAGGTGCGCGGCCGGCTGTTTGGACAGCCAATGGCGAACCAACGGTTTCAGCTGAATGTGGCGCAGGCCTATGATTTCAGCAAGAACAACGCCTACCAGTTCGGCGCCCAGTCGTTCAACGTCAACGCCGTGTTCAACGCCGGGGTGTCGTCCCGGTGGTCGATGTTGCTGTCCGGCACTGGCGGCCTGATGGCCCTGGGCGCCGTGGATTCGATTCCGTTGGCTGGCGTCGTACCCGAGGAGCCACCCCCTGAAGAAGGAGGACGGGGCTGGCCAGGGCGTGTCCGAAGGACCGCGCTTCTACGACTACGGACCCGGCTCGACCATAGGGACCCGGGTCACGCTCGCGCATGACCGCCGCCCCATCGTGGTCTTCGTCTACGACGCCTATCAGCTGTACAGCCTCGACGGTGTTCGGGCCAACCATTTCCTCCAGCAGTTGCGCCTGGACCTGATGGCGCCGCTGTACCGGCAGTTCGGCATTGGCTTCTCGGGCGAGTATTTCGATCGCCGCACCTACTACAAGCAGGAGGAGAACGAGACACGGAAGTTTCACTATCCGCAGTTCCGCGCCTACCTGACCTGGAGATTCTCGTGAGCGCCCGCCCGGTCCGGGTGCTGCTGGTCAGCCTCGCCTGCCTGATGCCTGCTGGCGCATGGGCGCAGAACCCTTCAGCGATTACACCAACGACCGACGACGATAACCAGTCCAGGCTGGTGATCATCGCCGGTGGCACCACCACCACGCTGCGAGGCGACTGTCAGGAAGACTGTCCGCAACATGGCACCGGTGCCTACTTGAACACGGGAAGCGTGCTCGCCATGGTCGGGTACCGCGTGAATCCCCGGATGGACGCCGGGCTGGAGGTGTCATGGGTGCCGGCGGAGACCCCGGCGGGACAGGACTTCCGGTCCACGTTCCTGCTTGCCGTGGCCTCGTTCCAGCCATGGCACTCGCGCGGCCTGTTTATCAAGGGCGGCATGGGAATGACGTTCGTCCGCAATTTCGTCTACACCGAGCCCAGCCCGGTGGAGCCGATCACGCAGAAGGCGTTGGGGCTTACCTACGGCATCGGCTGGACGTTCCGCCGCACCGAGCGTGTCGGTGTACAGGTGTTCGGCTCCCAGCACGTCTCCGCGATCGGCGATTTTCAGGCCCAGGGGGTCACCGTCAACGACGTGATGGCCAATTTCTGGTCATTCGGCGGCGCTCTCATCTTCCGATAGCCGCTCTCGTCTTCCGACTAACATCTCGACGCGCAGTCAACTCGAATCGCGGGTCCTCGCCGCGTCTCGGTGGGGGAACTTTCGCGCCGCCGCTTCCGTCTTACCATGGCAATCTACAAGAGAGGCGACGTGAGCGACCAGACCGACTTGATCCAGGGAACCCTCGATCTGTTGATACTTCGAAGACGATTGCGCTCGAGCCGCTGCACGGCTGGGCTATCGCCCAGCGAATCCAGCAGATCTCCGACGAATTGCTGAAGGTTCAGCAGGGCTCGCTCTATCCCGCGCTGCACCGCCTGGAGCACCAGGGATGGATCACCGCGGCGTGGGGCACCTCCGACGCCAACCGCCGCGCCCGTTTTTACTCGTTGACCAGAGCCGGCAAGAAGCAGCTCGACACCGAGGTCTCGAAATGGGAGCGGCTGTCCGCCGGCGTCAATCTCGTGCTGGAGAGGACCTAGGGCGATGCGGCGGTGGCATATGCTGCGCTCGCGACTGCGCTCGATCCTGTTTCGCGACCGGCGCGAACGAGAGCTTGGCGAGGAACTCCAGCTCCATGTCGAGCGCGAGATCGAGAGGCGCGTGGCCGACGGGACGCCCGCGCACGAGGCGCGTCAGCAGGCGCTGCGGATGTTCGGCAGCGTCGAGTCGCTGAAGGAGGAGTGCCGCGACGCGCGCGGCACCGCCGCGTGGGACTCGCTCGTCCGCGACACGCGGCACGCGGCGCGGCGGCTGGTGCGCGACTGGCGGTTCAGCGTGCCCGCGGTGCTGCTCCTGGGCCTGGGGATCGGCGCCAACACGGCGATCTTCAGCGTCGTCAACGCCACGCTCTTCCGGCCGTCGCCGTTCGCGGATTCCGAGCGCCTGGTCGAGATCTACCAGAACACCAAGGAAGGCCCGCCCGGCACGAATACCTACCCGGTGTATCTGGACATGGCCACCTGCCACGAACGTGTTCGCGCGCGTGATGGCGGTGACGCCTCCTCTCACCGTGAACTATCGCGAGGGGCTCAGGGCCCGGTGCGCAGCGGCAGCGCGGAATACGCGACACCGTCGTTCCCGGTCAGTGCTCGGCATCCAGCCGTCGCTGGGCCGCTGGTTCACCGCTGACGAAGAACGGCAGGGGGCGCCGCTGGTGGCCGTCATCGGTCATCGGGCATGGACGACGCGGTTTGGCGCGGATCCGGGCGTCATCGGCCGCACCGTCTACGTGCAAGGCCTGCCGGCGACGATCGTCGGCGTCGGGCCAGCGGGCTACCGCAGCACGTTCGACATCGGCGTCGTTACCGACTTCTGGCTGCCGATCGCATCGGGGCTTGGTCCGCTTACCAGCGTGCGCCGCGCCGCCGAGGCCCCGTTCTTCGTCAAGGCGCGGCTGCGCGAGGGCGTGACGGTGGCGCAGGCGCGGGCGGCGATGGACGTGCTGGGCCGGCGTCTCGCCGAAGGAGTATCCCGGCGAGGACCCGGGCACGGGCATCAGCGTCTACGCGACCGACGACGTGCGCATCCACCCGCAAGTAGACACGTTGATGTTCGCGCTCGCCTCGCTTCTGCTCGCCGTCGTCGGCCTGGTGCTGGCCATCGCCTGCAGCAACCTGACGACGCTGCTGCTCGTCCGCGCTGCCGCCCGCGCGAAGGAAGTGTCCATCCGGCTGGCGATCGGCGCCACGCGCTGGCAGGTCGTGCGCCATCTGCTGGCCGAGAGCCTGCTGTTGTCGCTGGCGGGCGGTGTGGCTGGCTGCACGCTGGCGTGGTGGCTGATCCGGTCGCTGCGCGCGGTCGAGCTGCCGATAACCGTGGACTTCAGCCTCGACGCGCGGGTGCTCGCCTTTGCCGTCGTGCTGTCGGCGATAACGGGCGTGCTGTTCGGCCTGGCGCCGGCACTCCAGGCCACCCGCCTCGACCTGCTCTCGGTCATCCGCGAAGACGGCCAGACCGGGGCGTCGGGGCGTCGCTGGTTCACGCTGCGGAACGCGCTCGTGGTATTTCAGGTGACCGCTTCCGTGGTGATGCTCACGGCCACCGGCGCGTTCATGCAGATGGGCGCGGCGGTACGCGATCAGCGACTCGGCTACGGGGTCGAGGGCGTGGCGTGGCTCGAAACCGACGCGCGCTACTCGGGCTACACGCCGGAGCGCGCGACGGCCGTGTACGACGAGCTGCGCCGGCGCGTCGCCGCACTGCCCGGCGTCCAGGCCGTGACGCTGACGCAGCAACCGCCGATGACGAACAACTCGGTGGGCGTCGTCATCGACGGCGCCGGCTCAGGCGAGCGCGCCCTCATCGCCGGTAGCAGACAGGCGGCGCCCGGCTTCTTCGACGTGATGCGAATTCCCATCCTGGCGGGCCGTGCCATCGACGCCCGCGATCGGCCGGGCAGCCCGCGCGTGGCCGTGATCTCGGAGTCGATGGCGAGGACGTACTTCGGCGGCCTCAACGCCGTCGGGCGCCGCTTCCGCATCAGACCTGCATGTCCTCGGTGCCGACGACGATCGCAGCGCGAGTGGTTCGAGGTCGTCGGCGTCGCGCCCGACACGGGAGGCGACGGTGCCGATCCCGAGCTGCAGGCCTTCTACTATGCCGTGGAGCAGGCCACCCTCCCACTGGGCGGGGGTGACGCCGCCATCATCGCCCGTACCTCAGGCGACGCGTCCGCGCTCGTCCGCGACCTGCAGCGTGAGTTGCTGGCCTTCGATCCGTCGCTGCCGGTCTTCACCGCCATGACGATGAAGCAGCGCGTCGAGCAAGCGCAGCAAGGGCCGTACGCCGTGGCGTTGTCGCTGGGCGCGCTCGGGGCGCTGGGGCTCCTGCTGACGGGCGTCGGGCTCTACGCCGTGATCGCGTTCGCCGTCTCGCGGCGCGCGCGGGAGATCGGGATCCGCATGGCGCTTGGCGCGCGGAGCAGCGACGTCGTCCGCGACGTGGCGCGCGACGTGGCGGTGGTGCTCGGCGCCGGAGCCGGCGTCGGGATGGTGTTCGCGATCCTGGTGATCCTGGCCCTGCGCGCCACCTCGAACACCTCGACGGGGATGGTGAACATCGATTTCCCTCCCCCGAGCGTGGACCCGCTGCAGCTGGCGACGATCGTCGCGTTCATCGCCGCCGTCGGCGTGGGCGCCGCGTTCTTCCCCGCGCGGCGTGCGGCCAGGATGGACCCGCTGATCGCCCTTCGCCGCGATTGACGCGGCGGGGAGGTGTTCTACTGCGTCGCGCCGGCGCGGGGGACCGGCCTGGCGTAGACCTCGAACTGTGCGACGTCCACCCAGCCACCGGGACCATGTCCGCTGCCAGGCATCAGATCCGCGAAGCCGATCTCGTCGACCCGGCTCAAGTCCACCTTCTCGACGAAGTTGCCCGTGGTGACGACGCGCGTGATGTCCAGCTTCAGCCAACGCAAATCCGACGGCGTGATCTCGCTGACGAGCCAATCCCTCGTCGAGTTGCCGTCGGCTTGGTCGCCAATCAGCCACGTGCCGTCGGCCAGCTTCACGATCGGGCGGATCTGATGGAACCCGGACATCTTCGTGTTCCAGCGGATCCGCGCCAGCCCCGTGAGGTCGGCGTAGTTGCTCTTCTCCCGTAAGCTGACGGCGATGGGCGAGGTGGACGTCCCAGTCCACAGGTGAATCGGATTGTTCTCGTCGCCGGCGCGGCCGGTGAGCTGGATATCCTGGCCGGGGCCGTGCAGCGTCATCTGCAGATTCGGGTTGCCAAGCGAGGCGGCCGTCGCCGGATGCTCGTCGTTCTTCTCGTTCTGCTTCCACTCCTCCTTGAAGAAGAGAGGCGGACGTCGGGCAGGGGCAGGTCTGGCCGCAGCGGCTTGCGCGGGCTGTGGTGCCTGGGCGAACGCCGGCGCGGTGACCGCGAGGACGGCAGCGAGTCCTAGAACGCAGCGGTTGTTAGTCACGGCGGTATGTTACTCCCGGTGGTAGCAGTCTTCAGTCTTCGGTCTTCAGCCCGGGCCAGAAGACGCTTCATTGACGGTGAGAGCGATTCCAATCGCTCTACTGATCGGTCGTTTTCGATTTCAGTAACGATGGCCAATTGACGATGACGGTCAGAGGGTGAGGCATCGGATCCGGCATATTCACGAGGAAACGTTGGCCATCCGGGGCCGCCTCAAAGAACGACGCGCGGGGCGGAAGCACAAACAGTTCACGCGGCTCGGAAGTAGCGACCGTATCGGGCCCCAGGTTGAGGCTCACCGCCATGACCTTGCTGTCGAGCGATAGATAGAACAGCTCGTGACCTCCCGGACCCCACTGCGGGCGCGTGCCGCCGCGCGTGGACACCCGATGTGCGCCACGAGGCTGTGGGAAAGCCTGGATGTACACCTCGTTACGTCCACTCTCGTCCGATTGATATGCGATCCAGCGCGGGTTCGGTTCCGGTGAGAACCGGGCCGCCGCCTCGTTGACCGGCGTGCGCAAATACGGTGTGGGCTGCTGGTCCGCCGACAAGTCGTCCATCCGGAGTCACTGGAACAACCCAAATGTCGTCGCCGGTCTGTGCCCCATCGACGTGTGTTCAGGACCAACCGCCCATCGCGGGACCAGTCGGTGAGAAACTGTTCTCCGGGTTGCCACGGCGCGAGGCGCTCGTCCGGTGCGACTCCGGTGGCATCCTTCCGATAGAGAGCCGTTACGTTGTCGCCAATGAACACAATCGTTTGACCATCCGGAGACCACTGCGGATTGAAACCGCCCCGCGAATCGAATGTCGTGCGGCGGGAGCTGCCGCGGTTCACATCCATCAACCAGAGTTCCCGTCCAACCTCGGTTCGCGTGGTCGCGATCTGCTTACCGTCGGGCGAGAATCGAATCGCTGGGTGATACTGTCCGGGATCACCCAGCGCTCCAAGGTGTTTCCCGCCGCGATCGAACCACGTGAGTTGAAACAATTCCGGGGGCGCGTACACCAGGGTTCCGGTGTTGGAAACCGAGACGGCCAGCTCTGCATCCGCGGCCAGAATCCCGACCCCATCCGCGATCGGCCGCGGCTCGCCGGAAAACCTGAGCGTAGCGCCGTCGAATTCCTGGGCCAGCAACGTTCCGCTGCGCTGCCACAGGAGGTGTCCATGCCCGTCACGACTCGAGGCGTACAGCGCGCGCGTCACGGATGGGAAGAGTCTGACGCGATCGTTCGGCTTGTCGAACGATGCCGCGTAGATGACGCCGTTGTTCTCCGGCTTGCTGCTCGCACCCCAGTACAGGAAATGTCCGCCGGGAAGCACCTGCGGCAAGCCGTGCGCGACGTCCCCCATGGACGTGTCGAGCGTCGTCAGCGGGGAAAGTGTGCCGCCCGACGCGGGCACGGTTGCCAACGTCCCTCCAAACAAGCCGAGCAGGATGCGGTGATCAGGTGTCCACGCAGAGCCACGCTGTTCTTGGAATGTCACTAACGGCGAATGGCGGCCCGCCTGTCACATCAACGCGTTGCAGTTTTCCTCCTGGCAGCGAAGGCGATGTATCTGCCGTCGAGTGACCAGGACGGCCAAGAAGCAGCTTCGCTGCCGGGCAGCACGGTGGCTTTCGTGCCATCCAAGGGGTGCAACCACAGAGCGAATTGACCGTTCACAGTCGCATCGTAGACGAGGGTCTTGCCATCAGGAGACAGTGCAAGGTTTGGAATTGGGCTGCCGACTCGCCCGAAATGGCCACCGGGCGGCGGATTGATCTGGAGACGAAGTACGGGCCCTGAAGTCTCTGATGTCCGGAGACGTGAGACGGCCCAGGCGGTGACGACAGCCAGAACCACGACGGCCAGCGCCGCGCTCAACATCTTGAGTCGCCGGCCTGACCTCAGCGGCCGGTCTGTGTGATCTGCCCGAAGCTCGTCGTCGATTTCGATGCGCGCGTCCGCAATGTCGTGAAGCCTCAGCCTGGCATCCTTTTCGAGACATCGCCGAAGCACACGATGAATGGCGTCGGATGTCGCGCGTGGCAATGCGGTCCAATCCGGCTCCCGTTCCAGGATTGCCGCAAGAGTGTCCGTAACCGTGGACCGCGAGAACGCCGGCCGACCGGCGAGCATCTCGTACAGCACGCAGCCGAACGCCCAGACGTCCGTTTGCTTGTCCACCGGCTGCCCGCGCGCTTGCTCGGGACTCATGTAGGCGGGCGTTCCGAGAATCGCGCCATCATGCGTGCCGCCCACGGTGATCGTCGGCGACTGGGAGAGGTTGGGAGCCGAGTCGCCGCCGGCCGCCTTGGCCAGCCCGAAGTCGAGCACTTTCACCTCGCCGGCCGGCGTGATTTTGATGTTGGCCGGTTTCAGATCGCGGTGGACGATGCCTTTCTGATGCGAGGCATCCAGCGCGTCGGCGATCTGCCGCGCGATCCGCAACGCCGCTTGTACGGGAATCGGACCACGCTCGATACGCGCTGACAGCGTCTCGCCCTCCACGAGCTCGAGGACCAGGGCATTGATGCCGTTGCCCTCCTCGAGTCCATAGATCGCGCCGATGTTCGGATGGTTGAGCGCCGCGAGCACGCGCGCTTCTCGCGCAAACCGAGCCAGGCGTTCCGCATTGGCCGTGAAGGCAGGCGGCAGAATCTTGATCGCGACGTCACGACCGAGTTTCTGATCCCGCGCACGGTAGACCTCTCCCATGCCGCCCGCCCCCAGTCGGCCGGAGATCAAGTACGGGCCCACAGCCTGCCCGATGAACGAACTGCCGCTCGGCATGACGTGGCCCACTGGCGCCACGGCTGGTGTACTCAGGAAGGCAGCGCTCCCGTCGTGTTCGAGCAGCGACTCGACTTCGCGCCGCAGGGCATCATCGCCTGCGCACATCTCTGCCAGGAACGGTCCTCGTTCGGCCGGGCCTTTACCGAGCGCGGCGTGATAGAGCTTCTCGACCGTCGCCCAGCGCTCAGGCGTCATGCCGGACCCGCCGCATGATCTGCGAAGCCACGGCGATGAAGTGCAGGGCGATCGTCGTGGACAAGGGGCAGCAACAGGTGGAGTGCGGCGCCCTCGCCGAACCCCCATGCCTCGAGCTGTGCCGTTGCGTCGCCGGCGCGACTTTGAATGCGCCGATTCTACACCCACGCCAGCGCCAGCGCGCCGCACGAGTCGGCCGGTTTTGACCTGATTTTGAAACGTCGAGGCGGCCACGACGGCCTTCAACGTCATTTGAGCCGCTTCCGGAGCTGGGCTCCTTGCAGCTCGGTGAAGCGAAGTCCCAGCGAGGTGTCCGGATCGAAGCCGGCCCTCATGATCCCGGTCGGCGCGTGGCTGTATTCCGGCAGCAGCAGGTGTCCAAGTTCGTGGGCGACGGCGTATCCGAGGACGTCTGAGTGTGCCAGCGCGTACCGGTCAGCGGTCGCCTGGACTCGGTGCCAGTAGATATGGGCGCGCGCGGAGGGCTTGTGCGCCTGGCCCAGGACGGCATCGGCAAGCTGCTCGCGCGCGATCTTTCGTTCCCCCATTTCGCGCGACAACAAGAGCACCGTGGCGTCCGCACGGCCGAGGTCGGTGGGGGCCGGGTACAGCCACTGGACCTCGATGCCGATTGCCGCGTAGGAGCGCGAAGCTTCGCGTTCGGCGCTGGCGAGTGTGGACCGCGGTATCTCGGCGTAGTTGGCGACGTCGACTGTCAGGACCAGTCTCGACGTCTGCGCCGAAGCGTGCGCCGCCCCCATCGTCACGATTCCGGAGACCGTTATCGCGTTTCGCAATGCCTTCGTCATTGCCGCGCCCTCCCTTACCGGGAGAGGCGGAAACGTCCACTGGAAACTGGCAAGCGCGGATCTGGCCTAAACTTCGGGCCATTCCCACGAAGCCAGACGACGTCACCGGTCTATTGCTGGAATGGCGGCAGGGCGATGAGGCGGCCCTGGAGCTGCTGATGCCGCTCGTACACGATGAGCTCCATCGCATCGCGGTTCGCTGCATGCGGGGTGAGCGGCGCGACCATAGCCTTCAGGCCACCGCTCTCGTCAACGAGGCGTATGTCCGACTGGTCGACGCGAAACGGGTCCACTGGCAGGACCGCACGCACTTTCTCGCGATGTCGGCCCGGCTGATGCGGCGCGTGCTGGTCGATCATGCGCGCGCCCGCTTGTCCCAGAAGCGGGGAGCCGGAGCCGTCAAGGTGACGCTCGTGGAAGAGCACGCCGGCTCCGACGAGCGGCCACACGACGTCATCGCATTGGACGACGCGCTCGACGCGCTGGGGGCGTTCGATCAGCGAAAGAGCCGGGTGGTCGAGTTGCGGTTCTTCGGCGGCTTGAGCGTGGAGGAATCGGCGCAGGTGCTTGGCGTGTCGGTGGATACAGTCATGCGTGACTGGAAGCTGGCAAAGGCGTGGCTGGGGCGGGAGCTCACGCCGCGAACGACGGAACGTTCACGATGAAAGAGTCCGGGTGACGCGCCGCTACTTCCGTGCGCTCGCGTCGCCGTCGAACTCCCGCACCGGATCGGCCTGGGTCATGCCGACGCGGCCGGCCACGATCTCCGCGCGGGCGTAGCTTTCCGGCCGGACCGGCGATCCCGAGATCCCGCGTAACAGCGCCAGCTGTCCGACGTGCGTCAGGGCGTCGGCCAGAGGGCCCTGGATCAGTTTCTCGACGGCGTCCTGTGCGAGCGGCCGGGCTTCGAGTTCACGATCGAGCGCCGCCAGCCGGTCGAAGAAGCGCGCGACCTCGACGTCCCACTCGTCACCGCCTTCGGCTTTCCACACGGACTCGCCCTGTGTGAGACTCACGGCCCACGTCATCAGGTCGGCCATGTGGGCGACGATTTGCACGGGCTGCCGCGCGGTCGGGCCGACGCTCATGGTGGCAAAGCGAGACGGTGTTTCCCTCAGTACTTTCGAGGATCGGTAGGCAAGCGTGGCGACCAGGTGGCGCAGCATGATTGGGCACATTGTGCTACGCTATACGCGCGACTGAGAGTTAAGCCTTCCGCTACCCGCATCAGATTCGAGTCCGTTTCTTCTCGCCTCTCCTGCGTCCGTGACGGCCAAGCATTCCGCTTAGGCCTGCCTTTCAGCCTTGTCGCATCCAATCCGGATGCAGGAGTCGTGATATGAGCACCAAACTGTACGTTGGAAATTTGCCCTATGAGACCACCGAAGCCGATCTGCAGGCGCTGTTCGAAGCCGCCGGCCAGGTGGCGTCGGTGAACGTGATGCGCGACCGCGCCACGGGCCAGGCCCGCGGGTTCGGGTTCGTGGAGATGAGCTCGTCGTCGGAAGCGACGGCCGCCATCAGCCAGCTGGACCAGCAGCCGTTCGGCGGCCGCAACCTCACCGTCAACCTGGCCAAGCCCATGGCCGCGCGTTCGGGCGGCGGTGGCTACGGCGGCGGCGGCGGCGGCGGTCGGCGGTCGGAATCGCGCTGGTAAGCGCACGGCCCGCGTGGCGGCGGCGGAACCCGCCGTCGCCACGCTTTTCTTTCTCTTTCTCTTTCCTCACTAACCGATTCGCGTTCTGGCCTGCGCAGACAGGCTGATGAGGGACGCGCCCGGAACCTTGCTGAACGCATCGGTATCGGAGAGGGCCAGCGCCAGCACGCGCCGGCCGATGAAGGCGTGTTCCCGGGCCAGATGCTCGGCGCGCGTGCCTTGCCGGGTCTGAATCGCATCGATGATGGCGTCGTGATGCTGCTTGGCGAGGGCCAGCGTCTCGTCGGCGTGCGCCAGGCCGGAGGTCGGGAACACCATCGCGCTCGGCGACGCAAACGGCAGCGACACCGCCTGCGCCACGGCCCGCGTCACCATGGCGCTCTTGGCCAGATCGACGATCGACGCGTGGAACGCCTCGTTCAGGTCCATGTAATGGGCAAACGAGTCCAGCGTCAGGCGGTCGAGCCGATTCATCTCCTGGCTCAGGCGGCGCAGCGGTTCCACCTCCTCGGCAGTTGACAGGCGCTCGGCGGCAAGCCGGGCGGCGGTGCCTTCCAGGACGCCGCGGATCTCGATCGCGTCGAGCGCCTCGGAGGGCGTGTAACTGCGGACGGTGAAGCCGCCGCTGCCGCTGAGGTCCAGCAGGCCCATGTGAGCCAGGCGCTCGAGCGCCAGCCTGATCGGCGTCCGCGAGACGCCGAGCCGTGCCACGAGCGGCAATTCCGACATCCGCTCGCCGGGGGCGAACTCGCCCCGCATCAAGGATTCCCGCAGATGGAAGAGCGCCCTGGCCGTCTGGGACGCGACGTTGCCCGCCCCCGGCCGTGGGCCACGGTCGAGGTGCATTTCAGGCTTCTTCGACACGCGCAGGGTCCCCCCAGGACTGCCGTTTCCGGCATGGCCGCTGCATACAAGTGTGCGCGGCAGGCCGTAAGAGGTATCACAAAGAGGCGTATTTATTGACAGATTCTTTGTTGGCCGGGTAATCTTCGCCATCGCTGTATACAAGCGGCCGTATTTTGCGTGCAAGATTTTGGATTGAAGCGGCCGAGACGCCGCCTTTTCTTCGAATCACCCTCTCAAGGAGAAACGCCCCGTATGCGTACCGCGCTGAAATGTCTGGCGCTCCTCGTCGTCTTGCTCCTTCCCGCAACTGTCTTTGCGCAGGCTTCCCTCACGGGAACCGTTCGCGACGCTTCCGGTGGCGTGCTGCCGGGCGTAACCGTCGAGGCCGCCAGCCCGGCCCTGATCGAGAAGGTCCGGAGCGCCGTCACCGACGACGCCGGCCAGTACCGCATCGTCGACCTGCGGCCCGGCGTCTACGCCCTCACGTTCGCGCTGCCCGGCTTCAGCACCGTCGTTCGCGACAAGATCGAGTTGACCGGCTCGCAGACGCTGACCATTCCGATCGAAATGCGGGTGGGCGGGCTGGAGGAGACGATCACCGTCACCGGCGAGACGCCGGTGGTGGACGTCCAGAACGCCACGCGGCAGATTGTGATGAGCAGCGAGGTCATCGAGAGACTCCCCGCGACGCGAGCTGCCGGAGCGCTGCTCAATGCGACGCCCGGCATCATCGTTGGCGAGGCCGGCGCGGCGCTCTCGCCGACCATGACCTCCTTCAACGCGCGTTCCAGCACCATCAACTCGACTTCCGTTGCCGGCGAAGGGCGTTACGCGATCAACGGGTTCCCACTGACCGCGGCGCGCAGCGGCGGCTTCGCGTCGGTCGTCTACGACACCGTCAACGCTGAAGAAGTCGCGGTCACCGTCGGCGGCGGCCTTGGCGAGAGCGATATTGGCGGCCCGTTGATGAACATCATCCCGAAGTCGGGCGGCAACAACTTCTCCGGGAGTGGGTTCCTCAGCACGGCCGGCAATTGGTCGAGCGGTGACAACCTCACCCCCGAGCTGAAGGCATTGAACCCCAACCTGCGACAGGCGCCGGCGATCAGCGGCGCCTACGACTGGAATGCCTCGGTGGGCGGCCCGATCCTGCGCGATCGGCTGTGGTTTTACGGCAGCTACCGCGACCTCGATACCCAGATCCCGCTCGACGGCATCGTCGCCAACAGGTTTGCGGGTGATCCGACCCACTGGGATTGGGCCGCGGACGATTCGGTGACCTCGCGGCTGGTGCAGGGCCGCACCATGATAATCGGCCGGCTGACGGGGCAGTTCGGAAAGAACCGCGTCCGCTTCTACTCCGAGTATCAGAAGCGGTGCGAGGGGTCGTCGCTCACGGCTCAGGGCGAAGGCTGTCACAAGCGCGGCGACGACTGGGTCGGCCTCGGCAACAACGCGGCGCCCACCCAGATGTCCCCGGAAGCCACGTCGACGGCGGCACGCGGCTACTTCGACGTGCCGTTCTACGTCAACCAGGGCACCTGGACGAACACCGTGTCGAACAAACTCCTCCTCGACGCCGGCATCCAGTTCTTCCGCTACCAGCCGATCTTCGGCCAGCCGGCGCCGGACGGCATCACGAACCTGATTCCGGTGACGCAGCAGTCGAATGCCATCAATCCCGCGACCGGCACGCCCTTCGCACCGGTCGCGAACTTCCGGTATCGCGGCATGGAGACCTGGGGGCCGGCCAAAGGGGCGACCGACGACGCCACCGGAGCCGTGTCCTACGTGACCGGCGCCCACAACGCCAAGATCGGCTACCAGTACCGCATGCTCGACCTGCTGGACGACGACCAGGCGGGCGACACCCAGCTCGGCTACCGCTTCAACGGCGCGACGCCGAACGCCGTCAGCTACTACCTGCCGGAGATGGGTCGGCGGACGATCACGAAGACGCACGGAATCTACCTGCAGGACACGCTGGACGCTCAACCGCCTCACGGTGCAGGGCGCGGTGCGCTGGGACCGCGCGGCGAGTTACGCGCCAGTCGAGGGGAACGGCACCTTCGGCAAGACGTCGTTCCTGAATCCGCAGCCGATCACCATCGCGGAAACCAAGGGCGTGGACGCGTACAACGACATCACGCCTCGGGTCGGACTCGCCTACGACCTGTTCGGAACGGGCAAGACCGCCGTCAAGTTGAACTGGGGCAAGTACCTGGCCTACGCGGCGAACGACTCGCCGTACACGTCCACGAACCCGGGCGCCACGATCGTGCGCAACGTGCTGAATCGCCAGTGGAATGCGTCGGTCGCGGCCGGCGGCAACGGCGACCTGGTCGTGAACTGCAACCTGCTGAACCCCGATGCCAACGGCGAATGCGCCGCGGTCACCGGCAATGGCCGCAACTTCGGCAGCTCCGGCAGCGCCACGCAGGTCGATCCGGCCGTGCTGAGCGGCTGGGGCGTACGTCCAGGCGACACTCAGCTGACCGTTACCGTGCAGCAACAGGTCGTCCCGCGCGTGTCGGCGGATTTCGGCTATACCCACCGGAGTTTCCACGGCTTCTTCGTCACCGACGACATCAACCGCAATCCGGCGACGTCATACGAAAGCTACACGCTGACGGCGCCGCAGGATTCACGGCTCGCCGGCGGTGGCGGCTATCCGGTTACGGTGTTCGTACCCACACCCGCCGCCAACGCCGTGCAGCCGCAGACGATCCTGCGCCAGGAGTCGTTTTACGGCGACGAGCGCATCAGCGAGTGGGACGGCTTCGAGTACGCGATCAATGTGCGTCTTCCGAATGGACTGACGGCGTCGATCGGCGCGAGTACCGGCCGCGGGCTCGTTGACCGGTGCGAGACGATCGTCAAGTACAACAACGTGGTCGCCGCGACCGGCGTGGAGAACGGTCCCAACCCGCGCGGGTGCCACGATGTCGAGCCGTGGCAGACAGCGATGCGCGGGTCAGCGAGCTACACGATTCCCAAAATCGAGGTATTGATCAGCGCGGTGCTGCGGTCGCAGCCGCCGGTGCTGCTGGGCAACACGCCGGACACGGCGGCAACGTGGCAGGTGCCCAACTCGGTGATCGCGGCGGCGCTGGGCCATCTGCCGCCTGGCGCCACGGCCACGGGCACGACGAACATCCCGCTCGGCGACAACGAGCACCGCATCTACGCCGACAATCGACGCACGCAATTGGACATGCGTCTCGCAAAGATTGTCCGGTTCGGGCGCACGCGCACGGATATCGGCGTCGATCTGAACAACCTCACGAACACGAACTACGCCACGGGGTACAACAACACCTACATCTACGGCACGGATAACACTCCGCGTCCGAGCGGCTGGGGCACGCCGTCCAGCATCTACAACCCGCGGTTCGTGCGGCTCAACTTCACTGTGAATTTCTAGGAGGAGCTCAGGCTACGGTCTACGGTCTCCAGTCCTGTAGGGCGGAACTGAGGCGGGCTTGGGAAACCAGGCCCGCCTTTTTTCTGGTCCTGGTCCTGACCCGTTGCATTTGACTGTCGCTGCATTCGGGCCCGTAGGCTGTGAGAGCTGTCCGTCCAGGCAGGAGGCGCCTGATGAGCCGGAAAAGCTTGGCGTCGTGGTGTTGTCGGGAATCTGGTCTGGTGGGCCAGGGTCTGCTGACCGCGCAGTCCGCGCCGCCTGCGCCCGCCCCCACCTATAGCAAGGACGTGGCGCCGATTCTCTACGCCAACTGCACGTCCTGCCATCGCGCGGGGCAGATTGCGCCGATGTCGCTGATGTCCTACGGCGAAGTCCGGCCGTGGGCGCGTTCGATCGCGGCACGGGTGGCCGTCGGCAGCATGCCGCCCTGGCATGCGGCGGCCGGCGTCGGCGAGTTCGAGAACGATCGCCGCCTGTCGGATCGGGAGAAAGACACCATCGCCCGCTGGGTGGCGGCCGGCGCGCCAGAAGGCCTGGCCAGCGAGCTGCCCCCGCCACCGCAGTACGCCGAGGGCTGGAGGTTCGGCCAGCCCGACGCCGTGCTGACGATGCAGGAGGACTACGCCATCCCGGCGACGGGCACCATCGCCTACCAGTATTTCGAGGTGCCGACCAGCTTCACCGAGGACAAGTGGATCCAGGCCTATGAAGTGCGGCCCAGCAACCGCGCGGTGGTCCACCATGTGATCGTCTACGCGCGGCCGCCGGCGCCGGCGCAGCCGGCGGCACAAGCCGGTCCGCGTCCCGCGCCGATCTTCACGTTCGCCGGCGGCATGGAGATCCCCGCGGGGCAGACCGGTGGTCGCGCATTGCCGCCCGAGCAGCGGGTAGCGCCAGGGCCCAACGAGCGGCCGGCGCCGCGCGTGCTGGGCCCGTCGCTGGGTGGTTTCGTGCCGGGCACGCCGGGGCGGCAGTATCCCGCCGACACGGCGACGCGGCTCGTGGCCGGCTCGACGCTGATCTTCCAGATGCACTACACGACGGTCGGCAAGGCCACGTCCGACCGGACCAGCATCGGCCTGATATTCGCGGACGCGCCGCCGAAGACGGAGTTGCGCAGCACCGCGCTCGTCAACGGCAATTTCGAGATCCCGCCTGGCGCGGCCGATCATCGCGTCGATGCGGAGATGACGTTCAACCGCGACGTGACGCTGTGGAGCATGCTGCCGCACACCCACGTGCGCGGCAAGCGGTGGAGCTACGACGTCATCTATCCGGACGGCCGCACCGAGACCATCCTGTCGGTGCCGAACTATGACTTCGAGTGGCAGACGGACTACATGTTCAAGCGGCCGCTCGAGCTGCCAAAGGGGACCAGACTCCACGCCACCGCCTGGTACGACAACTCGCCCGCGAACAAGTCGAACCCCGATGCCACCAAGACTGTGTGGTGGGGCGATCAGACCTGGGAAGAGATGATGTTCACCGGGCTGCTCTACAGCGTGCAACCGGCCGCACCGGCGTCGACGACCGCCTCGGCGCGATAGGCAGGCGCGCGCGAGCGCGCGCGCCGGGCCGCTCAGCCCAGCCAGCCGGCGGCGAGCTGCTTGCCGTGCGCCGCAATGGCGTTGCGCATGAACATGGCGACGGTCACCGGGCCGACGCCGCCCGGCACCGGCGTCACCCAGCTCGCCACTTCTTTCACTGCGTCCGTATCCACGTCGCCGACGATCATGCTCTGGCCGTCCGGGCCGGTGATCTGGTTGATGCCGATGTCGATGACGGCGGCCCCCGGTTTCACCATGTCGGCCTTGAGGAACCGCGGCTTGCCGACGGCCACCAGCACGGCGTCGGCGCGCCGCGAGTGCGCGGCCACCGAGCGGGTCAGGTGGTGACAGACGGTGACGGTGGCGCCCTCCGCCATCAGCATGAAGGCGGCCGGCTTGCCGACGATCTCGGAGTGGCCGACCATCACCACCTCCAGGCCGTGCAGGGTCAGCCCAGTCGCCTTGATCAGCTCCACCGACGCGGCCGCAGTGCAGGGGGCCAGGGCCAGGTCGTTGTAGACGATGTTGCCGATCGAGGCCGGGTTCATGCCCTCGAGGTCCTTGAGCGGGTGGATCGCGGAGGCCAGCGAGCGGCCGTTGATGTGCGGCGGAACCGGCCGCTGCAGGATGACGCCGAGTACGTCCGGATCGTCGTTCATCGCGACCAGACGCGCCTTGCACTCCTCCTGCGTCAGCGTCCCCGGCCAGGTCTGGTCCTCGAAACGAAGGCCCACCCGGCGTGCGGCGCCTGCCTGCGCGCGCACGTAGACGCTGGCGGCCCCTTGTTCGCCGATGCTGACCGAGACCAGGCAGCCGATCGTGTGCGTGGCTGAAGCGTGGCGCACGCGCGCCGCCACCTCGTCGAGGATACGATCGCGCACCAGGCCGGCCGTCCAGGAGCCTGTTGTCCGTCACTTGCTGTGCTGCTGAGTGTCATCTGATGGCGATGATATCCTCAGGCCCTATACTCTGGGCGTGGTGAGCAGAGCGCTGCTATACCGATCGGGTATGCCATGTGGCAATCGGGATGATCGCTGATCCTGCGCGTCGCTCGTCATTCTGCTCGGCGCGGGCGTGTCGGCGCAGTGGCTGTCCTACAAGGCGCCCGGGACGCCGCGATTGCCCGATGGCCGGCCCAATCTGGCCGCGCCGGCGCCGCGCGCGGCGGACGGCAGGCCCGACCTCACGGGCGTCTGGGAGGTCGTGGGTGACACGGTCATGCCCACCGACGGGCGCGTGCGGTCGCGCTATCTCTACAACATCGCCGCAGACCGGCCGGGCGGCGCGCCGTTCCAGCCGTGGGCGAGGGCCTTGTGGGAGACGCGCCAGAAGGCGCTCGGGGTCGGCGCGCCCAGCGAGGCGTGCCTCCCGCACGGCATCCCGGCGGCGATGCTGACGCGGACGCTGCCGTTCAAGATTGTCCAGAATCCCGGCGTCACCATCGTGCTGTTCGAGGAGTTCAACAACTGGCGCCAGGTGTTCACCGACGGCCGTCCGCTGCCGGTGGATCCGCAGCCCGCGTGGCTCGGCTACTCGGTGGGCCGCTGGGAGGGCGACACGTTCGTCGTCGAGTCCAGCGGCTTCAACGACAAGGCGTGGCTCGACGCCGGCGGGACGCCGCACAGCGAGGCGCTGTCCACGGTGGAACGTTTGCGGAGGCTGGACTTCGGCCACATGGAAGCCGAGTTCACCTTCGACGACCCGCGCGCGTTCACCTCGCGATGGTCGGCGAAGGCCCGCTTCGAGCTGCTGCCAGACACCGATCTCCTCGAACACCACTGCGACAACCAGAAGTGGACGGGGAAGGCTCCCTGACCGTGCAGCCGGTGATGCGGCTGCGGCTCTACGCCGCAATCGTCGTGGCCGCGGGTGTGCTGGCGTACGCCAATGCCCTCAGCAACCCCTTCGTGCTGGACGATGAGAGTTCAGTCGTCCAGAACGGCGACATCCGCAGTCTCACCGACCTCGGCCGCGTGCTGTTTCCGAGCGCCAACAGCCCCGTGGCCGGCAGGCCGCTCGTCAGCCTGTCATTCGCCTTGAACTACGCCGCCGGCGGCCTGGACCCACGCGGGTATCACGCCGTGAACCTGGCCATGCACGTGCTGTGTGCGCTGCTGATTCTGGGTCTGGTTCGCCGGACGCTGCTGCTGCCGTCACTCGGAGACCGGTGGGGCAGTGCCGCGTCCGAGATCGGATTCGCCGTGGCGCTGTTGTGGGTCGTGCACCCGCTGACCAGTGAGATCGTCGACTACGTGACCCAGCGCACCGAGGTGATGATGGCGCTGTGCCTGCTGGCCACGATGTATGCCGCCCTGCGAGCGCATACCTCGCCCGAAGGACCGTGGCACGGGCTCGCGATCGGCGCCTGCCTGCTCGGGGTGCTGTGCAAGGAGACGATGGTCGTTGCGCCGGTGCTGGTGGCCTTCTTCGACCGCGCCTACCTGATGCCCAGCTGGCGCGAGGCGTTCCGGGAGCGGGGGTCGCTCTACCTGGGCCTGCATCGCGTCGTGGTTCGTGCTCGCCAGCCTGACGTGGTCCGGCCCGCGGGCTGCGGTGGGCGGCTTCTCGGCTGGAGTCGCGCCGTTCACCTACCTGCTGAACCAGGCGGTCGTCATCGTGGACTACCTGCGGCTCTCGGTCTGGCCGGTGAACCTGGTGGCGTTCTACGGCTGGCCGCAGCCGCTCACGCTTGCCGAAGTGGCGACGCACCTCGCGTTCGTGGGGACGCTGGTCGCGGCCACCATCGTGACCGTGATCGGTGCGCCGCGCCTGGGGTTCCTGGGCGTGTGGTTCTTCGGCATCCTGGCGCCGACCTCCAGCATCGTGCCGATCGTGACCGAGGTGGGGGCCGAACGGCGGATGTATCTGCCGCTCGCGGCGCTGATCGTTCTGGCCGTCGTGGCCGTGTGGCGCTTGCTGGGCTCCAAGGCTCTGACCGCCCTGGCAGTGGCGCTCGCAGCGGTGCTCGCCGTCACCACCGCCGCGCGCAACCGGGAGTACGCCTCGCCGCTGTTGCTGACGCAGACGATCGTGGACCGCCGGCCCTCCGCTGTCGCGCACCACATGTTCGGCGAGCAGCTGGCGAACAGTGGCCGCCTGGACGAGGCGATCGTCCAGCTGCAGCGCGCGATCGATCTCGGCAACACCCGGGCGCGTTTGCACCTGGGCCGGATCTTCATGGCACAGGGCAACGTGGCCGCGGCGGTACCCGAGCTCGAGGCGGTAGTGAAGCTGGACGGCGTGCGCCAATCCCTCCGCTGGCTGGAGCCGCCTCTGCTCGAAGTCCTGACCGCGCGGCTGCTGCTCGGGCAGATCTACGCGTCCACCAAGCGCTGGGCCGAAGCGGAGACGCAGGCGCGCGCCGTGCTGGCGAAGGTGCCGGGGCACGCGGACGCCCGGCGTCTGCTGGGCGCCGCATTGGCCGGCCAGCAGCGGTGGGCCGAGTCGATCACCGAGCACCGGCAATACCTGCAGGCGCGGCCCGGCGACGCCCAGGCGCGGATCAACCTCGGCGTGTCACTGGTGGCGACCGACCAGCTCGACGCGGCGGTGAGCGAATTCCGGCTCGCGGTCCAGGCCGATCCCTCGAACGAGACGGCCAAGCGCCTGCTTGCCCTGGCGCTGGAGGACCAGAAGCGCATCGCCGCGGGCCCGCGATAAGGCCCGGGCGTCGAGTATTCTGGCGCCATGCGACGCATCCTCGTCCTTGCCATCCTGACGCTGGGAGCCGCCGCGGCGTCGGCGCCCGCGCTCCGCGGTCAGTCCGCCGGCACGCACCCGATCAGCGGGCGCCAATACGCGTTCCCGATGAGCGTCGAAGGCGCGCCATGGCTGGAACGGCGCGAGCGCGTGGACGAAGAGGAACCGGACCTCGCCCTCCGGCTCCTGCGAGTCGCCAAGGGCTCGACGGTGGCGGACATCGGCACCGGGTCGGGCTACATGGCGGTCAGGCTGGCGAAGATCGTCGGACCGATGGGCCGCGTCTATGCCAACGACATCCAGCCGGGCATGCTGGAGCTGCTGCAGAAGAACGTCGAGAAGAACAAGCTGACCAACGTTACGCCGGTGCTCGGGACCGTGGACGATCCCAAGCTGCCGCCCGACGCGATCGACCTGGCGATCATGGTGGACGTCTATCACGAGTTGTCCCAGCCGCAACGCATGCTGCAGCGGCTTCGGGAATCGCTCAAGACCGGCGGCCGGCTGGTGCTGTGGGAGTACCGCGCGGAGGATCCGCAGGTGCCGATCCTGCCGCTGCACAAGATGAGCAAGGCGCAGGTGAAGCTGGAGCTGGAGGCCGAAGGCTTCAAGCAGAGTCGCGTCTTCGACGACCTGCCCTGGCAGCACCTGTTCGTCTTTGTGAAGCCGTAGGTCGCGGGTGTGGTCTCCAGGTCAGGTCTTCAGTTCCGGTCTGTGCCGTAGCCTGAGGTCTGTAGCCCGTGGCCTGGAGCCCCTAGCTACGTCCACAACAGCCAGGCGAAGATCACCATCAGCGCGCCGAGCACCAGCGCCATCGCGCGCAGCCCGTTGTACAGCCGCCGGATGGCCAGGTGCTTCGCGTGGTTCTTCAGCGACAGGCTGTGAAGCTGGACGCACATCTCGGCGTTGAGCTGGGTGAGCCGGACCGCCTGCCACGCCTGCCAGTGTTCGGAGGCGCTCTTCCTGATGACGTCCTCGTAGTAGCGCACCCCCGCCGGGCGGCTGGCTTCTCCGTGGGTCCAGTCCCACAGCCGCGGCCGGAACCGGCCGGGCCGCAGGGCCTCGATCGCCTGCAGCAGGAACGCGATCGCCATCACCACGTAGCCGACGAAGAGGCCCACCACCCAGTAGCGCTCGGTCGAGGAGAGCGCGCTCAGCGCCTCGGCGCGCGTCAGCAACACCAGCACCACCGCGTTCAGGGCGCCCATCAGAATCAGGGCGAAGCGGGCCTCGCGATTGGTGACATCGATCTGCTCGTAGGCCTCGTCGTTGGCGTCGACCAGCGCGCGATAGCGCTCCCACTCCTCGAGGGTGCGCTCGGCGTCGTAGAGTCGCCTTCTCTCGCGGCGCAGACGCTTCTTCTCGTCGGCCTCCAGCTCCGCCAGCTCGGAGTCGAGGACCGCCGGCTCAGGGTTCACGTTTCGGCTATCGGCTTTGGGGCAGTTGAGCTACATGGCGCCCCGGCCTGGAGCCTGGAGCCCGGGGCCTGGAGCCTACGCCGACAGTCCGAAAAGCTTGATCGCGTTCTCGCGAAGTATCAGCGGGCGAACCTCGTCCTTGATGCCGATCGTGGCGAAGTCGGCCATCCACCGGTCGGGGGTCAGCCACGGGTAGTCCGACCCGAACAGCACCTTGTGCTTCAGCAGCGAGTTCGCGTACTGGATCAGCGTCGCCGAGAAATACTTCGGCGACCACCCCGACAGATCGATGTAGACCTGCGGCTTGTGCAGGCACACCGAGATGGCTTCGTCCTGCCACGGAAACGACGGGTGCGCCATGATGATCGGCATGTCGGGGAAGTCCACGGCCACGTCGTCGATGGGCATCGGGTGCCCGTACTTGAGGCGGATGCCGCCGCCGCCGCGCATGCCGGTGCCCATCCCGCTGTGGCCGGTGTGGAACAGCACCGGCAGCCGTGCCTCGGCGAACACCTCGTAGAGCGGATACGCCAGCCGGTCGTTGGGGTAGAACTCCTGGATCGGCGGGTGCAGCTTCAGGCCCCGAATCGTCCCCGAGGCCACCAGTTCCTTGGCCTCGCTGACCGCGTCGGCGCCGCGGTGGGGATTCAAGCTGGCGAACGCCAGCGCGATGTCGGCGTTCTTGGCGGCGAAGTCGGCCACCGCCCGGTTCGAGAGGTGCGGGCGCCCGGTCAGCGTCTCCTCCACGGTGAAGACCACGCACGCCATCTTGCGCGACCGGTAGTAGCTCGGCCAGCGCATCGGGGTCGCGGGAGGCGACGCCCTTGAAATACTGGGCGGCCTGGGCGTCAGTGGCCGACAGCTCGCCAGCGTGCTCCAGGTGCACGTGGACGTCGAACGCCGTCAGGGACGCGGTATCGATGCGGGATGTGGACATGGGGTTTCAGCGGCGGACTTTGGCGCCGCGACACGATGACGTGGGGCGGCGGCGGGTCTGCATAGAGGTCGTCCACGAGCGCCGCGCGGTTGGCGAGGACGGCCTTCTGGTTGAGCGACCCCTTGTCGGTGATCTCCCGCGCGTCGAGCGAGGGTCGCGTGGTCAGGAGGATCAGGCGGGCCACGGTTGCGGCGCTCCCGGTCTGCTCGCGTGCGAAGTCGTCGAGCAGGGCCGAGATGCGTGGCCCGCACGGCGGGATGCGACACGATCTGCTCGGCGGTGGCGCCGGCCGGCAGGTCCGGGGCCAGGGCGGCGCAGGCGTCCAGGGCGGGGAACGCCAACCCGGTGACGAACGGCCGGTCGGGCGCGGCAATCACCACGTCCTGGGCCAGGCCGCCGAAGTGCTGCAGGAACTTGACGCGCAGCGGACCCGCGCTGACCCACGTCCCGGTGGACAGCTTGAAGTCCTCGTTGATGCGCCCGTCGAACACCAGGCCCAGGCTGGTGTCGCCGTCGTCCACCCAGCGCACCGCGTCGCCCAGCTTGTAGAACCCTTCCTCGTCGAATGCTGCCGCCGTGAGCTCGGGCTGGCGGAAGAATCCAGGCGTGATGTTCGGGCCCCGCAGCCGCGCTTCGAGCTTGCTCCCGACCGGAGACAGCTTCACCTCCACACCCGGCACCGGCAGGCCGATTCTGCCCGACACCGCGCCGTCCGAACCGGTGGAGAGGGCGTAGGGCGAGCTCTCGGTGGCGCCCAGGCCCGTCATCATCATGATCTCTTCGCCGCAGGCGTCGATCGCCACGTCGCGCAGCTCGTCCCAGAACCGTTGTCCCAGGCCCGCCGCCGCATAGAACAGCAGCTTCACGCGGCTGAAGAAGTGGCGGCGGAACGCGGCGTCGCGCTTGAGATACGGCATCAGCATCTCGTAGCCGCGGGGCACGTTGAAATAGGCCGTCGGCGCGATCTCGCGCAGGTTGCGAACGGTGATGGCCATGCCGTCCGGCGTCGGCTTGCCCTCGTCGATGTAGAGCGTGCCGCCGTTGTAGAGCACCAGGCCCACGTTGTGATTGCCGCCGAAGGTGTGGTTCCACGGCAGCCAGTCGCAGATGACCGGCGGCTCGTCGGCCAGAAACGCCATCGCGGTGCGGATCATCTCCTGGTTGGAGCACAGCATGCGCTGCGTGTTGATGACGGCCTTGGGGCGTCCGGTGGACCCGGAGGTGAACAGAATCTTGGCCACCGTATCGCCGGTCACGGCGGCGTGCGCGCGCTCGACCTCGGCGGTGGCCGCGGTGCCGAGCAGCGTCTCGAACGGTGTCGCGGGATGGCCGGTGGCACCTGACGGCGAGCCGACGACTTCCACGCCCGCCGGCACCACCGCCGCGAGCGCGCGCTGGAACGCGGTAGTGTCCTCTGCCAGCACCAGCCCCGGCTGCATCTGGTCGAAGACGAAGCGCAGCGCGTCGAACTCCCGCGCCTGCAGCGAGTAGGCCGGCGCGATCGGCGCGTAGGGGATGCCGGCGTGCTTGGCGGCGAGGGCGAGCACCAGGTGGGCGAGGCTGTTGCCCGACAGCATCACAACCGGGCGCTGGGCCGACAGGCCGCGAGCCAGCAGGGCCTGCGCGACGCGGCGCACGCGGTCGAGTGCGTCGGCGTAGGTCATGTGCTGCCACTCGCCGTGTGCGTCCCGCTGGGCAGCCAGCGTGCGGCCGGGCGCTTTTTGGGCCCATCCACCAGGCGATCGGTCAGCGCGACCGGGTAGGGGCCCAGAGGATTGGGATTGCGCAGGTAGGTCGTGCCGTCGGGCCGCCGGTCTACGACGGCGACGGCCTTGGCGACGCGAACGGGCCGCACACGAGTGGAACGCCCCGTGGTCGTCATCGACGGCTCAGCTCGTGCGGGCGGCGTCGAGTTCGCGGAACGTCGAGCCTTCGCGCGCCAGGCGCTCGAGGAGCGGCGCCGGCTGCCAGCGCGCCCCGTGCTCGCGATGGAATTCCGCCACGCGCGCATGCACCGCGGCCAGGCCGCGGCGATCGGCGTAGAACATCGGCCCGCCGCGGAAGGCGGGGAAGCCGTAGCCGGTCAGGTAGATCACGTCGATGTCCGAGGCCCGGAGCGCGATGCCTTCTTCCAGCACGCGCGCGCCTTCGTTCACCAGCGTCAGGATCAGGCGATCGCGGATCTCGTCGTCGCTGACCGTGCGCCGGGTGACGCCGCCCTCTCGTGCGCGCCGCTCGATGAGCGCGCCGACCTCGGGGTCGGGTTCGGCCTTCCGGTCGCTCGCGTAGCGGTACCAGCCGGCGCCGGTCTTCTGCCCGAAGCGGCCCATCTCGCACAGGACGTCGGCCACCAGCGGCTGGCGCATGCCGGCGGCAAACGGCGGGTGCTCCTGCCGCACCCGCCAGGCCACGTCCAAACCGGCCATGTCGTCCACGGCGAAGATGCCCATCGCCATGCCGAAGTCGGTCAGCACCTTGTCCACCTGCTGCGGCGTGGCCCCTTCTTCGGCCAGGAACTGCGCCTCGTACATGTAGGGCAGCATCAGCCGGTTGCCGACGAACCCGAAGCCGTTGCCCACCACCACGCCCACCTTGCCGAGCTTCTTCGCCAGGGCCAGCGCGGCGGCCACGGTGGCCGGGGCGGTGTCGCGGCCGCGGACGATCTCCACGAGCCGCATCACGTGTGCCGGGCTGAAGAAGTGCAGGCCGACCACAGCCGCCGGCCGCGACGTGACCGCCGCAATCGCATCGACGTCCAGCGTGGACGTGTTGCTGGCCAGGATGCAGCCGGGCCTCGTGCCGGCGTCCAGCCGCCGGAAGATGTCCTGCTTGACGCGCCATGCTCTCGAAGGCCGCTTCAATCACGACGTCCGCGTCGGGAAAGGCCGCCACTTCGGCCCGCGCCGTGATGCGGCCCAGCCGCGCGGCCACGTCGTCGGCGCGTCAGACGGCCGCGGGTAACCGAGGTCTCGTAGTTCCTGGTAATCGTGGCAAGGCCTTTGTCCACGAAGGCCTGCGCGGTATCGGTCAGGGTGACGTCCAGGCCTGCGTTGGCGCAGGCCATGGCGATGCCGCCGCCCATCGTCCCGGCGCCGACGATGGCAACCGATTTCACCGGCGGAGGCGGCTCTGCGGGCAGCCCCGGCACCTTGGCGACCGTGCGCTCGGCGAAGAACGCGTAGATCAGGGCCTTGGCCTGCTCGGACCGCGCGCATTGGAAGAACAACTCGCGCTCGCGCAGGCGCCCTTCCTCGAAAGGCAGCGTGGCGGCCGCGGCGATTGCGTCCACGACGACTCGCGGCGCCTCCAGGTGCCGCTTCGTCTTGGCGGCCAGCGCTCGGCCGGCTTCGAGCATGGCCGGCAGCGCATCTGGGGCGGGCAGCTTGTCGGTGCGCTCTCGCGTCCGGGGCGGCCCGCCCGGCAGGTCGGCTTTCTCGCGTGCCAGGGATACGGCGCCGGCCACGAGGTCGCCTTCGACAATCCATTCGATCAGGCCGGCGCGCAGCGCGTCGTCGGCGGCGATCGGCCGTCCCGAGACGCACATCTCCAGGGCCTTCTCCACGCCGACCAGTCGCGGCAGCCGCTGCGTGCCCTCCGCGCCCGGGATGATTCCGAGGTTGACCTCAGGCTGGCCCAGCCTGGCATCGCCTGCGGCCACGCGGTAGTGGCCGGCCATGGCCAGTTCCAGGCCGCCGCCGAGCGCCGTGCCGTGCATCGCCATGACCACCGGCTTGGCGCAGTCTTCGATGGCCTTGAAGGTGTCGTGCATGTCGGGCGCGCCCGACAGGTCCCCCCACGCCATCCCTTCCAGCCCCTTGATGTCGGCCCCGGCCACGAAGGTCCGCCCGGCACCCACCATCACGATGGCGCGCGCGGCAGGGTTGGCCGCCGCCTTGGCTACCTCGGCGTGGATGCCGGCGATGACGTCGTTGCTGAGGGCGTTGACCGGCGGGTTGTCGATGCGGATGACGGCGACTTCGTCCAGGATCTCGTCGAGACGGTGCCCGACGGCTTGAAAGGATCGGTATTTGAGACTGAGTCACGGGCTTTAGGCCGATCCTTTCAAGACGTCCCGCCCCGCGGGACGCGGGGCAATCAAACAAGCGCCAGCGAGGTGGAGCCTGGTGGCCCGTTGTCTCTTCGGGGGCGGAGCCTCGCTGGCTCGACGAGACATGATAGCCGCAATCGGTGAAAATACTGGGGAGCCGCCGTGATGCCGAGGTCCGTGTTCAGCCGCCTGCTGCCGATCGTATCGACCGCGTGGATTGCTGCCGTCGCCGTTGGCGCGGCACAGCGGCGCGACGTCTTCGTGCTGTCGCGCGATCATCCGGCGATCGCCTACTCGACCGGCGCCGCCGACAACGCCGCCACGCGCCTGAACGCCCGCCTGAAGGAGGGCACCGCACGCCTGACGTTCGGGGCCGACAACGGCTACCTGCCGTCGGTGCTCGAGGCGTTCGGCATCTCGCCGGCCTCGCAGGCACTCGTCTTTTCCCTGACCAGCTTTCAGGCGGAGCGCATCAACATGCACAACCCCCGCGCGGTGTTCTTCAACGACACCGTGGCGGTCGGCTGGGTGCGCGGCGGCGAGGTCCTGGAAGTGGCCGTGCAGGATCCGCGACAGGGCGCGATCTTCTACGCGCTCGAGCAGAAGGCCGACGCGGCGCCGCAGCTGGTCCGGAACAACCAGTGCCTGGCGTGCCACCTGACCTGGGAGACGCTGGGTGTGCCGGGATTCATGACGACCAGCATGTACCCGCTGCCCGACGATCCCAACGCCTACGCGAACGGCTTCACCACCGTTCACGGCAGCCCGCTCGAACAGCGCTGGGGCGGCTGGTGGGTGACCGGCAACACCGGCGGCGCGCGCCACATGGGCAATGTGCCGGTGATGCCGCCCGACAAGGGCAAGGCCCGGCCCAATCCCCAGGCGCCGCTGGCCTCGGTGGAGGGCATCTTCGACCTCAAGGGCTATCCGTCGAAGTCGAGCGACGTGGTGGCGCTGCTGGTGCTCAATCACCAGACGCAGATGCTCAACCACCTGACCCGCGTCGGGTGGGAAGCGCGCGTCGCCGCCGCCGAGCCCAGCGCCGACGCCAACGCGCGGGTCGCCGAGGCGGCCGCGGATCTGGTCAGCTACATGCTGTTCCTGGACGAGGCGTCGCTCGCCGGCCCGGTGAAGGGGCAAGCCGGGTACGCCGAGTGGTTCGCCGCGCAGGGCCCTCGCGACGGCAAGGGCCGGTCGCTGCGCGAGTTCGATCTCACCCGGCGGCTGTTCAAGTACCCGTGCAGCTACCTGATCTACTCCGAGGCCTTCGACAATCTGCCCCCGAACGCCAAGCGGGCGGTCTACGAGCGGCTGTGGGCGCTGCTGAGCGGCAAGGCCGCGCCGGCACGGGGCCAGCGCGCGATTGCGCCGGCCGACCGTCAGGCGATCGTCGACATCCTGCGCGAGACCAAGCCCGACCTTCCCGAGTTCTTCCGCTGACTATGCGTCTTCCGACACCGACCATATGGGCGCCGGCGATGGTGCTGGTGTGCCTGAGCGCCGCGCCCAGCGGCCAGAGCACCTCGTCATGGATCGACGCCTACCGCTCCGATGCCTCGCGGCTGATCGAGTTGGCGACGCGTGACGACTTCGCGTGGCAGCGGCTGGCGGCTCTGACCGACACGTTCGGCAGCCGCATGAGCGCGTCCGAGAACATGGCGCGTGCGGTCGTGTGGGCCACCGAGGCGATGAAGGCCGACGGCCTGGAGAACGTGCGCGCCGAGCGCGTGATGGTGACCAATTGGGTGCGCGGGGTGGAGAGTGCGGAGATCGTCGAGCCGGCGCGGCATCCGGTGGTCGTGCTGGGGCTGGGCGGCACGGTGGCGACGCCGCCTGGGGGCCTGGAGGCCGAGGTCGTGCCGGTTTCGAGCTTCGCCGACCTCAAGACCAGGACCGCCGAGGTGAAGGGCCGGATTGTCCTCTTCGACGTCGGCTACTCCACCTACGCCGAAACCGTGACCTACCGGACCGGCGGCGCGCGGGCGGCGTCGGAGGCTGGCGCCGTGGCGGTGCTGGTGCGATCGGTCGGCCCGATCGGCCTGCGCACGCCGCACACCGGTGCGGTGAGCTACGCGCCCGGCCGTCCCGGCATTCCGGCGCTCGCGGTCGCCGGCGAAGACGCCAACCGCATCGTCCGCCTGACCAAGGCCGGGCGGCGCGTGCGGATGCGGCTGGTGACGAGCGGCCACCTGGGGCCCGACGTCCCGTCGGCGAACGTCGTCGGGGAGATCGTCGGGCGCGAGCGGCCCGACGAGATCGTGCTGCTCGGCGGGCATCTGGACTCGTGGGATGTGGGTACCGGCGCCTCCGACGATGGCGTCGGGTGCGTGATCACGTGGGAGGCGCTGCGGCTGATGAAACAGCTGGGGCTCCGGCCGCGGCGCACCGTCCGCGTCGTGTTGTGGACCAACGAGGAGCATGGCCTCGCCGGCGCCAACGCCTACGCCGAGCGCTATGCGGCCGCCGCCGCCAATCACGTGCTGGCCTTGGAGTCGGACTCGGGAGTGTTCGCGCCGGCCGCGCTGGGGTTCACCGGCAGCCTCGGCGCGCGGTTGTTGATGTCGCAGATCGGCACGCTGCTGGCGCCGCTCGGGATGCAGGACATCGGTCCCGGCGGCGGTGGTGCCGACATCGGCCCGATCGTCCAGGCGGGCAACGTGCCGGCGATGGCCTACCTGGGCGATCCCAATCGCTACTTCGTGATTCACCACACCGCCGCGGACACGGTGGAACGCATCACACCGCAGGAAGTGTCGAAGGCGGCGGCGGCGATCGCGGTGGTGGCGTACGTGACGGCGGAGATGCCGGAGCGGTTGCCGAGGTAGACGGGCCTGTAGCCTGTGAGCCCGGAGCCTGACTCTACTGCAGCTCCGCCAGACTCACGTCCACGACGCGCCGCGAGCGTGGCGCGTTCCGCCATTGCACCAGGATCGGGCTCTGGTAGGTGCCTTCGACGATGGTCGGTTCGCCGGCGTCTCCGCCGGCCACCAGCAGGCTCACCGATCGCCGCATGCGGAAGAAGCGCGCCGCGGGCACCGCCAGTGTGCGGGCGAGCAGTTTTTCGACCACCGACCCGCGCAGCCCAAGCCGGTCCAGCCCCTCGTTCATCACCCGCACCAGGTCGTACTTCGCGTAGTCCAGAGTCCTGGCCGGCACCGCCATCGGGTTGGCCATCACGTGCCGGTACTTCTCGACCGCGAAGCGGATCGGGTTCGCCAGCACCTCGGCCAGATCGTGGCGCATCAGCAGGGTTTCGTACTCGTTGACGGTGAGGCCCGAGTGCCGCTCGCCGGGATCGAGGGCCACGCGCAGGCGGCCGCGCTCGACGCCGGAGCGCCGCACGAAGTCGATCAACTGGGCATAGACGCCGACCTCGGGATCCTTGAGGTTGATCGAATCCACGGCGTGGGATGACACCGGCACTTCGATCCGCGTCGATGCCACGTGCCGCTCGGTGTTGAAGCCGATGAGCCGCGTGCAGCCGCCGGCGCGGGCGGCCGTCGTTGACGCCGTCGAGGTCCACGAAGAAGACGTGCTCGGTCGGGCGTATTGGGGTGCGTGACGCACGTGTGCAGCCCGCCCGCCATGAACGCGAGGTGCGAGTCGGCGTTGCGGGGCTCCACCGCCCGCTGGTCAGCGTCGAGATCCGACCGCGCCTCCAGCCGGTCGTGCTCGTAGCCGGCGCCCTCCGGAAAGATGGTGCGCAGCGCCTCGAGGTAGCTGGAAATGTGCTGCTCACGCAGCCGTGACGCCAGGCTGCGGTCCAGAAAGCCCGCGGTGGTGTGGCACGACCAATACAAACAGCGGGGAAAGGCCGCCAGCGCGCTGTGCTCGGCGGCAAACGTCTGGCGAAGATCGACGAGGTCGAACCGCGCCTTCGGGGCAATCTCGACCGTCAGGTCGAGCGGCTTATCGGCCATGCCGGGGGGCTGAATCCATCCGTCGGTCTTGCCGTAGGGTAGCACAACGACTTGGCCCTGTTCGGGTTGCGGCCGCGCCAGCGTTGATTCTAATGGATGGGCACGAACCGGCGCGAATCGAGGGCCTTCGCCGCATACTGCCGCCAGAAAGAAAAGGCGGCGCTCGCAGCGGCGTTGTCGGGCTATTCCACCGTGATCGAAGACGCGGACGGCGTGGACCTGCTGGCCATCGGCTCGGGATGGACGCGCGCCCTCTTCGACGGCGACTTCTACCGGTCGGCGGGTGCGACGTCGCCGGAACTGCCCGCGGTGACGCTGGTCCACAACTGGCCGGCCGACGACCCGCGCGAGGAAGGCGGGCCCGGGCCCTCGGGCGACGCCACGACGCTGCACGTCATTCACGAGGGGCTGGCCCGCGTGGACGCCGACGGCGTGTTGGGCGGTCTGGGCGTGGTGCGCGAGCCCGACTTCGTCGCCTCGGTCTGGCATCCCGAGCTCGTCGCGCTGCGCCGGTCACGCGGGCTGCCGCGGCACCCGGTGCAGATCGTGGTGTCCGAAAGCGGGCGGCTCCCGTTCGATAGTGCCTGCTCTTCAACGAGCCGTCGCTGCGCGTGGTCGTCGTGACCGCGCGGATGTCGGTACCAGCCCTCGAAGCGACGCTGCGGGACAAGCCCTGGATTCGCGTCCTCGACGCGGGCCAGCCGCTGTCGCTCCGCACCGCGCTGATGCAGCTTCGCAAGGAGGGGCTGGCGGTGATCTCGGCTCTTGGCGGCAGGCGCGTGGCCTCGACGCTGCTGGGGGACGGCCTGGTGACCGACCTGTATCTCACCGGCTCGGACGACGACGGCATGCGTCCGTCACGCGACATCCACGATGGGCCACCGGTCCTGCACCGGCGGGTGCTGGCCAAGCAGGGACATCACGGCTCGCCGCGCGCACGGTTCGAGCACCTGGTTTCGCCGTCGCCGCTCACCTGGGAGGCCCAGCCCAGGTTTCGGCGTTGAGCCCGGCCTCGCACTCGACGTACGATGGCGGGGCCGGTGCCGCGTCAACGGCACCCAGCGAGGAGGCGCCAGATGAAGGGGAATCCGAAGGTTGTGGCCCAGCTCAACGCGGCGTTGAAAGAGGAACTGTCGGCCGTCAATCAGTACTTTCTTCACGCCGAGATGTGCCACAAGTGGGGGTACCACCGGCTGGGAGCGCTGATCAAGAAGTCGTCGATCGACGAGATGAAGCATGCCGAGAAGCTGATCGAGCGCCTGCTCTTCCTGGACTCCGTGCCGAAGATGGACTACATGGAGCTGAACGTCGGCACCGACGTGAAGGGCCAGCTGCAGGCCGACTACCAGCTGGAGCTGAACGCCGTCGCCATGTACAACAAAGCCGTCCAGGTGTCGCGCGAGGAAGGCGACGACATCTCGCGCGAGCTGTTCTCGCTGCTTCTCAAGGACGAGGAGCAGCATGTCGAGTGGCTGGAGATGCAGCTCCATCAGATGAAGGAGCTGGGCTACGAGACCTATCTCTCGAACCAGTCGGAGGGGGAGAAGGATTAGGCCCGGAGACTCTCAGCGCTCGAGGGCGAGAAAGGCGCGCATCCGGTCCAGTTCCTCGTCCAGTGCGCGGCGGAAGGCGCGGCTTCGCGGCGGGGTCGAGGCGGCGTAGCCGATGTCGGCGTGCAGCGCGCCATCCCGCACGGCAAGGTTCCCCCAGCCGATCACCCGGTCACGCCAGAGCAGCGGGAGGGCGTAGTAGCCGAGGGTGCGGCGGGCCGCCGGCGTGTAGGCCTCGAAGCGGTAGGCCCATCCCCACAAGGTCTCGAACCGCCGCCGGTCCCACACCACCGGATCGAAAGGGGCGAGCAGCCGCACGCGTCGCCGGTCTCGGCGGTCGGCAAGGTCTCGTCCTGCGGCCAGAACCAGTCCACGCCATCGACCCGGGCGTTCGACAGCCGGCGTTTCGCTCGCGCGAGCGCCCGGTCCAGTTCGCCGGCCCACTGCGGAACGGCGTAGCGGAGCCGCCGGACCAGGGTTGCCAGGCTGCCAGCCGGGAGCGGCCCGTACTTCCCGACGACGACGTCCACCAGCGCGTCGAGCCGCGCATGCCGGGCTGACGCGCCCTGCGGCGCCGGCTCGTGATCCTGGGCCGCGTAGACGCGAACGCCGGCCTCGCGCCGTGCCACGCGCAGCATTCCCTGGTAATGCATCGCTTCCAACAGGTGCGTCGTCGCGCTGGACGAGCCACCCCAGTAGTTGGTCACCGTACCGTGCGCGAAGTGCTGGTCCGCGGTGCGGGGGTGCACGTGACCGTGCGCACGGACGAAGTCCAGCAGCGCGCGCACATGCCTGCCGCGCGCGGCCGTCCAAGGCCGGGGCCCGCCGCGCGGGTGCATCAGGCTCTGCACGGCTCGCGACACGAACCCGTAGTTCACGAAGAAGTCCTCGTGGACGTCGAGTTCCGAGTAGCGGCGCTCGAGATCGCCGGCGCGATAGCCGGCGACGCGATGCCGCAGCGTGAGGTCCTGCGCCCGGGCCGGCGCGCGGATGGGATCGGCCTGCACGAAGCCGAGACGGTCTAGAGCCGTTTGCAGGCTGGCCGGCGCGAACAGGCTGCGGGCCACGGCCGCGCCGCGAAGGTGGTCCAGGGTCACCAAGACAGGCGTCAGGCTACCGACTACAGGCTCCGGTCAGCGCTCAGAGCGGGATTCCTTCTGGTGCGCCGCGTTACGGAACGCCAGGCTGCGGGCTGGCTTCTCCCACGCCGTGCGGATTGCCGCTGCGGTGGCCGGGTCGTCGGCGGTCACGGCCTCGGCCAGCGCTTCGACCTTTTGTCCGATGCGTGCCAGCCGCGCGGCGTAGCGCTCCTCGTCCTTCTGCTGTTCGATCTCGCGGCGGAGCAGAGCCACCTTTTCGACCAGATCCGCGACGAGCAGCGGCAGCGGCCGCGTCATGCGTGCCCGTCTCCGATCGCGTCGGGCTCTCGCGTCAGGCTCAGGTACACCGGGCCCGCGCCCAGGAACCCGACCAGCAGGGCGAGCGGCGAATATGTGCCCCATCCCGACTTGTTCACCGCCAGAAAGCGGGCATGGTCGCCGACGCCAACGGTGAACTGCAGCGCGCGACGGAACAGCGTGTTGTGCGCGCGCAGCTCGTGCGGCCCCGGCTGTATCTCGCGGGTCAGCGCCTGGCCATTGCGCAGCATGCCGATCGCCTCGCCGTCCAGCGAGACATAGATCTCGCGATACCCGATGTCCTCGGGCGCCTGGCGGCGGACGGTCACCTTGGCGGTCCAGGTGCGCTCGAGATCCTTGACCACGTTGTCGAGGTCGGCAGTCGTGGGCTCGGGCGGCCCGATGCGCGTGGTGGCCGTGGAGCGTGGCACCGGTGCTACTCCAGCTCCACCAGACGGTCGCCAGCGTTGACCATGCGCCCAGTCTGGCACGAAACGCCCTTCACGGTGCCGTCGCGTGGCGCCCGCACTGGCAGCTCCATCTTCATGGCCTCCAAGGTCACGAGCACGTCGCCCTTTGCGACGCGCTGACCTACCTCGACCGCGACGGTCAGCACACGCGCGGGCATCGGCGCCGTCAGCCCCGCGTCGTCGTCCTCTACGGGCGCGGTCCCGCCGTCGCGCCCGGTGTCCAGTACCACGACCGTGCCCTCGACGAACACCCACACGCTCCCGCCGTGCCGGACGCCGTACGCGACGTGCCGCATGCCGCCAACGTCGACCAGGTAGCGGCCGTTGCCGAGCGACGTCACCGCCGGCTGCTCAGACATCGAAGGGCGCGATCCGGTCCCACGGGTCGATCGCGGCGAACCCCGGCGCCTCGCCTGCCGCGGGACCGAGGGCGACGACGCGTGCGACCGCCACCGCCACTTCCCGTGTGGTCTCGTCGACGGGCTGAGGGCCGGCGAGTGCGTCGTGCTCGCGTTCCAGGAAATGCGTGTCCAGCGCACCGGCGGCGAAGCGCGGGTGTTCGAGGAGTCGCCGAAGCAGCGGCTGGTTGGTGCGGAGGCCGAGAATCGGAAACGCATTCAGCGCGGCCACGGCGCGCCGGCGCGCGGCCTCGCGGGTTTCGCCCCAGACGACGAGCTTCGCGAGCAGCGGGTCGTAGTGCACGGAGACGTCGCTGCCCTCGGTCACGCCAGCGTCCACGCGCACGCCCGGCATCGAAGGCTCGCGGTACAAGGCCAGGCGTCCGGCCTGCGGCAGATAGCCGCGCGCCGGATCCTCCGCATACACCCGCGCTTCGATGGCATGGCCCCGCTGGCCGAGCTGCGCCTGTGTCCAGGGCAGCGGCTCGCCCGCGGCCACCAGGATCTGCGCCCGCACCAGATCGACGCCGGCCACCATTTCGGTGACCGGGTGCTCGACCTGCAACCGCGCGTTCACCTCCAGGAAGTAGAACCGCGCGCCGTCGCCCGCGCCCTCGACCAGGAACTCGACCGTGCCCGCGCCGGTGTAGCCGGCGGCCGTCGCGACGCGCACCGCGGCGTCGCCCATCCGCTGCCGCAGCGGCGGGCGTCAGCGCCACCGACGGCGACTCCTCGATCACCTTCTGGTGCCGGCGCTGGAGCGAGCATTCGCGCTCGAACACGTGGACCACGCTGCCGTGGTGGTCCGCCATGATCTGGAACTCGACGTGGCGCGGCTCACTCGATCAGCCGCTCGAGATAGAGCGTCGGGTCGCCGAAGGCCGCCTGCGCCTCGCGCCTGGCCTGAGCCGCCGCGTCCGGCAGGCCGGCCGCCGCCGTCACCACCTTCATGCCGATCCCGCCGCCGCCCGCGGAGGGCTTGAGCAGCACGGGAAAGCCAATCCGTGCCGCCGCGGCCTGCAGCGCGGTGTCGCCCTGGTCGGCTGGCGCTTCCCCGGGAATCACCGGCACCCCGGCCCGTTCGGCCAGCGCGCGCGCGTTGATCTTCGAGCCCACGAGCATCATCGCCTCAGGACTCGGCCCGATGAACACGATGCCGGCCGCCGCGCAGGCGGCGGCGAAGTCGGCGTTCTCGGACAGGAAGCCGTAGCCGGGGTGCACGGCATCGGCCTTCGCGGCTCGCGCCGCGGCCAGCACCGATTCGATCGAGAGATAGCTGTCCGATGCCGGCGCACCGCCGACGCGCACCGCGCGGGCGGCCAGCGACGTGTGCAGCGCGCGCTCGTCGGCGTCGGAGTAGATCGCGATCGGCTCGATGCCCATCTCGCGGCATGCCCGGATGACGCGAACGGCAATCTCGCCGCGGTTGGCCACGAGCACCCGCGCGAACATCGAACTAGCCAAGGGGCTCCGCCCCTTGATATCCCCGGAGCCCCTCGGCTAGTTCCCAGTATCTTTTGGCGCGCTTCGCGCGCCGGACCGTTGTGCGGAGCCACAACGAGTACAAGATCCCAGTTCCGGGCCGCACAACGGTCTGGCCGATAGACCGCATGACGGCGCTACATCCGGAACACGCCGTAGGCGGCGGGGGCGATCGGCGCGTTATAGGACGCCGAGACGCCGAGGGCCAGGGCGTCGCGCGTGTGCAGGGGGTCCAGGATGCCGTCGTCCCACACCCGCGCGGTGGAGTAGTAGGGCGATCCTTCGCTCTCGTACTTCTCGAGAATCGGCCTGCGAATGGCCGCCTCTTCCTCGTCGGACAGCGGGCCGGCCCTCGCGCGCGCGCTGGTCGCGCTTGACCGTCGCCAGCACCGTCGCCGCCTGCTCGCCCCCCATCACCGAGATGCGCGCGTTGGGCCACATCCACAACAGGCGCGGGTCATAGGCCCGGCCGCACATGCCGTAGTTGCCGGCGCCGAACGACCCGCCGATGACGATGGTGAACTTCGGCACCGGGACGTTCGCCACCGCGTGGACCATCTTGGCCCCGTCCTTGGCGATGCCGGCCCGCTCGTACTGCTGCCCGACCATGAAGCCCGTGATGTTCTGCACGAAGACCAGCGGGATGCCGCGCATGCCCGCAGAGCTGGATGAAGTGCGTCGCTTTGAGCGCCGACTCCGAGAACAGCACGCCGTTGTTGGCGATGATGCCGACCAGCAGCCCCTGCAGGTGGGCGAACCCGGTGACGATGGTCGGCGCGTACAGCCGCTTGAACTCGTCGAACCGGGAACCGTCCACCAGGCGGGCCAGCACCTCGCGGACGTCGTATTGCCGCCGCGGGTCCGCGTTCACGATCCCGTAGATCTCCGCCGGGTCGTAGGCGGGAGCCTCGGGCGTTGCGCCGCCGGGCGGCAGGCGCTTGGCATGGGGCAAGGCCGAGACGATGCTGCGTGTGATGGTCAGCGCGTGCGCGTCATCGGCAGCCAGATAGTCGGCCACGCCGGACACCCGCGCGTGCACATCGGCGCCGCCCAGTTCCTCGGCGCTGACGTCTTCGCCGGTCGCCGCGCGGACGAGCGGCGGGCCGGCGAGGAAGATGGTGCCCGTGCCCTTCACGATCACCGTCTGGTCGGCCATCGCCGGCACATACGCGCCGCCGGCTGTGCACGAGCCCATCACGACCGCGATCTGCGAGATGCCCGCGGCGGACATGCGCGCCTGGTTGTAGAAGATGCGGCCGAAGTGCTCGCGGTCCGGAAACACCTCCGCCTGCATCGGCAGGAACGCGCCGCCCGAGTCCACCAGGTAGATGCAGGGCAGCCGGTTCTCCATCGCGACCTGCTGGGCTCGCAGGTGCTTCTTCACGGTGATGGGGAAGTAGGTGCCGCCCTTCACGGTGGCGTCGTTGGCGACGACCAGCACCTCGCGGCCGGCCACCCGGCCGATCCCCGTGACCAGACCAGCCCCAGGCGCTTCGCCGTCATACATGCCGTGGGCCGCCAGCGGGGACAGCTCGAGAAACGCAGCGGCCGGGTCCAGCAGCCGGGCCACCCGATCCCGGACCGCCATCTTGCCCAGCTGAGCATGGCGCTCATGAGCCTGGGGGCCGCCCCCCTGGCGGGCGGTGGCCAGGTGCTCCCGCAGCTGGCCCACCAGCCGGGTCATGTGGGCGTCGTTGTCCTTGAACTGCTGGGAAGACGTCTGGATCTGGCTGGCGATGGTGTCCATCAGGGCCGCGCCGCGCGATTATAGGCCACGCGTTCTGATAAGCTCGTCTATATAAGAACTGCGCAAACTGTCGTGAAATCTATCGACGACGTGTCAAGTGTATTGATTTATGACGCTGTGCTAACCTCCAACGATTAGCGCATGGTGCCGCCCACGACCTTCTTTCCGAAGCGCCGAAAGCGCGTGCTGCTGATCGACGACGATCCGGCGACCGCCGAGTGGACCCGTGAAATCCTGGATGCCGAAGGCTACGACACCCGCTGCGCCCTGATCGGGACGCGAGGTCAGGAGCTGTTCCGGCAGTGGGGTCCCGACGCGGTGGTGGTGAACCTGACGCTGCCGGACGTGGACGGCGTCGAGCTGGCCCGGCGGCTCAAGGAAGCCGACCCGTGGCCGGAGATCATCGCCCTCGGCGAGCCTGGCGGCGCCTCGCGCTCGATGGAGGCGATGCAGGCGGGCGCCTTCTACTTCCTGCAGAAGCCGGTGACGCGCGACGGCCTGGTGGGAGTGCTGCAGAACGCGTTCGACCGCATGCGCGAGCGCGCGGAGCACCAGCAGCTCAAGGAGCAGGTGCGCGGGCAGTACAGCTTCGCCAACGTGGTCGGGCAAAGCAAGGCGATGAAGGACCTGTTCGAGCTGATCGAGAGCGTGGCGGCCAGCGAAGCCAACATCCTGATCCAGGGCGAGAACGGCACCGGCAAGGAGCTCATCGCCAACGCGATCCACCATCACTCGGGACGCGTCCGCGGACCGTTCATCAAGATCAACTGCGCCGCCATCCCGCACGATCTGATCGAGAGCGAGCTGTTCGGCTACCGCAAGGGCGCCTTCACCGGCGCCACGGTGGACAAGGTGGGGCTGTTCGAGATGGCGGAAGGCGGCTCGCTGCTGCTCGACGAAGTGGGCGAGATGCCGGCGGCGCTGCAGACGAAGCTGCTGCGGGTGCTGCAGCAGCGCGAGTACCGGCCGATCGGCAGCGAACGCACGGTGCGGGTCGACTTCCGGCTGATCTGCAGCACCAACATCGATCTGGAGCAGGCGCTGCGCGAAGGCCGCGTGCGAGAGGATCTCTACTTCCGCATCAACACGATCACGCTGCGGGTGCCGCCGCTGCGCGAGCGCACCGAGGACATTCCGCTGATCTGCAATCATTTCCTGGCGAAGTTCAACCAGCGCTACGATCGGTCCGTGCGCGCGATCTCGCCGGCCGCCTATCACCTGCTGATCCGGAACCGCTGGTCGGGGAACGTGCGCGAGCTGGAGAACGCGATGGAGCGGGCCGTGCTGGTGTGCAAGACGGGGGAAATCGGCCCCGACGACCTGCCCGAGACGCTGCGCGATACGCCGCCGGCCAGCGACGAGTTCACGCTGCCGCCCGGCCGGACGCTGGCGGAGATCGAGCGCCTGGCCATCGTCCAGACGCTGGTGCGGACCAACTGGAACAAGCAGGAGGCGGCGCAGATGCTGGGCCTGTACCGGCCGACGCTCTACAGCAAGATGCGCAAGCACAAGATCGTGGACGAGCGGGCGCAGGCCCGGCTCGACAGTTCGGCTCGTGTCCGCCCCCGCAACGGGACGCCGCCGGCCGGGTCTCCCGGGCAGGCCTCGCGATAGGCGGGTGCCCAACCGTCTCGCCGCGGAGCACAGTCCGTATCTGCTCCAGCATCAGCACAATCCAGTCGACTGGTATCCCTGGGGCGATGCCGCCTTCGAGCGGGCGCGCGCGGAGGATCGGCCAATCTTCCTCTCGGTCGGCTACTCGACGTGCCACTGGTGCCACGTGATGGAGCACGAGAGCTTCGAGGACGCCCGGGTTGCGGAGATCCTCAACGCGCACTTCGTTTCGATCAAGGTGGATCGGGAAGAGCGTCCGGACGTGGACCGCGTCTACATGCTGTTCGTGCAGGCCACCACGGGCTCCGGCGGCTGGCCGATGAGCGTGTGGCTGACGCCGGGCCTGCAGCCGTTCTACGGCGGCACCTACTTTCCGCCCACGAGCCGCTGGGGCCGGCCGGGCTTCGTGGAGATTCTCACGGAACTGGCCCGGGCCTGGCGCGAGGAGCGCGACAAGCTGGAGCACTCGGCGATCACGATCGTCGAGCGGCTGCGCGGCTACGGACAGTCTTCAGGCGGGGGAGCGGTGGCGGGGCCCGACGCCCTCGACAAGGCGGTGGCCGAGTTTTCGGCCGGCGTTCGACCGCCGGCGCGGCGGCTTCGGCAACGCGCCCAAGTTTCCGCGCCCCAGCGAGCTGACGTTCCTGCTGCGCGAGCATGCCCGCACCGGCGCGGCCGAGCCGCGTGACATGGCGCTGCTGACCCTGCGTGCGATGGCGCTCGGGGGGATGCGCGACCACCTCGGCGGCGGCTTCCACCGCTACTCCGTCGATGGCGACTGGCGAGTGCCGCACTTCGAGAAGATGCTCTACGACCAGGCGCAGCTGGTGCACGCCTACGTGGACGCCGCCCAACTGACGGGCGATCCGCAATACGCCGATGTCGCCATCGACACGATGGGCTACGTGCGGCGCGACCTCACCGACCCCGACGGCGGGTTCTACTCGGCCGAGGACGCCGACAGCATCCCGCCCGAACACGCCGGCGACCCCAGCGCCCACAAGATGGAGGGCGCCTTCTACATCTGGAGCCACGCGGAGGTGCAGCGGTTGCTGGGCGAGCGGGCCGAGCCGTTCTGTCGGCGCTATGGGGTGCTGGAGGGCGGCAACGCGCCTTTCGACCCCCAGAACGAGTTCACGGGCAAGAACCTGCTGTATGCCGCGCGGCCACTCGAGGACGTGGCGGAGGCCACCGGCCGCAGCGTGCCGGTCGTGCGCGCCGAGCTGGCGTCGGCACGCGAGGTCCTGTTCACGGCGCGGCTCAGCCGTCCGCGGCCGCACCTCGACGACAAGGTCCTGACCGCCTGGAACGGCCTGATGATTGGCGCCTGCGCCCGGGCTGGGCGCATCCTCGGCGACGCGTCCTGGGTGGCGGATGCCGAGCGCGCCGCCCGCTTCCTGCACACCCGCCTGTGGGACGCCTCGTCCGGGACGCTGCTGCGCCGCTACCGTCGCCAGCACGCCGCGGTTGCCGGCTACGCGGAGGACTACGCCTACCTGGCGAGCGGGCTGGTGGAGCTGTTCCAGGCCACCGGCGATCCGGCGTGGCTCGAGTGGGCGATCACGCTGCACGGGCGTCTCGACGACCAGTTCGCCGATCCGGTGGAGGGCGGCTGGTTCAGCACGACCGGCGAGGATGCGTCGGTGCTGCTGCGCCTGAAGGAGCAGTACGACGGCGCCGAGCCCGCGGCGACGTCGGTCGCCGCGCTGAATCTGCTGGCGCTCGCCCATTTGACCGGCGACAGCGGGATGACGACGCGGGCCGAGGCGGCAATCGGCTCGTTCAGAGCCCAACTGGGCCGGGCCGTGCCGCTGATGCTGTCGGCGCTGTCGGCATATCATGCAGGCAGCCCCCAGGTGGTCATCGTCGGCGACGCGGCGGCCGCCGACACCGCCGCGCTGAAGGAGACGTTGGGCCGGGTCTACCTGCCGACGGCGCTCGTGGTGCCGGTGACGCCGGCGCATCGTGACGCGCTCGCGCGCGTGCTGCCGTGGACGCAGCCGATGACCGCGCGCGAGGGGCGGGCCACCGCGTATGTGTGCCGGGACTTTACCTGCCAGACACCCGTGGTGCGGCCGGACGAGTTCGAGGCGCAGCTGAAGGCGATGGACCGGAGCGGAACGGACGGACGCTGACCATGGACATCTCGATCGACGTGTGGCTTCGGGGGGACATTCACGCGACGACGCACGCCGTGCCGGGGGTGGAACGCGAGCCGCGCGCCTGGACCGACGCCGACGTCAGCCACCTGCTGGTGGCCATGCTGCGGACGATGAGGCAGGCGAGCGACCCCGCCGCCGCCGTGGACGCAGCCCATCGCTCTCCGCGGCTTCAGCTGGATCGTCAACCCCTTCGAGGCCGGCGGCGTGGTGGTGGCCATCGAGATGTCGCTCGGGGCGGCGGTGGCTGGGCCCTTCGACGTTGCCGAGCGCGACCTCAACGAGAAGATCCAGCGGGTGCTGGACGCGGAGCGCGCAGCACCCGCTGCGGCCGAAGGCGGCCCGCCACCACCGACGGTTCATTGAAGGCAATCGAGCCGAGCGGGAAGGGCTTGGTGGTTAGGTGGCGCCAGCCGGCGGTCTTGTCCGCCGGCTGACACCGGGCCAGGGGATTTGCCGAGCACCTGGTATGAGGGTGTCGCGCGAAGAAGGCGACGGGCGCTAGACTCCTCGACCTGACCGAGACGCATCCAGCATACTCCAGCTGCGAGCGTACCGATCCATGCATTAAGTCGTGTATTTATAACTAGTTACAGGCGTGCAACCGATATGCATGACCTAAAAAATGCTCGCGCCGACCGAAGAGAGGCGCGGCTTGATCTCTAGGCGGCGTGGCTCGACACGCCGCCTAAAATCGGTGGGTGTACAGCACCTTGGTGGCGAAGCGCTGATCCAGGGTGGCGAACCGGTCCGCGACCGGATCCTCGAGCCAGTTGTGCGTGTAGACGATGTAGAGGTCGTTGCCCGGCTTCACGATCCATCGGTAGCGCGACTGCCACCCCAGTACGCGTGACGCGGTGTCGAACTGCACGTTGTTGACGAGCGCCATGAACGGGGAGAACTGGGAGTCGGTGACCAGCCGCAACAGGTTGGAGGCGAAGCGGCCCTCGGCCAGGTCGACCTGGTTCCACTCGCCGTTGAGGCTGAAGATGTAGCCGGGCCGTGCCCGCACGGTCAGGCCCAGGATGGTCTGATTGCGCGAGCCGGAGTAGAACCCGCCGGTTTCGAACGCGCCCGGTCAGTGCCAGCATCCGGCGGTTGGCCGTCTGCCCGCTCGCCGCGAAGCGGGTGAAGTTGTAGCTGCTGCCGCGGGGCAGGATGATGCCCGGGCTGATGGCGAACGGCGCCTCCAGCAGGATGAAGTTGCGGTCCAGCTCGACAGAGAACGTGTCCTGGCTCTGGAACTGCACGTTCAGGAGCGTGCCGTGCAGGTTGCGCTCCACCGTCTCGTTCCTCAGGTTGGTGATGAGCGTCAGGTTGCCGGTGAAGCGTGACTGCCGCACCACGCGGCTGTTGCTCGGGACGGGGGCCGAAGCTGGCGAATTGGTTGTAGCGCCGGTAGCTGCGGCGGGCCACGAAGCCGACCGCCGGGTTGAAGTTCTCCTGCACTTCGCGGGCGTTGACGCCAAAGGTCCAGCGATCGTTGGGGTATTCGACGCCGACCCCATAGGCGCTGGTGCCGGTGCTCACGTCCGGACGGCTCTCGCGCAGATACCAGCCCGACCCGACCAGGTTGTTGTTGCCGCGGAATTGCGAGGTCGACAGGTTCACGTCGAAGCCGAGCGTGTGATACGCGCCGCACCGTCCCCGCGCGCATCACGCCGGGTGTAGAGGCCGCCGACGTAGGACTGGGTGAGAATGCGGCGTTTCACCCTGCGCCGCGGTGAACTCTTCGCCGATGAAGCCGCGGTCGTGCTCGTCGGCCGTCGCGCACGTGGAGGAAGCCGACGTCCTGCGCCCCCACCTGGCCGTTGAACTTGGTGCCGTAGTCGATGCGCTGCGGCGTCGCCAATTCGCTGAGGCCGATGCGCCGGCTGAAGTAGGGCTGCACCTGCTCGCCGCCGATGTTGTTGCTGGCGAAGTCGAAGTAGGTCGCGCCATCCAGGAAGAAGTCGCGGCGCTCCGGGAAGAACAAGGAGAACCGCGTCAGGTTCACCTGGCGCTGGTCGACCTCCGTCTGCGCGAAGTCGGTGTTGATCGTCAGGTTGGCCCGCAGCCCCGGCGTCGGGTTGTAGAAGAAGTCGAGGCCGGCGTCGGGGTCGGAATGCCACCCGCCGGCCCGAATGGGGGAACGGTCGGTGGCGAAGAGGCCGTACGGCTTGACGTCCAGCCCGACGCCCTGGCTGACCTCGTTGATGCCGGTCACGCGGCCGGCATTGGTCATGCGCCCAAGGCCCTGGTTGCGCGACCACCCCATCCAGATGCTGTCCTCGTTCTTCCGCCGGACCGTGCGCTGGAAGTTGATGCCCCAGGTGTCGTTGGTGGGGTCGAAGTTCAGCGTGCGGAAGGGGATCTCGATTTCAATCGTCCAGCCAATCTCGCTGTGGTGGACGCGCGCGTTCCAGATGCCGTCCCAGGCGCGGTTCATGCCGTTGACGCCGAACACGGCGTCGGCCATCAGGCCCGATGGGTTCATCTCGAAGAAGTAGCCGGACCGCTCGTCCAGAAACGTGTCGATGCGCCACATGAACCGGTCGTCGGACTGCAGGAACTCGTCGCGGCGCCGCTGGAACCCCAGCCACTTGTCGGGCTCGGAGTCGAAGGCGGTGACCCCCATATAGAGTGCGTCCTGGCTGAACGCGATGCGGACCTCGGTGGGCTCAGTCGCCGGCTCGCCGTTCTGCGGATCGATTTGGATGAAGTCCCTGGCCGGCAGCGCGCGCGTCCATACCGGCTCGTCGAGCCGGCCATCCAGCGTGATGCCCTCTTCCGCGGTCATGCGTGCGGCTTCCATGATCCGGCGTGGCACGCCTGCGACCAGATCCGCGGGCGCGACCAACGCCTGCGCCCAGACCTCGCCGCTGAGGCTGCACAGCGCCGCGGCAAGGCAGATCGCGAGTCTGGGTCCACGGCGGGCCGGATCGTTCACGCTGACTGAGTCCTTTGGTGTGGGGTCGAGGAGGGGAAGGGGACGATTCGGGGTCGCCCAATAGTACAGCTAACCCGCCGGCTCGGCGAAGCGTGCTAGGGCGTGCAGGCGGGGCTGCGGTCGATCCAGCGGACGCCGGCGGCCCCCGCTTCGATGATGTTGATCGGCGGGCCGACAGCCTCGGGCGTGTCACGGATCTCCGCTTCGAGCAGCCGCCTGGCGATGTCCACGCCCGGCAGCATCGACAGCACCTGCTGCTGGCCGGTGCTCATCTTGCGCGTGGCACTCGATGTCCCCAGCACCGCAAACCCTTCGAAGTCCAGCGTCCGCGTGGTCACGACCACGGTGTCGTCCTTGATGCTGGGAATCAGCAGCCGAATCGCGACATGCTGCAGCCGGTCCTCGTTTCGGGTGACGACGAACTGAATCGCCTCCTGGTCCCGCAGCCGCTTCTCGAAGTACTCGCGGGCGCTGTCGCTGCCTTCGCGCAGGAACTTGGACAGGCCGGCGAGCTGCGATCGGACCACGGCCGCCAGCGCGTCAGCGCGCTGGTCCGCCGTGCCGGACCACGAGGCGCTGGCCTCGGCGACGGCGGTTTCGATCGACACCGGGCTGCCCTGCGCCGCCATGAACCCGGCCATCGCCACGACGGTGTCGCCGTGGTGCTTGATCTTGCAGATCTCGCTCCGCTCATCCCCTTCGCGCCGCAGGCTGTCCGCGCCGATGTAGACGTTGAAGGCGCTCCGGACGACGACGATCGTCGTCGCCTCGGCGGTGGAGGCGGCTACGGTGAGGACGCAGGCGAGCAGGGAGGCGGCTCGTCGGATGGGCATTCGTGCATTCGGGCTGACCTTGCGAGGATAGCAGGGTCGAACAGCGAATCGAGCGCCTAAGTCTTCTTGGAGGGTGTGGCAGGTATGGTCGTGCTGCTCACCCACGGCGGAGCGAAGTACTCTCGCGATGCAGCTCACCGGCCCAAGACCGAGGCCGTTTATCGGCGTTAGGTGCTCAAGTCGTCACCTCAGAAGTGGCACCGGCTGCGGATGGCGCGGTGAAGCCGGTGACAGCTCAGGGTCGTGGTGGAGGGACTAGTGAAACGGCGAAAACGCCTTGGGCTAGTTCAGACCTTCGAAGCAATCCACGGCCTTGCTCTTTTCTTTTCAGAGAGGGGCTCGCGGCGAAGTTGAATTTCGCCGCGAGCCCGCCTCCCTACGGCATCTTCACAAGAAATCCGGAAACACTCGCATCAAGTGAACAGGTGTTAGTAACAAATGCAACAGGGCGGCAGACGAACGTTACCTTCGTGCCACCGTCTGCGAACCAACGTCACTGGTGAAGCCCCATGAACACATCCTCAGTAAAAGAGCCAGCATCACGTCCCGCAGCTGTCATGGGCACATAGTGAACGGAAAACTTTCCCCGAGCTCGAGACCGAGAAACACCTCGGGGCGCTGGTCCGCGGCGATATTCGCCTCCGCAGTGATCGACTGAATCACCAGGCGTGTGCCGGCCGGGACGAGAAATTCCTTATCAGACTGCGGGTTCCCGCTTCCGAACAGCATCCGTTTCTGAAACGCATTCAGTACCGTGTCGTCTGGTTGCACGGCTACGACGGGCAAGGCGAACGCTTCATCAAGAAAGTTGAAGCCGGAGTCGGGAATCCATCTGTGGGAACGCTCGCGCTACTCGCCGATGGCCTTGGCTGCAACGTGTCTGAGTTCTTCGCGCGGGAGGACTCACCGATCACCTCCGAAATAACCGTTGGCGAAATGGCGCGCGCCAGAGAGGCGCTCAAGGTCGTCGCAGCGGTCTTGAGGTAACGTCTCTACGCCTCGATGTGTTCAGCTAAATTACAGCCGAGCCCATCTGAACATCCGGATACTCATGCGGTTGATCGACAAGCGTTCGAACGGCGCGCGGGGACCAATGTGCCCGACATGTCGATAGAAAGGGTGTCCAGATGCAGGAATATCGGATGCATAGACGAACGTCGACGCTCGTCGGGCTGTCACTGCTTGCGGTCGGCGTCGATAGGAGGCCTTAGTACACCGCAATTCCGGGAGCGAACGGCGTGATCCAGGGCTACTACGACGGCGGAGGCAGCCTGAAGGTCGTGAATGCCCTGCCGTGCCCCAAGGGACACACGCCGCTGCCGTGGAACCAGCAAGGGGTGAAGGGCGACAAGGGGGATACCGGCGCGACCGGCGCCGCCGGGGAGACTCGGGGCACCAGGGGCGGCGGGGCAGCGCGAGGTCTTCTTCGTCGACCAGATCCGCAATTCTGATCTGCAGCACGATTTCAACATAATCGTTGATATGTTCCTGCTCCCTGGGCGCTATGTCGTCGAAGGGTCGATTCAGCTGTACAACAAGACGAATACCGTACGCCCCCTTCGTGTGCAAGATTGAGAATGGAGTATCGTTAGTCCATTTCCTTCCGCCACTCCAATCGGTGAATGTCAGAATAGACAAACACGATCTCCCAAGTGAGTTCGAGGATGTCGCATTCCTCTGCGCCGACTCCCTCGGCAACGACGATGGCATCCTCGGTGACAGGAGGAACCCTACTCGCGACCAAGGTCTGACTCCATCAATGGAGGGTGATCCAGCTTCCTCGAATCGGGCCGAGTCGTTCACTTTACTTGGCCCGATTCAAACTGACCCACTACCCGGTTCCGGGCTAACTTGCTTTTCAATCGAGACACTTCGCATGGCCCGGAGGCAGTAACCGCCCCGGCGAACCTGCAACTGGATCCGCAATCCTGGGAATCCTCGTTCTGCGGCGTCCCGGATACATCGGACAACGACCGCCAGATGCTGACGGAAACCCGTGCCAGCCCAAGAGTTTTACAAGGGCGATCCGTTTGCCGATGTGCAGAAGGCCATGATCTGGTTCGATGGCCAAAGAGCCTTGATGATGACCACCTTCAGGCCATACCTCGACGTCGGTCGCCGATGAGCCGCAGGGTCAATTCGCGGGGACAAATCCGCTACGCAAAGACCGTGACAACCGGGCGGCTCTCGTAAGTTATTGATACGCTTCAGCCGTCACACTGAGCCGGGGTGGCGAAACTGGCAGACGCACAGGACTTAAAATCCTGGGACCCGAAAGAGTCGTGTGGGTTCGACCCCCACCCCCGGCACCACCGGTCAAGACTTTACGTGGATTCGGCGGGCTGAGTCTAGGGTTGGTCGAGGGTGACCTCATATCGAACCAGCTTTCGAGGCTACGGGGACCATGATTGAGCGGCGTGGGACAGCCCCGGCGTCCTCGGTGAATGGCTTCGTCCGACAGACGTCGATCGCTGATGCTCAGCCGCAAGGAGTAGTCATGTCCAAGTTGAAATACGTGATCATCGCAACGCTCCTCGCGATCCCCACGGGGTGGGCGTTACGCGCCCAGACCTTCAAGCCGGCGACGCTCACGGCCGCGGACTACCTCGAGCTTCAACAACTCGTCGCGCGCTATTCCTACGCCGTCGACATGCACGGCGGCGACGGATCGGCGTACGCCGCGCTGTTCGCGCCCGACGGCAGCCTCGGCACGCAGGCCAAGGGAACGGCCCAGCTTGCGGAGTTTGCTGCACAGACCAACAAGGATCGGTCCGGCCCGGCGTTCGCCCGGCACTTCGTCACGAACGTCGTCATCAAGCCGGCGCCGGAAGGCGCGACGGGCCGCTCGTACCTCGTGACGCTCGACATCTCCGAAGAGGGCAAGCCGGCCACCATCCTCAGCGGCGGGCACTATGACGACGTGTATGTGAAGACTCCGCAGGGATGGCGAATCAAGTCGCGGAACTACGTCCGATCGGAAATCGGGCCTCAGCAGTAGCGCAAGGCGCCCTCCGGGCACGCAATTGAAGGCGCGCCGGGGCGCCCCTGCAACGCCGCAAGGCGTGAGCAACCAGGTGGCGAAGGAGACTTCCATGCGTCAAAGAACAGTCATCGCCCTGATTGCCCTCGCGACCGCCCTGACGGGTCTTGCGCTAGTCAAGGTAGTCGCCCAGTCGAGACCCGCGCCGGTCCTGACCGCGATGGACTACGTGCAGATCCGGCAGCTGGTGTCGCGCTACGCCTATGCACTCGATTCCGGCGGAAACAACGGCTACGACTTCGCGGATCTCTTCACACCGGACGGACAGTTCATCGACCCGAACGCCAAAGGGCGCGAGCAGCTGGCGGCGCTCGCGCGCAGCCCCCTCATGGGGCCGCTGAACACGATTCACTACGCCATGGGCCTCGTGCTCGAGGCGACTCCTGACGGGGCAATCGGGCGTCAGTACGTCATGGAATTCAACTTCGACGAGAACGTGCCGCCGCTCGGCAAGCGCACCCAGTGGGAAATGGTCGGCGACAAACGCGGCGACCTGCGCAGAGACGCCGGACAGTATAAAGATGTGTTCGTGAAGACGGACAAAGGCTGGCGGTTCAAGAGCCGGCAGGTCATCCGTTCGAAGAGTGGGGGCGGCACGGATCCGGAGCTGATGGCCTTCCTCAAACGGCCGGTGCGGATCAAATCGGAGCCGTCTGACAACGTCACGGCGAAGAACGGGTCGCTGTCGGTATGGGACTACATGCAGATCGAGCAGCTGGTCGCCAGCTACGGACACGCGCTCGACTCTGGATTCGGGAAGGGCGACAACGGCGACGCGTACGCCAGCCTGTACACGAAAGACGGGCTTGCGTTCCTCAACACCAAGGGCTACGAGGCGCTGGCGGCGCTGGCGCGCGAACAGCCCCGGGGGCCGAATTACGTGCGGCACTACATCACGCACCACCTGATCGATCCGTCGCCGGAAGGCGCGAGCGGCAAGGCGTACCTCGCCGTCCTCGACATCGGCGAACACGGCAAGCCGAACACGGTCTTTCTCGGTGGGCACTACGAGGATACGTATGTGAGGACGCCGGAGGGATGGCGCATCAAGACGCGTAACCTGCTGCCGCCCAAACACGGCCCGCAGCCGTAGTCTCGCGCCGCCTA
>CAVQMT010000053.1:0-119372 GCA_963713655.1 uncultured Acidobacteriota bacterium
GCACGACGTGACGAACGCCTGGCGCGACGCAGCCGTCGCCGCCGCATCGGAGAACCAGGTCGACCCAAGCCAGCCACCCACGGCCGCCACGACCTTGAGGTTGGGGAACCACCGACTTGAGCCGCCGCAGCTGATTGAAGTGGCCGCGCAGAGGACTCGCGAGCGTGTCTGAACTGCCATCGATGTCTCCGGTCGGACCCATACAACTGCGGGTACGCCGCCACCGGGTCGTCGAGCTTGCAAACGACCGTGCCGTTCGCTGCGGGAGCCGGGACCGACGAACGCGTAGTTGATGATCGTCAGTTTGTCTGCCGCCCCGCTGTCGACGATGCTCTTCACGTCTGTACGACGGCTGGTGGTAGACGCCCCATTCGGGAAAGAAGCCGACGATCTGGGTGGGCACGGCAGGTGGTGGCGGCGGAGGAAGCGGCGGCTCAACACACGCTACCAGATCGCTCACGAAATGCGCGACGAATGTCACCGAATAGTTTCCATTGTCAAACCGGTAGTGCGTCGGATTTTCTGAACCCGACTTATTCCCTGACCAGTGATTGAAGCGACAGCCGTCCACGGGCGCTGCTGTGATCTCGATGTAGTTGTTTCGAGAGAACGTTCCTCCCGACGGTGTGATCGTATCCCGTGCCCACCGGATTGATCGACGTGGTCAAAGGTGGTACTTCACCGCTCCCGCGAGCGGAGCACTATTCCAGGAGCGACACACTCGCCAGCAAAGCGAGCATCACAACAGATCGGGGGGGCTTGGACATTGTCATCCTCGGGCACGCGATTGGCGGCGAGCGGAAGAGCTTACACTCGCAGTGCCGGCAACTCGGGCTGAAGGATCTGCGATGAATTACGGTTTTGAAACGGCCCGGCCGCGTTCAGTGAGTTACGGGCTTTTGCGCCGGAAGGGCAGCCTAACGGGATGACTTTGTTCCCCTCAACCGAACGCCGACGGCGAGTCAACAGCTGACAGCTACAAGGGACTTGAACACGCAGAACCGTGATTCGGACCCGTGACCGAAGTCCGACGCTCTGGCGCGTCATCGATTGTTCAGTGCGGCCACCCAGTTCACGACCACTCTATATGGCGCCGGTTTGCCGCCATCCGGCGTTGTTATGAAGAGGAACCGGTCGCCCGCCGGAGCGCGACGCTCCAGGCGACTGGCATCAGCGGTGGCGGCGCGGTGAACAGTCGCTCGCCCCGCTGGTTTGGGGCCCGGACCCTCGCCCTTGGTGTTGATGCCCACAGCCATGAGGTCAACCCCCCCGGTTGCATAGAACAACTGCATGCCGATCCTTACGCCACCGTGGGAACACTGACGCTCGCGGCCACGAGATGCTGGCTCCGCCCACACCGGCGCCTGGTGTGGGCGAGAACGGCCGGACGTAGATTCGAGAAGCCGCGACCTTGCCGGGCGGTAGCCCGGTGGAGCACGATCGTGCTGCACAAGGTGAGTAACGTACCGACCCGAGCCAGAAGTCCGGATCCCGGAAAAGGAAATTGGAGACAACATGCATCCAGAGTCTCGCTTTCAGCCCGGCAGACGCGATCTGTTCCGCTTGGCCGCAGCGGCGGCCGGCACGGCGGCCCTCGGCGGTGTCGATCTCTTTGCCGCCGCTCAGGGTGGCGCCAGCGCCGGCCACTCGCGCCGCCGGCTGCGTGCCGCGTTCTCGAACATCGGCTTGCAGGTCAGCTGGTGCGCGCAAGGGAAAGAGGCCGCCGAGGACCTGGGCCGGCTGTTCAACGTCGACGTCACCTGGTTCGACCCCGAGCTGTCGGCCACGAAACAGCTGGCTGTGGTCGAAGAGATCGCATCCCAAAAGTGGGACTTCGTCGCCATCCAGGCAGTAGACATCAACACGATCACCGAGCCCGTCGTCAGGATGATTGAGGCCGGTACCCCCGTGATTGACATGGACACGCTGATCGCGCCGCTCGATCAGATCGACGTCCTCACGTTTCTTGCTCCCGACAACGACTTCATGGGCGCCGCGGTCACACAGGCGCTCGTGGACGCGATAGGCGGCCAGGGCACGATCATCATGACGCAGGGCGCGCTCGGCATACCGGCGCGCAAGGGCGTGCCCGCGGATTTCAATCGGTCATCGACAAGTTTCCCGGCGTCGATGTCCTGGCGACTGATTCGGCGGATTGGGACGTCGCGAAAACGGCGCAACTCTGGGAGACGTACCTCAGCACGTTCCAGAAGATCAATGCCGCGTTTTTCCACAACGACGACATGGCGCTCGCCGCGGCCAGCGTCATGAAAGCGCACGGCGTACCGAGATCCTGATCGGCGGCGTGGACGCGATGCCGCCGGCGATCCAGGCGGTGGTCGAAGGCCGCATGCATGCCACGGTCCGCAATTCCTCCTGCCGCATCCACGGCGGCGCGATCGTCGCCGGCGTCGCCGCCGCGCGAGGGCCGAAGACCGACTTCCCGATCCCGAAGCAGATCGTCATCGACGGTCCGATCGTCACAAAGGCGAACGCGCCAGGGATGCTGTGGATGGAGGAGCAGTTTCTGATCTGAACCCCGCGGGAGCCCCGGCTTAGAAGGCGAAGAATACCTGACGCCCGTTAGTCCCTCCTGTGGATTGGCGGGCAGTTCTGAGTACAGGCCTTCGGGAGTTGTGCCCTCCTGATCCCCTCTTTCCCCCCGGCTGCAAACCGTTGCAAAGCAAAAAGGAACGGTAATTCGGCCTTTCACAAACCCATCTAAAGGGGGACACCTCCACCACCGAGAGAACCTTGGTAGGCCGAAGGTGAAGACAATGCGGAAGAAGACCACCCAGGCGACCTAGATGCGTGGGTGGCACTACGCCGTCTGGCTCGGCATCTATTACGGGTTCGATCACTTCGCGAGGTGGTACGGGTTTCGTGGCCCTTCAGGGTGGCTAATGACGCTCGCTGTCTGCGTGGCATTCGCGGTATGGGTGCTGCGGCGAGACGACCGCTTGGGTTTGTGAAAGGCCGAACTCGAACGCGGGACCGCGGCTTGGAGGGCCGGTCATGGCGGGCGGAGTCGTTAGCGCGCGAATGGGTCCAGACCGCTTTGTTTCAGCACGGCCTGACCGGCCGGCGACAGCACGAGATCGACGAACGCCTTCGCGCCTTTGGGATTCGGGGCCTTCGTCGCGATGCCCACTGAGAAGACGGACACGCGCTGCACGGCGTCGGGGAACGGCCCGACATAGTCCACGCCTTTCACGCCGCGCAGTTCCGAGATCTGCTGCACGCCGAGCTCGGCTTCACCTCTCACAAGCGCGTTTCCCACCGGCTCGTTCTCGACACGCCGGACTTTGGGCATGACCTGTTCGGCGATTCCAAGTTTGGCGAAGAGCTCCGTCGTGAGGTAGATGCCGCTGATCTGCGCCGAGACGGCGATCGACTTCGCCTCCAGAAACGTCTGCGTCAGCGCCTCGACGGTGCTGATGTCCGGCCGCTTCGCCCCCGCTCGCACGCCGACGCCAATCGCCGATTGGCCAATGTCGACGCGAGTCGCGGGCACGACATGGCCTTCCTTGATCATGTCATCCATGATGCTGGCCGACAGGAACAGGACGTCGACAGCTTCGCCGCCACGGACGCGCGTCGCGATGTTCGCCGCGCCGACGCCATTGGAAGTCGCCAGCGTCACCGCCTTGAGTTTCGTCGCCGCTTCGATTGGCTGGATGAGTTGAAGATAGGCGGGCGCGGTGGCGCCTGACGACATGACCCGCACCTCGCGGATCTGCGCGGCCGCGTGCGAAACTACGAACACCACGACGAGGGCCGCGAGGCGGAAGCGCATGTCAGTCCTCACCCTGAGATTGGCGCGCCCGCCGCGACTCGAACGCGGGACCCCCGGCTTAGAAGGGTGAATTCCTGTGTGGCAAGCGACTCCGTTCCAACAGGTTGCGAGGACTGCCACGCGGACGTGCCACGCGGTTAGTCTGCCCTGCGTCGCCGCGAACGACGCGAACCGGTTTTGTTGGACGCCCGGACTACACAGCTCGACTTCCGAGCGCCAACCCTCGGGCGGCGGCATCGGCGCTATCGTCGGGCCGCGTATTGAAGGCAATCGCCGCACCCAAGGCAGCCTTATGAACCGCGTTGATGACAACTTCGAACAAGGCAAGGCCCCGGGGCGGCAAGCGGACGCCACCTCCGATGACAACACAATCGTAGCGCGTCGAGCCTAACTGACGCTCCACGGTCGGCACAGCGGTTTCATCAGGCCGGATGTGACAAACTCGGACTCCCAGCCGCGTTCAGCGAACTGCTTCAGCGCAACGGCGATACCGGCGTGGACCTTTTCAGCGGTCATACCGGGTGGCAAAGCAGGGTCAGAAAAATCGACAGTCTCTGGATCGTAGCCTAGACTAGATTGCGGCACGGGGCCGACGATTACCTTTGCAAACCCTTCGACGGTGCCGCGTTTCCATGCGGCGCTCGATCGCACGATCTCACGCCTGACGCCCGGCAGAACGCGACGCTGCGGCGGCACCTGGGGACGGAGCAGCAAGACATGGCCGCGAAAATCTACGATCCCGCGTTTCCCGACGACAACGTCGCCGGCACCCTGGATGTCGGCGATGAGGTCCGGAGCAAAGAGGCGTTGCGTGCAGCGAGGGCTTTGCAGACCGCGATTTTCAACAGCGTGAATTTCTCGAGCATCGCCACCGACGCGAACGGCGTCATTCAGATCTTCAACGTCGGCGCTGAGCGGATGCTGGGCTACACGGCCGCCGAAGTGATGAACAAGATCACGCCGGCAGACATTTCCGATCCGCAGGAAGTGATCGCGCGCGCCAAGGCGCTGAGCGTCGAGCTCGGAACTCCGATCACGCCAGGCTTTGAGGCATTGGTGTTCAAGGCCTCGCGCGGGATCGAGGATATCTACGAGCTGACCTACTTCCGCAAGGATGGGAGCCGCTTCCCGGCGGTGGTGTCGGTGACGGCGCTGCGCGACGCGCAGGACGTCATCATCGGCTATCTGTTGATCGGCACGGACAACACCGCGCGCAAGCAGGCGGAAGAGGCGCTGCTCAAGGCGGGGGCCCTGCAGAGCGCGATTTTCAACAGCGCCAATTTCTCGAGCATCGCCACTGACGCGAAGGGCGTCATTCAGATCTTCAACGTTGGCGCTGAGCGGATGCTGGGCTACACGGCCGCCGAAGTGATGAACAAGATCACGCCGGCAGACATTTCCGATCCGCAGGAAGTGATCGCGCGCGCCAAAGCGCTGAGCGTCGAGCTCGGAACCCCGATTACGCCAGGCTTTGAAGCATTGGTGTTCAAGGCCTCGCGCGGAATCGAAGATATCTACGAGCTGACCTATATCCGCAAGGATGGGAGCCGCTTCCCGGCGGTGGTGTCGGTGACGGCGCTGCGCGACGAGCAGGAGGCCATCATCGGCTATCTGTTGATCGGCACCGACAACACCGCGCGCAAGCAGGTCGAGGAGGAGCGGAAGAAGCTCGATCAGCGGCTGCGCGACCAGCAGTTCTACACGCGCTCGCTCATCGAATCCAACATCGACGCACTCATGACCACTGATCCGTCCGGGATCATTACCGACGTCAACAAGCAGATGGAGGCGCTCACCGGTTGCACGCGTGACGAGCTGATCGGGGCGCCGTTCAAGAACTACTTTACCGATCCGGAGCGAGCCGAGGCAGCTATTAAGCTGGTGCTCGGCGAAAAGAAGGTCACCAACTACGAACTGACCGCGCGCGCCAGGGATGGCAGGCAAACAGTGGTGTCCTACAATGCCACCACCTTCTACGACCGAGACAGGACTCTGCAGGGCGTGTTCGCCGCTGCGCGCGACGTCACCGAGCGCAATCGCCTGGATCAGGTGCTGCAGGAAAAGAACGTCGAGCTGGAGAGCGCCAAGTCCGTGGCGGAACAAGCAAACCTCGCCAAATCGGATTTCCTTTCCAGCATGAGCCATGAGCTGCGCAGCCCGCTCAATGCGATCCTCGGTTTCGCCCAGCTGATGGAGTCCGACTCCCCGTCGCCGACGCCTTCCCAGAAGGAAAGCATTGCCCAGATTCTCGATGCGGGATGGCACCTGCTGAACCTGATCAACGAAATCCTCGATCTCGCGGTGATCGAGTCCGGGACGGTCTCGCTGTCTGGAGAATCGGTGTCGCTGGAGGAAGTCATGCTCGAATGCCGGGCCATGATGGAACCGCAGGCGCATCAGCGTGGCATTAGCATGACCTTCCCCCAGTTCGACAATCCCTGCTTCGTCAGTTCCGATCGGACCCGGTTGAAGCAGATTCTCATCAACCTGCTCTCCAACGCGATCAAATACAACCAGGTGCAAGGAACGGTCGTCGTGGACTACACCGCGATCGCCCCGGACCGCATTCGCATCAACATCAAGGACACGGGCGCGGGATTACGTCCGGAAAAGCTGGCGCAGCTGTTCCAACCGTTCAACCGTCTCGGACAAGAGGCCGGGGGCGAGGAAGGTACGGGCATCGGCCTCGTGGTGACCAAGCGCCTGGTCGAACTGATGGGGGGAGCAATCGGCGTGGACAGCACCGTCGGGGCGGGAAGCGTGTTCTGGATCGAACTGATCTCGGCTGCTGCACCGCAACTTGTCATTGAGGGAAGCGAAGCTGCCGCATACGCCCCACCGCACGTGCCGCACGGCGCGCGGCTGCGCACCCTGCTCTGTGTAGAGGACAACCCGGCCAATCTGAAGCTGGTTGAGGAACTCATCGCGCGCCGCCCCGATCTGCGCCTGCTGACCGCGGTGAACGGGAACCTCGGCATCGAGCTTGCGCGCGCCTCTCAGCCGGAGATGATTCTGATGGACGTCAATCTGCCTGACATCAGCGGTATCGAGGCAATGAAAATCCTGCGCGAAGACCCGGTCACCGCGCACATCCCCATCGTGGCCCTCAGCGCGAATGCCATGCCGCGCGACATCAGGAGGGGCCTGGAGGCAGGATTCTTCCGATATCTCACCAAGCCCATCAAGGTCAGCGAGTTCATGGACACGCTGCGCATGGCGCTCGAATTTGCCGAACAGCGGGCCGCAGAAGAAGGGCGCCCATTCCCGTTGCTCTCTCCCGAGCCGCCTCCCGTCCCGACAGCCCGCACGACGGGGCTGCGCATTCTCCTCGCCGAGGACCATCCCGTGAACCAGGAGGTGGCGAGGCAGATCCTGCAGCGGCTGGGGCATCACGTCGTCGTGGCCGCCGATGGCCACGCGGCGCTCGCCATGCTCGAGCGGTTGGGGCGCGGAGCGTTCGATCTCGTGCTGATGGACCTGCAGATGCCGGTGATGGGCGGGCTCGAGGCCACGGCCGCAATCCGCGACGCCGAGCGCGCCTCGGGAACGCACCTGCCGATCGTCGCGCTGACGGCGCACGCCATGCACGGCGACCGCGAACGGTACCTCGAAGCCGGCATGGACGGGTACGTCACGAAGCCGATCGACGGCGTCGAGCTGACCCGCGTGATCGATCAGCTCGTGCCGCCCACTGCAGAGCCCGGGACGGTCTCGACGGCGGCGGTCCCGGTTGCGCCGTGCGCGGCAGGCCTGCCCGCTTTCGACGAGCAGGTCGTCCGTGCGAGGCTGGGTGACAACGCGCGGCTGTTCGAAAAGATGGTGCGTCTGTTTCTTGAAGACTGCCCCGCCCGGATGCGAGCCATGAGGCGGGCCATCGCTGCCGGCGACGGCGAGGCGCTTCGCGAGCCGGCGCACGCGCTGCAGGGGGCTGCGACAAATTTCGCAGCCGCTCCGGTGGTCGAAGCCGCGCGTCAACTCGAGCTTCAGGGCAAGAACGGGGACCTCTCTCAGTCGCTGGCGACCTACGATGTGCTGACCCGGGAGATGCAGCGCCTACGGCCGGCGCTCCGCCGCGCCAGCGTTCGACCACGCACGACCGCACACCGCCAGCGGCAGAGGAAGCAACGCCATGAGCAGCATTCTCATCGTCGAAGATGACCGCTCGACGCGTCAACTCCTGGCGGAAACGCTGAAGACCGCCGGATTCTCTGTCGCGTCGGCGAAGGACGGAGTCGAAGCCCTGAAACGCCTGCGCGCCGGCTCCTACGATCTGATGCTCCTCGATGTGTGGATGCCGAAGATGAACGGGCTGGACGTGCTCGCCGCGCTGCCTCAAGAAGGGACGCGGCCGCGAGTCGTCGTGATGACCTCGGACGACACGCCGGAAACGCTGCTCCGGGCGGTCCGCGAACAGGCGTGGCGGTACGTGACGAAGCCCGTCGAGCCACAGGCGCTCGTCGAGCTGCTGCACGAGGTGCTCGCTCAGACCGCCGTGGCGCCCACGATCGAGGTGGTGTCAGCGCGACCGGACTGGGTCGAGTTGCTGGTGCCGTGCGAGCGGGCGGTGGTGGATCGAATCGAGAGCTTCATGAGGCACCTCGAAGCCGATCTGCCGGACGACGTCCGGGAATCGATAGGCTACGCGTTTCGGGAGCTGCTGATGAACGCGATCGAATGGGGCGGAGGGCTCGACCCTTCCCGCACCGTGCGGGTCGCTTTCCTCAGGGCAAAACGGATGTTGCTCTATCGCATCGCGGATCCCGGTCCCGGCTTCAACGTGGAGGGGCTGTTGCACGCCGCCATCGGCCAGCCGGAAGACGATCCGATGGCGCACGCAATCGTGCGTGAGGAAAAAAAGATGCGACCAGGTGGATTCGGGATTCTGACCGTGCGTGCGAAAGTCGATGAGCTGCTGTACAACGAAAAGCGCAACGAGGTCGTGTTCGTGAAGTATCTGGACTGACGCGCGAGGGCCATATCCGCAGTGGCTCGATCGACTGCACTCCTTCCAATTTCGAACCCGGACGACTTTGCCCGGCTGACCATTGTTCGGGCTCACCCGCCACCCCGTGAAGGTTGTGTATACACGATCGTCCGCGCGCCGCCGCACGGGTGGCCAGACCCGTGGAGGCGCAACCGTTCGGACGTTCACAGTCGGCTCCGCACCATCGCGCGGGATCGGAAATCTCAGGTCTCACAAGCGCGTCGCCATCAATCAGCAGGTTCCGAGCCACCGCGGGCCGCGATCGATTGGCAGGGGAGTGGCGTGGAGCCGCTCCTGGAGCGGCGGATCCCCCGCCTGACAGTTCTCCGATGCCTGGAAACGGGGTCGACCAGTACGACCGGCCTTTGGCGTTGGCCGGATCCCGATGTTAGGTCGACAAGTGGAGGACCATCGTCGGCCGACGAGCCAAGACAACAAGGACTGAACCTTTCTCAGTGCCTGCCATGAGCGAGCCTGCGGCTCGGGGGCGCCGCTCAGCCGCAGGCGAACGACCCTCGGGTCGCAGGCGAGTCCAAGCGGCGGGGAGCAGAATGTGGGCGTGTTGATGTGGCGTGATCGATCGCGAACGAGCGACGCGAGTGAGCCACGCGAGCGGAGCGCGGCAATCGGGGCCCCGCGAGCGAGCGTGAAGGGGGGCCGGCGGGGCGAAGCCCTCCGGACAAAGTTGGCGCACCCGGCCTGCCTTCCAGCCTCGCGCTACGGCGCGCCAAAAGCACCCGGCGCCACCTCGCCGTAGCCCGCCTGGGATCGCGCGCGGGCGAAGGCGGATGGCGCGCCCGCCGCGACTCGAACGCGGGACCCCCGGCTTAGAAGGCCGATGCTCTATCCAACTGAGCTACGGGCGCGTGCGACCATCCTAGCAAACCACCTCGCCACGTGTCGGTGCCCATCTTTCGGCGCCTTGGTCAAGTCGGGCGGACGTCCGAGCATGGGCAGGGCCGGCGCTCTGCGCCATAGTGGCTATACGAATAGGGGGGCGCTACCGCGCCCCGGGGGAGGCGACGATGAGCACTCGATCTGAGGCACTGGCACGGCGAATCGAAGAGGGCGCCGCGACGCTTGCGGCCTACGCGCAGGGGTTGTCCGACGCGGAATGGACGGCGGTGGTGCCGCCGGACGGCCGTAGCGCCGGTGTCATTGTCAACCACGTGGCCAGCGTCTACCCGATCGAGGTGCACCTGGCCCATGAAATTGCCGCGGGCAGGCCGGTGACCGACGTGACCTGGGCGGTGGTGGCGGACATGAACGCCAAGCACGCGCAGGACAACGCCAGTTGCACCAAGCAGGAGACCATCGACTTGCTGCGCAAGAACAGCCGGGAGGCCGCGCAGGCGGTCCGGGCGCTGTCCGACGCGCAGCTGGACAGCGCCGCGGCGTTCTCGCTCAATGCCGGCGCGCCGCTGACTGCGCAGTTCGTGATCGAGGACCACGCGCTCCGACACAGCTGGCACCACCTGGCCAAGATCAAGGCGGCGCTGCTGAACTCCTGACCGCCGCTGGACCGGTGGCATTTACCGCGCCGGTTCGGGTAGCGGCGCCGGCACCGTGACAGGCACCGTGTCCAACGTCGTCGGCCGCGTCGATCCGAAACCAGAGCAGCGTGCCGATGAATAGACACGCCGCCATGGGGACGAAGGGGGCGTCGTAGCTGTCGTAGCGCTGGACGATGTAGCCGTAGGCGATCGACGACAGCAGGCCGCCCACCTGCGCCGCCGTGTTCATCAGCCCCACCATCGAGCCCGCGTGCTTCTGGCCGAGGTCCAGGCACACGCCGAACACGCCGGCCTGCTGGAACGTGATGCCCCCGTACACCAGTGACAGCAGGACCACGGTCAGCAGCTGATGCTCGGTGGCCATCGCCGCCACGGTGAACAGGCACGCGCTGCCCAGGCCGACGATGCCCAATGATCGGCGGCCCCAGGTCAGGCCCAGGCGGCGCACCAGCGCATCGCTGGCCGCACCGCCGCCCAGGTTCGCACATGCCGCCACCACGTAGGGCAACGCCGACAGCACCAGGCCGGCCTCGCTGAAGCCGCGCCCACGGACGAGGAAGGTGTGAAACCAGGTCTGGAAGAAGGTGTAGACGTAGACGTAACAGAACGCCGTGCCCAACATCGCCAGCACGTTGTCGGACCGCAGTGCCACCCGCCACGGGAAACCCGTGCGCGGGCGCCGGCGGCGCCGCCGCGGTCTCCGCCAGCTCCTCCGGGCTCACGCCGGCCTTCTCCGCGGGTGAATCGCGAAACCAGGCATACCAGGCGATCGCCCACACCACACCCACCGCGCCGAACAGGAAGAAGGAGGCGCGCCACCCGTAACGGATCTGGATCGGCACGACCAGCAGCGGCGCGATCGCGCCGCCGATCTGGCTGGCCATCAGCATCGCTCCCGAGACGCTGGCGCGTTGCGACGGCGGAAACCACCGCGCCGCCACGATCGACGCGTTCGGAAACGCGCCGGCCTCGCCGGCGCCAAAGCAGAACCGCGTCAGGAGCAGCAGGTAGTAGTTCGACATCATGCCGGTGAGCGACGTGAAGGCGGACCACCACAACACGACGCGCGTGAGCACGCGCCGCGGCCCGAGGCGGTCACCCAGTGCGCCGGTCGGGATCTCGAACAGGCAGTAGGACAGCGTGAACATCGCCGTCACCCAGCCCCAGCCCACCGGATCGATGCCCAGATCCTCCTGGATGCGGGGCCCTGCCACCGAAATGCACACGCGGTCGATGTAAGTGATCGCGAACAGCAGGACCAGCAGCCCGAGCACGCGGTGTCGGTATTTCACCAATCGCCCACTCCTCGAGGGCGCAACAGTCTCTCACAGCGTTGACAGTTCGCCGTTCGACCTCCTACCGTGAGGCTCATGGACCGCACCCGCCGCGCGCTCGTTCTCGATGAAGCCGTTGGCATGCTGACGCGAACGCCGGCGACCCTGGACGCCTGGTTGCGGGGGCTGCCCGACGGCGTGGGCCAACGGGAACGAGGGCGGCGACACGTGGAGTCCTGCCGACGTGGTCGCGCATCTCACGCACACCGATCGGACCAACTGGGTGCCGCGCGCAACGATCATCCTGCAGCACGGCGAGGCCCGGGCGTTCGATGAGTTCGATCGCTTCGGGCACCTGACGGCGCAGGGAGGCGCAGACGCTGGCCGCCCGGCTCGACGAGTTCGCGGCGGTGCGCCAGGACAGCCTACAGCGAGCTCGCGGCGCTCGGGCTCACGCCCGCCGATCTGGAACGTCGCGGCACGCACCCGGCGCTCGGCGCGGTGACACTGCGCCAGCTGCTGGCCTCGTGGGTCACGCACGATCTCGACCACGTGTTTCAGATCGCGCGGGTGCTGGCGCGCCAGTACACCGACGAGGTGGGCCCGTGGCGCCAGTACCTGCGCATCGTGCGCGACGCGTGAGGGCTAGGGGGCTTCGGCGGCGCGCCTGAAGAAGTCCACGCGCTCGGCGTCCGCGGGGTGCGACGCAAACGCGATGGCGATTCCCGAGCCGCTCCCGAGGTCCTTTTCGGCCAGCTTCTCGAAGAACGACACCATCGCGGCGGGGGAGAGCCCGGCGGCTTTCATCACGCGCACGCTTTCGGCGTCGGCTTCGCGCTCGAAATCCCGCGAGTAGGCCTGCTCGCCCAACAACGCCGGGGCCGCGGCCATTACCGCGCTGAAGTCGCCCAGCAGCAGGCTCGTCGCCGTCCGGAGCAAGCGCCGACTGCGCCACCATGCGGACGCCGTGCCGCGCCTTCACGTGGCCGTATTCGTGCGCCAGCACCCCGACCACCACGTCCTCGCGCGCGCCCACCAGAGAGACCAGCTCGTCCGTGATCACGATACGGCCGCCGGGCAGCGCGAAGGCGTTGGGGCCAATGTCGCCCGATCGAAACTCCAGCGTGGTCGCCGCCAGGGCGCCGCCGTCGGCGCGCGACACGGCGCCCTCGAACGCCGCGCGGAGCCGGGCCTGCGACGGGTGTCGAGCCGGCTGGGCGCCAGCGTGGCTCCGTCCATCGACTCGAAGAACACGTCGCCGATGGCGCGATCGACGGACAGGGCACCGCCGCCAGGATCATCCGGCTCGCCAGCGGGATGCCGTAGGTATAGGCCGCCACCGCGAGCGCCAGGATGGACGCCCCGAGGATGGCCAGCGGCCACCAGCTGGAGTTGTCGAATTGGTTCGGAAGCGGAGGAGGGGAGGGGGTCGGAGTCCATTTCACAATTCACAATTCAGAATTCACAAACTGCACTGTGCAGAAGGCTTCCTCGCAGTCTTCATGACCTTCGTGCCATTCTGACTTGTGAATTGTGAATTCAGGTCGCGAAGAACTGCAAGCGACCTGCTACCTGTCCCACCCCGTCCACTGTAGGCGATGCCGGCGCCTCAGGTCACGTAGCGTTCCGGGGTAGACGCCGCGCTGCCGCGCGGTCTCGGCCGCCTTCTCCATCTCGTCGCGGATGCGGCCGGCGTTGGTGCGCACCGAGTCGAGCCACGAGCTGCAGTTCACCGGGCTGTTGACGTTCAGCGTCACGCCGGCCGTGTCGTACACCGCGAACCAGGTGCGGTCGCCCGCGGGATGCGACGCCGCCACGCAGGTGCCAGCGTAGCGGTTCCAGTAGGTGTCCAGGTCCGCCGCGCTCTTGGCCGCCCATTCGAGGATGCGGGTGTAGTCCTGTTCGCCGCGCACCCGCTGGTCGTCGGCGTCGGAGCGGCCGCCCAGCATCTGCGTCAGGCTGTTGAGGGGCGTCTGGTTGTCGGAGGCGCGCTGGCCGTTCAGCAGTTGTGTGGCGTGGTCGATGGCCACGGCGAAGGCCACGCCCTCGGCCGTCTGCTGGGCGACGCGCAGGGAGTTGACGCCGATCACCAGGCCCGACCGGCTGATCAGTGGCCCGCCGCTGTTGCCCGGGTTGATGGCGGCATCGGTCTGGATCAACGTGACCTGGCCCACCTGACGCACCGCGCTGACGATGCCGCGCGTCACCGTGTTCGACAACACGCCGAGCGCCGATCCCACGGCGATGACCTCTTCGCCGACGCGCGCTTGGCCAACCGCGCCGAGACGCAACACCTGCTGCGTCGGGCTCGGGTTGATCACGTGCAGCACGGCCAGATCGGTGCCGGTGGACACCGTGCCGACGCGCGCCTCGTAGTTCACCTCGCCGACCTGCAGCCGCACAGTGGTGTGGCCGGCGATCACGTGCGCGTTGGTCAGCAGCCGATCGCGGGCGATGAAGAAGCCGGTGCCGCGTGCCTGGCCGGCCTGCACGAAAGCCACGGCCGGCACGACGCGGCTGACCAGATCTTCGAGCGGCGCGGCCATTGCGACGGAGTTCGAGACCGGGAGCGGGAGCGACCAGGCCGGCAGCTGGGGCGACAGAGAGGTGTCCGACGGATTCGCCGGAACATTCAGCGGATCCTCGTCCGAGCCGGCAGCGGGCCCGCCGAGGGTCACCGGCGGAGCCAGGACGGCCCGGGCCGCCGGCGGCGGCGTCTGGGTGGGCGCCGGCAGCAGTGCCAGGCCGGCGCCGATCACCAGCCCGAACGCCAACAGCAAAAGCCCGGTCGTGCTGGAACGCCGCGACCCGGACGTATCGCGATCGCCGCGCGGCAGGTGGAATCTCGCCGTCCTGCACATAGCCACACCGGCATTCACGGATCCGCCCCGGCACGCGTCGATCGCACGCCGGGCACGAGCCACGCGCCGGAATCGGGGAACGAGCCGTCGTTGGTCAAGATTGCTGTTTCGACGTATCGGGCAGAGCTCCTTTCAGCATGAGATAACCGCGGAGCAGGCGTGCCCATCGCGGGTGATGCTTTTCATAAAACGCCACCTGGCTGCGCCGGTAGTGGAGTTCCGCCGCGTCACGTGCCGTGGCGCGAGAGGCGCCGCGCGTGTGCTGGATGACGGCGGACGGCACGAACGCCACTCGATGCCCGGCGCTGCGCACGCGCGCACACAGGTCGACGTCCTCCGTATAGAGAAAGAATCGCTCGTCGAAGAGGCCCGCCGCCTCGAGCACGGATCGCCGCGCCAGCCAGCAGGCGCCGCTGACCCAGTCGGGAAACTGCGGCCGCCGCGTGTCACGCTCGACCGAGCCGGCAATCAGCGGCCAGTCGTGCTCGTGTCCGCGCACGCGCAGTTTCTGCCACGCTTCCGCCCAGGGCGAGATGTGCGGACCAAACGACAGCTCGGCGCGTCCGCTGGCGTCGAGGATGCGCGGCCCGGCGATGGCCACGGTGGAATCGCGGTCCAGGGCGGCCATCAGGTGATCGACCGCGTGGGGCGTCACGACGGCGTCCGGGTTCACAAGCAGCAGCCGTTCACCGGTCGAGGCGCGGATGCCGCGGTTGTTGGCGGCGGCAAAGCCCAGATTCGACTCCATCCGCAGCAGCGTCACCCCCGGCCAGTCGCGAGCCACCATCGCCGACGTGCCGTCGGGCGACGCGTTGTCCACCACCACGATCTCGCGGCTGGCGGCCGGCGCGTGCGCGCGCAAGGCCTCCAGGCACGCCGGCAGCGTGGCGGCCGAGTTGAAGGTGACGATGACCGTGGACAGCGACGGCATCGGCTATCGGGCGGCGCCTGTCAACGCAGCCAGCGTCTCGCGGCCGCTGGCGGCCCAGGTGTAGCGGTCTGCCATGCCGCGTCCCGCCGCGGCCAGGCGGGTGCGTTCGGCGGGATCGAAGAGCACTTGCTCGAGAGCCGCCTCTACCAGCGCCGGCTCCGGCGCGGCCACGCGGTGCGCGGCGTCACCGTAGATCTCGCGCGAGACAGGCGTATCGAGCACCACGGTGGGGATGCCGGCGGCGATCGCGTCCAGCGGCGTCAGGCCGAATCCTTCATACGAGGATAGAAAGGCGAACGCCGCCGCCTGACTGTAGAGCGTCGCCAGCTCGGCGTCGGAGACGTAGCCGCGCACGGTCACGTGCGTATCCAGGCCCGCCGCGCGCACGTGCGCGCCCACATCGACGGGCGGCACGCCGCGCGGGTCGCCGACGATCGCCAGGTGCACATCGGGCCGCCGCCGGACCAGGCGCGCGAACCCGTCCACCAGCTCGAGCACGTGGCGTCGCGCCAGCACCGAGCCGACGTAAAGGATCAGCCGCCGGGACGAGTCGCGATCGCCCGGCGTCGTGACCAGGGCCGACGGACCCGAATAGATCACCTGCACCCGCGAGGGAGGAACGCCCAGGAGCCGGACGATCTCGTCGCGGGAGAACTGGGAAACGGTCAGCACCCGCGCCGCCGCGTGCGCGGACCGTCGCGTGACCAGGCGCCGGCGCAGGCCCTCGCGCCATGAGAACCACTCCGGGTGGGCGCAGAACGACACGTCGTGCACGGTCACGACCACCGGCACCGGCGCCGCCAGCGGCGCAGTGTAGGCCGGCGCGAACAGCACGTCCGCCCTGGCCTCGCGCACCAGCCTCGGCAACACCCACTGCTCCCAGACCGTGCCGCCGGCACCTGGGTGGACCAGGCTGGCAATGCGCAGCCTCGACAGCGGCGGCAGCGCTGGCGGCTGGTGGGCCAGGAGGGCGAATTCGTGCTCGTCGCGCGTCCGGCGAGTCGTTCCAGGCCTTGAGCAGCTCCGCCACGTAGCGGCCCACGCCGGTGACATGGCCGGCCAGCTCGCGCGCGTCGATGGCGATGCGCATCAGGCCCGCTGCCGCCGGCGCTGCACGGCCGCCAGGTAGGCCGCGCGCAAGGCCTGGGCCGCGTCGTCCCAGGCAAACGCCCGGGCGCGCTCCAGTCCCACCGCGCCGCGATCCCGTGCCCAGTCCTGGTCGTGCGCCAGGCGATCGATCGCCGCCGCCCATGCCTGCGGATTGGCGGGATCCACCAGCACGCCGGCCGTCCCGACCACCTCAGGCAGCGCGCCGCGGTTCGAAACCACCACGGGGATGCCCGCGGCCATCGCCTCGAGCGCCGGCAGGCCGAAGCCCTCGTCCCATGAGGGCAGCACCAGCGTGCGGGCGCCAGCAAACAGCGCTTCGCGATCGGCTTCCGGGACGTAGCCGCGGTAGCTGACGGCTGCGCTCAGAGGCGCCCGGCGCATCCGTTCCAGCCACGCATCACCCCCCGGGCCGAGACCGCCCGCCACCACCAGCGGCGGCACACGGCGCCCCTCGCCGGCCAGCTGCTCGTAGGCGTCGAGCACCACCCCCAGGTTCTTGCGCGCGTCCAGCGTGCCGATGAACAGCACGTAGCCGTCCCTGGGCACGTGCGCCGCCTGGCCGAGCCGCGTCCAGGCGGGCGCGCCCGGCCGCACCAGGTGCACGCGCGCGGCATCGAGGTCGAACGCCTTCAGCAGCGTGTCGCGCGTGTAGGCCGACGACGTCACGACGGCGTCGGCCCGCTCGGCGTGGCCGCGGGCCAGCGCCGGGTAGTCCCGCCGGATCTCGGCGCGGGTGTCGCCGGGGTTGGCCAGGAAGTAGAGATCGTGCACCGTCACCACCTGGGCCGCGTGCCGGGCCGGGATCAGCAGCGGGTGTGCCGGCGTGCACGACGTCGGTGCGTCCCGCCAGCCACTCGACCGGCGGCCACGAGCGTCGATGCCACAGATAGTTCAGCCACCGTACCGGCACGCGCCGATCCACCACCCGCGCGTGCAACGCGGCGCCCGTGTCGTCGGCGACGCGATCCTTCCACGAGCTGGAGAACACGGTCACGTCGTCATCGTGGCGGGCGGTGTAGGCACGCACCAACCCGTGCACGTACGCACCGGCACCGGTGCGCGCGCGCAGCGCGGGTCGATAGTCCACGAGGACCCTCAGCCTGCTGGACATTGCGTGAAGAATGAGCTACCAGGCGGCTCGGCCTCGCCCGCCACCGTGGCCCCGTGGATCCTACTCAATGGGCAGGTTTCCGCGCCCCGCGAATCGGGGGAGGAACCTCACTAGCTATGATAGCGTTTGCGTTTTTGTCGTCGTGATAGCGAGGTGGTATGCGACTTGCGGTGATTGGGACTGGGTATGTCGGGCTCGTGGCGGGTGTTTGTTTTGCCGAGAGCGGCAACGATGTGGTGTGCGTGGACAAGGACGCCGCCAAGGTCCGGGCGCTCCGCGCCGGCAAGATGCCGATCTACGAGCCGGGCCTCGAGGAGCTGCTGCGGAGGAACGTCGCCGAGAAGCGCCTGACGTTTACGACCGCCCTGGCCACGGCCGTGCGCGACGCGGCGGTGGTGTTCATCGCCGTCGGCACGCCGCAAGGTGAGGACGGGGCCGCCGATCTGCAGCACGTGCTCGACGGTGGCGAAGCAGATCGCCCGCGCCATCAAAGGCTATACGGTGGTCGTCAACAAGAGCACGGTGCCGGTCGGCACGTCTGAACGGGTACGGCAGGTGATGGAGCGCGAGACCAGGCACCCCTTCAGCGTCGTCAGCAACCCGGAGTTCCTCAAGCAGGGCGCGGCGGTGGACGACTTCATGAAGCCCGACCGGGTGGTGATCGGCGCCGACGACGCCGAAGGCCGTCGAGACTCATGCAGGAGCTGTACGCGCCGTTCACCAGGACCGACGCGCCAATCATGGTGATGGACTGTCCCAGCTCGGAGCTGACCAAATACGCCGCCAACGCGATGCTGGCCTCGCGGATCACGTTCATGAACGAGGTGGCCAACGTGTGCGAGCTGGTCGGAGCCGACGTCGACCACGTCCGCCGGGCGATGGGCGCCGATCGCCGCATCGGCTCGTCGTTCCTGTTCCCCGGCGTCGGCTTCGGCGGCAGCTGCTTTCCCAAGGACGTGAAGGCCATGCGGCGGTTCGCCGCCGACAGCGGCTACGAGTTCAAGATGCTGCGCGCCGTGGACGAGGTGAACGCCTATCAGAAGACGCGCCTGGTGGCGAAGATGAGGGAGCACTACGGCCGACTGAAAGGGAAGACGCTGGCGGTCTGGGGGCTGGCGTTCAAGCCGAAGACCGACGACATGCGCGAGGCGCCCGCGATTCCGCTGATCGAGGCGCTGTTGAAGGCCGGCGCGCGCGTGCAAGCCTACGATCCGGAAGCGATGCGCGTCGCCCGGCGCCTGTTCGGGACCCGGGTCGACGTTCGCCGACAGCAACTACGATGCCCTGCAGGGGGCGGACGGCCTGGCCATCGTCACCGAGTGGAACGAGTTCCGCCGGCCGGATCTGGACCGGATGAAGACCCTGCTCAAGGCCCCCGTCATCTTCGACGGGCGCAATCTGTTCGCGCCCGACCACATGAAGCAGCATGGGTTCACCTACTACTCGATCGGCCGGCGCTGAGGTCAGCGAGGCTCCGCCTCGCGCCTGCGGCTCCGCCTCGCTGACGCAGTGTCTTTTGGCCCCGCTTCGCGGGGCGGTGTCGAGGGTCTGATGTCACGACTGAAGGGGGTCCTCACCAATCCGCTCCTCACGGTCGTGATACCGGTCTACAACGAGCTGGCCACGGTGGAGGAGGTGATACGCCGCGTGCTGGCACTGCCGCTCCGAGTCCAGTTGGTGGTGGTGGACGACTGCTCGACGGACGGCACCGGCGATCTGCTGGCGCGGCTCCGGGACGAATTGGGGTTCACGCTGGTGCGCCAGCCGAAGAACCAGGGCAAGGGCGCCGCCCTGCGTACCGGCTTCACCCGGTCTCGGGCGACCTGGTGGTGATCCAGGACGCGGACCTCGAGTATTCGCCCGAGGAGCTGCCGGCGCTGATCGAGTTGATCTGTGAGGGCCGCGCCGACGTCGTCTACGGCTCGCGGTTTCTCGGCCGTCACCGGGTGTTCCTGTTCACCCACTACCTGGGCAACCGGCTGCTGACCACGCTGACCAACGTGCTCTACAACACCATGCTCACCGATATGGAGACGTGCTACAAGGTGATGCGTGCCGAGGTGTTGCGGTCGATGACGCTGCAGTCGAACGGCTTCGGGATCGAGCCCGAGCTCACGGCCAAGATCTTCAAGCGACACCTGCGGGTCTACGAGGTACCGATTTCGTACGACGGCCGGGGCTACGACGAGGGCAAGAAGATCGGCTGGCGCGACGGCGTGGTCGCGGTCTGGGTCTTGCTCAAGTACCGGTTCACTGAGTGAAGCCGTTCTTCCGACTCCTCCAATACGCCAGGCCCTATCGCGGGCGGCTCGTCAGCGCACTCGTGGCGATGGTGGTGTACGGACTGGCGCAGGCGGGCATCGCGGCGCTGATCAAGCCGATCTTCGACGAGGTGCTGCCGACAGGCCGGTCGCTCGGTCTGGTCGCCGGGGCGGTGCTCGGCCTCTACGTCTTGAAGGGCGTGGGCGCCTACCTGTCGTCGCTGTGGATGACGGAGGTCGGCCAGCGGGTCGTCCACGATCTGCGGCGCACGCTCTTTCGCCACATCCTCAACCAGTCGGCCGCCTACTTCTCGGGGCAGACCACCGGCCGGCTGATGTCGCGCCTGACCAACGACGTCGCCCAGGTGCAGTTCGCGGTGTCGGAGACGATCGGCGATCTGACGCGCGAGTCGCTGGCGATCGTCGGCTACGCCGCCGTGCTCGTCTACGTGGACGCGCGCCTGGCGCTCGTTTGCCTGACGAGCGCCCCGCTGGTGGTCTATCCCGCTGGTGCGGCTGGGGCGGCGCGTGCGGCGCACCACCAGGCGCAGCCAGGAAGCCCTCGAGCACATGGCCCACGTGAGCGCGGAGGCATTCGCCGGGCACCGCATCGTCAAGGCGTTCGGGGCGGAGGCGCGGGAGGGGGAGAAGTTCGAGCGCGCGTCCGAGCGCTACTACAGGACCAACATGAAGGTGACGAGCGCGCTGAGCGTGCTGCCGCCGCTCATGGAGCTGATCGGCGGCGTGGCGTTCGTGGCCGCGCTGTGGTACGGCAGCCAGGAGATCACGGCGGGCCGCCTGACCTCGGGCGACTTCGTCGCGTTCATCGCGGCGCTCTTCCTGATGTACGGCCCGGCCAAGAAGCTCAGCCGGGTGAACGCCAACTTGCAGCAGGCGATGGCGGCCACCGAACGCATCTTCGAGGTCCTGGACACACACAGCGAGGTGGCGGAGCGGCCCGACGCGGTGGCGATGTCCGGATTGCGCGACGGGTTCGAGTTCCGCGACGTCCGGTTCACGTTCCCGGGCGCCGAGCAGCCGACGCTCGACGGCGTCACGTTCGAGGTGCCCATCGGGCGCACGGTGGCGCTGGTGGGCCGCAGCGGCGCCGGCAAGACCACCGTGACGAACCTTCTGGCCCGGTTCTACGATCCCACCGCCGGCGCCGTCCTGATTGACGGGCGCGACATCAAGCGATCTGCAGCTGGCGTCGCTGCGCGCGCACCTCGGCATGGTCACGCAGGAAACCGTGCTCTTCGACGACACCGTGGCCGCCAACATCGCCTACGGGAAGCCCGGAGCCACGCGCGAGCAGATCGAAGCCGCGGCGCGGGCAGCCCACGCCGACGAGTTCATCGCCGGGATGGCGCAGGGCTACGACACGCTGATCGGCGAGCGGGGGCAGCGGCTGTCGGGCGGTCAGCGCCAGCGCCTGGCGATTGCGCGCGCGCTACTGCAAGGATTCGCCGATCCTGATTCTTGACGAGGCGACGTCGTCGCTCGACGCCGAGTCGGAGATGCTGGTGCAGGAGGCGCTGGCGGCGTTGATGCGGAACCGCACCTCGATTGTCATCGCGCACCGCCTGTCCACCGTGCGCCGCGCCGACCGCATCGTGGTGCTGGATGCCGGCCGCGTCGTCGAGTCGGGCACGCACGATGCCCTGCTCGCCGCCGGCGGCGCCTATGCCAAACTGTACGAGCTCCAGTTCGAGGACGAGCCCACGGAACCCACGCGCATGATCAAGTCGATGACCGGATTCGCGTCGCTGACTCACGAGAACGAGCACGCGACCATCGCGGTCAGCGTCAAGACGGTCAACCACCGCTTCCTGGACCTGCAGCTGCGGCTGTCGCAGACGGTGGCCGATCTCGAGCCCCGGATCCGGCAGCTGGTCCAGCAGCACGTGTCGCGCGGCCGCGTGGACGTGAACGTCTCGGTGCAGCTGCGGACGCCGGCGGCCCCGACCGTAGAGCTGAACGCCGAGTTCACCGCCGCGTTGGCCTCGGCCCTGGAGGCGGCGCGCGCCACCGGTCTGGTGTCGGGCCCGCTGAGCCCCGGCGACCTGCTGCGGATGCCGCAGGCGCTCGTGGTCCGCGAGCGCAGCCTGGACCTGGACGCGCTGGTCGTCGCCGAAGCCTCGGCGGCGGTGGAGGCTGCGCTGGCCCAGGCGCTGCGCGGAAATGGACGTGATGCGATCGCGCGAAGGCGATCACCTGCGTGACGGACCTGGAGTCGCGCCGCCAGGGTCTTGGCGATCTGGCCGAGCGTCTGAGCGCGGCGGCCGAGCAGGGCCGCGCCGGCGTGGAGACGCGGCTGCTCGAGCGCGTGCGCGAGCTGCGCCTGGATGCGCCGGCGGACGAGACGCTGGTGGCGCAGGAAGTGGTCCGCGTGGCCGCCCGCTCCGACGTCTCCGAAGAGGTGACGCGCCTGCGCGGGCACCTGGCCCACTGGCTGGCGCTTGCCGACGGCGCCCGAGCCGTGCGGCCGCAAGCTCGACTTCCTGCTGCAGGAGATGAACCGCGAGGTGAACACCATCGGGTCGAAGGCCGATGGACTGCGCGTCTCCGAGCTCATCATCACCGCCAAGGCCGAACTCGAGAAGATGCGGGAACAGGTGCAGAATGTCGAGTAGGCGCCGCGGCCTGCTCTTCATCGTGTCGGCGCCGTCCGGCACGGGGAAGACGACGCTGTGCGAACGCCTGGTGCAGGTGGTGCCCGGCTTGCGGATGTCCCGCTCCTACACGTCCCGTCACGCGCGCGCCGGCGAGCGCGACGGCGTTGACTATAATTTCGTCAGCCGCGAGCAGTTCGAGCAGATGGTGGCGGACAAGGCGTTTCTGGAGTGGGCCGACGTCTTCGGCAACTATTACGGAACCAGCGCGGAGGACACCGACGCGGCGCTGGCGGCGGGCGAGGACGTGATGCTGGTGATCGATGTCCAGGGCGCGCGGCAGGTGCGCAGCCGCGGCATCGAGACCGTCGGGATCTTCGTGCTGCCGCCGTCGGCCGAGGTGCTTGAAAGCCGGTTGCGCGGGCGCAGCAAGGACACCGAGGCGCAGATTCGCACGCGGCTGGATGTGGCCCGCTCCGAGGTCGGCGAGTACGTGCAGTACCAGGTACGTGGTCGTGAACAACGACCTGGACGGCGCCGTGAACCGGATGCGCTCGATCGTGTTGGCGGAGCGGGCGCAGGGTCAAGGCGATGCGCAGCGAAGCCGACGGCATCGTCGAGACCTTCAGGGCAGAAGGCACTTCATGAGCCCGGAGCCTGAGCCCGGAGCCCGGAGCCTGACGACTATGGCACTGATCGCACTGGGCGTGACGGGCGGCATCGGCGCCTACAAGGCGGTCGAGGTGTGCCGCGGGCTGCAGAAGCGCGGGCACGACGTCGTGGCCGTGATGACGCGCTCGGCCACGAAGTTCGTCGGCCCGCTGACCTTCGAAGCCATCACCCGGCATCCGGTGATCACGTCGCAATTCGGCTCGCGCCCGGACGCTGGCTCGAGCTCGCGGGACATCGAGCACATCGCCATCGCCGATCGCGCCGCGCTGCTGCTGGTGGCGCCGTGCACCGCCAACGTGCTGGCCAAGTTCGCCCACGGTCTGGCCGACGACTTCCTCAGCTCGCTGTTCCTGGCCACCAAGGCACCGGTCCTGCTGGCGCCGGCCATGAACACGAACATGCTGGCTCACCCGGCCGTGCAGGAGAACCTGCGGATCCTGGCCGCACGCGGCGTGCGGTTCGTCGAGCCCGGCGAGGGCTACCTGGCCTGCGGCTGGATGGGCAAGGGCCGCCTGGCCGAGCCCGAGGACATCGTCGAGGCGGCGGTGCGGGCCCTGGCGCCGGTGGAGTCGCGGCTGCGCGGCCGGCAAGTGCTGATCACGGCCGGTCCCACCTACGAGGACATCGACCCGGTGCGCTACGTCGGCAACCGGTCGAGCGGCCGGATGGGCTTCGCCCTGGCCGAAGAGGCGATGCGCCGCGGGGCCGAGGTGACGCTGGTGGCAGGCCCCACCTCGGTGCCGCTTCCGGCCGCCCAGCAGGTGGTGCGCGTGCGCTCGGCCGCGGAGATGCACGAGGCCGTGATGGCGCGCGCCGCCGAGGCGGACGTCGGTGATCATGGCGGCGGCGGTCGCCGACTACACCCTCAGGCGAAGGCGGGCCAGAAGATGCCGAAGGGCGACGGGCCGCTGTCGCTGACGCTGACACGAACGAAAGACATCCTGGCCGAGCTGGGGAGCATGCGCGCCGCGATGGGCGGCCGCCGGCCCGTGCTGGTGGGCTTCGCCGCCGAAACCGAGGACGTCGTGCGCAAGGCGCGCGACAAGCGCGCGCGCAAGGGCGTCGATCTGGTGGTGGCCAACGACGTGTCGCAGCCCGATCGCGGGTTCGACGCGACCACCAATGCCGTGACGGTGGTGGCCGCGAGCGGGGAGACGGTGGTGCCGCTGCAGGCCAAGTCCGGCGTGGCGGCGGCGATTCTCGACGCGGTCGAGCCGCTGGTCGGCGCACCGGCGCCGGCCGTCATACCGTGAACGATCAGCTGGCCGCACACCTCGAGTTCTTCGCGGAGCTCGGCGTGGAGGGCTTGAGACGCGAATCCGCGTGGCGGACGCGCGCCACGCCTGACGCCACGCCTGCGGCCATGGCCGGACCCGCGCTTGCCCCGGTGCCGCCGCCCATCGAGCCCGTTCCGGCGGCCCTCGGTACCCGCGGCGCCGGCGGCGAGCTGCTGCTCGAGCTGAAGGCCGAGATCGGTCCCGACTGCACCCGGTGCAAGCTGCACACGCTCGGACGGAAGCAGGTCGTCTTCGGCGTCGGCAGCCCGACGGCCGACCTGATGTTCGTCGGCGAGGCCCCGGGCGCAGACGAGGACGCGCAGGGCGAGCCGTTCGTCGGCAAGGCCGGGCAGCTGCTGACGAAGATCATCGAGGCGATCGGGCTGCGGCGCGAGGACGTCTACATCGCCAACGTGATCAAGTGCCGGCCGCCGGGCAACCGCAATCCCGAGCCGGACGAGGTGGCGGAGTGCGAGCCGTTCCTGTTCCGCCAGATCGACGCGGTGCGGCCGAAGGTGATCGTCGCCCTGGGCAAGTTCGCCGCGCAGTGCCTGCTGAAGACCGACGACGCCGATCACGCGGCTGCGGGGCCGCGAGGTGCTCTATCGCGAAGCCGTGCTGATCCCGACCTTTCACCCGGCCTACCTGCTGCGTAACCCCTCGTCCAAGCGCGAGGTGTGGGAAGACATGAAACGCGTGCGCGCGCTGCTCGACGGCGCGCCGTCCCGCGCGACGTCTTCGGTCGTGTAACCGCCGCTCGCAGGCCGTGCCGCGCCTGGTCGCCGTCGCCGTTCCCGTTCCGCTGCTCGATGCGCTGACCTACCGGGTGCCGGAGCGCGCTGCCGCTGCCGGCCGTCGGGGCGCGCGTGCGGGTGCCGCTGGGGCCGCGCCAGCTGACCGGATGCGTGGTGGCGCATCCGCTCCGAGCCGCCGTCGTCGGGCGAGCTGAAGGACATCACGGCGGTGATCGACGACCAGCCGCTGCTGCCGGCCGGCGTCGTGGAGCTGTGCCAGTGGGTGGCCGAGTACTACCTGGCGGGCATCGGCGACGCGATTGCCGCCGCGCTGCCGCCCGGCGCGGCGCAGCGCCCGTCGGCGTTCAAGACGCGGCGGGTGGCCGTGGCCACCGTGCAGGGCCTGTCGGCGCTCGGCGTCACCGACAGCGGCCTGACGCAAAAGCAGCGGGCCGCGCTGGACCTGGTGGCGGCGGCCAGCGGCCTCGACCAGCGGGAGCTGAGTGAGCGCGGCGCCTCGCGCGACGTCGTCGCCCGCCTGGTGGCCCTGAGCCTGGTGACCTGGCGCCACGACCAGGTCGAGCGCGACCCCTTTCCCCACGCCGCCGCGGCGCCGGCATCGCGCGACGACGGCGCGCGAGCTGACACCTGAACAGGCGGCAGCCGTCAGCGCCTTGTCCGACCGTGTTGCCGCCGGCTTTCATGTGGCGCTGCTCCACGGCGTGACCGGCAGCGGCAAGACCGAGGTCTACCTCCGCGTTGCCGACCTGGTCCGCCAGTCGGGCCGTCAAGTGCTGCTGATGGTCCCGGAGATCGCGCTGACGCCGTCGGTGGCGGCGTTCCTGCGCGACGCGTTCGGCGACCGCGTCGCCATCCAGCACAGCGGGCTGTCGACGGGCGAGCGCCACGATCAGTGGCACCGCATCCGGCGCGGCGAAGTGGACGTCGTGGTCGGCACGCGCTCGGCCGTGTTCGCGCCGCTGCCGCGGCTGGGGCTCGTGATCGTGGACGAGGAGCACGACACCTCGTACAAGCAGGACGAAGCCCCGCGCTATCACGGCCGCGACGTGGCGATCGTGCGCGCCAGCCGCGAGAACGCGCTGGTGGTGCTGGGCTCGGCCACGCCGTCGATGGAGAGCTACCACCACGCCCTGTCCGGCAAGTATCAGCTGCTGACGCTGTCGCAGGCGCGTGCTCGACCGTCCGCTCGCCAGCGTGCGCATCGTGAACATGCGGGAGGAGTACGCCGCCGAGGGGCCGGACGTGGTGCTGAGCCGCGCGCTGGTCGAATCCATCGAGGCGCGGCTCGACGAAGAAGGAGCAGGTGGTCGTGCTGCTGAACCGGCGCGGCTACGCCACCGTCGGTGATGTGCCGGCAGTGCGGCGACACCTTCGATTGCCCCAACTGCAGCATCTCGCTGACCGTGCACCGGGCGCCGCGCGGCTGGCGCGCGCGCTGCCACTACTGCAACCACGCCGTGCTGGTGCCCAAGGCGTGCCGCAAGTGCGCCGCGCCCTACCTCGAGCACGTCGGCTTCGGCACCGAGACGGGTGGAGGAGCACCTGGCGACGCGGTTTCCGCACGGCACGCATCGGGCGCGTGGATCGCGATGCCGTGCGGCCGCAAGGGCGCGCTGACGTCGCTCCTGTCGCGCTTCGCGGCCGGCGAGCTGGACATGCTGGTGGGCACGCAGATGATTGCCAAGGGGCACGACTTCCCGCGCGTCACGCTGGTGGGCGTGATCTCCGCGGACGTCGGCCTGGGGATGGCCGATTTCCGTGCCGCCGAGCGCACGTTCCAGCTGCTGACCCAGGTGGCCGGCCGCGCCGGCCGCGGCGAGCAGCCGGGCGAGGCGATCGTGCAGACGCTGTATCCGGAGCACTACAGCGTGCAGCTGGCGTGCCGGCAGGACTATGCCGGCGTTCTTCGAGCGCGAGCTGGCCTTTCGCAAGGGCCTGCGCTATCCGCCGATCGTCGCGCTGGTGAACGCCGTGGTGCGCGGCCGCAGCCTCGAGGACGCCACGCACGTGGCCGATCTCGTCGCCGCCCGCGTGTTGAAGGCCGACGCCGGCCGGCGCTTCACCGTGCTGGGGCCCGCGCCCGCGCCGCTGACCAAGCTGCGCGGCGAGCACCGCGCGCAGATGTTCCTGAAGGGTCGCGCCGCGGCCGAACATGCGCCAGGCGCTGCGCGACGCGCTGGCGGAGATGCCGGAGGTGCGCCGCCGCGTGGTCGTGGACGTCGATCCGTTGAGCGTGCTTTAGAGCAGGAGTCAGGCAAGCCCGGCGAGCGCTGCAGGCCGGAGACGGACCGGACCGTGACTGCGCTCACCGCCCGGGCGACACGAGCTCCAGCGGCTCGATCGGCGCCGGAGTGAAGCACAGCGCGAACATCACCACGGCGAAGCACGGCCAGCCAGCGGCGCGCGGTGTCCAGCGGCACGTCTTCGTCGTAGGTGCGCGGATGCCGCGGGCCGAACGCGAACAGCATCGCGATGTTGAGCACCGTCCACACAATCCACGACGACGAGACGAACGAGAGCCCGGCCAGACAGAGGATGGTGCCGTAGGTGACGAGCGTGCTGCGGCGGCCCAGCACCGCGTAGGAGATGTGGCCGCCGTCGAGCTGGCCGATCGGGAAGAGATTCAGCGCCGTGGCCAGGCAGCCGAACCAGGCGGCGAAGGCGGTCGGGATGGACGTTGAGCGTGAACCCATCCGGAATCGTGCCCCAGAAGGCGTAGGCGACGCCCTTGAGCAGCAGCGGTTCACCCAGCTCGAGTCCACCGGCTCCCGTCGCGGAACCTTGACCACGTGCGACAGGCGATGCCGAAGACGAGCACGGGAACGGCCACCAGGAATCCTGCGATCGGTCCGGCGATGCCGATGTCGAAGAGCTGCTGCTTGTCGGGGATCGGCTGCCGGATGCGGATGAACGCGCCCAAGCGTCCCGGTGAGCAGCGGCGCCGGGATGAAGTAGGGCAGCGACGCGTCCACGCGGTAATACACGGCAGGCCAGGTAGTGGCCGAACTCGTGGGCGCCCAGGATGCCGAGGATGGCCATGCTGTACCACAGGCCGTTCAGGTAGCCGGTCCAGCCGAACTGCGGGGGCGGAGTGGTGGCGAAGTCGGACTGGAAGCCGTAGTAGTGATCCGACACCTACGAGCGTCGTCACCACGAAGGTCAAGACGAACAGCACGATGTGACGCACAATGGGGTGGCGCCGCGCCTCCGGTTCGGGCGGCGGCGGCACGTAGTCGCGGTCCAGCGCGGCGTAGCCGGGCGTAGGACGGCCGGTGTCGGGGGGATCGAGCGGGGAAGGGTCCATGGAAGGCCGGGTTGCCGAGTCGGCCAACTAGCCGATGTTCTGGAGGTCCTTGCCGGGCTTGAATCGGATGGTACGGCCGGGAGGGATGCGTACTTCCTTGCCGGTCCGTGGGTTACGGCCGATGCCGCGCTTGCGCGGCTTGACCTGGAAGACGCCGAACCCGCGCAGCTCGATGCGGTCGCCGCGCTGCATGGACACGCCGCATCGCATCGAAGACCGCGTCCACGGCCACCTCGGCCTTGACTTTGGTGATGTCCGCGATGCGCGAGACTTCGTTGACGATGTCGACCTTGATCATGCGCTCGTTGCCTGCTGGCGTATGACTGTAACTACATAGAGATAGTCACTTAGCCTGTCAATGCGACGCCAGTAATCCCTCGCGCCATGCCCACCCCCCTCCCCTCTGTCGTGCTGGTTGGCCGCCCCAACGTCGGCAAATCCACGCTGTTCAACCGGCTGACCCGCACCCGGCGCGCCATCGTCACGGCGATCCCCGGCACCACGCGCGACGTCATCGCCCAGCCCGCCGAATGGCAGGGCGCGCGCTTCGAGCTCGTAGATACCGGAGGCATGTTCGGGGCCAGCGAGGACCCGCTGCACGCGCTGGTGCTCGAGCGCGGCCAGCGCGCCCTGGAGGAGGCGGATCTCCTGGTGCTGGTGGTGGATGGCCGCGAAGGGCTGGTGCCGGGCGATCGCGACATCGCGCGCGAGGCGCGCCAGGCCAACCGTCCGATCATCGCTCGCCATCAACAAGATGGACGATCGCCGTGCCAAGGCTGGCGCGCTCGAGTTCTACCAGCTGGGCTTGGAGCCGGTGTTCGAGATCTCGGCGGAGCACGGCGAAGGCGTGGGCGACCTGCTGGACGCGGTGATCGAGCACGTGCCGGCGCGGCCACGCGCAGCCGAGGACGTTCCGGCGCGCCGACGGCGGGCGAGGACGACGCCGCCGGTGGAGCAGGTCGCCGCCCGCACCGTCCGGACGAGGTCGTCGGTGACGATCGTCGGCCGGCCCAACGCCGGCAAGTCGTCTCTGGTCAATCGCTTGCTGCGCGAGGAGCGGATGATCGTCAGCGAGATGCCGGGCACGACGCGCGACTCGGTGGACACCGTGATGACCTGGCATCGGCGCCAGTTCCGGATCGTGGACACCGCCGGCATGCGCCGCCCGGGCGGGTGGCGGCGGGGGGACAGGTCGAGTCGGTCAGCGTGCTGCTGGCGCGGCGATCGATGGAGAACGCCGACATCGTCGTGCTGGTGGTCGACGCCACGGCCGGCGCCACCGACCAGGACGCGGCCATTGCCGGCGAAGCCGATCGGCTGGGCGCGCGGCATCATCATCGTCGCCAACAAGTGGGACCTGATGAAGGGCCAGGGCCCCGACTTCGTCAAGCAGTTCGACGAGAGCCTGCGCCGCCAGCTGAAGTTCCTGGACTATGCCGCGATCCTGCACCTGTCGGCGGCCACTGGCGAGCGGACGCCGAAGCTGCTGGAGCAGATCGACAGGGTGGCCGCGTCGCGGCGGATGCGCGTCAAGACGCACGCCCTGAACACGCTGGTCGAGCGGATTTCCGCTGGAACATCCGCCCCAGAGCCCGAGCCGGCGCCACGTCCGCATCCTCTACGCGGCCCAGACCAGCGTGGCCCCGCCGACGTTCGTCTTCTTCACCAACGTGGCCACGTCCTTTCACTTTTCCTACGAGCGGTTCCTCGACCAACCAGCTGCGCGAGGCGTTCGGCTTCGAGGGCACGCCCATCCGGCTGCAGGTGCGCGCCCGCCGGCGCAAGCCGGCCGAGCACGGCCGGAGCGCCTGATATTGCCTGTTATACTGAGCAACCCGATGACTCCGAAGCTGTTCCGGGCGGTGGACGTCTGCGAGCTGGCGCAGCTCCAGCCCTACGTCCTGCGCTCGTGGGAGAAGGAGTTTCCGGGCATCGGGGTCCAGAAGGATCCCGACTCGCCGCGGCTCTACCGCCAGTCCGACGTCGACCAGGTGCTGCGCATCAAGCAGCTGGTGTTCAGCGAGGGCCTGACGCTGGCCGGCGCGCGGCGGCGGCTGGAAGACGACCGTGCCGCGAACGCCGGCCGAAGAGCGCCAGGAAGTGGCCGAGGTGCTCGACGCCCTGGCGTCCGATGCGCGGACGCGGATCGCGCACGTGCGCGACGGGCTGCGGTCGATTCTCCAGATGCTGTCGGCGACGCCGGGCACGGTCGTCGTGGTGGATGTGCCGTCGAGTGCCAATGGGCGGCTCAAGGCGCAGCCACCGTGCGCGACGATGCCGGCGCGCGGACAAGGTCGCGGTGGCCAAAGCGGCGCCGATCGAAAGCCGATCGGGCAGAAGGCGATGGCAAAGGCCTCGCGCCCGGTGAAGGCCACCAAGGCCAAGGTGGTGGCGAAGGGCCCGATGAAGAAACGGAGCCGCGCCAGCGCGTAAAGGTCCGTGGCGACAGCAACCGCCCGGCGACCGAAGGGAGCCGGGCAAGAGACACTGCGCGAGCGAAGCGAAGCAGATGTCTGGCAGTGCGAAGCTTCGCGAGCTTCGGGATGTAGCGCAGCCTGGTAGCGCACCTGACTGGGGGTCAGGGGGTCGCGGGTTCGAATCCTGTCATCCCGACCAAACTCAACTCCTCCAAGAACCCGAGGCTCACTGCCTCGGGTTTTGTGTTTGCGGCGCCGGCTTCGCCGTCGGAGGCGGTGGCTTTGCCGGTCCCGGTTGAACCGGCGATGGCTTGGCCTGCGGCACCACCGGCTGCGTGGTCACGTTCTGGCCCGGCTTGAACGTCGCCGGCCCGCCGGATGCTGCCGGTGTCGAGCGTCACGCCCTTGTCGTTGATGGTCTGGAAGTACAGCTCGTCGCCGTCGATCTCGACCAGCATGAACGCGTAGTCGGAGTCGTTGCCGTAGACCGTGAGCGGCGACTTCTGCAGGTCGCCCTTCCGGAGCTTCGCCGAGGAGCCGATGATGAAGTAGGCGACGCCCTTCTGCGGCTTGATCCGCTCGTAGAAGTGCTCGTGGCCCATGAAGGCGACGTTGACGCCGTACTTGAGGAACACCGGCTCGATCAGCCCTCGCTGCAGATCGGCGGAGCCGTGGGTGGCGCCGGAGGAGTAGAGCGGGTGGTGGAAGAAGGCGATCTTCCAGTCGGATCCGCTCGCCGCCAGTTCCTTGCTCGAGCCACTCCAGCTGCTTGTCGTCCACGTAGTTGCTGTCGAGCGCGAAGAACCGCACGCCGAGCTTGGGCCTGAAGCTGTAGTACTTCTGGCCGCCCATGTTGAAGGCCTTGTAGTTGATCTGCCCGGCGTCGTCGTGGTTGCCGAGCGCGGCGTAGAACTTGACGCCGCCGTCGAGCAGCGCCTTGTACGGCAGCGCGAACTTCTTCTCGTAGTCCCGCGGGCTCTCCGAGCCATACAGGTTGTCGCCCGATCATCAGGGCGAACTCGAACGGGAACCGGGCCCGCCAGGCCAGCCATCTGCCGGGCGACGCCGGTCTGCCCGCTGCCCGGCTGCCCGGTGTCGCCGATGACGGCGAACTTCAGCGAGCCAGCCTTGTTCGGCAGCCGCAGTTCCTGCGCGGCACCGGCCACCGGCAGGCCGACGAGCAGGAGCGCAATGATGGCTACGCGACGCATGATGTCCCTCCCTAGGTGGCACCGACGTTGAGCATGTAATCGACGATCAGATCCGCCGCCGTGTCGAGGAGCAGCAGGTGCTGGCCGACGATGCGGTACTCGAGCGGCGCGGGCAGCGACGGCAGCGTCAGCAGGAGGTTGGCCGGCACACTCGGCAGCGGCTGGTTCTCCGGATACTTGGCGTTGACCTTGAACGGCACGCTGCCTGGCGCCGGCGCGTCGTCCTTCAGCACCGCCTTGGCGTCGCGCCCGTCCTCGCCCTTCAGCTCGGGCGCGAGCAGCCGCCGGAAGACGGGCCGAATCTCCGGGGTGAAGATGTCGCCCTGTTTGGCGCCGGCGCGCGCCGCCTGGACCTTCGCGGCCAGCGCGGTCTTGGCGTCGTTGATCTCGGTGGGGTCGGAGTTCTTTTCGCTGCTTGGCGTCGCCCTTGGCGAGCTGCCGGTGCAGCTCGGCGTAGCCCTCGACGCGGCCCTTGAAATCGGCCATCGCGGCGGCGTCGGGGTTGACGCCGGGATCGGTGCTGGTCTTGCGCTCGCCCTCCTGCAGAGCGGCCTCGGTGGCGTTGGTGGGCGGGCGATCGGTCGCGGCCGCGCCTCCGCACGCCGACGTGAACACTGCTAGCACGAGCAATCGGCTGGCGTTCATAGCGACACCTCCGGGGAGGACGATTCCCCCGAGATCTCGCCTTTCACGATTCGTGCCCACACCGATCAGTCACATCCGCAACCTCAGCGGTGCCGTCGCTCGGCGCGCGTTAGAGCTTCCAGCCGGGCCGCACTAAGGCTGAGAAGGAACTGCCCGCGCGCGACGCGAATCAAATCACGACCGTTTCACGTGCTTGTGCGGCGAGGCACAAACGTGTGGGGCGAATCGACTGACGCGCAATCTGGCACGACACTTGGACAAGACGAGAGACAGGAAAAGGAGTGTTCCGATGAACATCGATCAAACGTGCGTTCGTAGGGGTGTCGCTCGTCGCCTTGACGGGCTGGATGGTGCCAGCCCTCGCGCAGGAGCCGTCCTCGCAGGGATCGAAACCGGCAGCGCCGGCAGCGCAGGCCGCCCAGGCCGCGCAGGAAAGCGCCCTGAAGGGTGAGCTGGTGCGCGTGGACACCACGGCCAAGACCATCTCGATTCGCACCGAAGGCGCCACCGCGCCGACGGTGTTCAGCTACTCGGACAGCGTCAAGGTGTCGGGCGCGGGCGACAGCATCACCGCGATCTCGTCGATGACGGGCAGCCCGGTGACCGTGTACTTCACCAAGGGGTCGCCAAACAACAACGCCGTCCGCATCGAAGTGCAGAAGAAGTCCACGTAGAAGCGCCCCAAGAAGCTGGGGCCCCGGGCAGCGCCTGAATGGCGCTGCCCGGTTGAGCATGCTTTAGCGCTCGCCGTATAGTGACGCAGGCCAGCCGCCGACATGCGGCCCAGAGGATCCTGGATGCGTCACTCGATGCTTCTTGCCGCGCTGCTGCTGCGTGCTGCTGCCCGTGAAGGCAGCCGCAAAGTGGACGCAGCTGCAGTCGGAGAATTTCACCTTCATCGGCGACGCATCTGAGGGGCAGATCCGCCGCGTCGCGGAGCGCCTGGAGCAGTTCCGGGAGGCGCTCCTGCGGGTGCTGCCCGGCGCCAGCGCTCAGTCGCCGGTGCCCACCGTCGTCATGGTGTTCGACGGCGACCGCTCGATGACACCAGTGAAGCCCCTCTATCGCGGCAACCCAATCGAGCTGAACGGCTATTTCCAGAGCGGCGAGGACGTCAACTACATCGTCGTGAACGCGGAGTTTCTCAACCTCGCAGTGCTGACGATCTTCCACGAGTACGCGCACTTCCTCGTCAGCAACAGCCAGGGGAGCGTGCCGGTGTGGGTCGGCGAAGGGTTGGCCGAGCTTTACGAAATGACGGAGCAGCTCGATGGCGGCAAGGGTGTCATCATCGGCCGCGCCCCGGCGCACCACATCCTTCTTCTGCAGCAAAGCACCATGATGACGGTCAAGCAGCTGCTTGCCGTGGATCACAAGGCCTCGGTGTACAACGAAGGAAGCCGGCGCAGTGTGCTCTATGCCCAGTCGTGGGCGTTGGTCCACTACCTGACGCTGGGCAATGAGGCTGCGTGCGGCGCAGTTACGCGACGTACCTGTCGTCGATGCGGTCCGGCACGCCCGATGAGGAAGCGTTCGCCGCGGCGTTCGGCAAAGACACGGCCGCGCTTGACCGCGAACTCTCCAGCTACGTGCGCCGGGACACCTTTCCAGCGATTCGCATCAACTTTCCTGAGAAATCGGCCGCAACGGCCGTGCCGCGCGGCAGGACACTCGACGACGACGAAGCGGACGCCTACCTGGCTGACATGCAGGCCCGCGTCAAACGCGTGGACGAGGCACGCACGCGCGTCGCAGCGATTCAGAAGCGAGATCCGAAGGTCGGCCGCGCGTCGATGGTGCTTGGCGCCATCGAGTTGCGTGAGAACCAGCTGAGCGACGCGCTGGCCCACCTCGAAAGGGGTGCCGCGCTCGCGCCAGACGATTTCATCGTGCAGAGTACCTACGGGCGCGGCCTGGTTAGACAGATGTCGGAAGCGCGCACGGATGCGCGATGCAGCAGCGACGATCTTGCCGCGGGCACGTGAAGTGCTCCGGCGGGCGACCACGATCAACCCGCGGTCGGCGCGAGCGGCGTGGATGCTGGCCTATGCGGAGCTCGTCGGCGGGGGCGACGTCTCGGCGGCGATTGGCGCGCTCGAGCGGGCCATCCAGCTCGATCCCTCGCGCGAGGAGTACCGGCTGTTGCTGGCCCAGGCGCAGATCCGCCAGGGCGAGTACGACAAGGCCACCGCGCTGCTGGGTCCCATAATGGCCGCCGGTCGAACGGCCGACACGCGAGCCGAGGCCCGCCGGGTCATGACCGACGTGGGGAACATACGCGCGGCGCGCGAGGCCGGCGCCGCCCCTCCGTCAATCAGCTCGTCGCTCATGGCGTCGCTGGCTACGCCGCCCGCGCCGGTTCCGCCCGGCGGGTCCACGCCGGCGCCGATCGACGAGGCAAGGCTGGCGGAGCTGCGGAGCCAGGCCGGGCGAGCCGGCGGCTTGCAGCTGCGTCCGGTCGCGACGGGGGAGCAGCGGGTGCTCGGAACGTTCGAGGCCATCGAGTGCGTCAACGGCACGGTCGTGCTACGAGTGGTAAGCGACGGCCGGGTGCTGTCGCTGCGCGCCAAGCAGCTGGCCGACGTGGACTTCATCAGCTACAGGTCCAGCGCCATCGGCAATGTCTCGTGCGGCCCGCAGCCTACGGGCTATTCCGTCTACGCCACCTACCGGCCGGCGGCGGCCGGCACGGCCGGCATCGACGGCGATGCCGTGGCGGTCGAAGTGCTGCCCGACGGCTTCACCCCGTGAACGGTCCTGAATGACCCGCGACGTGCTGCTGCGAATCGTCGACGAGGCCTACGACAAGCGGTCGTGGCACGGCACGAACCTTCGCGGCTCGATCCGCGGGCTCACCCCCGCCGCCGCGGCGTGGCGGCCGGCGCGCAACCGCCACAACATCTGGGAGCTGGTGGTGCACGCGGCCTACTGGAAGTACGCCGTGCGCAGGCGCCTGCTCGGCGAGAAGCGCGGCTCGTTCCCGTTGCAAGGGTCCAACTGGTGGGTGAGGCCGGTGACCGGTGTCCCGGCTGCGGCGCAGTGGCGCCGCGACGTCCGCCTGCTCGCCGACATGCACAAGGCGCTGCGCCAGACGCTGGTGGAGCTGCCCGAGCCGCTGCTCTCGCGGCGGGCACCGCGCAGTCCGTTCGACAACCTGTCGCTCGTGAGCGGTATCGCCGCGCACGACCTGTATCACGCCGGTCAGATCCAGATCCTCAAGCGCCTGCGGCGGCGGTAACTCTTGCGGCGTTACAATCCGCAGGACGCCGCCTCGGGGCGGGAAGGAGCGAGATGACGCCGAAGCACGCGCTGACGACGGGTCTGGTGGTTTCGGTGCTGGCCACGCTGGGGGCCCAATCGTCGCCGTCCTCGCCAACGGCGACAGTCAGGGCGCCCATCTTCGAGGTGGATCCGCTGTGGCCGAAGCCACTCCCGAACCACTGGGTCATGGGCATGACCATCGGCGTGTCCGTCGATGAACGCGACCATGTGTGGGTCATCCACCGGCCGCAGAGCGTGGACGACAACTTCAAGGCCGCCGCGGTGACACCCAAGGTGGGCACCTGCTGCGTGCCCGCGCCCGCACGTGCTCGAGTTCGACCCGGCCGGCAACCTGGTCGGCAGCTGGGGCGGGCCGGGCCAGGGCTACGAGTGGCCGGAGTCGAATCATGGCATCACCGTCGATCACAAAGGCAACGTCTGGGTGGGCGGCAACGGCGACACCGATACCCACGTGCTGAAGTTCGACCGGTCCGGGAAGTTCCTGCTCCAGATCGGCAAGAAGGGCACGCACAACGGCAGCAACGACACCGCCAACCTGTGGCGGGCGGCGAAGATCTTCATCGAGCCGGCGGCCAACGAGGCCTACATCGCCGACGGCTACGGCAACCACCGCGTGGTGGTGTTCGATGCCGATACCGGGAAGTACAAGCGCCACTGGGGCGCCTACGGCGTCAAGCCGGACGACACCGACACCGGCGCCTACGATCCGAAGGCGCCGCCGGCGAAGCAGTTTCGCACCGTGCACTGCGCCAACGTGTCGAAGGACGGGCTGGTCTACGTCTGCGACCGCGTGAACAACCGCGTCCAGGTGTTCCGGAAGGACGGCACGTTCGTCAAGGAGGCGTTCTTCGACAAAGAGACGCTACGATCGGGATCGGTGTGGGACATGACGTTCTCGCGTGACCCGCAGGAGACCTATCTCTACATGGTGGACGGCGTGAACGAAAAGGTGCGGGTGCTGAACCGGTCGTCGCTCGAGGTGCTGACGACCTTCGGCGACGGCGGCCGCCAGCCGGGGCAGTTCTTCGGCGTGCACAACGTGGCCACCGATTCGCAGGGCAACGTCTACACCACCGAAACCTATACCGGCGCGCGGGTGCAGCGCTTCCTCTACAAGGGCATCGGCGCGGTGAAGACGGACCAGGGCGTGCCCTGGCCCCGCCGCTGACGCATGGTGCGAATCCGTCTCTGGCTCGTGTCGCTGGCGCTGGCACCGCTGTCGGCGGTGCTCGGCGGCGCCGGGCAGAACCAGCCCGTCGCGCACGGCAGGCGTGTCCCGTCCACGCCCGACGGGCGCCCGCGCCATGCTGGACCGCTACTGCGTCACGTGTCACAACGCACGTCTCAAGACCGGCGACCTTGTGCTCGAGGGCCTGAGCGTCCACGACGCCGCAGGCAGCCCCGAGATCTGGGAAAAGGTGATCCGCAAGGTGCGCGCGGGCGTGATGCCGCCCCAGGGGGCGCCGCGCCCGCCGCCTGACGCCCTCGGCGCGCTGGCCACGGGCCTCGAGACCGCGCTGGATCGCGCCGCCGCGGCGCGGCCGTTCCCGGGCCGGCCGTTGCTGCACCGGCTGAACCGCGCGGAGTATCAGAACGCCATCCGCGATTTGCTGGACCTCGAGGTCGATGCGGCGACGCTGCTGCCGCCCGACGACTCGGCCTACGGCTTCGACAACATCTCGGACGTGCTGGGCGTGTCGCCGTACGCTGCAGGAGCGGTATCTCTCGGCGGCGGCGCGGATCAGTGCGCTCGCGGTGGGCGATCCGGCGACACGGCCCGGCAGCGACACCTATCGCGTGCCGCAGGACCTGTCGCAGAACCAGCACGTGGAGGGCCTGCCGCTGGGCACCGTGGGCGGCCTGCGCGTGCGCCACACGTTTCCGCTCGACGCCGAGTACCAGTTCGACACCAAGCTGTATCGCACCAACCTGAACATCGTGCGGGGGCTGCAGTACCCGAGCGAGTTCGAGATTGCCGTGGACGGCCGCCCGGTGCACCGGGTCACGATCGGCGGCACCGACGACCTGGCCCGGATGTTCGAGGCGCCGACCGACACCGGCGACGCCGTCGAGCTGCGCATGCGCGCCCGCGTGCGCGTGCCGGCCGGCCCGCACGTCGTGACGGCGGCGTTCATCGACCACATGGGGGTCAAGGACGCGGTGCGCCTGCAGCCGTTCCTGCGGGCCTCGGCCGACAACTTCGATTGGGCCGGCTGGCCGCACATCCAGACGTTCGCCGTCACCGGGCCGTTCGATGCCACCGGGCCGGGTGACACGCCGAGCCGCCGCCAGGTGTTCCGCTGCCGGCCCGCGTCGCGGTCGGCGGAGCGGGCGTGCGCCGAGCGCATCCTCAGTCGGCTGGCGCGGCGCGCGTACCGGCAGCCGGTCGGCGCTACGGAGCTGGCGCCGATTCTGGAGTTCTACGAGGCCGCGAGGGCGCAGGGCGGCTTCGAGGCGGGCATCCAGCGCGGGCTGCAGCGCATCCTGGCCAGCCCGCGGTTCGTCTTCCGCAGCGAGAGCGACGCGGCAGGCTCTGCCGCCGGGCGCGGTGCACCCGGTGTCCGACCTCGAGCTGGCCTCACGCCTGTCCTTCTTCCTCTGGAGCAGCATCCCGGACGACGAGCTGCTGACCGTCGCCGCGAGCGGCGGGCTGCGCCAGCCGGCCGCGCTGGACGCGCAGGTGCGCCGCATGCTGGCCAGCCCGAAGTCCGCCGCGCTGGTCACCAACTTCGCCGGCCAGTGGCTGCACCTGCGCAACGTGCGCAGCGTGCTGCCGAATTCCGACGAGTTCCCGGACTTCGACGACAACCTGCGCCAGGCCTTCCGGCGCGAAACCGAGCTGCTGTTCGACAGCATCCTGCGCGAGGATCGCAGCGCCCTGGACCTGCTGCGCGCCGACTACACGTTCGTCAACGAGCGGCTGGCGCGGCATTACGGCATCCCGAACGTCTACGGCAGCCGGTTCCGCCGCGTGCCGGTGCCGGACGAGGCGCGGCGTGGCCTGCTCGGCCACGGCAGCGTGCTGGCGGTGACCTCGCACGCCGAGCGCACGTCGCCGGTGCTGCGCGGCAAATGGGTGCTCGAGAACCTGCTGGGCCTGCCGGTGCCCCCGCCGCCGCCGGACGTGCCGTCGCTCAAGGGCAACGAGGAAGGGCAGAAGCCCCGCACGCTGCGCGAGCAGCTGGCCGAGCACCGCGCCAACCCGGTGTGCGCCAGCTGTCACAAGGTGATGGACCCGGTGGGCTTCGCGCTCGAGAACTTCGACGCCGTGGGCGCGTGGCGGACCCGCGAAGCCGGCGGGCCGATCGACGCCTCCGGCCAGCTGGCCGACGGCACGCCCGTGGACGGCGTGGTGACGCTGCGGCGCGCGATTCTGGAGCGGCCGGAGCTGGTGGTCGGCACGATGACCGAGAAACTGCTGACCTACGCCCTCGGCCGGGGTGTGGAAGCCCGCGACATGCCGGCAGTGCGGGCTATTGTGCGCGAGGCCGCGAAGCGCGACTATCGACTGTCGGCTATCGTCATAGGGGTCGTGAAGAGCGTGCCGTTCCAAATGCGGGCGAAGCCCGGGCGCGAAGCCCTGACGAGGATCCTTATGTTCATCACGAAGAAGTCGCTGCCGCGCCGCACGTTCCTTCGAGGCATGGGCGTCGCCGTGTCGCTGCCGCTGGTGGACGCGATGGTGCCGGCGCTGACGCCGTGGGCGCGCGCGCAGGCCCGGCCGCGGACGCGCTTCGGCGCCATCTACGTGCCCAACGGCGCCATCATGGAGCAGTGGATCCCGGAGGTCGTGGGCGCCGGGTTCGACTTCAAGCCGATCCTGAAGCCGCTGGAGCCGTTCAAGGAATCGGTGGTCGTGGTCACGAACCTGACCCGATCCCATCCCGGCAGCCAGGTGGGCGATCACGCCGTCAGCGCCGCCGGCTTCCTGACCGGCGTGTGGCCCAAGCGCACCGAGGCCGAGGACGTGCTGGCCAACACCACGATCGACCAGGTGGTGGCGCGCGAGATCGGCCAGGACACGCCGTTCCCCTCGCTCGAAGTGGCGACCGAGGACTTCACCGGCTACGTCGGCGCGTGCTCGCCGGGATTCAACTGCGCCTATCTCAACACGGTGTCGTGGAGCACGCCCTCGACGCCGCTGCCGATGGACATCAACCCGCGCGTCGTGTTCGAGCGCATGTTCGGCCAGGCCGGCAGCCCGGCGCAGCGCGCGGCGCGCATCCGCGACGAGCGCAGCATGCTGGACTCGGTGACCGCCGAGGCGCGCCAGCTCCAGCAGCAGCTGGGCACGCGCGACCGGCAGCGCGTGTCGGAGTATCTGGAGAACCTGCGCGAAATCGAGCGGCGGATCCAGCGCACCGAGGCGCGCAACCGCACCGACGTCGCGCTGGAGACGCCGATCGGCGTGCCCGATTCGTTCGAGGAGCACGCCGGGCTGATGTACGACCTGATGGCCGTGGCCTACCAGGCCGACGTGACGCGCGTGTTCACGTTCATGCTGTCGCGCGAGCTGAGCCAGCGCACCTATCCCCACATCGGCGTCACCGAGCAGCACCACACCGTCTCGCACCACGGCAACGACCAGCAGAAGATCGCCCAGAACGTCAAGGTGAACGTCTATCACATGGGCCTGTTCGCGAAGTTCATCGCCAAGCTGCAGGCGCTGCCCGACGGCGACGGCTCGGTGCTCGATCACTCGCTGATCTTCTACGGCGGCGGCATGGGCAACCCCAACGGTCACGCCAGCGATCCGCTGCCGGTCGTGGCCGTGGGCGGTGGCGTGGGCAAGGGGCACCGCCACCTGCAGCTCGAGCCGCGAACCCCGATCGGCAACCTGTGGCTGGCGGTGTCGAACCACTTCGGCAGCCGCATCGATACGTTCGGCGACAGCAACGGCCGCGTCGAGGGGTTCTTTGCCTGATCGGGCGCGTCTCGCCGCCGGCGGCGGTGGCGATCGCCGCGGTCTCGCGTGCTCGCGGGCGGAGCCGACAGCCTGTCCAGGCTGTCGGTCGCGATCCAGGCCGGCGATCGCGCCGCGGTGCGTGCGCTCCTGGCCAAGCCCGGCGAGGTGCGCGCGACCGATGCTGACGGCACGACGCCGCTCCATTGGGCCGTGCGCGCCGACGATGTGGCCACCTCCAGCGCGCTCTTGAAGGCCGGCGTCAAGCCCGACGCCGCCAACCGGTACGGGATGACGCCGCTGGCGCTCGCCGCGATCAACGGCAGCCCGAAGATGGTGGAGCTGCTGCTGGCGGCCGGCGCCGACGCGCGCGCCACGGTTTCGCGGGGCCAGACCGTGCTGATGACGGCGGCCCGCACCGGCAACGCCGAGGTGGTGGCCCGGCTGCTCGACAAGGGCGCCGACCCCAACGCGCGCGAGGAGCAGCAGGGCGAGACGGCATTGATGTGGGCTGCGTCCGAGAACCACGCCGCGGTGGTCAAGCTGCTGGCCTCGCGCGGGGCGGACGTCAATGCCCGATCCAGGACGCTGTCGTTCCCCAAGGATCGCTTCGGCCTCGAAGGCGTGCTGACCATCCTGCCCAAGGGGAGCTGGACGCCGCTGATGTATGCGGCCCGCGACGGCGCGCCGGAGGCCGTGAAGGCGCTGCTCGCGGCCGGCGCCGAGATCAACGCCGTGGACCCGGACGGCACCACGCCGCTCGTGCGCGCGATCTGGAACTTCCACTACGACACCGCGCGGGTGCTGCTCGAGGCCGGCGCCGATCCGAACATCACCGACACCGCCGGCATGGGCGCGCTGTACGCCGCGGTGGACATGAGCACGCTGGGCGAGGTCTACGGCCTGCCGGCGCGCAAGGTGGCGGACACGTCGACCGCGCTCGACATCGTCGCGCTGGTGCTCGCCAAGGGCGGGCAGGTGGACGCGAAGCTGAAGTCCGCGGCGCTGCAGCGCAACCACACGCCAGGCGAGCCGCTGCTCGGCGCCGGCACCACGCCGCTGATGCGCGCGGCACGAAACGGCGACTTCCGCGCCATGCGGCTGCTGGTGGCCGCGGGCGCCGACGCGTCGCTGAACCAGCCCAACGGCACCACGGTGCTGATGCTGGCGTGCGGCGTCGGCCGCGGGCCTGGGCGTCTTCGCCAAGGACGTCGGCACCGAGGCCGAGCTGCTGGAGGGCGTGAAGGTCCTGCTCGCCGAAGGTGTGGACGTGAACGCGGCCAACACCAACGGCCTGACCGCGCTGCACTACGCCGCCCAGGCCGGGCTCGACTCGGTGGTGACCGAGCTGGCCCGCCACGGCGCCAGGCTCGACGCCAAGGACAAGCAGGGGCGCACGCCCATGGACGTGGCGCTGGGCGTCGGCAACCGCGGCCGCGCCGGCGGACCGCCGGCCGTGTTCCAGGGCACCGCCGCCCTGATCAAGAAGTTGATGGCTCAGTAACTCGAGCTACGGCTCGAGGGACGCGTCCATCGTGATGGTCGCGTTGAGCACCTTCGACACCGGGCAGCCGGCCTTGGCGTTGTTGGCCGCCGTCATGAACTTCGCCTGATCGGCGCCGGGAATCTTCGCCTTCACCGTCAGGTGAATCGCCGTGATCGCGAAGCCGCCCTCGACCTTCTCCAGGTTACGGTCGCCGTCGTGGCGATGCTGTCGGCGGTCATGCCGGCCTCGCCCAGCTGCGCCGACAGCGCCATCGAGAAACAGCCGGCATGCGCGGCGCCGATCAGCTCCTCGGGGTTGGTGCCCTTGCCGTTCTCGAACCGCGTGCCAAAGGAGTATTGCGTGTTGGCGAGCACGCCGCTCTCCGTCGAGATCACGCCCTTGCCGTCCTTGAGCCCGCCCTTCCATTCTGCTGATGCGCTTCGTTTCATGTTTGCCATCCTTGCTGTTTTGGTCGTTGGTCGTTTGTCTTTGTTCTGCCCGTAGCCTGTAGCCCGTAGCCCTTCAGGAAAGCGGCAGGGTCAGGAACCACTCGCCGAACGCGCGCCAGAACCCGAACTGGTAGAACGTCAGCACGGACGCGTGATACAGCACCAGCACCCCGAGTGCGATGGGGAACACGCGCCGCTGGTTGGTGCGCCAGTCCCACACGGACAGCGCGATCAGCATCACATCGGCCAGCAGGAAACCGGCGGTGGGCACCACCGGCGATCCGCCAATGCGCGGCACGAGCGGCACGATGGCCGGCACGTAGCGCGCCGATCAGCCGGTCGGTGACCGGCGTGAAGAGCGGGAAGAGGGCGGCGATCATGAAGCGGGCGTGGATCGCCGGCTGCCGCCGGAACCACATCGCCAGACCGTAGAGCACCAGGAACGCCACCAGCGCGTTCACCACCAGGGCCATGAAATAGAGCGCCGGGTCGTCCAGGCCGGCCACTCCGCTCAGCCGGTAATGCATGAACGTGAGGGCGGCGACGACCAGCGACGGCACCAGGGCGTAGGACAGCAGGCCGGCCTTCCGGTGCGTGGCCCGGTTGCCCGAGCGAATCAGCCAGGCCTGGCTGACCATCAGACCGACCCACAGCGTCATGGTCAGGCCGTGCGCGTGCGGGTGGAGGCTTGGCTGCGAGCCCAGGCGCGAGAAGTAGGACGGCCAGAAGGCCAGCAGCATCGCCAGCGAGAACACGGCGAAGAACTGCAGCCCGAAGCGGTAGAGCGGCGGAACCGGAGCCGGCCGTACCGCAACCCGGGCGGCGGGGCGATTGGGGCGTTTGCTCATCGCGCCGCCTTCCTCTTTGCGGCCTTCCTGGGCCGCCGAGCGGACGCGTCCCGCCAGGCGCCGCGCAACAGGTCGCGCAGCGCGTCGGGATGCACACGGCCGAGCCGGACCAGCACGCACGGGTAGGGCTCGTAGTGGGGCTTCAGGTAGTAGACCTCGGGCTGCTCGGCAATCAGGTCGTCGCGCTGCTCGAACGACGGCAGCGCGAATCATCAGCGTGTTCGGCTCGGCCTCCTTGTTGATGGCGATGCAGGCGAACATGTGGCCGCCGACCTTCAGGCACGGCGAACCGTACGCGGTGCTCTCCTCGACGCCGTCGAGGCCGCGAACCAGCCGACGCACCGTGTCGAAGCCGCGCAAGCCTTGCGATGTTACTGTAAGCGGATACCCCCCGAGCCCGACCATGAGCGTCCCGCCTGTCGAACGCCTGCGCTCGTCGAAGCGGCGCTATCTGCGCTTCGTCGACGACTACACCCACGGCCGGCTGGACCCGGATCAGCAGGCGGGCGGAGACGCCGACGTCGTGGTCGCATCGCCACGCGGCGTCCTCAACGCCGCGCGGCAGGCGCTCTTCCCGGAGGGCAAGCGCCGCCAGAACCTCGGCGCCTACGTGGCGTGGCTGTGGCCGCACCGCTTTCAGGCGGCCGTGGTGTTCGCCCTGGCGCTGGTGACCGCCGGCCTCGAGATGGTGGAGCCGCTGTTCATGCGCTTCATCATCGACAACGTGCTGCTGACGTCGCTGTCGCTCGACGAGCGGCTGAACCGGCTGCACCTGGCCGGCGGCCTGTTCGTGGTGGTGGTGGTGCTGTCGCGCCTGGCCAACGTGCTCAAGGACTACCGCCAGCGCCTGCTCAACACCCAGGTGATGCTGGCGCTGCGCCGGTCGCTCTTCGACCGCCTGCTGCACCTGCCGCTGCCGACGCTGTGGGACATGAAGACCGGCGGCATCCTGTCGCGGATCACCGGCGACGTGGACACGACCACCGGCCTGCTGCAGCTGGCCATCATCTCGCCGTCGATTTCCGTGGTCCGGCTGCTGATCGCGGTGGTGGTGCTGTTCTCGCTGAACTGGCGCCTGGCCTTGACCGCCCTGGCCATCATCCCGGGCATCATCTGCATCAGCTTCATGGCCGCCCGCCGCGTCCGGCCCATCTACCGCATGCTGCGGAAGGACGTCGAGCGGATCGACGGCCGCGTGGGGGAGACCTTCTCCGGCATCCGCGTGGTGCGGGCGTTCCGCCGCGAGGCGCTCGAGCTGCTGGAGTTCCTGCGCGGCCGCCACACGGTGCTGCGCAAGGAGCTCTTCGCCCAGCGCCGCGAGATGGTGATTTGGGCCTCGTGGGGGCTGCTGCTCGGCGCCGTGAACGTCGTGATCGTCTGGTACGGCGGCTACCTGAACCTGCTGGGCCGGGCCTCGGTCGGCGACATCATGGCCTTCCAGTGGTACACGTTCCTGCTGCTCAGCCCGGTCTGGAGCATCGTCAACTCGTTCTCGGAGCTGCAGCGGTCGCTGTCAGCGATGGAGCGGGTCTTCGACGTGCTGGGGATGGAGGAAGACAAGCCCGACCCGCCGGACGCCGTGCAGGCGCCGCTGGACCTGTCGGAGATGCGGTTCGAGGGCGTGACGTTCGAATACCGGGAGGGGCGGCCGGTGGTCCGGGACTTCGACGTGGTGGTGCCGGGCGGGTCGGTCGTCGCCCTGGTGGGCCGCAGCGGCGCCGGCAAGACCACGGTGACAGACCTGGTGGCGCGGTTCCACGACCCGACTGCCGGCCGTATCCTGCTGAACGGACAGGACATCCGCTCGTTCACCTTGCGGTCCTATCGCGATCTCCTCGGCATCGTCCAGCAGGACGTCTTCCTGTTCGACGGGTCCGTGCGCGACAACATCGCCTACGGCCGGCACGATGCCACCGACGCGGAGGTCGAGGACGCCGCGCGCCGCGCGAACGCCCACGAGTTCATCGACAAGCTGCCGGAGCGCTACGACACCTTCGTGGGGGAGCGCGGCGTGAAGCTGTCGGGCGGCCAGCAGCAGCGGCTGGCGATCGCGCGCGCCATCCTGGCCGTCGCCCCACATCCTGATCCTCGACGAGGCCACCAGCAACCTGGACACCGAAAGCGAACAGCTCATCCAGGCGTCGATGGCGTCGCTGCTCACCGGACGCACCACTTTCGTGATCGCCCACCGGCTGTCCACGATCCGCCGCGCCGACATCATCCTGCTGATGGAGGAGGGCCGCATCATCGAGCGCGGCACCCACGACGAGCTGATGCGCGCGCGCGGCGCGTACCACGAGATGGTGGTGCGGCAGATGGAGTCGCATCACGACACGGAACAGGTGCTCCGCTAACCGGCGCGCCAGGTTTGCGCGGGATTATCTGTATACGGCCGAGCTTGAATCGAGCGCTGGTCGCGCTATCCTCGGGCGTCCCCCCAGGGAAGCGATGATGCGCCACGACATCAAGAGCCCACGCTGACCGCTCGTCTGTCGTGGGTCGAGCGCCTGGCCGCGCCGTTCGCCGACCGATTCTCGCGCCGCCGCGTCAAGCAGCTGGTGCCGCCGCCAGGGCTATCAGCTGCTGCGGTGGCGGGACGCCAAGCTGTTCGAAGGTCCCAGCACGTGGACGGTGCACCACGATCGCTACCGCATCCAGGTGCTCGACGAAGCCGGCCGGCGGCGCGCCGGCTATCTGGCGTTCCAGCGCTGGTGGAGCCGGGCGCAGCGCGCGCAGGTGCTGTGGGACGAGCCGCGGCGCGCGCGCGATCAACGGTCGACGCTCCTAGTCGAGCGCAAATACTGAAATAGAGCCGCCCTCGGGCACCGGCGGGTACTCGCCGGGGAAGATCCGGTTGAGCGCGTTCTGCATGCCGCGCGGATCGCCGCCCCAACCCGCCAGCACCGCCACGTACTGCTTGCCGTTCACGGTGAACGTCGATGGCGGCGCCACGATGCCGGAACTGGTCTGGGCCTCCCACAGCAGCTTGCCGGTGGACGCATCGAACGCGTGGATCTTGCGGTCGTTGGTGCCGCCCGTGAACACCACGCCGCCGCCGGTGACCAGCATCGAGCCCCAGTTCGGCGTCTTGTCGTAGACGTGCGTCCACACCTTCTGGCCGGTGTCCACGTTCCACGCCTGCACTTCGCCGACGTGGTCGGCGCCCGGCGCCAGGAACGGCGTGCCCCGATCGCGCGCCGGTGAATGCCTTGCCGCGCTCGTAGCGCACCGCGACGCCGGTCATCAGACCGCACAGGTTGTTGTTGGCGGGGACGTACATCAGCCGCGTCTTCGGGCTGAACGCCACCGGCGGCCAGTTCTTGCCGCCATGCTGGTTGGGGCAGAACGGGGCGGCCTTGCCCGTGGCGGGCTTGTGCGCTTCGTCCACGTCGGGCCGGCCCGTCTTCGGGTCGAGGCTCTTGTAGACGTTCTGCGTCACGTAGGGCTTGCCGTCCACGAAGCCGATGCGATCGGGGAAGCGCTCGAGGAACCAGATGTAGCCGTTGCGGGCCACGTTGACCAGTCCCTTCACGGTGCGCCCGTTGCGCTGATAGTCCACGACGATGGGCGGCGACACCTCGTCCCAATCCCACGATTCGTTCGGGTTGTACTGGAAGTGGCCGCGAATGCGCCCGGTGGGGACGTCGATGGCCACGGTCGAGCCGACGTACAGGTTGTCGCCGGGCCGCTGGTCGCCCAGCCACGGGCCGCCGTTGCCGGTGCCGAAGTAGGCGATCTTGGTGGCCGGGTCGTAGTTGCCCGTGACCCACACCGGTGCGCCGCCCGTCTTCCACTGGTCGCCCTTGGGCCACGTCTCGCTGCCAGGCGCGCCGGGTTCCGGCACCGTGAAGGTTCGCCACAGTTCCTTGCCGGTGTCGAGGTCGAACGCGGCCACGAAGCCACGCACGCCGAACTCGCCGCCCGACGCGCCCACCAGCACCTTTCCGTCGGCGATGAGCGGCGCCATCGTCAGGTAGTAGGCCGACTTGTTGTCGGCGACGGTGGCCGCCCACAGTTCCTTGCCGGTGCGTGCGTCCAGCGCCAGCAGCTGCGCTTCGCCCGCCACCACATAGACGCGATCGCCGTAGAGCGCCACGCCGCGATTGGTATCGTGCAGGACGAAGCTGCCCTTTGGGCGCGGCCGCTGGTTGCGCCACACCACCGCGCCGGTCACCGCGTCGAGCGCCATCACGATGTTGCCGGGCGCGGTGATGAACATCAGGCCGCCGTTGACGATCGGCGCGGACTCGTGGACCCGCTCGATGTTGGTCGGCTGGCTCCACACCAGCTTCAGCCGGCTGACGTTGCCGGCGTGATGTCGGCCAGCGGGCTGTAGCCCCAGCCGTCGTAGGTGCGGCGGATCATCAGCCAGTCGCCGTCGGCCGGGTTGAGCAGCCGCTCGGCGGTGACGGGTGGGTAGGCGCGCTCCTGACCCTGTCCCGCGGCGACCAGGCCGCCTGTGATCGCGAGCGCGGCTCCCAGCCCGATCGTTCTGGCGAGGAGGCGCATCAGCGTCGTTCGGGCAGCGCGAAGACGTAGATCGCCTGGCCGGTCGTCGGGACGCCGAATTTCCGGCGCCAGCGTGGCCGGCACCAGCCGCGGGCTGCCGCCGCCCAGGCCGACCGTGACCGCGACGTACTGCCGGCCGTCCACGCTGTAGCTGATGGGGAAGCCCTGCACCGACGTCGCGAGCCGCGTCTGCCACAGGATCTTGCCGGTGGCGACGTCAATGGCCTTGAACGTGCGGTCCAGGTCGCCGACGAACGCGACGCCGCCGGCCGTGGAGAGCACCGCGGTCAGGAACGGTGCGCGCTGCTGGATCGCCCACTTCTCGGCCATGGTGTTGACGTCGAACGCGGCCAGCCGGCCGATGTTGCCGTCGGTGCCCGGCATCTCGTAGAAGCGGCGATCGGCGCCGCCGGCGCTGCCGCCGCCGGGCTTCTGCTCGATCCGCTGCGCGCGAATGGCGAGGCAGCTCTGGCTGAGCGGGATGATCAGCGCGTTGGTGGTGCGGTGGTGGCTCATCGCCTGCCAGTTGTGGCCGCCTTCCGTGCTGGGGCAGCCGTCGACCCACTGGCCCACTTCGGCGTCGATGATGTCCTGGCGGTACTTGGGCTGGCCGGTGCGGCCGTCGATGCTCTCCCAGACGTTCTGGAACAGCGTCTCCTTGTGTCCCAGGTAGCGGCCGGTCTTGCGATCCAGCTTCCACAGGATGCCGTCCTTGCCGGCGGTGAACACCAGGTTCTGGCCACCGGAGTCCACCAGCACCCGCTCGAACACGATGTCGAGATCCAGCGCCTCGCCGGGCGCGTGCTGGAAGTGCCACGCCAGCTTGCCGGTGTCGGCGTCGAGCGCCACCGTGGAGCTGGTGTAGAGCGCCTTGTCCAGCGTGTACATGCCGCGGCTGACCGGCATCCACGGCTTGGCCTGCGCCGTGCCCCAGTAGGTCAGGTTCAGCTCGGGGTCGTAGCTGCCGGTGATCCAGGTTTCGCCGCCGGCGCGATAGATGCTGGACAGCGCGCCCCAGCTGTCGCCGCCCGGCTCGCCGTCCTTGGCCACGGTGTGGAACTTCCACAACTGCTTGCCGGTGGCGGCGTCGTAGGCGCTGATGAAGCACTTCTGATCGGAGTACTGCGAGCAGCCGCCCATGCCCTGGATCACCTTGCCCTTGGTGAGCAGCGGACCGCTGGAGCTGCCGCGGCCGTCGGGCATCGCCGGCGTCCCAGGCCACGCGGCCGGTGGCGGCGTCGAGCGCCACCAGGTGCGCGTTGCTGAGGGCCAGATACAGCTTGTCGTCGTAGAGCGACATGCCGCGCATCGCCGGGTTCACGCCGAGGCGCTGCTCCCAGATCAGATCGCCGGTCTTGCCGTCGAGCGCCTGGATGGTGCCGTTGCTGTTGTTCAGGAACACCGCGCCGCCGCGCGCCAGCGGCGACGGCTGGTTGGTGCCGCCCTCGGCCATCGGCGCGACCCAGGCCAGCTGCAGCTCGTGCGCGTTGTCGCGCGTGATCTGATTCAGCGGGCTGAAGTTTGATGCGGCCTGGTCGTGCCGCAGCATCGGCCAGTCGCTGGCCGGCGGGTTGCGCAGCATGTCGTCGGTGACGCGCTGGTAGTTGCGCACCGTCCCTTGAACGGTGAGCCCCGTCACCGGGGCCGCGGGTTGTCCGCGTCCGCGCGCGGCAGCCGCGGGCGCTGCCGCCGCGGGCCCGGCGCCACGGCCAGCGGGAGGAATCGCGGCGGCGCCCGCCGCCGGGGCGGCCCCGGCACGGAGGATCGCGCTGAGCGGGATTGTCGTTGCCGTGGTCAGTGCCTGCGCGCCTGGCGTTCCGCCGTTGGCTTGCAGGATGAACGCGGTGACGGCCAGGTAGGTGGCCTCGGTCAGGCCGCCTGGCGACTCGGGCGGCATCGACTGCACGGCGGTCAGCAAGTCGCGCGTCGAGCGCGAGCCCCAGCCGGTGGCGAAGGCCGTGCCCGCGAGCGGCGGCGGTCCCTGCAGGGCCGTGCCATGGCAGCCCACGCAGTAGGTGTCGTAGGCCGCGCGTCCGGCGAGGGCCTGTTCGGCGGTGAACGCCGTCGCGGTGGGCGCCTGGCCCTGCCCGGCTGATCGTCAGGATTGCGCAGGCGCAAACCAGCGCTGCGACCGCAAAGAGTCGTGTGCGTGTCATCGCTGGAACCACCCCCACAAGTTCGCTCCGTCCGGAGCCAGGCCCTTGTCGCCGTTGAGCTGCAGGTACAGCTTGCCCTGCTTCAACGCCTCGATCTGCTCGTCGGTCAGCGCGATCGAGGCGGAGAAAGTGCCGCTGGTGGACTTGGGGACCGTGACGTCGGCCACCGGCTTGCCGCGCGCGCCCTTGGCGACGCCCTGGTGCAGCCGCGCGATCGTGGCGGGGCCGCCGAGGCCCTCGAACGATCCCGAGATCGCCAGCGACTTGCCCGACAGCGTCGCCGTGGCCGAGCCCTTGCCGGTCACGCGATCGGCGCCGGCGATGGGTACCCAGGCCAGCCGCGCCGAGTACTTGTCGCCGCTCTGGGCGATCAACGGCCGCCCGGTCATCGAAGTCATGGCCGCCACGATCGTGAGCGCGGCGCTCCAGCGTGAGATGTGCATCGCCTGATCCTTTCGAGCGTGGCGAGTCTACTGCCGAATCAGCGCAGTCGTCACCGGCTAGCAAAAACCTCCAAACAGCCGGGCTTCGCGTGACGACGCTTGGGCTAAGCTACCGCCTCCCCCCTCGACTAGGTTCGGCCGCCCCCCCGCGCGCCGGTACGGTAAACCGTTTCTCAACGCGCTTTACAGGTGATTCGCATGAACACGTCGCGGCTGCTGCCGATGGTGGCAATCCTCGCCCTGCTTGCTCCAAATCTCCGCGGACAAGGTCCGGCCGTGCGCCCGGTCGCTGAGGCCATTCCCGGCCGCTACATCGTGGCGCTCGCCCAGGACGACGACCCCCTGGCCATGGGACTGGAATCGCAGTCGTTGTTCCAGGGCCGGCTCCTGCGCGTCTTTCGAGAGGCCTTGCCGGGGTTTTCGATTCAGCTTCCGCCCGGGGCGGCAGAGGCGCTGGCACGCGATCCGCGCGTGCTGTTCGTCGAGGAAGACGGTCTGGTTCGGACGGCCTCGACACAGTCGTCTCCGCCGTGGGGACTCGATCGCATCGATCAGCCGCTGCCGGCGTTGGATGGGCGCTACGACTATCCAGCGCCACTCGTGCCCGTGTTCGTTCACGTCGTTGACACCGGCATTCTCGAGACCCACGTCGACTTTGGTGGCCGGGCCGTCATCAGCGGTGACTTCGTTGACGACGATGGAGACGGCGACCGCGACGACATCGGCAACGACGACGGCGACCCGGCTCGTCCGGACGGCCTGGACTGCAACGGGCACGGGACGCACGTGGCCGGTACCATCGCCGGCACGACCTACGGCGTCGCAAAGAGCGCGGCTGTTCACGCCTACCGCGCGTTCGATTGCGAGGGGACCGGATCGGCCTCGAGCGTCATCGCCGCCCTCGATGCGATTGTCGCGGACGGCCGGCGGCCTGCGGTGGTCAACATGAGTCTGGCCGGCAGTGGCAGCCTGGCCCTCGACAATGCCGTGCGAAGGGTGATCGCAGCCGGCATGACGGTCGTTGTTGCCGCGGGCAGCGGCGGCGGCGATGCCGAAGCAACGTCGCCGGCGCGGGTCACCGAGGCGATCACGGTAGGGGCTATCGACCAGACCGACGCCAAGCCCGGCTTCTCGAACTTCGGTCCCCTGCTGGACATCTTCGCTCCGGGCGTCGGCATCCTCTCGAGCCACCACACCTCGGACACCGCGACCGCGTCGCTCTCGGGCACGTCAACGGCAGCAGCGCACGTGGCCGGGGCCGCGGCGTTGTACCTGGGGCAGGCCGGTGACCGGCCGCCGCAGGAAGTGGGCAATGCCCTGGTGGCCACTGCAACGGCGGGCCACGTGACCAACGGTGGAACCGGCTCACCGAACTTGCTCCTGTTCCTCAGCTTCGGCGAGGCTTCGATCACGGAATCCACCAATGCAGCCGCGGCGGCCGAGGCCTCGCTCACGGGATCCACCAATGTGGCGGCGGCGGCCGGCGGGGCGACGGTCACGGCGTCGTCGACGTACAGCGGGAGCTGGCCGGCATGGGCGGTGATCAACGGCGACCGGCGAGGCGCGGGGTATGGCAGCGGCGGGACGTGGAGCGACGCGACCGGGGGTGGGTTTCCGGACTGGGTGGAGGTCGCGTTTGCGGGGGCGAAGACGATCGGTCAGATCGACGTCTTCGGGATCCAGGACGCGACGGGGCAGCCAGTGGAGCCGACGCCGGGGCTGGGCTGCACCGGGTGCGGGCTGAGGGATTTCACGCTGCAGTATTGGAGCGCGACCGGGTGGCAAACGGTGCCGGGCGGGGAGGTGCAGGGCAATACGCAGGTGTGGCGGACGTTTACGTTTGCGCCGGTGACGACGGGGTGGATTCGGGTGCTGGTCCAGGGTAGCCAGGACGGCTGGAGCCAGATCGCGGAGATCGAGGCCTACGAGAGCAGCGGCGGGTCGAACACGGCGCCGACAGTCAGTCTGACGAGTCCGACGAATGGGACCTCCACCACGGCCCCGGGCAGCTTCACGCTGGCGGCAACAGCCAGCGACGTTGAAGGGCCGGTGATGAGCGTCGCCTTCTATGCCAACGGCAGCGTGCTGGGCACCGCCACGACGAGCCCATTCAGCCTGCCATGGACGGGGGTGGCCGCCGGTACGTACGCGCTGACGGCAGTTGCAACCGATGGCGGGGGCTTGTCGACCACCTCTGTGGCGGTGAACGTGACCGTGACGACGGCGTCGGGCGGGAAATCGAACGTGGCGTCGGCGGCCAGCGGGGCGACGGTGACGGCATCGTCGGCGTACAGCGGGAGCTGGCCAGCATGGGCGGTGATCAACGGCGACCGGCAGGGCGCCGGGCATGGCGGCGGCGGGACGTGGAGCGACGCGACGGCGGGCGCGTTTCCGGACTGGGTGGAGGTGGCGTTTGCGGGGGCGAAGACGATCGACCAGATCGACGTCTTCGGGATCCAGGACGCAGCGGGGCAGCCAGTGGAGCCGACGCCGGGGCTGGGGTGCACCGGGTGCGGGCTGAAGGATTTCACGCTGCAGTATTGGAGCGCGACGGGGTGGCAGACGGTGCCGGGCGGGGTGGTGCAGGGCAATACGCAGGTGTGGCGCACGTTTACGTTTGCGCCGGTGACGACCGGGTGGATCCGGGTGCTGGCCCAAGGCAGCCCGGACGGCTGGAGCCAGATGGCGGAGATCGAGGCCTACGCGAGCGGCGGCGGCTCCACGCCCCCGCCGACGGGCGAGTGGTTCGTGGCCCCGGGTGGTTCCGGCAACGGGTCGAGCTCCAGCCCGTTCGGCAAGATCCAACAGGCGCTGGACATGGCACAGCCGGGTCAGACCATCACAGTGCTTCCCGGCACCTACAACGAATCGCTGGCTACGGCCCGCGCCGGGCTGCCGGGCCAGCCGATCGTGCTGCGTTCAGCCGCCGGTCGCGGGTCGGTGCTCGTCACCACCTCCGGCCGTGTGCTGACGGTCGTGCACGCGCACTTCGCTGTCGAGGGTCTGGTCCTCGACGGACAGTACCGGCACCAACGATCTCGTCCGGGTGGACTGGGGCGGTCACTACTTCAGGCTCAGCAACAGTGAACTGCGCCGCACCAGCCGGGATCTCGTGGACATGCTGTCGGTGGACGGTGTGGTGATCGAGAACTCGCTGCTGCACCACGCCCTCAATTGGCAAGGCGGCCGCCAAGACGCCCACGGCATCGTCGGGGCCGCGGTGAGGAACCTGGTGGTTCGCGATTGCGAGATCCACACCTTCTCCGGCGACGGACTACAGTTTGACCCCGCCCGGATCGCTCCGGGGTGGGACGGGGTGACGGTCGAGCGCACGCACATCTGGCTGGAGCCGCTGCCGGTGGCCGAGAACGGCTTCCCGGCCGGGGTGGCGCCGGGCGAAAACGCCATCGACACCAAGGCCAGCCCCAGCTTTCCGCGGAGCACGATGGTGCTGCGCGACATCGTGGCGCACGGCTTCCGCAACGGCCTGATCACCAACATGGCGGCGTTCAATCTCAAGGAATACGTGGACGTGACGGTGGAACGTGTCACGGTCTACGACTCGGAGATCGCCTTCCGGCTTCGCGGGGTTGGCGTCGCGGGCGGCGCCTGGGTCGCCATACAGAACGCGGTCGTCTACGACGCGTTGACCGCGTTCCGTTACGAAGACACCATCCAGAACCTGCGCATCTGGAACAGCACGGTCGGCGGCAGCGTGACGAACCTCTTCCAGGCCGCGGCGTCCCCCATCGCTGCAGGGATGGAGGTGCGGAATCTGCTGGTGCTCGGCTCGTTGTCGGTCGAAGCGGCGTCGCACTGGTCGAACCTGGGGGTGAGCGCGTCCGCCTTCACCAACGCTGCTGGTCACGATTACACGCTGGCGCCCGGATCGCCGGCCATCGACGCCGCGCTGGCCGCTGCCGCAGGTCACCGTCGACCGGTTGTGGGTACCACGCCCGCAAGGGCCGGGCCCGGACATCGGCGCCTACGAACGAAAATGACGGGCGGCTACCGCGTTCCCGCGCGTGTTCGCGGCCCGTAGTGCACCGGCGGCGCGCCCGCTTCGTAGGCGCCGAGGTCCGGCGCGCGGCCGGTGAAACCGTCGGTGATGCCGGGCAGCTCCACGCCGGCATCCACGGCGGCGGACTCTTCCCGCAGCCGCAGATCGACGGCGGCTGGATCGTAGAGCTGCGTCGGCGTGTCTCCTAACTCTTGGGAACGAGCCGCAGGATCTTGCCCTCGTCGCGGTCGGTCATGACGTAGAGCGCGCCGTCAGGCCCTTCGTGCACGTCGCGAATTCGCGCGTCGAGATCGAGCAGCAGACGCTCTTCGCCCACCACACGGTTGCCGTCCAGCACCAGCGCGCCAGGTGCTTGCCGGCCAGCGCGGCGACGAACAGGTTGTCGCGCCAGCCCGGAATCAGCTTGCCGGAATAGAAGGCGATGCCGGCCGGCGCGATGTCGGGCGTCCAGAAGTAGACCGGCTGCTCCATGCCGGCCGCCGTGTCTTGTCGCCGTTGATCGGCTTGCCGGTGTATTCGTGACCGTAGCCGATCGCGGGGAAGCCGTAGTTCTTGCCCTTCTCGATCGCGTTGATCTCGTCGCCGCCGCGCGGGCCGTGCTCGCTGACCCACAGCGTGCCGGTGCGCGGGTGAAACGCCATCCCCTGGTCGTCGCGAATGCCGAGGGCGTAGATCTCGGGGCGTGCGCTGCTGCCGGCCGACGAACGGGTTGTCCTTGGGGATCGAGCCATCGGTGTTGATGCGCAGCACCTTGCCCATAGGCTGTCGAGCTGCTGCGGCTGCGGCCAGTCCACCGAGTCGATGCCGACGCCGCCGGGATGCTGGACGTGATCAGCAGCGTGCCGTCGGCCGCCTGAATCATGCGGCCGCCGATGCCCTCGGCGTTGAGGAGGGTCTTGACGTCCTCGAGCCGGGTGCTGTCGTCGGAGAGCCGGGCGCGCGCGATCTGCAGGATGCCGGCGAGCCGCGGCGCCTTGGCCGGGTCGGTGCCCTCCGGCAGCGCGGTGTAGTCGAAGTAGAGCGTGCGGTTCTTCGCGAAGTCCCGGTCCGGCAGGATCTCGAACAGACCCTGCGGGCCGCGCCCGTAGATCGCCGGCAGCCCCGCCAGCGGCGCCGACGGCTTGCCGTCCTTGCCGACGATGCGGATGCGGCCGGGTCGCTCGCTGACGATGATCCGGCCGTCGGGCAGGAAGTGGAAGGAGAAGGCGCCGGCTCAGTCCGGTCGCGACCGTTTCCACCGAGAAGCTCTCGCTGCGCGCCGGGTGCGGCGCACGGGTCTGGCCGGCCCACTGCGGGATCGGCGCGTAGCCGTCCGGTGCGGCGCTGCCGGCCTCGGCGTTGTTCGCGCCCGGCGGCGGCGCGGGCGGCCGCGGAATCACGCGGCCCTGTGCGCCGGGGCGTGCGGCCAGGCCGGAGATCAGAGCAGGCGACGGCGACGAAGACGACGAACACTCTGGACAACGGCATGGAGTCCTCCGGGGCCCAGAAAACTTGACCAGCTGAATTCATCCACCGAGTCAAGTTTTCTCGCCCGGCGAAGCCGGGCAATCAAACACTGGCCTAGCGAGGCGGAGCCACGCATGGGCGCCCGGTTCAAGGCGGAGCCTCGCTAGGCATTATGCCCGAGGGCACGCGCCGCAGGCGTATGATCCCGTCGGCTTGCGACAAGCGAGGCTTCGCCTCGCTTGTGCAGTGTCTAATTGCCCGCGCGTTCGCGCGGGCGGTGGAGATGCGATGCGTGAACGAATCGCGTGCGTGACCCTGGGCGTGCTTGTGGTCGCGGCGGCGGCGTCGGCTCAGGCGCCATCTGGCGAGGCGGTCTACAAGCAGCACTGCGCCGCGTGCCACGAGGGTTCCATTCCGCGCATGCCCACTCGCGAGGCGCTGCGCGGCCTGACGCCCGAGCACGTCGAGACGGCGCTCAGCTCGTTCTCGATGCGCCGTCAGGCCGCGGCGCTGAGCCCGGCCGAACGCCGCGCGGTCGCCGCATTCGTGACCGGACGGCCCGCCGGGTCCTACCGGGCGCCGCTCGAGGTGATTCCGAAGACGGCGTATTGCAGCGCGGCCGGTATCCGGCAACGCCGCCGCGTTGACCGGGCCGTCGTGGAACGGCTGGGGCATCAACGCCCAGAACACGCGATTCCAGTCCGCCCAGGCCGCCGGCATCTCCGCGGCCGAGGTGCCGCGCTTGAAGCTGAAGTGGGCGTTCGGCCTGCCGGGCAGTGTCGGCATCGGGGTCGCAAGTATCGGTTGTCGGCAACCGCGTGTTCGTCGGCAGCCGCAACGGCGTCGTCGTACGCGCTCGACGCGAAGACGCGGCTGCCTGGCGTGGGCCGTGGAAGCCGACGCTGCTGTCCGATCCACGCCCGTCGTGGTGCCCTCGGCCAACGGTCGCGCCATGGTCTATTTCGGCGACGCGCACGCACAGGTGTACGGCGTGGATGCCGCCACCGGCGCCGTGGCGTGGAAGACCAAGATCGAGGATCACCTGGACGCGATCATCACCGGCGGCGCGGCGTACGCGAACGGGCGTTTGTTCGTTCCGGTGTCGTCGATGGAGGAAGGCTCGGCGACGATCCCCACGTATCAGTGCTGCACGTTCCGCGGCAGCGTGGTGGCGATCGACGCCGCTACCGGCAAGCAGATCTGGAAGACGTTCACGATTCCCGAGGCTCCGCAGCCCACGACGCGGAGCAGCCGCGGCACGCAGCTGCATGGGCCATCCGGTGGCGGCGTCTGGTCCACGCCGGCGCTGGATCCCGCCCGCAACCGCCTCTACATCGCCACCGGCGACGCCTATTCGCAGCCCGCGGCGCGCACCACCGACGCCATCATGGCGCTGGCGATGGACACCGGCCGCATCCAGTGGGTGCACCAGGCGCTGGCCGGCGACGCGTGGACGACGGCGTGTTTCGGTGCCGACAGCGCGGCAAGGACAACTGTCCCGAGAAGGCAGGGCCGGATCACGACTTCGGCAGCGCGCCCGCGCTGGTGACGCTGGCCGATGGCCGCCGCCTGGTGGTGGCGGGCCAGAAGTCCGGCGAGCTGCACGCCGTCAGCGCCGACACCGGCGCGCCGGCGTGGACGGATGCAGGCGGGCCAGGGTGGCATTCTCGGCGGCATCGAGTGGGGTTTCGCGGTGGACGGCACCACGGCCTACGTGGCGCTGTCGAACGCGCTCGAGGGAAAACCCGGCGAGGCAGGGGGCCTGCTGGCCGTGAACCTGGCCGACGGCAAGACCCGGTGGTCGGCACCGCCGGCGCCGGCGACGACATGCGGCGCGAAGCCCGGATGCAGCACGGCCCAGCCCGCCGCCGTCAGCGCGATGCCCGGCGTGGTCTTTTCCGGCGCGCTCGACGGCCACCTGCGCGCCTACGATGCGGCCAGCGGCAAAGTGATCTGGGACATCGACACCACCGGCGCGCACACCACCGTGAACGGCGTGCCGGCCAATGGGGCGAGGCCTCAACGGGCCCGGCGCGACCATCGCCGGCGGGATGCTGTTCGTCAGCTCGGGCTACGGCTCGATTGGCTTCATGCCCGGCAACGTGCTGCTGGCCTTCAGCGTGGACGGGCGCTGAGGGAGTCTCGTCCGCGCCGTGCCGACGTTCCGGTTCGTCACTAGTCAGCTCTGGTCGCTAACAAAGTCGCTGTCATCGCAGACTAGTGAGGGCCCTGTCATTGGACCTTGAAGGAGCGCATGCCTGCGTAGTACAAGCACGACCTTAACTGGCGTTCAGCGCACGACGCTCGCGTCGAGTCGCTCAAGGAGGCGCGCATGAGAAAGGCAATCCTGGTCGGCGGTCTTGTTGGCTGTGTCATGGTGGCCGGGCTGGTTACGGGCGCTGCTCAACAAGGGAATCAGGGGCAAAGCGAAATTCAGCGGGGATTCGACATCGCGCCGGTCCCGCTCGACTTGACCGGCAAGAATCGCAGTCTGGTGGGTCTTGGCAGCTATCTCGTAAACGGCCCGGGTGACTGTCTCGGGTGTCACACAGGCCCAACCCCCTCCTCCTCAACCCCTGGAGTCTTCCTTCCGGGCGGGAATCCGTTCCTGGGGCAGCCCGAGGTGATCAACACGGACAGATACCTTGCTGGCGGCAACTCGTTTGGTCCGTTCGTATCCCGCAACCTGACGCCCGACAGCAGACGGCCATCCGGCGGGGTTGACGTGGGAGCAGTTCGAGGAGGCCATACGGCTCGGCACCGATTTCAAAGCGCTTCCACCCCACGTCCCCAATAACCCTGGTCTGCTGCAGGTGATGCCGTGGCCGGCCCATCGCAACGCGACCGATCGGGATCTGAAGGCTATCTACGAGTACCTGAGCGCGATTCCATGTATCGAAGGCGGACCCGGGCTGCCAAATCCTCGGTGCTAAGAGGCGGCCACTAGTTCGAAGCGCGCGCGCACACGGCGCCTTCGCGGCTGATCACACAGGCCCACGGCGATCGCGAACCGTTGGTCGACTCTCATTCGAGTGCTCTAAATCCCTCGCTTTGGGCGAGGGCCATTCAAGGCAGGACCGGAGACCGAGACCCGAGACTGTAGCCGGTGGCAGGCCTGCTCTAGAAGTTGTAGCGAAGGGCGAGCAGCAGAATCAGCGTCGGCCCCACCACTCCGACAGTCAGGACCACGCCGAGCAGCGCCGCCGCCATGGGACGGCCGAAGTTGAGCGTCCAGCGGGACCCGTCGCGGGTCGGAACGAACAAGGCGGGATCGTCGGCGTTCTTGTACAACTGGCCGAACCGCCAGTGCTGCGCCACGAACGGCCGAGGAACAGGGCGGCCGACTCGCCGGTGCCCGCGCACGGCCACGCCGGCGGTCAGCAGCAATCCCGCCAGTTCAAGCGCGGTGTAGGCCGGGCCGAGCCCCGCGCGCGCGCTCGTCCACACGCCTACGAGCGCAAACGCCGCATAGGCCTGGAACGACACCCAGATCAGTGCCATCAGCAGCACCGTCTCGGACGCCGCCGATGCGGCCCGCACGTCAGGAGCGTCGGGCGAGTGATCCGGCGTGCTGCGCGAGAGCAGCAGTGCCGCGATCGCGCCCATGCTGAGGGCCAGTGCCAACTGCACGAAGACCGGCATGAGCACTCGTCCCACGGTCCGGTACTGCCAGCCGTCGGGGACGCCGCCGCGAGTGAAGTGGACAGGCAGGATGTCGGGGAGCGCCGGGTAGCGCAGAACCAGGAACGCCGCGGTGCCCAGCAGGATGAGCACCGTGGCCGAGACGGTGAGCCGGCTGAGCGGGGACGGCGTAATCGTGTTCATGAGGAGGAGGGCCGTCCCTACCTGCCCGTGGTATCGGCTCAGGCCGATGACGCAAACAGGACGTCGGGGTTCTTCTCGATCGTGTACTTGAGCACCCAGTCGGACTCGAAGATCAGCACCGGCCGCTCCAATCGATCCACGGCCTCCAGGACGCCGCTGGTCGGCAGCGCCAACGACACACCGAGCGGGCACCTGCGGCCAGCGCGCCGCCACGTGCGGCATGCGATCGGCCGTGCAGGGAATGTTGTACTCCGAGGCCATCCGCGCCTCGATCACGTCGAGCTGCAGGATGCCGATCACGGCGACGATCGGATAGCGCATGCCGTGCGTGGGCATGAACACCTGCAGCAGGCCTTCTTCCGCCAACTGGAACACCGCCTCGTCGAACCGCTTGTGGCGCCCCTCGGCCGGCCGCAGCGTGGCGAAGTGTTCGGGCGGGAACTGCTGGATGCGCGGGAACTCCACGTGCCGATCGGCGTAGAGCGTGTCGCCGATCGCGATGCGGCCCGGGTTCACGATGCCGACGACGTCGCCGGGATACGCCTCGGGCACGGTCTCCCGGTCGCGGCCGAAGAAGCGGTAGACGCGCGACAGCCGCAGCTCGGTGTTCAGTCGCGCGTTCGTGACCAGCATGTCCTTGCTGAGCCGGCCCGAGCACACGCGCACGAAGGCCACGCGGTCGCGGTGCTTCGGGTTCATGTTCGCCTGGATCTTGAACACGAATCCGGAGCAGGCGGTGTCGGTCGGCTCGACCAGCACGTCGCCCGCCATGCGCGGCCCGGGCGGCGGCGCCAGGTGGAGCAGCGCTCGCAGGAACGGCTCGACGCCGAAGTCGTTCAGCGCGCTGCCGAAGAACACCGGCGTCTGGCGGGCGCGGCGATACGCGGCCGGGTCGAACCGCGTGCCCGCTCCGGTGATGATGTCCACGGCCTCGATCAGATCCTGCTGGCGCTTGGCGCCAATCAGCTCCGCCACCTCGGGGTCGTCGGGGCTGGCGACCGCCACCGGCGCCGTGCGCCGGCCCTTCTTCTGGCGCTCGTAGAACAGGATGGCGTTGGTCTCGAGATCGTAGACGCCGGTGAAGTCCTGGCCGTCGCCGAGCGGCCAGTTCATCGGCGCCGCGGCGATGCCCAGCACCCGCTCGATCTGATCCAGCAGCTCGAACCGGTCGAGCGCCGGCTGATCCAGCTTGTTGATGAAGGTCAGCACCGGCAGGCCGTGCTGCCGGCAGACGTCGAAGAGCTTCAGCGTCTGCGGTTCGACGCCCTTGGCCGCGTCCAGCACCATCACCACGCTGTCGACCGCGAGCAGCGTGCGGAAGGTGTCCTCGCTGAAGTCCTGGTGGCCCGGCGTGTCGAGCAGCGTCACGTGGTGGCCGTCGAGCTCGAACTCGAGCGCGGCGGCGCTGATCGAGATGCCGCGCTGCTGCTCCATCTCCATCCAGTCCGAGACCGCGTGGCGCTGCGTCTTGCTGCCGCGGACCGCGCCCGCCAGCTCGATCGCCCCGGCGTAGAGCAGGAGCTTCTCGGTGAGCGTCGTCTTGCCGGCGTCGGGATGGGAAATGATGGCGAACGTGCGGCGCCGGGCCACCTCGCGGGCCAGGACGTCGAGGGTGAGAAGGTCGTCGGACGAGGATGGCAACGTCGGTCTCAATTGTACAATGCGCGCTATAGTCTCGTGTTCAGGAGGATGCCCATGAAGTCGTCCATAGTCCCCTGGAACAGGGGACTCGTCGTCGGCCTCATCGCGATTGCAGGTGCGTGGGCGGCCCAGACACCTGTGCTGTCGCATCACAGCAACTCTGCCTACTTCGTCGAGAAGGTGGACACGGTGACAGGCGTGGTCAAGGAGTGGCAGTGGGTGAACCCCCACACCTGGCTCTACCTCACCGCCGACGACGGCAAGGGCGGCAAGGTCGAGTGGATGCTCGAAGGCCGCGCGCCGGGCGTGCTGATCCGCGCCGGCTGGTCGAAACGCGTCCTGAAGCCCGGCGACACGGTGACGGTGCACTACGGCCCGGCCAAGGACGGCAGCAAGTCGGGCATCATCGCGCGCGTGACCCTGGCCGACGGCACGGTGCTGGCGAACGCCGGCCCGGGGGTGCAATAGCCATGGCCCTCAAGCGAGTGCTGACCAGCCGTGTTGGCAGGCGGCGTGCTGCTTGCCGCTGATCATCTGACGCTGCAGGCGCAAGCGCCGGCGCAGGTGCCGGATTTCTCCGGCGTCTACTACCCGATCAACGCCGGCGGCGGACGTGCCGGCGGCGCGGCGGCGCCCGCGCGGCGGCGGCGCCAACGCGCCAGCCCCGGCGGCACGCGGCCGCGGTCCGCTGCCGGCGCCCACGCGGGCCGCGCCGACGTCGGACGGGTCGGCGGGCCGCGCGCCGGATGCCGCGAAACTGACGCCGGAGTACATGGCCAAGTGGGAGGTCATACGGAAGTCGCGGATGTCGGGCTCCTACGAGTACGACAACACCGCCAACTGTCTGCCTCCCGGGATGCCGGGAATGATGGCGATGGCGTACGGGATGGAAGTGATGCAGTCCAAGGACCGCATCACGTTCTTCAGCGAGCTGAACGACGCGCTGCGGCGCGTCTACCTCGACGGCCGCAAGCCGACGCCGGCGATCCTCGACGATCCCACCTATGCCGGCTACTCGACCGGTCGTTGGGAAGGCGACACGCTGGTCGTCGAGACGGTGGCGTTGAACGACGCGACGTTCATCGAAGGGTTTTCCCCGCACAGCGAGGAGATGACGATCACCGAGCGGATCCGGCTGGTGGAGCCGACGCTGCTCGAGGATCAGATCACCGTGCGCGACCCCAAGGCACTGCTCGAGCCCTGGAGCATCACCCGGCGCTACCGCAAGGCCGCGCCGCCCAACGATCAGCTGCGGGAGTTCGCCTGCGCCGAAGGCCTGAAGCGCGACAGGGGGGGCAAGTAGGCGCCGGACGAGCCGTCGACCGGGTGCTGGTCGTCGCGGCGACCGAGCGGGAGCTTGCCGCGGGCGGTGGGTGGCCCCGGATCCTGTGCGGCGTCGGGCCTGTGGAGGCCGCTGCGGCCACGGCCGCGGCGATTGCGCGGCACAGCCCGGGCCTGATCCTGCACGTCGGCATCGCCGGCGCCCGTCGTCAGGCAGGCTTGCCGCCGCCGGCCCTGGTGATCGGCACCGAGTCGCGGTACTGCGACCTGGCGGTTCCCGAAGACTGGGCGCCGCGGGTGGTGACGCCTTCGCGGGCGCTGCTCGACGCCGCGGCACGGGCGCTGCCGCACGCCGTGCAGTGCGCCATCGGCACCAGCGCGCGCGTGGGCGGGACGACCGGCTGCGATGTCGAGGCGATGGAGGGGTTCGGCGTCCTGCGGGCGGCGCAGCTGGCGGGCGTACCGGCCATCGAAGTGCGGGCGATCTCCAACGAGATCGAGGAACAGGACCGCGGCCGAGTGGCGGTTCGACGACGCGTTCGCGGCGGTGGTCCAGGCCACGCCGCACCTGGTGCGGGAGCTGGCGTCGTGCGTGAACTGACCTTCGGCTTCTCGCCCTGTCCCAACGACACATTCGCCTTCCACGCGCTCGTGCACGGGCTGGTGGACGCGCCGTTTCGCGTCCGGCCGGTGCTGCTCGACATCGAGGAGCTGAATCGCCGCGCGCACGCCGGCGCCTTCGACCTGACCAAGTTGAGCGTCGGCGCGTTTGCCGCAGTGGGCGGGCGCTACCGCATGTTGCGCAGCGGCGCGGCGCTCGGCCGCGGCGTCGGGCCGCTGGTGGTCGCGCGCACGCCGATGTCGTTGGCCGATGCTGTCAAGGGGCGCGTGGCGATTCCCGGACGGGACACGACCGCCTTTCGTCTCCTCCGGCTGGCCGCGCCGTCGCTCGACCAGGTCGTCGAGCTCCGCTACGACTACATCCTGCATGCCGTGGCCGGCGGCGACGTAGAGGCGGGCCTGATCATCCACGAGAGCCGGTTCACCTATCAGTCGCACGGCCTGAGCCGCGTGGCCGACCTGGGCGACTGGTGGGAGCGCGAAACCGGGTTGCCCGTGCCGCTGGCCGGCATCTGTGCCCGCGCCGATCTCGACGCCGGACGTGGCGTCTGCCGCCGAGGCCGCCATCCGCGCCTCGGTGCAGCGCGCCTTCGATTTTCCCGAAGCCAGCCGCGCCTACGTGCGCGCGCACTCGCAGGAGATGTCCGACGAAGTGTGCGACGCCCACATCCGGTTGTACGTCAACGACCTGAGCCTCGACGTCGGCGACGAGGGGCTGCGTGCCATCGCGCGCCTGGTGGGCGCCGGCCAGCCCGCGTCCAGCGCACCGTGAGCGCGGCCGATCCAATCGGCGTCTTCGATTCCGGCGTCGGCGGCGTGTCGGTGCTGCGCGAGATTCGCCGGGAGGTGCCCGAGGAGGATCTGCTCTACGTGGCCGACTCGGGCCACGCGCCCTACGGGGACCGCGCCGCCACCTACATCGAGGCCCGCGCGTTCGCCGTGATGGACTTCCTGGTGTCGCAGCGGGTCAAGGCGGCCGTGGTCGCCTGCAACACGGTGACCGGCGTCGCGGTCGAGCGCCTGCGCGCCCGCTTCGATCTGCCGATCGTGGCCATCGAGCCGGCCGTCAAGCCGGCCGTCACCAGCACCAAGACCGGCATCGTCGGCGTGCTGGCGACCACGGTCACGCTCGAGAGCCCGAACGTCGTGCGCCTGTTGGCCACCTACGCCGTGGGCACGACGGTCGTCAGCCAGCCGTGTCCCGGCTGGGTCGAGCTGGTCGAGCGCGGCGAGACCACGGGGCCGGCGGCGCGCGAGGCGGTACGCGCCTACGTGCAGCCGCTGGTCGAGCGCGGCGCCGACACGCTGGTGCTCGGCTGCACGCACTACGTGTTCCTGGAGCCGCTGATTCGCGAGGTGGCGGGGCCTGCCGTGGCCGTCGTGAACCCCGCGCCGGCGGTGGCCCGCCAGCTGCACCGCCGGTTGACGGCAGCGGGCTTGCGCGGGACCGCCGCAGCGGAGGGCAGCCAGCGCTTCTACTGCACGGGTGATCCTGCGATGGTCGGCGCGGTGTTGACGAAATTGTGGGGCCAGCCCGTCACCGTCGAGCCGCTGCCGGGCCGAGCGGAATCCTCTCCTAGGGCCGCTGCGGCATGAACTGCACGGTCACCGTGATGCCAACGTCCACGGGCATGCAATTGAGCAGCGCCTCCTCCCACGTCCAGTTTCGCACCGCGTCCTCGGCGGCGGCCGCGAAGTCGGGATGGCTGGCCTCCAGCAGCGTCACGTCGGCCAGCGTTCCGTCGGCGGTGATTCGCCCCGACAGCCGCACTCGGCCTTCCAGCTCGGCTTCTCGCAGGTGGTCGGGAAAGGTCGGCGGCACCCGCGTCAGCATGCGAGGCGGCCGGACCTGCCCGCCGATCGGCGACTGGGTTTCCGGGTCCACCGGCGCCACGCACGGTTCCGCCTCGGCGCGCTGCCGTCCCAGCCCGTCCGCGATTGGCGGGTCCGGCGCCCGCGACGACGGTGAAGGTCTCTTCCAGCGCGTCGATGGCGAGCACGATCTCCCGCTCGACCATCGGGCCGGCGACGCGCACGCGATTCCCGGAAGACGGCAAACCCGGCGACCGCGACCTCCGCCTCGAAGTCGCCCGCCGGCAGGTCCGTGATCTCGAACCGGCCCTGCCGATCGGTGGTGGCGCGATGGGTCATGCGCCGCGACAGGTCCTCGACGACGACGGCGACGTCGGGCAGCGGGGCGTGGCTCGGATCGACGACGACACCCACCAGCGTGGACCGCGAGTCGGGGCTGCGGGCCTGGGCGTCGAGCCGATCGGCGCCGCCGGCGCCGATGGCGACGACGAGGGCCAGCAGGGGCAACCGTCGCGAGATACGGGCGTGAAGCATCGGGCGAACCTGGCGCCGGAGGGGGCTGGCGCGGTAGCCTACCACGGGCCGCGTGACGGGGGCGTCGCGACGTGATATGAAGGCGTGGCGAGGCGGCGCCTCGCCAAGGCATGTCTTCTTGGCCGCGCTTGCGCGGCTGGTTGGAAGGGGAGCGAGCTGTGAGCACGAACACGACGCGTCGGCGGGTGTTGCAGGGTGGTTTGGCGGCAGCTGGGCTCTCGGCCCTCGGGATACCCGAGTGGGCGTTCCCGGTGCTGGCGCAGGGCGAAACGCTGGTGCCGTTCACCGATCTGCCGGAGACGTTCCCGGCGCCGGCCGTCGATCGCCGCGTGCTGGACATCCGCACCATCGACGGCCCCTTCACCCCGCGGGACAAGTTCTTCACCACCCAGCACTACGGCCACCCGGACGTCGATCCGGTGGCGTTTCGCCTCAAGGTGTCGGGTCTGGTGGACCGGCCCCTGGCGCTGTCGCTCGACGAGCTGAAGAAGATGGGCCCGCAGGACCTGGTGGCCGGCTTCGAATGCTCCGGGAACCGGCGGCCGCTGCAGGGCCTGTCGAGCAACGGCCGTTGGACGGGCGTGCCGCTGCGCGCGGTGCTCGATCGCGCCGGCGTGAAGGAGTCGGCGCGTGAGTTCGTGTTCTTCGGCGCCGACAAGGGCGAGGAAGAGGTGGAGTTCCGGACCCAGAAATACAAGGTCGAGCAGCAGTTCGGCCGCAGCCTGTCGCGGGAGAAGGCGATGTCGCGCGAGCCGTTCGTGGCGTGGGCGCTCGGCGGCGAGCCGTTGACCAAGCATCAGGGGGCGCCGCTGCGGCTGCTGGTGCCGGGTTGGTACGGCGTGGCGAACGTGAAATACCTGTCCGAGATTCACCTGCAGGCGGAGGAGTACCTCGGCAAGTTCCAGGCGCGGTGGTATCGCACGCTCCGCGGGGAAACGATCAACGGCGAATTGAAGTGGACCGAGCGCGCGGTCACGCACATGCAGCTCAAGTCCTACATCGCGCGGGTGTCGCAGGCCGGCGGCGCGCACAAGGTGCTGGGCGTGGTGCTGAACGACGGCACGCCGATCAAGTCGGTCGAGGTCAAGGTCGACGAGGGACCGTGGCAGGCCGCCACGCTGGATCCGTCGACGCGCGAGAAGTTCGGCTGGAAGCTGTTCACCTACAGCTGGACCGGCGCCACGCCCGGTGAGCACACGCTGGTGTCGCGCGTCACCGACGTCAACGGCCTGGTGCAGCCGACGGAGAAGGATCTCGAGGTGAAGAAGACGTTCCTCGAGGACAACTCGCAGTATCCCCGCAAGGTCAAAATCGCGTAGCGAGGCTCCGCCACGGTCACCGGTAAGGCTTTGCCTCGCTAGCGCACAGTGTCTTTTGGCCCCGCTTCGCGGGGCGGAGGGTCGACGTGAAGCCATCACGAGCCACGGCTATAGTCCTGGCGGGTATCCTGCTGGCTGGCGCCGGCGCTGGCGCGCAGAAGGGCACGACGGGCGGCGAGTGGCGCAGCTACGGCGGCGACACCGGCCATACCCGCTATGCGCCCCTCGACCAGATCAACGCGTCCAACTTCAAGGACCTGGACGTGGCCTGGCGCTTCAAGACCGACAACCTCGGACCGGCGCCGGAGTTCAACCTCCAGTCGACGCCCCTGGTGGTGGGCAGCCGCCTGTTTTCGACCGGCGGCACGCGCCGCTCGGTGGTGTCGCTCGACGCCACGACCGGTCAGATTCTCTGGGTCCACAACGAGAACGAGCCTGCGGAGCGCGCCCGGATCGCGCCGCGGCAGCTGTCGGGCCGCGGCCTGTCGTACTGGACCGACGGCAAGGAGGAGCGGATCCTCTACGTCACGCCGGGGTATCAGCTGGTCGCGCTCGACGCGACCACCGGCCAGAAGGTGCCGGGCTTCGGCCGCGCCGGCATCGTGGACCTGAAGCAGGACTTCGATCAGAAGTTCGACGTCAGCGCGGCGCGCGTCGGCCTGCACGCGACTCCGGCCGTGGCCGGCGACGTGGTGATCGTCGGCGCGGCCTTCGAGACCGGCGCCAACCCCCGCAGCATGGTGAACGTGAAGGGCTACGTGCGCGCGTTCGACGCCCGCACGGGGAAGCGGCTGTGGGCCTTCCACACGATTCCGCAGCCGGACGAGTTCGGCTACTCGACCTGGCTGGGCGACTCGGCGGACTACACCGGCAACACCGGCGTCTGGGCGCAGATCTCGATCGACCAAGAACTGGGGCTGGCCTATCTGCCGGTCGAGATGCCCACCCACGACTACTACGGGGGCAAGCGGCCGGGGAACAACCTGTTCAGCGAGAGCATCGTCGCCGTGGAGCTGCGCACCGGCAAGCGGCGCTGGCACTACCAGCTGGTGCATCACGGCCTGTGGGACATGGACATCCCGTGCCCGCCCATCCTGGTGGACATCACGGTCAACGGGAAGCCGGTGAAGGCGCTGGCGCAGCCGACCAAGCAGGCGTTCCTCTACGTCTTCAACCGCGAGACCGGCGAGCCGATCTGGCCGATCGAGGAACGGCCGGTGCCCAAGGGCGACACGCCCGGCGAATGGTATGCGCCGACGCAGCCACACCCGACCAAGCCGCCAGCTTATGACGGGCAAGGGCTGACGATCGACGATCTGATCGACTTCACGCCCGAGCTGCGGGCCGAGGCCGTGAAGCTGGTGTCGAAGTACCGCCTGGGGCCAATCTTCACGCCGCCATCGGTGAGCAAGGCCGAAGGGCCGATCGCCACGCTGACGATGGGCGCGCAGGCGGCGGCCAGCAACTGGCCGGGCGGGTCCTACGACCCGGAAACCCACACGCTGTTCGTGGCGTCGCAGACGGCGGTGGCGACGTTGGGTCTGGCGCCCGCGCCCCCAGGCACCTCGGACCTGCCGTACTTCCAGGGCACCGTGCTGTCGGGCGCACGCACGAGCGGCGGCTCGGGAGCCGCGGCGTCGGCAGTGTCCGCCGGCAACGAAGGCACCGTCGGCGCGCCGCCGCTCACCGTGCAGGGCCTGCCGATCGTCAAGCCGCCCTACAGCCGCATCACCGCCTACGACATGGACAACGGCACCATCAAGTGGATGGTGCCGTTCGGGGCCACGCCGCCGAACATCGCCAATCATCCGGCGCTCAAGGGGTTGAACCTGGGTCCGCTGGGGCGGCCCGGCAACAACTCGGGCACGCTCGTCACCAAGACGCTGCTCGTCGCCGGGGAACGCAACAACGGTCCGACGCCGAACGGCCAGCGGGGCGCCATGCTGCGCGCGTTCGACAAGGCGACCGGGAAGGAAGTGGGCGCCGTGTACCTGCCCGCGCCGCAGAGCGGCACGCCGATGACCTACATGGTCGGCGGCAAGCAGTACATCGTGCTCGCCATCAGCGGCGCGGGCTACAGCGGCGAGTTGGTGGCGTTCAGGTTGCCTGGATAGCTCAGCTGCCGAGCAATTCACAATTCAGAATTCAGAAGGCACGAAGGCAGAAGGCAGAAGGCAGAATCGGCACGGAACAGCAGTTCCGAAGTCCGACTTGTGCCATTGCGTTTCTGCACTTCTGCCTTGACGTCCGTGGTCCACGTCCGCAACTCCATCAGCTGGCGGGAACACCTCTCGGCTTGGCGCGGCGAGCCGGTGGATTTCGATCTGCGCGGCTTCGACGCGCCGCTGGCTGCGGTGCGCGCGGCGGCCGACGGCTTCGCGTCCCGTAGCGACGCCGAGCTGAGAGCGGCCGCGGTCGAGGCGCGGCAGCTGCTGCATGCGCAGGAGCGGCTGACCCTGGTGTTCGGCCTCGTGTGCGAAGCGGCCCGCCGGACGCATCGGCCAGCGGCCGTTCGACGAGCAGATCGTGGCCGGGCTGGCGATGGCGCACGGCGGCATCGTCGAGATGCAGACCGGCGAGGGCAAGACGCTCGCCGCCACGCTGCCGGTGGCGCTGTGGGCGCTCGACGGCCGCGGCGTTCACGTCCTCACCTTCAACGACTACCTGGCGCGGCGCGACGCCGAGTGGATGGGACCGATCTACGCCGCCCTGGGCCTCTCGGCCGGCTTCGTCCAGCGCGACATGCGGCCGGACGAGCGCCGCCGGGCCTACCGCGCCGACATCACCTACGTCACCGCCAAGGAGTCCGGGTTCGATCACTTGCGCGACCTGTGCGCGGCCTCGCTCGACGAGGTCGTGCACCGGCCGTTTCACGTCGCCCTGGTGGACGAGGCCGACTCGCTGCTGATCGACGAGGCGCGCGTGCCGCTGGTGCTGGCCGGCAGCGTGGCCGAGCAGTCGCCACCGGCGGGCCTGTCAAGGCCCGACGACACCGTGGCGCTTCTGGCCGCGGTCATCGCGCGGCTGTCGCCCGGCGTGCATTTCATGGTGGACGAGCACGGGCGCAACGCGGAGTTGACCGACGCCGGGCTGGCCACGGTCGAACGCGCGCTCGGCACCGGCAGCCTGCACGAGTCCGGCGACGATCTCCGGCTGAGCCAGGTGAATTGCGCGCTGCACGCCCGGGCGCTGCTGCGCCGCGGCGTGGACTACCTGGTGCGCGACGGCCGCATCGAGATGATCGACGAGATGACCGGCCGTGCCGTGCCGGACCGGCGATGGCCGGAGGGCTTGCAGGCAGCCCTCGATGCCAAGGAGGGGCTGGTGCCTGGTCCCGAAGGTCAGGTCATGGCATCGCTGTCGCTGCAGCGGTTCCTGCGCGGCTATCCCACGCTGGCAGGGATGACCGGCACCGCGCAGGGCGCGGCCGCCGAGCTGCATGACACCTACGGCCGCCGCGTGGTCGTGATTCCCACGCACCACCCCTCCCGCCGCATCGATCACCCCGACGTGGTCTTCACGCACCGCGAGGCCAAGGACCGGGCCGTCGTCGCCGAAGTCGTGCGCGAACATCGCCGCGGGCGGCCGGTGCTGGTGGGCACGTTGACGGTGGAGGAGTCCGACCGCCTGGCGGCGCGGGTTCGGGATGCCGGCGTGCCGTGCCAGGTGCTGAACGCGGCGCACGACGCGGCCGAAGCGGCGATCGTGGCGCGGGCCGGCGAGTACGGCGCCGTGACCATCGCCACCAACATGGCCGGCCGGGGCACCGACATCCGCCTGGGCGGTCCCGACGAGGCCGATCGCGCCCGCGTGCTGGCGCTGGGCGGCCTGCTGGTGATCGGGACCAATCGCCACGAGAGCCGGCGCGTGGACCGCCAGCTGCGCGGCCGCGCCGGGCGCCAGGGCGACCCGGGCGAGACGCGCTTCTTTGTCAGCCTCGAAGACGACCTGCTGGTGCGCCACGGTGGCCTGACCCGGTTGATTCCGGCGCGGCTGGTGCCGGCACGCCAGGACCAGCCGGTCGAGGGCGCCGTGCTGCGCAGCGAGATCGCGCGTGCCCAGCGGGTCATCGAGGGCCAGCACTGGGACATCCGGCGGCTGGTCGCGCGCTACGCCGCCGTGGTCGAGCGCCAGTTCGATGCCGTCGTGGCCGAGCGCCAGGCGCTGCTGCGCGGCGACGACGCGGACGGGACAACGCTCGGCGCCAGGGAACGCCGCCTGCGCGTGGCCGCGCTGGATGGTTTGTGGCGGGCCCACCTGGCGCGGTGCGCCGACCTGCGGGACGGCGCGCACCTGGCGCGCCTGGGCGGGCGGCAGCCGCTCGACGTCTACACCGCGGGCGCCACCGCGTCGTTCGGACGGTTGCAGGACGAGTTCGAGGCCGCCATCGCTGCGATCGCCGAGGCCGGACGTCGTGGCGACGGTGACGGCGACGCGGCTGGCCCGCCGGCCGCACCGGCCACGACCTGGACCTACCTGGTCAACGACGACCCGTTCCGCCACACGATGGGCAGCCTGCTCACCGGCCCTGGCGGCCCGACAATCGCGATGTACGCGGCCGCGATGCTGGGCCCGCTGTTCCTGGCCTGGGGCATCGTCGATCGCTGGTGGAAGGGGCGTACAAAAAGAACGGGAGCTCTCGGATGAGGGCTCCCGTTCGGTAGTCAGGTCGTCAGGTCGTTAGTAGCTCGACCGCGAGGCCTGAAGCCCGGAGCCTGGAGCCTGAAGCCCCTCTAAAAATCAAACTCCGCCGTAAACCGGAACATCCGCGCCGTGACGACGGTCAGCGGCTGCAGCCAGGTCCCGCCGGGCACGAAGGTGTTGTTGTAGGTCAGGATCGCGGCGGTGTTCGTGCGCGTTGTACACGTCCATGCTGAGCATCGTCCGCTTGCCGCCGAAGCGCAGGTTCTTGGCGAACCGCAGATCGAGCTGGTTGATGCGGTTGCCGTACACCGTGCCCGGCTCGATCAGGTTCACCTGAACGTTCGGGGCGTTGCCGGCGAGCGGCCGGCCCAGCGTCTGGGCGACCACAGCCGTGGGCACGTTGTAGTTGGCCAGCAGCGCCGGCCCCGGCTTGCTCTGGAACACGGCGCTGATCTGGGCGTCGATCTTGGGGATGACGTACGACGACAGCCCACGGAACTGCGTCAGCCAGCCGCTGGTCGCGTTGCAATACGGGCTCGACGTGCTGACAGTCGAGGTCTGCAGGCCGGCGCCGATGTTCAGGTTCAGTTCGGGCAGGCCGTCGCGCACGTCACAGAAATCGGAGGTGGTCTGTCCCGTGCTGGTGCCGCCCTGAAGCGTCAGGCCCCCTTGGCGCAGGTTCACCGTGAAGTCGACGCCATCGAACACCTGCGACGTGTCGCCGAACGTGCTCGAGTCGGTCAGGTTGTTGGAAACCTGGCCGAACTTGCTGGGCGTGACGTCGAATAGATGTCCGACACGAGTAGCCGCCGCCATTCGGCAGCCGGGAATCGGACGGGCGCGGTGATGTGATACCGGTCGTACTCGTTGGGCGCAACCAGCGGTTGTCCTGCACGGTGAAGCCGCGGAACGACCGGCGGTGGTAGGCGAACTCGACCGACATCCGGGCCAGGATCTGCTGCTGGACCGAGGCGCCGAAGTTCCAATCCGACGGCCGCACGCCCCAGCCGCTTCAGGAGCGCCGGGTCGTAGTTGTTCGTGAGCACGTTCTGGCCCCAGCTCGCGTTCGAGACCGGCGCCGCAGAAGTCGCCGCCGGTCGCCCGCAGATCCTGTGCTCCCGAGGTTGTTGAGGTCGCAGTCGGGCAGGAAGTCGGTGTCGGCATCGGTCCACGCCCGGGTCACGCCCTGCGACGCCGAACGGTCCGAGGGTGGTGGGAATGCGCAGCGTGGGGTTGGTGTTGGCGTAGTTGGTCGAAACGCCCACGCCCTCGAGGAACTTGCCCGAGGTTCACCTTCACCGCCGTCCTGCCGTTGCCGAACACGTCGTACGCCATGCCCATACGCGGCGTGAAGTCGTTGTAGGCGTCCACGCCCTTGGTGGCCGGGTAGACGATCCGGTTCGGGAAGTACTTGGACGGCCCGAGGGTCTGTTCCGGGAACCAGCTGGAGGCGCGGTCGTAGCGGATGGCGCCCTGCAGCGTCAGCCGCCCGGCGGTCCACTGCTCCTGGGCGAAGAACGCGTGCCAGCCGGCGCGGCCGTCGTTCTGGTAGTCCTGGAGGTACATCGTGAGCTGGTTCGGGACGCCGTTGCGACGCGATACTCCAGCTCGTTGTTGTTGGTGACCAGACGCGGTTGTCCACCATCCACGTGCCCTGGTAGCCGACCTTCAGGCTGTGCGTGCCGGTGACGTACGGCGGCGTTGGCCTTCCAGGAGAACGACCCCGTGTTGTTGACGTTGAAGTTTTGCGAGCGGTAGACGAGGCTGCGGGATGCCGCCGTTGGCGGCGCAGCCGGCCGGCGCACTGCTCCATGACCCGCGTCAGGTCGCGGGTCGGGTTGGGGTCGCGCTCGAAGCTGCCCCAGCCGTAGTAGACGCCGCCGAAGCCGGCGTCGAGCAGCAGCCGGTTGGTCATCGGCGAGTTCCAGGACGCCTGCATCACGCGCAGCGGCTTGGTGGCGCCAACGCTGCCCGCTTCCGGCGACACGCGCGCCGGGTCGGTGATCCCGGACGTCTGCCCCTCGCAGCTGCGGCAGGTGGCCTGCTCGTCCCAGAAGCCGCTGATCTTGTTCTTCGAGTTGGCCTGCCACGTGATGCGGCCGCTGAGGTTCTCCCAGGTGCGGTCCGAGAAGCCGGGCCGGCTTTCATCCTTGGCGTAGAGCCATTTGGTGGCATCGCCGGCGTTGTTGTTGAACCACTGGTTGGCGTTGGTGCGCTTGCTGCCCTGCGTGCGGCCGTTGACGAAGAACCAGATGCGATCCTGCTTGATCGGACCGCCCACGGCGCCGTTGAGGTCGTAGATCTTGGTCGTAGGGCGTCGCCGCCGCCAGACCGGCCGCGCGAATCTCGTCGGTGAAGTTGTCGGACTGCAGCGACTCGTTCGTGCCGCTGAAGAATACCGACCCCGAGACGCGGTTGCCGCCGGTCTTCGGGACGACGTTCATCGTCAGCCCGCCGGTCTCCGACTCGCCAAGGCCGCCCGAGGTCTGGAAGGTCACTTCTTCGGCGTTGCCGACGTCGGCGACGTAGGCGGGCGGCTGGTTGCCGCCGGGCGGGTTGCCGATGTTCAGGCCATCGATCGTCATCCGGCCTTCGTTGTTGCGGCCGCCGTGAATCGGGAACTGCGTTGTCGAGGTGCCGACCACCGTATCGTTGAGGTTGGTCACGACGCCAGGCACCACCACGACCAGCGCGTTGTAGCTGCGAACGGTCGGGATCGCCTTCAGGATGTCGTTGTTGATCGTGGTTTCGCGCCGGGCGCTCGAGACGTCCACGATCGGGCTCTCGCCGGTGACGGTGACCGTCTCCTCCAGGCCGCCGACGCGCATGTCGGCATCGACGGTGGCGGTGAAGCTTCCGGTCAGCACGATGCCTTCGCGCTTCAGCGCTGGCAAACCCCGGCAGCGTGAACGTCACCGAGTAGGTTCCCGGACGAAGATCTTCGATGCGGTACACGCCGTTGCCATCCGAAACGGCCGAGCGGACCTTCTCGATCAGGGCGGGGCTGGCAGCCTCGACCGTGACACCCGGCAGCACGGCTCCGGACGTGTCCTTGACGGCGCCGGCGATGACTGCCTGCGCGAAAGAGATTGCCGGTAAGAGCGCGATCCCCGCGGCGATGATAAGGGTCCTGACGAAACGCATACCTGTCACCTCAATTCCCGCCTTGACTCGAAACAATGTGGATCTCTGTTGCTTCCCGTGGGGGGAAATACTCCTACAGAGGCAGCCGGAAACGCAACAGCGATTCGCTTTAGCTTCTCCGTAACCTTCACTGTGCCGGGGTCTTCTTGAGGCTCGCCTTCGAGACGTTCCACTGATTTGCGAGGGTAGACGACGTGTAGACGTCGCCGGTGCTCGGGTCGACGGCCAGGCCGTGGGGACGGCCGTCCACTTTGATGACGTCCACAATCTGGTCCTGGCGCAGCACCGTCACCGCTCCGGCGTTGACGTCGCTGACGTAGACGCTGCCGTCCGGCGTGGCGACGATCCCGCCCCGGCTCGGCGCGGCGACAGCCTTGAGGAACGCGCCGTCCTTGGCGAAGATGGCCACGCGCTTGTTGCCGCTGTCGGCCACCAGCACCCGCCCCTGGGTGTCGATCGCCACGCCGTGGGGCGTATTCAGCTCGCCCGGGCCGCCGCCCTTCTTGCCGCCGAAGATTCGGACCAGCTTGCCATCAGCCGTGAACTGCACCACGCGCGAGTTCACGTAGCCGTCCGACACGAACACGTCGCCGTTGGGGCCGAACCCGACGGAGTTGGGCTGGTTGAACGCGTCGCGCGAGGCGTCGTCCCCACCGATGCCCTTCTTGCCAAGCGTCAGCGCGATCTTCCCATCGGCGCCGAACTTGTGGACCAGGTGGTCGTCGGGGTCCGTGGCCCAGATGGCCCCGTCGGGAGCCACGTGGACGCTGTGCGCCAGGTGGAAGAGGCCCGGCATCGCCCCACGCGCGGACGAACGACCCGTCCGCGTTGAACATCCGGAAGTACGGCACCGCCCGCACCAGCGCGATCACCTTGCCCTGGCCGTCCACGGTCACCGACGAGGTGGACGCGCCCCAGGGCATCGCGGCGGGCAATTGGGCCCAGGTGGGGTTCACGGTGTAGCGGTCGAACAGGCTCCCGAGGCTGGAAAGCTGCTGCGCCGAGAGCGTCGCGGCGGCGAGGGCGAAGGCGGAGGCGAGAACGATGGCGTGTTTCATGGCGGACCATTATCGTCTGCCGCTGTCGATTCCTGGCTCCAGGCTCCGGGCTCCAGGCTCCAGGCTCCGGGCCCGCATGCTACTGTGTGGCCCGTATTACCAGGAGGTTCCGATGCCATCGCACACGACGATTCGCCTTGCCGCTGCTGCCCTGGCGACGACCCTTGCCGTTGGCTGCACGCGACTGTCGCCCGAGATGCAGGTGGTGGCCGACGCGGCCGAGGCGATGGGCGGGGCGGACCGCATCCAGGCGGTGCAGTCGCTGACGATGGAAGGGTCCGGACGCGATCTGGCGGTCGGAGGCAGCGTGACGCCGGAGGCGCCGCCGAACGTCAACCTGGTCACCGACTATCGGCGCACGCTCGACGCCGCGGCGCCCCGCATGCGCACCGGCAGACCCGGACCGCCCAGTACCGGTTCGCGAACGCCGTCGTGGTCCGGCAGGACCAGGGGCTCGACGGCGACGTGGCCTACAACGTTCCCGCCGCGGCCCAGCCGTCCGATCCGCCCCCGGCGGCGCAGCGGGCGGGCGCGAACGTGGCCCGCGATCGCCGGGCGGAGTGGCTGCGCCACCCGCTGGTCCTCGTCCGCGCCGCGCTCGATCCGGCGGCGAAGGTCACGAACCTGCGCACCGAGGACAACCAGCCGCACGTGGATGTGGCGCTGGCGTCGGGCGAGACGGTCACGCTGGCGGTTGACCCCGCAACGAAGCTGCCGTCGCACGTGAGCGCCCGCGCCTACGACCCCAACTGGGGCGACGTCATCATCGAGGCCCAGTTCTCGAATTACCAGACCGGTGGGCGGACTTGCAACTGCCGGCCACCATCGTCACGAAGCAGGATCAGTGGACGACGGCAGAGCGGACGCTGGCCAAGCAGACGCTCGACGGCGACACGGCCAGCCTGGCGGCGCCCGAGGCCGTGAAGGCCGCGGCGCCGCCGGTGCCCGCAGCACCCACCGTGCCGGTGGAAGAGGTGGGGAAGGGCATCTGGTGGCTGGCCGGGTCGAGCCACCGCAGCGTGGCGTTCGAGTTCGACGACCACATCACGCTGTTCGAGGTGCCGCTGGACGAGGCGCGCACCAAGGCGGTGATCGAGAAGGCGCGCACGCTGCGGCCCGGCAAGCCGGTGACCCACGCGGTGGTCAGCCACCACCACCTGGATCACTCAGGCGGCTATCGCACCGCCGTGGCCGAGGGGCTGACGATCATCACCCCACGGATCTACGAACCGTTCTTCAAGGAGCTCGCCGGCCGCGCCCACACGGTGGAACAGGACGCCCTGGCGCGCGCGCCGAAGCCGCCGATGTTCCAGCTGGTCGACGACCAGCTGGAGCTGAAGGACGGCACCAACACCGTCATCCTCTACAACGTCGAGACGTCGCACATGAAGGCGGCGCTCTTCGCCTGGGTGCCGCGCGACCGCACGCTGATCCAGGCCGACCTCTTCGACAACGGCTGGCAGCAGCAGCCGTGGGGCGACACCATGCTGGAGGCGATTGCGGCCCGCAAGCTGAACGTCGCGACGCATGTGCCGATCCACGGGCCGCGCCAGACGCACGCCGAGGTGCTGAAGACGCTGAAGCAGACGCCGAAGGCCCCGGCGGGCGGGTGGCCGGCCGAGTAGCCGGGCCCGCCTCTACTTCAGGGTGAACCGCATCAGCAGGGTCGACCTGAACGGGCACGGCCTTTGCCGCCCTTGGTGCCGGGCTTGAACTTCCACAGCCGGGCCGCGTCCACGGCGGCCTGGTCGAGGCCGTACTTCGGCGTCGAGCGACTTGGTCACGCGTCACGTCGCCGACGTCGCCGTCGGTCTTGACCACCACGCTCATCTGCACGTCGCCTTGGATCTTCGCGTCTTTGGCCGCCTGGGTATAGACCGGCTTGGTCTCGGACACCACCGATGGCAGCGTGACGCCCTCGTCCTTCGACGTGAAGGGACGGTCCTGGCCGCCCGGCGCCGGCGCTCTGGCGCCGAAGAACGCCGACGCCCAGGGCGCCGGCCGCAGCTGCATGCCGATGATGCGCGGCGGCAGCCGGCTGACGATGGCTTCGGCCTGGGCGCGCGTGAAGTTGCCGGTCAGGAGCGCGCTGCGCCCGATCGGGCTGCGGACGACCGGCGCGGCCACCACGCGGCCGTCGAGCAGGATCGCCACCGGCTTGCCGACGTGCCCGGCGGTGGCGCGCGACATGCGCTGCGAGGCCTCGTCGCGGAACGTGACGTCCACGGAGAAGCGCCCGTCGCCCGCATCCAGCACGCGCGCCTGCGCGACGTCTGCCGTGGTCACGAGCGCGCTCGTCTCGACGTAGATCGCCTGGCCGGTGCCGTCCACGGTGGCGGCCGTGAGCCCCGCCACCGGCATGGCTTCAGCCAGACGGATCTCGAGCTGCGCTTGCGGTCCTTGCGCCAGACCCACGCCCTCGAGATCGAGCGGCAACGCGGCCACCACGGCGCGGCTGGCGCCGCCCATCAAGGCGACCACGGCCATTGCGGTGACGACGAGGCGGGTCAGGCTCATGTGCGGCTCCTGTGCGAGATGTTGCATGCGAGTCCGCAGGTGACGGCGATGCAGAAACGCGGTGGCGGGCAGCGGCGCCGCTGGCGCCTCGGCGAACCAGAGCAGCGCCTCGCATGTACGGCTTGCGTGCGCCGGTGCGGCGGACGGCCAGCGCATCCACCACTTGCTCGCGGCTCACCTGCAGCTGGTCCAGCAGCCACCACACGCCTGGGTGGAACCACATCACCGCCCGCACCAGCGTCCTCGGCCACGATCCACGGCCAGTCGTGCCGCGCCACGTGCAGCAGCTCGTGGCAGAGCACCGCCTGGCGAGCTTCGATGGACAGGCGTCGCGAGGCTCCGGGGCAAAAGGACCAGCGGGCGGCGCAGGCCGAACGCCACTGGCTGGGCGAGATGGCTCGTCCAGCGCAGCTCCGCGCGCGGCGCCACGGCGGCGCGCAGGGCCTCGGCCGCTCTCGTCCAGTTGTGCCGGGCGTGCTGTCGCGGCGCAGGCGTCGCAGCCGCACGAAGCCAAGGCCCAGGCGCAGCGATCCGCCACGCCACGCCCGGCGAGCACGACGCGCCAGCGACCAGGGGGCCCAGCCATTCTGCGGAGGGCAAGGCGCGCAGCGGCGACGACCGCGTCCACCTGGCCGAAGGTCACGTTGATCGGCGGCGGCGCGGGACGATGCCGCGAAGGGCAGGGCGAGGCACAGCAGGCCGGTGCGCGCCACAGCCACAGCGCACCAGCGGCACGCGGATTCGCGCAGCACGCCGCGGTGGCGCCGCCACGACACCGGACCACCGGCACACGGAGGCGGACCAGCCACGCCACAGCCGTCGCGGCAGCCACGACCAGGGCGATCTGGGCGCTGTAGACGGCCAGCGCTTGCATGCCGGGCGTCATGATTCCACCCCGTCGATGAGTCGCCTCAGGGCGTCCCGCTCCGGCTTCGACAGGCGCGTGTCGGTGACCAGATGCGCCAGCAGCGGCGTGGCGGCGCCGTCGAAGACGCGGTCCACGAAGTCGCGCACCAGCGCCGTCATCACCCGGCGCTCGGGCTGCGTCGGGTGATACCGGTAGGCGCGGCCTTCGGGCTCCTTCCGCAGGTAGCCCTTCGACTCGAGGATGTTCAGCATCGTCATCACGGTGGTGTAGGCGACGCGGCGCTGCTCACGCAGCGCCTCGTAGACCTCGCGCACCGTGGCGTGGCCGGCGCGCCAGACGACTTTCATCAGGGCCAGCTCCTGGCGGGTCAGGACGGGCTTGCTCTTGGATGCCATGGCATTAGTACTAACTGATTAGTAGATAGGAGTCAAGAGGGGCTCAGGCTCCGGGCTCCGGGCTCCGGCTTCCGGAGGCCTAACGAGTCTCTGTTGTGCGAGCCGCGGCGGTGCGGCCTTTTCCAGTTCCGCGAACGGCGCCACGCCGCCGTGGCCGCCGACGTTGATGGCCACCTTCAGCCTGAGCGCCTTGATCTGCTCGTAGAGGTGCACGGCCGCCGGGCTGGCGGCGCCGCCCGTGCCTGGGAAGAAGAGGTCGCTTTGGAAGAGCACTCGCGACGAGGGGACGAACGCCAGCACCTTCGGGTCCACGTGCGGGTTGCCCGTGATCGTGTACAGCTCCAGCCGCTGCGGCCCCTCGCTGATCGTCCTGCGCCCTTCGAAGATCTTCTACGGCCTCCCGTCGATAACGGGTGCGCTCGCGCGATATACTCGATGGTTCACGGTCTCGCGTCCTTTCGACACGGACGCCGTGTCACGCCCACATCCATGAAGCTCGCCGAACGCATGTCCCGGATCGGGACCGAATCCGCCTTCGAGGTGCTGGCCCGGGCCCGCGCGCTCGAGGCGCAGGGCCGCCACATCATCCACCTCGAGATCGGGCAGCCCGACTTCCCGACGCCGGCGCACATCAAGGAGGCGGCCAAACAGGCGCTCGACGACGGCTGGACCGGCTACGGTCCGACAGCGGGGCTGCCGGAGTGCCGCGACGCGATCGCGCAGTACGTCTCCGCGCACGCGCGGCATCGACGTCACGGCGCCGAACGTCTGCGTCGTGCCCGGCGGCAAGCCGATCATGTACTTCGTCATGACGGCGCTGCTCGAGCCCGGCGACGAGGTGATCTATCCCAACCCCGGCTTCCCGATCTACGAGTCGCTGGTCGATTTCCTGGGCGCCACGCGCGTGCCGATGCCGCTGGTGGAGGAGCGCGGGCTTCTCGTTCGACCTCGATCTGCTTCGAGCGCAGCCTGTCGCCGCGCACGAAGCTCGTGGTCCTGAACTCGCCGGGCAATCCCACCGGCGGCGTGATCCCGAAGGCCGACCTGGCGCGGATCGCGGATCTGGTGCGCGGCCGCGACCTGATCGTGCTCAGCGACGAGATCTACTCGCGCATCTGGTACGACGAGCGGCCGGAGTCGATCACGCAGTTCGACGGGCTGCTGCCGAAGACCGTGATCCTCGACGGGTTCTCGAAGACCTACTCGATGACCGGCTGGCGGCTCGGCTACGGCGTGATGCCGGCGTGGCTGGCCGCGGCCGTCGAGCGCCTGATGGTGAACTCGAACTCGTGCACCGCCAGCTTCACGCAGCGGGCCGGCATCGCGGCGCTGCAGGGGCCGCAGGACTGCGTGGACGCGATGGTCGCCGAGTTCCGCCGGCGCCGCGACGTGATGGTGGCCGGGCTTGAACACCATTCCCGGCTTCCGCTGCACCGTGCCCGCGGGCGCGTTCTACGCGTTCCCGAACGTCACGCGGCACCGGGATGGACAGCCGGACGCTCGCCGACCTGCTGATGAACGAGGCCGGCGTGTCGTGCCTGAGCGGCACCGCGTTCGGCGAGTACGGCGACGGGTATCTGCGATTCAGCTACGCCAATTCGCTCGAGAACATCGAGCGAGCGCTGGACCAAATCCGCGCGCTCGCCGGAAGGTGGACGAGCTAGACAGGCTCCAGGCTCAGGCTCCAGGCTCCAGGCCGCCAAGTCTCCGCCGCAGAGGCCTGAAGCCGGTAGCCCGGAGCCTGTAGCCCTACTCGTTCTTCCGCAGCGTCACCGCCACCCAGCCGTCTTCCTCGAACCGCTCGACGAGCGGACGCGCCAGTGAATGCGGCGACCACGTCGCCGTTCCTCGTGCGACTTGAAAGCCGCTCAGAATCAGGTACCCGTTCGACGCCGGTGAGCGCCAGCAGCCGCGGCTGGCGGTGGCGACCAGCAGCGCGCCCGTGATGTTCGCCAGAACGATGTGCGCGGACTCGAGCTGCAGCGATCGGAAATCGCCGACCAGCATCGTCACCACGGCGCCCGGGTTGAGCGCCAGGTTCTCCCACGCGGCCTGGATGGCATCCTGGTCGTCGTCGCAGGCCCGCACGCTGGCCGCGCCCAGCCGGCTCGCGGCAATCGCCAGCACGCCCGATCCGGTGCCCACGTCCAGCACGTCACGCCCGCGCACGTTCAGCCGCTGCAGCGCCGCGAGGCACAGGCGCGTGGTGGCGTGGTGTCCGGTGCCAAACCCCATCGACGGCTGGATCACGATCGTCACCGGCACGTCCCACGGCGGCGCCACGATGATGCCGCCGACCGTGACCGCCTTGAGCCCGGCCTGCGAGCGCGCCGCCCAGTCCTCGTCGGCGATCGCCAGCGGCGTCGCGGTGACGTCGGGGAAGGCGCGGCGCACGTGCGCCAGCGCCTGGTCGCGCGATGCGGTCGTGCGGAAGAAGATGCGCCAGCCGTCCGCGCGCGCTCTCGTCGATGGCCTCGACGTCGAAGTCGAGCAGGTCGGCCTGCAGCAGGTCGGCCGCGGTCTCGCTGAGGCCGGAGACCTGCAGCGCGGGCCAGGTGCGATGCGGCGCGTCGGACACGGCCGCCGCTCTAGCCGAAGATGTCTTTGACGCGCTCGAAGATGCCGCGATCCTCGGCCGCGCCCGACCGGCGTCGGCTCGTGGCTCTCGGCCGGCATGGTCGCCGCCAGCTGCTCGAGCAGCTTCTTCTGTTCCTTGGTCAGCTTGCGCGGCGTCAGGCCCCTGCACCGACACGTGCAGGTCGCCCACGCCGCGGCCGCCGACGTCGGGCATGCCGCGGCCCTTCAGCCGGAAGGTCGTGCCGGTCTGCGTGCCCTGGGGAATGGCGACCGCCTCCGGCGCCGTCGAGCGTCGGCACCTCGAACGTCGCCGCCGAGCGCGAGCGTGGTGAAGGGCACCGGCATCTCGCAGTAGAGATCGTTGCCGTCGCGGCGGAAGAACGCGTGGTCCTGCACGTGCACGACGACGTAGAGATCGCCGGGCGGGCCGCCGCCGGGCCCGGCCTCGCCTTCGCCGGTCAGCCGCATGCGCTGTCCCGTGGCGATGCCGGCGGGGATGCGCACCGTGAGCTTGCGCTCCTTCTGCACGCGCCCGGCGCCCGCGGCAGGTGGGGCACGGCTTGGCGATCACCGAGCCCGGTGCCGCGGCACTGACCGCAGGTGCGCGCCACGGTGAAGAAGCCCTGCTGGTAGCGCAGCTGGCCGCGGCCCTTGCACTGCGGGCACGTGGTCGGCTTCGAACCTTCGGCCGCGCCGCTGCCGTGGCAGGTCTCGCACGTATCCTGCCGGGGGATCTGCAGCGCCGTCTCGGTGCCCTTGGCCGATTCCTCGAACGAAATCTCCAGGTCGTAGCGCAGATCGGCGCCGCGCTGCGGGCCGCCGCGCCGGCGTCCGCCGCCGAAGATGTCGCCGAATCCGAACACGTCGCCCAGGCCGCCGAGGATGTCCTCGAAGCCGGTGAAGACGTTGGGGTCGAACCCGCCGGTGGCGGCGCCGCCCAGGCCCGGCGTGGCCGAAGCGGTCGTACATGTGGCGCTTGTCGGTGTCGGCCAGCACCGCGTAGGCCTCGGCGGCTTCCTTGAACTGCTCCTCCGCCTTCTTGTCGCCGGGGTTGCGATCCGGGTGGTGCTTCAGCGCCAGCTTCCGGTAGGCGCTCTTGATCTCCTGATCGGTCGCCGTCTTGGCGACGCCGAGCACTTCGTAGTAGTCGCGCTTGCTCACGAAGCCGCCACCTTGACCATCGCCGGCCGCAGCAGGCGATCGCCCAGCATGTAGCCGCGCCGGAACTCCTCGATGATCTCGCCCTCGCGGTGCGCGTCGCTCTGCTCCTGGCTGACGGCCTGATGCACGTCGCGGATCGAAGTCGGCGCCGGCAGTCTCGATCGGCGTCACGCCCCGCCGCCGCAGCACGTCGAGCATCTGGCGATGGATCAGCTCGACGCCGGCGCGATAGGCCTGCGCGTCGCCCGGCGGCCGGTGCCTGCAGCGCGCGCTCCAGGTCGTCCACGATCGGCAGCAGATCCAGCAGCACGCCTTCGGCGGCCGCGTCGGCCTGCTCGCGCCGCTCGCGATCGATGCGCTTGCGGTAGTTGTCGAACTCGGCCGCCATGCGCAGCAGCCGGTCCTGCAGGGCGTCGCGTTCGCCTTGCAGCGCCTCCACGGCGCTGCCGGGCTCGGTCCGGCTCGTCGCGCGTCGGCGCTCGTCGGTCGGAGTCGTCGGCCGGGCGCGTCGCTCGGGTCGTGTCGTTCGGGTCGCATCGGTCCAGGCTCGGATGCGTGTCATGACGCGACTGGAAGGGTCGAACGCCATGGTCTAGTTGGCGTCGCGCAAGCACGCGCGTCACCACCTGGGTCGTGCCGTCCACCAGGGCGATGGCGCGCGAATAGTCCATGCGGGTCGGCCCAATCACGCCGACCGTGCGCGTGGCGCCGCCGTCCACGGCGGTCGCGGCGATCAGGCTGAACGGCCGCAGGCCGGGCGCGGTGTGCTCGGCGCCGATGATGATGGTCAGCCCGGGCCCGTCGATGTAGCGGGTCAGCAGGCGCACCATGCGCTCCTTCTCTTCCATCATCTCGAGCAGCGCGCGCAGCGTGGCCAGCGCTGACGCCGTCGCGCGCTCGTCGCCGATGAGCGAGGCGGCGCCTTCCACGTGGAACGACTGCTGTCCGGCCACCTCGTCGAGCGACGCCTGCGCCAGCCGCAGGGAACGGGCCAGCAGCTCGTCGTACAGCGTCCGCTCCTGCGTGCAGCCGCACCATCACCGCGTCGCGCACCTCGCGCAGCCGCAGGCCGGCGAACTCGGTGTTCAGATAGTCGCGCCGCGTGGGCCAGGTCGTCCGACGACAGGAACTCGTCGAGGTCCACGGCCTTCTGCGTCACCTGGCCGTTGTTCGACACCACGACCACCAGCACGCGCGTGTCGCTGAGCGGCACGAACTCGATGCGCTGCAGCACGGCGCCGTCGTTGACCGCCATCGCAAAGCCCACCTGCCGCGCGGCGCGCGAGACCACGTGCGAGACGTTGGCCAGCAGGTCGTCGATGAGCGGCGAGCGGCCGGCCTGCTGCAGGATGCGGTTCTCGACGTTGGCCGGCGGCCGCGACGGGCGGCGCGCCTCGAGCAGACTGTCCACGAACACGCGATAGCCCAGGTCGGTCGGCACGCGCCCCGCCGAGGTGTGCGGCTGATGGACGTAGCCGGCGTCCTCGAGCTGGGCCACCATGTTTCGCACCGTCGCCGACGAGACGCCCAGGCCGCTCTCGATCGGCCAGGACGTGCGAGGACACGGCCTCACCCTTCTCGATGTAGGCCTGGACCAGGGCGGCGAGCAGCCGCCGGGCGCGATCGCTGAGTTCGTGCGAACCCATTGGTTATCAGTAGCTTAGCGACGCCGATCCAGTATACCGCAGGGCTCCGTCCCAGCGCATGCTCACGGCCTCGGCGCCGGCTTTCGCGGTCTTGCCGTGCTTGACGGCGATCAGCTCGGCCACGATGCTGACGCCGATTTCCTGCGGCGTGATGGCGCCGATGTCGAGGCCGATCGGCGCGTGCACGTTCGCCAGCCGCTCCGCGGGCAGGCCCTCCTCGCTGCAGCGCGTCGAAGATGCGCCTCACCTTGGCCTTGCTGCCGATGAGCCCGAGATACCGCAGCGGCGACGCCGTCAGGGCGCGCAGCGCGTCGAGGTCGTGCCGGTGTCCGCGGGTGACGATCACGGCGTAGGCCGTGGCCGGCAGGCGCCGCGCCGCCAGCCAGGCGGGGATGTCGTCGACCACGACGTCGATGCCGGGGCCGAAACGCTCGGTGTTGGCGAACTTCTCGCGGTCGTCCACGACGTGCACGCGGAAGCCGACCTCGTGGGCCAGCTTCGCGGCGCAGTAGCCGACGTGGCCGGCGCCGAAGATGAACACCTCCGGCGACGCTTCCACCGGCTCGATGAACACCTCCATCTGTCCGCCGCAGACGAGCCCCGACTCCTGGGCGAAGTCGTCGTTCAGCTCGTATTTGACCGTCACCGGCCGCCTGGAGGCGATGGCTTCGCGCGCGCGCCCGAACGCGTCGTTCTCGTAGCAGCCGCCGCCAATCGTGCCCACGGTCCGGCCGTCGGCGTAGACCAGCATCTTGGCGCCCACGCGCTGGGGCGTGGAGCCGTTGGACGCGACGATGGTCACGAGCGCCGTTTCCTCGCCCTGCTCCAGGGCTTCGGCGAGCGCCGCGAACACCTCCTGGTTCATGTGCGTTTGATTATAGGCTGCCAGGCTCCGGGCTGCCAGGCTCCCGGCTCCAGGCAGCCGGCCTAGCGGGGCTCCTGGAAGGCCGTTTCCTCGACCGCGCCGTGGTTCAGCGGGCAGTACTCGAGCGGCTCGGTGCCGGCGGCGAAGGCCTCGGTGAAGGTGCTGGGGCAGGACGGCAGGGCCAGCTTGCCGGTCTGCCGGTCGATGTCCGCGTAGGTGATGCCGGGCGGCACCTCGAAGCTGATGCTCGGCTTGCCGGCGACCGCCGTCTTCATGAACTCGGTCCAGATGGGCAGCGCGGCGCGGCCGCCGCTCAGGCCCAGCGGCTGGTTGTCGTCGAAGCCCACCCAGACCACGGTCAGCAGCTCGGGCGTGAAGCCGACGAACCAGGCGTCGCGCAGGTCGTTGGTGGTGCCGGTCTTGCCGGCGGCGTCGTGCGTGAAGCCCAGTCCGCGCGCGCGCCGGCGCCGGTGCCTTCGTTGAGCACGCTGCGCATCATGTTGGTGACCAGGAACGCCGACTGCGGGCTGGCCACCGGCGCCAGCTCCGCGTTCTTCGGCGTCATCGGCGTCGAGTCGGCCTGGATTCGTGGCGATCGCGCGCAGCGGCCGCACCTGGCCGCCGTTGGTGAACAGCGTGTAGGCCTGCGCCACTTCGAGCGGCGTCAGCTCGAACACGCCCAGCGTGATCGACGGAAAGCCGCGCGGCGGCTGGCCGACGCCGACCGTGCGCCACAGCTGCGCGATGGTGTCGAAGCCGATGCGCTCGCCGACGCGGATGGTGCCGAGGTTGCGCGACATCGCCAGCGCGCGCCGCCAGGTGATCTCGCCGTCGTAGTCGTCGTAGTTGCGCGGCTCCCAGATCTCGCCGTTGAAGTCGAACGTGCGCCGGCTCGTCGAGCGTCAGCGACGCCGCCGTCAGGTCGGGCTCACCGGTGCGCGCCGCGTGCTCGAAGGCGGCCAGGTAGACGAACGGCTTGAACACCGATCCGGGCTGGCGGCGCGACGCGGTGGCGCGGTTGAACTGCGACTGGTTGTAGGAGCGGCCGCCCACCAGCGCCAGGATCTCGCCGGTGCGCGGATCGACGGCCACCAGCGCCGCCTGCGCCCGGGCCGGGGCCTTGCGGCGCCGCTTCGACAGCGCCTCGTCGACCTTCGCCAGGCCGCGAGCGCACGGCGTCGAGCGCGGCGCGCTGCAGGTTCAGATCCAGCGTGGTGTAGACGTCCACGCGGTTGGCCGTCGCGGTCGTCGTCGGCGAACGCCTTGGCGACCTGCTGGCTGACCAAGTCCACGAAGTAGGGCGCTTCGTTGTCCACGGCGCGGGCCGCGACCTGCAGCGGCTCGCGCACGGCCCGGTCGTGCTCGGATCGGCGTGATGAAGCCCTCCGCCTGCCATCGCGCTGCAGCACCACGTTGCGGCGCTCGACTGCGCGCTTGGGGTTGGCGAACGGCGACCGCGACGCCGGGCTCTGGATGATGCCGGCGATCAGCGCCGCTTCGGCCACGCTGATGTTGGCGACGTCCTTGCCGAAGAAGATGCGCGCCGCCTCGGCGACGCCGTGGATGGCGAACGAGCCGCGCTGGCCCAGGTAGACGTCGTTCAGATACAGCTCGAGGATCTCCTGCTTCGACGCGCGGCGTCTCGAGCACCAGCGACATCAGGCTCTCGCGCGCCTTGCGCACGTAGGACGCCAGGCTGCGGCCCCGCTCGCCGCTCTGCAGCTCGGCGTTGAACTCGTCGGACAGGAAGAACATGCGCGCCAGCTGCTGCGTGATGGTGCTGGCGCCGGTGGGCGCTTCGCCGCCGACGAGGTTGCGCGACGCCGCCAGCGCCAGCCGGAACGGGTTGATGCCCGGGTGGGAGTAGAAGCTCTGATCCTCGATGGCGAGCACGGCCTGCTGCATGCGCAGCGGGATGGTGCCGAGCGGCACTCGGCGCGGCTTCTGCCGCGACGCCGGACGGCATCAGCGCGGTGAGGAGCGGCGGATCGATGTCCACCGCCTCGGTGCGGCCCTCGCCCACGACCTCGATGGCCTGGATGCCGCGCCGCACCGTGCTTCGCTGCGGCGGCCGCGCCGGCAGGATGAGCTTGACCTGCTTGCCCGCCAGCTCGCCGCCCCGGGGCGCCAGCCAGACCTCGTTCTGCCGGATCGCAAACTCGCCCGCGCTGCTGCACCTGGGCGCGCTGGGCGTAGCCCAGGTCGTTCAGGCGGGCGACGAGGTCCTGCTCGGAGAAGTCCTGGCCGCGCCGGAACTCGACGGGCCGGCCGTAGACGCGCGGCAGCGACCGTTCGCGCTCGCCGTGCAGCCGCGCGTCGATCATCCGCGAGAAGCTGACGTAGGCGACGACGAAGCCGAGGAGGCACAGGCCGACGCCGATGCCCAAGCCGATGATGGCCCATTGCTTGACGCGTCGCCGCCGGGGCCGTTTGCCCTTGGGTCGTGTCGGCGGGGCCGGTTGGCCCGGGGGCGGTGACGCCACGAGGCGGCTCAGATGGCAGTATCGGTCGATTCCGGTCCGGGGCAAACGCGGCCGGCGCGCGAAGCTGCGCCCAGAAAGCTGGTGAGCCACGCCGTGACCGGCCAGCCGCGACTACAGGCCGGTCACGGCGTGATCAGCGTGTGGACGCCGGGGTCGAGCGTCAAATCCGTCGGCCAGCCGGTCGATGAGCGGCGGGCCCGTACTTGTTCAGGAACGAGACCACGCTGACGACGCGTTCCTGGGGTGCGCCGCCGGGAAACGCCTGCGCCTGCGCGTGCTTGAACTGGCGCCGCAGCGTCTCGTCCTTGCGCTTGGCCGCCTGCAGGACCTTGGCCTGCAGCTTCTTGACGTCGTCCTGCATCCGGCCCAGCGTCGAGCGGGCGGCGTCCTCGAGCGTGGGGTCGACTGACGGCCACCTCCTGCGCCAGGACGGTCATGCGCTCGTCCAATGCACGAAGCACGCCGTCCACGGCCGCCTCGACCGACGGCGGCAGCGCGGCTTCGAGCAACGCGTTCAGCGCCGATTCGTCCTGCGGCCGCAGCGATTCCAGCGCGACGTCGCCCCGCGACAGGAAACGCGCGGCGTTGGCGTCGACCAGCGTCGCTGTCGCGCGCGGCTGGATGAGCGGCATCGGGATGCCGAAGGCCTCGTAGCACCGTGCGCGAGCTGCGCGAGGTAGGCCAGCTCGCTCGGCCCGGCCACGTAGCACACGGTGGGGAAGAGCGTGTCCTGGACCAGCGGCCGCAGCAGGACGTTGGGGCTGAACTCTTCCGGGTGCTGCGCGCGCCCAGCGAGGCCAGCGCTTCGCGGGTCTCGACGCGGTCGCCGATCTGCAGCCGATCGCCCGCGGCGCGGATCGGCGTTCGCGCCGTCGCCGACCCAGAACAGCGCCGCGGAGTCGGCGTGTGGCGTGACCTGCGCGTGGTAGCCCAGCGCTTCGAGCGCCCGGCCGGCCGTCGGCGGCCAGCTCAGCCGTGGCGCCGGCGGTCTCCATCTCCTTGCAGAACAGGTCGGCGACGAGCGGCTTGGCGCGCGGATCGGACGAGTCGTAGACCACCAGCCCCCGCGGCCCGAGCAGCGATTCGAGCCAGCGGCCGAAGGCGTCCGCCATGCCGCGTCCGGGCGCGTAGCGCGCGCGCAGCTCGGCCAGCAGCGCCGGCGTGAACTCGGTGGCGCGGCAGGGCTGCGGCCAGCGCGTCCAGCGTCGCCTCGATCGACGGGCCCAGCTCCACGCGCGCGATCGGGCGACCCCGCGGCCGGGGCATCGCCCTCGATGCTCACGGTGCGGAGCGCCGCCTCGGCGTCCAGGACCCCGCACGCGTTGACTTCCTGCCAGTCGTGATCTTCGGCGTCCACCCAGAACACCGCCACCGTCGGGCACGCCGTAGGTGTCGCGCACCACGTCGGCCAGGCGGAGCGCCGTCAGCGCCTTGAGCACGGTGAACAGCGGTCCGCCGAAGAGTCCAGCCTGCTGGCCGGTGACGATGGCGACCGTTTGCGGGTCGCGCAGGCGCGCGGCGGCGGCGACGGGCGGCGGGCGGCGCCGCGCGCCGGCCCTGCTGCGCGTCCACGAGCGACGGCGACGCGTGTCGCGCTGGCGGGGATGGGCCTGCGCGCGCGCGATGGCCTGCTGCCACGCCTGCGGATTCGCGCACGTCGCCGGCAAAGAACGGCGACAGGCGGTCGGCGTCGAAGGCGTAGTCGGCGGCGAGACGATTGATCCAGGGAAACCGGCGGATATCGACGCGCAGACTCGAGGCCGCGGCAGCGACGCCTGCGTTCGGGTGCACCGAAACCAACTGTGTCAGAGCGTCGCGCGCAGTGTCAAGGCAGGGTACGCAAGAGATCGGCGGCGGCGTGCTAGGATCGCGAGTTGACCCGCAGGCGCTGTGACACCAGCGCGACAGTGCCCGCGCAACGCGAGTTCCGCCCGGAGAGCCGCACGACATTCATGAACGCCACACTCGCCCTCGAAGACGGCACCTGGTACCGCGGTGTCGCCGCCGGCGCGCCCGGCGAGGCGCGCGGCGAAGTCGTCTTCAACACCAGCATGACCGGCTACCAGGAGGTGCTGACCGACCCGTCCTACGCCGGCCAGATCGTCACGATGACGGCGCCCGCAGATCGGCAACTACGGCGTGGCCGCCGGCGACGCGGAGTCGCGCGGCGCCGCAGGTCGCCGGGTTCGTCATGCGCGAGGCGTCGCCGCGTGGCGAGCAACTGGCGCGCCGACGGCACGCTGCGCGACTATCTGGTCAAGCACGGCATCGTCGCCATCGCCGACATCGACACGCGCGCGCTGACGCGCGTGCTGCGGTCGGCCGGCGTCATGCGCGGCGTGATCGCCACCGGCACGGTCGATCCGGCGGCGCTGGTCGAGCAAGGCGCGCGTCGATTCCGAAGATGGAAGGCGCCGACCTGGTGCAAGGACGTGACCTGCGCCAGCCCCTTCGAGTGGCGCGACCGTCGCGGCCGCGTCCGGCGAAGCCGACCAGCGCGAGTTCGGGATCGCGCCCGCAGCGCACGCTCGACGCGCCGCCTGCGCGTGGCGGCCTACGACTTCGGCATGAAGTACAACATCCTGCGGCGGCTCGACTGGCTACGGCTGCGACGTGCACGGTGTTTCCCGCCACCGCGCCCGCCGCGGATCTGCTGGCGATCGAGCCCGGACGGCATCTTCCTGAGCAACGGCCCCGGCGACCCGGCGGCGCTCGACCTACGCCATCGACAACGTCAAGGCGCTGGTCGGCTCGGACCTGCCGATGTTCGGCATCTGCCTCGGCCACCAGATGCTCGGCCTGGCGCGTCGGCGGCAAGACCTTCAAGCTGAAGTTCGGCCATCGCGGCGCCAACCATCCGGTGAAGGACCTGCACTCGGGCAAGGTGGAGATCACGTCGCAGAACCACGGCTTCGCCGTCGATCCCGTCGTCGCTGCCGTCGGACGTCACGGTCACGCACGAGAACCTGTACGACGGCACGGTGGAAGGCTTCCGCCACACTGACGCAGCCGATCTTCTCGGTGCAGTACCACCCCGAGGCGTCGCCGGGCCCGCACGACGCCGACTATCTCTTCCGGCAGTTCCTCGACTCGATGGAAAAGCGCTAGCCCGCCCTTCAATGCCCAAACGCACCGACATCAAACGCGTCCTCGTGATCGGCTCGGGGCCGATCGTCATCGGCCAGGCCTGCGAGTTCGACTACTCCGGCACGCAGGCGTGCAAGGCGCTGCGCGCCGAAGGCCTGGAGGTGGTGCTGGTCAACAGCAACCCGGCGACGATCATGACCGACCCGGAGCTGGCGGATCAGACCTACATCGAGCCGCTGACGCCGGAAGTGGTCGAGGCCATCATCGCGAAGGAGCGGCCCGACGCGGTGCTGCCGACCGTCGGCGGCCAGACCGCGCTCAACCTGGCGGTGGCGCTGCACGAGCGCGGCATCCTGGCCAAGTACGGCGTCAAGCTGATCGGCGCCTCGATCGACGCGATCAAGGTGGCCGAGGACCGGCTGCTGTTCCGCAACGCGATGGGGGAGATCGGCGTCGAGGTGCCGGCGAGCGGCGTCGCCAGGACGCTCGAAGAGGCGCTGGCGATCGTCGACGACGGTCGGCTTTCCCGGCCATCATCCGGCCGTCGTTCACGCTGGGCGGCGTCGGCGGCGGCATCGCCTACAACATCGAGGAGTTCCGCGAGCTGGCCGGCCGCGGCCTCGACCTCAGCCCGGTGCACGAGATCCTGGTCGAGGAGTCGGTCATCGGCTGGAAGGAGTTCGAGCTCGAGGTGATGCGCGACGTCGCCGACAACTTCGTCGTCATCTGCTCGATCGAGAACATCGACCCGATGGGCGTCCACACCGGCGACTCGATCACCGTGGCGCCGGCGCTGACGCTGACCGACAAGGAATACCAGCGGATGCGCGACATGGCGCGGCGCATCATCCGCCGCGTCGGCGTCGAGACCGGCGGGTCGAACATCCAGTTCGCGATCAACCCGCGACGACGGCCGCATCGTCGCCATCGAGATGAACCCGCGCGTGTCGCGGTCGTCGGCGCTGGCGTCGAAGGCCACCGGGTTCCCGATCGCGAAGATCGCCGCCAAGCTGGCGCTCGGCTACCACCTCGACGAGATTCCCAACGACATCACGCGGCTCACGCCGGCGTCGTTCGAGCCGACCATCGACTACGTGGTCGTGAAGTTCCCGCGCTGGAACTTCGAGAAGTTCCCGCAGGCCGATCCGACGCTGACCACGCAGATGAAGTCGGTGGGCGAGGCGATGGCGATCGGCCGCACCTTCAAGGAAGCGTTCCTGAAGGCGGTGCGGTCGCTCGAGCACGGCAAGCGCGGCACGCTGTTCCCGACCGGCCCCGAGACGCTGTTCGAGGACTGGGAGGAGGACGACAGCGCGCTGCGCAAGCGGCTGGTGGTGCCGACCGATCGCCGGATGTGGGCGCTCTTCCGCGCGCTGCAGCGCGGCTGGACCGTCGACACGCTGCACGAGCTGACGAAGATCGACCCGTGGTTCCTCGAGCAGTTCCGCGAGATCGTCGAGCTGCGGCAGATGGCCGCGCTGGGCGAGTTCCGCGAGATGTCCACCGACCTGCTGCGCACGCTGAAGCGCGCCGGCTTCAGCGACGCCGACATCGCCGGCGTGCTACGGCGTGGACGAGAGCGCTGGTGCGCCAGCGCCGGCTCGAGGAGGGGCTGGTGCCCGCCTACAAGCGCATCGACACCTGCGCCGCCGAGTTCGAGTCGTTCACGCCGTACATGTACGGCACGCTTCGAGCAGGTGTGCGAGGCCGAGCCCGACGCCGAGCAAGAAGGTCATCATCCTCGGCAGCGGCCCCAACCGCATCGGCCAGGGCATCGAGTTCGACTACTGCTGCTGCCACGCCGTCTTCGGCTTCCGCGAGGAAGGCTTCGAGACGGTGATGGTGAACTGCAACCCCGAGACCGTCTCGACCGACTACGACACCGCCGACCGCCTGTACTTCGAGCCGCTGACGTTCGAGGACGTGATGGCGATCATCGAGCGCGAGCGCAGCGCCGGCGGCGAGGTGTCGTGCGTGGTGCAGTTCGGCGGCCAGACGCCGCTCAAGCTGGCGCTGGCGCTGCAGGAGGCCGGCGTGCCGATCCTGGGCACGTCGCCCGACTCGATCGACCTGGCCGAGGACCGCAAGCGCTTCTCGCAGCTGCTGCGCGACCTCGGCGTGCCGCAGCCCGCGAGCGGCACCGCGGTGTCGCGCGAGCAGGCGCGCGAAGAGGCCGAGCGGGTCGGCTACCCGGTGGTGGTGCGGCCGTCCTACGTGCTCGGCGGCCGCGGCATGGCGATCGTGTTCGACGCCGGCTCGCTGGATCGCTACATGACCGGCGCCGTGGACGTGTCGCACGACCGGCCGGTGCTGATCGACCGGTTCCTCGAGGACGCCTTCGAGTTCGACGTCGACGCCGTGGCCGACGCTACCGGCGCCGTGGTCATCGGCGGCATCATGGAGCACATCGAGGAGGCGGGCATCCACTCGGGCGACAGCTCGTGCGTGGTGCCGCCGTTCATGGTGGCCGAGCGCCACCTCGGCACCATCCGCGAGTACACCCGCCGCATCGCGCGCGCGCTGAAGGTCGTCGGCCTGATGAACATCCAGTACGCGATCAAGGACGACACGGTCTACGTGCTGGAGGTGAACCCGCGCTCGTCGCGCACCGTGCCCTACATCTCCAAGGCCACCGGCATGCCGATGGCGAAGATGGCGGCGCGCGTGGCGGCCGGGCGCACGCTGGCCGAGCTCGGCCTGGTCGACGACCTGGTGGCCTGCGGGCGTGTTCGTGAAGAGCCCGGTGTTTCCGTTCGTGCGCTTCCCGGGCGTGGACACCATCCTCGGCCCGGAGATGAAGTCCACCGGCGAGGTGATGGGCGGGTCCGACAACTTCGGCTCGGCGTTCAGCAAGGCGATGCTCGGCGCCGGCCAGCGGCTGCCGGAAAACGGGCTGCGTGTTCATCAGCGTCAACAACAGCGACAAGCCGACGGTGCTGCCGATCGCCCGGGACCTGGCGTCGCTCGGGTTCACGCTGGCCGCGACGCGCGGCACGGCCGCGTTCCTGCGGGCGCACGGCCTCGAGGTGGAAGTGGTGTACAAGGTGAACGAGGGGCGGCCGAACGTGGCCGATCACCTGGTGAACCGCGACATCGACCTGGTGATCAACACGCCGCTCGGCCGCGACTCGTTCTTCGACGATCGCGCCGTGCGCCGCGCCGCCACCATGGCGCAGGTGCCGTGCATCACCACGCTGACCGGCGCGTCGGCCGCGGTCAGCGCCATCAAGTCGCTGCGCTCGCACACGCTGTCGGTGCGGTCGCTGCAGGACTATTACGCCGGAGCGCCGGCGAGGTACGGGACGCCATGAGGGCCTCTGGCGTCCGGCGCTCACAGGCTACGGGCTACAAGGCTACAAGGCGGAGTTCGGGCCGGAACTGCATCCTCGGCCTGTGCTCGCTGTTGGCGCGGCCGTCGCGCTCAGCGGCCAGACGTTCCGGTCGCGCGTGGTCACGGTGCCGGTGACGGCGACGGTGGTGGACGCGCAGGGGCGGCTGGTGCGCGGGCTCACGCGCGACGACTTCCAGGTCTTCGAAGACGGCATCGAGCAGCCGGTCACGCAGTTCACCGACGAACGCGTGCCGGTCAGCCTCGGGCTGCTGCTCGACGCCAGCGACAGCATGCGCGGCCGTCCGATGGTCGACGCCAGCGCCGCGGTGGAGCACTTCGTCGGCGACCTGCTGACGGAAGAGGACGAAGCCTTCATCGCGCTCTTCAACCACCGGCCGCGACTGGCGGCGACATGGACGCGCCCGGCCTCGGCGCTGAAGCAGCGCCTGGGCAAGGTGCAGGCGGGAGGCGGGACGGCGATCTACGACGCCGTGGTGCAGGCCGCGCCGTTCTTCGACCGGCGCGCGCGGCCCCGTGCGGCGCTGGTCGTCATCTCCGACGGCGCCGACACGGCCAGCGACCGCACGCTGCAGCAGGCGCGCGAGGCGGTGGTCCGGCGCGACGCGTTCGTCTACGCCGTCGCGATCGACGAGGCCGGGCGCGCAGGCCAGCACCCGGGTGAACCCGGCCGCGCTGAGCGACCTCACCTCGCCGACCGGCGGCTACACCGAGGTGGTGCGCTCGGCGGTCGATCTGGGCCCGGCCACCGCGCGCATCGCCGAAGAGCTGAACTCGCAGTACACGATCGGCTTCAATCCCAGCCGCCCCGCCGACGGTAGCTGGCGCGGCCTTCGCGTGCGCGTGAAGCGCGGCGGGCTGACGGTGCGGTCGCGCCGCGGCTACGTGGCCGAGGAGCGCTAGCGCGATTCCTGCGCGGCGGCACCTCGCGGCCGATCGCAATATTCCCAACCTCTCCTACCCGATTCGGCGCCGGCGCGGCGTGCCGGAAACGGTCGCGCGTCTTGCATCGCCTCGTCGCGTGCCGATCGTCGCCGTGTGGCTCGCAGCATCGCTGATGCTCGGGGCCGTGAGCTGCGCCCTGCTGTCCGCCTCTCGGCGAGTACGCCAACTGGTTGCTGCCGATGGCAATCGGTCTGGCGGCGGCCGGAGTCTGGCCCGCAGTGCCGGCTCGCGTGGCTGGGGCTGGCGGCGTGCTGCCTCACCTGTGCCCTGGCCGGCGCCGTGCTGACGCAGCAGGCCATCGAGGCGGCGGAACGTCCGTCGCTGCGCGCCGTTCTCGATCAGCAGTTCGGCGGGTTCACGCTCGGCAGCCGGGACGAGCCGCGCGGCGTCGTGCCGCTGCCAGCGCGCCTGCTGCTCCTCGAGGACGCCGTCCGCCGTGACGATCTGGTCATGCTTCGCACGCGGGTGGTGGCGATCCGGGCCGGCGGGTCGTGGCGGCTCGTTGCCGGCGGCGCCGCGGTGACGGTGGCCGGCACCGTGCGAGAGGCGGACCGGCTTCGCTGGCACGCGGGCGCGGAGCTCGAAGCGGCGGTGGCGTTCCGCCGTCCCCCGCGGTATCTGAATGACGGCGTGCCCGACGCCGAGGTGGCACGGGCGCTGCGCGGCGTGTCGGTGGTGGGCTCGGTGAAGAGCGGCCTGCTGGTGGAGGTCCGGGCCGATGGCAGCCGGATGGCGCGCGCGTCGGCGTGGGCGCGCCGCGTGATTCGCGACGCCGTGCAGCGCACGGTCGGGGTGGATGGCCAGACGCCGGCGGCGGTTGTGACCGCCGTGCTGATCGGCGACGAGAGCGGCCTGTCGCAGGAGCTGCGCGACCGCTGGCAGGCGGCCGGCACCTATCACGTGCTCGCCATCTCCGGCGGCAACATCGCCGTGGTGGTGACGCTGGTCGTCGTCCTGGCGTCCGCGGCGGGCGTCGGTCCACGCGCCGGCGCCGTGCTGGCGCTCTTCGCGCTGGCGGCGTTTGCCTGCGTGGTCACCCCGGGCTCTTCGGTTCAGCGCGCGTCGCTGATGGCGGCCCTGCACCTCGGCGCCCGCGTGCTGGACCATCGCGCGGCGTCCTGGCAGGCGCTCGCCGTAGCGATGGCGGCCATGATCGTCCTGGATCCGCTGGGCCTGCGCGACGTGGGCCTGCTGCTGACGTGCGGCGCCACCGTCGCGTTGATCGAGTGCGCCCGCCATCTGGGTCGCATTCCGGTGGGCCGCCCGATGCGCTGGCTGCTGGCGGCCGTGGCCGCCACGGCGAGCGTGGAGCTGGTGGTCCTTCCGATCCAGGTGTGGTGGTTTTCACGGTTGTCGTTCGCCGGTCTGGCCCTGAACCTGGTGGCGGTGCCGCTGATGACGGTCGCGCAGGTGGCCGGGCTGGTGGCGGTGGCGCTGGATCTGGCGGGAGCGCCGGCGTGGCCAGCGGGGTGGATCGCGTCACACGCCGTGACCGCGCTCGACGAGTGCATGCGGCTGGCGGAGTGGGCGCCGTGGTTGGCCCGGATGACGCCGCGGCCGCCGGTCTGGCTCGTCGCCGTCTACTACGCGTCGCTGGTCGCGTGGTGGGGCAGCACGGGGCGGCGCCGATGGTTCCTGGCGGTGGCGCTTGCGGCGAGCGGAGTCGGGATTGCCGCCGGCCAGCCGGCGCTGGCCGCCGGATCACGCGGCGGCGCGGCCTGCGGCTGACGATGATCGACGTCGGCCAGGGGGAGTCGCTGTTGGTCGAGAGCGGCGGCTGGCGCGCGCTGATCGATACGGGAGGCCGTCCGTTTGGCGATGGCGTGGACATCGGCCGGCGCGTCGTGGTGCCGGCGCTCTGGGCGCGGGGCGTGACGTCGCTCGACGCCCTGCTGATCACCCACCCGGACCCGGACCATGTGGGCGGCGCCGGCGCCGTGACCGACGCCCTGGCCGTGCGGGAGCTGTGGCTGGGCGTCGAGGTTCCGGGCCACGAGCCATCGCAAGAGCTGCTGCGGCGGGCTGCCGCCAACGGCACGCGCGTGATCGAGCGGCGCGCCGGCGAGCGGTTGGGGCCGGGAGGCGTGCTCATCCGCGTGCTGCATCCACCGCCGCCCGATTGGGAACGGCGCCGCGTGCGCAACGACGACTCGGTGGTGCTCGAGGTCGTCCACGGCGATGTGGCGGTACTGCTGCTGGGCGACGTGAGCGCAGACGTCGAGCGGGCGGTCCTGCCGCGGCTGACGCCGGCGCGCCTGCGAGTGTTGAAAGTGGGGCATCACGGCAGCCGCACGTCCACGTCGGCGGCGCTGATGCAGAGCTGGCGGCCGGACGTGGCGCTGATCAGCTGCGGGCGCGGCAACCCGTTCGGGCACCCTGCCGCCGCCGTGCTGGCGCGGCTGAGCGCCGCCGGCGCCACCGTGTTCCGCACCGACGCCGACGGTCAGGTCACGATGCGGAGCGACGGCCGTCAGCTGTGGGTGGAGGCGTTTCGCGGCCGCCGGGCGTGGGTTCGTCCTCGCGCTTGACCCGCTGCCACTCGGCTTCCATCTCGTCGAGCGAGGCGTCGCGGAGCGAGCGTCCCTGCGTCTGGATGGCGCGCTCCACGGCATCGAACCGGCGCACGAACTTCTCGTTGGCGCGGCGGAGCGCCGACTCGGGCTCGACGCCGAGCTTGCGCGACAGGTTGGCCACCGCGAACAGGAGGTCGCCCACCTCGTCTTCCGCGCGCGACAGGTGGCCGAGCGCGCCCGACTGCACCTCGCGCCGCACCTCCGCCACTTCCTCGTCCATCTTGTCCAGGACGTCGCCGGGGCCGGCCCAGTCGAAGCCGACGGCGGCCGCGCGCGAGCTGAGTTCGAAGGCTCGCAGCAGCGCCGGCAGCGTCTTCGGCACGCCGCTCAGCGTGTCTTTGGCCGGCGCCGCCGCGGCGGCGCCGGCGCGTCCCGCCAGCGCCCGTTCGCGCGCCTTGAGCGCGTCCCAGCGCTCGACCACCTGGTCGCTCGTGAGCCCGGCGGCGCCGGGCGCGCGCTCGAACACGTGCGGATGGCGGCGGACGAGCTTGTCGCAGATGCCGATCGAGCGCGTCGCGGAGGGAGAACTCGCCCGGCCTCTTCGCTGATCTGGGCCAGGAACACGGCCTCGAACACGAAATCGCCCAGCTCTTCGCACAGGTCGGCCGGCGTCCCGTGTTCGATCGCTTCCAGCACCTCGTAGGTCTCCTCGAGCACGAACGGGCGCAGCGAGGCGAGCGTCTGCTCGCGATCCCACGGGCAGCCGTCGGGCGCCCGCAGCGTGCGCATGATGTCGAGCAGGCGTTCCAGGGCCGCACCGGCCGAGTCGGTCACAGGCGCCATGCTACCATCCGGCGTTTTCGTGACACGATCGGACGCCGATGAGCGAACGCACTCAGACCTCCGGCGGCGACGGCGATCGCGGCGCCGCAGCGCAGGCGCCGGCCATCACCTTTCCGGCCTTCGTGCTGTCGCTGGCCCACACCGTAGCCGTGCACTTCGGCGACGTGCCGGATCCCGTCCACCGGCGAGCCGGGCACGGTCAACCTGGAGGCGGCGCAGCAGATGATCGACATCCTGGCGCTGCTGGAAGAGAAGACGCGCGGCAACCTGAGCGCCGAGGAGCGCCAGCTGCTCGATCAGGTGCTGTTCGAGCTGCGAATGCGCTTCGTCGAAGTGAAGAAGGCCGGCACTCCGCCCGATCCCGCGTCCCGCATCATCCTGCCTTGACCGCTCCTGGCCGGGTCGCGTTCCTCGGCACCGGCACGTCGCACGGCGTGCCGATGATCGGCTGCCGCTGCGCGGTCTGCCCCTCGGACGGATCCGCGCGACAAGCGGACGCGGCCCTCGATCCTCATCACCGGCCCGAACGGCCAGGTGCTCGTGGACACGTCGCCCGGACTTCCGGCAGCAGGCCCTGCGCCACGCGCATCGACCGGCTCGACGCGGTGCTGTTCACGCACAGCCACGCCGACCACATCCTGGGCTTCGACGAGCTGCGCCGGTTCAACCACATCCAGGGGGCGCCGGTGCCGTGCTACGCCACGGAAGCCACGTGGGAGCGACATGCGGCAGACGTTCCACTACGTCTTCGCGGACAAGCCGCGCACCGGCGGCGGCATTCCCGAGATCGTGGTCGCACGTGATCGACGGCCCGCTGGCGGTTGGCGGCATGCGCATCGTTCCCGTGCCGCTGTGGCACGGCCAGATGCCGGTGCTGGGCTTCCGCACCGGCGGCTTCGCCTACCTGACCGACTGCAACCGCCTGGACGACGCGGCGTGGCCGCTGCTGGACGGGGTGGACACGCTGGTGCTGGACGCGCTGCGCGACAAGCCGCACTCGACCCACTTCACGGTGGCGCGAGGCGCTGGAGGTGGTGGCGCGCCTGGCCCCCCGGCGCGCCTACCTGACGCACATGACGCACGATCTCGGGCCACCGCGAGACCAGCGCGCGGCTGCCCGCCGGCGTTGAGCTGGCATATGATGGGTTGGTGATCGACGTCGCCGTCGCGCCGGAGTGAATGGAGACCATACACTTCCCGGACCAGCCCTGCCCGTCGTGGATCACGCACCCCGTGCTCGCGCTCGGGAACTTCGACGGCCTGCATCGCGGCCATCTGAAGATCATCGAACGCGTCAAGCGCGGCGCCGCCGAGCACGGCGGGCACGCCGATGGCGATGACCTTCGATCCGCATCCGCCGCGCATCGTCCGTCCCGACAAGGCGCCGCCGCTGCTGATGACCACCGGCCAGCGGCTGGCGGCGCTGCACCACGCCGGCCTGCAAGCGCGTGGCCGTGGTGCGCTTCACCACCGAGCTGTCGCAGTGGGACGCCGAGACGTTCGTCCGCCGCGTGCTGGTGGACTGGCTGCGGGTGTCGGAGGTCTGGGTCGGCGCCAACTTCCTGTTCGGCCACGACCGGCTGGGCAACTTCAGCCTGCTGCGCTCGCTCGGCCACACCTACGGGTTTCGCGCCGAGAAGATCGACCCGGTGCGCTATAGCGACTTCGTCGTCAGCAGCACCCGTGTCCGCCGGCTGGTGGCCGAGGGCCGCGTGGACGAAGCGGGCGCGTTGCTCGGCCGCGGTCTATGCGATCGACGGCATGGTGGTGGAGGGGCGCCGCCGCGGGCGCGAGCTGGGGTTTCCCACCGCGAACCTGGAGACGGAGAACGAGCTGATTCCGCCGCACGGCGTCTATGCGACCATCGTGACCATCGACGGCGTGCAGCACGGCGGGGTGACCAACATCGGCACGCGCCCGACCTTCGGCGAGGCCGGCTCCGACGATCGAGACGCACATCCTGGCCGAGGTCGGGAGACCTGTATGGGCGGCCGATTCGCGTCGCGTTCGTCCAGCGGCTGCGCGACGAGCGGCGCTTCGAGGACGTGGACGCGCTGCGCACGCAGATCGACGCCGATCGGCAGCGCGCCGAGCGGCTGTTCGCGCGGCTGGCGGTATGAGGGCGGTTCCGAGCACACATGGTTGCACGCGCTGAAGCCATCACCCTGACGTTTCCCTGCGAGCCGCGCTTCGTGCAGCGTGGTCACCGACGCCGTGGCCACCGCCGTGCGCAACAGCGGCCGCGACGCGAGCCACGCCGATACCACGGCGTCGGCGGTCCAGACGTTTCCTCGAGAGCTGCCTCGCCGAGGCCGTGCGATCGCCGATCGCGGTGCGGATCAGCGACACCGAGATCCACGTGGACGTGCAGCCGCGGACGCTGAACCTCGCCTTGTAGCCCTCGCCGATGCTTCGCCTCTACAACACTCTCAGCCGGAGGAGGAGCCGTTTGCGCCGCTCCGCGACAACACGGTGCGCATGTACGTCTGCGGGCTCACCGTCTACGCTCGCGGGCACATCGGCAACTTCCGCACCTTCGTCTGCCTGGACGTCCTGCGCCGCGCGCTCAAGCACGTGGGCGGCCATCAGCTGCGCGAAGTGGTGAACTTCACCGACGTGGACGACAAGACCATTGCCGGCGCGCAGGCGGCGGCGTGTTCGCTGCGCAGCTACACCGAGCAGTGGATCCAGGCGTTCCGCGACGACGCCGAACAGCTGGGCCTGGAAGCTGCCGGAAGAGAGCCCGCGGGCCACCGACGACGAGAACATGCAGGCGATGGCCGACATGGTGCTGGCGCTGGAGCGCAACGGCCACACCTACCGGCGCGACGGCTCGGTGTATTTCCGCATCGCCTCGCTGGACAGCTACGGCCAGCTGGCCCGCCTCGATCACGAAGGGATGAAGACGGGCGCCAGCGTGGACGCCGACGAGTACTCGAAGGACGACGCCCGCGACTTCGTGCTGTGGAAGGCCAGCAAGCCGGGCGAGCCGTCGTGGGATCTGGGCACCGGTCCCGGCCGGCCCGGCTGGCACATCGAGTGCTCGGCGATGGCCCTGCGCCTGCTGGGCGAGGGCCCGATCGACCTGCACGCCGGCGGCATCGACCTCATCTTCCCGCACCACGAGAACGAGATCGCCCAGGCCGAAGCCGCCACGCGCCGGCCGTTCGCGCGCTGGTGGGTGCACGTCGAGCACCTGTTCGTCGAAGGCGAGAAGATGTCGAAGTCGATCGGCAACGTCTACACGGTGCCCGACATCGTCGCCAAGGGGTATCGCCCGTCGGCGCTGCGCTATCTGTTGCTGTCGTCGCACTACCGCAAGCAGCTCAACTTCACCTGGGCCGGCATGGACCAGGCCGAGGAGTCGCTGCGGCGCATCGTCGACTTCCTGGCGCGGCTGGAATCGGCCGACCGGCGACGGCGTCAGTCCCGCCGTGACCGGCGATGGCGGAGAAGGCGACGGCGGCGTTCGACGCCGCGATCGAGAGCGACCTCAACACCGCCGGGGCGCTGGCGGCGATCTTCGACCTGGTGCGGGAGGTGAACGCGGCCTGCGACGCCAAGCAGGTGTCGGCCGCGGACGCGGCGCGTGGTGTCGCGCGCCATCGACGAGCATGGACCGCGTGCTCGGCGTGGTCAGCCTGCGGCGCGCCGAGGACGCACGGCCGCCGGTGCCGGTGGATGAGATCGAGCGGCTGATCGAGGACCGGCGCGCGGCGCGACAGCGGCGCGACTTCGCGGCTGCCGACGGCATTCGCGTGTCGCTGGCGGACCGTGGCGTGCTGCTCGAAGACGGGCCCGCGGGCACGCGCTGGAAACGGAAGTAGGCCGGAGTGGCCCGCGTCGTGCACAGCGTATCAGGCGCATGGGACGCGACGGGCGCCGCGCGCTGGGATGTGCGGGGGAAGACATCGCCTGCCGGGAACTGCGCCGCCGCGGGTACGAGATTCTTGCGCGTCAGTTCCGCACGCGGCGTGGCGAGATCGACATCGTGGCGCGGCGACGGGAGCACGATGGTGTTCGTCGAGGTGAAGGCGCGGGCCGGGCAGGAATTCGGCGGCGGCGCGGCGGCGGTCACCTGGCGCAAGCAGCGTCGTATCGCGCGGGTGGCGCTGGAGTTCCTCGCGCGGCACGGCACGACCGACGTGCCATGCCGGTTCGACGTCGTGGTGGTGACGCCGGGGCCGGTGCCGCGCGTCGAGGTTTACACGCATGCGTTTGCCGGCAGCTGAGCCCGCGGCGTGACGGTATCGGAGTACCGGCGCGACCCGGTCACGGGCCGGTGGGTCGTGATCGGCACCGAGCCGCCGCGGCCAGCCGATTTCCATCGCGAGCCCGTGCGTCAGACGCCCGACCCGCAGTGCCCGCTCTGCGAAGGCCACGAAGCGATGACGCCCCCGGAGCTGTGGGTGGATCGATCGGCCGGCGGGCCGAATGGCCCCGGCTGGCGCACACGCGTCATTCCCAACCACGCGCCGATGGTCCGCGTCGAGACCGTGCTGGATCGCCTGGGCGAGGGGCTGTTCGACAAGATCGCCGGCGTCGGCGCCCACGAGGTGGTGGTCGAGTCGCCGCGGCACGAGGAGACGCTGGCCGGCCTCGACGACGACGGCATCACGCGCGTGCTCTGGGCGCTGCGCGAGCGCGCCCAGGACCTGCGCCGCGACGTCCGTTTCCGCCAGTTCGTGCTGTTCAAGAACCACGGCGCCGCGGCCGGCGCCGCCCTGGCGCACAGTCACACGCAGCTGCTGGCGCTGCCGGTCGTGCCGCGCGAGATCCAGGCGGAGGTGGACGGGGCGCGCGCCCACTACCTGGCGAAGGAGCGCTGCCTGTTCTGCGACATCATCCGGCAGGAGGAGGACGACGGACGCCGCGTGATCCTGCAGACGCCGGACATGCTGGCGCTGGCGCCGTTTGCGTCGCGCAGCCCGTTCGAGACCTGGATCCTGCCGCGGCGGCACGCGGTCCGGTTCGAAGACGCGTCCCTGGAGGAGTGCCGCAGCCTGGCGCAGATGCTCGGTGACGTGCTGCGGCGGCTGGACCGCGCGCTCGAGCAGCCGCCGTACTCGCTGGTGATTCACACCGCCCCGGTCGCCGATGACCACGACTTCTATCACTGGCACGTCGAGATCCTGCCGCGCGTGACGCGGACCGGGAGCCTGGAATGGGCGACCGGCTTCCACCTGAACCCGACCGCGCCCGAAGACGCCGCCCAATTCTTGCGCCGAGCTCACACTTCGCTAGGAAGGCGGCCCGTTCCGGGGCCGCCCGTTCTTGCCTGGCCGTAAACCGCTGTGGTACCCTAAGGTTTCGTCGCGAGCGGGAATAACTCAGTGGTAGAGTGCGACCTTGCCAAGGTCGAAGTCGCGGGTTCGAATCCCGTTTCCCGCTCCAACTTCCTTCCTCTGACGCACCCCGCTCACACCGGGGACTTCGAGGCATCCCGAGACGGCGCCGTCGCCAAGTGGTAAGGCAGAGGTCTGCAAAACCTCCATCCCCGGTTCAAATCCGGGCGGCGCCTCCAATTTTACTTAGTAAATCGCGCGCGTTCGCTGGCGGCCGATCCCTCACCGGCGGCGCCACTGTCCCTGTCACTGTCGCGTATCCAGCTTCCGGCGGCCTCGCGCAGATCGCCGACGCGACGATGATGTTGTAGCGGTCGAAGACCGAGCGCGTCTCGTGGCCGCTGAGTTTCATCGCGACGCCTTGGGTGATGCCGGCCCGGACCATCCGCCGGATGGCGCTCCGCCGAAAGTCGTGCGGAATGCGGCCGGGGTATCCGGCGCGCGGCACGCGGTCTCCCACGCCTTGTCGAACGTCGTGATCGGCTTCGGGCGCCTTCGCGCCGCCGCGTCCTTCGCGACCAGGCGGAAGAACACCAGGCCACCACGTCGCCCGCCTGCGTCAGCCGCCCGTTCGGCCTGCTGCGCTTCGAGTAGGGCCCGCAGATCGCGCGTGATAGCGAAAATGCGCGCCTCGCCGTTCTTCTTCGTCCCGGCGTCGAGCCGCAGTTCGTCGGCCGCGAAGTCCACCCCTCGCCACTGGAGTGTCAACACCTCGGACGGAACGCGCCAGCCCGTCTCAAAGGCGAACCGCACGACGGCCCGAAGCGCCGCCACTCGATTCCACAGCGAGGGTAAAGCACCGCTTCAGCGCCCCAGCTCTCTGTTGATCTGAGCATTGCTAACGCGCGCGATCGTCCGTGTCTGCGCCGGGATGCGTCGCACGGTCCCATCCGGGAGCCGCCGATCGTGCGCCGGTCGCGTGATCGTCGTCTGCGCCTGTCGGTGCGCGATGTAGGCGCGGATGTCCACGGGGCCGATGTCCGCCAGCCGGCGGCCACCGAAGAACCACTCAAGATGCGCGAGCTTCTGTCGCAGGGTCCGCAGCGACAGTTTGCCGGTCGTCACGTAGTCGTTGACCACGTCGCGCGCGGCGTCATCAAACGTCGTCCGCTGCGCCTTTGCGGACACCGGGATCCCGTCCGCGATCTTGCCGTCGCGGTCCAGCGTCGCACGCGCCGACGCTGCCTCATCCCAAGACTCGGCAGCCATCTGCAACAGCCTCAAATGGTGCGGTTCGAGATACCACGTGGTCGCGGTGTCTTCGTACCATCGCGCCGTTGCCGGCGACAGATGCGGCGGCGCGCCGGCCGTCACCGGCGGCGCGGCGACGGCCAACGCCAGCGCACCACGGTTCGACGTCGCCAGACCGCCGTGCCGAGCCTTGCGAAACGTGCCGCGTATTTGCAGTGTCTCGACGGCAAGGCGGGGCCTACCAGCTTCGCGACGTCGTCCACCTGATCTACCCTTGACGCCTGCCACAAACCCTCTCCATTTGATTTCTACGGCCCTTGATTTGATTTTCACGGCCGGTTTGAAACCGGCTCCACACGGAGAAAGCCCCCGGGGGTGTCTCGGACTTCCATTCCGACAGCTCCTGATCCCGCCCGTCCCCTCAGCCCTCGCCGTGCTGGAGTCGAGCCCCTGCCGGCAGCCGACAATCCAAACCGCAGCTCTTGCGCCGCGATTTCCCGCAGTAGTGCAGACGTGGGTGGCCGGTGACGCTGATCCCAGAGCATCGCCAGCCGTGCCAAGCCGTCCACGTCCGTGTCTAGCCAGTGGCGCGCGCCATTGGCGACGTCCACGCGTTCTGCCATGCCCTCACCGTCAGCGGATGCCACGTTCCGACGTCGCGGTTGGGCAGAGCCGGCGGAAAAGCTGGCGATGGTGGCGAGGGCAGCCGGGCCGACTAGACGCCGATGCGTCTGCCGAGCTCGGCGGTTGCACGCCTGGTTGCAAAGAGGAAGCGAAATGGTTACTGTCCGCACCGAGCCTCCTGCGCCATCGTGACAGCGCCGCGCGCCGATGGCCGGTTCTTCGGACTCTTGACCGCTGTCGCTCTCGAGACGCCGGGACGCGCTCCAAAGCCATCCAAGGAGAATCGCCAATGAACCTGCAACACGGCCTGACGGCCCTTGGAATGCTCGCCGCCTTGACCGGAGCGCAGACCGCTCACGCGGCGATTATTACGTTCACAGACGTTGAACTCGCGTCTGGAAACCCTGTATCGGATAGCGGATTGACGCTTGCAACCTCGACCGTGGGCGGCACTATCAACTTCATTGCTGCTGGACTGTACACGGGGCTCCATCTGGGTGGAGGGGCTGTGGGGACGGCCGACTACACGTTGTCGTTCAGCCAGGCGATCGACTCGATCGAGATCGAATTCGATGCACTGTCGGGCACCTTTACCGGAATCGGTTCCGAAAGGCTCTTCAATTTTGCGACGAGCAACGGCGCGGTCAGCATCGGGTACACGAATCAGGCTGATACGACGTTCAACGGTACTCAGATTGTGGCGAGGGATGCCAACGGACAGGGGATCATCACTTTCTCGGGAGCGTCCTTCTTGTCGTTTTCGTTCCGTGAGACGCAGAGCCAAAATGACGGGTTCGTTATCGAGCGGCTCGTCGTAAATACCGTGCCGGAGCCGACGACTCTCGCGCTGCTCGGAACCGCGCTTGGCGGGTTCGCGCTCGCGCGCCGGCGTAAGAAGTAGGCAATCTCCGGCGGCCCGGACACCGGACGGACGACCCCTAAAGGGGGGTTGTTGTCCGCCGGTCCGTTCGGACGCGTTGTCCGCCGCTGTCCGGACAAGTTGTCCGGTCATGAGGCTCTCCGTTCCACTAGCGCGATCCGGTAGACGCCGTCGGCGCCCGGCACCTTCGCGAACATTTCCTTCCGATAGGCGCGTTGGAATATTTGGCCCCATGTCAGAGTGTCCGGACGTTGGCGGTTTGGCTCTGCCGCGGCATTAGGCGCCCCGGCCTTTTCTTAGCTTCCGTAGAGTCTTTTTGCTGCGCTTCGCCTCGGCCTTTACCTCTGCTGCAAGTTGTGACATGTAGGCGCTCACGGTCTTCTGTGCCGCGACGACAGCCTTGTGAGTTATGCCTCCTGTGCCTTTGAGGTAGGCCCTAACCACCTTCGTCGCCGCAGCCACATCCTGTTCTGTTATTCGGCTCTCTTGCTTCTGCTTCGCCATGTCATGAACCCCGATTCTGATGTCGCACGATTTCCCCGTCTGCGATCGCAGTGAACGATGGATCCGCGAGCAGAACGCTAGATCGCCAATGAGACTAGCGGCCGGCGGTTGTCGGACCCGCGGGCAGGTTTACAGGCAGACGTTCGAGTCCGACCAGCTTCCACATTGCGCCTTCCCGCCGGAAATGAGTCCGGATCGGCGTCTTCCACGTCGGGTGTGCGCTGTCGTCGGCGGCGATCTCGATGGCCACGAAGCTGCCGGGCGCCGTCGGGACACCGGCAGGCGCCTGCATTGCAGCCGTGGCACTCGTGGTTTCAGCGATCGGCTTACTCTCGTTGGTGACGTTGTCGAAGGACGACCAGGCAGCGCGGTAGCTCGCGGGGGCTTTCGCGACCGCTGGCACCTACAGCCTGCCTTCCAAGCTTACGGATGTTCATCCCTGCCTTCCGCGGCGTATCCTGTCTGATGGGTGACCACGGTAAGGGATTGCCGGGTCTCCGCCGATCCGCGCGGTCTGGTGCTGGTCGACAAGCTGCAGTGCAACCCGACCTACCGGACGCGTTTGCCGTTGGCGTGCGCATCGCCACCCCCTTACGGTACACCCCGGTGCCTGTCGGCCTGCCCAAGCAGAGGCTACATGATCGAGTTGATGGTGATGGCGGCGGCCGAGAACATTGCCGCGCTGATCGCGGGCAAGGAGCCGACGCAGAACAGCGCGATCTTCGGCAAGCACCGGCGCGGCTTTCGTGGCGCCGGCGCTCCCGCCGCGCATCGAGAAGTACTTCCTGCACAAGGTCCGCACGGGCGGGGCTACGAACGCCTGATCGTGAAGATGGCTCGACATCGGCGAGCTCAGGCCCAAGCCGGGACGGCGTCTGGGCGTATTGACCTAGCGCACGCGACGAGGCGGGTGCTGGTGCTGGCTCGGAGGGGGGCCTCCGGACCCAGACCTGGTTGCGCTCCCCCTGTCCCCACCTTTTGTACGATCTGGCTCGACAAACTACGACGGAGAACGCGAAGAGTCGTCCGGAGATTAGCCCTGCGAAACTATCGGCCACGTGTACAGTTCGCAAAGTGCACGCCTCCCTGGACATCGCCTGCGTTGATCACGGAAGCTCGCCGGGTTTTGCTCCCTTTGCGGCCGCCTAGCACCTCGGCGTGGCTGGCCGCACCCACGGCCTTGACCATTTCGAAAATGCGCTTGCGCACCCGGCCCTCGCGGATCTTGTAGTAGGCCCGCACCAGCTCCAGCGTCTCGCGCTTGATCAGCGGATCCTTCTCCTGCTCGAACGGCGTGCCGGCCTCGCCGAAGCCCTTGCGCCCACGACCCGGCATCGGCCGGCCCGACAGCGCGTTGGAAGGCATCTCGTCGAAGAAATACGACACCGGCCCGTCGAGCACCTTGGCGAATCGTAAAGCCGGCTCGAACCGATGCGGTTGGAGCCGCGCTCGTACTTCTGAATCTGCTGGAAGGTCAACCCGACGGCGTCACCTAGCTTCGACTGGCTCATCCCGAGCAGCGAGCGTCGCTGCCTCATCGCGCACCGACATGAACATCTACTGGTGGACTTCTTCCCAAAGCCGACTTCCTCAAACGGTAACGGCCATACCGTCTTGCAAGAAGACTTTAGCTATTCGAAAGCTCAGGGACTCGCCGAAGTCCGGACGCCGGTCCAGCCAAACACTACAATTGCTATTCTCTGGAGTAATTCCTGGCGACCGGTGATCGGAGAGGACTATGAGCCTACACATCGCGGCAAGCCCCGTCGATCCCTCTACTCGATCGCCCGGTAGCGGCACTCATTCCGCCGGCGTTCGAGACGGACGGCATTCTCCACGAGGAGCTGCAGCCAGCGGTAAGATCTTAAATCGAGGAACTCGCGGCTCATAAGATCCACTCGGCGTTGCGCCCCTCGACCTCGTGCTCCTTGTCATATCAAACATCGCATCGAGCATGCTCGCGATCGCCGCCGGGCTCCCAGGGATTATCGACGAGCCGGCCCGTGATCCTATCGATGACCTACCCCCCATAAAACGCCGCGTGGTCTGTTGGTTGACTGGCGAGCGCTTGCGCAACCAAAAAACCCTTCGGCGGCCTGCCGGCGGTGCCACCTCGAGAACTGTTCAAGTTTGCCCATGACTGAAGTCGATCTCCAGAGAGGAGAATTGAGACTCATTGAGTGATTGCGGCGCCGCGTCTGGCCTGTTGCCAACCGGCGGTTGTCGAACCGGTCGATCAGGTTCAAGGTCTGGACAGACGAGGTCAGCTAAGACTTCGAGTTTTCAATAGCGATTGGCAGGACGCGTCGTTCGGATAGCATCAGAACTCGCGAGGAGGGCGCCATGTTGATCCAAAGCATGACTGGAGTGGCCAGCCTAGAACTCCTGGAGCGAGCGACACTCGGAAGAGTGGCGTGTACCCATGAAGGGCAACCCTACATCACTCCAATGTCGGTTACATATGACGCAAACTGGCTCTACAGCTTCTCCACACTCGGCCAGAAAATCACGTGGATGCGAGCCAACCCGCATGTTTGCGTCGAGGTCGAAGAGCTAGTGAGCCCACAGGACTGGGCAACCGTGATCGTCATCGGGCGATATCAGGAGCTCACGACTGAAAAAGAGCGCACGTATGCCCATGACCTGTTGGAACGGCGTCCGGCGTGGTGGGAGCCAGGCTATTCAAGGACCGTGATGGAGGGCAAAGAGCGCCCCCTGAAGCCCGTGTACTTTCGGATTCTTATCGACCAGATCACCGGGCATCGGGGGATTCCCGATTGAGACCCACGGGCAGGTGTATGAGGACTCCGACTCTCCCACGAAGGCGAATTTTGCCGGGCTAATCGGCGTCGGGGGGCGGAAGCCAGGGATTGACCATGAGCCCGCCGGGAACACGCTATGCCAAAGCCGGCGATGTAACGCCTACCAAGTCTCGGAAAGCGGCCCGTTCGATCTGATCTTCGTTCCAGGCTTCGTGTCCAATCCCGATGTGCAATGGGAAACTCCTGGCTATCCAGACTTGTTTGCTCGCCCGGAAGATTCTCTCGGCTGATCCGTTTCGACAAGCGGGGCACCGGCCTTTCGGACCGGGTGTCTGGAATCCCGAACCTCGACTAGCATATGGACGATGTGCGCGCGGTGATGGACGCCGCCGGCTCGAAACGCGCCGCGTTATTCGGCATCTCCGAGGGTGCTCCCATGAGCCTGCTTTTCGCCGCCACCTATCCCGAACGTGCTCGCGCCTTCGCCTGGAGCTGCCCGTGGACCATAAAGCCGGTCGTCGGGCACCGGAAAAGAACCAACTTTGCCATGCCTGGACAATGCCGGTGGGTGTCGATGTTGGGTTTGCGCTAGATCAAGACGTCATCGGTCTGGTCACTTGAAACTGCACGCTGGCGAGAGGTCGCCGGTGCACTGAGCAAATCCGGAGGTGCGTTCGTGCTTGTCGGGTTGACCCCCTCGTTGAAGCCCGACGTTATATCTCGACAGGGAGGACAAGGTGCAACCGCCGCCAGTGACGGCCGACTTCTCGCCCTGACGGCCAGCCGAGGCGAAATCGCTTACACGGGCAGAAAAAATGGCCCCTGCCGACGACTCTGCCTACGGGCCCTCAGCGGCTCCTAGTCTGCGGCTCACTGTAACGCCCTCGAGAGCCTGCCTCGGGGCGGCCAGGCGTAGGCGAAGGCCAAGGAGTTCGTCGAGCAGGCGCTGAAGCATCCGGAGGCCCGCTGTGATTGGCTTTACGACAGGGCGTAAAGGCCACATCAGCGCATGTGCTCCCAGAGATCGCGCTCTTCCTCGTGACGGTTGAACTCGACGCCCTTGAAGTCGCCGCGGGATACCATGCCCAAGATCTTGCCGTTCTTGACGAGGGGTATGTGGCGAAAGCCGCCATCCCACATCAGGCGTAGTGCGTCGATAGCCGTTTGCTCTGGCGACATCGTTGAAGGGTTTCGCGTCATGACCTCGCTGAGAGGGGTGGAAGCGGCGTCTCGCCCTTCGGCCAGAACCCGACAGACTGCATCGCGCCCGGTGAAGACGCCCGCCAGTCTGCCGGTGTCGCCCGTCACCAGCACGGATCCGGCCTGGCTGTCGCGCATGCGCTTGCACGCTTCCATCACCGTATCCGTTTCATTCATGACGAGCGGCCGCTGATCCAGGATGACATCTGACAGCTTGCGCATGGTGCCCTCTAGTATGGGGAACGTCCGGTGCATTGTGCACGCTCTGGTCCTCTCCCAATTGATCGACATCAAGGAGAGGTATCCCTCCGAGTATATTGGGTGATGAAGCCGAGGGCGGGATGGCTAAAACCGACCCCTACGTCTGAATAGGACGAGATGAACCTGGCCAATCGACTGCCGACAATTATCACAAACTTAGAATCCACCGAACTCTGGGCAAAGGCACACCGCTCCTTCGCGCGGTCGAGAGTCTCGGGGCTGTCGCGTCACCACCGATCCTTGGCGGCCTTCATCATTGATATTGCAGAATCGAATATTCGGTAGACACAACACTAGCGGCCGGGGACCGCATTCCGTCAAGCACATCAAGCCAGACGATAGACCTCGACAGGCTTGTCATGGCCTTTGACTTGGCGAAGCACTGGCTCGATGGGGTCGATGCCCAGCGCTTGGCGGTCCTTGACCCCGGCCAGCGTGTCGCCGCTCGCCAGAACGACGATCTCCTCGTCGGCGGTCATGAACTCCTTGCCGAGCTGCTCGAAGCGCTGGGCGATGTTCACGGTGTCGCCGACCACCGTGAAGTTCACCCTGCCGGGCGCGCCGATATTGCCGACGATGACTGGGCCGGAATGCAGGCCGATGCGCACGCGGATCGCGAGCTGGCCGGCGGCGCGGCGCACCGCATTGTCCTCGCGGATCACCCGGGCGATGGCCAGCGCCGCGCGAATCGCGTGATCGGCATGGTCCTCCATGCGGGACAACCCGCCCCACACCGCCATAACAGAATCGCCGATGTACTTGTCGATCACGCCGTGCTCATGGTCGATGCAGGCGCCGAGCAGGGCGAAGTGATGGTTGAGCAGATCGGCGGTCTGCTGCTCGGGCAGGTCCTCGGCCTGCGGCGTGAACTCGACGATGTCGCTGAACATCACCGTGACATTGCGCCGGCGCGAGCGCACGGCGTCCTCGCCCAGTTCCATCAGCCGGAAGACCAGGCGGTGCGGCACGTAGGCGCCGAACCATTTCAGCACGCCGCGCGCCTTTTCGAGGCTGTGGCCGGCATCGTCGATCTCGCGCAGCCGCGAGCTGAGGTGGAACGGCTGGTCGAATTCGAGCCGCTCGATCGCCTCGGCCGCCGAGGTGATGGTGCGGATCGAGCGCGCCATGCTGAGCCCCATCAGCAGCGCCAGCAGCGCCGCGACCGCCAGCGTCGCGGCGGCCACGATGGCGACGTTGGTCAGCCGGTCGAGATCGCTGGTGGCGTCCTCGAGCGGAAAGTACTGTCCGACCAACCAGGGGTCCGGGCCATAACGGCGCAATTCGCGGTAGAAGAACGCCCAGCGTCGCCCCTGCGCTTCGACGACGTGGCCGACTTCGCCCAGCACGCGGTCGATCTGCGGGGTGTGAATCGGCGGATCCCATATCCTGGCAAGCACGGGATCGTCGACTTCCTTGATGGTCGGCAGCTCCTTGTCCTCCGACAGGCCGAGGCTGCGCACGTCGACCAGCCGGCGATGCGCCAGCACCTTGTCGCGTCCGACCAGGATGAAGTAGCGGCCGCTGCTGCCCTGGCTCGCTTCACCGATCAGGTATGACAAGTCGCCGACCGCCACGGTGGCAATCAGGCCGCCGATGAAGGCTTCGTCGATGCGCCGAATGGGCGTGCGCACATTGAGCACCGGTTGACGTTGGAGATCGCTCCAGAACAAGGCGCCCCAGAACGTACGGTGGGAGGTCTGCAACTCGCGGAAGCGCTCCAGGCCACGCGGCAACTCGGCGAGGGAAACGCTGTCGCGAATCACCTCACCCTCGGGAAGGCGGACGACGCGATCCAGCTTCAGGTCGAAGGTGGCGAAGGCGGCGCTCGAGATCGGCGGCACCTGGGTCATCATCACCCACAGCGCCTCGCGCATCTCGACCGGCGAGTTGATGTCAAGACGGCCGTTGGCGGCCAGCGCCGCGATCATCTCGAGATGCCCTGTGACGGGATCGAGCCGGCTCGTGATCGCACCGACCTGCGCATCGACAACACGCGCGGCGCGGTCGACCAGCAAACGTTCGGCGGTGTTCGTGGTCTCGGCCAGCACCACTATGTAGGCGATGCCGGAGATCAGCGAGAGCGAGATGAAGGCCAGCGCCAGGGCTGCGATCAGCGGCACCCTCAGGCGCCGGCGCACGGCAACCGCGTTGGAAGTCTGGGTGGTCACGACCGGAACATCATACGGTGTTCCGGTCGAGGAAAAAGACTAGGCAGTGGCGCGGATCGCCGCCTGCTTGACCTTGCCGTCGACGCGGCTCTCGAAATGGTTGGCCTTGAGGCGCTTGGCGACGTCCCGCGCGGCGGCCATGGTGCCGTCGAGGGCCGCCCGCACCATTGGCGCGGTTGCGGACCGCCTGCGGAGCGGGCACCTGATTCGCCTGCAAAGGCAAGGAAGCTCCGCCCTCTATGCTCGACGAGGCGAACGCCAATGTGCCGCGCATCAGCCCCGAGGACGCCAAGAACCTGGCGGCAAGGCCGACGTTCTGTTCCTTGACGTGCGCAAGCCGCCGGAAGTGCGGCCTTTCGATCGCGCCAAGACCGCCGTCGCCTACTGCGCCTCGGGCGGGCGCTCGGCGCTGGTCGGCGGCCATGGGGCTACGACAAGGTGCTGAGCCTTGGCGGCTTCAAGGGCTGGGTCGATGCCGGCGGCGAGGCCGAGAAGGGCTGATCCGGAGTTGATTGAGGACGGGCCCGGCGCGTAAAAAGCGTTGTGATGAAGCTTGTCGCCTTGTTCCTGGCCGGTCTGTCGATCGCGATGGCCGCCTTGCCCCTGCATGCAGAGGAAGACGCCGCTGCCAAGCGTGGTCTTGGCCTGGCGCAGCAGGTCTGTTCGGAGTGCCACGCGGTCCAGGCCCAGCAGCTTCAGTCGCCGAATGCGCGGGCGCCCACGTTCCTGGCCCTGGCGACGACGCCCGGCATGACGAGCACCGCGCTCACCGTGGCGCTCACCACGCCGCACGCCGGCATGCCGATGTTCAGGCTGACCGCCGACCAGCGCGAAAGCATCATCGCCTACATCCTCGGCCTGAAGCAGGCCGGCTCGCTCCCCGGCAAGTGAGCCAGGGGCGGGATTCGCCGACAGCGACCCCGCTTCCTTCCGCCGCATGTCGCATCCACCATCGCGGTGGCGCCCGACGTCACCGCCCGACGAGGCGCTGCTTCCGGTTCCAGCCTGCAGCGTGGCGGCTACTCGGCTGCGACGCGCCATCCGGGATGGCCGATCTCAAGGCGCCATGTTGCCTGTGCTCTATGAGTTTCCCGAGGAAATTGCTCACGACCGGAGCGATCCTCCGGCATGGCAAGACCCAAAGAACTGGTGGATGGTGACCCCCAATCGCGACAGGTCGGTTTCGATCTCGCGGCTGGAAGAGGATTGGGAGAAGGCCAAGCTGAAAGGGCAGGGCGAGATTGTTCGCTGGGCACATCGAAGCCGCGCTCAAGGAAGCGGCGGAGCGGAAGATCACCGAGGATGTCGTGGCGTTGACTGCTGTCGGAGGCGATACGTCTTTTCAAGTACGATCGATTCCAACGACGGCATCGCGGCCGAGTTGGGGGCGGCGGCCGACAACCTCGACGACGACAGCCCGCTGGTATTCATGCGGCCGTGAGGCCTGGTCGGACTCGACCACTTGGCGTGCCATCGCGCGCAAAGCTTCGGCAGTGGTTCGCGGCATCGGCCGGAATAGATGTCCGACGGTATCACCACGACATTGTTCACCACCCGCCTGACGCCGGAGATGTTCTCGGCAATAACCCGCGCAGCCTCCCGGGACGACGCGGAAATGCGTGAGCTGAATCGTGCCGGCCTCTTCCGACGGACGACTGGATCACGCTCCGACCGTCATTGCGATGGGATGGTGTGGTCGAAATGCATAGATGAGAGCCATGAAACCCAAACATCCTGGTGGACGACCCACCTCGTACCGGCCTGAATTCTGTCAGCGCGTCGTAGCGCTCATGGCAGAAGGACGAAGCCTCGAGGGCTGCGCCGCATTACTGGGCGTCCATCCCGACAGCCTCAACGAGTGGCAGAAGGTCCACCTCAGTTTTCCGTGGCCGTCCGCGCCGGCAGGGCAGCCGCCACGACCTACTGGGAGAACCGGCTGCTGGCCGTGGCAAATGGTGAGGCTGGCAACGCCCAGGCCATCCAGTGGGCGCTGAGGAACCGGTCGCGGGCGGCGAGCTGTTAGCATGATGATGCGCAGCAGGGCGAGGCCCGCGCCGGTAGAGAGCGCCGGATCACTGGAAATGCAGTCCCGACCGCAGGACGAGTGCTGCGTAAAAATACAGTTCCGCGTCGAGGGCGCGCTTTATGTTCTCTGCCTTGCGGAAGCCATGCTGTTCGCCGTCGAACAGCAAGTATCCCACCGGGATTCCGCGGTTCTTCAGCCCGGCGACGATTCGTTCCGTCTGGTTGGGCGGAACAACACTGTCCTCCGCACCCTGGAAGAAGATCACCGGTACGGACAAGCGGTCGATGTAATGGATCGGCGAGCGCTCGGCGTAGGTCTGCTGCTCCTGCGGATACGGGCCGATCAGCCAGTCGAGGTAGCGCGACTCGAACTTGTGCGTATCGCGCGCCAGGGCGGCGAGGTCGCTCACGCCGTAGTAGCTGGCGCCGGCGCTGAAGGTCTTTTGGCTGGCCGGCGTCAGGGCACGGAGCGTCGTATAGCCGCCGGCGCTGCCGCCGCTGATCATCAGGCGCTCGGGGTCGGCGCCCGTGGTCTCGACCAGATGGCGCGCGCCGTGGACGCAGTCCTCGACATCGAAGATGCCCCATTGCCGCTGGAGCCGCAGCTCTGTAGGGACGGCCGTATCCCGTGCCGCCGCGGTAGTTCACGTCGAGCACGCCGATGCCGCGGCTAGTCCAGTACTGCACCACCAGCGACAGCGTGCTCGAGGCCGACGCGGTCGGCCCGCCGTGACTCCTGACCAGCACGGGCGCTTTCTCTCCAGCCGGCGCGGTGAAACGAGAGAGAGCGGCGGGTAGTAGAGCGCGTGCGCGGTCTCGCCACCCGCGGTCGGGAAGCTGACCGGCTGCGCGACGGAGATATAGGGACGTAGCTCGTCGCCCAGAACGGCCGAGCGCCGAATGACCCGGTGAGCCCCAGTGCCGAGGTCTAGCTCGACGAGGGCGGTCGCTTCGGACGGCGAGCCACCCAGGAACACCGCCCGACCCGGGCCGGCGCGAAGCTGCGAGAGGCTCGTGAAGGGGAGGGAAATCGGATCGAAGCGTCTGGTCCGGGTATCGAGCTGGCGAGCTGCCAGACGCCATCTCGAACGAAGCAGCAGACGATGCGTTGCGCCGATTTGAACGCGTAGGTCGACATCGCGAAATTCCACTGCGCCCTGGCCGAATTCGGCGTCCATGGGCGCCATCGGCTCTTCGCGCCGTCGACACTTGCGATAGAGGTTCCACCAGCCGCTGCCACGATCGGAAACGAACCCAGAGATCGCCGTCGGGCGACCATTGCGGCTGGAACACCGATTTGTCCGGTCCTCCCGGCGATCCGGCGCGCCTTCGCCACCGTGCCGTCGGCCTGGACCTCGCCGACCCATGGCCTCGGCCGCGACCCAGGGCATGTCGGGATGATTCCAGGTCAGCCACGCCAGGCGTGTGCCATCCGGGCTGAGACGCGGCGTCGAGTAGAAGTCGTTGCCCGCGACGAGGATTTCAGGTGCCCGGCCCTGATGGTGGGCGCCCGAGAGGTCGAGGCTCGCCAGCGTGTTGACCGCCTGGCCGGAGCGTGCGTGGTCCTCGTGCACGCAGATGAGGCGGCCGCGATGCCGATCGATCACGCCGTCGGCGTAGCGCAGGGCGTTTGCCGGCGCGGCCGCCGGCGTGATGGGGCGAGGGGACTGGCCGGCACCTGGCGAATAGAGACGCTGGTCGGCGAAGTTCGAGAAATAGACGGTGCCATCCTGCACCGCGAATGCGCCGCCGCCGTATTCATGCACGCGCGAGCGCACGCTGAAGGCGCTGGCGTCGTCGGGCGTCACGGCCTCGGGCTCGCCGCCCGGAGCGGCCCGGTAGATGAAGGACTGTCCGTGCTTCTTCGGCTGGAACCCTTGGTCCAATAGATCGCGTCGCCATCGAGAGCGACCTGGTCGAGCCGGATCGCCTCGGCCACGACCAGGTCGGAGGTGATGGGGGACGTCCAGGAACCATAGGGGCTGGCGACCATGGAGCTGCATCCTCTCTTGGATTTCCAGCAATGTAACGCACATCCCATAGCGTTCTTCAAAACGGACCGCTGAACGAAGGTGGTTGTCCGCTCTGTCAGATCCTAGGCACACACGAGCATCGAGCGGGACCTGGTGCCCGCTCGATTGGCTTCGAAGGATCCACGACTTAGTACGAATATGACGACGTGGGCGAGTCGTGAATGTTCGCGGTTTGGGAAGAAGTGCCAGATGGCATCATCCTCGAGGCCCAGGGCCTGACCGCCGCCTCGAGGCTCGTTGTCGGTCATCGCTGGCTCCAGGCGTCGCGCAGGTCTGCAACCAGGTCGCGACCGCCAGCAACACGAGGACGATGACGATGACGAGGACGACACTCAGACGATGGCGCGGGCGCGGAAGCAAGGAAATGCAGGTTACCGCCGCTTCCCACCCCGCCGTCACCCGGCCGGCCGGTCATCACCACCATCGTCAGCCTCCTCGTCGTCCTGGTCGCGTCCGATCGACTGCAGCACAGCCTTCAACTGCGCGCGCTGCCTGGACGTCGTGTCGCGTGGGTCGCGATGACGGGGGCGGTGCACCGGCCTGGCTTCGGTTGCTTTTCGTGACCACCTTCCTGACCGGCCCCTGCATTTTGACGCCAGAGTAGGCGCAACTATGCAACCGCTACCGGCCAGGTCGCGCATGCCCCAAGCCTGCCGTGCGGATCTGTCCTCCGCAGCACACGCTGATATAACGCACGCCCGCCTGCACCATTACGACACCACATGAATTCTACCCGCCAGCTACCCACCATTACGATGGCGCTATGGTGCTGCACCTCTACGATTTCGTAACGCTGCTCGTCCTGGTTGTCGTCGTCGGCCTTCCCGCGCTCGATCGAAGTCAGCACGCGCTTGAGCTCCTCGCGCTGGCGCGGGCTCATGTCACGCGGATTGAGCACGACGTGCGCATGCGCGTGAGCATGCTCGACGCGCCTTGCGTGCTCGACCTTCTCGGGCTGCAGCATGTTGATCAG
>CAVQMT010000054.1:0-23409 GCA_963713655.1 uncultured Acidobacteriota bacterium
CTGATGTCCATCCACCCGGCGCTGGCGCTGCTGGCGGTGATGGCGCTGCCGACCGTGGCCACCTCGGGGTGGCGGCCGGCGGTGGAACGCGCGGCCTCCGAGCGGGGCGCCCAGCCTGCGCGCCTCGCCCGGCACATCTTCGACGTCGCCACCACCGCCACGCCCGGCAAGGAGGTCCGCGTCACCGGCATCGGCGAGCGGCTGGTGCGCGAGCGGCGCGCCGCGTGGGAGGCGGGCAACCGGCCGATCGCCGCCGCGCGATGGGCCTCGGCCTGGTGGCACGCGCTGGCGTGGTCGGTGTTCGGCGCCGGGTATGTCGGGGCCATCGTGTTCGTGTCGTCGGTGCTGCAGGCCCCGACCGGCGACGTGTTGCTGGCCCTGGCCGCGGGGGCGCGGCTGTCGGGCTACGTCGCAGCCACCGTCGGCGAAATCGGGTTCCTGCGCGGCGTCTGGATGGACGCGGCCCGGCGGCTGGCGTGGGTCGAGAACTACGCCGCCGCGCTCACGGCCACCGTCGATCAGGCCGTGCCGGCGCGCCTGGCGGGCGCAGACGGGGTCCGCTTCGAGCACGTATCGTTTGCGTATCCGGGCACCAGCCGCCTGGTGCTGGATGACGTGAACCTGGATTTGCCGCCGGGCACCGTGGTGGCCATCGTCGGCGAGAACGGCGCCGGCAAGTCCACGCTGGTGAAGCTGCTGGCCAAGATGTACGAGCCGACGAGCGGCCGCATCCTGGTCGGCGGCACCGAACTGCGGCGCGTGGCGGCGGCCGACTGGAGAAGCCGGCTCGCCGGCGCGTTCCAGGACTTCTTCCGCTTCGAGTTCCGCGCCCGGCACACGGTGGGCGTCGGCGACGTGCCCCGGCTCGACGACGAGCCCGCGGTCGTCGACCGCCGTGACGCGCGCCGGCGCAGACGACGTCGTGGCCCGGCTGACCGCGGGGCTCGAGACGCAGCTCGGGCCGACCTGGCCGGGCGGCGTCGAGGTGAGCTTCGGACAGTGGCAGAAGCTGGCGCTGGCGCGCGGCTTCATGCGCGATCGCCCGCTGGTGCTGGTGCTCGACGAGCCCACCGCGGCGCTGGACGCCGAGACCGAGCACGCGCTGTTCGAGCGCTACGCCGAGGCCGTGCGAGGACACTCGCCGGACGGCCGCGTCACTGTCCTCGTGTCACACCGCTTCTCCACCGTGCGGATGGCCGACCTGATCGTGGTGCTGGACGGCGCGCGCGTGGTGGAGACCGGCACGCACGAGGCACTGATGGCGAAGCGCGGCCAATACGCCGAGCTGTACGGGATCCAAGCCGCCGCCTACCGATAATGTAATTTGCGTAGTTTGGGGTCGGGTTAATCGTCACCTCTGGAGGACGACACGATGACGAACAAGGTCCTGCTGCTCGCCGCACTGACCGGGCTTGCCCTCGCGTCTCCAGCTCACGCCCAGGCAGTCGGCGGCGCCGAGAAGGCGCGTCCCGTGGCGGGCGATCCCGGCATGTCGACGATGGCCGTCGTGGACACGCCCGACATCCGCGTGCTGCGCGACTACGCCGAGCCCGGCGCCACGCGGCGCATGCACCAGCACGCCGACGCCACGTTCCACGTCTTCACGCTGGTGACCGGTCAGCTGACGCTGACCGTCGAGGGCGAGATGCCGCAGGAGGTGACGCAGGGCCAGGTGCTGTCGATCAAGGGCGGCGCGATGCACACCTTCACCAACACCGGCACGGTCACCGCGACGATCGTCGAGGTGTTCGGCAAGGCAAAGAAGTAGCCTCGTCCATTGGAGGCCCTGGGTGGCCTAGAATTGTCGACGGGGGAAGGAGTCGAAATGCGGAAGCTTGGATGGCTCGGCGTTTTCGGGGTCTTCGTGGCAGTGGCGACGTACGGCGGAAGGCCAGTTGCGGGGCAACAGCAGATGCCGCGCCCGTACGGCACACCCCCACCGCTCGCCATCACCGCCTTCGGCGGAAAGCCGGTCACTTACCAGGCACCGCGCACGCCCTGGGGTGACCCCGACCTGCAAGGCGTGTGGTCCAGCGACGACATGGAAGATGTCGGCATCGCCGCCGGCGGCGGACGCGGCGGCCGCGGCGGTGCGCCGCAGAACCGCGCCGGCCGGGCCTACGCCCCTGTACCTGGACGAGGCGGCCATGAAGGCTCGCCAGGAGCAGGTGGCGAAGGCCGCCACCAGCCGCGACACGTCAGCCGAAAGCTCGTTCCGGTTCGATTACGCGCGCCGGGCATTTCCGCAGACGCGCCTCCTTGTCGACCCTGCCGACGGCCGTATGCCGGCGCTCTGGCCCAACGTGGAGAACCGGGTCATGCCGCGCGGAACCTTCGGCACGGGTCCGCTCGACTCGGTGCTCGACTTCTCGCTCTACGAGCGCTGCATCACCCGCGGCATCGGCGGGTCGATCCTGCGGGTGATCTATGGCAACGGCAACCGGATCGTGCAGGCGCCCGGAGTCGTCGCGCTCTCCTACGAGATGCTGCCCGACACGCGCGTCTTCTACACGGACGGCCGTCCGCGCATCAACCAGAGCATCGGCCAGTACCTCGGCGACTCCCGCGCACGCTGGGAAGGCGAAGAGCTCGTGGTGGAAACGACCAACCTCACCGATCTCACCGCCTTCGGCGTGAACGGCAACGGCACGCGTCACAGCAAGGCGATGAAGATCACCGAGCGCTTCCGCCGCGTCGCCGACGGCATCGTGCAATACCAGGCGACGTGGGACGATCCGCTGACCTACCAGGCCCCGTTCACGGTGTCGTTCCCGCTGACGCCGCTCGACGGCGGCAAGCTGCTGCCGTACGACTGCCACCCCGGCAACACCGCGATTTCGATGGCGCTGTCGGCGGAACGCCTGGAGGACCGCCGCCTGGCCGAGGATCTCGCGAAGGGCATCAAGCGTCCACGCCGAGCGCTTCAGGAGTGCGGTGCCGGCATCGGCTCCGACGCGGTGGCCGGATGCGGTGACGCGCCGGCGGCCGCGGGCGGCCGCGGTGGGCGCGGCGGCGCGGCGAACACCGGCGAAGACACGCGAGAGCGATAAGTCCGTCATCCCGACGATCGCCATGAACACGGCGATGACGGACCCGCGTCTACTTTCCGCTTGCAGCGCGCGGTAGGTGCCGGCCACGTTGCCCGGCCGCTGCTGGCTGATAGAACTCCCAGTCCTTGTACGCGTCCATCGTGACGCTGGCCTGCGCCTGCTCCAGCGTCTGGCCCGCCGCCACCGCCTTGGCCACCGCGTCGCGCAGCTCCTCGCGGTACTTGATGTTGGCGACGACGTCGGCTTTCTTGCCCAGCCGGCCGTGGCTGCAGACGAAGTGGTCGAAGTCGAGGCTCTCGACCGTCTTGACGATCGCCAGTTCGTCCTTGGTGGCCACGTCGCCGCCAAAGGGCACGCGGCCGCTGGTGATCCAATCGGAGGCAAACAGCACGTTGGTGCCGTCCACGAACCGCACGATGGTGTTGTCGTCGGCGTGCGCGATCGGCCGCGGCAGCACCTCCACGCGCTTGCCGCCGAGCGTGATGGTGATCGGCCCGGTATAGGTCAGGTCGGGCGGCCGCACGAACGCCAGCGGGCCGCGCGTCACCTCGGCGCCGCTGAGCACGTTGTCGCGGTTGGCGTCGTAGAGCGCGAACTGTGCCTTGATGTTCCCTTGCGCCTCGGCGGCTTCGATCTGGCCGTTGCCGTTCGTATCCTGGGCGCGGGCGTTCTGCGGCAAGGGCGTGCCGTCCGGGGGCATCGCCAGCCGCTTCAGCATCGCCTCGTGGCCGACGATGCGCGCGGTGTCGGCCCACACCGAGGCGCCCGAGGCGTGATCCCAGTGGTGATGGCTGTAGATGACGTACTTCACCGGGACCTTGAACCGGGTGGCCAGCTCGCCTTTCAGCCAGGCCGCGAACTCGCTGGAGATGGGCTCCACCAGCACGATGCCGTCGGGCGTGACCATGAACACGGACAGGTAGTCGTCCATGCGCGCGTAGTAGACGTCGCCGGTCAGGCGGCCGATCTCCTGGCCCTGGTACTGGGTCTGCTGGTAGAGCGCCCGCGGCTGAGCCTGGGCCATCGACCACGCCGCCAGGACGAGCATCACACTCAGGCAAATGTTCCGCACGGTGGACATGCTATCCCAGGCCCCGCGGCGAAACCATGCGGTGACGCCTCGGTGACGAGTCCGTCATCGGTTTCTCACACGGATTGGCTACGGTTCCAGCTACCGCGATGTACCCCCTCTACCCGCTCACGGATGCGCCAGGCACCGGCATCGACGAGTTGTTCGCCGAGGCGCTTCGCCGCGCGGACATCGAGTTCGGGACGATGCCAGGCCTGGTCGTGACCCACCCCAGACGCGTGCGTTCGGGACCATTCGATTCCGTTCTGTGCAGCGCCGTGGTGTGGGCCGTCATCGAAGGGCGATCCGCCCAGGACTCCCGCCTGGGTCTCACCGCGGGCTGGCCTAGCCGCCGTCCCGGTATCGCGCGCCCCTTCCCGCCATCGCCCGGCCGACCGCCGGCTGCAAGGAATTCCGGCGGCCTCGTTCTAAGGGCATGGGAACGAACTGCTGGTTGGTCCGTGACGCACGCCACGGCCAGATCGCCACGCTGGGGACGCTGCTTGGCTATGGAATGGTTCGCCTGGGCTTCGATATCGGCCCTCGCTCAGGTGCTGGTGACGCTGGGGAGCGCCCTGGCGGCGCAAGCCGCGTTCGAATGGGCGATCCGCCCGGCGTGCTGGCCTCGCACTGGCGCCCACCCGCCTGATCTCCGGGTGCAAGAGCGCGCTCATCTCGGCGCTGTCGTTGTGCCTGCTTTTCCGCACCGACTGGCTGGCGCTCGCAGGGCTGGCGGCGGTGGTCGCCGTCGGTTCCAAGTTCCTCATCCGCGTACGCGACAAGCACGTGTTCAACCCGACCAACCTGGCCATCGTGGCGCTGATGCTCGCCACCGACAGCGCCTGGGTGTCGCCGGGCCAGTGGGGCTCGCATGCCGCCCTCGGGTTCTTCCTCGCCTGCGCCGGGCTGCTCGTCGTCACCCGCGCCGCCCGCGCCGACGTGACCATCGCGTTCATGGCGGCCTGGGCCGGGCTGCTGGTGGCGCGCTCGATCTCCCTGAACGAGCCGATGACCATCCCGCTGCACCGGTTGGAAGGCGGCGCCTTCCTGCTCTTCAGCTTCTTCATGATCTCCGACCCGAAAACCACGCCGGATTCGCGCGCCGGCCGCGTGATCTTCGCCGCGCTGGTGGCGCTAGGCGCGGCTTACGTGCAGTTCAAGCTGTTTCGCACCAACGGCTTCGTGTGGGCGCTCGCCTGTGCGTCGCCGCTCGTTCCCCTGATCGACTGGCTCATCCCGGGCCAGCGCTACGACTGGGCCACTTCACTTCACACCCGGAGGACTTCGATGACCCGCTTCTCGATACGCACTGCGGCCGCTATCGCCGTGCTGGCCGCGTCGGCCGCGCCAGCGTTCGCCTTCTGCGGCTTCTACGTGTCCAAGGCCGACAGCAAACTGTTCAACAAGGCGTCGCAGGTGGTGCTGGTTCGCGACGGCGACCGCACCATCGTCACCATGGCCAGCGACTTCAAGGGCGACCCCAAGGAGTTCGCGATGGTCGTGCCGGTACCGACGGCGATCGAGCGCGGCCAGATCAACGTCGGCGACAAGGCGCTGGTCGAACACCTGGACGCGTTCACGGCGCCGCGGCTGGTCGAGTACCACGATCCAGATCCATGCGCGGTCTACGAGTTCTCGGCCCGGCGCGAGATGGCGGCCGCGTCCCCGGCCAGTGCAGGTTAGCAGCGCGGACGCCTCGCGCGCCAAGAGCCTCGGCGTCACGATCGAGGCGAGCTACACCGTCGGCGAATACGACATCCTGATCCTCTCCGCCACCGAAAGCAGCGGGCTCGAAACCTGGCTGCGCTCGTCCGGCTACCGCATTCCGGCGGGCGCCTCGGACGTGCTCACCAGCTACATCAGGCAGAACATGCGCTTCTTCGTCGCCAAGGTGAACCTGGCCGAGCAGGCGAAGCTCGGGTTCTCGACGCTGCGTCCGATCCAGGTGGCCTACGAGTCGCCCAAGTTCATGCTGCCGATCCGGCTCGGCACCGTGAACGCCGACGGCACCCAGGAGATGTACGTCTACACGCTGACGCGCAAGGGCCGGGTGGAGAGCACGAACTACCGCACCGTGAAACTGCGCACCGACGTGGAGATCCCGACGTTCGTGAAGGACCCGAAGGAGTTCGCCCGGATGTATCGCGCGATGTTCGACCAGCACGTCAAGCGCGAGCAGATGAACGCGGTGTTCCTCGAATACGCCTGGGACATGGGCTGGTGCGATCCGTGCGCCGCCGATCCGTTGTCGGCCGACGAGCTGCGCCGCCTGGGCGTCTACTGGGTGGGCCAGCCGGCCACCGGCATCAGCCCGCCGCGCGCGCCGCAGCCCGGTCCACAGAACGTGTTCGTGACGCGGCTCCACGTCCGCTACGACAAGGCGCACTTCCCCGAGGACCTGGTGTTCCAGGAAACCGGCGACCGCACCAACTTCCAGGGGCGTTACGTCATGCGGCAGCCATGGACGGGGCCGGCCACGTGCCCGCAGGCCGAGGTCTACCGCCGCGAGCTGCGCGAACGTCAGGAACGAGAAGCGCAGACGCTGGCGACGCTGACCGGCTGGCGGCTCGAGGACATCCGCCGACGCGCCGGCCTCACCGCAGCGGACACGAACCCCGCGGTGCCGGCGGTGTGGTGGAAGGAGTTGTGGAAGTAGCTCGGGCCCCCGGCCGTCGGGGCGGCCGGGGCTTGCTGGACAGGCATCAACTCAATCAGTGAAGCTGAGTTGATGCCGACCATGTGCCCTGAAAGGCTACGCGATTGTGGCTGTCTGCTCCGTGCTGGGTATTTCGACCACCGGTTTCGCGCAAACATCGTCCTCCCAACCCGCCGGGGCGGCCGCCGGCGGGGACGAGGAGCTGGCCATGAAGCTGTCGAATCCGATCTCGGATCTCGTCAGCGTGCCGTTTCAATTCAATTGGGAACAGAACGTCGGTCCCGACAAACAGACCCGCTTCATCCTGAACCTCCAACCGGTGATGCCGTTTTCGCTGACACCCAAGCTGAATATGATCGCGCGCGTGATCGTGCCATTGGTATCGCAACCGCCGCTGTTTGCCGGAGGCACAGCCGCGTCAGGCGTGAGCGACATCCTCACCTCGTTCTTCTTCTCACCGAACACCGGCAGCTCGTTCACGTGGGGCGCGGGGCCCGTGATCAGCCTCCCGTCCACCGCCGAGCCGACGCTCGGCACCGAGAAATGGAGCGCCGGGCCGACCGTCGTCGCCCTGAAGCAGGCCGGACCCTGGACGGTTGGTGCTCTCTGGAATCAGGTGTGGTCGTTCTCCGGAAATCAAGCGCGCGACGACGTGAACCAGATGTTCGTCCAGCCGTTCTTCGCCTACACGACGAAGAAGGCGCTGACGGTCACCGTGCAGTCGGAGAGCGTCGGCAACTTCAATGCCGATGACGAGCAGTGGACGATTCCGATCAACCTGCAGGTGTCGAAGGTGGCGACGTTCGGCACCGTTCCAGCAAGTTATCTCGTCGGCTTCGGTGGCTACGCGGTCCACCCCGAGGGTGGACCGTCGTGGAAGATCCGTGGCGCGATCGTGCTGCTGTTGCCGAGGCGGCGGTGATTCGGGCAACTGCGGGCCTGTAGTCCGTAGTCCGTAGCCCGAAGCCGGAGCCCGGAGCCCATAACCTACAACTTCACCTCACTCATCTGCAGCATCGGCGACACGTTGGTGTAGTTCGGAATGTCACCCTGGATGGCTGCGGCGGCCGCCGGAGTGAACGCCGCCTGGAACGCGTCCACTGAATCGAACAGCAGGTGCCCCATTGCCACGAATGGTGCTGGGGCACCCGGCGCGCCACCGCCCAAGCCTTGCTCGACCTGGATACCTTTCAGCGCCGCCCCCAGCTGTTCCCGGCAAATGCCCATGTGCGTGCTCAGGTAGTAGTGCATGTCGAAGGTACAACCCGGCGTGTTGGCGTACAGAACGCTTACTTTGACCATCGCATCTCCTTAGTCTTCGGTCTTCGGTCTTCGGTCTTCGGTAATCTGCGCGCGCCACACGCGCGCGCCGTCTGATCTGAACGGACCTTCGTAGACGTGGCCGCCGGGCCCCAGCATCTCCCGGACCTGTGCGGCCAGGCTGGCTCCCGCCTCCTCCCCGTCCACGATGCCGTAGACGGCCGGGCCCCACGAGCTCTGCCCGACGCCGCGCGCGCCCCACTGCGCCATGCGGCGCACCAGCGTCTCGGTAGGACCAGGCGCGAACGTGCCGCCCTGCGCGGACGCGAACCAGCGCCCCGTCATCTCCTGGATCTCGCTCAGCGCCGCGCCGAACGACTCGATGTCGGCCTCGACCAGCGCAGGCAGCAGCGCCATCAGCACCAGGTATGCCACCCGCTCCACGTCGCCCTCGGGTGGCGGCGCCAGCTCGGCGAACGCCCGCGTCTCGGCCGGGCCGCTGACGCCGGCGCGCGCGTGTGGAACGGCGACCACGCAGCGCCACGACGGCGGAAACGGCAATCTGGCCAGGAGCGGCGCCGACTCGTCCTGCCCGACGCGCCGGCCGCCTTCGACCACCAGCCCGCCGCCCGCAAACGTCCACGTGCCGATGGCCGAGCGCCGGGCGCGGCCCATCAGGCGTGCCAGCGTGGGGGCGTCGGCATCGAGACCGTGAAGGTCCGCCAGCGCACGCGCGATGGCCAGCGCGAGCTGGGTGCCGGAGCCCAGCCCGGAGTGGGCCAGCAGCGCGCGGTGCACGCGCACGCGGGCGCCGGGCAATGTCGCCGCGCCCCTTGCCTCTTGCAGGTGCAACAGGAGGCGGCGCGCGAACTCCGTCGCGCGCCCGCACTCCTCACCTTCGACCCGCAGCTCGTCGGCGTGCGACGCGGACACGAGCAGCGTCGGTGCCGGTGCGGCGGCACCGATACCGCCGAACCAGCGGCCCATCGTGCCGCGCAGGTCCAGCACGCCGAAGTGCAGGCGCGCGGGCGCCTCGACGAACACCGCTTCTTCGACGCGCGCGCTCATGCGGGCCGCACCGGCGACCTGCGGATGTAGTCGGTGATGAGGGCCATGGCTTCGTGTTCGGCGGGGCCGGCGGTCTTGTCCACGATCATCTGCAGCCGGGCCAGCTCCTGCTCCACCATGTCGCGCGCCAACAGGTGCAGGCGGGTCGCGTAGATCGTCGCCTCGAGCACGGCATGGCATGCGCGGTTGAAGCCGATGAACTCGCGCTGGACGCCGCGGTGCACCACCGTGGTCTCGATCCGCGACCGTGGCGGCGTGCTGTCGATGCTGCGCACCTGCAGCTCGCGCCACGAGCAACAATCGGCCAGCCGCACGCCCCTCACAACCGAGGCGGCCGCCGTCGGGTACGACGGGTTGGAAATCGCTGCGCGCGCGAACACCCGGACATCATCGACCAGGTTCACCACCGCCGCGCTCACGGCCGTGACGTTGCGAAAGGTAGCCGTTTCGAGGAACGGCTTCAGGACGATGACGTCCGCGTCCCATTCGACGCCCATCGGCGCGATGTTGACGGCGCCCGCGGCATCGACGGTCGTCACGATCGTCTCCAGGATCATACGCTCCTCCCTCTAGCGGACCCGGTCCACCGGCGGCGGCTCGAACGCCACGCGCTCGTCTTCCGGCGTGCCCCAGGCCGGAGCCCCCGCATCCGCCAGGCCTCCATCGGCTCGCGGCGGCAGCGCAAGCCCGCTCGAGCGAGCGCCCTTCAGGAACCGATCGACCATCGCGTACCCGTGATGCGTCGCCGCGGATTCCGGGTGGAACTGCACGCCGACGACCGGGTGCTCCCGATGCTCGACCGCCATGATCGCGCCGTCGTCCTCGGCGCGGGCGGTCACGCGCAGCGAGTCCGGCAGCGAGTCCGGCGCGATGACCAGCGAGTGATAGCGCGCCACCCGCAGCGGCGACGGCAGGCCCACGAACACGCTGGTGCCATCGTGGACCACCCGCGACGTCTTGCCGTGCATCGGCCGGCGGCCCCGGACGATCTCGCCGCCATAGGCGGCGCCGATGCACTGGTGGCCCAGGCACACGCCCAGCACTGGCGTCGTCGGTCCTAGCCTGCGCACGACCTCGGTGGAGATGCCCGCTTCACGCGGCGTGCACGGGCCGGGCGAGATGATCACGTGCGATGGCGCCAGCGGCTCCACGTCCTGGATCGACTTCTCGTCGCTGCGCCACACCACGGCCTCGCCCCCCAGCTCGTGGACGTAACGCGCCAGGTTGTAGACGAACGAATCGCGATTGTCGAGGACGAGCACGACCGGAGAGTGGACCACTGGACCCCTGGAGCCCGGAGCCCGGAGCCCGGAGCCCGTCATGGCATCACCACCTTCGAGGCTGCCAATACATCGATGGTTGCGCGGGCCTTGTCGAGCGTTTCACGGTATTCCTGCTCGGGGTCCGAGTCGGCGACGATGCCGCCGCCCGCGCTGAAGTATATGCGGCCGCCGCGCACCACCGCCGTGCGGATGGCGATGTTGGTGTCGAGCGCGCCGGTCACGCTCCAGTAGCCGATTGACCCGCAGTAGACGCCGCGGCGCGACGGCTCGCACTCGGCGATGATCTCCATCGCGCGCAGCTTGGGCGCACCCGTGATCGAGCCGCCCGGAAACGCCTGGCGCAGCGCATAGAGCGCGTCGGTGCCGGGCGACAGACCGCCGACGACCGTAGACACCAGATGGTGCACGGTGGCGTGGCGCTCCAGCGAGAACAGCTCCGACACGCGGACGCTGCCCGGCGTGCACACGCGTGACAGGTCGTTGCGCATCAAGTCCACGATCATCAGGTTCTCGGCCCGATCCTTCGCGCTTTCCGTCAGTGCCTGACCCAGTGCCGCGTCGTGCTCGGGACCGAAGCCGCGCGCGCGGGTGCCCTTGATCGGCCGTGTCTCGACCTGGCCCGACGGGTCCACGTGCAGGAACCGCTCGGGTGACGCGCTGACGATGGCGGCGTCCGGCAACTCCATGAAAGCGGCGAACGGCGCCGGGTTGTGGGCGCGCAGCCGGCGATAGAGCGCCCACGCCGGCTCGGGGCAAGGGGCTTCGAATCGCTGCGACAGGTTGGCCTGGAAGATATCGCCGGCGAAGATGTACTCGCGCACCTTCGCCACTTCGTCCAGGTAGGCGCGGTGCGTGAACGACGACCGCAGCTCGAGGCGGTCGGGCCACCACCCGCCTTCAACCGGATACGACGGGGCCATTGCGGTGCCTGGTGCGTGGCCGCACGGGGCCGCTGGCACCGCCACGGCCGGCCCGCTCAGCCGATCGACGACCCAGGCCGCCCGTGCCTCGGCGCGGCGGGCTCGCGCGCCGAGGCCAGTCTCGGGCAACCCCGTCGAGATCAGCCAGGCCTTCGACGCAGCGTGGTCCCAGGCGATCACCCAGTCGTAGAGGCCCAGCACGACGTCGTCCAGGCCATGGTCGTCGTGCCGCGGCGCGGGCAGACGCTCGAGCGTGAGCCCCCAGTCGTAGCCGACGTACCCGGCCGCGCCGCCCTGAAACGGTGGCAACCCGGGCTGCGGAGCCGCCGCATGCGGAGCCAGGAGGCGCCGCACAGCCGACAATGCGTCCGCGTCCACGACGCTGGCCACGCCCGCGGTGGCGACCGTGGTGCGACCGTAGCGGCTCGTCACGACCACGGCCGGATCGGCCATGAAGAACGAGTAGCGGCCCAGGCGAGCGCTGCGGGCCGCGCTGTCGAGGAGCAGTCGATGCGCGCTCTCCGCGAAGCGCTCGACGCAGTCCGCCGGGTCCGGCACCGGCAACAGCTCGCGAACCAGCGGCGTGGTCATTCCCGTTCGCCGGCCGCAGCGCCCCGGCGGGCGCGCTGCGTCAGCCGCACGTGCTCGGTGGCCGCATCATCGGCCGGCGTCAGGTAGCCCCACGACAACGCGCCTTCCTGCCGGTAGGTCTTGCCCAGTGTGACGGCCAGGCTGGCGCGGGCCAGCTCCTTGCCCAGATAGAACGCGTGCGTGGGCTCGTCCACGTGCAGCTGCGCAAAGATGTCCTGGATGTCGGTGCCGCGCACGAACACGTCGCTGTTGAACACGGTGATGCCGTCGCGGTCGGCGAAGATGCGGAAGTTGGGATCGGTGATCGCCGACTGCAGCGCCCGCAGCTCGGACTCGGTGTAGAAAAGCGGCGCCGGATCCTTCACCGTCACCAGGCGGTCGTCCACGCCCTTGGGGATGGTGTTGCCGGTCACCGCGTAGTGCATCAACCGGCGGGCGACGTCGAGCTCGCGCACCGCGCCGCGCGCCCACGGAATCACCTCCGTCGTCAGCACGCTGCGAATGCCCAGCTCCTGGCACACGGCGATCAGGATCGCGTTGACGCCGGTGGTGTCGGCCGAGGTCAGCTCCGTCAGGTTGCCGACGCCCATCAGCATCTCGGCGTCGGGATAGCGGCGGCGAATCTCGGCATAGCGTTCGAGCGAGGCCATGAAGCCGTGGCCGATCGGCTCGAGGATGGGGTCGATGATCGCGGGCACGCCCCAGCGGTCCAGCGCCTCGAGTGTCGGCGCCAGCGTGTCGAGCGAACCGCCCAGCTCGGGCAACGCGACCACGCGCGCCCCGCTGCCCTTCAGATCCCTGGCGACGTCGAGATTGGCGCCGTTCACGCTGAGGACCAGCTCGGCGCCCGCCGCCACCGCGGTGCGAATCTCGGCGGCGTCGAACGTGTCGATGCTGACGCGCATCCCGGCGCCCACCAGCTCCCGAACCACGTCGCCGAGCGCCGGATACTCGACGCCGGGCGTGCAGCCGATGTCGATCACGTCGGCGCCGGATTCGCGGAAGGCCTCGGCGGCGGCGCGCACGTCGCGCCGGCTCATCTTCGGCGCGTTGTTGATCTCGGCCAGGATCTCGATGTCGTAGGCGCCGTAGTCGCGCCGCGCCGTGGCGCGGCCGAAGAACGAGGGAATCTCGCGCAAGTCCTTCGGCCCCTTGCGCACCGGGACACCGGCGGCGCGCTCGACCACGTCCGTCTCGCCTTCGCACAGCCCGGGAATCAGGACCAGGTCCACGCCCGGGGGCACCGACAGGAAGCGCGACATCCACTCGGTGGTCATCAGGGCGGCAACGGTGATCTTCAGCACCGCCACGTCGTAGGCAAACGGCGGCGCCATGTCGCCGAGCGTGCGCCGCAGCGCCGGCTCGGCAAGACGGCCGGTCACGAACAGCACCCGCGACGGCGCCGGGTCAAGCCGCGGCGCGGCCGGAGCCTGCGTCTCACCCATCAGCGAGGATCGCCGCCCCTGACGAACTTGTTGGGCGTGCCCGTCAGCGCGCCGCCGGCGGCGGGCCGCCACAGCACCACGTCCTCGATCTGCCGCGCCAGGTCGAAGTCCTTCTGCGTGATGCCGCCGGCGCTGTGCGTGGACAGCTTCACGGTCACGCGCGCCCACGTGACGGATAAGTCCGGATGGTGATACGCGGCCTCGGCCAGATAGCCGATGGCGTTCACCAGCATCAGGGTAGTGGGCCAGCCGTCGGTCTTGTAGACGCGGCGGATCCAGCCGTCCTCGAAATACCAGCCGGGCAGGGCCTTCAGGCGCTCGGCTGTTTCGGCTTCGGAATAAGTGCGCTCTTTCTCGGCCATGCGGTCAATTGTGGCTCATTCTTTGCCTTCGGCCATCCGATGCCGGTAGCATCGGCGGCATGCGTGCGACCCGTGACCTGCTGCGTGTCTCGTTGCCGACCCTGGTGTCCCTGACGCTGAGTTTCGGCGTCACAGTTGCGAGCGCCCAGACGCCGCCGAACGGCGGGAGTCCGGACCCCGGCCGCATGGTGCGGCCTCGCCTGCTCGTGCACGTGGTGGCCGATCTCGACAAGACGCTGGCCTTCTACCGCGACGGCGTGGGCTTCACAATCGCCTCGCCGCCGGCGCCCTTGACCGGCTCGACGCTGCTGCACAAGGTCAAGAGCGCGCACCCCAATGCCACCGCCCGAGCCGCCACCATGGCCGTGCCCGGCTCCAACCTGCAGCTGCAGATCATCCAGTTCAGCGGCGTGACGGCGACGCCGTTCACCCAGCGCCTCTACGACCCCGGCGTCACGCGCTTCTCGATCCAGGTGCGCGACATCGACCTGGCGTTCGCCCGGGTCAAGGACCGCGGCATCGTCGTGGACACGACCAGCGCCGGGCCGGTCTTCACCCAGCGGCCGCGCAACAACACGCGTGCGGTGATGATGCGCGACCCGGACGGGTTCGTGTTCGAGTTCGTCCAGCCGGGTGCGCCGCCCGAGACCGACGTCCCGGCCACCAGCAACGTCTTCAACGCGCGGTCGTCGCTGGCGGTGGACAACATGGAGCGCGCGCTGGCGTTCTACCGCGACGCCCTTGGCTTCACCGTCACCAACCTGCCCAACTTCATCAACGACGCCGTGCTGGTGCTGGAAGGGACGCTGCGCGCCAAGGCCCGCACAGCCCAGACGATGCCGCCAGGGTCGAACAACATGTGGGTGATCTGGGAGTTCAGTGAAATCGAGCGAACCCGACGCGCGCCGGCACCCCAGGATCCCGGCGCGTCGGCCATCTCCGTGGACGTGGAGAACCTCCCGGCGTTGCTGGCGCGCCTTGCCCGGAGCGGCGTCACGGTGGAGACGTCAGCGCCCGTCGATCTCGGCGGCGGGCACCGCGGAGCCCTGGTGCGAAGCCCCGACGGGCTGCTGGTCGAGCTCGTGGAATAGCCGGGCATGTCGCTGTGGGCGGCCACGCGCTCGCGGCGCACGGCCGCCGTCGCCCTCCAGTCGTTCGCGTCGGGGCTGCCCCTCGGCCTGGTCTGGTACGCCATCCCCGATTGGATGCGCGCCATCGGCGTGGACATCGAGGTAGTGGGCCTCCTGACCCTGGCGCAGGCGCCCTGGACCTTCAAGGTGCTCTGGGCGCCGCTGGTGGACCGCTTCACGCCGCCGTTCTGGGGGCGCCGGCGCGGGTGGATGGCGCTGACACAGGTGGCGCTCGCGGCCCTGGGTCTGCTGCTAGCCGGCGTCGGCGAGCGTCCCGAGGCGGTCTGGGTCGTAGGTGCGCTGGCGCTCGCGTTGGCCGTGGCTTCCGCCACGCAGGACATCGCGATCGACGCCTATGCGGTGGAACTGCTGCGCACCGACGAACAGGGCGCAGCGGCGGGTGCGCGCACGGCCCTCTATCGCGTGGCGCTGCTCGTGAGCGGCGGCGTCTCGATCAGCCTGGCGGCGCGCATCGGCTGGCCGGCGGTGAACGTGCTGCTGGCCTGTGTCTACCTGCCGATGCTGGTGGTGACGTGGCGCTCCCCCGAGCCCGACGTGCCGGTGGCACCGCCGCGCACGCTGCGCGAAGCCGTCTGGCAGCCGATTCTGAGCCTCCTCACCCGCCCGCGGGCGCTCGAGATTCTGGCGTTCGTCGTGCTCTACAAGTTCTCCGATCAGTTGACGCAGTCGCTGACGCGCCCGTTCCTCCTGGACATGGGCTACGGTCCGGACGAACGAGGGCTGGCGCTGGCCACAATCAGCGGCGTCGGATTCGTGGCGGGCTCGTTCGTTGGCGGCTGGGCGACGACGCTGGCGGGCCTGGGGCACTCGCTGTGGGCGTTCGGGTTCCTGCAGCTCTTCTCCAACCTGGGCTACTACGCACTGGCGCTCCTTGACGGCCCCAGCGCGCCGGCGATGTACGCGGCCACCGGCTTCGAGATGCTCACGTCGGGGATGGGGAGCGGGGCGTTCTCGGTGCTGCTGCTGCGTTTGACCGAGAAGCGGTTCTCCGCCACGCAGTACGCCCTGCTCTCCAGCCTCTTTGCGCTGCCGCGCGTGCTGGCCGGCCCAATCACCGGGTTCGCCGTCGGCGCCGTCGGCTGGCCCGCGTTCTACCTGGCCGCGACCGTCACGGGCGTGCCGGGGCTGTTGATGCTCGGACGGTTCGTGCCGATCGGCGTGCGCGAGCCGGATCTGGTGTTGGAGGCGGCCGGCCGGCATGAATCGGGCCGAACGTCCCAGCTGTGAAACATGTTATGCTTCTGGCATGAAGAGGGTGACGGTGCGCGACCTTCGACAACGATGGCCGGAAACTGAACGGGCTCTTCAGAGCGAGGGCGAGATCGTCGTCACGCGTGATGCCAAGCCCGTTGCGAAGCTCGTACGTTATGTGGAGCCCAAGCGGCCACGCGCACGGTTCGATCCCGCACAGCATGCCCAATGGCAACGCAGGACGAGCGGAGGCCGCGTTACGCGCTGGGTAGCGGATGGTCTCCTGAAGGAGCGCGACGAGCGTTGACCGCCATGACGTATATCGACAGCAGTTCATTGCTGAAGACGTTGTGGAACGAACCAGAAAGCCAGCGGTGCGTACCGCCATCGCCGCGGAGCACCGACTTGTCGTATCTACGTTGACGGAGCTCGAGGTCGAGAAAGTACAACTGCGCGCGCGTCTGCTGGCGGCTCGACGACGCAGCCGCAGTATCGTGCCTATCGGAATCGACTGGCGTCCTTCCGTGACGTGGAACCATTCGAGTTCGCGGATGTGTCGGGCACGGTTTTTCGCGCAGCCATCGACCAGCACGTCTCGTCCCGGGAGCATTGCCGTACACTCGATCGACTACACCTGGCGGCTATGGAGCAACTCGGGGCCCGGCGCCTGATGACCAATGACGGTAAGCAGGCCGCGACAGCGCGGGCCTTGGGGTATCAGGTCGTCGTCCCCAGCTCTTGAAGACCTCCGGCTGATTCAAGCTCCGCGGCGACCGCTCATAACATCGGCGCGGCAGATGACGCTCAGCGCCGGCACGCGCGTCGCCCATGTCGCAGCACCCCAGCGCCGTCTGCGTCAGCGTTGAGGGCGTGGCCGCATTCGCCGCCGTCGGAGGCGTGCTGCTCGCAGCGCTTTGGACTGGAACGACACCCGGCCGGTCACGCGCGAACGATCACATGAATATTCGAGCTAATATCCGAATATTCAGCCGGCAGCCGCGTTCTTCTGGGCCACACATGGTGGCGGGTGGCCTGTTGGTGTTCACGTGGGGTTCACTCACATCCTCCAACGATTCTGGAAAGGCATGAACATGGACACCTTCGGATTCGGACAGGCGGTCGGCCAGCTGGTGCAGATGGCCTACGTGGTTCAGGACATCGACGCCGCCATCGAACGGTGGGTGCGCGATTACCGTGTCGGTCCGTGGCATCTGCTCGACAGTTTCACCGGCCCCGATCAGATCTTATCGCGGCGCTCCGACGACGGCCGACATCCGCCTGGCGATGTCGTTCAGCGGCCACATGAACATCGAGTTGATCCAGCCGAAGGATGCCAATCCTTCCGTCTACAAGGAGGTGATCGACCGGCGCGGCTACGGCTTCCATCACGTCGGTTTCGCCGTCCGCGACGTGGCCGGCCAGCGCGAACGGCTGGAGAGCCGAGGCTACCAGACTGCGTTCGAGGCCCCGGTGCCGAGCGGCGGCACCGTGATCTATTTGGCCAACGACGGTCTGGAGCCCGGCTTCGTGGAGTTGATTCCGGCCACGCCCGGCTTCGACGAGATGTTCACGCGATTCTGGCGGACCACCGTCGGATGGAACGGCGAGGACCCGGTGCGTCCATTCGCATGACTCGAGCGGGTAGCCCGCGGCCGGCCGATCCAACGCACCGGACTAGTCGTTCAGCCACCGATCCGATGAGACGTGCCGCGGTTCGAGATGAGATCGTCCACGACATCGTCGATGACGCGATGACGGGCGCGACAGCACCATGCATGATACCTGTGAGTCGCCGTTCGGTGCCACCTATCAACTGCCCCGGACCTCTGAAAAACGCGCCCCGGTCGCGTGCGCTGAACAGTACAGGCTGCCGTCGCGGCGAACGCCAGATGATGATCGTTTGAAGCCGGAGCGGGCCGCGGAGCCGACCGGGGACCACGCGAGAGACGTTGGTCGTCGGCGACGGACGCCAGTCAACTCGCTCACGATACGCACCGCGGGCACGCGCTGCCGGTCGGGACTGCGTCGGCGGCCGGCCGGGGCGCGCAGGAAAGACCGCGACCGTGCTGATGCGGCGACGCGGTGACTTCGAGCAGCGAGTTGCCTCCAGCATCGGTCAGACGAGGTGCCTCGATGGCTGGCCAGGAGCCGTAGGGGTTGGTATCGACACGTTCCATCCGTATTGGCAGAGACTTCGATAGGCGAGACGTGGCAACCAGACGCGCATGGCACTGCTGGAGCCTGCACCAGCGTGCCGAACAGCTCGCCGCCCGGCCGAACCCGGGCGCACGACGCGCGGATCGCGCTGAGTCCGATGGTGAGAAGCGCCACGCGCTGCAAGGAAGTGTCAGCGGGACTGGTGCTTCGTGTCGGATCCGGCAGACGAAGGTAGGCCGGTCACCAGGCCCTGGGCGCCTCGCCAGTAGCGGGCCACGGCGGCCGGATAGTACGTAAAAGCTGAAAAGCAGACGCACGAAATGAAGGGAACGCGCGGTCCGGCCTCCACGACGAGCAGCGCGCCCTCCGGCCGAAGGCAAGACCACGTGGATGTCCAGCCTGCTCGATGACAGCTGATACCGCTGTGTGCACCTGCCTGCTACCGCCGAGCACGCACAGGACAGGCCGCGATCGTGCCCGCGACCAGCGCGCTTACGAAAGCGGAAAGCGCCCATCCGAAGTCCGCGACAGTTGGCAGAGAAAGGCTGAGATACGAAACGAATGGATGGATCGCCGAGTGAATTACAAAACCGTAAGCGGCCTCCATCTGAAGGCCGAGGCACCGTCTCGCAGGAACGCCCAGACGTGGCTACTTCGGCGTGGACGCGGCGACGGCCCCGGCGGCACGCTTTTCTTCGGCGCGCGCCCCGGCCAGGATGTTCGCCAGGCCGTAGTTCCCCTCGTGGCACGCGTGCTCGAAGAGCGGACCGATCGTCTTGGCCCACGGCACCTCGGCCGACCAGGGGCGCGTCCACGTGGCCGGATCGTCGACCGTGAACTGATATCGAATGGTGTTCTCGTCGATGCGCGTGAAGCGCTCGGTCAGCTTCAAGTGCTCGCTCGAGCCCTGGAACGGACTCTTGCCGTTGAAGTTCGTGCTCTCAATCACGAGCGTGTCGCCGTCCCAGCGTCCGCGATAGCTTCCCGTCCACTGCCGCACCTGAGGCGGGAGTTGCGGTCGTCCGTCGAGCGGGATGATGCGAACGTCGTGAATCATCTCCACCAGAATCATCACGTAGCCGGGCGTCTGCACGATTTGGTAGTTGTTGTTGTAGGCGCCAGCCAGCATCGGCGGCCCGATGCGGTCCATGATGATGCAGCGGACGCTGAGCGGTTGGTTCTGGGCGGCATCGTAGGGCCCGCCGGCCCGTTTCCTGGCCTCGGCGCGCTCGGCGGTTCGCTTCAACCCTTCCGGGGTCATCGGCGGGATGCGGCCGTCCCGCGGATCCACGATGAGCGACGTACGGAGGTTCGGCGCAAGCGCGCTCTGGCTGCGGTCCAGCCCGAACTGTGTGAAGTCGTAGTGGACGTCGGCGACGGTGCCCGGCTCGGTCTGCTCTTGTTCGGTCAGCGCCGCCTTCTTGATCATTTCGGCGGCCTCTTCCGGCGTGTAGAACTCCTTGGTGACGTTCTTCGGCCGCTCCAGCGGCACGTAGCTGGTGTTGCTCCAGAAACCCTGCAGGTCGGGCTGCCCGTCCGGTGTGCGCGGCACCTTCCACGGTTTCGCGGCACCACGCGACGGCGTCGAAGGCGCCGGGGCCTGGGCGGTGACGAGCGGGGCCGCCAACGCGGCCAGCAGGAACCCGACGAGAGCCACGGGAGCGAGAAGGCGACGCGTCATCGCAACCTCCTTGGCGTGCCGAACGGGGACGAGCGAGTGGCTGATAGTCTACAGCTTACGGCAGGTGCAGCGCGCCGGTAAGGTCCGAGGCCGAGTAGCGCGCGTTCTTCAAGTTGGCGCCGAGGAAGTCGGCTTCCCGCAGCTGGGCGCCCTCGAGAATCGCGCCATCCAGGTTGGCGCAGATGAGATCGGCCTCGACCAGGTTGGCGCCGGTGAAATCGGCGCCGCGCAGGTCCGCGTTCATCAGGTTCACCGCGTGCAGCGACGCTCCCCGCAGGCTGACCCCCGAGAAGTCGACGCCGATCAGGATCATGCCGTCCAGCACGGCGCCGTCGAGCACCAGCGCGACGTCAGGATGCTCCCGGCGCCACACGTTCCAGGGCGTCGCGCCGTATTTGAGGCGCGCCAGCAGCTCAGAGCTTGGCGACAAGTTCCTTCTGCCGCGCCAGCCGCTGCTCGCGGTCGCGCGCGAAGCGCTGGATGCCGGCCAGGATGGCGGGCTGATCCAGGTGGGCTTCGGTGATCACGTCCGGCTCCAGGCCGCCGGTCAGCCACTGGTCGTCCCAGTCGGAGGTCAGCGAGTACTCGTCGGTCAGCGGGCCGACGTTGCGCAGCGGCCACATGCGCCGCGTGCCCGTGGTCACGACCATCAGGTCATACATCGCTTCCGGCGGCAGCACCGCCTGCCGGTACGACTCGGGCTGGCGGTCGAACAGCTCCTCGCTGATCGCGGCGATCACGCGCACGTTGACGCCTGCCGCCTCCAGTTTGGACAGCACGCTCACCAGATTCACCGTCGAGCTGGACCCCTGCGTCAGCACGTAGCCGTGCCGCGGCTTGCCCGGCGCGAAGTCGCGAATCAGGTAGAAGCCCTTGGCGGCGGCATGGATGTCGGTATCGGCGAACGTGTTGCGATCGGCCACCGGGAAATCGGGCCGGGCGACCTCGAGCGCGATGATGCCGACCTTGGCTTCGCGAGCCGCGATTTCCGCCGCCGCGAAGTAGGCCGGCGCCACGTCGTTGTAGTCCCAGAAGTTCAGGTGGATGATCTGGCCGCGCGGAAACAGCTTCCACACCTGCGGCGCGAAGATGCCGAAGTGCGTCCGGCCGTCGGCCGCGGTTTCCGGCCCTGAGTGCCCGACCAGGATGTGCAGCACGCCCATGCGGAACTTGCTGTCCTGGTTCTGCTGGCTCCAGACGCGCGCCGGCGTGTACATCAGCGGCGTGAACGCGCCGTAGGTGCCGCTGATCGCCCACACGCCCGCGAACTTGTCCGGATCGAGCGAGGCGCTCTGGCTCACGAGGCCGATCGCGCTCGACACGTTGCCCGCTTCCTGGATCGCGGCCTTGATGCGCGTGCCGGCGGGGTTGGTCTCCGGGTCGTAGTGGCCCCAGATGCTGCCGTGTTCGAGGTTGATCGATTCCGACAGGTCCGCGGCGATGGTCAGGAACCGGTTGTCGGTGACGTAGTTCACCCACTTCACGATCTCGGAGATGCCGCGCCGCGTCCCAGCGATCTCCCCCGCCTTGCGGAAGAGCGCTATCTTGACGTCCTTCTTGGCGCCGGTGATGGGGTCGGTGGCGCTGAGCGTCTGCGGCTCCAGCGGCAGGTTCACGACCTTCAGCCGGTCGTCGAGAAAGGGATCGCGTGAGACGGCCAGGCGGAGCGGCAGGTCGCTGCGCAGCGAGTCGCCGATCTCCACCAGCCGATCGGCCAGCCAGTCGCCGATGCCGTTCTTGTCCAGGACCGACATCGCCACGTCCATGTTGGTCTTGAACTGCACCAGGCGATCGGCGGTGGTCTTCGGCACGCCGTCGCGGATGCCCTGGAACTGCACCCCGTAGCGGCGCTCGAAAGTGGCCGCCAGCGACAGGAAGTAGTCCGAGTTCATCTTCATGGCGTAGGGATGGCTGGGGTAGCCCACCACCTGATCGGGGCCGTCGGCAATCTTGCCGCTGACCGCGGCCGGCCAATACCCCTTCACCGTCTTGCCGATGAGCGCGATCGGCCGGCGGTCGGCGGGGTCCACGTCGTCGAGCGCCTTGAGCGCCGCCACCACCTGGTCGTAGTCGTTGCCGTTGGCGACGGTGAAGACGTTCCAGCCATAGGACGTCCACTGCTCCACCAGGTTGTAGCCGGTGAACTTGGCGTCGATCACGCCGCCGATCAACGAATCGTCGATGCCGGCGTTGTTGTCGGAGATCAGCACGCGCAGGCGCTTGCCGACCTTCATTGCCAGCGCCTGTGTCTTCAGTTCCTGCGCGTGGCCCTCGGTCATCGCGAACTCGCCTTCGAACGCGATGATCTTCGGGGCGCCGATGCCGGCGCCGGCCACGTCCCAGAAGGCGGCCTTGCCCGCCGCCGTCGCGATACCCACGCCCGACGGTCCGCCGTTCACGTCGTTGGTGACGTCGATGCTTTCGGCGTGGCCGGGCAGCGCCTTGATGCCGCGCAGCTTTGCCTGCGCAAACAGCGGGTGGTCCGCCAGCCCCTGGTCCTGCAGCAGCGTGGCCAGCGCGCCGGCGCCGCGGCGGAAGCCCAGGGCGTCAATCGGCAGCATCGCCACGTGCGGGTCCACGTGGTAGCGCGCGTCGCCCGTGAGCGCGTGGCGGCGGGCCATCGCCTGGCCCATGATCATCCACAGCGCGTAGCAGGTCGGGATGCAGTGGCCGCCGGCCAGCATGAACTTGTCGCTGAAGGGGTGCTTGGGCCGCCGGTAGTCGAATCGCAGGCCGCCCAGCTCGGGCCCGGCCAGGTGCGTCGAGACGTTATAGGGCGTGTAGGCGAGCGGGCCGCCGAAGTGGCCGGTCTGAGCGTAGTTGCCCAGCAGCACCAGCGTCATGCAGGTCATGAACCCCACGTCTTCCAGTTGCTGGCGATCGTAGGGAGTGCTCAACTGCCGCACGGGGGACACACTTGGAGACGCCGTAGCCAAATCCAACCTCGCAACAAAGAAGAACTGTTAATCCCCCTGGCAAACACTGATTTTGTCACATCACCACGCCGCCGCCGACGAGGATCGTCTGCCCGGTCAGAAATTTCGCCGCCGGTGACGCCAGGAAAATCACGGAGCCGGCGACGTCGTCTGGCGTACCCCACCGCTGCAGCGGCGTTGAAGCGGCCACCGCCGCATACGTCTTTTCGTCAAGACCTTCGCCGAAGGCTGTCTCGATCCATCCGGGCGCCACCACGTTGACGCGCACGCGCGGCGCCACCGATCGCGCCAGCGACTTGCTGAACGACAGGATCCCGCCCTTCACCGCCGAGTACATCTGCGGATTGATGCCCTGCATGCCGGTCAGGACGTGGTCCCAGCTGACGTTCACGATCACGCCGCCGTGCGGCTGCGCCGCCAGGATCTCAGCGGCGTGCCAAGAGGCCAGCACGGTGCCGCGCAGGTCCACCGCGAGCAGGTGGTCCAGCTTTTCCGTCTGTACAGCGACGCGGCGGCGCCGGTCAGGATGTCCGCGCCCGCATTGTTCACCCACGCGTCCAGCCGGCCAAGAGCCGACAGGGCCGCTGGT
>CAVQMT010000055.1:0-57399 GCA_963713655.1 uncultured Acidobacteriota bacterium
ATGGTGGTCGGCCGCAACCAGGTGGCGCCGGCACCGGTGAAGGTCTGGTTGTAGGTCAGCCCCGGGTTGGCGTTGGCGACGTTGTAGAGGTCGACGCCGACCTGCGACCGCGTCCGGCCGAAACGGAGAATCTTCGTGAACCGCAGGTCGAACTGGTTCACGCGGTCGCCGTAGAGCTGCCCCGGCAGCAGCAGATCCACGGTGGTGTTGCCGTTGACCAACCCACCGGTCGGTAGCCGGCCGAGGGACGACTGGATCACGGAGTTGGGCGCCGCATAGTTGGCGCTGATCGACGTGCCGTTGGTGCCCGAGTCGTTGCCGCCGATCCCGAGCGTCCCCGGCTTGAACTGGAAGCTGCTGCTGACCTGGACTTCGATCTTCGGCACGACGTACGAAGCCAGCCCGCGGAACTGGGTCAGCCAGGGCTCGGTGACGTCGCAGGCAGAGGTCATCTGCCGCGTAGCGCCGAGGAACAACTCGGCAGCTTGCGCCGAGACCTCGCAGAACTCGCGCCGCCGCGCCGGTGCTCGGTCCCGCCCTGGAGCACCAGGCCGTTGCGTCATGCGGGCGTTCACGTTGAGGTCGAAGCCGTGCCAGTACAGCGTACGGTCACCGTAGTCCTACTCGAACGTGACGTAGTTGCGCACCGCCAGCGTCCGCGGATCGAGGTAGGTGGCCGTGTAGCCGCCGCCGCCCGGCAGGTCCGGATGCTGGGGCGCGACGATCGTGTACTGGTCGACGTCGTTGGGACCAAGCGCCAGGTTGTCGGTGGCCAGGAAGTTCTGGAACCAGCGGCGGTTATAGCCGAACTCGAGCGAGGTGCGCGGCAGCACCTCGCGCTGGATCGAGGCGCCGAACTGCCAGTCGGAGGGGCGCACGCCCCAGCCGTGGAAGATTTCGGGGTTGATCGACGAAGCAATCGGGTTGCCGAAAGTCCTGCGTCGAGCCAGGCGCCGCACTCGCCGTTGACGGTCGGCGTCATCAGACTCGCAATCGGGCACGAAGTCCCGATCGAGGTCGTTCCAGCTCCGCGCCGTCGAGCGCGGGAACCGCGTGCCCTGCGCCGGGTTGTTCAGCGTGTAGCGGTCCTGGTTGTTGGCGCTCTGCAGGTACTTGCCGAGATTCAGCTTGACCGACGTCTTGCCGTCGCCGAACACGTCCCAGGCGGCTCCCCCGCGGTCGGTGATGTCGTTGAAGCCGGTGACGCCGTCGGTGCCGGAAACACATCGGCACCGGGATAGAACGGCTGCGGCGAGCCCGAGCCATTGCCAACCTCGGGGATGCCCAGCTGACGGCATGGTCGTAGCGCACCGCGCCCTGGAGCGTCAGGCGCCCGAGCGTCCACTGGTCCTGCGCATAGAGCGCGTCGTACCGGGTCTGTGTCCGCCGTGTTCCAGTGGCGGATGAACATCGTCAAGCTGGTTCGGCACGCCGTTGTTGAACCGGTAGGTCGAGTTGGTTCTCGTCGCCCTGATTGGAGGGGTTGGAGACGTGCCAGCCGCCCTGGTAGCCGAATCTTCACCGCGTTGGCGCCGGTGACATACGACGCGGAGGCGCGCCACACATTGGCGTTCTGCCAGTTGGCCGTGCGTGATGCCGCAGCCCGCGGTAGGTCAGCCCGGCGGGCATGCCGTCGAGGGCGAGCTGCTCGATGACCGGAACGAGATTCCGGATCGCGCCCGGCGGCTCGAGGAAGCCCCAGAAATTGATGAACGACGAGATGCCGCGCCTCGAACAGCATCCGATCGGTGTACGGGGACGTCCACGTGGCCTGCCCATGCGGGTGAAGCTGTCGTGGTAGCCCGCGGCGCTCAGCAGCCCATTCGAACCGCTCGACGCTTCCGGAGCGCAGCGTCGCCTGTCCGCTCGCCACCCAGTCGTCGCTCGCCAGGCGGCAGCCCTCACCCTCGCGCCGCATCGACGACCCGTCGCACCACTCCTGGTTGTCGAAGTAGAGCCCGAACTTGTTGCGTGGTGTGGCTGCACGGTCGCGCGAACGCGCGTAGATGGTCCGCGCTACGGCGTTGCTCGCCTTACGTTCAGGTCTTTCTGGTAGGTCCACTTGGTTGGGTCGCCAGCGTTCTTGTTGGCGTACATGCCGGCGATCGTGTCCTGCTGGCCGAAGCTTCGCGAAGGTGCCGTAGAACCAGGCCCGGTCCGTTTGAATCGGCCCGCCGACCGGAAAGCTGTGTCCCAGTTCTTGACCAACTCGGGCGGATCCCGAGGCCGAAGCCTTGCAGGCGATCATCGATGTTGTTGCCCTGCGACCAGTTGCCGGCGTGCTCAGGAATCCCGTGCCGGTGAACACGTTGCCGCCCGTCTTGGGAATGATGTTGACGACTGCCCCGCCGGTCTCGGCTTCGCCGAGACCGCCGGAGAGGTTCAACGTCATTTCCTGGCTGTTGGTCGTGTCCGGCACGTAAGCGACACGCCGCCGCCGTTCAGCGCCGCGCCGACGCTCAGCCCATCCACCATCACGCGGCCTTCGTTGCCGCGGCCGCCGTGGCTGTAGAAGATGCGCATCATCGGGCTCAAGTCCACCTGATTGCTGCCGCCAGTGACCGACGGGACCAGGAACACCAGCGCGTTGTAGCCGCGGGTCGCCGGCACCGCGGCCAGCGTGTCCGAGCTCATCATGCTGTTGCGCGACACTGCTCTGCACGTCCACGATAGGCGCTTCGCCGGTGACGGTGATCGTTTCCTCGAGCGAGCCGACACGAAGCTCGCCGTTGATGGTGGCGACGTCGGCGGCCGTCAGCTCGATGCCTTCGCGACGGACGGTGGTGAAGCCGGTCAGCGTAAAGGTGACGACATACGGACCCGGGCGCAGGTTGACGATCTGGTACTGGCCGGTGCTGTCGGTCACGGCGGTGCGGACTTTTTCGATCAGCGCCGGACTGGCGGCCTCGACCGTTACTCCAGGCAGCACCGCGCCCGACGTGTCGCGAACCGTTCCCGCGATCGTCGCCTGCGCGAAGGCGGTGACGGGCAGGACGACGATTGTGAGGGCGAACACCAACGGTACGAGCGTGCGCATTCTGCTCCTTCAATCTCAGCGAGGATTTCGAGCTTTCAGTTGCCGTGCCAACCCCGCGGGCGGCATGCTAGCCACATCCGCGGGCCCGGGTAATACCCAAAATTTGGTAGAGTCCGCCGCGGACGCGAAATGTCGTCTATCCTCCCGGCGTTGGAGTGGTCATGCGTCCGAAGTCCCCGACCTTTCTGTTAGCAGCAGCCCTGCTGCTGGCCGCGGCCGCTGCCGTCGCGCGCGCAGCTGGACAACCTGCTCACGGGCTACTCCCTGACGTCGTGGAACGAGGGGGACGGGCATCCGCTCGGGACGGTGTACGCGATGGTGCAGGACCCGCAGGGGTATCTGTGGCTGGGCACCGACGCGGGGTTGTTCCGATTCGACGGCTCGCGCTTCACCGCGTGGAACACGATGAGCGACGCGCCGCTGCCGCCGGTCGCCGTCGTCGCCTTGTGCGTGACCAGCCGCGGGAGCCTGCTGGTCGGGCTGGCCGAGGGCGCCGGCATCCGGGAAATCCGCAACGGCACCTTGACCGAGCTCACACGCAAGGGCGTGCGCGTCAGCGACGCGGTGACCGAGCTGGTCGAGGGTCGCGACGGCACGCTGTGGATGGTCACCGGCCGCGAGCTGTATACCCTGCGCGGCGCGGAGTGGCAGAAGGTCGAGCTGCCGTGGGCGTTTCGAGAGGGCACGGTCACGCAGCCGATCGTCACCCGCACCGGCGACCTGCTGGTGGGGACACGGTGGGGCGTCTTCCGCCGTACGCCCAGGGCCACTTTCGAACTGGTTTCGAACGAGTACGTGTGGGGGATCCACGAGGACGCCGCCGGCACGATCTGGACCACCGACATCGTGGCCGGCTACCGCCGGCTCGGCGCGCCGGCGTCCGCCCCGGCATCCGCTCGAAGGCGCCGGCTATCGCCTGACGCACGATCGCCGCGGCAACCTGTGGATCGCGACATTCGGCGAAGGCCTGTGGCGCGTGCGGGACGCCGGCCGGGCCGAAGGACCGCTGATCGAGCGCGCCAACCTGCGCACGGGGCTGTCGAGCGACTCGGTGCAGTCGGTGCTCGAGGACCGCGACGGCAACATCTGGGTGGGCACCACCGGCGGCTTGCACCGGCTGCAGGAGCGCGCGCTGACGCCGGTCGAGAACGTCGGCTTCGTCGTCGCGATGGAGCCGGCCGAGGGCGCCCGCATGTGGGCGGGCACGACCAACGGCATGATCCAGTTCTCCGGCGCACCCGGGCCGTGGGCGCGGATGGGCGCCCGATCGCCCGGGCCGGACGTCCGGATCGCTCCATCGCGACAAGAGCGGCACGCTGTGGATCGGCGCCTCGGACGGCTTGTGGCAGTTTGCGACCGGCCGGCTGACCCACGTCGCGCTGCCGGGCACCCCGCAGATGGTGGTGATGGAGATTGCGTCTGACTCCGCGCGGCGGCCTGTGGCTCGGCGACGACGAGTGGCTGTTCCACTGGGACGGCTCACGGCTCGAGCCGTTTCCCGGACGCGTCGGACGAGGGCGAACTCCGGCGCATCACCCTGGCGCGCGCCGACAGCAGCGGCCGGATCTGGCTCGGCTTCTCCGGGGGACGCCTCGGCTATCGTCGATCACGATCGCGCCCTGCACGTGCTCGGGCCGCCGGAAGGGATGACCAGCGTCCACGCGCACTGATCCACGCGGTCTACGAGGGCGCGGACAAGACGATCTGGATCGGCGGGCAGCGGCGGGTTGAGCCGGTTCCAGCACGGGCGGGTCGCGACGCTGACCCAAGCCAACGGGCTGCCGGCCGGCCGGGTCTGGGCGGTGGTCGAGGACCTGCAGCGGCCGGCTGTGGCTCAACATGGAGCGGGGCCTGGTGCGGCTCGAGCGCGGCGAGCTGGAGCTGGCGTTCGCCGATGCCGCGCACCGCATCAGGTACCGGTTCTACGACACCTACGACGGCCTGGCCGGCGCGTCGGTCGGCATCATCGGCTCGAGCCGCGGCGGCGATGGCACGCTGTGGTTCGTGCGCGGCGGCGGCGTGACGGTCGTCGCCAACAACCCGGCGCTCGACGACGAGCCGCGCGCGATGCGCCGCTGCCGCTGCGCATCGAGGACGTGGTCGCCAACGATCGGCCGCATCGCCTCGACTCGCTCACCAGCTTGCCGGCGGGCACGACGCGGGTCCAGATCCGCTACACCGCGCTGTCGCTCTCGTCCTCGGATCGCATCCGCTTCCGCTACCGGCTGGAAGGCATCGACACGGCGTGGGTCGATGCCGGCACCAGGCGCACGGCGTTCTACACCAACCTGTCGCCCGGACCCTATCGCTTCCAGGTCGACGCCAGCGGCGAGGACGGCTCGTGGCAGGCAGCGCCGGTCGCGTGGAGCTTCTCGGTCGAGCCGGCGTTCTATCAGACGCGGTGGTTCTCGGCGATGGTTGCGGCGGCCGGCCTGCTGGTGGTCTGGGGCGCGTGGCGGGTCCGGCTGCGCCTGGTCCGGCAGCAGTTCTCGCTGGCGCTGGCGGAACGCGCGCGGCTGAGCCGCGAGATCCACGACACGCTGCTCCAGAGCCTGGTCGGCGTCGCGCTGCAGTTCGACGCCATCGCCGAGAACCTCGACTCGGCCTCGGTGACGGCGAAGGAGCAGCTGCTCCGCGTCCGCCGTCACGTGGAGGCCTACGTTCGCGACGCCCGCCAGTCGATCTCCGACCTGCGCTCGCCGCTGCTCGAGGCGACCGACCTGGCGACGGTGCTGCGGCGAGTTCGGCAAGCGGTCGGTCAGCGACACGCGCATCCGGTTCGTGTCGTCGGTGATCGGGACGCCGCGCGAGTACTCGCCCAAGATCGACAACGAGCTGCTGCGCATCGGGCAGGAGGCGATCACCAACGCCGTCCGGCATTCGGCGGCGTCGCAGATCGCGCTCGAGCTGCGGTTCGAGAACGCCGCCGTGACGCTGCGGGTCTCGGACGACGGCCACGGCTTCGAGTGTCGCTGTGCCCGACGCTGAGCCCAACAGGCACTACGGGATGACGACGATGCGCGAGCGCGCCGAAGAGCTTGGCGGCCGGCTCACCGTCGTCTCGACCCGCGATCGCGGCACCGTGGTCGAAGCGATCGTGCCCACCGAGGTGACGGCGCTCGACGAAGTCCCGATGGAGATTTGATGGCCTCCGCGCATCCGCATCCTGTGCGTGGACGACCATCGGATCGTGCGTGAAGGGATTGCCCTGATCATCTCGCGCGCAGCCCGACATGCGGGTGGTGGCGTTCGCCGCGACCGGCGACGAGGCGGTGCAGAAGTTCGAGCAGCACCGGCCCGACATCACGCTGATGGATCTGCGGCTCGGCAAGACCAGCGGTCTCGACGCCATCACGGCGATCCGCGCGGCAGCACGGCGACGCCCGCATCATCGTCCTGACGATGTACCAGGGCGACGAAGACATCCATCAGGCGCTGAAGACCGGCGCCGCCACCTACCTGCTGAAGGACGCGCTGGCCGACGACCTGATCCGCGTGGTCCGCGAGGTGCACGCCGGCGGGCATCCGATCGGCGAGGACGTGCGCGCGCGGCTGGACGAGCGCGCGGCCAACCCGACGCTGACGCCGCGCGAGGTGCAGGTGCTGAAGCTGGTGGCGGTCGGGCACCGGAACAAGGAGATCGCGGCGCTGCTCGGCCTCAGCGACGAGACCGTGCCGGTGCACCTCAAGAACATCTTCTCCAAGCTTGGCGTCAACGAGCGCACCGCCGCGGTGAACGTCGCCCTTCGCCGCGGCATCGTGCACATCGAGTAAGGTCCAGGGCCCGTTCCGGCAGCATTAGCGACGGCGCAGGAACTTCTCGATCAGCGCGGCCCGGCGGCGGTCGAGGATGTCGCGCGTCGGCCCGGCCTCGTCAGCCGCTGTCGCGTGCTTGTTCAGGTAGCGGTCCACGGTCGCATTCAGCACCGTCGCATCCTGGATGCCGCCCATGTCACCCTGCACGCTCTGCAGGTGATCGAGATACCGCTGGGTGATCGCCGCCACGACGGGCTCGAACACCTCGGCGAGGTAGCGGAAGCGCCGCAGCTCCTTGCGCGCCAGGTGGATGGTGGCCGGCTGCTCGGGGTCGATCGCGGCGAACCGGTCCTCCACCGCCTCGCAGGCCGCGGCCAGCGCCGGCACCAGCGGACGGCCGGCAGCGGCCGCAGACGACCTCCGTGCCGGCGCGCGCAGCGCGTGCCTGAGAGCGAGAATGGCGTCCGCGACGTCACCGCCGGCGTGACGCTTCAACCTCCGGACCGTTTGGAAGTCCGGCGCCGCTCGTCCCGGGCCAGAAGATTGTCCAAGCCCGACAGGGCTGGCACCTGCTGCGACAAATCGTGGACCGCGGTCCGCTGGACCTGGACGTCGCGGAGCGACCCAAGGCCGCGGGTGCGCTTCTTGATCGCGCGACGGGCCGCCTGCACCGTGCGGCGCGGGACCAGGCTGCCGAGCGCGTCGAGCGTCGCCAGCAATCGACGGCTCTCGACCCTCAGGTCGTGGACCGCGTCTTCCGACGGCGCGGCGCCGGCAGCGGGCGAAATCCTTCCGGTATTTCCGCCAGCGCTGGCGCAGCGCCGCCCGCATGAAGACCCGCAGCGCGGTCTCAGCGTTCGGTGCTGTCACGCCCGTCCTTGGGCGCGCCGGTGCCAGAGGAACCCAAGAAGAGCTTCCGGCCGTCCGTAAACGTCAAATCGCGGCCGTTGGCGCGGTTGGAGCCGTTCTTCGCGCGGTAGCCGTCCACCATGATCTCGGTTCCGGCGGGCAGCGTGTCGCGGGTCAGCCCCCGCCTGAGGAGCGTGTTCGGCGTGCCGCCCTCGATCATCCAGCGCGCCACCTTGCCGTCGGGCTCCTTGACGTCGATGTGAATCCAGGTGTGCGGATTGATCCACTCCACGCGCACCACGGTGCCCCGCAACTGGATCGGCTTCTCCGAATCGAACTCCGCGGCGAACGAGTGATGCGCCGAGAGCGCGGCACCAGCCGCCATCAGGACGGTGGCGGCGGCGGCAACGACGTGAGCGATGCGCATGCTACCTCCTGGCCCCCGCGGCGCGCTCTTCCTCGCGGGCGCCGCTGAGGATGCCCTCCATGCCGTAGTTGCCCTCGTGGCACGCGTACTCGAACAGGTCCTCGCCGGTGTGCACGTAGGGAATCGCGAGCGTCCACGGCTTCGTGAACGTGGTCGGATCGGTGATGGTCACGCGGTAGTCGATCTCGCCCGGGCCGACGCGCGTGAAGCGCTCGACCAGGTGCAGGTTCTCGGCCGCGCCGCGGTACAGCACCTTGTCGGTGAACTGCGCGGTCTCGACCACCAGCGTGTCGCCGTCCCATCGCGCCACCGAGTCGCCCATCCACTGGCGGATGGGCTTGCCGACGTGGGGGCGGCCGTCGGTCGGGATCACGCGCGCGCCGCCCAGCATCTCGATCTGGATCGCGACGAAGCCGGGCCCCTGGGTGATGCGGTAGTTGTTGTTGTAGGCGGTGGGGCTCATCGCTCCGGGCATGCCGCGGGTGATGCAGCGCTCGAACGTGCTGCGATCCAGCCAGCTGTCGGCGCCACGCCCAGAGGCGCCGGCGCCGCGAAAGGCCGGACGCGTCGGCTCGTCGGCGGCGCGCTTTTGCGCCTCGGCCGTCAGCGCGGGCACCTTGCCGTCGGGCGGATCCACCACCAGCGACGTGCGCAGGCTCGTGACCTTGGTGCCGCGATCCCACCAGAAATCGTTGTAGGCGCGCTCGACGTCGCCGCGTGTGCCCTTTCGAGCGGCCCTCGTCGCCGCTCTGCTCCTGCGCCCGCTTCTCGAGCGCCGCCGCTTCCTCGGCGGTGAAGAACTCGCGGCCGCCGACCGTGGCCGGGCGCTCGAAGGGCGTGATGGTGCGGTTGGAGTATGTGCCTTCCAGATCGGGCTCGCCCCACGGCGTCCGCGGCGTGGTCCATTTCTTCGAGGACGCGCCGGAGGGCGCCGGCGCGCGTCTGGGCAAGGGCCGCGAGCGGGGTCAGCGCCGCCGCGGCGATGACAATCGCAACGAGGGTTTTCCTCATGTCAGAGATCCTATACCCGGCCGCGCTCGGCCATATCTGGGTGCGTTTGGCTATCGCGGCGGCCCGATCAGATGCACGAGGTGACGGGCCAGGTCGGCTCTCCAGTTGAGATAGCTGTGGTTGCCGTTGAACTCCGAGTAGCTGACGGCGTAGCCCCGGGCGGCCAGCGCGTCACGAAACCGCCGGTTGGTCTCCAGCTGCTCCGGAATCTCCATCGCGCCGACGCTCATCGACACGCGAACGGCTTTCGGCGACTCGGCGGCAAACCGGCGCGTCAGCCATTCCGGCGCCGCGTCCTGGCCAGGCTTCCACCAGTACGACCCGGACTGCGACACCACGTTGCCGAAGACGTCGGGATGCTGGAACGCCGCAAACGACGCCGCCAGCCCGCCGAGGCTGGCGCCGCTCACGACCGTCAACGCGGGTGCGGCGCCGGCGCGATACCTCTCGCGCATCCAGGGCACGAGCTCGCGTGCGAGAAACGACGCGTAGGCCGGCGAGCACTGCAGCTCCTCGGTGCGGCTGACGTTGCCGACCATCACCGCGACCAGCGGGGCGATCCGCTTCTGGGCGATCAAGCGCGTCGAGGATCGCCGGCACCGGCACGTAGTCGCCATACGCACCCGAATCCAGCACGACCAGCAGCGGATAGTCTGCCCGGCGCCCGCGTGAAGCCCGGGGGCGTGTAGATCTGGAGCGCACGCGTGTTGCGGAGCGTGGGGCTCTCGAAGTTGTCGGCGGCGACCGCGCCGGCCGCCACGGGCGCCGCCGTCGCCTCCGTCCGGGCGGCGCCGCCCGCCAGCCGGACATAGGACTGGGGGCCGGACAGGTTCGGGTTCAGGGGGTCGGGCCGCGGCCTCGACCGGCGGGGACCGAGCAGCGGCTCCAGGCTGTCGTTCGGCGAAAGCGTATAGGTGAACGCGGCGTCGTTGCGGACCTTGTAGGTGCGGTACCAGACGTCGGTGCGGGCCAGCCGCGTCAGCATGCTGTTGCGTGGCTCCGTGCCGCCCACCCCCGCAGCCACGCCGTCGATCACGACGACGTTCGATCGTCGGCTCCGTGGCGCGCCAGAGAAACGTGAGCCACGAGTAGTCCGGCTCGCCGGCCACCGGCTCGACGAGCGGCGCGCCGCCTCGCCGCACCTCGTCCCAAAAGGCGGCTACCGCTGCCGCGGTTGGCGCCTTCCGCAGCTGCGCGATGCGAGGGCTGTCGGCAGGCGCCGCATCGAAGAAGGGTGCCTTCGACCCTCTGAGCGTGCGGGCTGGCCGACGAGGCGCCAAGGGCGACCAGGAGCGCGAGGCGCCGCCATCTCATCGCGGCATTGTCGCCTGGATGGGGGCGCGCGCGCCCGGATCTTGCCCGGGCGAAAAGTCGTTTTGTAAACTCGAAGCAGACCCGCACGACGGTCGTTCGTGCCTGAAGGAGGATTCGATGTCCCGCGCTCCCATCTGGATCGCGCTGGGCATGGCGTTCGCCTTGCCCACGCTGGCTAGCGCCACCCCCGCGCCATTTCCGTATGCCGGCATCTGGCAGTCCGCTGCCGACGAAACGCCGCTCAACGCCCCGCACCAGGAAGCTGTCTGGGGAAGAACGCCAAGGAGGTGCGCACCGTGCGGATGACGGTGCAGCCCACCGGTGATGCCACCGTGACCGTGACGCGGCGGGTCATCGACGCGCGCGGCCGCGCCGTCGCAGGCACCACCTCGATCGAACACGTCGAGCTGGTGCTCAAAGAGGCCGAGCAGGCCGGAGGCCCGCGCGTCGAGCTGCCGGTCACGCTCAAGCGCGCCGAGCGCCGCTATCCCGATGATCCCGGCGGGACCTGGACGATCGACGGGCTGCGGGTGACGGCCACGTCGTTCCCCGACGAGCCGTCGCGGCTGGAGGTTCGGCTCGACTTCCCGGACGGCCGGGGTTCCTTCTGGGAGACGCTGCGGCGCAAGTAGGCGTCGGTCACCGCCCGGGCGGCGAGAGCTTCTTCCGGTATTCGGGATAGAGCGTTTCCGGCATCCCAAGGACGGCGTCCCTGGGGACGCCGTACTTCGTCGTCAGCTCGCCGACGAAGGGGTTCTTCTCCGGCAGGTAGTGGGGAACGCCGGCGCCGGCGTCCACGCCCTCGAAGGTGGTGATGCACGGCGGTCCGATTGGGGGCACGGCGACCGGGCTGACCTGAAAGGTCTTCGACAGGAGCCACGGCTCGGCCAGGTAGTCCGGGTCCTCGATGATGACCAGCACCGCGAGGATGTCGCCGTGGCGCGCCAGGCGCGTCGTCATCGTCGCCCGATCGCTGACCGGCGCGCCGACCCGTCGCAGCAGGCCCGCCTTCAGGTGCGTGGTCCGCGCCACCAGCGTGTTCCCTTCCCACCTGCCGGTGGTGAAGCCGGAGCGCGTGTGCAGGTCGGTACTCGCCGGGGTGGCTCCGGCCGTCCATCCAGATCGTCATCGCCGGCTTGTCTTCCCACGCGCCGATGGTCCACGAGCGCACCGTGCCCTTGACCGGATCGAGATCGCTCCAGATCCGCAGGCCGAACGGGCCCTGCACCAGGTACGACGCGGGCCAGCCCTGGCACTGGCGCTCGATCATGCCGAGCTGCGACTCGTTGTAGCTCAGCGCGCGAAGGCGCCCTTCCTCGTTGAGGGGCATGCCGGTAAAGTCCACCGGCAGACCGGTTCCAGTCGTGAACTCGTTGCCGCGCGGCGCCCACGACCCGGCAAGCTCCGGCTGCGCGTAGGCGGCGGGAACCGCGAGAGCGCCGATCGCCAGCAGCGCGAGAACCGTCGTTTTCCGCATTACCAACTGGTCGAGCACGGAGTCGGATCCCATTTCGCACCGTCCGGTTCCTTCTTGAACTGCGAGCTGACGATGAAGGGCAAGAAGAGATAGCGAGGATCCTCGACCACGGTGGTCACGAGCAGCACCTGGCCGCCGCCCGGCAGCGCCCCGACGTCGAAGTACTCGGTCACCACGGCGTTGTCGCTGTACGGCACGCCATTCCATCGCAGGTAGCCGCCGCGCAGGTTGGTCGTGACGACCTTCAACCCTCCACCCGGCGGCGGGGCGTTGGGCGGGCCAGGCGGCCGCTCCCACTGCGCGGTCGAGACACCCTGCCAGCTCGGTGCCGGCGGCGTCGTCGGCCGCGGGCCGAACATGAACAGCCGGGTCTGCGTTCCGGCATCGGTCTCGACCTTCAAGGTGGTGTCGTCCTGCCAGGTGATGTGCAGCCGCCCGGGCACACGCATGATGGCGGCGGCGCCAAAGGCCTTGCACTGGTTCCCTGCCGCCTGGTCTGCGGCCGGATCCCACGCTTCGGCGACCTTGCGCGCCTCGGGCGTCATCGGCACGAAGCCGTAGTCGCCCTTGCGCGGCGTCATCATGCGGTACTGCCAGTCCTCGGTGATGACGGCCACCCAGTAGCCGGTGAGGTCGATCGCGGCCGATGCTCGGGCGGTCGGAGGCGGTCCACCCCCGCGCCCCTGGGCCAGCGACGGGGCGGCCGTGACGGTCAGCCCGATGACGGCGGCGGTCAGCAGGCGGCCCATGCTCATGGCTTCGGCCCGCGCGAGGCTGCGATACACCGCCTCGACGAAGGCCGTGGTCGTCCACGGGCCGGTGTCGGAGCCATAGCGGCGCGTGTAGCCGCGGGCGGGAGCGGCCGCCTTGACCTGGTCGAGCGACGCGCCGGCGCGAATCAAGTCGCGCACACGGTCGCGGATGATGGTCACCATGTCGCGGTACTCGACGACGTCCAGCTGATCGCAGACGCGGCCGTGGCCCGGAATGACGAGGGTCCCCTCTTCGCGGGACACGATCGGCACCGACGGGATGGCGAGGTCCACGAGACGATTGAGCGCCGCGATCTCGCCCTCGATGCCGCCGCCGCGTGCGACGTCGATGACCGGGAACCGGGTCGTGTCGAGCACGTCTCCGGCCACGACCACGTCCGAGCGGCGGAAGAACACGAACGCGTCGCCGTCGCTGTGGGCCGACGGCTGATGCAGCACTTCGATGCCCTCGCCGTTCAGGTACATGTACTTGCGCGGCTGGTGGAAGGTCTCGGTCGGCCAGCCGGCGGCTGGAATGGCCGGGGCCGCGGCTGACGCCGCGCTGACCCGCGCCAGCACGTTCTCGTGCGAGAGAATCGAGGCGGCGCCGCCGATGAATGCGGGCGAGATGCCGGGGCCGCCGCCGCCGGTGAACAGGGTCTCGCCGGCTCGCGACACCGTGGCGTTGCCGCCGACGTGGTCGACGTCGGGGCCGGTGTTGATCACGTAGCGAATGGGACGGGGCGACATCGCTTTGATCGCGGCCACCACCGCGTCTGCGTTTGCGGCCGACCCCGAGTCCACCACCACCACGCCGTCGTCGCCGATCTGGACGCCGACGTTGCCGCCCGCGCCCGCGATCATGAAGAAGTTGGGCCGGAGCTGCAGCACCGTGGGCGCGCCCGCCGGGGCCGGGCCAGTGGCCTGTAGAGACTCCGCGCGACGCGCCGCCACTGGAGAGCCGAAGGCGGCGAGCACCACCGCCACCGACGCCACGGCCCATGCGAACACCCTCATCGTCGGCCTCCTGTCATCTGCCCTGCACATGCTAGCCCGGCGTCGACCAGCTTAGACACCGGACCGAGCCAGACGGACCACCTGGAACCTGGTCGCGGATTTGAAGCCGGCGGAGGTACAGCAGCGTCAGCTCAGAACGACCACCCGACAGACAGGACGGTACCGACGTCCATCTGTTCGGCGTCGGGATTCGGCGGGTCGGTGTCGAAGGTGTAGTAGGCGTTGACCGCGACGTGGAAGTCCTTGAATATCTCGCGCCTGACGTTGCCGTCGGTCTGCAGCCGCTGGCGGCCCCAGTTCGACAGGCTGGGAAAGTATTGAAAATTGCCGTCGAGTGGTGGTCTTGGGCCGGTCGTACCTGTAGTAGGAGCTTCGCAGGCCGATGATGCCTTCGAGGTTCGACGTCTCCTCGGCGTCAATCGCTTGCTCGTTGTTCACCACCAGTCCCCCGCCGAACTCGACATTCGCCTTGTTCGTGTTGACGACGCGCATGCCGACGATGCCGGCAACCAGTGACCGCAGCGCGAGCCCGAGGCTCTCATTGCTTTCCAGCGCGACAAGGCCGTTTAGCAGCAAGCGCCGGCCGCGATAGTGGGTGTACGAGAACCCTAACGCGCTCCGATCGTCGTCTCCCGTCCCGTCGTTGCGTTTGGTCACCGTGGCCGACGAGTAGAGCCTGAACAGATACGCCGGCCGCCGGAAAATCGTGGTCGTGTTGAACGTGGTCTGCGCCACGCCGCTCGAATGGGTGTAGGTGAACCCCGCGTCCACCGTTCCGTCGAGCTTGGCCCAGAAGGTCCTGCCGATTGGCGTGATGCGCGTCACCTCGGCCATCGGCAACGCCACGACGCCATCGACGGTTCCCACCGACAGCGTGCGCTGCACCGGCGGCCCCAAGGTTCCCAGCATCCGGCGGCCATCGGAGGTCTCGACTTCGAAGCTCCTCTTGGCTTCGACCGTGCCGACTTTGTCCCACTCGATGTCGATCGTGCCGGCGTCGTCGGTCGAGAACTCGAGAACGCCGCGACTCCAGGTTCTTGATCTCGCCGGTGATCCGGTCGCCGTTGAGCAGCGTGATCACGTCGGTCTTCTGCGCCCACGCCGCCGCGCACGGCGACAGGGCGATGGCGGCGACAACGACAACCCAACGCGTCATCAGCGCACACGCTGGCGCTGGCGCGTGGCCTTGAGCGACACGCCGAAATAGCCGGTCGCACCGCGTCCCGGCTCTCCCCAGGCGACGTCGAGGCGGAGGAGGTCGACGAACGGCACCAGGAACCGGAGTCCGACGCCGTAGCCGTCGATGCCCGGCTGATCCTCGTCCCCGTTGCCCCACGCCAGGCCCGCGTCGGCAAACCCCACCACCTGCACGCCCGCGTACAGATTCACGCCGGCGACCGAGAACGCCCGCACCGGCTGGACCACGTAGGCGTATTCCAGCGTCGTGATCCACTGGTGCCGGCCCCGCCGCGCTCCCAGGCTCCAGCCGCGCACGGTGTTCGCGCCTCCGAGATCGAACTGGAGATAGTCGGGCAAGCCGTTCCCGACTTCACCGGACTGGAACGTGGCCAGCGAGAACAGGCTGAGGCCGTGGCGATCCGAGAGCGGCTGATACCGCCGGCCGTCCAGGATGAACGTCCACGATTGCGCATCACCCATGCGACGGTTGACCTCGACCTCGGCCCACGTACCTCCCCGCGGGTTGGTGGACGAATCCAGCGTGTCCAGGGTGACGAAGGTTCCGAGCGTCGGGATGACGTCGGTGCTGTCGTCCGGCGTCGACTCGTCGGAGTCCTCCCCGCCGATGACCAGGAGATCCGCCGTCGCGCCGGTTCTCAGTCCCTTCTGCCAGTTGCGGGCGTAGCGCGCGTCGGCGGACGTCGCGCTCTCGTCGAAGCCGTAGAGCACGTTTTCGCGCTTCGTATAGCTGAATCCCAGGTGGCTCGTCCAGGTTCCGGGGGTGATGGTCGTGCCATCCACGTTCACGGACACACCGGTCTCGCCGCCAAAGCGCGCGGAGATACCGGTTTGCGATTCGCCTCCCAGCAGATTGATGCCCCGCAGGCCAGGGCCGGCGCTGACACCGTTCTCGTCGGTGACACGGATGACCACGATGGGCAGCAGGCGCAGCGTCTCGGTGACCGCCACCTCGACGATCACGCCATCGTTCTCGAGCCGCGGGTCCATCAGGACCGAGGTGAAGAGCCTCAACTCATCGAGGCGGCGCTGATCCGTTTGCAGCGCGGCGCGGCGAAACGGCTGTCCGACACGGGTGGTCAGGTGCCGCTCGACCGAATCGGGCGGCAAGTGACGCAGCCCGGTGACCCGGATCTCTGTGACGGTCAGGCCCTCCAACGGATCCGCGGGCTGAGCCAGCGCCGCATGCGGGTGGATTCCGCACGCGGCGCCGATCAGCACGAGGCAGGCCAGACGTCCGGCCACGACCTACTTTTTGGGCGGATCGACTGAGATCAGCAGCGCCTCGGTCCAGGTCATGTCGAGCTGGTCGCCGACCTTGAGCGTGTCGAAGACCTTCTTGTCCGCCACCTTGCGGCTGTAGACGTAGGCGTTGGGTCCCTTCACCGTCACGGCGTTGGTCTTGGGATCCTTCGCCGTCACCGACACGGTGATGGTCCGCTGGGTGGCGGCGGTGCCGCCGGGAGTGCCTTCCTTCGTCCGCGTCAGCGCCGCCGAGTCCACGTCGACCGCGGCCTCGCCGGGCCTCTTCAGACGCACGACCACGTTCTCGTAGTAGCGCATCGTGATCTTGTCGCCGACCTTGAGCTCCGAGAACCGCGTCATTCCCGGCGGAGCCACCACCGTCTCGTAGATGCCGTTGGCGTCCTTGACGGTCAGGAGTCTCGAGCTCTGCTCGATCGCCACTACTTCGACAGTGACGGTGATCGATTCGCCCTGGATCGTCCGGCTCTGCGCGTTCGCCGGGCTGTGGGTCGCCAGCAGCACCGCACCGGCCAAGGCGCCCGTCAGCGCCATCGTTTTCAAAGTCCTCATGCTTGTCTCCTTGTCAGTCGTGTTGTTTGCTGTTCGTCGTGTTCATCCGGCGTGCACCACCGTCACGATGAGCGCAACCCCGCCGAAAGTGGATCGAGCGGCTACCGCCGCCACCGGATGACGGCCGTGGGCTTGGCCGCCTTGTCGATGTAGGTGACCACGAAGGTCTTGTCGGTCAGCTCGTAACGCCGGATCTTGTCAGGGAGAGATCGGCCCGATTTGGCTGACATCCACCGGCCGATCCGACTGGAGGTCGGCGGGGTAGAACTCGTGCTTGACGTTGTCGATGGTGATGCGGCCGGTGTAGTCCAGCACCAGTGAGCCCTTCAGCGCCGGATCCTCGACCACGCCGCGAATCGTCATGTTGCCGAAGTCGTCGTAGGTCAGCTGTCCACCCGACTTCACGGGCCGGCGCACCCCTGCGGCGTCGATGACCTCCAGCGAATCGAGCGTCCACGTGCCTTCGAGCGCCTTTCGCGTCGCGGTCAGCGAGCCGGGGCCCGACTCGATGTCGCCGATCGGTATCTGTCCCCGCCGGGGCGCCGCGGCGCACCCCCAGGCCAAGGCCAGGGTCGCAAGGACGAGGGCAAGAGCGGGACCAGAGCCGGCGATTCGATGTGCCATGAGCGTATGGTAGGCCACGAACTGCAAGACCTGGACCTCAGGGGCAAACCGGCCGCGGCGGCGGATTCCTCGTAGAAACGGGGGTTATCCGCGCTGGCTTCTCGCCGACCGCAACCGCGTCACCACAGGCCGTGAGCGCCGCCGGCCTGGACGCGGGCCGGCGGTGGGCAAACGTCCATGAAACGGACCCTCCGGCGGGACATTCGCCGTCCGGCAGCGGTGGCCCGAGTCTTGCGGAGCTCAGGGGCGATCGCCCACCAGGCCCTCCAGGAGCGCCTGTGTCGACAGCAAGAGGGAGAGTGACGTGGAGAGTGCCCAGCCAAGTCATGCGGCCGGTGATGGAGGTCGCGGCGGTCGGCGTCGAGGCGATGGCCGTCGCCGTCATCGTCCTGGCGATCATCATCGGCACCGTGCGCTTCGTCTTTCTCGCCGCCCAGTCCGGAAAGGATGCGTATCGAGGTCTACCGGGAACACCTCAAGAAAGCCTTGCTGCTCGCGCTGGAGTTTCTCGTCGCGGCGGACATCGTCAGGACCGTCGCCATCGAGACCTCGCTGACCAACGTCGCCATCCTGGCCGCGTTGGTCGTCATCCGGACGTTCCTGAGCTGGTCGCTGGTGATGGAGATGGAGGGGCATTGGCCCTGGGAGGGTCACCGCGCCCGTATCGCCGGAGAGGAGTCGTAATGGACGACATCATTGGACGGATCTGGGAGAACCTGGGCGGGCGTGTCGGCGGGCCGATGACACTCCGTCTGATCCTGCAGCCGCTGGTCGCCACCGTACTGGCGATCAAGGCCGGGCGGCGGGACGCGAAAACCGGCAGGCCGCCGTATTTCTGGACGATTCTGACCAGCCCAGACGATCGCGCCGCGCTGCTGCGTGAGGGTTGGAAGGACGTGACCAAGGTGTTCGTCATGGCCGTGGTGATCGATTCGGTCTACCAGGTGATGGTCTTCCGCTGGATCTATCCACTCGAGGTGCTGCTGGTCGCGTTCATCCTGGCATGCGTGCCGTACCTGCTGATCCGCGGCCCCGTGAACCGGCTGGCCAGCGCCGGCCGCAGCCAGCACCGCCAGGCCTGAACCGATGGAACCAGCGCCGGCCAAGCCACTCGATTCCGGGACGCGCCTGGCCGTCGAGCGCACACGCCTGGCCTACGAGCGCACGCTGATGGCGTGGGTGCGGACCGGCACGTCGCTGATCTCGTTCGGTTTCACGATCTACAAGTTCTTCGAGTTCGACTCCGGACGAGGCTCCATCCCACCGGCCTCCAGCCGCCTCCTGACGCCGCGTCACTTCGGCATGATCATGATCGCCACGGGAATCATCGCCGTGACGCTCGCCACCGTCGATCACCATCGGACCCTGAAGCGGATGCGCGGCGAGTACGGGACCGGCGACCGATCGGTCGCCATCATCGTGGCCGCCATCGTCTCCGGCCTGGGCCTCCTGGCGCTCGGGGCCGCGCTGTTCCGAGCCTAGCGGCTCGCGGTCGGGAACGGCTGGCTCACGGCATACCGTGAGCCGCCGTTGCCTCATCACCCCGCGCGTGCCTTGAGGCCGCGGATCCTGGCCGAATTTCCACGACCTTCGCTCGTTTCTCCACACGCTGCGCTGGCCCGCGGACTTGCCCTATGAGGCCCGAATGCAGCCACCACCGGCTCGTGCCAGGGCCGACTTTCACCTGCTGGCCAAGCCGACCGGCGCGGTCTGCAACCTCGATTGCAAGTACTGCTTCTTCCTGTCGAAGGAGATGCTCTATCCGGGCAGCCGCTTCCGGATGGCCGACGAGCTGCTGGAGACCTACATCCGCCAGCTGCTCGAGTCGCAGGCGAGCCACGAAGTGATCGTCGGCTGGCAGGGCGGCGAGCCCACGCTCATGGGCCTCCCCTTCTTCGAGCGCTCGGTCGAGCTGGTGGAACGCTACAAGCAGCCGGGCCAGCGAGTCTCGTACACCATGCAGACCAACGGCACCAAGCTGGACACCCGCTGGTGCCGCTTCCTCAAGAAGCACAAGGTCCTGGTCGGCCTGAGCGTGGACGGGCCCAGGGCGCTGCACGACGCCTACCGCGTGGACAAGGGCGGCAAGGGCTCGTTCGACGACGTGATGCGCGGCTGGCGGCACCTGAACGACCAGGGCGTGGAGGTCAACATCCTGTGCACCGTCCACGCGGCCAACGCCGACCATCCGGTCGAGGTCTACCGCTTCTTCCGCGACGAGCTGAAGACGCAGTTCGTCCAGTTCATCCCGATCGTCGAGCGGGTGACGCCGCAACTGCTGCCGATCGCGAACCAGGGCTGGGGCGAGCGCGGCAGCGATCCGCGCCCGCTGTACCTGCTTGAAGGCGACCAGGTGACCGACCGTTCAGTGGGCTCCGAACAGTGGGGCCGCTTCCTGATCGGCGTGTTCGACGAGTGGGTCAAGGCCGACGTCGGCAAGGTCTACGTGCAGATGTTCGACGCGGCGCTGGCGTCGTGGGTGGGCGCGCCGCCATCGATGTGCATCTTTACGGAGACCTGCGGCAGCGCCCTGGCGCTCGAGCACAACGGCGACCTCTATTCGTGCGACCACTTCGTCGAGCCCGCCTACAAGCTGGGCAACATCCAGCAGGTGCACATGCTGGAACTGGTCACCTCCGAGCAGCAACGGAAGTTCGGTCTCGCCAAACGCGACACGCTGCCGAAGTACTGCCGCGACTGCAGCGTGCGGTTCGCCTGTCACGGCGAGTGCCCGAAGAATCGCTTCCTCACGACGCCCGACGGCGAGCCGGGCTTGAACTACCTGTGCGCCGGCTACATGGCGTTCTTCAAACACATCGACCGGCCGATGCGCCTGATGGCGAATCTGCTTCGGCAGGGCCGGTACGCGGACGAGGCGATGGCGATGCTCTCGGCGGCGGAGTCGACCGGGGTCGCCATCACGAATCCAGGAGGAGCAAGGGCATGAGTCTTCAGGACAAGGTGCAGCGATCGATTCTCCCGATCCCTGACGCGCAGCATGTGGGAGTGACGACGTACGACGCCAAAGATCCGGCGACGAAGTTTCCGCCGATCGAAACCTTGCGGCCGCCGAAGGGGGCACCCAATGTGCTCATCGTGCTGCTGGATGACGTCGGCTTTGCGGCATCCAGTGCGTTCGGCGGCCCGATCCACACTCCGACCGCCGAGCGTCTGGCGAAGACCGGCTTGAAGTTCAACCGTTTTCATACCACCGCGTTGTGCTCCCCCACGCGCCAGGCGCTGCTCACGGGACGCAATCACCACTCGGTGAACATGGGGGGTATCTGCGAGATCGCCACGGCGGCGCCCGGCTACAGCTCGGTGCTGCCGAAGAGCAAGGCGCCGCTGCCAATGACCCTCAAGCTCAATGGCTACTCGACGGCGCAGTTCGGCAAGTGTCACGAGGTACCGGTGTGGCAAACGAGCCCGCTCGGCCCGTTCGACCAGTGGCCGACCGGCGGCGGCGGGTTCGAGTACTTCTACGGCTTCATCGGCGGCGAGACCAACCAGTGGTACCCGGCGATTTACGAGGGCACGACCGCGATCGAGCCCGAGAAGACTCCTGAAGAGGGCTATCACTTCATGGAGGACATGACCGACAAGGCGATCAAGTGGACGCGCCAGCAGAAGGCGCTGATGCCCGACAAGCCGTTCTTCATGTACTTCGCGCCGGGCGCCTGCCACGCTCCCCACCACGTGCCGAAGGAGTGGATCGACAAGTACAAGGGCAAGTTCGATCAGGGGTGGGACAAGCTGCGCGAGGAGATCTTTGCGCGGCAGAAGCAGCTCGGCGTCATCCCCGCAAACGCCGAACTGACCACGCGTCCCGCCGAGATTCCCGCCTGGGAAGACACGCCCAAGGAAATGCGCCCCATCTTCGCCCGTGAGATGGAGGTCTACGCAGCATTCCTCGAACATGCCGACCACCACATCGGCCGGCTGATCGACACGCTGAAGGATCTGGAGATCCTCGACGACACGCTGATCTACCTGATCATCGGCGACAACGGCGCCTCGGCCGAAGGCACGCCGAACGGCTGCTTCAATGAGATGACGACCCTGAACGGCATGGGAACGCTCGAAACGCCCGAGTTCCTGAAGTCGAAAATCGACGACTTCGGCGGGCCCAACGCCTACAACCACTACGCGGTCGGCTGGGCGCACGCGATGGACACGCCCTACCAATGGACCAAGCAGGTCGCGTCGCACTTCGGCGGCACCCGCAACGGGACCATCGTCCACTGGCCGAACGGGATCAAGGCCAAGGGCGAAATCCGCAGCCAGTTTCACCACGTGATCGACGTTGCACCGACGATCCTCGAAGCGGCCGGACTGCCGCACCCGGCGATCGTCAACAGCATCCAGCAGGCCCCTATCGAGGGCTTCAGCATGCTCTATGCGTTCAACGATGCGAAAGCCGCGGATCGCCACGAAACGCAGTATTTCGAGATGTTCTGCAACCGCGGCATCTATCACCAGGGCTGGACCGCGGTGACTCGCCACGGCGTGCCCTGGGTAGGCGCCTACAAGCGCAGTTTCGACGAGGATGTCTGGGAGCTGTACGACACCACCAAGGACTGGACGCAGGCGCACGATCTGGCGAAGGAGAATCCAGCCAAGCTCGCCGAGCTGCAGCGCCTCTTCCTGATCGAGGCTGGCAAATACAGCGCGTTGCCGCTCGACGATCGGACGTTCGAACGGTTCAACGCGGACCTCGCCGGCCGGCCACAGCTGATCAAGGGCAAGACGCAGGTTCTCTTCGGCGGGATGGGACGTCTATCCGAGAACTCGATCGTCTCGATCAAGAACAAGTCACACTCAGTGACCGCCGATCTCGATGTGCCGAAGTCGGGCGCCGAGGGCGTGATCGTCGCACAAGGCGGCAGCACCAACGGCTGGAGCCTCTACGCCAAGGGCGGCAAGCTGAAGTATTGCTACAACTTCTTCGGTCTCACTCTGACGTTCATCGAAGCGACGCAGCCAATTCCGCCGGGACATCATCAGGCACGCATGGAGTTCAAGTACGACGGCGGCGGACTGGCCAAGGGCGGCGTGGTCACGCTCTTCGTGGACGGCACGCAGGTGGGCCAGGGTCGCCTGGAGCAGACCGTGCCGATGGCTTTCTCCGCAGACGAAACGTGTGATGTCGGCAAGGAGGCCGGCTCGCCCGTGTCTCCGGATTACGGGCCGGAGGGCAACGCCTTTAGCGGCAAGGTGAACTGGGTCCAGATCGACCTCGAGAAGGACGACCACGACCACCTGATCTCACCCGAGGAGCGTTTCAAGGTCGCAATGGCGCGACAGTAACGAGCAGCCGAAGCTGATCCGGGACATGCGCCGATTCAACGGTAAGATTCATTGCGTGCAAGAGGAACGCCTTCGCGTCGCCATGGCGCGGCAATAGTCACGACCAGCCCAACCATTTGGACCACGAGCGATGACCACCTCATTCCAGGCGTGGAGGCTCGCCCCGCTGCTACTCGTCGCCGCAGTCGCTGCCTGCTCGAGCCCGCAGGCTCCCGCCAACGACGCGGCTCCGCCGGACGCCCGCCAACGAAGAGGCGCCGATCCCCGCCACGCCCTCACCCTACGACGCGCTGCCCGAAGCCGGTGCGGGCGGTTCTGGACCGGCCGTTCAGCGGTGATCTGGACGAGATGGTCAAGCGGCGGCTGATTCGCGTCGCCGTGACCTTCAACCGCACGCATTACTTCCTCGACAAGGGTCAGGAGCGGGGGCTGACCTACGAGGCCCTGAAGGCGTTCGAAACCGACCTGAATACCAGGCTGAAAACCGGGAACCTCAAGGTCCACGTCGTCATCCTGCCGATGTCACGCGATCAGTTGGGTCCAGCCCTCCTGGGCGGCAAGGTGGACATGGTCGCCGCGATGGTGACCGTGCGGCCCGAACTGGAAAAGCAGGCCCTCTTCTCGGAGCCCACCCGCACCAACGTCAGCGAGGTCGTGGTGACCGGTCCCGGCGCGCCGCCAATCACCTCGCTCGACGACCTGGCCGGCCAGGAGGTGTTCATCCGCAAGGGCGGCGCCTACGAGGAGAGCATCATCGCCCTGAACGCCCAACTGAAGGCGAAGGGCAAGCCGGCAGTCGTGATCAACGAGGCCCCGGCCGTACTCGAGGACGACGACGTGCTGGAGATGGTGAATGCCGGCCTGGTGCCGATCACCATCGCCGACGACTACCTGGCGGAATTCTGGAGCCAGGTATTCACCGACTTGACCGTGCACAAGGACCTCGCGGTGCGGTCCGGCGGCGTGCTGGCGGTGGCGTTCCGCAAGGAAAGTCCCAAGCTCCGGGCGGCCGTCAACGAGTGGATCCGCAAGCACGGAGAACAGGGCGACGCGTTCCGGAACGTCATCGAGCGCCGGTATCTCAAGGACCTCAAGTACGCCAGGAACGCCGCGGCCGATGCCGAGCGCCGGAAGCTGCAGGCGGTGATCGAGCTGTTCAAGAAGTACGGGGAGCAGTACAGCCTCGACTACCTGCTGATGGCGGCGCAGGGCTACCAGGAATCGACGCTCGACCAAAACGTCAAGAGCCCGGTCGGCGCGATTGGCGTGATGCAGGTCATGCCCCCGACCGGCAGGGAACTGAAGGTGGGCGACATCACCAAGATCGAGCCCAACATCCACGCCGGCGTGAAGTACATGCGCTTCATGATGGACACCTATTTCAAGGACGAGCCCATGGACAACCTGAACAAGGGGCTCATGACGTTTGCCGCCTACAACGCCGGCCCGGGGCGCCTGCGGCAACTGCGCCGGGAAGCGGAAAAAAGAGGCCTCGACCCGAACGTGTGGTTCAACAACGTCGAGCGGGTGGCGTCGGAGCGGATCGGCCGCGAGACGGTCACCTACGTGAGCAACATCTTCAAGTACTACGTCACCTACCGCCTCTTGATCGAGCAGCAGCAGCGACGCGATGCCGCCAAGGCGCAGGTGGGGACACGCCAGTAACGGCAGCGACCAATGGAGCAGCGTACATGCAACCACTGAAACGAATCGACATCCTCGGGGCAATTTTCATCATGCTGCTGCTCGGCGCCGGCGCGAGCGCGCAGGCGCAGGCTCAGGCGCCGCCACAGGTTCAGGTGCAGGCGAAATCCGGCCCCCCAGACAATCCCTGGACCGTCGAGGCGTCGATCGGCTGGGACAACAGCATCAGCGGCAATATCAATTCGAGCGGGTTGGGCGTCTTGAACAATCAGGTGGTCGTCATCACCAAGAACAAATACGAGGACGTCTACGGCACCGGCACGCAGGTCCGGTTCGGCGGTGGCTACATGCTCGACTATCGCACCGAGGTGAAGGTCGCCTTCACGATCCAGTCACTCGATGCCGATCTGACGCGAATGGGTGAGTTCGGCGCCTCCAGTCTCTACGGCCAATACGCCGACTACAAGGCCTACACGCTGGACTTCGCCGGACGCCGCTATCAGGACACCTTGAAGCCGCTCAAGTTCTACGGCGAAGGCACGATCGGCCTCGGCTTCATCAGGGAGACCGACGTCCTGCTGGTGGCGCCGGCAGCCAACCAGTACCAGCGTGCCACCGATTTCTACGACCAGACGGCCGCCTTCACCTTCGGCCTCAACGCCGGCGCGCTGTTCGAGATCACCAGGCAGGCTGGCATCTTCGCCCAGGTGGGCCTGCGATACACCACCGGCATGTCCGAGGTGGACGACCTCGAAGGCACCGGGCTCGAGACCATCAACGACAACAGCGCCCGCTGGACCTTCCCCCTCCTGATCGGCGCCAGGTTCCGGTTCTAGTCGCAACGCGAGCGCCGGCCGCAGTCACCGGGCCAAGGGACGGTGGCCGGAGTTCTCCACCACCACGCGGATGTTCTTGGCCTTGGCATCCAGGGTCGTCTGCGCGGTGTAGCCGGTGCCGTCGCTCAAGGACCCGAATTTGACATTGAGCGTGACCGTATCCTCCGGCTTCTCGAGGTAGGTCGCGACGCTGAGCGCCGAGAGCAGCAGCGCCTTGGCGTCCACCTCGATGGCCATCAGGTCCGATGGCTGGATGAAGTCGGGGAACTCGACCCGCACCCGCCCCTGCTGCGGCGGTTTCACCATCATCTTGCCGGCGTCCTTGGCCTTCTGGATGTTCTCTGCCGTCGGCGGCACGTAGAGGTGGATCAGGTTGGCTGCCTTCTCCATGTAATCTTTCATGTCGTCCACCTTGTTCTCGACGATCCGCTCCTTGGCCCGACCGCCGCCGCGGCGCCGCCGCCTCCGCCCCCGCCTTGCGCCTGTGGCGCCTCCCCCATCGGCACCTTGGTCAGCTTGCCGTCGGCGCCGTAGTAGACGCGCTGCTGCTTGCGCGACTTCTCCTCGCCTTTCAGGCTGATCGCCGTGGTTTCGATCCACTCGGTACTGGCGTAGCCGCTTCTGGCTCTCGGCCAGGTTCTGCTTCAGGGACGCCACCATCTGATCCGGGCTGGGCGGGGCCTGGGCCGTTCCGCCGGTCACCGAAAGCGCCGTCGCCATCCCGACCGCGATTGCCGCGAGCGCGAACGTGTTGTTGCTTCTCATCGCTTCTCCTTACTGCCGTTTGGCGAGCCCTTGCTTCTGCATCTCTTCGACCGACTTCTTGATCAGCTCCTGGACGAACCCGCGAAGGTCGCGCGGATTCCTGGTCTCGCTGACCGCCGCCCACAGCAACTGGTCGCGCGGCAGGCTGTAGACGGTGGTCTCGACCACCACCAGCGTCTCCCGCTGCACGCCGCCGGGCACGTAGACGGCGCTCCAGCCGTAGCCGTAATAGCCCCACAGGGTGGCGTAGTTGGTGCTGACCCAGGTGCCGGAGTTGTAGCTTCGCTGGGTGTCGGCGCTCACCGGCCGCACCGCAACCACGCCTTCGACGCCGGCCTTCTCGAACCACGGCCGGGCGGTATCCGCCCGGCGCAACTCTTCTTTCGGCGCGATCCGGTAGCTGGCCACCGCCTGCATGCCCCGCGCGGCCAGCTCACGGACGAGCGATTCTTCGCCGGCGACTCGCAACGAGTCGTCGTTGGAGATCACCAGCGCGGCGACTTTCTTCCCGAAAAAACTCACCGCGCCGGCGTCCAGCGACTTGAACGTCGAGGTGAACGTGACCGCGGCCGGCAAGAGCGCCGCCGCGGTCACGGCGATTACCACAGTCGACAACGCGGTACGCATGCTATGCACCTTTCAAGCTGCAGCCGACGGCGCCGCACCCGCGGCGGTCAGCGTTGTGTAGTAGCGGCCGACGCGCCACGCCAGCACCAGGGCTGCCAGCGCCAATGCCACATTCACCGCGGCAAAGCCGCGCGACGGCAGCACGATGACGCTGGTGCCGACGAAGACCAGCACCGCCGACAGCACGTCGCCCATGCGCACGAAGAACGAATCGATCGCCTGCTTGGCGGCGAACTTCTCCTGGTACGTGCACGGCAGGAACAGCATGTTGCGTACGGTGTTGTTGAGCGAGTAGTCGGTGGAGTTCTCGAGCACCTTGGCGGCCAGCGCCGCGTTCAGCAGCGGCACGAAGATCAGGATGTTGTAGGCGCCGAAGGAGATGGCCGGCAGGATCATCAGCGCCACGGCGACGCCGCGGTGCTTGATGATGCGCGAGACCACGAACAGCTGGAGGATGAGACCCAGCGCGTTGGCCAGCGAGAAATACTTGGCGTAGAAATCGCCGATGATCTGACCCTCGCTGAGTCCACCGGCAGTGCCGCCGGCCACCATCGCCGTGGCGTGCTCCTTGACGATGTCGCCGAGGATGTACTCGCCGGTGGTGTTGATCCAGTTGATCATCATCAGCATCAGCGCCATCAGCAGCAGGTAGCGGGTCTTGAACACCATCGCGAACGCGTTCTCGACCGGTGCTGGCTTCGTTTTCACCGTCTTGGGCTGCGCGGCGGGCCGGCGGGCGCGCTCGGTCCGATCGATGTAGTTGGTGAGAAAGAGCTGTGCCCCCAGCACCGCGGCGCCGAGCAGCATCAGCTGCATGACGCCGAAGGGCTCGATCAGCCGGTCGGCGACGCAGGGCCCCCGCTACCGCGCCGAGCGAGGCACCCAGGCCGACGATCACCAGCAGGCGCTCGCCTTCTTCCTTGGTGTAGACGTCGTTGGCGAACGACCAGAACTGGGCGACGATCATCAGGCTGAAGATGCCGATCCAGACGAAATAGATGACCGCCAGCGGCACATCGAATCGGGACAGCACGTAGAACACCACCGGGCAGGCGACGAAGAACGTGGTGACGACGTTGATCAGCTTGATGCGCGGAAACGCGGCCACCAGGCGCCCGTAGAGCGGCACCACGAACGCCAGCGTCACGACCTGAGCGGCCGACAGGTAGCTCTTCAGCTCCGCCGTCCCTTCGCCGAGAATCAACGCCTCGCGCACCGTCTTCAGGATGTAGTACACCATCAGGATCAGGAACACGTTCAGCGCGAGCAGCAGCGCCGTCCGCGCCTCCCCCGGGCGCACGACCGTAAACAGGTTGAGGAAGCGCTCGAAGCGGGATGTACCGCGCTCTGTCATGTAGTCACTGTACCCAATGCAGGACGTCGCGGATGATCGACCAGCGCGGCTGCCGTGGGCCGGCGTCCTGACCGAGAATCCAGTGCTTGTACGCCGCGTCGAGAGTCCCGTCCTTCCGCTTCAACGCGATCCAGGTGTTCACGAACGACGCCAGGCGCTCGTCGTTGCGACCAATAGGGTACGCCAGCGGCACCCGAATCTGCTCGGGCCCGGGCACGACGACGGAGTATTCCGGGTACAGCAGCGTCCAGGCCGAGCCGCGCTCGGCCGGCAGCGCCAGGGCATCGGCTCGCGCTGCGGCCCGGTTGAACATCGACTCGATGCTCGCGGTGTCGGCCCTGACCACGGCCCGCGGCAGCAGCTCGCGGAGCCTGTTGACGTAGTACCGGCAGATCGGGCACCGCGATCGTCAGCTCCCCTCGATCGCGGATGGCATCCCAGGTCATGAACTGTTCGCGCTGCTCGTCCGGGACGACGAAGGCCAGGGTCTCGTCCAGGTAGGCATCCGAGAACAGCAGCTGCCGGGCACGGTTCGTCGTCACCGCCACCCCCGACATCACCAGGTCGCAATAGCCGTCGGCGAGCTGCTCGGCCATCCGTGTGCGATCCACCGGCACGAACGCCAGGGTGACGTTCATCTCGCGTGCCAGGCGGTGCGCGAGCTCGATATCGAAGCCCACCAGGTCGCCGCGCTGATTGAAGAACGCAAACGGCAGCGACGTCGGGAAGATAGCCGACGCGCAGCACCTTGCGCGCCTCGATGGTCTCGAGCGGCGGCAGCGTGGTGGCGGGTGGCGGCGAGGCGTCACGCGCCACGGTGGCCGGCACCGGTCGCTGGAGCAGGTGCATCGACGCCAGCACTTCGTCCTTCGAGTACTCATGGGAGGCACTGCTGGCCATGACCGCTCGCGTACCCCCCAGGATCGCAATCAGGAGGGCGCCAGTAATCCCTGCGTACGACAAGAGCGCACCGCGCCGCCAGCGCAGATGGCCGGACACGGCGCAGGCGACCAGCAGCGCGACCGTCAGGGTGTGCACCGCCGCGACCAGCGATCCGACGCGGGAGTTGATGACGCCGGTCGCGAGAAAGAGCTGGAACGTGTCCGCCGGAATCCTGAACAGGTCGAGCAGGAACGGCACCGCCGCGCTGAGGCTGCCGAAAAAGGTCACGAGACCTGCCAGTGCCAGCTGCGGATAGCTCGAGAGCGGCACGACGGTGTCCGAGAACCAGCCCGCAAACAGCACGAAGCTGAGAGACATCAGCTTCCCGGTGTGAGGGAAGTTGAAGGACACCGGCACGATCACTTCGGTCAGCCGGCCCGGCTCGTCGTCGCCGTGCGTCAGCCGGCCGAGCAAGGTGCGGCTGGCCTGCATCAGGCCCGGCAGGACGATGAACAGGTCGCCGGCGATGCACGCGGTGATCAACGAGTCCTTCGACTCGTTCAGAACATCGCGGGCTCGCAATGGCGTCAACGCGGCGATCAGGCCGGGGAGCACCCACAGGCTGACGAGCAGGGCCATGGCCACGTAGGTCACGAGGTAGACCTGCAGCCGGCTCAATTGCTCCAATCCCATCGTGCCGGCCGCGTTGGCGGCAATCGCAAACAGCCCGTACGGCGTCAGGCGAGTCACGAAACGGGTCGCTGTCGAAATCGCCGCCCGGGCCACCTGCAGGACGTCGAGCAGGCGCTCCCGGTGCTGCACGCGGACGAGGGCGACGCCCAGGAACACGGAGAACAGGACCACGGCCGGCACGATGTTGTTGGCCAGCGAGTTGAACGGGTTCGCCGGAATATAGAGGTCGATGAAGTTGAAGGCGTCCCGCCGCTCGACCAGGCTGGTACTGAAGAACGACGCGTTCTGCGCCGACGGAAACGTCAGCGGAATCAGGAACGCGAACGACAAGGCCACGATCCACAGGCCGCCGATCACACCGGCCGCTCGCAGCCCCAGCGTCCGCAACTCGGAGGGCTGGAGCGACCCCAGGCTGGCCACGATCGAGACGGTGATATAGGGCAGCACCATCATCTGGAGCAGCTTGACGAAGCCGTCGGCCACCCAGCGGAGGGCCGCGGCCCGCTCCCCGAAGAACAGCCCGGTAAAGATGCCCAGGGCGAGCCCGGCGAGGATCTGTCGCGAGAGGGTCATCAGCCAGCCCTCAAGACAGCAAGAAGGCGACCCGCAGCGGCCTGACAACCGACGGCGGAAAACCCCAGGATTCACCGCGGTTTGCGACGCCGCTCACCACAGGCCGTCACCGCCCCCACCGCTCGCCGTGGATTCCGCGATCTTGGGCCAGCCGGGGGCTGGCCGTGACGGGCATCGGCGGCACGGCAGTTGCGGTTGCGCGCGGTCATGCGGATCTCACTGCTGACCGCCCTGCTGGCGGTTCTCGCCTGGCCGGCCGCGGCGCAGACCGACCCACGCGTGACCGACCCGGCCGTCCTCGATGCCGCGGTGGCCAAAGCTGCGGTCGAGAGCGCGCAGGCGGGGCCACCCGTGACCCTCACCTTCGCGAACCGCCCGATCCTCCAGCTGCGGGCGTCCTTGCTGGGCCGTGCGGCCGACGAGCGCGTGGCCGGGGGGCTCGCGTCCCTGGAGCGGATGGCCGAAGAAGGCGTCACCGGGCCGGTCGAGGCCCGCCAGATCGGCGAGGCGATATCCCTGGAGGTCGCCGGCCGGCGTATCGTCGCGATCGTTCCGGCGGACGTGGACACGCTGGCCGGGGAGACGCCGGCGGGCGTGGCGGCGGCCGCAGTCGGTCGCATCGAAACGGTCCTCGACGAGGTGGCGGAACTGCGCCGGCCGCGGCAGTTGCTGGTGGCCGTGCTGCTGGTCGTGCTGGTCACAGCACTGTTCGTGGCGCTGACGTGGGGACTGATGAAAGCGCGGCGCGCCGCCAGCCAGCGCATCCGTGAGGCCACGGAGCGCAAACTACAGGCGACCAAGGTCGGCGATGCGGAGTTGATCCGTTCGTCCCGCGTGTTCGAATTCATCGATCGGAGCATCGGCGTCCTGGCGATAGCCCTGTTCCTGTTCTTCGCCTATTCCTGGGTCACGTTCAGCCTGAGACGCTTCCCCTACACGCGCCCGTGGGGGGAGTCGCTGCGCGCCTTTCTCCTCGGCCAGCTGGCGAGTGTCGGCGTGGCGATTGTGGAGTCGCTTCCAGGATTGTTCACCGTCGCCCTCATCTTCCTGCTCACGCGGTTCGTGGTCCGCGTCGTCAATGTGTTGTTCCTCGCGATCGAACAGGGCCGGCTCGAGCTGCCGTGGGTGTACCCGGAGACGGCGGAGCCCACCCGCAAGCTCCTGACCGTGGGGCTGTGGCTGTTTGGCGTCGCGATTGCCTACCCGTACCTGCCCGGCAGCGGCTCCGACGCCTTCAAGGGGATGAGCGTGTTCGTCGGGTTGGTGCTCTCGCTGGGCTCGAGCGGAATCGTCAACCAGATGATGAGCGGGTTCACCCTCACCTACTCGCGGGCGCTGCGGGTCGGAGACTTCGTGACCGTGGGCGACGTGGAGGGGGTGGTGACACAGGTCGGCACGCTCTCGACCAAGATCAAGACCCTCAAAGCGGAGGACGTGACCATTCCCAACACCGTCATGGTCTCGAACGTGGTGACCAACTACTCGCGGTTCGCGGACGCGGAGGGAGTCTACGTCCCGACCGAGGTCACCATCGGCTACGACGTCCCGTGGAGGCAAGTTGAGGCGCTGCTGCTGCTGGCGGCCGCCCGGACGCCGGGCATTCGGCGCCAGCCGCCGCCGATGGTGCGGCAGGCCGCGCTCGATCAGGCCTATGTGCGGTACACGCTGCTGTTCTGCCTCGAGAACCCGACGCAGCGCCGCATGATTCTGGCGGCGGTGCACCAGAACATCCTCGACGCCTTCAACGAGTACGGCGTGCAGATCACCTCGCCCAGCTACGAGGCGGATCCCGAAGTCCGGAAGGTGGTTCCCAAGGATCGGTGGTTCGCGGCTCCGGCGGTGCCGGCGGAGGAGAAGGAAGAAAAGCCAGCGCCTTGATGAACGCCCTGTCTGGGGCGCTGGCCTATTGGTTTACCTGTGTGAGCCGTGTCCTCTAGAAGCGGAATCCGAAAGTCAGGGGGTAGTAGACGCCGTTGGCGCTGCCGCCTGTGGGCGTGCCCGGTGGCAGTGACACATTCGGCGTAAACTCCGGCCCGGCTACGTAGTGGTAGCGCATCTCGACGTAGAACTCGGACTCGTCGCCGATGCCGATTCCGATGCCGCCACCGACGTTGAACCCGAAGTCCCAGCCACCACGGTCGCCGATCACGCCCTCGACGGGGTAGACGCCGCAGATATACCAGTACGGGATCGCAGATGACCCCGTTGCCGATGTACTCCGTGATCTCAACCTTGCGGTGATACATACCGGGACCCACGACGATATAGGGACGGACGGCGGCGTCGGGCGGCGCCAGGCTGGCGATGAAGTTGAAGTCCAACTGGTGGGTCTGATGGTTGGCCGAGAACCGGGTCGCGCCAAAGAACGGGGCGTCGTCCTTGATGTCGAACCAGCGGTAGGCGTACTCGAACTGGAACCCGAAGACGCTGGTTGGGACTGTCGAAGGTCACGCCGATCGCGGGGCCCCAGCCGGTCGAGAAGTGCTCCCCGATGTCACTGCCGGTGAAAGTGGGACCGCCGCCGATGTTCACGTGCACGCGCCGGTCCTGCGCGCTGCCGATCGCCGGCGTGAGCGCCAGAAGAACGGCGGCCGCGAACACGAGCCGAGATAAGCCCCTACTGATATCCATGTCTACACTTCCTCCCTGGCCCCCAGGGCAGCAAGAGCAGGGCCACGTCGGCGGCAGCGCAAAAGGCCAGCATTTGCGCGGAGAATCTTCCGCCGCCGCGCGATCGGCGCGCCGCGAAAGGCCGCGGGTCTCCAACGCGTCGAGAGGCGGCTGACAACATACGGTGAGGACAAACGCCCGGCCGGCCGCGGGTGGGCGGTCCAGGCGGCCAAAACAGCGGTCCATGTTTTGCACCTGGTCGCCTAATGCTTGCCCGCCTGGTGCTCGCGTCGGCACTGGTCCTCATGCCGGCGCTGGCCGGCGGCGCAGGAGACACGCAGCGCGTCGATCGCCGCCGAGCAGGCCGAGAAGGCGACACGCCTCGCGCCGTACCAGCCGCATCCGGCCGAAAACCTGCTCAAGCGGGCGCGGCGGTCGCTGGTCGAGCAACCCGGGGGTTTCTATCCCTACTTCGACAGCGTCTACAGCGGCGGAGGCTTCACGCTCGGCGCCGGGTATCGCGGCTTCACCGGCGATCGCACGAACTGGAACGTCGCCGGCCTCTACTCGATAACGAGCTACAAACTGATTCAGGTGGGCGCCACCTCGCCGGGCCACTTCTCCGACCGCCTCGACCTTCGCGCCACGGCGTCGTGGCGGGATGCGACGCAGGTGCGCTTTCACGGCCTGGGAATCGACAGCTCCACCGACACCGAAGCGTTCTTCCGCATGCAGCAGGCCGTCGCGGGCGGCGACGTGACCGTGCGACCGCACCGGTGGCTAATCTTCACCGCCGCGACAGCCTACGAGGACTACACGGTGAAGGATCCGACTCGGCGACCTGGTCCCCGTGGACGACGTCTTCACGCCCGAGGCCGTGCCCGGGGTCGGAGTGAACCCCACCTACATCCACGCGTCGGCTGGCGCGGCATTCGACTGGCGCCCGGCGGCCGACTACACGCGGCGCGGGCGGGCTCTACAGGGTCGCGCGTCATCATTATGCCGATCAGGATGGCGTCTACAGCTTCGACCGGCTCGATGCCGAGCTGGTCCAGCACATACCGATCCTGCGCGAGACCTGGGTGGTCTCCTTGCACGGCCGCCTCGAGACCACGCTCGACGACGACGATCAGGTGCCGTACTTCATGCTGCCCTCGCTCGGCAGCGGCAGCACGCTGCGCGGCTACGATGCCTGGCGCTTCCGCGATCGGCACGCCGTGCTGCTCTCCGGCGAGTGGCGATGGATCCCGAATCGCATGTTCCTGGACATGGCGTTGTTCTACGATACCGGGATGGTCGCGCCCCGCCTCGACGCGATCGCCCTGGGCTCGTTCGTCAGCAACGTCGGCGTCGGCATCCGGTTCCACGCGCCGGCGCAGACACCGCTGCGGGTCGAGTTCGCGAAGGGTTCCGAAGGGCTGCAGATCGTGTTTGCCGCCAGCGCGGCGTTCTGATCATGGCCACACCCTGTCGATTCGCCGCGCGATTCGGCCTCTGCTGCCTGTTGGCCGCCGGACCGGCGCTCCTCACCGGCGCGGAGCGCCGGTTCTTCGACGACGACCCGCTGACCCGCGCGCCCGAGACACAGGATGCCAAAGGCGTTCAGGAATGGGAGATCGATTTATTCATCGACCTTGCCACCAACCTCTTCGCCCGCCCCGGCGATCCCGCCACCGATGTGAGGGCTCGGAGTATCAACACCATCGACGAGGTACCGGATTCGAACTGGTTCACCAACCGCATCCTGGCGCGGCCGCTCACCGCCGAGGAGGTGGCCCGCGGTCCGGTGACGGGAACCGGTCCGGTGCCCGGACCGTGGACGGTGGTGTCGCGCAAGCTGGCCGGGTTCGCGCCAGGGTTCACGATGCGGGACTCGAAGGGCCAGCTCTGGTTCGTGTCCTTCGACGCCGCCGGTCACCCCGAGGCCGCCACCGGCGCGATCATGGTCGCGAACAAGATCTTCTGGGCGCTCGGCTACTGGCAGGTGGAGAACTACCTGATCACCGTCGCGAGGGACCAGATCAGGGTGTCGGAAGAGGCCACCTTCACCCCCCCATCCGGGCGTAAGCGCCCGATGGAGTTGAAGGACCTGGACGATGTCTTCCGGCGCAGCCATCGGAGCGGGGACGGCACCTACCGCGCCGTCGCCGCCCGCGCGATAGAGGGCCGCCCGGTCGGCGGGTTCCGCTACTACGGCACGCGCCCCGACGACCCGAACGACGTCGTGCCGCACGAGCACCGCCGCGAGCTGCGCGCCCTGAAGGTGTTCGGTGCCTGGACCAACCTGGTGGACATGAAGGCGGGCAACACCCTCGACACCGTGGTGGTCGAAGACGGCCGCAGCGTGGTGCGGCACTACCTGCAGGACGTCGGCTCGACGTTCGGCACGGGTGCCAACGGCCCGCGCGAGTACGACGAGGGTTGGGAGCTGCTCTACGACGGCGCCAAGACTCGGCAGCGGTTGTGGCGCCTGGGCTTCGTGTTCGAGCCGTGGCAGACGGTGCAGTACGTCGAGAACCCCGCCATCGGGCGCTTCGAGGGCAAGGAGTTCGACCCCGAGGGATGGCGGCCGCGGGTCCCCACCGCCGCCTTCCTGCGGGCGCGCCCCGACGACGACTTCTGGGCGGCGCGGCGCGTGGCCGCATTCACCGACGCGATGGTGCGGGCCACGGTCGAGACCGCCCGCTACTCCGACCCGGCCGCGGCGAAACTGCTCGGCGACGTGCTGATCGCGCGCCGTCAGAAGATCGCGGAGACCTATTTGCCAGCGGTGAATCCGCTGGTCGATTTCTCGCTCTCGAGCGACGGCCGTCTCCGGTTCCGCAACGCGGCGGTGGACGCCGGCGTGTCCACGCCTCCGGCGAGCGGCTACACCGCAAACTGGGCCGAGTTCGACAACGCCACCGGGGAGGCACGGCCCCTGGGGCCGGCCACCACGTCACTGTCGAACGACATTCCCGCGCCCGCGTCGCTGTCGTCGGTGGGGGCCTTCGTACGGGTGCAGGTGGCGGCAATCGCCCCCCCACGCCCGGAGTGGAGCCGCCCCGTGGACGTATATTTCAACCGAACGTCCAGCGGGTGGCGGCTGGTCGGACTGGAGGGACGATGAGGACTCTCGCCGTGGCAATCGCCATCGCGCTGGCCGTGCACGCCGTCGTCGAAGGGGTTGACGTGCGCGTCGAGCACGACAAGGCCTTCAATTTCCGCCCGATCATGACCTGGGGCTGGAATCCCGACGGGGCGGGCGACGTCAGAATGGCACGCACCCAGGAGGACGATGCGGCGGTCGCGAAGAAGCGCTTCGAGCCGACGATCATGGATGCGGTCGCCACCGAGATGACCCGCCGCGGACTGAAGCAAGCCGCGGCGGCGCCGGACCTGACGGTCACCTACTTCGTCCTGCTCTCGACCAACATGTCCACGCAGACGGTCGGCCAGTTCCTGCCGGCGACGCTGGCCTGGGGTCTGCCGCCATTCGCGCCGGCCACCCAGTCGATGCAGGTGATGAACCAGGGCTCGCTGGTCCTGGATCTGAGCGCCAACAAGGTGGTGGTGTGGCGCGGCGTGGCCCAGGCCAAGGTCGATTTCGGGATCGACGACAAGAAGCGAGATGCGCTGGTTCGTGAGGCCGTTCGCGATCTGCTTCAGCGCTACCCGCCCAAGTCCTAGCGCCGATGGCCACCAACGACCCGAGCAGGGTTCCTCCTCAGTCCCCTCGCGCGCCGATCCAGGGACACCTGGATTCGCCCGCGCCCGCCGTGAACGTCCAGGTGCAGTTCGGCGCCCGGTCGTGGCACGGACCGCGACGTTCGGTCAACGACGACCACTACCTGGTGATGCGTCTGGGGAGGAGTCAGGAAACCGTGATCACCAGTCTTCCCGAGGGCGCGGTCCCGCAGCGGTTCGACGAGTTCGCCTACGGCATGGTGATCGCCGACGGCCTGGGCCGCGCCGGCGAAGCGGCGAGCCGGCTGGCCGTCACGACGCTGGCGGAGCTGGCCATCCACTTCGGCAAATGGAACGTGAGAATCGACGAACGGACCGCCGAGGAAGTGATGCGCCGGGGCGAGGCGTTCTACAAGGACGTCGATCTGACGCTGGCGCAGGCGAGCAGCGAGGGCGGGCCGCAACTGGAAGCGGCCATGACGGCCGTCTACACCGCAGGGGCCGAACTCTTCTTCGTCCACGTCGGGCATTCGCGCGCCTACTTGTTCCGCGACGGCGCATTGCTGCAGATGACTCGCGATCACACGCTCGCGAGCGACGACGGTCACGCAGCAGCGACCACGGACCTGGGAGACACGGCGCGGGATCTGCACCACCGGCTCACGGAAACGATCGGCCGTGTTGGCGCACCGCCGCGGATCGACATCGAACGCCTGGGCCTGCTGGACGGCGACATGATCTTGCTGTGCTCGAACGGCCTGACCGACATCATCGACGAGGACCTCATCGCCGACGAGCTGCGTATGCCGCGCACGCCAGACGAGCACTGCCGCGCGCTCGTCACCCTGGCGATCCAGGGGCATGCGGGCGACGACGTCACGGCGGTGATGGCGCGCTACAGCATCCCCGAATGAACTGATTCGACGGCGGATTCCAGCGTCGGGAACAGGCGTCCGGCGCCCATCTGCTGCGTCAGTCCGGTGCGATCGAGCATGAGCCGGACCGGTGCCTTGGCCGAGGCGATGGCCAGCGCGATGCCGCGGTCCGCCAGCTCCCGGCTGACCTCCTCGAGGCTGGCTGCGCCCGTCGTGTCGATATAAGGAATGGTCTCGGCATCCAGCAGAACGCAACGCACCTTCGCAGGCGACGCGTCGACGGCGGCCCGGACCCTGCTCTTGAAGTAGTCGGCGTTGAAGAAGACCAGCGACGCGTCGAAGCGGTAGATCACGAGGCCGGGGACGGTGACGGCCTCGGGATGGGTGGTGATGTCGTGGAAACCGCCGGTGCTCGGCACACGCCCGAGCACGGCATCGTGAGGGTGCGAGGCCCTGGCCAGCAACTGCAGCAGCGCCAAGTCCGACCGCGACCAGGACTCCCGGCAGCACGCCAACAGTGATCACGCCCAGCAGCGTGACCACCGACAAGCGGAACTCTTGCGGACTGACCTGACGGAGCCTGGAAAGGCTCTGCAGATCGAAGAGCCCGAGGGCGGCGTTGATCAGCACGGCGGCCAGCACGGTAATGGGCAGGAGCGCCAGCGGACCGGTGAGGAACAGCAGCACCAGGACCAGCAGGCCGGCTGCCACCAGCCCGGTCACCTGGCTCTTGCCGCCCACCGAATCGTTGACTGCGGTCCGCGAGTCCGCTCCGCTGACGGCGAAGCCTTGCAGCAGCCCGGCGCCGATGTCGGCGGCGCCGAGGGCAATGAACTCCTGGTTCGAGTCGATCTCGTAGCGGTTCTTCACCGCGAAGCTGCGTGCGGTCACCATCGCGCTGTTGAAGCTGATGAGCGCCAGCCCCACGGCTCCGAGCGCCAGCGGGCCCAGGTCGCCCAGGCCGACGTCCGGAATCATCGGTGCCGGCAAGCCGGCGGGAATCGCCCCCAGCAGGGCCACGCTGTGATCGCCGAGGCGAAAGAGCGACGACGCGCCTATCCCAACCGCCACCGCAACCAGCGGTCCCGGAACCTTCGGCGCCACACGTTTCAGGATCCGGAGCAGGACGAAGGTGCCGACGCCGAGCGCGAGCGTCAAGACGTGGGTGCGGCCGACGCTCGAGATGAAGGCCGAGATCAGGCGAAAGAAGCCCGCGGGCTCCAGGGAAAACCCGAACAACCGGCCGAGTTGTCCGCTGATGATGCTGAGCGCGATCCCGTTCAGGTATCCCGTGAGAATGGGCCGTGCCAGGAAGTTCGTCAGGAAGCCCAGGCCGGCTATCCCGGCCACGATGCAGAAGACCCCGGCGATCATCGCCAGCGTCATGGTCAGCGACACGTACCGGCCCGGATCCTGGGCGGCGAGCGGCGCGACTGTGGCGGCGACGATCGCACACGTGGCGGCGTCGGGCGCCATGATCAGCTGCCGCGACGACCCCAGGAGGGCGTAGGCGACGAGCGGCAGGATGCTGGCGTAGAGCCCGTGGGCCGGAGGCACGCCGGCCAGCTGCGAGTAAGCGATGGCGATGGGCACCGCGACCGCGGCCACCGAGACCCCGGCCACCAGGTCGTAGCGAAGCCAGGACCGGTCGTAGCGGCTCAGCACGGCGAGACCCGGCAGGAATCGGGTCATCGCCACCACCTCGCGGCCGCCCAGGCGTACGTGTACGACAGGCCGACGGAGTGGTAGTCGCCGCCAAGCCGCGTATACGCGCCGAAGCTGTAGGCCACCCTGACCTGTTGCCGCCGGATGGGCATCGCAAGCGTGGCTCCGACCCGTGAGTTCTGTTGCTTCAGCCCCGCCCTCCTGCCGTCGGTCGTGACGCGCCCACCGTCCCAGTAATTTCCATCGGCCGCCACCCAGAACCCGGGTCGGATTGTATAGATGAGGTGGCCCTGCAACTCGACGATCGGCGACTGTTGACGCCGGCTGCCGACGTAGTCCGGGTTGGTGGTGAAGAACAGCGTGGCGAGGTCTCCCTCGAACGTCCAGCGGCCGCGAGTGCGGGTGAATGCGATGGCTGGCTTGAATGCCCACCGGTTGGTGCCCAGGTTGATATAGCGATTGGAGTCGTACTGGCCGGTGGGCGCCAACACAGTCAGGCCGGCGGAAACAGTCGTCGATGCGCGATAGCTGGCGAACTCCCGGGGCGTCATGGCCGGAGCGCCGTAGATGTTGATGGCGAACCGGATAGACGTGTCCGCAAGCCCGCGCCGTGACGCCTCCTGGAACTGATCGAAGACCAGGCCCTCGACGTGCCCCGCGGCCAGGGGTAGGGCCACGCCGGCGTTGGCGTAGCGGCCGGCCAGGCTGAACGTGCGGCCCAACCCCACGAAGCCCCCGCCGATGCTGGCGGTCGCGTCGGTGATCGGCAGCGTCGGGTCGAAGGCCACGCCTCCGCCGCTGAACACCGTTCCCAGCGTCAGCACGTTGAACCCCACCGGGGCGGGCATGAAGGCGCCGGGCACCAGATCCTGTGCCGACGCCGCGGCGGCCGACGCCGAAAGCGCGGCCAACAGCCGGAGAAAGGCCCAGGGAGCGAGCCGCGGCCAGGAATGCGCGTAAGTCATTGACCCGGCACGGGCAAGGCGTGTACCAGCGCTATCGCCCGGAATCCCGCTGCGGTGTCCGAAGGGTTGAGAGAGTGTCACCACGGGCCGTGAGATCGGCGAAGTGGACGTGGGCGTCGCCTGCCGGACCAGCGGAATATGTGCAAGAAACGGCGGTTTTCCGCCTGTGCGTTTCGGACCGATGGTGGCTTGTCTCTTGCCTCTCTGCACGGCGTGGACTGCTGGATTGGCGTCGTTCAGGAACGCGATGGACGCCTGGTGAGACTGGCTGGACGATTGAGCGTAGCGCAGGTGCCGGAACTGCTCAACGCCTGCGCTGAGGCCATTCCGCTGCAAATCGAGCTGACGGACCTGGTTTCTGCCGACGCAGCAGGCATCGAGGCACTGCAACGGCTGCGGGGACAGGGCGCCTCACTGGTTGGGGCGCCCGGATATCTCCAGATGAAGCTCGATTCGCCCTCTGACCGGCCCTAGGGCCGGCCCCGGCCCTCCGGGCACACCACGCCGAGCTTCTTCATCCGGAATCGCAGGGTGTTGGGATGGATGCCCAGGCGTTCCGCGGCATTCCCCACCCCGTTGATTCTCCAGCCGCTTCGCTTGAGAACGCTCTCGATGTGGGCGCGCTGAACGACGTCGAGGTTTTCAGCTCCTTCGGCCGCCGCGATGCTGTTCCGTTCGACGGGCGCCAGCGGCGCGTCGAGCTTCAAGGTGTCGCCGGTCGAAGCGATCATCGCCCGCTCGACCACGTTCTCCAGCTCCCGCACGTTGCCCGGCCACGGGTTCCGCTGCAGTGCGTCCAGCAAGGACTGCGGCACCTTGGCGATATGCCTCCCGAGGTTGCGCTGGTGGCGGTGGATGAAGAACCACACCAGCCGCGGGATGTCGTCCACGCGCTCCCGCAGCGACGGCAGGTGAATCGGGTAGACGCTCAGGCGGTAGTACAAGTCGGCCCGGAAACGGCCCTCGGCAACCGCCTTCTCGAGGTTGTGGTGCGTGGCGGCAATCACGCGCACGTCGACACGCTTGGAGCGGGACGAGCCCACACGTTCGAATTCCCCCTCCTGGAGGACGCGGAGGAACTTCACCTGGATATCCGGCGGCAAATCGCCGATCTCGTCCAGGAAGATGGTGCCGCCGTCGGCCAGCTCGAAGCGCCCCTGCCGCACGGCCACGGCGCCGGTGAAGGCGCCCTTTTCATGGCCGAACAACTCGCTTTCGACCAGGGTCGGCGGCAGCGCGGCGCAGTTGACGCGCACCAGCGGGCGCGCGTGCCGCCGGCTCCGCTCGTGCAGGGCGCGGGCGAACAGCTCCTTGCCGGTTCCGGTTTCGCCCTGGAGCAGCACGGTGGAGTTGGTGGGTGCGACTTGAGCGACGCGCGTCAGGGCCAGGCGCAGCGAGTGGCTTTCGCCGACGATGTCGTCGAAGTCGTGATAGCTCTTGATCTCTTCCTTCAGGTAGACGTTGTCCGCCTGCAGCCGGGCGTTCAGCCGTTCGATCTCGACGACATTGGCACGAAGCACGTTCTCGTGACGGTGGCGCTGCACGGCCGCGCTCAGGATCTGGGTGACGAGCTGCAGGCGTTCGATCAGCGCCTGCGGCCATCGGCGCGACCGCCGGCCGCCATCGAGCACCAGCGCGCTGGACACGCGCCCGCCGAGCGACGTGGGCACGCCGAGAAGGGAGCACGTTCCCGGCTGTGACCCCGGCTCCCACTCGGACATCGCTTCCCGCGGAAGGTCCTCGGGCTGCGAGACGGCAACCACCTCGCCGCGGGTCAGGCGTGCGACCAGCCATGGATCGGGACCCGGCACCTGTCCCTGCCGGTCGTTCAGCGCCGGCCCGGCCGAGGTGAAGATCTGCCCCACCGTGCCCGATTCGTCGAGCTCGACGAACTGACAGCCGTCCACCCGCGTGGCGGCGGCGACTCGCCGCAGGGCCTCGGCGATCACCTGGGCGATGCCGTCTTCGTGCACGCGTGTCAGTTGACCAGAAAGCGACACCGCCAGCTGCGTGATGGCCTCGAGCTCGGTTTGGGAAGACGGGACGCGAAGACGGCATGGTGAGAACAGACATAGTGCCTCTCAGGGTTTTCTCGTGGTGTTTTGGGGATAGAGTCGCGGGCTGACGTGACGCTCGCCGCGCAGCGCCGAGTGAACCGCCGGCACGAGCTCATCGCCCGCGTCGCGTTTCAGCACGTAGCCCAGCGCGCCCATCTGGAAGCCCCGTTCCACCAGGATCGGGTCCGAATGGACGGTCACGAGCACTATCCGGGCGGCCGGATTCCGTCGCAGGATCAGGGAGGCAGCGGTGATCCCGTCGAAGCCCGGCATCGAGATGTCGCTGACGATCACGTCCGGTGACAGACTCTCCTCGGCTTTGATCAGGGCCGGGCCGTCCTGGACCTGGCCGATCACGTCGAATTCTGACTGGAGGAGATCGGCCAGCAGTGCAGCCGTTTCCCGGTGATCGTCGGCGAGCAGGAGTCGGGGTTGGGCCATGTGCGTTAGCCTGAAACGCACTGAGTCTACGAACGGGGCGGTGGCCGGGGGGAGCGGGGACTTACGGAGAAGTCTCGTGAAAAACTCCGCAGTACCGCCTCCGTAAAATTCCGAAGTGACGTAACGAGGTGTGATGTGGTACGTGCGGCTAATCGGCGATCAGCCGGTGCTCGATCGCATATTTGATGAGCTCGGCGGTGGAGTCCACACCCAGGGTCTGCATCATCTGATACTTGTGGGTTTCCACCGTGCGAGCGGACAGCTGCAGGGCGGCGGCGATCTCCTTCATGCGCCGGCCGTCGAGAATCAGGCGCAGCACCTCCCGCTGGCGCATCGTCAATTGCGGTCCGGAATCCTGGGGCGATGACGACATCCGCTCGAACACTTCCCGGGTCAGTGTCGGCGTCAGGTAGGTCCGACCCTCTATCGCCTGCCGGATTGCTGTCAACAGCTCCTCCCCCGCCGAGTGTTTCAGCAGGTAGGCGGACGCGCCTGCGCGCATCGCCCGGGTCGCCAGCTCCGCATCGTGGTGCATCGTCAGCACGATGACCTTGCTGTCGATGCGCTCGGCCTTCAACCGCTCCATCACGTCCAGGCCGCTCAGCCCCGGCATCGACAGGTCCGTGACAATCAGATCGGTGCGGAAGCGGCGCGCGGCGGCCAGCAGCTCGTGGCCGTCGCCGACGGCAGCCACCACGTTGAAGTTGTGCTCCTCGAGCAGTCCGACCACTCCCTCGCGCACGATCACGTGGTCGTCGGCGATGAGCACTGTGTGTTTGCGCATCAATACCTCTGACTCCTGCGGCGCCATCAGATGGCGGCCAATCGACCCGGCACGTCAATCGCGATGGTACCGGCGTGCCGGCCGGCGGGAAGCTTGACTCGAATCTGCGTGCCCTTGCGGGATTCTGTCACGATACTGAGGGTGCCGCCCGCCAGCCTCACCCTTTCATTGATGCTGACGAGGCCGAGACCCTTGCGACTCTTGCGGGTCTCGGTAACGTCGAACCCCCGGCCGTCATCGACCACCGTGAGTTCGACCGTCTCGGCGCCGCGCTGCAACTGGACGGCGACATGGCGGGCGCCGGCGTGCTTGACGGCGTTGTGCAGCGCCTCCTGCGCAACCCGGTACAGGCACTGCGTGGCCTCTTCGCCGATCGATTCGATGTCTCCCTCGGCGGTGCAGGTGGCGGCAACCGCCTGGGAGCGCGACAGCTCCATGCAGCGCTGGGCCAGGGCACCGGCCAGCCCGGCGTGCTTGAGCACGTCGGGATGCAGATCGTGCGAGAGATCGCGAACGCTCTCGGCCAGCGCCACCGCGCGCTGCTGGATCGAGGACAGGTCGATCTGCAGTTCCACGTCGTCGGGCACGGCGGCGACACGACGCTTCAATCCGCTCAGCGCGATTGACAGCGCGGCAAGCTGCTGGCTGACGTCATCGTGCAGGTCGCGTGCGATGCGCGCCCGCTCGGCGTCCTGCGCCGTGATCAGCGATCCCGCCAGATCCTGCAGCTGGTCCATGAGGTATCGGTTCTCACGCTCCGACCGCTGCCGGTCCGCGATGTCCACGACCGACAGCAGGACCCGTGGGCCCTCCCAGGTCTCGAGCCGGCTGACCCCGACCTCGATTGGGCACCCTGGTGCCGTCGTTGCGGATGCCGTAGAACTCTCGGGTTCCGGGCGGGTTATCGCCGAAGGGATCGGGAACCAGCATCTCGATCGGCTTCCCGATCAGTGCGGAGCGCTCGTAGCCGAACAGCTTTTCCACCTGGGCGTTGACCAGAACGATCGTGCCTGCCGGAATCCACGGTAATCATCCCCGCGGGAGCCGCCTCGATCGCCAGGCGGAACAGCTCCGCCGCGCGCTTGCGCTCGGTGATGTCCACCTTGGTTCCGACCAGGCGGTGCAGCACGCCATCGGTGCCTCGCACCGCCGAGCCGCGCGAGAGGAACCACTTGACGCTGCCGTCCTTGTGCAGCATCCGGTGCTCCAACTCGTAGACGTCGGACTGGCCGGCAATGCAGGCCTGCACCAGGGCGGCAGCGCTCGACAGGTCCTCAGGATGAACGCGCGACCCCCAGTCGTCCGGACGGGTGCTGATCTCGGCGTCGTCGAACCCGAGGAGTGACTTCAGTTTCCGGTCCACGAACAGCTCGTTGGTGACGAAATTCCAGTCCCAGACGCCGAGCGCGCCAGCGGCTGTCGCCATCGTCAAGCGCTGCTGGCTTTCGCGCAGCGCTTCCTCCGTCTGCTTGCGATCGGTGATGTCGACGCTGGCGCCGATGTGCCCCAGGTAGCTGCCATCCGCTCCGAACTGCGGGATCCCGGAATCCAGGAGCCACCGTAGGCGCCGTCGGCTTTGCGGACGCGGTATCCATCAGGAATGGCCGACGCGCCTCGAAGGCCGGCACATAGGTGCGCACGCACTGGTCCACGTCGTCGGGATGGACCGCATTCCAGCCAGCCGTTATTCAGCAGCTGTTCGAAGCTGAGGCCCGTGAACTCGACAGCGGTGGAGTTGATGTAGTCGATGGTCCCCTCAGGCGTGCCAGTCCAGATGATCACGGGCGCGCGGTCCGCGATCAGGCGAAACCGTTCCTGGCTTTCGCGCAGGGCCTGAGCAGCACGCTCGCGACGCGCCCGCTGGACGACCAGGAAGGCGATGACGGCGGCCTGCAGCACCACGAGCAGGGCGAGGACGATCAGCACGGCGCGGGGTCCGGCGGCATGGTCAGGGACTCGCTGCGAAATTACCACAAGAGGTCACAGCGGGCCGTCACTCCTTACGGGGGCCTCCCTCCGGTCGCCGGGTCGCGGGGGCAGCATAAATGCCCAGGCTTTCGGTCTAAAACAGGGGATCGGCCTCACCGGGCTGCTGGCCGACGACCCTTTCTCACCCCGAAAGCGATGTCGATGATCCCGCCGAGGAGTGCTGATCGAGTGGATTCGGTTGAAGTTCGCGCGCTAACGCGCGAACTTCAGCACGCCGGCACTGGAGACGAACTCCAGCGAGGTGGCGGTCGCGCGAACCAGCGTCGCGTCCGAGAGCGCCGCGGTGTACTGCTCGTCGAACGGCGCGGTGGTGGAACAGAAAGCCCTGGTGCACGCCATCGCCGGGCCGACCCTCAGCGCGCCGCTCGACTGCGAGTAGGAAGCGGAGCAGCGGTTGCAGTCGGCTCGCACCGCCAGCCGGCCGTCGGGCGCGATTTCGATCGTGAAGCGATCCGGATCCGGCACGGGCACGATGGTGGAATCGACACGCTGGAACGATTGCAGCTTCCAGACCCCCTCGGTGACCGATGCGGCCGCCGTCGCCGATTGACTGGTTGGCGAGGGCGCAGCCATGGATTCGTCGCAGGCAACGGAGAACGTGGCGGCGGCAAGCAGGAACACGGACACAGGCAATACTTCGAAACACTTTTGCTCCCTTCAGGTAGACAGCCGCGATGAGGGGAGCATGCGCCGTGCCATCGGACATCGCCAGTCGATGCAATGAGTTAGCGAAACGACTGCTCTTTCCGGATGACACCGGGCTGGCCTGTCTACAGGACGCGGAAAGTCGCAAGGCGGTCCGGCACCATGCGCCATCATCGGAGCGCCATCGACCATCGGAGTCGCGGGCGATGTAAATTCGCTTGCGAAAAGACGATTTCAGCTCGGCCATTCTCTCCTCGCCGCATTAGTATTGAGCACATGCGGCTAGCTGTGGTTGCGGCGTGCCTGGCCGGAGGAATCGTCTTCCTCGCCCTGGCGACGCTTGCGGGTGCCCAGACCGTCATCTCCGACTTCGCCCCATTCGCGGAGATCTACATCGTGGGGATGGTCGCGATCGTGGCGCTACAGAGCGCGCTGATCGCCGGGCTGGTGGTGCAGAGTGTCGGGCGCCGCCGTACGGAGCAGGCGCTGCGTGAAAGCGAGTCGCGCTTTCGCGTCGCGGCGAAGGAAAACCAGGATCTCGCCGGCCGTCTGATCAACGCCCAGGAGGAAGAGCGGACGCGCATCGCACGCGACCTGCACGATGACGTGAGCCAGCAGCTCGCAGGCCTGGGCATCCTGTTGAGCGGGCTGAGAACCAGGGTCGCCCGGTTGGACGCGGAGCCGGAGATCGAGTGGACCGTCATGACCCTTCGGGATCGCACCACGTCGCTCGCCGAGGCGATCCGAACCCTCTCGCACGAGCTGCACCCCAGCGTGTTGCAACACGCGGGCCTGAGCGCGACTTTGCGGCGTCAATGCGCCGAGGTCGAAGAGCTGCACCGGCAGGGCGTGACGTTCAGCGCCGAGGGCGACCTCGACTCGCTTGGCCCTGAGGTCGTCGCTGTGCCTGTTTCGGGTGACGCAAGAGGCGCTCAACAACGCCGTCCGTCATGCGCGTGCCGGCGCGATTTCGGTGCGGCTGAGAAGGGCGGACGGAGTCGTGGAGCTCGACGTCATCGACGACGGCGTCGGCTTCGCGGCCGGCGAGCGCGGGCGACGCGGACTGGGGTTGCGCAGCATCGACGAGCGCGTGCGGCTGACGGGAGGCTCCGTCCACGTCGAATCGCGCCTCGGCCAGGGAACGCAGCTGCGGGTCCGGATTCCGTGGGCGGCGCCGCAGGCCGAACTGGTTCGACCGCCTGAGCACATCGCCAGAGAGGTCTTGTCGTCTCCGCACGCTCGGTCAGCGGCCGATCCAGTCCGCCAGCACGCCGGTCCAGGGAACCTCCGAGTAGAGCAGGATCAGGACGAACACGGCGACATAGGCGCCGTGCAGCGCACGCTGGTTCGTGCGGCATTGGGCCAGGCCCATCGTCGCCAGCAGCCAGCCGAAGCCGGCCACCGGCGCCAGCGCGTAGGTGGTCGTGCAGAACGCGAGCAGCGCCGCATGCCGGGCAGCCTGGATGCGTCCTCCGGCCGGCAGCAGATTCAGCAGGGCCACCAACGCTTCGAGGATCAGTCCGCCCCAAGTGGCCGCGGCGGCGAATGCGCGCAGGCGCGGGGGCTCGACGAAGGCCGGTGGAGCTGAGGAGCGCGGCTCCCTCCGGCAGCGGCTCCAGGAACTGACGGTTCAGGGCCATCTGATCCCGCGACAGCCCGCCGAACACCAGCGACGCCCCGGCAAACCGCTCGTCGGTCAGCAGCGTGACCCGGAAGAAGCGGCCGTCGACGTAATCTGGCGACAGCACCCCCTTCCACAGGACGGCCAGCGCGAAAGCCGCAGCCAGAAGCCAGCGGCTGCTCGTGGACAGCGTCGCCGCCGGGGTCGGCCCCGACAGCGCCAGGCCAATCGCCAGGCACCAGTAGGCCAGCAAATAAATATGGTTGTCCGACAGCGGCCAGACGACGGCGACCCTGACCGCGACCAGCGCCGCGACGAGCAGCCAGGTGATCGGCGCCCGCCTGACCGGTCGCAGCACCAGCGCCAGGCAGGCCAGCGCCAGCACGAACGGCGCCACCCACCAGACATCCAGCGGCCGCAACAGCAGGATGATGGCGGTCAGCGTGAGAACGGAGTCGGAGACGCCGTCCTGGTCACTCGCGGGGTGCAGCAGCCGTGTCCACACGGTAGACGAAATCCCGCGTGCGGCGAGTGGACGCGGCCAGCGTGCCCGGCGCGTACTCGATACGCCATGCTTCGATACGGACGGTGGCCACCGGGCGGTGATACCGCGCTTCGCGTTCCACCACACCTCGCGCCAGTCTCGACAGCGCGGCGTTGGTCGGCAGCACGGCGGCGCGCCTGGCCAGGTCGTCGAGCGACGGCGGGATCGCCACCTCCTCTGATCGCTCGGGCGCGCTCACGAACACCCGCACGCGCCTGCGGCCGGCATCGTCGGTAGTCGAGAACATGCCGAAGCCGCCGCCCTTCCACGGGCTCAGGCCGGCGGTGCCCGCCAGAGTCAACTGCACGGCGGCCACGGCGAGCAGCAGCCCGACGGGCAGCGCCGCCCGCCACGCCCGCCGAGTCAATTCAGCACGACCACCTGATAGCCGTTGGACACCTTGCTGTAGTACGTCGTGCCGCACTGCGAGTAGGTGGCGTTGCCGACTTTCGCGTTCGTGCAGTTGGCCGGCAGCGTCGTGATGATCGCGCCCGCGGGCGGCGCGATCACCTGATAGACCACGTCGCCGCCGCTCATCACGCGCGTGTAGAACACGTTGTCGTGGTAGTAGTAGGTGGTGCCGGAAACGGCAACCGGGGCGGCGGCGGCCGGCGGCTTCGCCAGCATGGTGCCGATGGCGATCCCGGCACCCACGGCGGCCACCGTCTTCCACGCGTCGTAGCTTTCGTAGCGGTCGGCCACGACCACGCCGCCGTAGCGGCCCACTGCGGCGGCTCCCTCTTCTCCGACCACCACCGCGCCCCTCCGGCCGACGGCTACGTTGTCGACGTCGACCTCTTCGCCGGTCACGACATTGCCGCGACGGCCGACCGCCGCGTAGCCTTCCTCGCCGCTGACCACCGCGCCACGGCGGCCCGCCGCGGCGTAGCCGTCCTCACCCGCCGCCACGGCGCCTCGCGGTCCGGCGGCCACGGCGCCGTCGTCGCCTTTGGCGACCGCGCCGCGCCGTCCGGCGCGCACCTGCGCCGACAGCTGCAGTCCAGCCGCCGCGACCAGCGCGATAACCGCTACCGCAGTCAGTCTTCGGAGCCCGCGTTGTTCCTTCATGATTCGACCACTCCCTACTTCTTGACCGCCGCGGCCCGCTGCAGCACGGCGATGCCTTCGTAGTCGGCCGGCAGCTTCGGGGTGAACGAGGCGTTGCTGATCTCGGGCGCGAAGTTCCATCGGTTGAAGGTCACGTCCGCGACCGGTTGTCCGGTGCGTTTCTTCTGCACGATCCTCATTCGCTTGGGCAGGGGCTCGCCGTCCACGGGGAGCCACAGCTCGAAGTCCACGCCCGTGTCGTGAAAGGCCAGGTGGTAGCAAGCCGTGCCGCCAACGTCCTCGGTGCCGACATAGCCGCCGGTGGTCGTGTCGGAGAGCAGGGCCTTCGTGGCGGGGCCGTAGAACAGGTCGCCCATCGGCAGGGCCATGTCGTACCGCTCGGCCAGGACGTCCAGCGTGCGATTGATGCTCTCCGGCATCGGTGCCTGGGCGAATACCTTCTGCTGGTGGGCGGCGATGGTCAGCACCTTGCCGTTGTACCAGGACTCGAGATCCCGGCCGCCCGTCGTCTTGGTGTGAAAGCGATCCGGGCGCCGCACGGTGTACTCGCCGGTGCCAGCCACCGACTCCTTGGCGCCGGAAAAACGCACCCGGTCGCGCGTCTCGGTGGTGGTCACGCTGAGCTCGGTGGCCGCGGCCAGCCTCGTGCTCATCTGCTCCACCAGTTCCCGGCCGCGTGCCAGCCGTTCGGCGTCCGTGGACGGCTCGCGAGGCCCGCACGCGAGCTGGCTGAGCATGACCAACCCCGCGAGGGCCGATCGGCGAAGGACTGAGTGCTGTCATCAACGAGGCTCCACCGAAGGGATCTGGGGCGGCATGCCGCAAGACACGCGCCATCCGGTTCGGGGCGCTATCCGCAGGCGGAACGCGGCGGGTCGCTTCCGGGTCACCGCACGCTGTGATGCGTGACCGCCGTTGGTGACTGGGCTGGGCGACCACCGCCCAGAAGAACGCCTTCATCGACCGAGCAGCACGAGCCCGGGATCGGCAGCGGCGCGCCAAGGAACGCCAGCTCGGCGTCGCGGCCTCCATTTACCTACACACTTCGCCGCTAGCGGGAATACAGAAGGTTTCACTCCAGTCCATCACGACCGTGCCTTCGTGCACCTCACCGATCTTGCACGAGATGCCGGTGTAGAACAGGATGCGCTCGGTCGTAGTGGTCTTGCCGGCATCGATGTGCGCCATGATGCCGCTGTTCCGGGTCCGATTGAGTGGTGTCTGCCGTGGCATTGCAGTGATTCTTGTTGGCTCTTGGCTCTGGGCATACCAGCGGTAATGGGCGAAGGCCTTGTTGGCTTCGGCCATCCGGTGCGTGTCCTCGCGCTTCTTCACCGCGCCGCCGCGGAGATTCGACGCATCGAGCAGCTCGTTGGCGAGCTTCTTCTGCTGGTCTTGCCGTCGCCGCGCGTGTCGGCAAAGCTCACCAGCCAGCGAATGCTCAGCGACATCCGGCGGTTCGGGTTGACCTCAATCGGCACCTGGTGGTTGGAGCCGCCGACGCGCCGCGACTTCACCTCGAGGCTCGGCTTCACGTTGTCGAGCGCCTTCTTGAACACCTTCAGCGGGTCGTCGCCCGTGCGCTCCTTGATGATGTCGAAGCTCTTGTACAGGATGCGCTCGGCCGTGCTGCGCTTCCCGTCCCGCATCACCGCGTTGATGAACCGCGCACCACGTGATACCGGACGCCCGGCAGGTCCTTCACACGCCGCCGCGAATGAGCACGAGAGAGTGCTCCTGCAGGTTGTGGCCGACGCCGGGGATGTATGTCGTGACCTCGATGCCGTTGGTCAGGCGGACGCGGGCCACCTTGCGGAGGGCCGAGTTCAGCTTCTTCGGCGTCTGGGTGAGACGCGCACGCACACGCCGCGCTTCTGCGGGCTGACTTGGAGCGCCGGGCTCTTCGTCTTCGTGACAATCTTGTCCCGCCCTCGGCGAACCAGTTGGCTGATAGTCGGCATATCCGGTCTCTACCCGTGCTTCATTGCGGCCTCGCGGCCGCGGCAATCCAGAAAACGGCGTCAGCACACCGGGACAGCTGTGCCCGGCCGGCGCTGCGCCGTCGAGAAGACTCACGCGTCAAGCGACAGCGGCCCATCCGCTGCTGCCAGTGCGGCGCGTTGTCCAAGGCCTGGAGACCTTCTTCCACCCTGCGGCTCATCGCAAGGCGAACTGGCCTGGCACCCCCGGACGGGTAACCCTATCTCGTTGGTTCGCTGCGGCTTACGCCACGCCACCCATTTCGTGGCGCGGTGTTCGCCTGGGAGAAGAGGCTCTTCGAACCGCCTCTTCCGTGCGGCTGTCGGCTAGATAGGGTGTCCTAGCCGTCAGGAGAACCTAGAAACCACTTCTTCCCCTTCTTCCGCCTGTCGCAGGGGCTACACTCAAGCCTTCCGGCTGGCTGGCCGGCCAGGTTTACGTGGAGGGTGCCATGCGTCTCCTGCAGTCACTTGGTGTCGTAGCGGTATTCTCTCCGTCAGCCCCGCCCGCGCAGACGCAGAACTCATCTTCAAGGTGACGGACCGCGGCGTCAGTTTCGGCTTGGTGCCGTTCGACGCGGGCGGTGGGCTGGAAAGCGACCTGTTTCCCTTCAACTCTGGCACGGCGGTGCTTGTCAGCGGGCCTCTCGTCGACATGGACGTCGATGCGATCAACGGGCTGACGACCTACTCCTACGGGCCGGGGACGCTGGACCTGATGATGTCGGTCGACGACGGGAAGGGGAACACCGTGGAAGGAGCCTTTGCCGCATCCACCGGCAGTTTCTCCTTCACCGTCTGCGAGGGATGCGACCTTGTTCGACGGCGGACTGGCGAACGACTTCATCATGCCCTGGGACCGGGGCTCTTCGACGCCGCCCTGGCGCACGCGCTTCACGTCCTTCCGCAGACCGGCGGAGGCTCGATCGATTTCGGCCTCGAAGACATCACCGGCGGTCCGGATTCGGTCTCTCGGGGTGCCGCCGATCACCGGGGATACATGCCCCTGACGATCGACACGGCGCCCGCGCCCGTTCCCGAACCGGGCCTGCTGCTCCTGATGGGGCTATCCGGCGCGGCAGTCGCGCTTCGCCGCCGCCGGGCGAGGCCCAGGCCGCCAGCTCATTTTCGGGCGGCGAGGTATTTCACCAGCGCGCCCATCTGCTCCGCGGTGAGGAACTGCCCGAAGCCGGGCATGTTCGCGCAGGCGTCGATTTCGTCCGGCGCCGAGATCCAGTCGTGCAGCCACTGGGCGTCGTGGGCCTTGCCGATGTGCGTCAGGTCGGGCGCGCCCGGCCTGCCCTCGCCGTCGATCATGTGGCAGGACGCGCTGTAGCGCCCGATGACGAGCGACGCCGCCCGCGTGCCGCCGTCCATCGCCGGTGGCAGCGGCTTCCCCGCCCGCACGCGCTTCGTGTCGGCTGGGCCACCTGAGCGGGCAGCCGGTCGACAGGAGCCCCAACAGGTCATGCGGCCCAGTCGTCCACCACGGGCGGCGCACGGGCCGGCGCAGGCGGGGGGATTTCGGTCGGCAGATGGAGATGGCGGAGGATGCGGGCCGTGGTTTCGGACGCGAGCACCGCAATGAGCCGCAAGCGCCCGCCGCAACGGGGGCACGCCAGGACGTCGAGTTCGAACACCCGTCGCATCAGGTCCGCCCAGCGCCAGCCCCGGCTCGGGCTGAACCCCGCAGGCCGACGGCGACGCGTCAGGCACCGCGTTGGGGGGCGACACCGGTGGTGCGGCACGATCTCCTGTCGCCACGACGCCCGCGGCGCGAGCACGCCGTGTTAGAGCAGCAGATTCATGCGAGGGCGCGGGATGAGGACGGCAAGGCGCGCGAGGAACGCGCTCGGCGAGAAGGCGACGTGGGTGGTCCCGGTCGCGCCAGCAGGCGCCGCACGGCGAGGACGAGGGCGCCCAGGATATCGGCCATGTCGGCCGCCGAGGGCGCCGGCGCGGCGTGAAATCGGAGAGCGCCGGCCGTGGTCCGCGCAAACACCCCGTCGAGCACCAGGGCGTGGACGTGGAGATTCACCGACCCGCCGAAGCGGTGGATGACGGCGACACCGCCGCCCGTGGATCGGCGAGACCCTGGTCGCGTGCCCAGGCACGCAGGTGCCGCTCGATCGCCCGGTGCAGCAGGCGGGCGACACGCCGGCACAGGTCGTGGTGCCAGGCCAGCACATACCGAATCCAGTGCGGCACACTCAAGACCCACTGGCGGACCGGGACGTCGGGGAAGACGTGGTCGACGAGGTGCGCAGCACGTTCGGCCATGCGCCGACCGCCACAACTCGGACAGAACCCCCGCCCCTTGCGCGAGAACGCGACGAGCCGGTCGGTCTTGCAGTCACCGCACCGGAACCGGCGAACCCGCCGGCCAAAAGCCGCACCGAGGAACCAGCCGAACTCATACTCGACGAAGCGCGGCAGCCCGTCACCGCCGGAGCCGGGCGGATTCGGCCCGGAACGTTTCGAATGATCCCGCACGACCGTGTACAGGACTGACGCGCTCCGGTCTCGCGGGGTGTACTCGGCTGGGCGCACACCGGCACCACCGTGCCGGGACGGTGCCAACGATCCGCAGCAAGGCGTTGCGGCCGCGGCCGGTTCGGGCGTCAAGGCGGGGAGTAACTGGTACCCACCGGCCTCGTAGAGACGGAGGAATCGCGCGCGTCGGTGCGCTTCACTCAATCGCGAGGGCATCCGGCCGCCGTCGCGTGACCTGTTCGGCGGGCCCGGCGGTCGGCGGTGCTGCTGCTGCACGGCTTTCCGGAGCTGGCCTATAGCTGGCGCAAGGTGATGCTGCCTCTGGCTGAGGCGGGCTATCACGTGATCGCCCCGGACCAGCGAGGATACGGGCGCACCACCGGCTGGGACGGTTCCTATGACGCCGATCCCGATCCCTTTCGCATGCTCAACATGGTGCGTGACAATTCGCGCCGCTTCCTGGCGTTCGTGCCGAAGCGGCCGCGCAGGCGCTAGCTTCCGAAAGCCGCGTCTGCGCCTGCGCTCACGGCTGGAACAGGAGCTCTGCCGAGAACTCGACCCAGGTGTTGGCGGCCGTCGAGACATCCAGGTAGGCGATGTCGCTCGGCTTGTTGGCGAAGAAATAGAGGCCGATGCCCTGTGCGAGGGACCGTGTCTCGTTGTTGGCACCGATGCCGACGTTGATCGCGATGACGTCGCCGTCGTGACACGCGACCGTGCTCAAGGGTGCGGCCAGAAGCGCCCGTGTGCGCGCCTGCGCGTCGATCACGAACGTCTCGGTCCCGGTGGTGACCGGCAGGGCCACATCGCGCACGGTACCGTCTGGCGCGTGGACCACGACCTGCAGCGCCAACACGGCGTTGAGCTTGCGGTGTCCTTCGACCGCGTGAATCGCCAGGCTGACGGTTCCCTCCAGCGTCTGCGCGCCCTGGAGCGGACGGGTCACCAGCTGCTGGTACATCCGCGTGAAGACGCCGTGGCGAGGGGCGTTGCGGATGTCCTGGATCACCGTCGCTCCGTCCGGCGCGAGCGAGACCCCCATCGTCGGGAACCCGGTCAGCACGTAGTCGGGCGGAGGGCCAACGGCGGCACGATCTGCGGCAGCGTCCAGGTGCCGTTGATGATCGGCTGCGGCGTCCACCACTGCGTCGCGTCGTTGTTCGGATAGAGGCGCGTGCCGCCGCTCGTGACGATCGGTACCGGGCTGGATGAGGGGGCCGCGGCCGCGGGGGACGCGGCGGCCAGGAGCGATGCGCCCCCGAGAACCTTCAACGAATCCCGGCGTGTCAGTGCCATCGCTCCTCCTCGCGTTAGCTGGACAGTGGATTATGCACACGAGCAAGAGGCGGCTCAACGCGTCAAGTGCCGGTGTTCCGAAACAGAACACAGAACGCACTCGCTGCCGACTCTATTCTCCAGTTATCGGACGATGCGGGCCGGCGCGGGGACAAGCGGCTCGGCCTGCCGCGTGATGCCGGCGGCGGCGTAGATTTCCGGCTCATCGAGGCTCTCGCGCTCGAGCAGTGCGCCGACGATCGCGTCCAGCTTGTCGCGGTTCTCGCGCAGCAGGCGCCGCGCCTCGGCGTAGCACTCGTCGGTGATCCGCCGGACCTCTTCGTCCAGGGCGTCGAGCAGACTGTCGGACACTCCCGCCGTCCGCGGATCCCCGTCGGACGGCAGCACCGACAGCCGGCCGACGCGCTCGGACATGCCCCAGCGCCCGGCCATCGATCGCGCCACCCGGGTGACCACCTCGAGATCGTTCTCCGATCCGGTGGTGACGATGCCGAACACCTCCTGCTCCGCCGCCATGCCGCCCAGCGCACCGATAATCCGGCCGCGAAGGTAGTTGGCGTCGTAGCCATAGCGATCCGATTCCGGAGTGGACAACGTGACGCCGAGCGCGCGGCCGCGCGGCACGATCGAAACCTTGCGCACGGGATCGGCGCCGGGTTGCAGCATGCCGATGAGCGCATGGCCGGCCTCGTGGTAGGCGGTGCGCCGGCGTTCCTCGGCGGGAATGACCACGTTGCGGGCGGTGCCGAGCTGCACCTTCTCGAGCGCGTCGGTCAGGTCCCGCTGACGCACGGCGTCCTGCCCGCGGCGCGCGGCCAGCAGGGCGGCTTCGTTGACCAGGTTCGCGAGGTCCGCGCCGGTCATGCCAGGCGTCGAGGCCGCCAGCCGGTCCAGGTCCGCGTCGGCAGCGAGCGGCACCTTCCGCGTGTGCACACCTAGGATCTCGAGTCGGCCCTTGCGGTCGGGCGGGTGAATGATGATCTGCCGATCGAAGCGCCCCGGCCGCATCAGCGCCGGGTCCAGGACATCGGGCCGGTTCGTGGCCGCCAGCACGACCACGCCCTCGTGACCCGAGAAGCCGTCCATCTCGGTCAGGATCTGGTTCAGTGTCTGCTCGCGCTCGTCGTGGCCGCCGAACGACCGTGGCCCGCCGCGCGCCCGGCCGATGGTGTCGATCTCGTCGATGAAGATGATCGCGGGTGCGACCTTGCGGGCCTCGGCGAAGAGTTCACGCACGCGGCTGGCGCCGACACCGACAATCATCTCGATGAACTCGGAGGCGCTGGCGCTGAAGAACGGGACCTTGGCCTCGCCCGCCGTGGCCCGTGCGAGGAGCGTCTTGCCGGTTCCCGGCGCACCGGCCAGCAGGACGCCCTTGGGCGCCCGAGCGCCGAGACGGCGATACTTCGCCGGATCCTTCAGGAAGTCCACCACCTCGTTGATCTCCGCCTCTACTTCGTCGATGCCGGCGACGTCGTCGAACGTCACCCGCACCGTTTCGGGATCGACGCGCTTCTGCCGGCTGCCACCCAGCAGGCCGCCGGCGATGGCGCCCTGCTGGCGCCGGAACATCCAGACGTAGAAGCCGACGAGCAGCAGGATCGGCGCGAACGAGATGAGCAGGTTGGCGAGAAACCCGCGCTGCTGGACCAGCGGTGTCGCACGCACGGTGGCGCCGCCGTCGCTCAATTCCGCCAACAGGTTGTCGGTGGCGAACGTCGGCCGCTCGGTCGTGAACTGCTGGTAGGTCCGGTTGGGCTCGTCCGGGAGCGGAACCGCCTTCCTAAACTGGCCTTCGATCGAGTCCCCGCGGGCGAACACCTCGGCGACGTTCTTGGCCCCGACCTGGTTCTTGAACTCTGTGTACGGAACAGCCTGCGGGCCCGAAAGACTATCCTGCAGCGTCAGGACGCCGAAGAGCACCAGGTAGCCGACGAGCCACACGGCGACATTGGCCCACCGCGGTCGTGGCGGCGGCGGCGGCGTTCCGGACGGCATTCCCTCGGTGCGCCAGGGTCGCGCCGGCCGCTGCGCAGGAGCCTCCGAGGGTGAACTTTCGCGAGCCGGATTGGGCTGCGGCGGTGGTCCCGATGCGGCCATAACGCCTTTTCAGCCCTACGGCTGGGACGTCTTCTCCGCCTGCCGAGCCACCTTGAGCATGTTGCGCAGGCCTTCGTTGCCCTCATGACAGGCGTATTCGAACACCCGTGACTGCGGGTCGCGGGTCAGGCGCATGCCGAAGCTCCAGGGGCGGGTCCAGGTGCGCGCATCGTCGAAGCGGATCGACCACTCGATGGTGTTCGGCCCGGTCGGCGTGAACCGCTCCGTCGTCTTCAGCGACGTGGATGCGCCGCCCCACGCGGCCGCTTCGAGATAGTTGGTCGTGACGACCACCAGCGTGTCGCCTTCCCAGTGGCCACGCGCATCGCCCATGTAGCTCTTGATCGCGCCCTTCAGCGGCGGATGATCGTCCAGCGGGATGACCCGCGTGTCGTGCACCATCTCGTAGCGGATGGCGACGACACCTGGCGCCTGCGTGATGTCGTACGAGTTGCCGTAAATGGCGGGCATCATCGATCCCGGCACGCCGCGGGTGATGCAGCGGACGTAGGGCGTGAACTCCTCAGGGCCGCGGAACGGTCCGACGTAGTAGCCGTCGCCGCCGCCGCGGGCGGCGCGCAGCGCCGTGGCGCGCTCCTTCGCCTCGGCCGTAGTCGGCGGCAACTGGTAGTCCGGGCCGTCCA
>CAVQMT010000056.1:0-37720 GCA_963713655.1 uncultured Acidobacteriota bacterium
TGTGCGCTCTGATCTCGCCCTACGCTTTTGCGTGCGCTGGGGTCCGGGTGATGTGCCGGACGTTCCTGGAGATCTACGACGTCTCGACGCCGATCGAAGAATGCGAGCGGCGCGATCCGAAGGGCCTCTATGCCCGGGCGCGGCGAGGCGAAATGAGCTCGTTACCGGCGTCAGCGATCCCTCGAACCGCCTTCGGCCCCGGACCTGGCCATCGACACCAGCACGGTGACGCTCGACGCGGCTATGGCGGCGGTGCTCGAGTTGTGGGACGCCACGACTCAAGGCCCGCCGGTTGTGGAATACCTGGCGCCTGGCCGATGATAGGGCCCAAGAGGGCCGTTCCTCAGTTCTGACGTCCATATCAGGGAGCAACAATGAAACGTATCGTCTGTCTTGCCATCGGTGTGTCGCTCATCGCTCCGGCTGCGTACGCCCAGGCCGGTCCGGGAGGCGGCCAGCCGGTCGGCATCGCCGCTGGCATGCAAGCCGCCTACAACCGCATCAAGGGGCTGCTGGTCGCGTCGGCCGACAAGCTCTCCGAGGCCGACTACACGTTCAAGCCGACGAACGAGATCCGCGGCTACGGCCAGCTGTGGGGCCACGTCGCGAACTTCCAGTACGGCCAGTGCGCGCAGGTGAAAGGCGTGCCCAACCCCAACCAGGGCAACAACCTGGAGCAGACCGCGACGACGAAAGCGGCGGTGGTCAAGGCGCTGGCCGACTCGTTCGCCTTCTGCGACGACGCGTTCGCGTCGCTGACCGACCAGACTGCGGCTGAGATGGTGACCGGCGGCCGTGGCGGCCCGAGAGCCAAGGCGGTCATGCTCAGCGCCGTGCTGGAGCACGGCAACGAGATGTACGGCATCGGTACGTGTACCAGCGCCTGAAGGGCGTCGTGCCGCCGTCAACTGAGCAGCAGCAGAACCGCCAAGGGGGGCCAGGGCGAGGCCGCGGGAATAAACGAGGCCTCGAAGGCAAAAAGCAGAAGGCAGAAGGCTAAACCGTGGCCGGAAGCCGGAAGCCGGAAGCCATGCTCTGGTGATAAAGTGCCGTTCGAACCGGAGGAGCTGCCATGAAGCGTTGCCTCGCTGTCACATTTGCGATCTGTGCCGTCGTCGGTCTGGTCCAGCCTGGCGGCCCGGTGGCCGCGCAGAACCGGGCCACGGCTACCAACGTGCCGGTGATCCCGCACGAGGTGGTGCCGGACTTCTTCAAGAACCCGCCCGGCATCTACACCGGCGAGAACATGGGCATCGCCACCAACTCGAAGGGCAACGTCTACATCTACCACCGCGCCTACGAGACGCGGCTCTTCGAGTACTCAGCGCTGGGCGACTTCATCCGCGATCGGCCGCAACAACTACGGCTTCGCCTTCGCGCATTCGGTGCGTGTGGACGCGCAGGACAACATCTGGGCGGTGGACGAGGGCACCGACATGCTGGTCAAGTTCGCGCCCGATGGACGCGTGCTGATGACCATCGGCCGGCGCGAAGATCCCGTCCGGATGCTGGCGAACATGCCCGGCGCCGGCGTGTTCCACGGCCGCAACGAGAAGTACAAGTTCGGCCGCCAGACCGACGTGGCGTTCGACCAGCAGGGCAACGTCTTCGTGTCCGACGGCTACTTCGACGCGCGGGTGGTCAAGTACGACAAGAACGGACGGTTCGTGAAGGCGGTCGGCACGCGCGGCAACGGGAACCTGCAATTCAACACGCCGCATTCCATCGCCACCGACTTCCAGGGCAACGTCTACGTGGGCGACCGCGGCAACCAGCGCGTGCAGGTGCTGGACAACGATCTGAACTGGAAGGCCAACTACCCCAACGTCGGCAACCCCTGGGCGGTGTGCGTCTCGGGCGGGCCGGGGCCGAAGAACCCCGGCAAGCAGTATCTCTACGTCTCGAACTCGTGGCCCGACAGCGCCCCGGCGGCGGCAGCCGAGTTCACGGCGAGATCTACAAGATGGAGCTCGACGGCACCATCGTCGGCAAGTTCGGCCGCGGCGGCAAGGCCCCGGGCGAGTTCGCCACCACGCACCAGATGGACTGCCGCGACCCCGACACCATCTACACCGCCGAGATCAACGACTGGCGCTCGCAGAAGATCCTGCTGAAGCCCGCGGCGACGCGGACCTCCACGAACTAGGAGCCACCATGCGACGCATACTCACTGCTCTCGTCGTTGCGGCAGCGCTTCTGCAGGGCGCCGCCATCGTGGCTCAAGGGACGGTGCCGGAACTGGCTTTCGAGGCTAACGCTGACCTGCTCCGCACGCCGCCCGGCATCTATGTTGGTGAAGTGGGCGGCGTCGGCCGCAACTCGGACGGCCGCATCTTCGTCTACACGCGAACCGGCCACCCGTACGCGACGCTGGGCGACAACCGCACCTTTTACCGCGGCGGGTCCCGCCTGTTCGAGTTCGAGGACGACGGCAAGTTCGTCCGCGAGCTGGGGCAGGACGTCTACGGCTTCAACACCGCGTTCGGCCTTCGTGTGGACCCGCAGGACAACGTCTGGGTCATCGACCAGTCCGCCAACCAGGTGATGAAGTTCGACAACCAGGGCCGCGTGGTGCTGGTGCTCGGGAGGAAGCCCGAAGTGATGGCCGTCCGTCCCGCGGCTCCGCCGGCAGGCGGTGCTCCGGCGGCCGGGGCGGCCGCGGGCGGCGGTCGCGCCGGCGGAGCGCCCGCGCCTCCGCCCGGATCGGGAATCCCGGGCTCGACCTTCAGCCAGCCGACAGACGTCGCCTGGGACCGCGCCGGCAACATCTACATCGCCGACGGCGTGGGCACCACCAACCGCATCGCCAAGTTCGACAAGGACGGCAAGTTCATCCGGCAGTGGGGCTCGACCGGATCGGAGCCGGGGCAGTTCAACGGCGTGAAGGCGCTGGCCATCGACGCGCAGGGCAACGTCTACGCCGCCGACATCGGCAACAAGCGCATCCAGGTGTTCGATGCCGACGGCATGTTCAAGTCGCAGTTCGCCGGCGTGGGCACGCCGACGGCGCTGTGCATGACCACGGGCTCGACGCAGTATCTCTACGTGTCGCACGTCGGCGACCAGAGCGGGATGGACGACGCCACGATTTACAAGGTGCAGCTGGACGGCAAGGTCGTCGGCCGGTTCGGCTCCGCCGGCAAGCTGCCCAAGCAGTTCGGCGTCGCCAACTCGATCGACTGCCGCTCGGAGAACGAGCTGCTGATCGGCGAGATGAGCAACTGGCGGGTTCAGAAGGTGATGCTGAAATAGGTCTCGGTCTACGGTCTACGGTCTTCGGTGACTTGGACTAAGCGGAACCAGAGACACTAGCGAGACCGAAGACTGAAGACCGCTACTCGGGCAGCGTCAACACCCGCGTCGTCGCCGTCGATCCGGCGATGCCGGTATAGGCGAAGTGCCGCTCGCCCAGGAACGCGACCTCGCTGCGCGCGTAGGGCGGCAGCGTCTTGCGGAACACCTCGGCACCGTCGCTGGTTCGCAGTACCAGCACGGTGTCGGGAATCGAGCCGATGCTCAGCTCGGTCGTCGTGCTGATTGCGACCAGGCGCCCCGACGGCGACAGCGCTCCGGCGGTGATGCCGCGTCCCAACGGCACGGTATGGCTGCCACCGCCACCACGTGTTGACCAGCTGAGACGCTTGCCGCGCCCTTCCACGTAAGCGTCCCAGGCCAGCCACTGACCGTCCAGATAGCGGAAGGTCTGGGGCTGTACGGCGACATCCGGCACGGAGAGCGGTCCCCACCGCAGCTCGCCATCGAGACCCAGCGCGACAAACGTCCCGAGGTTGCGGCTGATGGTCAGCGTGCCGCTTTCCATGTCGAGTTCGACCGGCGTCAGCGTCGCGCGTTGCAGCAGGTCGTGCGCGATCACACGCGGCTGGCCGCCGTCGACCGGCGTCAACTGGATGGTGACGGGACCGTCGGGTGAACGCATCGTCCACGCCACCCAGCGCGCGTCGTTCGACAGGAGCGGAAACGGGTAGGAGGTCGAGACACCCGCCGGAGGCACGACCTGCACCGGCTGCGTGGCTCCGCGCCGCAGCACCCAGAACGTCTGATTGGGCACGCCGCGCTCGTAGGCCACGTAGAGCACGCTGCCGTCCGACGCTAGTTGCTGGATGCCGGGAGCGATGGGAGCCGCGGGATGGCCAGGGGCTCGACCGCGCACTGCGGCACGCGCAAGATGCCGTACTGTCCCTCCCCCGTGCCAACCAGCGCTTCGCCGCGCGCGTCGATGCCGCGCGTGAGGCCCGCCTGCGCCGGCACCAGCCACACCTGCGGCAGCGCGCAGGCCACCGGCAGGTCGCCGGTGTCGGGCGTGGGGTCGTCCTCGATCAGGAACATCGAGGGGATCGTGACCATGTAGGCCACGTTCACCGCGTACACGGCTGGAATGACCGCGAGAATCAGCGTGATGGCGCCGGCCAGCCGACCCCAGCCGAGGGCGAGCCACACCACCGCGCCGAGCACGGCCTGCGCTCCCAGCGCCAGCGCGACGTCTGCGGCAATCCAGCTTGTCGATCGGTCCGAGCCAAGCTCCGAGATCACGGTCGGGCCGAGGAGGCCCAGCCAGTGCGCCGAGACGATCGGCACGGCATAGATCGCCAGCGAGAAAGCCAGTGCGGTCAGTGCCCGCCCGCGCCCGTCCATCGTCTGATTTATCGGCGATCTTGCAAGAATTTTGCAGCCCGTTAACATCCGTCCCGCCATCGGTCACTAACATCGACTGTCGATGCAATCACGGCTGATTCGTGGCTTGTTCCTACTGTTGGTGGCGATGGCGCCTTTCAGCGCCCGGCCCCTGGCCTCCGACGACGACGTCCGCGGCCGCGATGCCGTGCCGGACTATGCGCGCGTGTTCTCGCTCGATCGCGTGAACCGCCTCGACATTTCGATCACGTCCGCCAACTGGAACGCGCTGCTCGCCGACATGACGGCGCTGGCTGGCGCCCGCGGCGCGCAGGGCGGGTTCGTCGGCGGCGGCGGGGGCCAGCAGCCCGGCGGCGGGCAGCCCGGGCAGGGGTTCATGTTTCCGCAGGCGGCCATCACCGCTTGCGCTGGTCAGGTGGAAGCAGCGGCCTGCACGATCGGAACGCCTCCGGCGGCGGGCCGCTGCATTCAGACTGGCGCTGCGGGCCAGCTGGCGTGCGTCGCCCTGCCCGGCGGCGGCGGGGCGCCTGGCGGGGGCGCTGTGGTGGTGGGTGGCGGCAACCAGGCGCGCGACGACGTGGAGTTGCTGCCGCGCAATCCGATGTACGTGCCGGCAGACCTGACCTTCGACGGGGAGACATTCAGGCACGCGGGCTTCCGCTTCAAGGGCAACTCCAGCCTGGTGAACAGCTGGCGCAGCGGCACCGACAAGATGCCGTTCAGGTTGAACATCGACGGCCTGGAATCGGAGTTCCCCGACGCGCGCGACCAGACCTTCTTCGGCTTCACCAACCTGAGCTTCAGCAACGGCGCGCTGGACAGCTCCTATCTGCGCGCCAAGGTGGTCACCGACCTCCTGCGCGACGCGGCCTTGCCGGTGGCGCGTACCGCCTTCATCCGCGTGTTCCTCGACACCGGCAGCGGGCCCGGCTATCTCGGGCTCTACACGATGACCGAGGTGCCCGACTCGCCCTATCTGGTGCGCCTGTTCGGCAGCGACGACGGCAATCTCTACAAGCCGAATGGCACCGGCGGCCGCTGGACGGTCTTCAGCCGCAACAACTTCCCGAAGCGCACCAACGCCAGCGACGAGGACTGGACCGACATCCAGGACGCGATTGCCGCGGTGAACGCGTCGCGGGCGGATCGCGAGGGGTGGCGGCGCCGCATCGAGGCGCGGTTCGAGGTCAACGGGTTCCTGCGCTGGCTGGCGGCCAACACCATCGTCGGCAACTTCGACGCCTACGGCGGGCTGTCCGCGCACAACTACTACCTGTATGGCAGCCCGCGCCATCGCGATCGCCTGTTCTGGATTCCGTGGGATCACGACCTGGCGATGTCGGGAGGCGGCGGCATCGGCGGCGGGGGCGCTGCCGGCGCCAACGTTGACCTGTTCCACCAGTCGATCGCCGCCAGCTGGCCGCTGATCCGGTTGTTCATGGACGACCCCGTGTACCGTGCCGCCTACCGCTCACACGTCGAGGATCTCCTGAGCACGTCGCTCGAACCGTCGCGTGTCAGCGCCACGCTGCGATCCGAGCAGGCACGGATCGCGCCTTTCGTCATCGGCGCCGAAGGCGAAACCGCGGGCCGCGGGTTCGCGGGCAGCGCCGCGCAGTTCGACGCCGCTGTGTTCGGCGCCAACGGCCTGATCGCCTCGTACACCAACCGCGTCGCGGCGGTGCGGCTGGCGCTGGCGGCGGCGCCATGAGTGTGCGAACCGTCGCCACGACCGTGGCCCTGGTCTTTGCGGCCACGCTGGCCGGACCGCTCCGCACTGCGGACGCGCAGGACAACGAGACCGCGCCATCGACGAACAGCCGGTTCGAGATCGCGCCTCGGGGCTACGTGCAGTTCGATTGGCGCGGCTATCCGGATTGGCCCGTGGCGCCAGGCTCGGGGCGATTGACTTTCGACACCTTCGAAGTGCGGCGCGCCCGCGTGGGCGTGGACGGCCGTCTGGGTCGCGTGTCCTACGAGCTGACGGTCGATCCACAGGATCTCGACGACACATTCGTGCGCGACGCCTTTGGGCGCTGGCGTTTCTCGCGCCGGTTCGAGCTGCAGGCCGGCCAGTTCAAGGTGCCGGGCGGCCGCGAATACCAGGAAGCGGCGCGCACGCTGGACTTCATGGAGCGCCCGGCACTGGCGCAGATGGCATCGGCCGGACGCGACCTGGGCGCGATGGCGCTCGGCGATCTTGGCCGCCTCGAGTATCAGTTCGGCGTGTTCGCCGGCGACGGCCGCGGCCGCGGCTCCCGGGCGAAGCTGACTTCGGCTGGCCGTGCGGCGTGGCAGGTGATGCGCGACGTCGAGGTCGCCGGATCGGCCTCGGTTGGACGCACCGAGGCGGTGGACGATCTGGCCGCCAACGGCCTCGACGGCCGCACCTCATCGGGCTACCGGTTCTTCGATCGGGTCTACGTGGACGGCCGCCGAATGCGATGGGGCGGCGACGTCGAGTGGTCGCCAGGACCGTGGCGGCTGACCGCCGAGGGCCTGCGCGTCGTGGACTCGCGCGACGAGCAGGGACTCGACTTCGAGGACCTGCCCAGCGTGGAGACGCTGGGGTGGAGTGTGTCGCTCCTTCGGCAATTCGGGCGGCGGACGCAGGGACAGCAGCGAATGCGCCTGCGCGAGTTCGATCTTGGGGTCCGCCTCGAGAGCCTCGGCTTCGACGACACCGGCCCGGACACGGATCGATCCAGCACCCGCCTGCGCGCCACCGACATCAGGCCCAGGGCCGCACGCTCGGCGACGGTAACCGCCTCGTGGCAGCCGACGCGCTGGTCGCGCATTCTCTTGAACGGCGGCGTGGACACCTTCAGCGACGCGCGGTCCGCACCAGAGGCCGGGAAAGACGGCCCCTACTGGACCGCCGGAACGCGATTTCAGCTGGAGCTTCCTTGAGGAACGCAGTTCCGCGTCCTGGCGGGACTGGAGACCGAAGCCCGAAGCCCGAAGCTATTTCCAGGCTGAGTAAATCGGCCTGCCAATCAAGTAGGCGGGGTTGGCGCCCTTCCGCGGACGGAATTTCTGGAATCGCCCCGCATCGACCTCAGCGACGTAAAAGTTGCCTTCCTGATCCGTGCTCATGCCGTGCACGCCCCACAGCGTGCCTGGGAAATCGGCAACGGTTCCCCACGCGTACAACAGACGGCCATCGAGGTCGTACTTCAGCATCTTGTGCGTATTGCGATCGAAGGTCACCACGGCCCGATCGGCGCCGATTTGCACGAAATGGAGGCTCGAGGGGCTGACGGCGATCCGCCATTCGGACAGGTAGGTGCCCTTCTCGTCGAAGATCTGGATGCGGTGGTTGTCGCGATCGTTGACGAACACGCGTCTGGTCTCGACATCGACCGCCACGCCGTGCACGTTGTTCATGAACCCCGGACGCGTCTCCTTGCCGGACTCACCGCGCTTGCCGAAATCGAACTGGAACTTGCCATCGGCGTCGAACTTGGCGACGCGCGTGCCGTTGTATCCATCCGCCACGTAGAAGCTGCCGTCGGGCAACCACGCCATGAACGTCGGACGGTTGAAGTGGGTGCCGTCGGCGCCTGGAGCGTTCGGCGTGCCGATCGTCTGCACGAGCTGCTTGCCGTCGTTGGTGAACTTGTAGATCGCGTGCGTGTGGTCGTCGACCACCCACACGTGCTTCTCCGCGTCGTAGGGGCTGACGTACACCGCGTGCGGACGCTTGAACAGCTTGTCCCACTGCGTCCACTCCTCGATGATTCGCCCCTCGGCGTTGACGACCACCAACGAGTGCTCCCAGCGCGCGTCGACCCCAAGCTCGCGATACGGCGGTGACGCCCCTCGCCAGATTTCCATCCCTTTCGCCGGGTCCTGGCCCGAGCCGCCCGCTCCTGGCGGCGACGCCGTGTTCGCGTTTCGCCACGGCAATCCCGCCAGCGGAAACTGCACGTTCGGACCGATCTCCGGAAACAGCCGCGTCTGTGGACGGGCGATCTTGGGCAGCTCGCCCCCGCCGAGCAGATAGACGCGATTCGGGCTCTCGGCAAAGATGCCGCGCGCGCCTCCATAGGTCCAGTTCTCGTGGCCGGGGAGCGTGCTGAGATCCTGCGGCCACCCTTCGACCACTTCGTAGGGCCCCGAGACGTCCTGCGCGCCGATGGCGTCCGGCACCGCGGAGAACGCTGTGCCGGGCGCAGCCGCCGCGGGAGCCGCGGCCGACGACATGAGCCGTCCCCCGAGCGGGATGCCCGCCGCCAGCCCCACCATCAACGCCACCGCCACCGCCGCTGTTCTGCTCATGCCATCCTCTACGCGGGACGTGTTCTATACCCTTGGCTATTTCAGCTGGTCGGCCACCTTGGCAATGCCGGCCTTTGCGCAGGCTTCCTCCTGCTCCTGGCCGCCAGGCGCCCCGCTCAGTCCAATGCCGCCGATGGTTTCCTCGCCGATGTTGATCGGCATTCCGCCACCGAGCGGGATGACGTCGGCTAGCATCCGCTGGCCCTGATTCACGGTTTCAGTGCGCTTCGCCCAAGCCGAAGAGGGCTGGCGAAAGGTGCGCGCCGTGTAGGCCTTGCGGCGCGCCAGCTCGATGTTGTGCGGGTTGGCGTTGTCGCCCTGAAGGAATACGCGCAATCGGCCGGCACGATCGACCACGGCGACGGACGCGTTCGCACCGCACTCCTGGCTTGCGGTTTGCGCGATCGTCAACGCTAGACGGAGCGACACGTCTCGTTGGGTAAGGACCTGGGAGGCAGCGGGGTTCGGCAGAGACAGAATCGCGGCTGCTCCAGCGGCGGCGCCAAGACGGAACGTCATAGAGAGCCTCCGAGTCGAGCCCGAGTGTAGCGCAAGGTCGGCCTTCGAGGTCTCGTCGGCCTTCGGTCTCGCCAAGAACGCTGAACTGAGCGCTCTCAATCCTTCGGCAACAACGCCAGGCCACCGATCGTCTTCAGATCGACGATCTCTCCCGATGCGATCATGCCGCGCACGGCGTCGCGATCGAACCTGCCGGTCTCGATGTCCTCGTCCTCGTCCGCATGCGCCTCGGGATCGCCGGCTGCGGGCCGTCGCAGACCGGTGGCGCGATAGAAGCGCATCAGCTCGTCGCAGTAGCCGGGCGTGGGGTAGTAGGCGCCCAGATAGTCCAGGCGCTCGGCGATGAGGCCGGTCTCCTCCTGGCACTCGCGCCGTGCCGCCTCGTCGGGTACCTCGCCGGGCTTCAGCGTGCCGGCGGGTAGCTCCCAGACATGCCGGCCGACGGCGTGGCGATACTGGCGCACGAGGATCAACTGAGCCGTCGTCCTCCAGCGGCACCACCACCACCGATCCGGGATGGCGGACGATCTCCGCCTCGAGCGGCATGCCGTTGGGCAGCGTGATCGATTCGATCTGTACCGTGAACACGCGGCCCGTGATGGACGACGTTGATGGCCTGGGACGGCGGTGCGTGTCAGGCATTCCGGGCTCCAGGCTCCAGGCCTGCAGTTTGCGAGGCTTGAACTGTGCATTGTGATTCGCTCGCAGGCGTTCTCGAGCGGCGTCACGAGATCGTCGAGGACGCCCTGCAGGTCGCCGGGAAGCGGCGCGAGGAACTCCATGCGGCGCCGGTCGGCGGGGTGGTGGAAGACCAGCCGCGCGGCGTGCAGGAACGGCCGCTCCAGCCGCTGCACGGCGCGGATGTCACCGGCCACGCGGCGGTGCACGCCGCCGTACACCGCGTCGCCGACGATCGGGTGGCCGATCGCGCTCAGGTGCACGCGAATCTGGTGCGTGCGGCCGGTGTGGATCGCCACCTGGCACAGGGTCAGGCCGGGCAGCGGCATGGCGCGGGTGATGCGCGTGACCGCGTGCCGGGCATGCTTGGCGCGGGCCGACATCTTCATCCGGTCGGCGGGATCACGGCCGATTGCCGCGTCGATGCGCCGCCCCGCCTGCACCACGCCCCACACCAGCGCGATGTATTCCTTCTCGACCTCGCGATCGTGGAACTGGCGCGCCAGCTCCTGATGGGCGGCATCGTTCTTGGCCACGACCATCACGCCGGAAGTGCCGCGGTCCAGCCGGTGCACGATGCCCGGCCGCAGCTCGCCGCCGATGCCGCTGAGATCTTCCATGTGGTGCAGCAGCGCGTTGACCAGCGTGCCGGAAGGATGGCCCGCGCCGGGGTGGACCACCATGCCGGCGGGCTTGTCGATCACGGCCACGTCCGCGTCCTGGTACAGCACGTCGATGGGCAGGGCCTCGGCGGCGGCCTCGGTCGGGACAGGCTCTGGAAGCTGGACTTCGACGCGTTCGCCCTCGCGCAAGACGCTGTTGGCCTTGGCGACGCGGGTCCCCAGCGTCACCAGCCCGTCGACGATGAGCTTCTGGATCTGCGATCGCGAGTGCGATTCCAGCACCGACACGAGGAAGCGGTCGAGCCGCTGCCCCTCGTGCTCCGCGCCGGCGACGAACTCGAGCGGGTCAGGCGGCACGGCGCCGCGAGCGGGCTTCCTGCGGCGCCGTCGGCTTCAGCCGCGCCAGCCACGCCAGCATGACGAGGCTGAGCGGCGCCAGCACCACGGAGATGAACTGCGACGTGGACAGGACACCGAAAACGGTGCCCCGCGGGTCGCCGCGGTAGAACTCGATGACGAACCGCGAGACGGCGTACAGGAACATGTACAGCCCAGAAGGTCCGGCCGGGGAAGCCGCGCCCGCGCCGTTCGGCCGCCAGCAGCACGCCCAGGATCAGCAGCTCGGCGCCGGCCTCGTAGAGCTGCGTCGGGTGCAGCGGGATGCCGAGCGGCGTGCCGACGTTGGCGGCCGCCGCCGGATCGGTGAACACGACCGCCCACGGCACCGTCGTGGCCTTGCCGTAGCAGCAGCCGGCGGCGAAGCAGCCCAGCCGGCCGGTCACGTGGCCGAGCGCTATGCCCGGCGCGAACACGTCGCAGGTGGTCCAGAAGGGCATGCCGTGCTTGGCGATGTACCAGAAGGCCACCACCACGGCGAGGATCAGCCCGCCGTAGAACACGCCGCCCGATCGCGCCAGCGACAGCAGGTCCGCGGGTGACGTGCTGAACTGGTCGTAGTCCACGATCAGCAGCAGCAGCTTCGCGCCGACCAGCGCCGCGATGATGATGTAGATGCCGAGGTCCAGCACGCGGTTGGCGTCGAGGCCCCACTTCCTGGCGCGCGACATCGCCAGGCGCAGGCCCAGCAGGTAGGACGCTGCCAGCAGCACCCCGTAGGAGTAGATGGTCAGCGGGCCGAGCTTAAACAGTTCCGGATACACGGTGGCGTCCTACTCCGAGCTGGTCCAGGATGACGAGCGCCATCCCGACCGTGATCGATGCGTCCGCGACGTTGAACGCCCAGAAATGCCAGGCGTTCCAATAGAAATCGAAGAAGTCCACGACGTAGCCGAGCGTCAAGCCGTCCACCAGGTTGCCGGCCGCTCCGCCCACCACGAGCGCGATGCCCGCGCGCGCCAGCGCGTGCGCCGTCGGGCAGCGTGGTGGCAAAGAACGTCAACCCGCCCAGCGCCGCGACGCGAACCGCGGTCAGCAAGGCCGCCTTGTATGGTAGCTCTACCGCGTTCAGCAGCCCGAATGCCGCGCCGGTATTGTGCACCCGAGTCAGGCTGAAGAAATCGGGGACGACCGGCAGGCTCTCGTGCAGCTCGAATTGCCGCCTGACGACGAACTTCGTCAGCTGGTCGGCGACGACGACCAGCACGGCGATGCCGACGAGCGTTCGGTTGCGTGCGGCGTCCACGCGTGTCAGCGCGCCGCCGGTTCGGCCAATGCGTCCACGCAGCGGGTGCACAGCCCCGCCCATTCGGGGTCCGCGCTCGTCGCCGGCACGATGCGCCAGCAGCGTTCGCACTTGGTGCCCGGCGCCCTCTCGACCTCCACGGTCACCGTGTCGGGCCCGTCCGCCGGACCGAGTCCGCAGCTCGAGGTCCGAGACGATGAACAGCATCGGCAGGTCGGCGCGGTGGGCTTCGAGCAGCGCGGCCACCGGTCCGGTGGCCGTCAGCACCACTCGCGCGCCGAGGGACGTGCCGATCACCTTGTCCTTGCGTTTCTGCTCCAGCGCGGCGTTCACGCTTCGCGGACTTCGAGCAGGCGATTCCACGTCGGCACCAGCGCCGCATCGATTGCGTCCTCGGCGGTGGCGAAGGTCTCGAGGTGGACCGACTCGGACCGCCGGCCGGGCATGTGCCGCCACAAATCGTCGGCCGTGACCGGCAGGATCGGCGCCAGCAGGCGCGCCAGCCCGTCGCAGATCCGGTACATCGCCGTCTGCGTGGACCGCCGCTGCCTTCGAGGCGGCGGCGAAGGTGTACATCCGGTCCTTGGTCACGTCCACGTAGAAGGCGCTCAGGTCCACGGTGACCAGCGTGTTCAGGCTCTGCGCGACGGTGGAGAAGTCGTACTGCGCGTAGCGCGCGCCGGATGCGCGCCTCCGCGTCGGCAAAGCGTGCCAGCGCGAACCGGTCCACGGCTTCGAGCGAGGCCAGCGGCCGCATGTCCACGGCCGGATCGAAGTCGTAGAGGTTCGCCACCAGAATCCGGCAGGTGTTGCGCAGCTTGCGATAGGTGTCCACCACCCGCGTCAGGATTTCCTTGCTGACGCGCAGCTCCTCGGTGAACTCGGTCATCGCCACCCACAGCCGGATGATCTCGGCGCCGCTCTCCTTGATGATCGCCTGCGGGGCGATGACGTTGCCCACCGACTTCGACATCTTGCGGCCTTCGAGGTCGATCAGGAAGCCGTGCGTCAGCACCTCCTTGAAGGGCGGGCGCCCGCGAGTCGCCAGCGCCACCAGCAGCGAGCTCTGGAACCAGCCGCGATGCTGGTCGCTGCCTTCCAGGTACATGTCCGACGGCCAGCGCAGACCTTCCCACCTCGGCAGCACCGCTTCGTGGCTGGAGCCCGAGTCGAACCACACGTCGAGGATGTCCTGCTCGCGCTCGAAGGACGTGCCGCCGCACTTCGGGCAGGCGAGCCCCGGGGGCAGGAACTCCTCGAGCGGCCGTTCGTACCAGGCGTCGGCGCCGTACTGCTCGAATACCGTGCCCGCCAACCGCACCATCTCCGGCGTCAGCACCGCCTCGCGGCAGGCCTCGCAGTCCACGGCGGGAATGGGCACGCCCCACGCGCGCTGGCGCGAGATGCACCAGTCCGGGCGGTTCGTCACCATGTTGAAGATGCGGTCGCGGCCCCACGACGGAATCCACTTCACCTGGTGATCGATGGCGTGCTGGGCGGCCTGCCGCAGCGTGCGCTTCTGGCCGTCCTCGCCGTCGATCACGGGGTCGCCGTCCATCCGCACGAACCACTGGGAGGTGGCCAGGAAGATCACCGGGTTGTGGCAGCGCCAGCAGTGCGGGTACTGGTGCTCGAAGTCGGCGCGGTGCCACAGCCGCGCCCGCTGCGTGCAGCGCCTCCTCGACCTTGGGGTTGGCGTCGAACACGCGCATGCCGGCAAACAGGCCCACGTCGTCCAGGAAGTGGCCGCCCGGTCCCACCGGCGCGTAGATGTCGAGGCCGTACTTCACGCCGGTCAGGAAGTCGTCGGCGCCGTGGCCAGGCGCCGTGTGCACCGCCCCGGTGCCCTGCTCGAGCGTGACGTAGTCGCCCAGCACGCCCTTCGACGGCGCGGTCGTAGAGGGGGTGCTGGAAGGAGATGCCTTCGAGGCGCTCGCCCTTCATACGGGCGACGGGATTGACGAGCGGCCGCCCCACGGCCGCGGACACGCGCTCGGCCAGCCCCTCGGCCACGATCACGGCGCGGCCATCGACGTCGTAGGCCCCGTAGTCGAACTCGGGATGAAAGGCGATGCCGAGGTTCGACGGGATCGTCCACGGCGTGGTGGTCCAGATCAGGACCGAGACCGGCTTGCCGGCCAGTGCCGGCACGCGTTCGGCGAGCAGGGCCGCGCTGTCCGGCGCCAGCGGGAACTCCACGTAGATCGACGGCGAAACGTGATCGGCGTACTCCACCTCGGCCTCGGCCAGCGCCGTCCGGCAGTGGATGCACCAGTGCACCGGCTTCTTGCCCTTGTAGACCAGGCCCTGCTCGACGAACCGGCCCAGCGCGCGCACGATGTCGGCCTGGTAGCGGTAGTTCATCGTCAGGTAGGGGTGGTGCCACTCGCCCATCACGCCCAGGCGCTTGAACTCGTCGGTCATCACGCCGATGAAGCGCTCGGCATAGGCGCGGCACGCGCGGCGGATGTCGGCGCGCGACATCTCGCGCTTCTTCGCGCCCAGCTCGCGATCGACGCGCAGCTCGATCGGCAGGCCGTGGCAGTCGTAGCCGGGGACGAAGGGCACGCCGAAGCCGGCCATCGACTTCGAGCGGATCACCAGATCCTTCAGGATCTTGTTGAGGGCCGTGCCAAGGTGGATCTGACCGTTGGCGTATGGCGGACCGTCGTGCAGGACGAACGACGGCGCGTCCTTGCGCCGCTCCTGGATCTGCGCGTAGAGGTCCATGGCCTCCCAGCGCGCGATGGCCTCCGGCTCCGCGGTCTGCAGGTTCGCCTTCATCGGGAACCCGGTGCGCGGCAGGTTGACGGTCTCTTTCCACTCAGGCATGGGCAATAGCCGATTGTACAATTACGGGATGTTCCGGGCTGATTCGACGGCATGACGCGAGCCCACGCCCCGCGGCGCACCGACGCCGTGTTCTTCGACGTCGACTTCACGCTGATTTATCCCGGCCCGGCGTTCCAGGGCGAGGGCTATCGTGGCTTCTGCGCCAGGCACGGTATCGCCGTCGACGAGGCGCATTTCGACGCGGCGGTTCGCGCCGCGCTGGAAGACCTCGAGGGCGCCGGCCACCTCTACGAGGACGAGATCTTCATCCGCTACACCCGCCGCATCATCGAGGGGATGGGTGGCCGCGGCACCGACGCGGTGCTGGACGCGTGCGCGGCTGAAATCTACGTGGAATGGGCGCGTTGCCACCACTTCCACCTCTACGACGACGTGGCCGGCGTGATGCGCCGAGCTGGCGGACGACGGCATCAAGGTCGGCCTGATCTCCAACTCGCACCGATCGCTCGACGAGTTCCAGTCGCACTTCCGCCTCGGCGTGGTGGTCTCGGCCGCGGTATCGTCGGCCGAGCATGGCTACATGAAGCCGCATCCCAGCATCTTCCAGACGGCGCTGCAGCGCGCCGGCGTCCGCGCCGATGCGTCGGTGATGGTGGGGGACAGCCTGGCCCACGACATCGAGGGCGCCCGCGGCGTGGGGATGCGTCCGGTGCTGCTGCATCGCGCGGGCGGCTCGGCGCCGGCGGTGGACGTGCCCGTGATCCGCTCGCTGGCGGAACTGCCGGCGCTGCTCTAGAGGTGGTGGGGTAGTTGATGAGGGAGGGAAGGTGAGCGTTTCTTGCGGGTTTTGTAGCGCGCTGTGTCTTTGGATTGATCGATGCGGGCGAGGGTGTGTTCGACGGTGATGCGTTCGCGGAGGCGGGCGCGGTCCGTGGGGTGTTGTTGCGCGGGCGTAGGGTTTGCAGCAGCGCTTCCTGGGGATGAAGCGTGAGGGAGCGGCGGCGCGCGTGGTGGTGGTGCACGCCGGGCGCTGGGGGCAGGGGGCACAGGTTGGCGGGGAGAAGTGGACGTGGGTGCGCCGAGGGGGATCGGCGACGACGTGCTGAGGCGGGACAAGATGACGTGGGCCGCCGTCGAGATGATTGTGAGGTCTGCTTGGGGAATCGTCCGCTATTCGTGATGGTCAGGCCTTGGCGCGGATCGCCACGCCCGTGGGCGGCGAGTGCGGATGCGGGACTGCGCCAGGTAGCCCGATCGATCTGCAGTTGGTAGGGGTTTGTTGTGTGATGGTGGGTTAGAGGTTTGTTAGTTTGTGTGTTTTGGTTGTTGGTTGGTTGTGTGGTTATGTTGATGATAGATTGGTTGATGTAGTTTTTGATGTGGTGTTTGTAGTTTGTAAAGGGTTGTGTGTGTGTGTTGTGTGTATGTGGTTGTGGGGTTAGTTTTATGAGGGTATATTGATTGGGTGTGATGTTGAGTTGAATGTGTTATTGGTTGGTGGGTGGTTTTGGTTTTAGATTTTGTGTGAGTTTGTGGTGTTGTGTTGTTAGTGTGGTTTGTTTGGTTGGTGTTTATGAGTTGGGGTTGTGGGTGGTGATTTATGTTTTTATGTGGTGTTTTTTGGTTAGTAATTGTGTTAGTTTGTTGGTTTGTGTGGTTGGTTTTTTTTTATTGATATGTAGTGTTGTTTTGAGATTTGGTGGTTTTTATTGTGTTTTGTTGGTGTTTGTTTGAGATCGCGGTGTGGAATTGGTAGTGTTTTTTGTGTTAGGTTATTATTATGTATAGAGTGTAGATTGAGTAGATTTTATGTGTGTTTTAAGTGGTTTTGGTGTATGAGGGGTGAGGAATGTAGAGTTGAGTGTAGAGTTTGTGATTTGAATTTGGTTGGTAGTATGGTGAAGAGAGATGGTGAGATAGAGTAGTTTTTGAATGTAGATAGTGAGAGAGTATAAGAGAGTGGAATTTGAAGAGAGAGAGTGGGAGAAGAGAGTGTGGGTGGTGTGTGGAGGTGGGAGTGAGATTGTGAGTGTGGGTGTTGTGGTGTGGTGAGGGTGTGGTTGGTTGGTGGTGTGAGGGGTGTGTGTGGGGGTGGGGGTGGTGTGGTGGGGTGGTGGAGAGGTGGGTGGTTGTTGTTGTGGTATGTGGTGTGGTGTGGTAGTGTAGATGTTGTGATGTAGTAGTGTGTGTGTGAGTTTTTTTGTGTTAGCTCTATCGGGATGAGGAGTGCTGTAGGCCGGGCGTCAGCGCGCGGCCGGCCGGCTGGCTTCTGCCAGCACGCTCGTGTCGATGAACCCCTGGAGCGCCGCCCGCGAGCGCGGCTCGCGCTTCTGGTTCCTGGCCACCCAACGCTCCTCTTCCACCATCACGTCCAGCAGCTCGTTCGGCAGCGCGCCCGGAAACGCGTGATGGCGCCAGCTGCGCGTCACCCAGTCCACGGACTGGTTGACGGTCTTGGCGATGAGCGGGAAGTGCGGCTCGGGCCGCCGCTTCACCTCGTCGGTGGCCGCCAGCAGCGCGCGCACGAACGCCACCAGTTCCTGACGCCGCTTCGGGTTGCCCAGCGTTTCGGTGGAGGCATAGAGACTGAAGAACTCGCGGTACATCCGGTTGTCCTGAAACACCGTCACGTCCTGGCCCAGCGCCGCGACCGCCTTCTCGGCCTCCGGTTCCCACATCACCAGCGCGTCGGCGCGGCCGGCCGACGACGCCGGCGGCCATCTGGTCGCGCGGCAGGTCGACCACCAGCGTGACGTCCGTCTCACTCAGCCCGGCGGCGGCCAGCGTCCGCACCAGGTAGTAGTGCGCCGAGGTGTCACGCGGGATCGAGACGCGCTTGCCGCGCAGGTCGGCCGGGGTCCGGATGCCCGCGGACCGCTTCGCCACCACGCGATAGAGACCTTCGGCCACGGTGAAGAGCAGGCGGACGTTCGGCGTGCCCACGACCAGCAGCTGCGTTTCGGCGTTGGTGGCGGCATGGGCGCCGCCGTTGGCCAGGTTGCGGACGCCGCCGTTGATCACGGTGAAGCCGGCGCCCTGCGGTCCGTTGTCGGCTACATAGACCGGCGCGCCCTCGATCGTGGACGTGTTGACCGCGACGGTGAACGGCGCGTCCGCCGCCAGTGGCACCGACGGCGGAATCGGGTTGGGCGCCTGCGCCAGCAGGACGACGGCGCCAGCACCGGGCCCCCGGCGAGAGCAGTCGACGTCACGCTGCGATCATAGCTTCCAAGCGACGGTGAAACCCCACGTGTGCTCGAAGGAACGAGCCGTCGGCAAGGCGCCCTCGAAGCCGAACTGGTCGGCTCCGAACCCGTTAGGGTAGTAGCGTACGTTGAACGCGAACTCCCAGTGATCACCGATCTCCACCGCCGACGGGCCGCACCTTGAACCCGGCGTTGCGCAAACCGCCGGAAGTCGGCCGAACAGAAAGTGACACGCCAAGCCCGCGCCATGAAAGAACCGCACGTCGCCACTGCTCTTGGAGGCGACTTCGACCATCGGTTCGAACGACAGCATATTGGTATGGAAGGCCTCGTAGGGGGTATTTTCCTGGTCCTTCGTCCCCGACGTGTAGATCGCGCCCTCGAGATTGACCCACGCACGCCTGTTCTCGATGATGTCGCGTTCGAGCTTGTTGCCGAGGCGGCGATCCGACCAAGGAGCACTTGCGTAGTGCCGCCGCGCAATCGGCGTCCGGCACCGCAGAAATCCATACCCGTACATCTGTGGACCGCTCATGCCCCAGATGAAGTCACCCAGTCCGGCGTGGGCGCGCGTGGCTCCTCCGGCAACGAAGCAGAGCGCCAGGGCCACAACGGCCAACGAGTTCGAGTAAGCGACGCACGATTCCCTCCAAGCCGCCGATCAGGGCGCCGAGAACAGTTCACGTCTGGCCCCGGTTCGCTCGAGTGTTGGCCGTGGCGGCAGACACCCGTCGCCACGGCTGTGGTCGCGACGCGGGAACGTAGAGGAGCAGCTCGTCTCCCCTGATTCCCAAAACGAATGCCCGTTGGGTTTCGTACTCCACCAGCTCGAACCGGTCCCAGACCAAACGCCTGGGAATGACCGCGAGCGCGACGGTCAGCACGGCGACCAGCAGTGTCGCCGCGCGAAGGGCGCGGAGCGCCGACGGGGCCGCCGCGCGTCGTTCGAGGGCCGGAAATATCTTCCAGACGGCGAAACCCAGCGCGAAACTCAGGATGGCCGACAATTCGCCATGCGTCGTGTTGGCCCGCCGGGCCGCAGTGCTGCCGCGTTCATGGCACTCACAGCCCCCGTGCGCAGCTCCGAAAGCGCTGCGAACACCGGGTAGAACCACGAGGTGATCGCGATGGCCCCGACGCCCCGGCTAGGCAAATCGCCGAGCCCGACGGGCCACGGGGTCCGTAGTGGCCCACCTCGACCCCCACCCGCGGAACAGACCGACCCAGCGAGTCGGAAGGGCCTGGCGCGCGCTGTCGAGCGCGAGCAGTATCACGGCCGCCGCCAGCCAATACACGAGGAACGGGAAAGCCGCCTCCCGTCCGACCGTGAGGAAGTCGGAGGGTCCCGCGGCAAATTCGGGATCGACCGCCAGGACGCTGTCGAAGGAGCGGCAGGCCACATACCCCAAAGCCAGTGTGAAGCCGAACAGCCCGACGACGAGAGCCGCCAGCTGCACCAGCCTCTGACGCAGCTGAGATGGAGGCGCCGTACCCGTGGGCAGGGACCCCGATGACCGTAGCGTCAGGGGACCGGAGTCGTCGCCGCCGCGCATGGCCGCCAGCATCTCGCCCGCGCTGGCGTATCGGTGCGAGGGGTCGGGCCTGCAGCGCTCGTTCGATGACGTCGACGAAGGCCGGGCGGCATGTCGGGCCGCACGTCTTCCAGCCGCACGCGCTCGCGCCGTTCGTGCGCCGCGACGAGCTCGTCCCAGGTGGTGGCGCGCACCGGGAATTTGCGCGAGACGAGGAAGAACAGCAGCACGCCGAGCGCGTAGATGTCCGAGCTTCGGGATGCTTCGGCGCCCGTTCAGCAGCTCGGGCGCGAGATAGAGCGGCGTTCCGGCCCCGGGCCCGCCGCGAGACGCGCCCAGGATCTCGCCGGCTCCGAAGTCCATCAAGACCAGGCGGCCGTCGCTCGTGCGGCGCATCACGTTCTGCGCCTTCACGTCGCGGTGAACGATGCCCGCGTTGTGCACCGCCGCCAGCGCCCGGCACAGGTCCTGTCCCCAAGCAAGGGCCTCGCTGGCGCTGCGAGGGCCCTCGCGGTGGATCGCGTCGTGCAGCGTCGAGCCTTCGATGAAATCCATCCAGAAGCCGAGCCGGCCGCCGTGCACGTCGGCGCCGTGCACCATCACCACGTTGAGGTGCCGCACCCGCACCAGCATGCGAGCTTCCTGCAGCATGCGGGCCCGGTCGCCGACGTTGGCCTTCAGCAGCTTCAAGGCCACGTCGTGGCCAAGCCACAGATCGCGCGCCAGGAACACCTCGCCAAACGTGCCCTCGCCGACCTTCTTGATCAGCTCGAAGTTGCCCCACCGTGTGCTCTCGGAGACATCGGCGTGGCGCCGGTTGGTGGCTGGTCGTGGTCCACGGCTGCTGGGGGTGGCGTAGGTTGCGACGTGCCGGCCGCGCCGAAGCGAGTCGGTCGTCGTTGCATCGTCGCTGGCGACCTGAGAGCGATGGACGTCTGCAACACCCGGCCAGGATCTGCAGTTCGGCGAGGAGTTGCGAGATGGTGGGGTCCTGATGCTTGGCGGGCAGCCGCCGGCGGTCGAGGGTACCATCCGCGACGGCCTCGATCAGGTCCTGCAACGGATCGTCGTCGGCCATCGCGCGCGATACCCCGCCGCGCGAATCTTACTCCGGTTACGGCTGTCTCAGCCGTTCCAGGTACTGCTCAGCTCTGAGCGTCGGCGCCGCCGGAACGCAGGCTCACCATCTCCTTGAGCAGGCGTTCGATGGCCCGCTTCACGGCGGCACGAGCGGCATTGGCGTTCGGTTTCGCCAAGGCGATCGCCACTTCCTCGTAGCTCTGCTGCAGCTCCATTCGGGCGATGATCGCCTCGCGGTCGGCGGGTTTCAGCCGGGCCAGCGCCGTTTCGTAGCGCTCGAACCCTTCGCGCCCGATCGCCTGTTCCAGCGGGCTGGGATCGTGCGCCTGCAGCTCGGCCGCAATCGGCACCGGCTCCGGGCGCCGCTTCACCTTGCGGATTTCGTCGATGATCTCGTTGGCGACGGCCTGGCGAAGGAAGGCCTGGAGCGCGCCGGGGTGCAGGGCTTCAAAGGTCTTCAGGCGCGGAATGGCGCGGAGAACCGCGTTCTGAACCAGATCCTGGGTTTCCTGCAGGCTGCGGGCATGCTGCGGCAGCCGGCCGCGCGCCCAGCGCTTCAGCGGCGGAATCGAACGCTCGACCAGGTGTTCGAGCGCAGCCCTGTCACCTTCTTTCACCCGTTCCAACAGCTCGATGGTGGTCTCCATACGCCTCCCCTGAGCGGTGTCCCTGGTGTCGGCCGGTCTGCGTGTCACGGATTCTACTAGCCTCCGCACCCATCCACGCAACGACCTGGTCTGTTCTCCGATTACGGCCGCCCCCACCTGTGCCAACGCTGCCCGGCGGGAAACCGTACGGACAGGCGGTTGAGACCACTGCAAGTGCGATTTGGCGATGGCCTGCGTTTCCATGGGCAGAGGAGGACAGGAAGATGTTGAACATCAAGACCCTCGCTGCTGCAACCGTCGCGTGTGGACTGGCGCTCGCGGTCGTGGCCACCGAATCGGTGGGTTCGGTGAACCGGGGCGACAGGGCCACGCTCTCATTCAATCGGACCGTCGCCTTGCCGGGCGTGACGCTGGCTCCCGGCAGCTATGTGTTCGAGATCGTGGACAACGCGGGATACCTCGACGTCGTGCGCGTGCGGAACAGCCGGACCAATCAGCCCGAGTTCATGGGGTTCACCAACAAGGTGCCGCGTCCGGACAAGCTGAAAGGTTTGTCGGCGGTGACGCTCGGTGAAGCGGCGCGCAGCGCGCCGGCGCCGATCAAGGTGTGGTACCCCGCGGACGGCTCCGATGGCCGGCAGTTCATTTACCAGTAACGGTCTGCCGGCTTGGCGGGACCACCACCGCCAGGCCGGCCTTTCCTACCTGGTTCCCTGAAGTCGTCCCGTCTGCCCTTTGCCGAGCCGCGGCCCGAGGCGATCGCGCACCGGAGCGCGGTCGGCGTTGGCCAGACGCCAGCCCGTCGCATAGACCAGCTGCGCCACCCGGCTGACCTTGTCGAAGCGGATCTTGTCCACTTCGTCGGTCACGTAGTGATAGTCGCGATGCAGTCCGGTGGTGAAGAAGATCACCGGCACGCCCCTGGAGGCGTAGCTGTAGTGATCGCTGCGCGTGTACAGCGACTCCAGGTCGGCGCTGTCGTTCAGCTCGTAGTTGAGCGTGAGTGGCCGTGGCAGCGACGCATTGGCCTCTTCGTTCGTGTTGTGCAGGTCGGTGCTGATGCGGTCGGAGCCCACCAGGTGAACGGTGTTCGACTCGGCATCGTCGTCGCAGCGGTTGCGGCCGATCATGTCGATGTTCAGCTGCGCCGACACCCGGTCCAGCGGCACCACGCGGGTGATCCGCCATGTAGCGGGAGCCGTTCAGTCCGCCTTCTTCGGCGGTGTGCCACACGAACAGCACCGACCGCCGGGGCCGTGGTCCCTTGGCGAAGGCGCGCGCGATCGCCATCAGGCCAACGGTGCCGGAGCCGTCGTCGTCGGCGCCGTTGTTGATGTTGTCGCCGGCGCGAGGCGTGGGCCGCGACTGGCCGGCGCAGCTGGCGATCAGCGGGTCGGGTGCGCCGGGAGCGGCTGTCGGGGCGAACTGCTGGTAGCCGATGTGATCGTAGTGCGCGCCCAGCATCACGTACTGGTCCGCCAGGGCGGGATCGGCGCCGCGCACCATGCCGACGACGTTGCGCGTAAAGCGGGTCTGGACGACCTCGTATTCCGCATCGACGTCGATGGTGATGGTGACGTCGCCGAGCGGGATTGCCGGCAGGCTGTCCTGCCGCTCGGCCTTCGACTTCAGCTCACCGTAGTCCTGTCCCGACCCGCTCAGCACGAACTTGAAGAACTCGTCGGTGGCGGTGATCTGGGGAGCGACTGGAGTGTCCACGCGCTGCGCGGTCTGGAAGTCCACGCGCCGATTGTTGGCGGGCTGGTTCGCGGGCGGCGGCGCCAGCGGCGTGGTCGATGCGCCCGGGCCAATCGCCGCCACGGCGCCGAAGCCGTCGATCGCGTTCCGTCCCCGCGCGTTCAGCAGCCGGCTGTGGGTCGCGCTGAAGCCCATGGGGCCCTTCGAGCCGATGTAGAGCACCACCTTGCCGGCGGCGCCGGCGCGCGCGTAGTCGTTGTGGCCGAGCGGCGCGTAGCTGATGCCGTGGCCCACGAACTCGGCACGGGCCGAGAGGGTCTGCTTGCCGCCCTGATTGCGCGGGAAGCTGACGCCTTCGCCGTCCTTGAAGGTGCGTCGTTCCCCTTTTACGGTGACCGTGACGCTGGAGTTGCTGCGCGTGCGCATCCCGAGGACGCGCACCGTCTGGAAGTAGGTGCCGTTGTCGCCGGCGGGCGCGACGCCCCACTGCTCCAGGTTGCGCGCGATGTAGGCGCCGGCCAGGCCGATGCCTTCCGTGTAGGCCTGCCGGCCCTGCAGTTCGTCGGAGGCGATGTAGGTGAGCCAGCCGCGCAGGTCGGTTTCGGCGAATGCCGAGTCGTTCATCGGCGGCGTCGCTGCCGCCGCGCCCTGTTGCGCCACCACCGGGGCGGTTGCGATCGAAGTCAGAGCGGCGAAGACGGCGGCGGCCGCTGCCGCCACTCCCGCTTGCAAGCGTCGTCGCATCACGCCCTCCAGCATGAATCGTTCGCGCACGTCGCGCTTATCCCGGCGGCCAGCTGAGACCGCGGCCGGCGAGCACGTGCAGGTGGAGGTGAAAGACGGTCTGCCCGGCCTCGGCGTTGCAGTTGAACACCGTGCGGTAGCCGCGTTCGGCGTAGCCGTGCTCGACCGCCAGAACCGCCGCGCGACGGACCATCGCGCCGACCAGGTCGTGATCGGCGGGCGTGATGTCGTTCAGCGTCGCGATGTGGCGCTTCGGAACCACGAGCACGTGAAAGGGCGCCTGCGGGTTGATGTCGCGGAAGACGAAGAGCTGATCGTCCTGATAGACCGACGCCGACGGGATCTGGCCAGCGACGATCTTGCAGAACAGGCAGTCCGCCATACCGGGAGTTTACAGTCTACGGTTTACGTCCACGGTCGACAGTTCCGGCCGGACGCCACTCATCTCAAGCGCGGCCGTGTCCGCGCGTGGGACGAAGCGTCCCAGGCCCGAACAAGGTCGGGAGGTTGCACGTAGGACTCTATATGGAAATCCGGTGATTCGCCGGGCTTCCGCGGCACACGTCTTGTAGCACGAGGTGTCCATGAGGCTGTGGAACGACGTCAGGTACGGATGCCGGCAGCTGACCGCCGCGCCAGGATTCTCGGCCGTCGCCGTCGTCACCTTCGCGCTGGGCATCGGCGCCGCAACCGCGATCTTCAGCGCCTTTTGCGCCGTCGTCCTGCAGCCGTTCCCATTCCTCGAGCCCGACCGGGTCGTCATCGTCGGCGAGGATTTCGGCACCGGCCGGCTGTCGTCGGTGTCGCCAGGCAACTTCGAGGACTGGCGTGCTCACTCCTCGTCGTTCAGCGCACTCGGCGCCCTCCGCTTCCTCAGCGTCAACGTCTCGGGCTCCGAGGTCCCCGAACGGCTGCAGGGCGGGGCGGTGACTGCCTCATACCTTTCCCTGTTAGGCATTCCGCCCGCGCTCGGCCGCACCATTCGCCCCGACGAGAACCAGGCGGGCCGCGAGCGCGTCGTGGTCCTCAGCCACCGGTTGTGGGCCCGGATGTTCGGAAGCGACCTCACGATCCTCGGCCGCGCGATCAGGTTGGACGGACACCGGCACGAAATCATCGGCGTGATGCCACGCCAGTTCGACCAGCTGGGTGGATCGGACGAGTTCTGGATTCCGATCGTGTTCACACCGGATCAGATTGTCAGCCACGACGAGCACAGCATGCTCGTGGTGGGCCGTCTCGCGCCCGGTGTGTCGCGTGATCAGGCCGCCGCGGAGCTGTCGCTGATCTTCCAGCGCATGAAGGCCCAGCTCCCGGCGAACACGCAAGTCCGGCGGGGGCTCGTCAACGGGTACGCCGCCGAGACCATCGGCGATTCGAGAGAGCGGCTGCTCGTCCTTTTCGGGGCCGTCGCGCTGGTGCTGCTCATCGCCTGCGGCAACGTCGCGCACCTGCTGCTGGCGCGCGGCCACCTGCGGTCGCACGAAGTGGCCCTGCGCGCCTCGCTTGGCGCAACGGTCGGCGACCTCGTCCAGCAGTTCCTTGCGGAATCGTTGGTGCTGGCATTGATCGGTGGTGCCCTCGGCATCGCCGTGGCGTATCTGGCGATTCCGGCCATGATCGCCCTTGGTCCGGCGGCCGCGGGTCTCACCGCCGTGCCGCGCCTGGATCAGACGACGGTCAACGGCAGCGTGCTGCTCTTTGCGCTGATGGCGACCGTGCTGAGCGCCGTGGGGTCCGGCCTGGTTCCCGCGATTCGCATGGCACGCTCCGATCTCAGGGGACCGCTGAGCGGCGGGGCCCGCACCGTCGCGCACTCCGGCGACGTTCTGCGGAGCCTGCTGGTCGCGGGTGAGGTCGCACTGGCTCTCGTGGTGCTGATCGGCGCGGGGCTGTTCGTCCGCAGCGCCATCTACCTGCAGGCGGTCAAACTCGGATACGACGGCTCGAACGTCCTGACTGCCCGCGTCTCGCTTCCAGAGGTCGGCTACGACACCGCGCGCGTCGAAAGCACGTTCCAGGACCTGGTTATGCGGCTCTCACAGCACCCTGGTGTCGAGTCGGCCGCCGTAACGTCGGCCGCACCGCTCGAGGTCGACGCCAATAACAACGGCCTGGTGCCCGAGGGCAAGGCCTTCGACCCGAACGACTTCGTCCTCGGCCGGCTCGGTCTCATCAGCGAGGACTACTTCCGGGCGTTTCGCATCCCGGTGGTTCAAGGCCGCCTGTTCACCGCCGACGATCGCCGCGGCAACCAGCGCGTGATGATCTTGAGCGCCGAGGCGGCCCGCCAGCTGTTTCCCGACGGGAACGCGGTGGGGAAGCGCGTCTCCTGCTGTGAACCAGGACCGGACGGCGCCCCTGTTTTGAAACTCGTGATCGGCATCGTCGGAGACGTTCGCTCGGAGGGCCCTCGAGCAGAGACCCGGGCGGACTTCTACTTGCCGATCCAGCAGGCGCCGCCCGACGTCTGGAGGTGGACCGGCCGCACGATGACGGTTGTCGTGCGCAGCACCACGCAGGACCCGGTGGCGCTCGCGGCGGTCGTGCGTGCGACGGTGAAGGAGATCGATCCGGCGATTCCCGTTCACAACGTGTCCACGATGCAGCAGCGCCTCAGCGCTGCGCTCGCCGCCGACCAGTTCAACGTCGCGTTGATGCTGCTGCTCGGCTTCATCGGCCTCGTGCTGGCCGCCGTGGGGCTCTACGGCGTGATCTCGTGCTTCGTCACACAGCGTCGGCGGGAGCTGGCCATCCGGATGGCTCTTGGCGCGCGGTCCGCCGACGTGATGCGGATGGCGCTGAAACAGGGCATGCGGCCTGTCTGGGTCGGCGTGGTGGCCGGCGTCGGAATCGCCGCCGCCTTGTCCAGCACGCTGTCGTCATTCGTCTACGGGGTGACCACGACAGAATCCGCTGACGTTCGTCTCGGTTGTCGTCGTCCTGGTCGCGGTCGCGCTGCTCGCCAACCTGCTCCCCGTGCGGGCCGCCGCGCGCGTCGATCCTGCCGGTCTGCTTGCCAACTAGTCCACTGGCGAACCTCGCCTGACGCACTTCCCCTTCGCTTTCCGCGTCTTCGTCGGCCGCCGTTCGATGGCTCGAGGAGCTGAAGGCCAGGCTGAACTCGAAGTAGCCGCTCAGCCCCGCTGCACCACCGCCGTTCGCGGCAACCCCTGCAAATCGGCAATCACACGGTCGAAGCGCAGGGACGGGTGGCGCGCCACGGCCTCGCGCACGTCGTCCTCCTGCCCGAACCCGAACTCCATCAGCAGCCACCCCTGCGGGCGCAGGTGCGACATCGCCGCGTCGAGCACGCACTCGATCCCGCGCAGGCCGTCGGCGCCGCCGAAGAGGGCGACAGCCGGCTCGCGCCGCACCGACGGCGACAGGCCGGCGCGCGTCACCGTCGCGCACGTAGGGCGGGTTCGCGGCGATGAGGTCGAAGTGCTCGTCCACGCCGTCCAGGTACGAAGTGCACCGGAACGACGACGCGGTCGGCGACCGCCGTGGCGGGCGGCGTTGCGCGTCGGCCACCTCGAGCGCGTCGGCCGAGACGTCGGTTGCGACGACGCGGCACGACGGCGCTTCGCACGCCAGCGTGACCGCGATGTTCCCCGAACCGGTACCGAGATCCGCCACGCAGCGCTCCCGGCTGTGCCGCCAGCAGCGGCAGCGCGGCCTCGATGATGTGCTCGGTCTCCGGGCGCGGAATCAGCACCGCGGGATTGACCTCGAAGTCGCGGCCGTAGAACTCGCGGTGGCCGACGATGTAGGCCGACGGCTCGCGGCGCGCCCGACGCGCGACCCAGGCCGAGAACACGGGTTGGAGCGCGGCCGGTGCGGGTTCGGCACGGCTCGTCAGCACGCGCGCGCGATCCCAGCCGAGGATGCGGCGCGCATACAGGTCCACGTCCACCGCGGCCTCGTCGGCGCCGATCCCCGCGGCCTCCAGCACCGTCCGTGCTTCGGCGAGCACGTCGCCGAGTGTGGCGGCGCGCCCCGGCATTTATGCGACCTGCGTGACCTGCTTCAGCTTCTCGGCGTTGTAGAACGCCGACACCTGGTCGAGCAGCTCGGCCACGTCGCCCTCCATGACGGCGTGCAGCTGGTGGGTGGTGAAGTTGATGCGGTGATCGGTGATGCGGCTCTGCGGAAAGTTGTAGGTGCGGATCTTCTCGGAGCGATCGCCGGTGCCGACGTAGCCGCGGCGTTCCTTGGCGATGGCATCCTGCTGCTTCTGCATCTCGATCTCGTAGAGGCGCGCCCGCAGCACCTTCATCGCCTTCGCCCGGTTCTTGATCTGCGATTTCTCGTCCTGCTGCGACACCACGAGGCCGGTCGGAATGTGGGTCAGCCGCACCGCCGAATACGTGGTGTTCACGCTCTGCCCGCCGGGGCCGCTCGAGCAGAAGGTGTCGATCCGCAGATCCTTCTCGTTGATCTGGATGTCCACTTCCTCCGCTTCGGGCAGCACGGCCACGGTGGCGGTGGAGGTGTGAATCCGGCCGCTGGCCTCGGTGGCCGGCACGCGTTGTACCCGGTGCACGCCGCTCTCGTACTTGAGCCGGCTGTAGACGCCGCGGCCTTCTATCGTGGCGATCACTTCCTTCAAGCCGCCGGCAGGGCTGTCGCTCGAGGACAGCACGTCCAGCCGCCACCGGTTGCGCTCCGCGAAGCGGCTGTACATCCGGAACAGTTCGGCCGCGAACAGCGCCGCTTCGTCGCCGCCGGTGCCGGCGCGGATCTCCAGGATGACGTTCTTCTCGTCGTTCGGGTCCTTCGGGATGAGGAGCGTCCGCAGTTCCTGCAACAGAGGCTCACGGCGGGTCTGCAGCGACGACAGCTCTTCCTCGGCCAGCTCGCGCATCTCGGCGTCGCCGCTCTTGGCCAGCTCGGCGGCCCCGGCGATGTTGGCCTCGAGGGCCTTGAACTCGCGGTACTTCTGGACCAGCGGCTCCAGCTCGGCGAGCGCCTTGGCCGACTTGGTGTATTCGGCCGGGTCGGCCTGCACTTCGGCCGTGCCGATTTTCGTCATCAGCTCGTCGTAACGCGATTCGACCGTCGCTAGTTTGTCGAACATCGAAGTGTCACCCGACCCCAGTGTCACCCGCCGGAGACAGGTGGCAGGAACGCCACCTCGTCGCCTTCTTTCACCATCGCCGACATCCGCGAATAGTCCGCGTTCAGCGCCACCGACATCGTGCGCTCGTATTCGCCGAGCGCCGGCATCTCCGCCACCAGGTGCCGCCACACGCCGTCGATGGTGGACGCGGCCGGCACGTCCCGCACCAGCTCGCCGGCGCCGGCCAGGTCGCGCAACCGGGCGAAGAGCCGGACCGTCACGCGCATGCGATGCGGTACGCCGTCTGGCGCGCCGTCTCGTCGTCGGGGTCGGCGGTGGCGCCTTCCAGCCACACGTCGCCACCGTCGAAATGCTCGTGCTTCCAGATCGGCACGATCTGCTTCACCCGCTCGATCGTGTATCGGCACGCCGCGAACGCGTCCGCACGGTGCGCCGAGGCCGCCACGATCACGATGCTCGCCTCACCCAGCTCCAGCCGGCCGATGCGGTGGTGCACGCCCACGCGCGTGCCCGGCCACGCCGCCAGCGCCTCGTCCACGATGCGCTGGAGCGCCCGCACGGCCAGCGGCTCATACGCCTCGTATTCCAGGTAGGCCACGCGGCGGCCCAGGTTCTCCTGCCGCACCAGACCGGCAAACGATGCCACCGCGCCGTCGGCGCCGCTGCCGCTCGCCACCGCCGCGGTCAGGGCCTCGAGGTCCAGCCGCTTCGAGGTGACCGCAACAGTCACTGTGGACATCTCTCCTTCAAGTATAGGGTGCCCGGTCGGAGCCCGGTCCCGTCCTCAGGTCAGGTCGCGTCGAACCTGCCAGAAATGGTCCATCGGCCCGTGGCCCTGGCCAAGCCCGGGCGCGCTGGCGATGGCGCCGGCGACGTATCGCTGAGCCACCGGCACCGCGTCGGCCAGCGAGCGGCCATGGGCGAGATGCGCGGCCACCGCCGCCGCGAACGTGCAGCCGGTGCCGTGCGTATTGGACCCGGGTATGCGGGGCTGCCGAAAGGCGCGCACTGTCACGCCGTCGAACAGCAGGTCCACGATTTCGGCCGAGTCGGCGTGTCCCCCCTTCACCACCACCGCGGCGGACCCAGCGCCGCGATGCGCCGCGCCGCTTCCTCGGCATCGTGCTCGGAACGGATCGCCATCCCGGCCAGCGCCTCGGCTTCGGGCAGGTTGGGCGTCACCACCGCGGCGAGCGGCAGCAGCGCCGTGCGCAGCGACTCGACGGCGTCGGCCGCCAGCAGCGCATCGCCGCTCTTGGCCACCATCACCGGATCGACGACGAGGTTGGGCACGCGCAGGTCGCGCACCGCGGCGGCCACCACCCGCACCAGTTCGGCGGTGGCCAGCATCCCGGTCTTGGCGGCCCGGATGTCGAAGTCGGCGGCAACCGCCCGAATCTGCGCCCGCACCACGTCGGCCGACGCCACCTCCACCGCCGACACGCCTTGCGTGTTCTGCGCCGTGATGGCGGTGATGGCGCACACGCCGTAGACGCCGTGCGCGGCGAATGTCTTGAGATCGGCCTGGATGCCGGCGCCGGCGCCGGAGTCGCTGCCCGCGATGGTCAGGGCAACCGGAACAAGCGCCATAGCCCCGGCACGACGCCTGCTGCGACGGCGATCTTGAGCATGTCGGCCAGCGCGAACGGCGCCACGCCGGTGGCGAACGCTGCTTGAAGACCAGTGGCAGCCGTCGCCGAACCAAGCCGCGCGAAGAACGCCAGCCACAGGGTCCCGCCCGTGTAGATCACGGCGAGACCGGCCAGCATCGCCACGATCGACGTGATCCAGCGCCGATCGAGGCCGCGCTCGGCGCACAGGCCCGACCACGAACGCCGCCAGCGGATAGGCCATCAGGTAGCCGCCGGTCGGCCCGAGCAGGCGGAAGATGCCGGGCGGCAGCGTCGCCGAGGCGGCGAAAACCGGCAGGCCGGCGATGCCGGCCGCCAGATACAGGCACTGGCTGTAGGCGCCCAGCCGCGATCCCAGCACCAGTCCGCCGAGCAGCACGAGATCGGCTGAAACGTGATCGGCACCTGGGTGAACGGCAGATGGACGCTGAACTGCGCCGCAGCGGCCGTGAGCGCGGCGATGAAGGCGACCGACGCGGCCTGCACCGGCAGCGAGGCGCGGTCCGCCGCGCGTGCGCGGCGCGAGCGCCTGGAACAACGTGCCTGATGTGTGCGAGGGCAGGGCCTGCATATCGACGGATTTTACTACCGGGTCGCTGGCGGCTCGGGCTTGCCGAGGACCAGCAGGTATTGATAAGGCAGGTTCTCGCTGCCCCTGATGCGGAGTCCGGCGGCGCGGGCGTCGGCCTCCACGGTGGCCTGCGCCACGCGGACGCCCTCGGACGGCGCCGGCCCCGGGCCGCCGCCACCCAGCTTGTAGTTCACGATGCCGATGCGCCCGTCGGGCTTGAGCGCCGTGGCGAGGTTGCGGAGGAACGTCACGCGGTCCTTGACCTCGGGATACACGTCCACGGCCAGCACCGCGTCCAGCTCGCCGGCTGACGGCAGCCCCAGCGAGCTGTCTTCGCCTTGCAGCAGGCGCACGTTCTGCAGCCCCTCGCGCGCCACCCGCCGGCGGATCACGTCCAGCATCTCGCGCTGGACGTCGGTCGAGTAGACGACGCCGTTCGGCCCGACGCGGCGCGCCAGCCGCATCGTGAACCAGCCGGCGCCGGCGCCGATGTCGGCCACCTTGGCGCCGTCGGCGATGCCCAGCGCGTCCATGATCTGATCGGGCTTCTGCCAGACCGCCCGGTCGGGCCCTTCCAGCAGCCCGAGGTTCTCCGGCGGGAACAGGCGGCCGTGCTCCAGGTTGGCGGACGTCTGCGCGCCGGGCGCCGACGGTGCCCGCGAGCGCGGCCAGCGCGAGGGCGGCGGCCAGGTGCTTCATCCGATCAAATTATACTGACCCTTATGCCCTCAGCCTTCTTCGAGAGCGTGTTGTCGCTGGTCGTCCGGACCTCCACGGACCTGCCGCCCGACGTGCGCGCCGCCATGAAAGCGGCCATGAAACAGGAGGTGCGGCACCCGCTCCGCGCAGGCGCTGGCGATCATCGCCCAGAACATCGACCAGGCGGCGGAAGGCGAGGGCGCCATCTGCCAGGACACCGGCATGCCCACCTTCGAGGTCAAGGCGCCGGTGGGCGCCAACCAGATCGTGATGAAGAAGGAGATCCGCGCCGCGATCGCCGAGGCCACCAGGCGCGGCAAGCTGCGCTCCAACTCGGTGGACTCGCTGACCGGCGAGAACACCGGCGACAACCTGGGGCCCGGCACGCCGATCATCCACTTCGAGCAGTGGGAGAACGACGACGAGATCGAGGTGAAGCTGATCCTCAAGGGCGGCGGCTGCGAGAACATGAACTCGCAGTACTCGCTGCCGGCCGACCTGCCCCACCTGGGCCGCGCGGATCGCTCGATCGAGGGCGTGCGCAAGTGCATCCTCCACGCGGTCTGGCACGCGCAGGGCAAGGGCTGTGCGCCGGGCGCCATCGGCGTCTGCATCGGCGGCGACCGCACGTCCGGCTACGTCGCACGCCAAGGAGCAGCTGTTCCGCACGCTCGACGACGTGAACCCCGATTCGCGGCTGGCCGCGCTCGAGGCGTCGATCATGGGCGAGGTGAACAAGCTCGGCGTCGGCACGATGGGCTTCGGCGGCCGGGTGTCGCTCATCGGCTGCAAGGTCGGTGCGCTCAATCGCCTGCCCGCCAGCTTCTTCGTCTCGGTGGCCTACGACTGCTGGGCCTACCGCCGGCTCGGCGTCGTGCTCGACGCCGCTCGGGCGAGATCAAGCGCTGGCTGTATCGCGATCCCTCCACGCCGGTGGTGCCGATGGCGGACCAGGCCGGCTTCCAGCGCACCGGCCGCGAGGTCGCGCTGCGCACGCCGCTGACCGAGGAACAGGTGCGGTCGCTGAAGGTGGGCGACGTGGTGCTGCTGTCGGGCCGCGCGTACACCGGCCGCGACGCCGTGCACCATCACCTGATGTCGCACGAGCCGCCGGTCGATCTGCGCGGCGGCGTGATCTACCACTGCGGGCCGGTGGTGGCGAAGGACGGCGACGGCTGGCGCGTGACGGCCGCCGGCCCGACGACCAGCATTCGCGAGGAGCCCTACCAGGCCGACATCATCAAGCGCTACGGCGTGCGCGCCGTGATCGGCAAGGGCGGCATGGGGGCCAAGACCCTGGCCGGGCTGAAGGAGGCCGGGGCGGTCTACCTGAACGCCATCGGCGGGGCGGCCCAGTTCTACGCCCGCGCCATCACCAAGGTGCACGGCGTGTCGCTGATGGAGTTCGGCACGCCGGAGGCGATGTGGCACCTGGAACTGGAGGATTTCCCGGCCATCGTCACCATGGACGCCCACGGCGACAGCCTGCACGCCGACGTGGAAAAGGCCTCGGCGGCCGAGCTGGCCGGGATCGGCGCCTGAAGGCCGGTAGCCCGGTAGCCCGGAGCCCTGCGGCGAGCGGCGTATAATTAGGGAGTATTTCAAGGTTCTACAGAGGAGCCGAGCAATGATCAACGTGTCCCCCAACGCAGCCGAGAAGATCAACGAGCTGCTCACCGAGGAAGGCAAGGTCGGCAGCGGCCTGCGCGTGTTCGTGCAGGGCGGCGGCTGCTCGGGCTTCCAGTACGGCTTGATGATCGAGGAGACCGGCGGCGCCGGCGACCAGGTGTTCGAGTCGAACGGCGTGCGGCTGTTCGTGGACCCGGTCAGCGTCAGCTACCTCAAGGGCGCCGAAGTGGACTTCGTCGACACCGTCACCGGCGGCGGCTTCACCATCCGCAACCCCAAGCGACGTCCACCTGCGGCTGCGGTTCGTCGTTCAGCGTGGACGGCGAGGGCGGCGGCGGGCACCACCATTAAGCGGCGTCGCCGGACGGGGCCCGAGCGACGAGTGTGTCCACTGCGCTTCCCGATTTCAGCCGGCTGAAGCCGAAGGGCGGCAAGCGCTCCAGCAAGCGCGAGCAGATCGTCAACGTGTTCCTGCGCCAGGAAGGGCACCTGAGCGCCGACGATCTGGTGGACATCATCCGCCAGGACGACCATCGCATCAGCCGCGCCACCGTCTACCGCACGCTGCAGTGGATGGTGGACGCGGGCATCGCCCGCAAGGTGGACTTCGGCGAAGGGCGCTTCCGGTTCGAGCACTCGTACCGGCAGCCGCGCCACTTCCACCTGATCTGCAAGACCTGCCACCGCTCGTTCGAGTTCCTCAGCTCCGACATCGAGGTGCTGGTCGAGGAAGTGGCCACGGCGCGCGGCTTCACGCCGCCCAGAGCGTGGTGCAGATCTACGGCACCTGCGAGGACTGCCGGGACGGCCGCGCCGCGCCGGCCGACGACGGCCACAGCGATCTGGTGTTCGCGCGCGACGCGCTGCGGATCGCCATCGCCACCGAGCGCAGCGGCCTCGAGTTCTACACCCGCGCCGCCCGGGTGACGCGCGACGCGCGCGGCCGCAAGGTGTTCGAGCATCTGGCCGCCGAAGAGAAGGAGCACCTCGGCAAGCTCGAGGCGCGCTACGCGGAGCTGCTGCAGCGCGACCCGCAGCTCGAGTCGCGGCCCACGTTCCTGTTCTTCAAGGGCGCGGCCAACGGCATCTTCGCCGAGGGCACCGAGCGGCTGGTGCACGGCAACGACCAGCAGGCGCTGCTCATCGGCATCAAGTGCGAGCGCGGCTCGCACCGCTTCTTCAAGAAGTACGGCGAGCAGTTCGAGGAGTCGGAGGGCAAGCAGATCTTCCTCGAGTTCGCCGACGAGGAGCGCGAGCACCTCGACCTGCTGATCCGCGAATACCGCGCGCTCGTGAAGCGCCAGGGCAGGGCCGGCCGCGGCGGGCGCGCCGCCTCCGCCTCGCGCGCCGGCGCGCGGTGATCGACCTCCACCTCCACACCACCGCGTCCGACGGCCGGTCCACGCCGGCGAGCTGGTGGATCTTGCCGCCGCGGCCGGGCTGACGCGTGATGGCGGTGACCGATCACGACACCACGGCTGCGGTGGCCGACGTGCAGCCGTTCGCCGAACGGCGCGGCATCGAGGCCGTGCCGGCATCGAGATCACGGCGGTGCTGCACGGCCGCGACGTCCACATGCTGGCCTACTTCTTCGACCCCGCTCTCCCGGCGCTGGTGGCGTTCCTGGCCGCGCAGCGCGAGGCGCGCATCGCGCGCGTCGAGGCGATCGTCGCGCGGCTGGCGGAGCTGGGGATGCCGGTCAACTTCGCGGCGCAGATCGCAGGTGGCGCGGCTGCCGACGGGCACGTCGTTGGCGCGCCCGCACGTGGCGCGCGCGATGGTGGCCGCCGGCTACGCGAAGACGTGCAGGACGCGTTCGACGCGTGGCTGGGCGAAGGGCGGCCGGCGTTCATCGAGCGCGTCGGCCCGTCGCCGGAGACGGTGATTGCCATCGTGCACGCCGCCGGCGGGCTGGTCTCGCTGGCGCATCCGGGCCGGACGCGCATCGACGAGGAGATCCCGGGCTGGTGGACGCCGGCCTGGACGCGCTCGAGGTGTTTCATTCGGACCACGACGCGGCGACGGTGTCGCGCTACGGGGCGATGGCCGCCGAGCTCGGCCTGCTGGTGACCGGCGGCACCGACTTCCACGCCGATCCGGCGTCGCCGCTGCGCGTCGGCACGGTGACGCTGCCGCCGCCGAGTGGGAGCGGCTGCGCGCCGCGCGCCACCGCCACCGCCCGCCATGACCGGCACTCCCGGCGACGTGCTCATCCACGTCGCGGCGTGGTGAAGCACTACAACGCGCTGCGCCCCCTGCGCGTGCGGACTGGCGCTGACGCGCGGCCAGGCAGCGGCCGCTTCTCGGGTTCGACAAGACCGCGGCCGAGGTGCTGGTGAACCTGATCACTGGATCCAGCCTGCCCGACGCCGGCGAGGTGCGCGTGTTCGGCCGCGCCACGACGGAGATCGCCGACAGCAACGACTGGCTGGAGGCGCTGCGGCGGTTCGCGCTGCTCAGCGACCGGACCGTGCTCGTCGAGCAGCTGACCGTGGAGCAGAACCTGGCGATCCCGCAGACGCTGGACGTGGACCCCATGCCGCCCGAGGTCCGCGAGGCGGTGCGCGCGGTCGCCGACGAGCTGGGGTTGTCACCGGCCTGCTGGGCGGCGTCCGTGCGGGGCTGGAGCCGCTCGACCTGGAGCGCGTGCGTCTCGGACGCGCGCTGGCGCTGGAGCCGGAGGTGCTGCTGGCCGAGCATCCGACGGCGACGCTCGATCGCGCGGACGACCGTGCGGTTCGCGCGGGAGTCGCCGCGTGGTGGCGCGGCGCGGCATGGCGGCGGTGTACGTCACCGCCGATCACGCGTTCGCGAAGGTGGTCGGGAAGGAAGTGTGACGCTGAAGCCAGCGACCGGAGAGCTGAGCTCGTCGAGCGGCTGGCGTCGGTGGTTCGGGTCGAGTGACCAGCTAGCCTTCGAGCAGGCGGACGTTGCCCGCGCGCGGGCCCTTGGTGGATTCTTCCGGCTGGAAGTCCACGCGCTGGCCTTCGCGCAGCAGCTCGAACACCGAGTCGCGCACGGCGCTGCGGTGGAAGAAGTGCTCGGTGCCACCTTCGTCGCGGATGAACCCGAAGCCCTTGTCGATGAGAAGACGTGCGATAGTGCCGGTCGCCATAGCCCTGCCCTCCACGCGCGAGTGCCTGAGGCGCATGGCTGAGAGAATCCCAGGTGCGTCCAGACCGCCTGAGCGGACGCATGGGCCACGAGACGAACCAATCGCGAACCGCCAGCGTCGGCGTTGGGCGAAGTGTAGGAACAGGCCGTATCAATGTCAAGGCGGCATTAACATCAGCCCGAATGGTCGCGGCCGTCGTGCTTGCCGCGGGGGACTCGACCCGCATGGGTACGCCGAAGGCGCTGCTGGCGGCGCCGGACGGCCAGCCGTTCGTGGTCCGGATCGTCCGGGCGTTCACCGATGCCGGGCGTGGACGGTGGCCGTCGTGACTGGCTCGGCGCACGAGGGAATCGTCGAGGCGGTCGGGCAGGCGGCGCTGCCGTCCCCGTGCGCATGGCCCGCAACCCCGATCCGGGCCGCGGACAGCTGTCGTCGCTGTGGACGGGCATGGATGCCGTGGTGGACGGGACACGGAGGCGCTGCTGGTGACGCTGGTGGATGTGCCGATGCTGAGCGCGGCCACCGTCGAGGCGGTGGTGAGCGAGTGGCGGCGGTCGCGGGCGCCGATCGTGCGCCCCGCCGTGGGCACGCGCGCACGGCCATCCCGTGCTGTTCGACCGGTCGCTCTTCGAGGAGCTGCGCGAGGCGCCGCTCGACGGCGGCGCCAAGACCGTGGTCCGGCGTCACGAGGCGCGCATCCTCAACGTCGTGCCGCCCGACGAGGGCTGCCTGCACGACATCGACACGCCCGAGGATTACAGCGCCCTGCTGAGTTGACGACGCTCACCCTGCTACAGTGTGGGGCGTGGACGCGACCTGGCTGTTCTTGTCGCTCATCCCTGGCGGCATCGGGTTCGTGATGTTCGTCTACGGCAAGAAGCAGCAGCGCTGAATATTCGTGGTGGCCGGCCTGGTCTTCATGGTGTACCCCTACT